>NZ_MBTG01000012.1 GCF_002027705.1 Paenibacillus ferrarius | reverse complement strand
TGGCCGCCGTCTAGTGACCTGAAGCGTGAACCTAAGAATCACCGGAAGTCCGGCGGAAAAAAGGGAGGACCTGTCGGCCATAAAGGGCATACCCTTTCTTGCATAGACGATCCCACTACAACCATTATTCATCCGGTTTTAGTCTGTGAGAACTGTGCGGTCTCACTTGAGGACGTCGCATGTCTAGGGTATGAGCGTCGACAGGTTTTTGACATCCCTGTTCCTGTCATGGAGGTGACGGAGCACCGAGCCGAGAAGAAAAAGTGCCCATGTTGCCACACCTTGCAGAAAGGCATCTTCCCTAAAGGCGTCCATGCACGTGCCCAATACGGTGAGCGGTTCACTGCTGTAGCCGCTTATTTGCATACGCACCAAATGCTCCCGCTTGCTCGCACAACCGATCTTCTTCATGTGTTGACGGGGTGTCGGCCAAGTCAGGCAACACTTCTTTCAAGTATCCGTAAAATGGCTGAAAGCTTACTTCCCTACGAAGAGGTCATTCGTCATAATCTCCTTGCCAGTCCCGTAATCCATGCCGATGAAACGGGCGTGCATGTAGACAAAGAGGGACACTGGGTTCATGTGAACAGTACGAAGAACTGGACCTTGCTTGGTGTCCATTCTAGCCGCGGAACCGCGGGGATGAAGTCGCTAAACGTACTGCCTTCCTATACGGGTACAGTGATCCACGACTTTTATGGGCCGTATTTTAAACAGGATAAAGACTTTACCTTCAAACATGCCTTATGCAATGCCCATTTATCTCGGGAGTGCAAAGGGATTGAGGAATATGACGGGCATCGATGGGCCAGCGCTATGCTCACACTGCTGCATACAAGCTGGTCCATCACCCGCAAGACCAGAAAATTAGGTAGGCCACTTACCGAAACAGCCATCGGCAACTACGAACGACGGTATGAGATGATTCTAGAGATGGGAAAGGTCGAGCTCGAAAAGGAGCCCCTGCTCCAATCAGGGCGCAGGGGAAAACCGCGTAAGAGTAAGGCCGCAAATCTTTGGGCACGATTCCGTGACCACAAGGAAAGTATCTTGGGGTATCTTCGAGATGCCAATATTCCCTTTGATAATAACCAAGCCGAACGTGATCTTCGCATGATTGCCGTTAAGCGGAAAATATCCGGCTGTTTTCGTTCGGAAACGACCCCGGGCTTCTTTGCGACCATCCGAAGCTTTATCTCCACGTTGATTAAACAAAATCATCCTATTCTTACATCACTGAAATTGGCTTACGCTGGTGATTTCAGCTTTTTTACTCGGAGTCCTGAGTAGTAACCATTTTCGCAGGTTTTCCTGAATAGGTGAGTCATTACCTTGCCGATAGGGTCGCTTGCTCTGGCTTTGAAAGCAGCAACTCTGTTAAGCATCACTTCTTGCTTTGCGGTTTGTGCAATCTAATATACTCGTCAACCTCAGCCCATATTATATAACCTATTCCTACAAAAAGGGAAAATTTGCTCAGTGTTACTGGATAGTCACCCACAGAATAAAGCATGTCTTGAAATAATTGTGGGCTCCATGAGCTAACATTTGAGCCAAATATCGCTGCACTTAGATATTGTATGGCTAATAAAAAAGCTGCAAGAAAGCAAAATACAACACCAGTTCCCCTTCTAGACAAATAAACAACTCCTCAAGACGTGTGATATCCAAATATTACATTATTCTACTCCGTCTGGGAAGTGTTTCTCATGATGTTTGTCGCCCTTGTGCCTCAGATCATCGATCGTCTGCACGAGTGTTGAGACAATTTGTTCTTTCATCTGTCTTACTGTTTCGTAGAACGCAACTTCTTGCTCTCCGATAGGTCTAATACCAGCTATAGCTTGTGCGGCGACCAGTTTGCGGTGATTATCTTCGAAATCTTCCAATGACTTGATCACGTGTTTAGCATAGAGGGTAATATCTTTGTTCTTAGCGGGAATCTCGAGCTCCAATTTTTCGATTCGATTGATCATGGCGGTCATCCTCTCTCATTCTACGCTTACGAGGTTAGCTGTCGGATTCGGGCAGCGAGATTGCCCTACCCCATTGCAAACAAAGCTTTTTGCAAGTGGGATTCACCCCGTACGATCACCATTTTTTGGAATGGCTGCGTCTTTGGTTCCCCCGTTCCTTATCAGAATTCAGCGATTATGGAACAATATTTAGTTGATGCATTGAATATTACGCTCACTTGCAGAAAATGTAAAATGAGATATGAAATGAAAATGGCGGCAATACGTTGAGAAAATCAAATCGGAAACGTATTCATACCCTTATTCCTTTCGCTATCTTGAATTTCATCTGGAATTCTCTGCTTTTCTTAACTGCAGGGTTACGACAGTAAATAGCTTTAAATTGGACCCGATAAAGAAAACGCTACAAGTTGCGGGGTATGATTAATTCGTACATATGAGCGCGACCTACCTATTTACCTACCTGCCTATCAATCTACCGATGCTTGGATTAAAAGGAGATCATAGCTGGCAGCAACGCCTCCCTGCACGCTGAACTTAGCCTCGTATTCTTTATACATGCTGGCAAACAGGCGTCGAGAGCTGAGGCCCTCCATAGCAACAGCTTCTGAAGTGCTTGCTCCCATCCCTTTGACCGCAAGAAGAAAATCTCTTGTTGAAGTGTACTTTTCTATTTGAATCAAACGTTCATTTTGGATAGTTGAAAATCCTGATTCCGCGAGCAATCCATTCCACTCGGCTGTCGTTCGAAACGTTAGTCCATGTCGCTGAGGCTCCATTCCTTCGGCTCGATAAACTTCATCAAATGCCTTATGCAGCTCGCAGAATGTGTCAGGCCCAAATGTCGTGAATATGAGCAAGCCTCCAGCACGAAGCAACCGCCGAAGTTGACCTAGTGTTTGCCTAGGATTGCTCAGCCATTGAAAGCAGGCGTTGGAGACGATGAGATCAAACGAGGCTGTTGGAGCGTTAGGCGCCCACACCTCAATATCAGCATTAAGAAAGCGTAAAAGATCCATTGTGTTGGTGCCGGTATTTGTAGCTTTAGGTGATAGAACACGTTGTTCAGCCAATGTGATCATTGCGGGTGCGATATCAATTGCAGTAATACTCGCACTGGGCCATTCTTTTATTAGAATTTCAGTCAGAGTTCCCGTACCACAGCCAATTTCAAGGATGCTCTGTCTGTCCATGATATCTTTCTTCTTCATCCCAATGAATGAGTGTGCAAGCTGGTCTGACATCGTACGCTGAACATGAGCGTGAGCGTCATAGGAATGTGCACTTCGGTTAAATTGACGTCGAATCTCATATATTCTACTGCTCATGCCACCATCTCCTCAGTTCATCAGCTATACGCTCTTCCCTTCCCAAGAACGGCACATGCCCACAGGCATGTATTGGAAGCAGCTTTGCTTTAGGTAATTGCGCCAAAAGCTCCGACACTGCTCCGTAAGGACAAATCCGATCCTCCGTTCCGTGGACAAGAAGAACCGGACAATAGATATTCAGCAGTTGAGACAAGATTTCTTCACTTCGCAAAATCTGAAGACCCGCGATTAGCGCTGGGGTTGCCCAGCTGCCTATGGGGGGAAGGCTTTCTCCCAGATGGGCCTCCCATTCAGCCTCTGTGAACATAAGTTGTCGGAACTTTGTTTCAACGGCCAGTCGATCTTGTACGACCCCTGTCATCATTTTCCTAACGTAAACATCTTGCCAACCACGGTTACCCTCTTCTTTGGAGCGAGTAAAGCGAGCCGTAGCTGCGAACAACACAAGACCATCACCGAACCCTTTGGCCGCTAGCCTCAGTGCCAGCAAGGCGCCGAGCGACCAACCTCCGATTAATAGCGGACCGTGTAAAGCGCTAGTCCTAAGATAATTTTCCACAGCTATTTCAGTCTGGAGCAGCATTTTCTCTGGCGTTTCGGCCTCACTGTAATCTACAGAAAGATGATGATACTCGGGTAGTAACAAGCGAATCCGATCGAAAACCGTATCCGGCATGCTCCATCCGCTCAGCCACAAGATCGTGCTGCTTGACCCTCTTGAAATCATCGATGAATTCATGGACTAAGCACCCCTAATTGAAGCCCGACATTACGAATTAACAAGACAGCATCGGCCAGCTCCTTATCGGTATGTGCAGTTGACAAGGAGAAGCGAATCCGCGCTGTGGAATCAGGTACAGTAGGTGGACGAATGGCAACCGCTGCAATCCCTTCCACTTCAAGTGCTTCACTAAACTGAAGGGCTCTATCGTTATCTCCTACGATCAGTGGCACTATAGGGGAGTTGCCGGTACCGATATGAAACCCGTCGTCGCGAAGCGAAGACCGGAATAACTGGCTTGCTGCATGAAGCCTTTGTCGGCGCCAATGCTCCTCTTGCACCAAACTTAACGCCTTGCTTATACCAGCTATGAGCGATGGAGGCAAGGCTGTTGAATAAATGAGCGGTCTAGCCTTGTTCACCAGCCATCGAATGAGCGTGCGGCTTCCACAAATATAAGCGCCGTAGAGACCGAACGATTTGCTGAATGTTCCCATATGAATATCGACATCATTTAGCAGCCCTAGTTCATGGCACAGTCCCTCCCCTCGCCTCCCATAGATTCCCCCGCTATGTGCCTCATCCACCATCAGCATCGCTCCGTACTCACGCTTGAGCGCAATAAGTTCTCGCAATGGCGCTTGGTCGCCATCCATGGAGAAAACAGCATCTGTAACGATCAGCTTACGGCGTTTATCACGGTATTTATTTAATAGTGAGCGCAAATGTTCCATATCATTATGACGGTAGCGGGCATGCTCCGCACGGCTCAATACGATGCCGTCTACAATGCTCGCATGGTTCAACTGATCGCTGAAAACAGCATCTCCTCGGCTTACAAGAGCATTAATTACCCCTGAATTAGCCATATATCCATTAGCAAAAACGAGAGCAGCTTCACAGTTTTGCCAATCGGCCAGTGCTTCTTCAAGACGACCATAAGGCAGCAGGTTGCCTGTCACATGGCGCGAGGCACCTGAGCCAGCTCCTTCCGTAAGCAGTGCCTCGCGCATCGCTTCAAGTATGGCAGGATGTTGAGAAAGTCCAAGGTAGTCATTGGAGGACATGTTGAGAAGTCTTCGTTCTCCGCGCGCCGTATAGCCAGGAAATCCAGGGACTCGTCTGTCGGCACGCAAGGAACGCTCCAACGAAACATCAGCCAATCGTTCTAGTTCTTTTTCCATCCAATTCATAGTTTGCACCGCCTTATAGGGCATTTAATTCAATCTCAAAGCCCAAATCCTCAATCATTTGATAATCAGCGGATATCTCTTGGCCTGCTGTCGTTAAATAATCACCAACAAAGAGTGAATTAGCAGCGAACAGTGACAACGGCTGCAGTGTACGGAGATTGACTTCACGACCGCCTGCGACGCGAATTTCTTTTGACGGACAAATGAAACGAAATAATGCTAGTACTTTCAACGCTTTCATCGACGGCGTGCGGCCAGCATGTACTAGAGGTGTTCCCGGTATCGCATTCAGGAAATTAATCGGAATCGAATCGCTATCCAGTTCGCGGAGTGCATAGGCCATTTCAATAATTTCTTGATTGGTCTCGCCCATGCCAATAATGACACCAGAGCACGGGGACATGCCATGTGTCTTTACTTTCTCGACAGTTTCAACACGTTGATCATAGCTATGGGTCGACGTGATAGCTGGGTAGTTGGCTTTACTGGTGTTCAAATTGTGGTTGTATCGATGTACGCCAGCTTCAGCAAGGCGTTTGGCTTGATCGTCATTGAGAATGCCCAGACATGCGCAAATTTTTAGCGGCATTGTTTGACGAATTTCTTTAACCGCGTCCACCACTTGACTAAGTTCCTTGTCTGTCGGTCCTTTCCCAGCCGCTACAATGCAATAGGTGCCGGCTTTGCGTGCCAACGCTTCTCGAGCACCTGCAAGCAATGTGTCTTTATCAAGCAGGGTGTATTTTTGAACCGGAGCCGTCGAAACGATCGATTGCGAGCAGTAACCGCAGTCCTCGGGACATAGGCCGCTTTTGGCGTTGATGATCATATTCAGCTTCACTTTTTTACCGTAAAAATGGTTTCTCACCTTAAACGCAGCCTGCATGAGCAGCAGTACCTCATCATTATCGGCTTCGAGCACGGCGAGCCCTTCCTCTAAAGATAAACATTCTCCGTGCAATGCTTTCTCCGCAAGCGATTGCCAATCCATTTGCGCTGCAATGATTTTCATATCCATCATCCTCCCATAGGTTGAACTGCTAATGCCTCTCTGATAGGCGCGAATTGTATTGCTTTTCGTACGGTATGTATCAACGTTTCAGAAGTCGCTTCAGTGTGCAAACAAGGAAACCGACCAAGAACCTTTAGCCCGCTGTATTGTTCAATTAGTTGAGCATTCGTGGCAACACTTGGATCTTCCTGCAGCTCCGTTAATTCACCATCGTTCAGTATGACGCCAACAATTGGGATACCGCGATGCCGAAGGAATGAAACCGTCAGAAGTGTGTGGTTAATCGTCCCGAGACTAGATCGAGCTACAATTAGCGCAGGTATTCGAAGCGCCGATATGAAATCCACCATGAGGGTGTCATCAGTCAGTGGTACAGCGACGCCGCCTGCGCCTTCGATGAGCATTGCCTCGTAACGTTCAGCTAGCGGTTCACCAGAGGCGATTAGCTCCCCCAGCGTAAGCGTCACTCCAGCTTGCTTGGCGGCAAGCAGCGGCGTGAGTGGAGCTTCAAATGTAAAAGGCGAGATGGCCTCGGGCCGTTCGTTGATTCCTGTGCTTTTGAGCAGCCGCTCTGCATCCGTAAGTCCGCTTCCAAGAGGTGCACCGCTCTGAATCGGCTTCCAGACGCCGGCATTCAGCCCTTCAGCGCGGAGCATAGCGGTAATGGCTGCCGTTATAACCGTCTTCCCAACACCGGTGTCCGTCCCTGTCACAAACAATCCGCGGATTGGTTCAGCTTTTACTTTGTTCATGCAATAGAGCCACCTTCGGTGACGCTAATTATCGATTCTGCCAGAATATCTATCATCGCTTCCAGCTCAGCTTCACTGCTGACAAGCGGAGGGATGAAGACGATCACATTGCCGAGCGGTCTCGTCAGCATACTAAGTTCTCTGGCTCGCAAACTCGTACGAACACCGATTTGTTCCGCCCAATCGTACGGCTCACGGGAAGCCTTATCTCGTACGAGCTCGATTCCGATCATCAGTCCCTTTTGTCGGATTTCACCGACATGTGGACGATCTTTAAGCGCTGCGAGCTTATGCTCGACGAAAGCTGCCTTTGTTCTTACTCCTTCTACCATGTTGCGCTCTTCAAACAGTTTCAAGCTGGCCAAAGCAACGGCACAGCCAAGCGGGTTCCCTGTGTAGGAATGACCATGGAAAAATGTTTTCTGCTCGTGGTAATCGGCATAGAACGCTTCGTATACTACATCAGACGCAAGCGTAGCTGCCACTGGCAAATAGCCGCCCGTCAGCCCCTTCCCTATCACCATCAGATCTGGTGAAACATCTTCTAGATCACAAGCGAACATAGCCCCCGTCCGGCCAAACCCAGTTGCCACTTCGTCAGCAATGAGCAGCACGTCATACTTGCGGCACATGGCAGCCATCTGACGCAAACAGCCATGCGGCATGACAATGATGCCACTTGCCCCTTGGACAATCGGCTCCACAATGAGAGCCGCAATCTCATCCGCCCGCGTTTCGAGCAAATGATGCAGTGCAGCTAGCGTCGCTTCCAGTGCCTTCGTCTCACCGCCTTCATGGCGATAGGCATATGGATATGGAATGACGTGCGAAGGAAACAACATCGGGCGGAATACGTCATGATACAAAGGAATTGCACCAACACTTACCGCGCCAATTGTATCTCCGTGGTACGCTTGATTCATCGTGATAAATTTCGTTTTACTTCCTATCCCCTGATTATGCCAATATTGAAAGGCCATTTTGATCGCAATCTCGACACCGGTTGCCCCTGAATCTGAGTAAAACACTTTGTTTAATCCTGCCGGAGTGATGGCCACCAGCTTCTCTGCAAGCTCGATTGCAGGTATATTGGCCATTCCAAGAAGAGTCGAATGAGCTACGCGACCTAACTGTTCTGTAATCGCCTGATTAAGCTCCGGCACGTTGTGTCCATGTACGTTGAGCCAGACAGAGGAAAAACCATCGTAATAAGCGCGTCCTTGCACGTCATACAGTTTAATGCCTTCACCGCGTTCAATAATAAGTGGATCAGAGTTATTGTAGTCTTTCATTTGAGTAAAAGGATGCCATAAGTGATTCTTATTCATGACAGCAAGCCTTTGGTAATCCGTTATCACAAAATATCACCATCCATTAATTTTTATTGTCAACCAAATAAATTATACTAAGTTGACAATTGAATGTGGTCATTTTAGCAGAATGGTAGCTATCCTGTAAAGGGAATTCAAAAAATGAATTTTGACACCATGACATACTAAAATCTAACAACTCTATTGGGATGGGCAAAATAAAAAATCAAATAACCCTTCTATTCGTGTCACAGAAGGGTTATTTGATTTTTTACTTTAAATATGGTAAGAAAAGAGCTGCTATCCGGATTATTAATTCTCATGGTTTTGGAGAAATACTTTTACAATTTATTCTGCCATCCACGAAACTTAATATAATAATAGGTTGGTATTACTGCGCACAATATTATTAGGACTGACATAAGGAATTTCATAGTTCAACCCTCCAGTTGGTGATCATTCTGAACTAAGTACAACACTAAGTATATACTAAAACGAAAAATTTTTTCCAATTTTTGCTACTCAATTAGTCTTCATCATTGAAATAAATTTCCCTTAAACGTTAGTACCTCAGTTGAACTTAGCGTTTAAGTCAGCCGTAACAATGGGACAACATAAGTCCCTCTACGAGCAGGTCCAGCATTGGCTCAAAGTGATCTATCAGGGAGGAATCGGTCAGAGCAGCATATGCAGCTTCTGAAAGACTGACTACGAAGACATTGAGTAACTAGTGGAGCCTGGATATCTATCAGTCCCTTACATTCACGAGCATTTGAGTGGCAATCTCCGGCAATATTATTACCGGCTTCTCATTGCACTCTAAATTAGGCTATCGGTGTACCATTGGCAACCTTTACGTCCGGTTGCAAGAGAACAACATCGTCTTCGCCAGGAACCCCACCCAGCACTAATACTTCAGATTTAAATCCAGCAATACGTTTAGGTGGAAAATTGACAATGCCTACAACCTGTCTTCCCAGTAATTGTTCTGGATTGTATCTTTCAGTTATTTGTGCTGAGGAAGATTTAATTCCCAAACTGCCAAAATCAATCTCTAACTTAATAGCGGGCTGCCTCGCTTCTAGAAACGGCTGAGCTTGGACAATGGTACCAATTCGAATATCTAATGCAGCAAAATCTTCATAGTTTGCCATACTTCCTCCAAAATCTTCTCATATTGTAGTTTAATTATTACGCGAGTTTCCCGATGGTATAATCGTACCCTCTATTTCCCATCCATCATTAGATCTATCTGGTGTATAAAATCCCCTGCAAGTTCTAGTTGTCTAGTTGCAAATTTCAAATCCCCGTGGCCTGCAAGGGCAAAATCCAAATTACCTAATGTAGACATTATTATTCGTGCGGTAATAGCAAAACCAAAGGCTTGCAGATCGGTGCTATTATCGATATGTTCCACTATATATCTAAAAGTCGGCTCTTGGGTTCCACCAAATAAGGCAAGATTACCAACGAATGAAGCTAGGTCCCAGTAGGCGGGCATCAATGATACATCTTCAAAGTCCGTCCAGAGCCAGCCTTCAGAGCTTGGTAATATGTTTCTTGCATGAGCATCTCCATGACATGGCATCAGTCTACTTGGTTCAGAGCGCATCTGTTCATCTACCCTTACAAACACATCTAAAAGTGCTTGAACACGCTGATCGGAGTGACTCTTCAATCTTACAGCCGATTGACATGTTCGCTCCCAAACACCAAGCCTAGGGAGTTCCTCTGAGTATTCTTTCATTGCAATCGAAAGTCTGTTTACCATTTCTACAGCTTCACTGGGTGAAGGAGGTTGTAATGGTACGGGGGTAACATATTCCCAAAATGTCATCCATGTGCCACCAACATTTGTCGGACCTGCATCAATAAGGTCGGTAGGTAATAACACAGGGATGCCCTTGGATTGGAGGTGACGTGCTACACGTAACTCTCGATCAAGTATATTGTATACGTACTCTGTATCTTCTTCATTTGAAATGACAGTGGCTGCTCGGGCTACAATCGGATGGGGAGCCAAGTGAATGATCAGATTCCCGCCACTACTAAGCACAATAGGTGAAATGTCAGCTAAACCAGTCTCTTCTGCAATTAAACTTACTTGTGAATTAATGTTGCGGTTCTCGGCCACTACAACAGCTCCTTAATTAAGCCATATTCAGTAATTTAATTAGATCCTGTGGATTTTCGAACTTATATTTAGCATTGATTTTCTCATGATTTTTACAGCCCCATAAAGCTAAACCAAAATCAATTCCTGCATCTCTAGCACACTCATAATCGTAAATAGTATCTCCAATATAGATAGACTTTGTAGGCTCAGCTCCTGAAATCTCTAAAAACTTCATCAGTGGCTCTGGATTAGGTTTGTGTTTCTCAGTATCATCTGCACAGACAATATATTTCAAATAATTCATAAGACCAAATGGAACAAAATCATTCGTTAATTCTTCGGCTGTCTTCGATGTGACTATACCTTGAATGGTATTTCTCTGATCCAATGTATTCAATAATTCAATAATTCCACTGAATACTTCAATTGAACTACTAAAGTCTTTCATAAAGTAATTCCATCGGTCATTAGCCCTTCTAATATCATGAATACCCAACTTTGGTAATGAAATTGCTCCTGGGATTCCAAGTACAAAAGTCAGACTATCTAATTCAATATCTCTGTTATAGTCTGCTTTTAACATCTTTTGAAGTGAACCTAAAACAGCTTTTTCTGTATCAATTAGCGTCCCGTCAACATCAAAAATAATAGTATTGTACATGATAACCTCTCCCAATCCACATTTTATCCTCATACAAATTAAATTTACCATAATGCACCTATGTATAGGTGGGTAAAAATATGTATATCTAAACAATCCTGTCACTTAGGTGAGAAAAGGCTTCCGCTGACCTCCCCCCTTGAATTCACCATACTAGGGGAATGCCATACAATAACGGAGTATCCAAATCCTGAGGAGTGAATGAGATGTTCAAACTAACCTTAGAAACAGCCAAACAATTGCTGGCAGCAGCGGAACAGAAAGCTCGGCAAATGGGACTATCCAGCGATATCGCGATCGTTGATGAAGGCGCGAACCTAATCGCTTTCCATCGTATGGACAATGCCCGAATTGGTGGTATCGACATTTCCCAGAACAAAGCTTGGACTAGTGTAGCTATGCAAATGCCAACAGCAAACCTTGCGCAATCAGCGCTTCCTGGTGCTCCATCGTTCGGTATCAATACTACCAATCATGGTAGAGTTGTCATCTTAGGCGGAGGCATCCCATTCGTCAGTAAAGACAGAATCATCGGTGGTATCGGTGTAAGTGGAGGCACGAGCGCTCAAGACATCGAAGTGGCGAATGCCGCCGTTTATGCCTTCAATAGCCTACTTCGAGTTGACGAGGGTTTAATTACTAGTGCTCGTATTGGTTCTATTCAATCGAACAGATAAACTGACATTTGCAAGTGTGTGTAAATCTTTCCGTTACTTGAACAGGCTGCCGAGCTATTGCTGTCGGCAGCCTGTTCATTTTCACCCTCTCCCAAAACGATATACATTCGGATAGTGATTTTTTGCAGATTGGACTAGAAGAAGGCATTGAAATTGGACCTATACTTGCTATCCATAAATCCCTATAATTTACCGAATAAGCTTAATCGTCTTACTATGAAAGGATGACTATTATGAAAGATAACTTAACCGACTCCTCCACAATTGTAATTGCACCTCTAAGAGAAATAGACCGACAAAGCTGGAATGTCTTGGCTAGTAGCTATAAAGCCTTTTACGAAACAGAACTACCTGACTCCAAGTACGACGAGGTTTGGATTCGGTTGTTGAATGCAGATGGAGTTCATGGTTTAGGCGCTTATCTGCAAGGAAAACTAGTTGGAATTACTCATTATTTGTTTCATTCTACTTTTTGGGACAATGACTTGTCCTGCTATCTTCAAGACCTTTATGTTGAAGAAACTGCCCGCGGACATGGGGTAGCGCGTGCTCTGATTGAAGCGGTAGCTCGATCTGCACGTGAACGTAACGCCTCTAAGCTCTATTGGCAAACCCGGCATAACAACATAACCGCCCGTGCGCTGTATGATAAAATTGCTAGCCACAATGGGTTTATTCGCTATGATTATAAGCTTGATTAAAGCAAATCTTTCTTGTCTAGCAAACAACAGGCTGCCGATATTGCTGTTGGCAGCCTGTTGTTTTTATCTAGTTTTACTTATGCACTACGCTGACGGAATACAGTTCAACAATTGTATATGGCGTAGTGCTCACCGAACCGGATGTCGCAGTTTGATCGTAATCGCCACATTTGAAATAGAATGTTTTCCCTGAGAAACTAGGTTTTTTGGAAAATACTTGCGAGCCATTAATAGAAATTGTCGCTACGCCACCCGAAAGCGACATCTGATAAGTAAACTTTGAGCCCAGAGCAGCTTTGGTACTTAAATCGGTGTAAGTACCAGCTCCTTTCGCTTCTTCATATAATACTTTGAAATTGCCGCCTTTTGAGTTGGGGGTTGCTGTATATTCCAATTCGGCCAACGGGATGGAATCGGTACTGTTGAAAATTTGTCCAATCGTCGTTGCACCACTCGAACCGCCACCCTGTAAAGTCACAGCAGCTTGATTAGTCATTGTGTTAGTTCCGTTCCAATTCCACGCAGCATTGCTTCCGCTGGTCGTTTGTTCCCTCATCTCAGATCGGGGATGAGATGAACCCGATGTGGTAGATCCAGTCTTAGGGTCCATGAACGCTTGGCCTCCATCGGAAGCTGTGTAGAAATATTTACTGGTATATCCCGAAACCAATGTCGATGAACTAATGGTCGATCCGTCTGGTTGCTGCAATGACCAAATATGGTAATCAATGTTTGGTGCAGCACTTGCCGAGGCAGCCAACGTTAATGCAGTTGCAAGTGAAAGTACCGCAATTCCTTTGCTAAGCGACATTAACCTAGTTTTTTTCAAGGAAATAAACAAACTTTTCATCATTATACGCATCCTCTCAATATTTGTATGTAACCGAGTACAGCAGATGATTTGTAATCGGTTACAACAAATTTATCAAATGAAAGGTGTTTCATGTTTCACTACATTGTCCTTTTATTTTGTTTAATTGCTGTCTTTTTCTGTTGCTCCAAGGATTTAGAGTTCAACCGTGATATGTGTGGTTGTACTTTGTTATAAGCCTGCGATTATGCATCTTTTGGAGCGTGGTTTAGCCAATAATCGAGTCATTCCTGCAATTATGCATGTTTTCGCTGCCTATTTCTGATTTTAGGATGAATAAGCTGGAAAAGCCTGCATAATCGCAGGCTTTTCCACTTTTCGCACGATTTTCTTGAAAAAGCCTGCACTTTTGCAGGTTTCAGACCACCATGCACCAGCCACAATGCTATGATTACGGTACTTTGACCACAAAAGGGACTGTAAATACTTTACCATTTTGCTGAAACTGTCCCCAAATTTTATATACGCCACTATGAGGGAACGTCGTCATGAACTTGGCATCTGGTCCAGATGCTTTCTCATCTGTCGGATGAACGTGCAGATAATTTTCTGCATCTTGGGTTAAGATCACGACGTGCCCAACTGCTCCAAGGTAAGGCTGCAGGTCTGTTACTGGCTTCTTAGTTTGAGCGTCTTTGATATTGAAATTCAAGTTTAACTCCATGCCCGCCATTAGATGATCAATCGAAAGCGTTACTTCCTTACCATCCACAACTTTCGTTAATGAGGCATCTGGTTCAATGGGTTTTTGCACAGGCAAGTCTCCTTGAACTGTTATCCATTGACTCTTATTCATAGCCCCCATACCCGTTGGAGTAATATCGGCGAACATCTTGAAATCGCCCGCAGTCGGGAATTGTGTTGTAACGGTAAATTCTCCTTTTCCTTTATAATCCGGATGAATGTGATTAAAGAAAGATAAATCTTTGCTGACAATGATAAAGTGCATCTGTTGCTCATGTACGGTATCAAATTTATCAATTGATTTACCGTCTTTATCCTGAATTTTTATCGTAATCGTAGTATCTTGCTTTGGCATAGTTTTATCACCAGAAAGCTTGAACTGAGCTTGGACATTCCCTGCTTGCGTGGAACCCGCCTCTTGTGTCATGCCGCTATGGTCCATCGAACCGCCTGATTTGCCGCATGCCGTTAACAGCGCAGCCGTAAGTACAATCGAAATGGCAACTTTCTTCATAATTTCCTCCTCATGTCTCTCCTGTTTATATCTATTAGTATAAAAGGTACTTATGTAGATCTTGTGTAGAGCTGCACTAATTCTTAGGAATAAGTATCTTTACAGTCGTTCCTACACCAACACCACTTTCTATTCGAATGGTCCCTCCATGTGCTTCCACCAATTTCTTGGCAATCGTTAATCCAATCCCACTGCCTCCTGATTTGCGGCCGCGGGATTTCTCTACACGGTAAAAACGTTCAAATACAAAACGTAGATCATCTTCATTTATACCAATCCCAGTATCCGATACCATAATGAGCGCCATTTGTTGTTCTTGCTTCACTTCAACAGATACTTTCCCTCCTAGGGGCGTAAACTTTAGCGCATTCGTTAAAAGGTTCACCATAATTTGACCTAAGCGCTGCTTATCCAAGGTCGCTTTAACGTTGGCTGCACCTCCCCATAAAAGAGCAACACCCTTGTGATCATAAGAAGCCCGGATCGCTTCAATATTGCTATGCACAATGGCTGAAACATTTTCTTCATGCAGCTTCAGCTTGAAATGCGGGGAGTCCATTTCCGTTAATTGCTCTAAATCACCAACAAGGAACCGTAGACGTTCAATCTCCTCATAACAAGACTCTAAGCGCTGTGGAGTCGGCAGCCAAACGCCATCAATCAACGCTTCCATATGGCTTTTAAGTGTTGCAAGAGGCGTTCTTAATTCATGTGCCACATCAGCAGTCATCGTTTTACGCAACTGCTCCTGCTGCATCAACTGCTCAGCAAGATGATTAAGGGAGCCGCCTAGATCGGCAATCTCGTCATTGCCTTTGACTGTCGTTCTTGCTTCAAGTTCGCCATTCGCCATTCGCTCTGCGACCTTTTTCATTTGTATCAGCGGAGCTGTGATCCTCTTTGCGACAAAAAAACTTAACAAAACAGAGAGCAAAATACCCAAAATGGCAGACCAAAGCACAGACTGTACTAATGCCTGCTCGAAATGAGCATCAAAGGTTGGAGAGTTCATATCCATAGTTTGAGATTGATACAAAGAGAAGTGATAGTGTGTCTCTAAGATAAACGCTATCGTGGAGATGAGTAAAATGCCTGAGGCAACACTAACAAATGCGATAACAATTCGTGCGTATAAGCCTTTCATGATGACTCGCCCCCAGTAAAGCGATAACCCACGGAAAAGACCGTAACGATGTATTGCGGTTTTCTGGGATCGGCTTCTATCTTTTGACGGAGGTTTTTGACATGCTGATCTATCGAACGATTATCGCCTTCAAAATCAAAACCGAGCACTTTTTCAACTAAGTCCTCCCGTGTAAAGGTTCGGTTTGGGTGATGTGCCAGAATCAGCAGCAATTTATATTCATTTGGAGTCAGACTTATCCGTTTCCCAATTTTATAAACTTCATGCTTTTGGGGCCAAATAACAAGATCGTCATTATGAAACGCGATGATCTCTGCAAGAAGCGTATCCTCTTGTGTGCGACGTAAAATGGCTTTTACTCTCGCAGTTAATTCGCGTGGGCTAAATGGCTTCACGACATAATCATCAGCACCAAGTGTCAATCCTTGTACACGGTCATCTTCAGAAACTTTCGCTGTTAGCATGATGACTGGTACAGGAGAAAACTGCCGTATGGCTTTGCATACATCTTCGCCGGACATGTCCGGAAGCATCAGATCCAAAATAAGAAGATCCACATTCCCGCCGCGGACGAGTTCAAGTGCTTGTTGGCCTGTACCGGACTGAATAGTCGGATATCCTTCCATTTGCAAATAGGATGCAACAACTTCACGAATCTTTTCTTCATCATCAACAATTAAAATTGTTTTCATTAAATTGAACTTCCCCCCGTTATGCTCATTCTGCATGAAACGCTTCGTTGACCTATTTTCAAAATATACCATACCCCCTTACCCTATATCAAGCGCTTCTGAATTATACAACAACTACGGTTTTCATTGTTCCAATAGAAAAAGATCCAACAGCAATAAGCTGTGGATCTCTTTCTGTTATCTTATCTATTGCGACGTCTTAGATGGCAAAAGTCATAGTAATAATAACCAACAAAATAAAAAGAACCAAAACTGCTGCTGAACTACTGCCTACTCCTGCTCCATATCCCATAGTCAGTCACCCCTTTCATCATAATTTCAACATTTCTATTCGCAAAGGAATAAGGACGCCATCGGGTTGAAGAATGGGCTAAATCTTCTAAAATATTACGCTCTCGCTGAAAAAGATCGTGGTGTGTTATGAATTACCATACAAATGCGCTGGTAATAATGACCAAAAGAATGAAGAGGACCAAAACAATTGCCGTACTCGTACCCACACCACCATAACTACCTGCTGCAGCATAACCCATCTCAAATCTCTCCCTTCTTTTATCAGATAGTTCATTGTATTGCAATGGCATTTGAATGGTATAGACAAATGTCAGTTAGGGAAAGCCTGTTTTATGAGCTGTATCTTTTCTCACTGTTGTTGGAGCAAACGCCTAGGCCACCGTAATATTAAGCATGAAGTCCATAACAACACACATTTATTTATCTCGTTGCTCCCATATAATTGTATTTAGGAGAGAAATCTCCAAATCTTAAGAAAGGCGGTAACAATCTCTCAACTTGAATACATTTAAAACGAATAGGAGCGTGTTTTAATGATGATGAACAAAAAATGGTTAAAAGCCCCCTTACTTTCAGTTGCAACCCTAGCCTTTTTCTTAACGGGTGCGGCAGCAGCGTGGGCAGACACTTATGAGAACCCCAATGTTAATGGTTATAGTACGACTAACACGTACATTAGCAGTTATAATTTGAATTATGGCACCACGGCTAACAATAGCATCGTTGATTTTTGGAATTTCTCCAATGATGCCAACACGACGCATACAGTTACATTTTGGGTGGACACCCCTGGAGCTATCGGAACGTTCTACATTCAGGATATAACCAAAAATTCGTCGGTTTTAAGCCCGTTCTTTACGCAGGGCAACATTGCTCCTGGTGGGCAGTCTTACTCCATCACACTGATACCGAACCATCAGTATTCACTGCAGATTCCACCAAATGGGCCTAGCAGTTATAATTATCATTTTAAAATTAACTAGAGCTTTAACGAAAGCAAGAGCAGCCTCCAAGTCGGGATCCGACCTGGGAAGCTGCTCTTTTCTTGCGAGAAAAGCAAATACTTGCTCTCCCAAATTTTTAATTATGAAATAATCTGAGAAAACACGGCTAATAACCCTTTCCGAAGGGAAAGATTAACAAATAAAAACTTTAGCCACTATATTAAATTCATCAATTTTCAGGATGCAAGGAGCGAACTAATGCAAATTCTCGATACTTTACTCAGGGTAGTTATTGCTTTCTCGGCATTATTAATTTGGTCAAGAATTATTGGGAAGAAACTACTTTCTCTCATGACATTTTTTGACTTTGTTACAGGAGTAACTTTCGGAGCTTTAGGCGGAAATATCATATTCAACCATACGGTATCCTTGTGGACCGGAGTAGTCGCACTTTCATCTTTTTCAATATTGGCGTTAGCAGCTGATTACATCTCGTTAAAAAGCCTAAAAGGAAGAGCTTTGCTGGAAGGCGAGCCGACGTTAATTATCGATCATGGTGAACTTAAGGTTAAAACCTTAAAGAAAGCACGCTTAGCGGCAACCGATTTGGCCATGCTTCTTCGGAAACAGGGCATTTTCTCCTTGCAAGACGTGGAAATGGCCTATTTTGAGACGGATGGATCCATTTCAATCAGTAAAAAGCCTTCAGAGAAATCTCCTACTTGCCAGGATTTGAATATCAAGTCTCCATCCAAAAACATACCTGTTTTATGCATTGTAGACGGGAAAATGATGGATAAACAACTTTCTGAAATTGGTAAAAATAAGGAGTGGTTGGAGAATGTGTTGAAGGTGAAAAATATATGTTTGGAGCATGTTTTCTTGGCTCAAATTAATAAGGATGGACAAATTCATTTCGTAATGAAGTGAGCTTTCCTCCTATTTGCTTCTCCAATGGAATTTCATTTACTGTTTCCAAATCCCTTGGATCGTAGAAACCTCAGCTGTACCGCCTAAGTAAGGAAGTTGGTACAACTCTTCTAACGTTCGTAGGACATTCAAATGTGTAATATGCTGGTCATAGTTAGCCGGCTTGATCATTGGCCCAACAAAGATCGTCGGGATATGGTTGTCTTTGGAAGAATCATCCTCATCCCAGGTCAGAATAAGCAAGCTATTATGACTTTGAGCCCAGTCTACATAAGAACCTATATGGTTTTTCAGCCAATCATCGGCCGCTAAAATGGTGCCGTCATGCATGTCGTTATCCAAATTGGGGATGACAAAAGACACCGTTGGCAGTTTGCTGTAATCCTTTGGAAATTGGTCAAATGGTACATTACTCTCTTTGGCAACATTCGAGAAGCTTACCCAAGGACTGTGCTTTCGGCCATATTGATGATTTGAACAAGCCATGGAACCCGTACTAGGCAAATCCTCTGAGTAACCTGCGAACGAATAACCGGCCTTGACCAACTCGCTTGCCAAATTAGCTGTCTTAAAAACATGACCGCAGGAGTCATCTTTAACGCCTTGATTAGAACCTGAGAATAAGACGAAATAATTCGGTTGACTGGGATGCGCTACCGCATACGAATGTGTGAAGAAGGCCCCTTGCCCCGCTAAGGTATTGATATAGGGCGCTGCTTTATTACCGATTAATTTCTCATAAGAATGATTTTCTTCTACAACAATGACAACATGGTCGGGTATAACATTTTCCGTAACGGCTGGTTTAGTAGCCTTCGGTTTAGCCGAAACCATTGGACTTGCTGTCGGTGAAATTGATGGTTTGGAAATCTCAGGCTTCGTTGACGGATTCGTAGGTACAGGTGAAGAATTTGGTGATTGGGTAGAAGTTGGACTTTGTGTAGGTACTGAAGGTTGTATTTGACCTTGATCCACCTTAGAACAAGCCGTAATGATAAACAGTAAAATCGACACTACCATACATGTTTTTATCAGCAGAAACGATAATTTCATATTTGATTACCTTATCCTTTGCATAAAACTGTTGTTTTGGTCAAATCCTTTATTCTCACAATGACTTTACATGAGGAAGATGAGAAAACAATGAGAATGTTACTTTTAACAAGCTGGTTAGAACATAATGGCTACTGGGTTCTCTTCTTTGCCCTATTGCTTGAGATGCTTGCGTTACCGCTTCCTGGGGAAGTTATGATGAGTTATGCAGGACTTCTTATTTTTCAAGGAAAGCTAAATTGGTTCCTTTGTATATTATCAGCAGGTGCTGGTGTATCAACCGGTGTGACCCTTTCGTACTGGATTGGTTTTCGACTAGGTACACCATTCTTTGAAAAATATGGTACTCATGTTCATTTAGGTCCCGATAAACTGGATAAAATCTCATATTGGTTTCAAAAGTATGGAAATAAAGTTCTCATTATAGCCTATTTTATTCCTGGTGTCCGACATTTTACCGGGTACTTCTCTGGCGTAACACGTATTCGTTTTCGTAAATATGCATGGTTTGCTTATACAGGAGCTTTTATTTGGGTGAGTGTTTTTATTTCACTGGGGAAAGTATTAGGTCCGAAATGGGAGCAATATCATCATACGATTAATCGGTATCTAGTTTACGCTGGGATCATCGCGGCTTTCATTTTCATCATGGTATATTTATATTTAAAAAATAAACGTCGAATGAAGGAAGTGCTTACTTACAGTCTGGAAAAAGGGATCAGTAGCTTTCACTCCATGGGTAAAGTGAAGTTTATTGTGCTTGCTGCATTTGTGACTTTGGCTGCACTCATAACCTTGATGATCGGACTGATCGAAGATTTCTTAGCAAATGAATTTGCTTTATTTGATGAAGTCACAAGTTATATCATCCATGAGGTGTTTGATCCAAATTGGACCGTTTTGATGAACTGTTTCGCCCTATTGGGTTCCTATTACGTATTTGTCCCTTTAATCATAGTTACCACGCTTTGGATAGTTTTAAAAGGTAAAGATCGTATGCTTGAATTGATGTCATTCACCATTGTTATTGTGGGAGGAGAAGCTATGGATGAGGGATTGCGCTCATGGTTTCATCGCAGTGGACCTACATCTAACATCTATCCATTCCCCTACACGTTTCCAAGTGAGCAGACATTAATTTCAATAACAGTCTGTGGTTTTGCAGCCTATTTACTGGTAAGGCATCATGCAAACTTGAAAGTTCACATCACTGCAACATTGTTAGTCATCATGCTGTGTTTGCTAGTTGGGATCAGCCGTATTTTCTTTGATGTTCAATACCCTAGTGATGTAATCGCAGGATATACATTTGGAGGCGCCTGGTTTAGCTTAAATGTGATCTTGTTAGAGATCCTTCGAATGCTCCGTAAGAATAAAGCTGGAGCATCGTAGATGCTTCACAGCTTTATTGGCTTCCCTTAATCGACTCTGCAATAGTCGCCTTGGATTCGTTTTTGAATCCGATCGCTGGCCAGCATTTAGGCCACATAAACATCAACTAAAGAGTCTTTTTGTTCACTTAGCCAAAGACAATATTTCATCTGAAACGAGATCTGGGCGATACTGATGAATATAATGCTCGGTATCCTTGACCACATATTGCTTTGCTTGCAAGGACCAGGACGTAAATTCCGCTTCGTATTTGTTCCATTCGTCATTCTTAACCCCTAAATAATCGGATGTCAACACGGTAAGCGGGAATGGGAAAGGCTTTTTGTCATCTACAACGATCTTGGCATTCACCTTGAATTGACGCAGCTCGTCCTGTATATTTGCATTTTCAAGCTTAAGCAAGGAAGCTGTCAGGTCAATTTTCTTCAGGTCATCCGGCACGAACTTCAAGCCGTTGCGAATTGAGCGTGAGCTTTCAATAACACTGTCTGAGTGAAAAAGCATCCGAATCACGCCTGTTTTTATGAGCAGCTTTTTGCCAAAGCCGTCGAGGACTGGAGCCGTATCGTTGTAGTAATATTCCGGACTTCCGCCATCCACCATCACGATGCCCTTTACCTCGCCCGGGTATTTCTGTGCAAAACGGATCGTTTCGAGGGAGCCTAGCGAATGTCCCACAAACAGGTAAGGCGGCTTTTGGCCGGATACTTGCAGCAGCTCGTGTATTTCATTCGTTATTGTATCAATGTTGCGTTTCTTATCCGTCGTATCGCTGTACCCATAGCCGAAGCGGTCGTAAACGGCAAATTTAACATGTGGTGCAAGCTTCTCGTACAACGGGGAAAAATCAACGTAGGGATTGGCTGTGCCCCATCCGGAAGCGAATACGACCGTCACATCCCCTTGACCACCGGTATATAAATGCATATTTTTTCCATCCACTTTGTATAGCTTGCCGCTTGGCGTATATGATTTGAGATCCTTTCGGACGCTCACCTGTTCATATATCGCACCTGACCCCAGAAGCACAAGAATAACTGCCAACCCGATAACAACCGTCTTCCCTAGTCTATTAAGCCATTTTTTCATCTCTCACACTCTCCTTGTATGCTATTTATTATATATGCTCAATCTTATTGATGAGAAAACAGCACCTTAATTCCAGCTTAATTATTTAATTCCCCTTGATTGGCTGTCTTCATACGTGAAGCATCAACGTTAACTAAAAAAGCCCGCAATGTATGCGGACTTGATCAATTCCATATCAAACGAATAATGGTTCCTTCACCAAGTTTGGTCTCAACAGCAATTCGGCCTCCCATGGCTTCGATCAGCCCTTTGGATATAGCCATGCCCAAACCAGATCCATTGGACGTGGATGCTGTATCTGTGCCGCGGTAATAACGTTCAAACAGACGGCTTAATGTCGCTTCATCCATGCCATCGCCATCGTCGGCAAATTGAATCGTGATGCTGCTGTTATCTTCACTCGCGAAGAGAGAGACGGTCAAAACCGTATCCGACGGGTTATGGAGCAGCGAATTGGCTGTTAAATTGTTAACGACGCGTTCCAGCCAAGGGGTGTACAAGCGAGTCCTGACATCCGTTTGCGCAGCATGAAATACAATTCGCTGCTTCCCATAAGCAGGATCAGCTGCAGCTTGCACGAGCGTTTGCTCAAGCCAAACGTTCAATTCAACCTCCATCGTCTCCAAAGGAAGAATCCCCGCCTTCAACCGGTATGTCATGGCAAGATCGTTGATCAGCATATCCATATGGGCCGATTTGTCCAGCATGGTCGCTGAAAACTTGCGTACCTCCTCCTGCGACCAGTCATATGCAGGCTCCGCCAGCAAATGGGCATAGCCTGTTATCGAGGACAGCGGTGTTTTCAAATCATGAGTAATGCCCACAATCCATTCTTCCCGCCAGTTCTCTGACAGCTCCCGCATAGCTTGATCTCTCTGCAAGGTAGCGGACAACTTTTCGATCGAAACCATCACCTCGGCGAAAATCCGGTATCTTCGCCGCCATTTGCCTGCTGGCGTTCGGCTAGGGTGGAGTCCTCTGCGATCAACAGGCTCTTTGTACACGGCATTTCCGATTGAATCCAGCCATACCAGCATGTGGAGCATTGGCGACCCAAAGCGATGCGCCTGCCATAGTGAGAGCAGTATAAACAAGACCAACAAGACGGCAAACATGACACCTGAACCAATGAGGAGAACTTCTGCTTCCTCTGGGATTAACGGTTTTTTGCCCGTATTCGTAGCCCACCGGTCATTCGGTTCCCCAACTAGCCACGTGCGTCCCGTCTGCTCATCATACGAAGTTTTCATTCGGTAGCCATAGCGTTCGCTATACAATGTTCGAAGCGCAAGGTCTTGAACGGTATATTGCGATGGCACTGCATTAGGTTTGTTATAGGAGACGAGTTCCAGACCTGTTGAATCTATCAATTGAATAAAAGCATGAGCCGTTGATATCTCTCCCGCCAAGGCACCCGGAAGCACCAACTGTTTGTCTGCAACCGGTAAAGCTCCTTCTTTCACCTGCTTTAAGATAGGATCTAATCGATTAGGAGCCCCATATACCAGCGTATACAGCCTTCCGTTTTTCTGTTGAATCCATACCCCCAGTTCGTATGGGAACGGTTGTACGCCTGTCCAATAAGCGACCAACTCGCCTGGCCCGTATTGCCTAGGTATATCATTGGGTGAATTATAGGCGCTTACTACATGCCCATTCTCATCAAGGCTTTGCAGCCAGCCTTGATTTTTCTTTACTTGTTCCAGCAAGCTCGGCGTAAATTGGATACCATCCTTTCCAATCCAGGAGGATTCTACGAGCTGCTCCAACCCTACGCTGGCAAAATTACGCGTGATGCTGATTTCAACAAATCGCTGCAGCATCCAAAAAAGCGTAATCCCAGCTATGAGCAGAACGACTGTCCCTGCGATAGCGAGCTGAAGAACGAACTTTAGTGTTAACCGGCGTTTGATATTCATGGCGCTGAACGTTCCTGCAGTTCATTTCTAACAAGCTTGTAGCCAAGGCCTCTGACGTTAACGATAAATATCGGTTTGGACGGATCTGCTTCGATGCGCTCTCTTATGCGGTGAATATGTACCATCACTGTATTATCGTCACTGAAAGCTTCTTCGCCCCAAACCTTCTCATACAATTCGTTTTTGCTGAATATCCGATTCGGATTTTTGCATAAGAAGAGGAGCAATTGAAACACAAGCGCCGGACAGGAAACAGCTTGTCCCTCTACGATCAGCTCCCCTGCTAACTCGTCTAGCTTAAAACGTCCGTAATCAAAGGCATTCGTGGATCTTTGAAGAGCAGTTTCGGAATGCTTCCCCACTGCCGCTGCATTTGTCGAACCGTAATATCGCCGCAGCTGCGCACGTATGCGGGCAACAACTTCAAGTGGATTAAACGGTTTGGTTATATAATCGTCTCCGCCAATTGCAAAGCCGGTCAGCTTGTCAAAGTCTGACGACCGAGCAGTTAGAAACAAAATTGGCGCATCCGTCGTTTGCCGAATAAACGGACACACCTCAATACCGCTGCGCCCTGGCAGCATTACGTCTAATACAATTAAATCGTATTTTTGGGATTCGCATGCCGCAAGCGCCTCTTCACCCGTTTTGGCTGAATCTATATTTGTGTAGCCTTCCTTGCGAAGTACTGTCTCTAAAAGCTCTAAAATGGATTGCTCATCATCAACCAGTAAAATCATTGCATCATTCATTGAGGAATTCTCCTTACGCTAAACTGATATTTTATCATCATAACATGATTTTTGAGGGCTATGAATGCTGCTAACCTTAACGGAAGCTTAATTCGTTTCCTACTGCCATCCATTTCCTAAGTTCACAAAGCCTCCATCATTTGTTCAAGGATTTAACTTGGATATGGCTCCTTCGAGTCATGCCATTGCGTAGTTCTGAGCGATACAATAGAAACACTGTGAGGTGAAAGTTATGACTCCATTGACGAATAAAGTATTGATTGTTGATGACGAAGAGCGGACACGCAAATTAATTCGTATGTATTTGGAAAGTGTACACGCCATAATTGACGAGGCAGACAACGGAGAACAAGCACTGATGAAAGCCCTTGATTGCGATTATGATCTCATTATTATGGATTGGCTTATACCAGGTCTTAGCGGACTAGAAGTTTGTCACACGTTGCGCAGTTTTAAACAAACACCCATCATTATGGTTACGGCAAAAAGCGATGAGACAGATCGTATTCTTGGCTTTGAAGCAGGTGTGGACGATTATATATGCAAGCCCTTTAGTCCCAAAGAGTTGATACTTCGAATCAAAGCGATTTTGAAGAGGACGACGCCCGATATATTTTGGGATAAACAGCCTCATTTTAATGATCAGCTTATTATTGCCAATTTAATCATTGAACAGCATACGCGTCGAGTGCTCGTGAATGGTCAAGAACTCTCTCTGACTTCGAAAGAATATGAACTGTTACGTTATTTTTCTATAAATGTCGGCAAAATCTGTACGCGTGATAGGCTGTTTAAAGAGATATGGAAATACGAAGAAAGCGGCGATCATAGAACAGTAGATACCCATATCATGCGATTACGAGAAAAGTTGCACCTCTATTCACCTGCCGCTGCGTCTATGATCCGAACCATCTGGGGCATCGGGTATCGGATGGAAGAAGCAACCTAATTGTCTGCCATAGAACCAAAACGCCATGATCCAACATCGTTGGACATGGCGTTTTTGATAGGCTTGATGGCTGCTCATTTCACTGTAATTGTGCCGTAGTACATATACATCCCGCAGTGAAACTTATAGGTTCCTGGCTTCAAATCTTGCAAGGTTGTGAAGTTATCCCCTTTTTCCAAATAGAGATCTAACCCTAATTCGCGAGCAGCTACGCTTTTGATGCAGGTAAAGCCACTTGGCTTTTTGAAATTCAACTTTGTTGGA
Organism: Paenibacillus ferrarius; assembly: GCF_002027705.1. Classification (GTDB taxonomy): domain Bacteria; phylum Bacillota; class Bacilli; order Paenibacillales; family NBRC-103111; genus Paenibacillus_E; species Paenibacillus_E ferrarius. The sequence continues at coordinate 466,515 of NZ_MBTG01000012.1, read as the reverse complement.
ACGCCCGCCTTAACTTCAATATTTGCTGGATAAAAACCGTCGTCCTTGACTTGAATTGTCGCAATTTGATAACCATCACTTTCTGTCATTACGGGTTCATTGGCTGCTGACTCTGTGTTCTGGAAATAAAATAAAGCAAAGATGAAGAAGCTTGTCAGAAGGATGCCTGCAATAAGCCCAAAAGCCCTGAACTTTGTCATATTCTTCATAAGGACCACCTTTCCTTCGAATTATAATGGCTCATTACTGCTTCTCCTTCGCCCTCCTAACCAGAACAACAATCCAATGGCGCCAATAACAACGAGAAAAGGTGCGACGAAGATAAGAAAATTTTCTAGCATAGATGAACCCCCTTCTTTCCTTCATGGAAAAATTATCGTGATCTCATTTGTTCCGCTTGCCCTGTACGTAATTGGCATCGAACAAGAATAGGCGCATAAGAAGATACAAGGATGGAATAAGCAGCAGCAGGCCCAATACGAAGACAGAGATTAACGCAATCGCCATAGGTTCGCTGGTGAAATTATCATAGATTGTTAAGTAGGGATACAAAATGTAAGGCAAATGTCCTGCCCCATAACCGAAGAAGGCAAATCCAAACTGCAGCAAGACGAAGATGAATGACAAGCCCAGCCGTTTGCGCGCCCATACCAGATAAATCGCCACAAGGAAACAGATAAAAGATAGAACGAACATCCAAGCATAGTCCCCCATGCGCTGAAAATGTCCCGCATTATGTCCTCGGATTGCGAAGAAAACAAGCAAACTGCTCAGAATGGTCGGACCGCTCCAGGCGATCGCATATTTCCGTACGACCTCGAACGCTCCTCGATCATTCGCCCGATTGGCGTAGTAACACAAGAACATCGCTGAGATATAGAGCACGCTCACAAGTGCGAGCAGAACTACGGTCCAAGAGTAAGTACTTGTGAACAGCCTGCTGAACAGGAAGGTTACCTGATTATTATCGTCCACAGCAATGTAGCCGCCTTCGGAAATCGTTAAAACGGTTGAAAGCGAAGCTGGTATAAGAAGTCCGCTTGCCCCGTACAAGAACAAGTAAAAGCGGCTGTCCTTCTTGCTTCCGTAGTTGCTAAAGGCATAGTAAGATCCCCTAATAGCTAGCAGGATGATCGCTACGCTGCCAGGGAGTAATAGCGCCGTTCCGTAATAGTATGCCGTATCAGGGAAAAACCCAACAAACCCAACGAAGAAAAAGACAAGAAACACATTGGTTACTTCCCACACTGGGGAAAGATAACGCTCGATCACATTGTTGATCAGGTGCCGTTTACCGGTAATCGTGCTGTAGTAACTAAAGAAGCCCGCGCCAAAGTCAATAGAAGCTACAATTAAATAGCCGAACAGGAACACCCATAACACAGTAATTCCAATTACTTCATAGCTCATTGCTTGTCGCCCCCTTCTATCCCTCTTGCCGCGATTTCATCTTCAGCCCGATTATTGCGGAACATGCGTGTTAGCACCCGAATGGCCGTCAATCCAAGAACAATATAGAGAAGTGCGAAGACGATAAGCATCGTATCCACGTGATCCGAAACCGTTGCTCCTTCAGTGGTTCTCATGATGCCGTGAAGTATCCAAGGTTGGCGACCAACCTCTGCGAAGATCCAGCCGTGCTCAATCGTCAGCATCGCGAGCGGAGCGGCAAGAATGATGCCGCGCAGCAGCCATTTATTCGAATAGACAAGTGATCTTTTGCGCCATAATAACAATAAGAATGCCAATGCGACCACTACCATCATGGCAACGAAACTCATTTTCAAATCGAATAAATAATGAATCCAAAGCGGAGGCGTTTCGTCAGCCGGAATATCATTAAGTCCTATGACTTCGCCATTAGGCTGCCCATGAGCGAGAATACTGAGTGCGTACGGGATTTTAATTCCATATTTGATCTCGTTATCCTCAGTCAAGACACCTCCGAAGACCAGTGGAGCTTGTTTCGACGTTTCGAAATGCCATTCCATCGCGGCCAGCTTCTCAGGTTGATAGTTCGCCAAGTATTTACCCGACAAGTCTCCTATTATCGCGCTTGAAAGAAGGAATACGCAAGCTGATATCATGGTGAGCTTGAGGGCTTTTTTGTAATACACATGGTTGCGGCCCTTGAGCAAGGACCACGCTGAAATAGCGGCTAGAATGAAGGCACAGGTCAGGTAAGCAGTAATGAGTACATGTGAAACCTTGGTCGGCATCGCCGGACTCAGCATGGCGCCGAAGGGAGAAATATCGGTAATTTTGCCATCTATCACGGTCACACCTGCTGGTGCATTCATGAATGCATTGACAACAGTAATAAAGAACGCAGATGCGGATGATCCAATGACAACTGGAATGAGCATCCAGAAGTGTGTCATTTTATTCTTGAAGCGATCCCACGTATAGAGGTAAATACCGAGGAAAATCGCTTCAAAGAAGAAGGCGAAAGTTTCCAAGAAGAGCGGAATAGCGATCGACTGACCGGCTACTTTCATGAAGCTGGGCCATAGCAGGCTGAGCTGCAGCCCAATTGCGGTTCCCGTTACAACACCGACGGCTACGGTAATGACAAAGCCGCGGGCCCACCTTCTTGCCATAAGCAGATAATGCTCATCATTGCGTCTAATGCCGATCCACTCCGCAAGTGCAATCATAAGTGGAACGCCTACCCCGATGGTAGCGAAAATAATGTGGAATGCCAGAGTTAGCCCTGTTAGCATTCGGCTGTACATGACTGGATCGTAGCTAGCTAATAACATGATGATTCCCCCTCCAAAAGCTTGGCTGAATAACAATTATTATTTAAAAAGATACTTGGATAAAGACAGCAGCATAATGCCCGCTACGGTGATGCATAGAATAATCAGCCGCTTTTCCTGCTTAACAATTCGTTTATTTTCATCATTTGGATTCATAGCCATCCATCCCTTCATAGCGTAATTTCTAGTGGCAATTAACGATATATTGGCATTATAAACGAAACGCAAGAAGATATGTGATTTTTTTCACAATGAATGTGGCGAGGATTTGAATATCCTGTAGCAGAACTATGAACTTCGTCTGTTAACAGCAAGACTCGCCCGAATTAACTTACTCCGCGTTGACTATTTCTTCGTGATCCAACAGCTTATACAGAAACAACATTGATACCGCCATCACGATATCCATGAAAATAATAGTAAGTGTCGGATAATCGGAGATCACCATAACGCCTAACATGGCGCCCATCATTCCTCCCATTAAGCCAGCCAACATGCCGTCAAGTGAGGCTAACATATGTAAGGATTTTCCCGATAAGTAACCAACGAACATACCAAAAGTAACCCCAATCACGGTTGGAACAAACAATGTCGTCATGAGAATGCCCGCTATGGTCCCCACAACTAAGCTTGATACCATAGCAATTGTCATAGCTGCCATCATGCCGGTCATTTTAGATAAATACGCGCCTTTCGATCTTAAATGAAACATGAGAACAACAGCTACCAACACCACAAATATAAGAGAAACGATACTTGTATTTATCGTTAACTCCGAAGGACCCATCAGCCCTTCAGCTGATGAATCTCCCCCGTGTTCATGTGCAGAAACGGTTAAGCTTGGTATAACAGAAATGAGTAAAGTCCATAAAAATAATACTTTGCAGCGGATACGTTTCATCAAGATATCGCCTCAATCCCTTAATTTTCAATAAATTATGTATACTTGATTAACCTAGAATCTTCTTTAAAGCTGGTACTCTTCGAAGAACTAACCCATCCAAAATCAGAACAATAAGGAGAGAAATTCCTACTAAAGGAAAAACAATTCCTAATCCAATAGTCATCAACGCTACCCATTTCACCATTTTGAAGTCTCTTGGCAGTGCTGGTGCCCCTACTCTCCCCTCTGGTTTTCTTAACCACCACATGACAACTCCGCTTGCAGCGACGAGAATAATACCCAGGCAAACCAATAAGCAAATAATCTGATTCGTGACTCCAAAGTACTCACCTTGGTGCAGCGCAATTCCTATAGTTATGGCTTTGGCCATGAAACTGAAATCCTGAAATCGCTGATCTGCCAATACGTTGCCGCTATATTGATCAATATGAAGCGTCGTTTGCTGCTTCGGATCTGCAGTCGTCGAATAGAGTGTGTAAACCCCTTTCTCGCCTGCTGGAAGAGCAATTTGATAACCGGGGGCGAGCCCTTTGCTTTTACCAATATTTATCACTTGCTCGATCGAAATAGAACCATTTGCGCCTGGAGTTGAATTCGGAATAGGAAGCTGCTCCGCGGCCCATGGAACATTCTTGACCACATCCTTGGTCGGTACTGTAGACTCCGGTTTCCGCTGATCAAAAGAGAACATGCCTTCAGGGTATGTAGCTGCTTTATTCATATAGGTACCCATAAAACCAGACCATGGCAGTCCTGTTACAATCAGTGCCGCTATGAAAAGAGATAGCCAGAATGCCGTCACGGCATGCAAATCTCGCCAGAACGTCCGTTTTCCTTTATTCATGCGTGGAAGAATAATGCCATAGATCGATTGCTTGCCTCTAGGCCACCATAAGTAGAGGCCTGTGATGAGTAGAATCATCGCCCAACATGCAGATAATTCAATTATGCGATCACCGGTCTTGCCAATCATCAGCTTCCCATGGAACTCACGAATGAGCTGCATGAGCTTCGTATCCGGATTAATATCCCCCAACACTTGGCCATCGTAGGGATTGATATAGACCAGTAAAGACTTCCCCTCACTCATCACTTCGAATTCAGAAGAACGATTAGGTGCAAACGATGGTTTTACTTTATTCAATTTCGCTTCCGGATAGGCTGCATTCATTTTCTGAATTTGCTCTTGTACCGTTAATTGCTGCTGTCCTTGCTGCACATAATAATAATCTTTGTACATGAGGGACTCAATTTGTGGTTTGAATACATAGATTCCACCCGTCACAGCCAAAATGACTAAGAATGGCGCAAAAATCATCCCCGCATAAAAATGCCACCGCCAGACAGCCGCATATAAGTTCCGAACTTTAGTCTGTTGTGGCTCCCCATTCCCCAATTCAACGCCAATGCTCATTGTTCATTCCCGCTCCCTTTCATCTACAAAACAGATTAACTGTCTAAAGTATACTTGGATGCCGATTAATTGAAATGACTCATAAGAGCTATAAATGCAACTAATATTTGAATAAAATACGACGCAACCCTGTTATTTCGCTGAAAAACAAAAATCCGCCATTGCGGCGGATTTTTTATAGGCAATTTTGATTCAATTCTAAGCATGCGCTAACGCAGGTACACAGAATTTCAAATTTTTATTTAAAGCAAAGTTAGCCTTCATAAAGAGCTTATCCTCATTTCTGTCCATCAGCTTATGCTGCGCTTTCTCTGTGAATTGATCTGGTGTGAAATGAAAATGAATGTATTCTGTTTGCTCATTTGCAATATGATTAAGCAATCGGTTTAAATTAACATCACCTTGGCTAACTACATCATAGAGACGAAGTGTATGACCTTCTTGTTGATAGACGATAATGGCCTCATCCTCTTGCGAGTAATAGATGGACTCTGGAAATACTTTGATTGCATAAAACATAAAAAGCCCTTGGTTAAGGCTAACACCACATTGTTCTGAAATAGGTCTACGGGACAAAACCCTTCTTTGAATGAATGCCAAGTCTTCCTCGTTGGAACAATTCAGCTTGCGTAAACGGATATCAGCATTGGGAATGGGATGATAGTTAAGTATAAATTGTGATTCACCCAAGGATTCAAATCCAAACTTTGGATAGAAATCAATTGCAGTGCTATTAGCGAATAAGAAGAAGATATCACAATCTTGCTCGTACATATCGAGAACATGCCTCATCAATATACCAGAAAGGCCTTTCCCTCTGTAATCGGGATGAGTCATAACCGTTCCAATTTGAATCGCTTTTTTATTTACACCTTCTATCATTAAGTCCATTTTGCTAACAGAAACATTGGCAATAACTTCATGATCTTTGAGGAATGAATGGCAGATATAACGATCATCCCAGAATCCTTTTTGATACCAATCTTCAAAATGAATACCAAAAACTAAAGTTGCTAGTTGATTAAAACTATCTCTGTAAACTTTATTTTCTTTATAATCATAAGCAAAGTCTATTCCAACCTCTAGATTTTCATTAGAAAACACCAATAAACCCCCATCTTTGCAGATTTTTATTTCCACTCACTTTTTAAAAGAGAGAAACACCGGTTATCGACATAAACCCCCTGAGAGGAAGAATATCCTCTAAGTACACCGTCTTGATTAAAACCAGCTTTTTTCAATAAATTTATAGATGGGGTAGCATCTACATTCGTAAATGCCTCTATTCGATACAGTCCCATTGTTTCAAAGCCAAAGGAAATTAAGCTTTTTAATATTTCAGTCATATAACCTTTTCGCCAATATTTTTTGCCCAGATCATAGGCTATTTCTCCACGTGAACCTCGATGAATCTCCCAACCATTGTATCCACAAGTCCCAATTAAAGTATTATCCTCTTTATTAATAATTCCCCAGCGGATAGCTTTATTTTCAATAAACAAGTTGTTCATAAAATGAATTAAATCCTCTGCTTGTTCAATACTTTTAAAGGGGTCTTCGCCCATATCTTTTGTAACATCTGCATCAGAAAAAATCTCAAATACCGCAGGTGCATCTTCAATTGTCATCTGACGCAGCAGAAATCGTTCAGTCTTTACTACTGGAAATGTTCCAAAATTCATTTCAAATCAAAACCTCTCTGTGATTGAGTTATGAGAACCACTATCAGTTTAATGCTTTGGAAAAAATGGACAATGGAAACATTGATTATATACAACTATACTTAGTCGGTTCTGATATCTTCCTCTACATGCAAGGACATGTAAACGTCTATGAGATCCTCACTATCAACTTTGAAACCAAACCGTTCATAAAGACGTTTAGCAGAGCTTCCTTGTAAGACATTTAATGTTACACGTTTCCCTTTTACATCCTTTTGTTTAAGCAATTTTTTTAATACATGACTGCCGACCCCTTTACCTTGGTAATTGGGATGAACATAAAAATGTTCCAATAAATAACCGTCTAACGTTGGTTTAAGAGCTACGCAGCCAACAAAAGAAGAATCCGACTCAATAATCCAAGTGTGAACGGGGTCAAATGAATTACGGAAGCGTTGACGAACCTTCTCTTCATCGAACCGTCCTAGCCTAGTTAAATCATTACGTAGTACAATGGCTCGTAAATTAGCAATTGTCTCAATATCTGAATTTTGGGACTGGCGAAGGGAAATTTGTTTCATATAAGGTACAGCTCCTTTGTTCGTTGTATCAACAATTTAGACCATCTCGCTTTTGTCATGTCATTGACGAAAATCTCATAAGTTTATGCTCTCACTTCACTTTTTGCTAACTGCATGTTAACGTAGCAAGGCTATTAGGATTGTAATTTTTGAGTACCACTTTTTTGATAAATCATTATCATCCAGCTTATCAGTTTACGAAACACATAAGAAAGATACCATGACCCGATAAAAACTATAAGAAAGCCAATCAATGTGTATAAATTATATCCCCAGATTGAACCAGGCGCTTTATTGAGATATTTGTATGTACTTAGTAAAAATGGATGAGTCAAATAGATACCAAATGAGCAACTACTAATTGAATTAAGCCAACGAATTGGCGCATATGAATTAATTAACAATAAGTGCCCTAGCCAGAGAAAGGATACCCCAATTCCAACTGAATATACAAGAACTGAAATATCATACCAGGGTGAATTTTCAAAATGTAAATTAGAATAGTGACTTGCTACTAACAATCCGACATAGATTAGGCCCGAAATAAAAGTAAGCAAAATATGTAGGTGACAATGATGAAACATGGGGTAAATCTGAAACCCAATTTTTTTATATATATAAAGACCCTTGTATTAGGATCCCAAACGGGATAAAGCAATGCTTAAACCAGGTCCATCGTTTTGCCATTGTCATAGAAACGGGAACCAGTGTAATAAGGAATGGCTATCCTCCATATTCTTTTTCTCAAATACTTAATAGCCGATTTTAAATTCCAGTCTTCGTAATATTGATAAAATAATACAACTCCACTAATTAGGATAAATAAAGGGACAGCAAATTGACACGCCCTGTTGATTGCATAAAATATAATTTGTGATAAGCTTCCATCAGTCGGTTCTACGGTTGCATCTGAAGTGGAATGAATAAGGACAACCGCAAGAATAGCCAACGCTCTAACGATATCCATTTCATAAATCTTAGATCTCACGGATTGTATCAATTATAATACCCCACCTCAATGATGTTTTGAAACATAAAATACAATTAGTTAAAAGAAAAAATGGGTGTAAAATATTTAACGATATTTCATGATATCTTGTCCGGTAGGTGAGAAAAGGTTGCCGAGTATACAGGCAACCTTTAAAAGTGTTTATAGAGCAAACTCCGATAGCATTTTCTGATGTCACGACCCACAATCATTCGTCCATGATACCATAAAATGGAAAATAAGACCATTAATTAAATCACTAGTCTTATCCCTAATTATTCCGTTAACACAAAAGGCTGCACGAGGCAGCCTCCCATGTTCCCGTTTGGATTGTAATGTACGTGCCATACGTTGCATTTCAAAAACATTATTACCAACTTCTGCTTCTTCTGTCTTAGCCTGCAAGTAACGGCGCTCAGGGATCTCTCGATAGCTAAGGGTTTGAGGGCTGCTTCACTGCTTCTCAGAAAATAGGTTGATCACAAACCAGAGATTCAGCAGAATGCTGCCGTATCTCTAGGCCATGAATTTCATAAAAGCGACGACTTCCTCATAGATATCATAGTTGCTTTTCTTAGTCACGATAATCATTTTTTTGCTTTTAAAATCGATCGTTCGGGCATCTACCAATTCATGGCCCTTCCACTTCTTTCCTTTGGCGGCAAGCAGCCAGGCAGGTGCATGAAACACGACGATAAATCGGCCTGAAGTACCTGAGGAGAGCAAAGCATCGACTTGCTTAAATACCGGCTCCGCATAATCCAGAAATAATATTTTTAGCTCATCCTGCCCTTGGAACAACCACTTCACATGATTCACCGCCGTACCCATATCCCGACTTTCTTTCCTCCTTTTAACGATCAGAGCGAACAGACAAGCAAGGAACCCAGTCAAGTTACATAGGGACAGCAGACTCAGACTGCTCACTATGCTCCCTCCTTTTCTTCTTGCTCCATGCAAATTGGACAAGCTCAATAAAAAACGACATTGCCATAACAAACAGAAGCGAGTTGAGAATAACGTTCAGGTCACGGACCCCTGAGTGCAAAAACATACCTAGCGTCAACAGTCCGATGAGGATCAAATTCCGCTGAACCGGGTATCGATTCAGAAAGGCAATTTCTCCGTAGCAGGCGCAGGCCTCAATGCCAGTCATCCTGATTTTCCGCCACGTGAACAAGGCAAACAAGCCGAGCAACAAGGCAGCGGCCAGTTCCTTCCAAACGTCAAACAGGCCGGAAGTGAATGCAAGGAAAAGAATGAACTCCAACGCTGCGACCACAATGGCCGTTAGCGTAATCAGGGAGCGCGGCAGGATGCCGTAGGCATAAATTTCCATGCGAAAGTTCGGAAAACGGAGCAATTTCATATAAAAAGGCATGAAAAATAAGATCGCCATCACCATATCCAGCACATAGGCCAGCCAATGGAGCACGTAAGATCACCCATTTCATCGTAACAGTATGTTAACATATGTCGGTTCGAGAGGCTTGGCATTCTTCCAAACGGATGGTTAATGGATAGCTCGCCGCCTCTTCCCCGTTCAACATGCACCGGACATGAATGATTCCCGGCTCGGTTACTACCAGTGTCACGGTCAAATCTTGGTCCACCCCAGGAATTTGATCAGCAGCCCTGTAGTTCCGCAGAACCGTGGCAGGCGTAAGCCCGATGATCTCGCCGTTGGCATCGGCGATCGACAACGCGGTGTCGACGGAATCTTCGCGCGGCAAGTAAAACAGTTTCACCAACACATGCAATTCGATGGCGAAAGGCAGTACAGGCACAGTCAGAGAGTTCAGTACTGTTCCTAAAACATGACCTTTCAATTGTGTATTATTAGCGATCTGATCGCAGATCATCAATTGAGCTTTCAAGGATGTTCACTCCTCCAAGAACGGAATAAAGAGAAGGGGCGGTCCCCTTCTCTAGGTCTTGCTTAGTTGCAGCAGCCAGCCTGATACTGACAAACGCTAGTACTTCCATCTCTACAGCCTAATGTTTTGGTAACTGACATAATTTTAGGATAACTGCTACCGTTATGAGTGCAATAACCAACCAAACAGACCAATGGAGATTGATCCAGAACTACTCCATCAACAGGACAATTACAAGCCATCGTTTTCACCTCCTTTCGTTAGTCAACATCCTCATATCCAGCGATCAAAATCGTCTGCGTTATAGATGACGCCTTTAGCCACAACGGTTTTTGCGCGATCCGCAAGCATCATAAAGGGCATGAACGTGATAGCGAAATACGCTTCCATATCGCTTTGATCCATGGAGTAGACTGGGAACTCCCATTTGAAATATTCGGACATACTCCGATGATCCTCCTCGTCCCCCGTAGAGAAGAGGCGGAACGAGAAGTCCGGGTAGTTCTCCGCCATCGTTTGAATATGAGGCAACAAATCGATACAATGCACGCAATGCATCGAAGTGAACAAAAGCACATTGACTGCGTCTGCTTCTACGTATGCACGCCCTGAGCAGGCTTGCATATAATCCGGCAGCGCAGGGAGCGCTGCGCCCAAGGGCAAACCGCTATCTGCAGAGCGGGCTGGCTTTGTCGGCACCGACATCGGAACCTCTCCTTTCATTAAGACTTAAACATACCACTGCTTTTGCTGATTCCACATCTCCGTGTAAAGACCTTGCTGCTGAAGCAGTTCATCATGGTTGCCGGTTTCTGCGATTCGCCCGCGCTCCATGACAATAATACGGTCGGCATTACGGGCGACACCGACGCGATGGGAAATGAGCAGGACAGTTTTATCTTGACAGTAATCGAGAATCTCATTCATTAATCGGACTTCACTGAGCGGGTCTAGCGCAGAGGTCGGTTCGTCGAAGACGACCAACTCATCGTCATCGCGGACAAACACGCGGGACAACGCCAATCTTTGCCACTGTCCGCCCGACAGATTCACGGCGTCATCCTCCATAAATCCCAGACGGCTGTCCAATCCGTTCTTAAAGGATTTCTCCAAGCCCATTTTGACAAGCAATTGATTCAGCTTTTCTGTATTGTCGATCTCGTCGATATTACCTACGGCCACGTTATCTCTTACCTGAGTCATATATCTGGTGAAATCCTGAAATACCGCTGAACTCTTTTTCCACATCTCATCTCGGTCGATTCGCTTTATAGGGATGCCATCATACAAAATAGTCCCCTCACCGCTTGGATACAGCCCCAACAGCAGTTTTGTCAACGTCGATTTGCCCGATCCGTTCTCTCCTAGGATCGCCACAACTTCTCCCTTTTTGATTTGCGCCGTAATACCTGCAAGCGCAAGCTGATCCTGATTCGGATAGCGGAAAGTCAAGTCGCAGATCTGGATGTCGTTTTTGAAAATAAAAGGCTGATCCCCGACCTGCTTCTCCCTGCTGACAGCGGCTTGCGTCGTGGCTTCGATAAGCTTCAGTTTCTCGATATGCAGACAATTTTCGGTCAATCGCGAAAAGGAAGAAAACATGAAGCTGATGCTGCTTTCCGTCATGCTGAGCGCCATAAGAATCGCCACATAATCCCCGATACCAAGGGAGCCCTTATAAATCAAGTAGGCGGTTATAGCGGTAACGACACCGGTATTTATGATTGAGAGCATCTCGCCCCGGAAAGTTCTCTGATGATTGATTTTGTTAAGCTGGACTTGAAGCTCCGTGGACTCCTTTTTCTTACCAAGCCACCGATTCCTGAAATACGGATATAGCTGAAACAACATCATCTCCTTCTGCGTCTCGGAACCTGTCAGCAAATCGTAATAATAGTGGTGACTCCGGGCATTTCTCATCAATTGTTCATCAATTCGCACCCGTTCCCTGACAGCCCGCAGATCGTAAAGCCCTCTCCATGTGCCAACCAGCAGGGCAAGCAATGCGATCACCCAGTACGAATGAAGCAGGTAGAAGAGACTTAAACCCGAGAGAACGATCTGCTTGACCAAACCGGTGGCAATGAAATACGTATCGTAATACTTGTTGTTGCTATACGTCCAGTAAGAGAAATCGCCTTTGAATTTGGGATGCTCCTTATCGATTAATTCCGTATTGGCCACGAGATCAATCAATTGGTTCTCACACTGTACGGAGAACTCCAAGCTCATCTTGCTGCTCTTAAGCTGAGTGTACGAGTCGAGCCTTGTACGGATAAGTTGAAACGAAATGAGAAGACCAATACCGCCCAGCAGCATGGTGAGGTTCTTCACCGTTAATTGATCGACGATGAATTTGCTGAGATACACGTTCAGGTTCGTTTGAAAAGCAGCTAAGGTATAGACCAAGAGCGAAAGTATAACGATGTTTTTATTGAACCTATATACTTTGGAGAAGGCTTCCCACGTCGTTTTCGCGGTTCGGACAAACGACTTCATGTCTGCGTTTGACCGTTGCGATAGACACGGATTAAGGGGGAAGCTGTGCGTTCCAGCCCTGTTAGATCGTGAAACGTATCCGCCCCTACAGCCTGTCCGATTTTGTTGAACACTAAGACATATGGCACCACATTGACCTTGATTTGGTTATGCAGCTTCATCGTATCGCACCGATGAATTCGGATTTCCACAGGCAATCCCGCTTGCTGCTCGTCCACGGATTGCGGAGTTCCTTCATACAGAAGACAGTAGTCAAAGGCTGGATGCGCCTTCATAAATGAAATGGCCGGTTCTATGTTGCAGGCTGAGCACGCCTCGCTCATTATAAAGATGATCGTTCCATGATTCGTATGCTGCATCCATTCAAAGGAAACTGGATCGGTTTTTGGAAACAAAATCAACTGCTCGGGAAAATAAGCACCCACTTTGTAATGCTCGACCGTTTGTTTTAAAAACCGTCTATGATCTTTTGCTTCTTGTATCAATTGCACTTTTTTCCCTCCTGGTTCAATTGAATATGAGGATGGATGTTTTCATTGCCTTAGGGCTATCCTTTGCCTTGATTCAATTGTACATATTATTCATATTTACTTTAAATAGGTTATAATTACTTTATTTGGTAATTTAATGACATATTTATTGACAAATTAAGCATAAAATAGAAAAATCGACCAAACCGGCTTGCAGGCTTGGTCGATCTTTGGTCGTCGATACGATTCAATCATGAGATACGTTAATGGTTACCGTGCTCCCCGATATACTTACCGTTGCATAATCTTCCGCTTCTTTCGTCGGAGTCTGTGCTGCGCCATCTAAATTGACATTTTTGAATTCCGTGTAAATATGTCCCGTTACGTTCTCCGAGCCTGCGATCGTAGCGAGCATCTTCCACTTGCTCACGCTCGTCACATTCGTATTGGCAAATTCCATAATAGATGTCAGGTAGGTATCGGCAGTTTGCGAGCAAGCCGAATCTGGACAAACTGCATACCCGCTTATTGAAAGCCGGGTGTTGCCGTTCACGTTGCGGTAAGCGGTCAGGTTCACATCCGTGCCGCCCTTGAAGCCGTTCTTGTACTGCACCTTTTCATAGCCTGACAAGAAGGAACCGTTGTTATGGATGCCATTGTAAAAGCCCAGAACAGGCGTCCATTTGACATATCCGTAGGCATTGCTGTATTGCAATCCCATATCCGCCTCTACGGGGAAATTATTGTTAGTTCCGTCATATTTCCTTCCAGTGCCGCTGAATCCGGAATAAATGTAAGTAGCACCCGACGGTGCGCCCGAAAGTTGGCTTTGCACAGCGGTTCTCACCGTTGCATTGATGTAAGATCCATTCTTGTTCACAACGGCCTTCCCGCCGATGCCGTTCGGGAGATCCGTCACTAATGCGGCCTCCACCCCAACTGGGGTATTTTGCAAGGATTCCGCTTTTACCTCATACACGTACAGCTTCTCTCTGTCGAATATCGGACTCTTTTCATAAAAATAACCGGTATTACCATCGATGAAAACATAATTCACTGCTGTCTCCGTTCCCGGTCCCACGCTTCTTGCTCCCAAGGCTAACCCAGTTTCCTCTGCCGCAGCTTGGCGGGCTTTGCTCAAAACGGCCTCCACTTTGCCTGCGCTTTTCATGTTAGTGTAATCCGTTACTTCCGCTCCGCCTGTCTCGAACAACGCAGGTTTAGTTGCTGCCGGCGATTGCTCTGCCAATACCGTCGACATGGACGTCATTACCGCTACCACTACCGTAAGTAAGATGATCTTCTTTTTCATAAACACACACTCCTTCATTAATTAGGCTGCTGATTCATCTCCATTATACAAGGGGGTACTTGTCCGAATTAGACGACAACCATACCTTTTTATGGTAGTTTAATGACATTATGGTTTGAAGCTGCCGGGCGTTACCCCCCAGTATTTATGGAATACTTTGGTGAAATAGCTGACATCCCGATATCCGACGGCTAGAGCAGCGTTATATACTTTGGTCCCCTCTAGCAAAACGGATCGAGCCCGCTCCATTTTCTTCTCCAATACATAGGCGGAAAATGACTTTCCAGTTTCCTGTTTGAATAAGCGACTTAAATAAGAGGCATTCATATAAAGCCGTTCCGCCACCATATGGAGGGTAAGGTCGGTGTCCAGCTCCTGTTCCACCAACTTCAAAATCAGCTTGACGGTCTGGTGACTGACCGTCTGCCTCTTTGTACGGGCGTAAGCCAATATGTTATGAATCGTTTTTTGCAGCCAGGCATAGATTTGTTCAGCGGTGGCGAGCAGGTGAATGTTTTGAAAGAAGATGAAGTCTTCGCCCGCCACTTCTTTTACCAGCCAGCCTTGCTTCCGGATCAAACGAATCAGACAACTGCTAAAACAAAGGACATATTCATGCATATCATCGAGGGTAGCCAGCCTGGTCAGACCCTCTTCCCACATGGACGTCAGAGCCGCAAGCGCTTTGTCCTCATCTCCGGTCTGTAAAGCCATTTCCAAAGCCTTCTCATAGGTCGGCTCTGGACAAGGAATACTAGTAGCCAGCGGTGAGGATTCTTGGTAGGGAATGGCAATGCTGCCTCCCAACAGCTTGCGATTTGACAAAGCCGTCCGAGCTTCACGATATAAGACATGAAGCTCTCTCGCTTCCCCGGCTCCACCGCTGATCCCGGCACTCGCTGTATGCTTCATGTAATCTTGAACATGTACAAGCAATTTTGCTGCCATTGTATGAATGCGCAGCACAGCCTCCTTCTCCTCTTCCCTCTCCCCAAGCGCAAATATAACCACAGATAAGCCCTCCACATCACTGCATATCCGGTATGCTGAGTCAGGAAGCCAATCGTTTAGAACGCCAGCTAACGTGTGCTGGAGCAGTGAAGCATCCTTTACACTAAAACTTCCCTCCTGCGCAGGCTGCCTGTCCATATCAAAGACTGCTACGATATAGCTTTCATCCAGCTTGAGATCCAGTTGCAGCTCCCTGCTTAAGCGTACGATTTCATCGCGCTGATACCGGCCAGTCAACCAATTGCTGTAGAACTGGTTTTGCAGGTACGGCAAATGCTGTTCCCACTTGTACTTAAGCAAGACACGCTCGTGTCGCTCTTCCAATTCGGAGCGCAGCTCTTCAGCCGCTCCAAGCATCGCCTGCAATATTTCCATATCGCCTGCTGGTTTGAGTAAATATTTGTATACGCCTAAATCCAGCGACATTTGCGCGTAGGCAAAGTTGTCATGACCACTCAAGATAACCATTTTGATGAGGGAGTCGCTCTCCTGTACATGGCGGGCCAGCGTCAATCCGTCCATTTGCGGCATCTGAATATCCGCAAGCAGCAGGTCTGGCTTTTTTCGCTCAATTTGTGCCAGCGCCTCCATCCCGTTAAATGCCGTCCCTATAACTTCTATCCCATGACTCTCCCATGGAATGTGGCGGGCCAGATTGTTGCACAGCCGAACCTCATCCTCGACAATCAGTAAATTCAAGATGACATTTCCTCCGTTCTACGTGTCAGTTGTGCCATTGATTCCAAATGAAATTCCGCCGTACAGCGGTCAAGCGGAAGACTCAACGCAACGGTTGGCCTACTCCTTCCCTGCTGCCTGCCCAAAGCCCAGCCTCGCTGCCATATAGCATTTGGACTCGTGAGAATAAGGCAAGCCTCTCTTTATCGCTGCACCCTACTAGTGATGATGAGTTCGCCGCCTTCAGTCAAAGACATCGTTTCCCCTCTTGGAAATAATGTCGGGTTCATTAATAAAACTTGCCCATACAATCATACCATTTTTTTACATAGCAATTAATGGTTTTTATGTGATTCTTTTTACAGAAAATAAAAGACTAGCCCTGCGTATGGAAACACAGAGTGGTTTTGTTATGATATTCACTCAAAAGAGGCAGGTATGGTGAAATAGCAACAAATTCATAAAGCCCCCGTGTTGCAGAGGGAATCGGGAATGTAAACTGCATACGAGCATGCCGGTCGTTGCAAAGAACGGAATCCATTTCCGTTGCCGATAATCATCTTTTTCGATATGTTTTGGTGTGATATCCACCGCAACTACCTCATGTTGTTGCTCCGCAAAATGAAGGGAATAAGCACCAGTTCCACAACCTACTTCTAAAATTTTTGCATTTGTTGGTGAGTAATCTCGTTGAGGATATGTTTCGTTGTAAGAAACTCGACTTTTCTTGAATTCTTTGAGAATCTTGAACACACTATGCTATATTTTTTAACATTGTACTGAATAAGGGGTTTTTTTACATTAAAAATTTCTTCAAGTGTTCTAGTAACCTGCCCGTTAGTTCAATCATAGGTATCCTTTCCAGGTATTTCTATATCCACCTCATTCACTCCCATCTGTCGGGAATGAGATCAAGTTCTTGTCAAAATCGGGAATGGGATCAAGTTCTTGTCATTGGCTCGTGACAAGAACTTGATCCCATAAAATAAAAAAACCGCGATTTACGCGGTAATTAATGAGATAATGTTCTTGTCACCCGACATCTGCTCCGAGCTTCACTTCGATGTCAGATTGAAAGGAACCAAAGTTCTGATTCAATCGTTTCCCAAAACGAATCCTGCGACACATTAATGTATTTCAGTTAACTGCTCTAGTTGTTCCAGCTCTCCAATCTCCGGAGGGATGCGGTTCAGGCTGATCTCTTCTTTCAGCTTGGCTCATTGGCTTATGCTCAACGTGCTGCTGACTCAAAAACAAAGACAGGACCATTCCATTTTTCATTTTGTAGAATCTTTTCTTGATAGAAATCATCTGCTTTATATTGGGTAATAATCTGTTTCCAGAACTCATACGCGGGCTTGTTACCTGCAGTTTGCCTTATCTCCCATGTGCCACTGAACTGTTCGAACAATGAGTAAGCAACATATCTGCCTACCCCTTTGCGCCTGTATTTCCTCATAATAAAGAAATCACTTACTATATTTGTTTTTTCAGCACCACTCAATTTCATATATTCCTTGGGTACATCTAAGCTAATCAAAACAAAGCCCGAAATTTCCCCATCAACTCTCACTATAAATGGCCGTCGATATTCGTCAGTCCATTGATGATCGAAATATTTGTACAGGTACATCCCATGATGATTAAGTACATGTCCGTCGAACTCACTGCTGTCGTAACGATATAGCTGAATGAGATTGTATAGAACCGACTTCTCTTCATAAGGTACCAGTGACATTTCAATATTCACATCAGACCCTCCCCGCTTGGGTTATTCTACCATAAATATGAAAGTAAGGTATTCTTATAACTAAACTATCCCGTTTACGTATGGAGGCTGCCGTTTGTACCATCAGCCTCGTTCAATCTATATTGAGCTATAGTTTCCGATAGCTTAATCATACTAGAGTTTTTCGACGGTACCCCTCGTCTAGAATTTTTTTCAAACCCTCAGCTCTTTTATTAATAAATGTGTTCCAAAATAGCTTTCCTTTTTCAGCCAGCTCTTCGTGTGAATATATTCCTGCTTCGAACTGGCCCCAACAACCATCCTGAGTTAGTCGATCCCATCCTAAGAAATCCGCATATAGACGGTTTTCTGAAGGAATGTCCGAACCCATTGATCCTGTCTTAACCAGTTCAGGACAAAGCCACATAGCTGTACACACAGATAATAACCCGCCGTGTATTTCGTTTAAGCCATGTAACCCTGCCTTATTAACTGCTTCTTCCCATGCAATTTGATTATTATGATTTGCGGTGACTAAGATAATCTGAGGGTACTTGTAGTTTATATGTTTGACGAAAGCCATTTCCCAATATGAGCCACCATGTCCAGTGCAGACCACAAACTTCTTAAAACCTTGCCGGATCAAGTTAGTAATAATTTCTTCCAACAAGGATGTTAATATATTCGGGCTTACAGTAACTGTTCCTTTGAAATTGGCATGTTCTTCTGAGGTATTAAACGGGATTGTAGGTAAGACATAAGCATTTAATTCTTTTCCATATGTATCAGCGAATAGTTCTGCGATTAGCGTATCTAAATGCATAGGTAAGTACGGTCCAAACTGCTCCGTTGCTCCTACCGATAGAACAACTGTGTCAATCCCACTGTTTGAAATTTCTGTCGTGGTGTTCTTAAAACTTAGCATACTAACACTCCCTAAATACGAACAATTTTTCATCATGCAACAAATTATACCATTCTCACCAATTTAAATAGCTATAATTTAACTTTCCAAATTTAATTGCAGTGGTGCAGACTTGTCGTTTGGCCTCTCCTGCTCCCCTCCTATGGAGCTTCCTTTCTGCTTCACCAATATACCAACCTGAATACTGTAACTTATTTCTATAAAGAACAAAAAATAAACTTATTATTGCAATCCACGCTAACCAGCCATAGTTAATGTTGTTTAAGTTAAAACCCAAAAATGAATACGAGCAGCCCAATAAAGTTCCAAAGAAGCCAACAAAGATTAATAATAATAAAATGATACGTAGAATTTCCAATAATAAATAAAACAATGTAACATCTCCCTCGGTCATTCGTATTGAATCAAAGCATTGATGCGATTAATAAACAAAACAAAGACCGCCTTATTCAGGCAGTCCTTGTTTGTTGTTGTTCCGATGTTATAAACCCATTCTCCACTCATCCTCTAAAATACCCATCTCAATTAAATTCCAATAGGAATCTTTATATCGACGCGCATCCCTAACCAGACCTTCTTTAATGAACCCTGATTTTTCATAACACAGAAGTGCTGACTCGTTAAATTCAAAGACCCCTAGGCTTATCCGATGTAATTTAAGGTCTTCGAATCCTATCTTTAAAATCTGCTGGATCATTTGTTTACCATATCCCTTACCACGTACGCTCTGATTTCCGACTAAAACCTTGCCAACTCGTCCTGAGCGGTTTTGTCGATCGATTCCCCCGATTGAAATGTGACCAATTGTTTGATTGGTTTCCAAATCAACTGCTTTGTATATAAGTTTGTTTGATGTATTCATATCGTTAGAGTCTTTGAGATACTCCAATAATTGATCTTCTGATAGGGGAAATTTAAATTGTGTTCCAGCCCATTGAAGTAAAAATGCTTCATCTCCACTCCAAGATATTAGTTCTTGAAAATCGGATGGTTCAAAATATTGAAGAGTGATCATAAGTTTTTAATCTCCTAACTCTTGTGGTGTGTGAGATAACGTATTTTATAGAAATTACGCAATTCCTCCATTCTAGAAGTATTCGTGAAATTGATGCAACTTTCCTGCAAGGCTTAAACAACAATTACTTCTACCTGTTTGCTAGAAATATCTTCTATGAAAGAACGCGGGGTTAAACTGTCTGTTATCAATATATCGATCTCTTCTGTGCTGGCAAATGAAGAAATAAAAGTTTTCCCCATTTTTTTATGATCAAGCAGTGCGACGATACGCGCGGCTGAATCCGCCATAGCCCTTTTCAGATCCACTTCGTAAATATTATAGTCGGTTAATCCATCCTCAATGGTAAATCCCTTGGATGAAGTAAAAAAAATGTCTATGTTAATATGATTGAATAGATCTATGCCATAACTACCTTCCAAAGCAGACGAACCCATGCTAAGTAAGCCACTTAGAAGAATAACGGTAAGGTTCGGATTTTCTTTCATGTTCATTGCCGCTTGAATGCCATTGGTGACAACGGTTAATTTGTGCTTTACTTTTGCTAGAATGCGAGCTAGTTCCAAAGCTGTCGAACTGGCATCAAGTAAAATACACTGCCTATTCAAAATGAGTTGAGAAGCCTTTTGGGAAATCTTCATTTTCTCAATGTGATTAGATGACTCCTTTTCTAAGGAGAGTCTTTGGTAATCTGTTTCAGCTTTAAGAATTGCGCCACCATGCGTACGTATGAGAAGATCTTCTTTTTCCATCAGACTTAAATCCGTTCGTAAAGTAGCTTCAGAAACGTTTAACTTGTTGCATAATTCCTTAACTGTAACCCGTTGCTGTAGATATAATAAATTCATAATCATATTTCTACGTTCGCTTGCAAAATGCTTTCCCAAATTAATCACCTACATCTTAGGTATTGATTGCAATCTGTCAAAAAAATGACGCCCTCATAGAGAAGACGTCAATCTCTGAACTTCAACTTATTTCAGTTCTGTAATGAACCTATTCACTTCACCTGTTGGTGTATTCACGGTTTCATACACTTTGATGGAAATCTTGTTTTGAATTTGATCTTGCGTAAGATTGCTGAAGCTTAGGTTCTGGCTGCCGCTTACCAGGCGATTGGTCCCGGTAAAAGGGAAAGAACTCGAACCCAGAGAACGTCCTAATGAATCAACTAACTCGAACTTCATCTTGGAAAAGTTATTATCGAGCACAACTTCCGTATTGCGTTCAATGTCCATATCCAGATTTAATTTGTACGTGTATGAAAAGCCAGTTGTCCCCGTCGTAGTCAATTGCGATAATGTCCAGCTTTTCAGGTTTAGCTTGAATGGATAGAATGAGATGCTATTATGATCATTATCGTTTTGAATGCTTACTTTGTAGCTGGCAATGGTAGATTTGTAAGCAGAATTTGACAGCACCTCTTGCACAATCAATTGATAATTCTCACTTTGCTCTGTGGATGGCAAGGTGAAGCCATAGCTGACGATGATCCCTGTGCCTGGAGCTATATCTTGCGTGCTAACAGTTTGCCGGCTTCCTGCATACGTTTTGCCCTCGTTGCCGGCTAGTTCCGCTCCGAAAGTTGGCACTGGAATTGGCTTATCACTTTTGTTGATTAATTTAAACTTAGCTAATCCCGTTTTATTTCCGTTTTCTTCATTTTTCGTTACGTGCAGTTCTTCTAGGGACACATTCAGACTCGGATTAATGAAATCATTCATTTGCTTGAAGGCCATCGGCGTACCAAAAATATAGGAACTTCCGACTGCTCCTGTAGCAACGCCATCATTCGCAGGAAGTCTGAATCCAATACGTCCTGTGTAATATTGAATCGGTCCATTCTGTCCTTGCTTCAAGAAGCTTTCAGCCGATAGCACGTAGAAGGCATTCAGCTTGGTATCCGTATCGGTCGTGATGGCAAAATGAATCGACTTTTGCCCTCCCGCTTCAATGATAATCGGTGTTTCTTCCACTCGTTTTCCAATGAAGGATTTGCCTTCGGCTTTCCCGCTAAGGACAAAATTCGGGATGGTTTCTGCGTAACTTCCCTCGTTCTTCGCTTGAACCTCCACAATATAGGTCGGAGTTTGTCCTGTAAACTGCTTGGACATGCTCACGGCTGAATACTTCAGGGCAGATGTTTCGCCTTGGATGGAAAAGCGCGCTCCCCAATCACCCAACAAGACCGGATCCTGTATGACAGCATCATTGCCGTGCCACACGATTGAATCGATAGCCGCATTCGCTAGAATGGTCTCCCGTTTAGGATACACATCTTGATCGACATCAACCCAAAGCAGCTTGCTCAAACTGATATTCGTTTTCATTTCAATATCCGTCATATAGCTTAGCGTGACATTGCCCTGCGGAAGAATTGAGTTCGCATTGCTAGCACTCGGCTGCAGGGTATAGACCGTCCCATCTGCCGTTTGGATGCGAAGCTCATAATCCGGAATTCGGATGGTAGATCTGGACGCATTAGACAATTTGATCACAGCCCCAACTCTCCAACCATTTGCTGTTTTTTCCTGTACGATGCTTTTGATATGAGCTTGGGCATTAGCAGTCAAAGAATAAGCAGTCGAAACCTCATCTGGGATTTCTGCCTTGGCTGCAGTCGTATTGCCCACAGAACTAATTTCCGCTCTGCTACCCGGCACATACTGGCGCTTCGCTTCGTAGGAGGATGTTACGAGCATATCGCGGGTGGCAGGGGAATTCCCGCCGAACGTACCGGAAATCTGATTCCCGAGCAGACCCATTTGGACAGCCAGAGCGACGTACCCCTTAGCCCAACCGGAGACCGTACTGTCATTAACTCCCTCATTCGATCTTGCCTCAGCCTCTTTATTTAACCCGCGCATCAGGAAGGCAGCTAGTTGTTCTTTGGTTACCTCGCCTCCCGGATTGTACGTGTTATTGCCATAGCCATCTGTAAGATTCGCAGCTTTCAGCGCCTCGATATATGGAAGGGCATATCCATTGGCAGGATCAGCAGCGCTCACATCGCTGAAACTGGAGACGCTTAGTGAAGTATCCACTTTCAAACCGAAGATCAAAGCGGCTACCTTCGCGAATTGGGCGCGGTTCATTTTATCGTGAAGTCCAAACACACTGTCGCTCACGCCATCAAAAATGCCCGCGGAAATCATGGCATCAAATTTAGCTTTCGTTCCTGCGTCCAGTTGATTCAAATCACTGAAATCTACAGAGGATTTAGGAGAAGCGGCTCCTACCGCTACCGTTGAGAATAGGGTAGCGGCCATAGACGCGCTGATGATAACGGATAAACTCTTCTTCATAGTCTTGTGCCTCCCAAAATAATTCGAACTTAAAAACCGCATGCGCAGCCGTTACTCTTTGACTTCGGCCGGCGCCTTTTTCCTCTGAATAAATAATAGAACGAAAGGAATACATACAAAAGCCGGTATTGCGGAAATAAAAAATGTATCTGCAATTGACCTGACATAGGCTTCTTTTTGCATGAAACCGGCCAGATAGGAAGTCGCTGTACCCGAGGCTGTGGTCATATCTACCGCCCAGCTATAAATGGCTCCGGCGAGCGAAGATATCGTGCTGCTTGCCGTAAGGGAATCAATAGGCACACTTTCTGAAATGTGCTGGTAATGGATGACCTGGCGACTGCTCATAATCGCTGTAAATATCGCAATACCAAGTGATCCTGCCACTTGGCGGCATACGTTTGAAAGCGGCGATGCATTGCCTACTTGCTGCGGAGTCACCGCGTTCATTCCCGCTGAGGTTAACGGCATCATACAAACGCCTATTCCGATGCCTCGAATCGATAATATGAGATTGAACCAACTGGTCGGCGTATCCGCCGTCAACTGATGCAATTCCAAGGTCGTTACCCCTAGGATGGTCAGACCTGCAATGCAAATTGGGACAATCCCGAATCGCTCTGCCAGCTTCCCGCTAATGGCCATCATCACCGCCATCGCAATCGATTGCGGCATCAACAGCATCCCGGTCTGCATGGCCGTAAGCCCTTGAATACTTTGCAGATAGACCGGGGCTAAGAACGTGCCGCCCATCATCCCCACCATGACCAAGCTGCCCGCGATAACGCTAACTGTAAATTTAAGATTTTTAAATAAGTGCAGATCCAAGACAGGCTGCTTCGCTCCAAGCTCCACCCAGATCAACAGAATTAAACTGAAGAAAGCAACAAACAGCAGGCTAACAATGAACAAAGATGTCCAACCTTGTGACTGCCCTTTGCTTAAAGCCAGCAGCAGACTCCCGAAGAAGACCATCGACAATAGCGCGCCAGGCGTGTCAAATTTTAATCCGGATGTGCGCTGCGACTCCTTCATCAGAATCTTTCCTAATACTACAGCCAAAATCCCGATCGGCACATTGATGAAAAAGAGAATCCGCCAGCTGAAATTCTGGATCAGATATCCCCCGAATGTCGGCCCAAGAGCGGGAGCCACCATCGCCGCAATCCCCCATAGGCCCATTGCCGTACCTGTTTTTTCTTTGGGAAAGGTCGTGAAAATAATGGACATCCCGACCGGCATGATGAAGCCGCCGGCGAACCCTTGAATAATCCTGAACATAATCATGGTGTTGGCGCTCCACGCCAAACCGCATAATACGGAAAATACGGTAAAACCGGCTACAGAATAAATAAATAAGTTCTTATTGCCGAATCTCGCCCCCAAATATCCGCTCATCGGAATGACCATGGCGGAAGCTAGCGTATATCCTGTAATGATCCACTGCATAGTCGTGAGATCCGAACCGAATACGGCGACGAACTTGTTCATGGCTACGTTCATTAAGCTGCTGTTCAACACAGCGACAAAGGTACCTATGATGATGGCAATAAGCGAAAACCACATTTGACTGTTGCCTTCTGATTTTGGTTGTGTAACCACCGATTCATCGGCCATAAGAATGCCTCCTATTCGGCTTTCACATTCGTGCCCTCAGTCAAATTGGCTGTAGGATTCACGATGATTTGTTGGTTGGCTTTGATTTTATCGTTAGGCTGCACATACAGCCAATCCTGGTTCTTCTCTTCTGTTTTCACTTCAACGAGGTGAGCCGTATTGGTATCAATGGTGAACAGATATTCCTTTTGGTCTTTTTTGACTACGGCACTTTTCGGCACTTCCACACGACTCTGCTGGGCAGCATCCAATTTCACTTCTGCCACCATGCCGGCAAAGAGCAAGCCCTCTTTATTGTCGACTTTTACTTTGACAGGAAATGAGTTGCTGTTCGTGTTCGCAACCGGGCTAACGAATGCGATTACCCCATGAAAGCTCTTATCCGGTATGTTTTGAATAGTGACGTCTACCGTCATGCCCTCTTTCACTTGTGAAATCTGGCTATCCGCTACACTCAGCTCCACTTGGACTTGATCCATATTGACAAGCGAGAGGATCTGCACGCCGGCTTGCGCCAGCTCACCTGGCGAAATGCTTTTCTTCACGATGATTCCGTCGATCGGAGCCGTAATTGTCGCATTGCTAAGCCCGCTGTTCGCAAGCTCAAGACTCGCGTTCAAACGGTCAACATCTGCTTGAAGTGCTTTGAGCGTATTGTCAGTAGGTCCGATTTTGGTGAGCTGCAGCTTAGCCTCAGCTCCTTGCAACTGGGCTTCAGCCGTTTTCTGCGCACCTTTCGCCTGCTCGTAGCCGGCTTTAGCCTTTTCATAATCGAGCGTACCTTTATCCAAATCTGCTTGAGATACATTAGAACTGCTATCGTAGGCATTGCGTATACGGTTATAAGTACTTGTTGAGAGGTCCAGCGCAGCCTTAGCTTGTTCCAATGCGGCAGTAGTTTGTTCGTAAGCGCCGCGGGCTGCATTTATCGAGCTTTGGAGTCCTTGAATCTCTTGTGTTCGAGCGCCTGCCTGTGTATCAGCGAGCTTCGCTTGAGCAGCTATGGAGGAGGATTCAGCTTGTTTTACCTGCTGGGTTAATTCATTGGTTTCAAGTTGAAACAACACATCGCCCTTTTTAACTTTGCTGCCCTCCTGTACATTGACTTCAGCAACTTTACCAGAAACCTTCGAGACAATATTGATGCTCTGGTCTGGAATAACTTTCCCGCTCAAGCCTGCAGCTGAAAACTGTCCGAGCTTTATCACCTTTACCGGAACGGCTGACGTACCCGATTCTGCTGCTTCTTTGGCCCCGCATCCGGGAAGAATAGCGACGGCAGCAAGCATAAGAACGGCAGGAACAATTAATTTGCTTAATTTATTCATATGAACTGGCTCCTCTATTTTTAATTGCTCTTCAAGTGAATTTTGATCGTCGTGCTGATTCCCGGCAATAGATTAAGACCTTGGTTGTCATCAATCGCTATTTTGATCGGAATGCGCTGAGTTACCTTGGTGAAATTGCCGCTCGTGTTCGTTGCAGGAAGCAGCGAGAAGGTCGATGCCGTTGCCTTGCTGATTTCGCTCACTTTCCCCGTCAGAACCTTGCCTGGAAAATTATCCAATTTGATGTCAACCTTCTGACCGTCGCGGATTTTATTAATGATCGTTTCTTCGATATTGGCCGACACATACAATTTATTAGTGTCTACGACCATCGCTACAGCCTGACCTAACGACGCCACCTCGCCGGCCCTGATCAATGTCTTGATAACCGTGCCTTCTATCGGTGATCTCAATGCCGCCTGATCAATACTGCTCGTTGCCAAACTATTGATATCCTGCTTCCCGATAATCTGATCAGCAAGAACATGCTCGCCTTCTTCGACCTGCAAGGAAGTCACCTTGCCAGTAATGCGCGGCATCACTTTATATATATTTCCTGCCAATCGGGAATCCTCGGTAGAGATATAATTCTGACCTTGGTACCAGAAATAACCCCCGATCGAGCCGCCGGCGATTACCATAGCAGCTAAAATGACATACAACATAATTTTTCGTTTCATGGCTTCTCCTCTACTTTCTTATGCATAAGTCTCGCAAACAAATCGATAGATCTCTTCATCATGCTTCATTTTGGAAATTCATGAGTATATTCAATAAACCTCCCCATGAGTCAATTTTGTAACGATTGTTTTTAACGGTTATTTTTAACGTTTGTTTTTAACAATCGTTCAACTCTTTATGAAGGCAATTATATGACCTTCTTTTTAGGCAGTCAATAAAATTTTTCCAACTATTCAATTGTTCCAATCGAAAAAGCCTGCGATCCTTTGCAAGGAGCCGCAAGCTCAAAAAAATTGACTAAAGTTATAATCTCCTTTAAAATTCGTCTAGACAGGTTTTACTAACAGCTGTTAAACGGAGGTGCAGGTGATTCCTATATGAGCAAACAGGAGTTTGATGTAAAACATAAAATTATCGTGTCTGCAAAAAAGCTATTCTCCGAACTGGGCTATGATGGAACGAGTGTTAGAAAAATTTGTGACGAAGCCGGGGTTTCCTTGCCGCTTGTTTCGTATCATTTCGGGGGGAAAGAGAACGTATTTCTTGCCATACTCGAACCACTAAGCAAACTTCCTTATTTTCCCGAGACGGGGGATCCAAAGCAAGATCTACAGAATTATCTAGAGGTCTATATTTCCTTTTATCGGCAGGAACGAGAACTTTCACAAATCATTAGACAAGAACTAGCCATGAATAGTGCAAGATCGGACAAGATCATTTCGTTTATTCAAGCCACAACAGATAAATTAAAAGGTATTTTGGAAAATGGCAGGGACAAAGGTGTCTTTAAATTTGAGTCCACATCGAACAACGTGCGCTTCATCCTTGGATGCTTGAACATGTCCTCCATCGCAAAAGTCGAAATGCTAGAAATCCTCATAGGACAAACAGATGGCACCAATTACCCTATAGAGAAAGAAGTTATTGAATTTATTTATAAAGCCATTCGAAGTTAACATATCATGCATGAAATAGAAAACGGAGCACGCAAACTAGCGTGACTCCGTTATTGTCGTTCCACAAATTGAGTTCCCCAGCTGACTTCAACGTCTCATTCGCTGCTGTACATTCATAACCTCCACCCCCGCCAGCATCACGATTCGGAGATCGTTGTTTGAAAGGAAGAACATACCAATGACACTTTGATCTAGAAGACTTACACTTTTATTAGAGTTGAAATTCATAATTTCATCTACATGACTTCATAGAATCATGCTGGAAGGGATGAAAAGATGAAATCCAAGAAACTTGTTTTTGTCGCAGCCATGCTCATCATGTTCTCTAATTTTAATTATGTTCATGCAACTGATGTTCCAGTCCAAGATTTAATCGCAAGCTATAATCAACGTTTACAAGTTATCCAATCCCTTAATGGTCAACAAACGGAGATTCAAAGTCAGCTCACATCGATTAACCGGCAAGTTTTTGAATATGATAAATTAGCTAGCGAACTGCAGCCTGAGATCGATAAAATGAAGATCCAAAAGGATTCATTACAAAAAAATATAGCCAATGTTCAAAAGGATATTGATACCCGCGATCAACTGTTGAAAAATCGACTTAGTTATATCTATACGAGCGGAAATATTTCAGCTTCTTATATGGATGTGCTCTTAGGATCTTCTAGTTTTAGCGATTTTATTAATCGGATAAACATGCTAATTATGGTATTAAGCCAAGATAAGCAAATTATTGATGCAAAGACGGATGATAAAACGAATTTAACGAAGATGAATGAAGAACTGGAGCAGCAGCAATCGTTGCTTGAAGCTCAGCAAAACACGCTAAATGCAGCCAAAGCCGAACAAGAAAAAAAGATTGCAGATCGTCTCACTTTATTGAAGCAATTGCAGCAACAAAGTCTGAATGAAGTTGACAGTGCTCAGAAAGATGCCGAAAATTTGTCGGTAGTCGATTCCGAGCTTGCACCCGAAGTCAAAGAACAACTTAAAGCGGCGCTGGATAAAATAATTCAGAGCGATGGTATTTGGGATTGGCCGGTTCCTGCTTCCCATACCATCACATCCGATTTTGGCTCCCGCGGTGAAGAGTTCCACGCCGGAATCGATATCGGAGCTCCCATTGGGACTTCCATCGTCGCGGTTGATAACGGAATTGTGCTCTACGCAGGAAAAGCCAACGGATTCGGCAACTGGGTTGTCATTAAACATACCAATGGTTTGATGAGTGTTTATGGGCATATGTATGGAGATGGGATCTATGTCTCTGTCGGTCAGGAAGTAAACCGCGGTCAAGTCATTGCCGTTGTCGGCAATGACGGTCAGTCAACGGGACCTCATCTGCATTTTGCCGTTGCAGCAGGCATTACGGGCAATCAAATGAACTATATCGATCCTCGCCCATATTTGGATAACCAACATTTGTAAGCTAACACTATAAACCGGAGCCTGCAAACACGCGAGGCTTCGGTTTTTTTGTTTCATAAAGTTGCAGCCCAAAAACAATATAGCGTATTATTAATCATAGCTTTCTGCAATTATCTTTATTTTTGCGAAATAGAACTTGTACATAAGGCGGTGCATCAATTGAAAAAATACATCCTCGGCGGTATCACCGGGTTTCTCGTGGCTACGACACTATCTGCACATGCGGAGGAAATTACTAGTTTGATAGGAAAAACGATTCAGGGCGCTTTCCCCTTCCAAATTGAAGGGAAAACACTCGGTACGCCAGCAATAGTTGTGGATGGAACTTCCTACTTGCCGGTACGTGCATTTGGAGAAGCTACCGGATATGAGGTTTCATTTAATGCGGACCTTGGCATTTCTCTTAAGAAAAAAGAGGAGCAGCCCCCTCTTCCCTCTCCATCTCCAACGCCTTCACCATCCGCAACGCCAGGGCCGTCAGCAGTCGGTGACCCTAGTCGCGGATATCAGGCTATCAAATCGGTTAGTTTTAGCCTGAAGGATGAGAAAACGAAGAAAAGCACAGGCGATTTTGGCCTGATCCAAGTGGACGGAGCGCAGTATGTCTCGCTCTCCACTGTAAGCAGCTTCTATACTATCAGCTGGAATGAACCCTTGGTTCAGCTGAGTCTTAATGGTCAGCTTGTCACCTTAATTACTACCAATAACCAATATTCCAAAGGAACCGGTGCTTTTACTTATGACGGCACGATTTACATCAATCTTTCCATGCTCAATTTAAAGGGAATTGTCAAAGAGGGTGCGCTTGCGCTATCGGAAGACATCTAACTGTGTCAGAGTCCATCTACAAAGATAGCGCTTATGTTCAGCGCAAGAAAACCTGCGAAAGTGCAGGAATTTTCAGATGAATTCGGTTATAAAGTGTAAATGCCTGCAAGTGTGCAGGTATTTTCATCTTTTCCAGCCTCTGATTCAAAAAAAGCCTCAAAAACCTGCACAAACGCAGGAATTTCATCATTGAGGCTGCTCCAAGAGCAAAAAAGATGCACAATTGCAGGTTTATATTAAGCAGTTGGAGCTAGCGGGACTGCATCACCCAAGCCCTATGCCAAACAAGAGCCCAATGATTACGAATTGGGCTCTTTGGCACGAATTTCATTGATCGTAAGATTGAATTTTTTTAACAGTTGCGCGAATGTTTCGCATTCGTCTTCTGTCCATTCTTTTAACACTTTCTTAAGTCTGATCGATCTTGCCTGTTTATATTCCTCTAACTCTTGTTTTCCTAAATCCGTTATTTGAAAGGTATAAGCTCTACGATCTTGTGGATCAGGTATTCTGTATACATAGTCCTTCTGCTCTAATGACGCAGCTTGCCTACTAACAGTCGAAATGTCCAATTGGAATATTTCTGCTAGCATTTTCACACCGGCACAACCATGCGTGGATATTTGGTGCAGCAAAAGATAAGCAGATCGATCAATATTACCGAATTTTTTATCAGCGGTTATGGAGGTAAGACGGCGAACAAAGATGGCCAATTCAAGTTCTATGCTTTCCAATGAATCTATTTTCATACATTTTCACCTCATTAGCTATATGAACTATGTTAACATACCCTACCCTAATTTTGAATCAGAATGGGTACAGAAATGTACGTTGACAACACGCCTTAAAGTTGTATAATACAATAATGTAGTTTCATGATACAACTTGTTTGTTTGGGGGAGTCCATATTGCAAACATAATTTTCTATCAAATTTTTAGTTGAGATTTTTTTGGAAATGAGGTGTGATGATGTATCTTGAGACGAGCATCGCCAAACTTTTGAGACAATTGACGCGAACTCACAAAGAGTCATTAGCTAAAAGGATTCATTGTATGGGTTTAACACCTCCCCAATTCATGACGTTGTACCAAGTTAAAAAGGAGCCCAAGACAATCGGGCAGATTGTCGATGCCGTTGATTTATCCTACAGTACCGTTTCGGGGATCATCGATCGGCTTGAACGCGATGGGTGGATTAATCGTGTGAAGGACGAAGCGGATCGCCGCGTAACCTGGATTTATATGTCGGAGAAAATGCAAGCAAGGTTTGAGGAAAATTCTTTTTTCCAAGAAGCTAATTATTCTAAATTTCTAAATGGATTCTCAGAAGAAGAACTTATCATCATTCATAGTTCTTTCGATTTGATTACTAGACAATTGGAAAAGAAGGTTGAGGAGAAATCATGAAGCGTAAAGTAATGTTGTATATCATATTGACAGCTTTGGTAGTTGTCGGTGGAGGAATCGGCGGTTATTTTTGGTATGAAGGACAGAACTATCTTTCTACAGATGATTCCAGACTTGCCGGAGATATCTACAAAGTCATGCCGCGAATTACCGGAAAAGTGACCTCGTTGCAAGTCAACGAAGGAGATCATGTTCTTGCCGATCAGATTATCGGACAGCAGGACAACAATAATTTGCCTACAAGCAGCCTCGATCAAGCGGCACTACGGTCGCCTATTGAAGGAACTGTCATCAAAACGTTGGTTAAAGTCGGGGAGGTCTCCTCACCTGGTCAAACGGTAGCGATGGTCGTCGATACGAGCAAATTGTACGTTTCGGCCAACATTGAGGAAACCCAGATTTATAAAATCAAAGAAGGCGAAAAAGTAGAAATCAATTTGGACAATTTCCCTGGCAAAGTGCTAGTAGGCAAAGTGAAAGAAATCAGCAAGGCCACGGCGTCGACTTTTTCGCTGCTGCCTTCTACCAACACTAGCGGGAATTTCACCAAAGTAACGCAACGTATCCCTATCAAAATTGCAATCGATGACAACCAAGGGCTTGATTTATCACCAGGAATCAGCTCCTCGATCAAAATTCATTTGAAGGGCAACTAAAAGAAGAGGAGTTAGTCAACGATGAGTAAACGAAATCAATTAATCGTTCCAGCGATTCTCATAATTGCAGCCATTGCTGTTCTTCCTGGATGTGGTGCTGAAGTCTCAGGGCAAGCGGATTCCACCGCAGTCCCGATCCATGTCATGAAGCTGGGACAGCCTGCATCAGCAGGTTTAAGCGGTAAAGTCATTCCAGATCAGGATATTAAAATTGTATCCAAAGTAGCTGGCAAAGTAGCCAGTGTAAATGTACAAGAAGGCAGTAAAGTTAAACAAGGCGATGTATTGGTTCAGCTGGAAACAGGCGATTTAAATCAACAAGTGAAACAAGCCGAATCTTCTCTCCTTGCGGCGCAAGCCAAACTTGTTGATACGAAAGCCGGTGCCCGTTCACAGGAAATTCAAGGACTTCAAAGCGCAGTGAGCGCAGCTCAAGGAGCTTACCAACAGGCAACCGCGGCCATGGAGCAAGCCAAAGCGGGATTAGAACTTGCTACCAGCACTTATAACCGTTTAAGAAATTCATACGACAGCAATTCTGGGGTGACTCAGGAGGATTTGGATAAAGGCACGCTCGATTATGAAAAGGCGAAAGCCAGCAGCGAGCAAGCACAAGGTGCGCAAAAAGCGGCTGAAGCACAGTTGCAAGGAGCAGAAGCCAAGCTGCAATTAGCCAAAATCGGGCCGACGGATAACACAATTTCAGCGCTTCAGGCGGATGTTGATCGTTTAAATGCAGGTTTAGAGCTTGCGAACAGCGGATTGAACAATGCTACGATTACTGCCCCGATAGACGGGCTTATTGTCAAAAAAAGCATCTCTATAGGTGAGCTTGCCCAGCCTGGTGTACAGGTCCTCTCTCTTGTCAATATGGACCAGGTTCAGGTGGAATTGAGTGTATCCGATAGCCAAATCACGCAAGTAAAGGCTGGTATAAAAGTAGACGTTGCAATACAGAACCTGCCGAACCAAACCTTTAAAGGTGAGATCTTCTTCGTTAGCCCCGTCGCTAACGCGAACAGCAATACATTCCCTGTTAAAGTGAAAGTAGACAATAAAGATGGTTTGCTGTTTGCAGGAATGGTGGCTGAAGTTAAACTGGATGCTGCTCAGGAGAGCCGTTTGGAAATTCCGAAGAGCGCCATTATTAAAAAGGATCAAAAAGAATATCTGTACACAGCAGACGACAATACAGCCCACCTCGTTGAAGTAAAAACGGAGGAGAAAAATCAGGATTGGTCGTACGTGCTGCCTAACGATAAACTCAAAGCTAATGAACAAATCGTCGTGAATCCTACAGACAAGATCGCTGAAGGCACGAAGGTAAAAGCCGAATAGGAGGCGCAGCTATGGCCGAAACATCGGCAGTTAAACAACAAGAATCAGAAGGCAATGGCAAAATGTGGCTGTCGCTTATCGCTATTGTCATGGGGACCTTCGTTGCCGTTCTCAACAGCAGCTTAATGAATGTAGCCATGAACAAGTTCGTTGCCGTTTTCGGCTCGGATATCAATACGATGCAGTGGGTCATTACGGGATATACCTTGGCATCTGCGATGGTTATTCCGATGAGCGGCTTTCTCGGTGCCAAATTCGGAAATAAAAACATCTTTATTTACTCTGTAGCCGGGTTCACATTGTTTTCCGTAGTTTGTGGCCTGGCGTGGAGCTCTAGTACGATGATCTTGTTCCGAATTATACAAGGTTTTGCCGGCGGATTTATTATGCCAATCGGGATGTCAATTATTTATACGACGTTTCCTAGGGAGAAAACCGGTACAGCAATTGGCTTGTGGGGGGTAGCAGCGATGTGCGCCCCTGCACTTGGGCCAACGTTCGGTGGTTATCTGATCCAAAATTACAGCTGGAGGCTGCTCTTTTTCATCAATATACCCATTGGAATTCTTGCCGTAGTACTTGGAAAGGTTCTGCTGAAAGAATCTCCCCGCAGAGAAGGATTGAAATTTGACTTAACCGGGGCTATTCTATCTATGATCTTCTTTGGGAGCTTGCTGCTCGCTCTAAGCAAGGGACAATCACAAGGATGGACATCTTTATTCATCATTAGCCTGCTTTTCACCGCTTTTTTCAGCTTGCTGCTGCTGATCTGGGTAGAACTCGGAGTCGAGCAGCCTGTTCTTGACTTAAAGCTTTTTAAAAATTTAAAATTTACCATTAGTGTTATTGCAGGTAGTTTGGTTATGATGGGTATGATGGGCGGTACGTTTCTGACCCCGTTATATTTGCAAAACATACAAGGTCTTACTGCGATGCAGACCGGAATATTGATGATGCCTCAATCCATCGCGATGGCGCTGATGATGCCGATTAGTGGAAAACTGGCAGATAAATTTGGGATTGTCCCCTTATGTATCACAGGTCTTACCATCCTAGGTGTCACGACGCTGGATCTGCATCATCTGACGACGGATACGCCTAACCATTGGCTCAATACAATATTAACGATCCGCGGGATTGGAATCGGACTCTGTATGATGCCGCTGACCACAGCAGGCATGCGTGCGGTATCACCGCAGCAGGTCGGCAACGCCTCTCCCCTATCCAACGTGGTTCGGCAGGTTGCTGGATCCCTAGGGATTGCCATCTTTACGGCGCTCATGAGCAATCGCCAGATTATTCACTTTCAGCATATCAGCGATAGTGTACCTGTCGATTCAATTACCGCGAATAGTACCGTATCCATGCTTTCCGGCGCCATTTATTCGTGGTCGATCGACATGGCAACAGCCTCAGGTACTGCGGCTACTTATCTAGCCGGTTTCATGCAAAAAGAATCATTGGTCAGATCCATTGCTGACACTTTTTATATTTCTGCGATTCCTGCTTTTATATGTATCCCTTTCGTTCTTTTCTTTATCCAGAGAAAAAAAGCGACAAAGGATATCAATGAGTAAATGATTTATATCCAGATTCCAAATCGAGTTTTGAGAGGAGTACGAAAATGAAGAAAAGTTTATCAGTTATCATGAGCACCACAATGGCCCTTACTTTGTTTTCATCTGCAGCTCTAGGTGCAGCCGCCCCTAAAACCTCCGCAGATTTCAGTGATTTAAATCAGCTTGATTCCGCAACGAAGGCTAAATTTGATGCGATGATTGCCGCGGGTATTTTTGATGGGGTCAGCGATGGCCTCTTTGGTCTTCATGATAAAATGAACCGTGCCCAATTTGCCAAAGTAGCTGCTTTGATCTTCGGATTGAAGGTAGATTCTTCTTTGAAAGTATCCAGTTTCAGCGATGTGAGCAGCACTGATCCGGCTAACGGCTATGCCCTGCCCTATATCGAAGCGCTGAAAGCCGCTAACCTTACAGATGGCTTTGGCCCAGGCACGTATAACCCAGCAGGTGAAGTAACGAAAGAACAGCTGGCCGCCTTCCTAATCCGCGGATTGAATAAGGATGCTGAGGCCAAAGGGAATGCTGGAGTTAATGACAGCACCGTCTCGAATTGGGCCAAGGGCTACGCTGCGCTGGCTATTCAATTGAACTTGCTCGGGAACTTGGCTGACGGTACATTCGGGGGGATCGCACCTGCCACACGCGACCTGCTGGTGACTTCCTCTTATGCAGCCAAGCAGCAATTCGTGCCTGGTCAACATGCAGAGATTCATGTAGATGAAATGAAAGCCTACACCCTCCCTGGTGGCTCACAGGCTCAAGTCAAAAGTATGCTGCAGGAAAAAACAACAGACGGTTGGAAAATTGGGACCGTCGTTAAGCTGACCAATTCGTCCAGTTCCACGATACGGATTCCCGACTATGAACTCCGTGTCAAAACGGCTGACGGCACGGACTATACGTTAGTGCCAAGCGCAAGCAATGCCCACTCGATTCTGCCGCAGAGCGATGTGACACTCAGCTATATGGCTGATATCAATGTTAAGTCGGACGTAAATTTAACCGACATCCTGTGGATCGATGTGAATGATAAGGTATATCCTAAGCAGGAAACACTGCTTGCGGATTCTCCCGTTGATTCGATTGTATGGCGCGGTAAAGATGCTGTTATTAAGGACTCCGCCCTATTAGGAAATTGGGGAGCTACCTTTGCGCTTCCTGGCGTGACTTCATCTTTGAAATATTCGGCTACAAGTATGTCCAAGCAGTTCACTGGGCAATCGCCAACGTATATCGTGCAGGTTAAAGTCCAAAATTCAGGAAGTTATGCTGAAACCATTCCCGATTTCACACTTAGCGGGAAATCGGAAGGGCAATCTTTTATTGGAAAAAGGATTGAAGAATCCCCAATAAGCCTCAATGCCGGCGAGCAGAAATATATTCATTTTGCGATCACAACCGATACGAATACGCAATTGAATGCCTTCTATGTTCTTACGCCTGAAAGCTTCTTGAAACAAGGCCAGACAACACCGATTCAGTACTATACCGGACGCATCGGGTTTGGACTTCCTGCTAATGGAGGAACAGATACAAGCACAGTTCCTGCTGGAGGCAACTATACCTTCGGTACACCAATGGTCTTCGAGCAAGGAAATGAGTTCATCAATCCCAATCTGGCTGTATCGCTTGAAGAATTGCATGTGACGAATAACGAAGAAACCGGAAATAAGACCGGTCTTGCTAAATTCAAACTGGTCAATAAAAGCGATAAGCCCATTCCGGTACCAGCGATTGCCGCTGATTTAACGGGTAAAGATGGTTACACCTATACGGGCAACCGACAAACAATGGGTACTTCCGATATTGCTCCTGGAACAGGAGTCGTAGTTAGCTATGGCTATACCATTCCATCCACTGACCAAAGTGATCAGTACAAATTGAATGTGCAAGGCGTCCTGTCAGGGGCTGGACAAGGACAACCGACTAATGGTTCTTCAACCTATAAATCTACGATTGCCAGCTACAATGTCAGCTCGCAAACCGACAATGATCATAACAATGTTTCCTTATATCCATTCAAGCTGAACATCAAAAGCTGGACATTATCCCAACTGGCTTCTCCGACATTATCCTATACGTATAAATTAAATCTGGATATGGACATTACACGTGATTCTGAAGTCATCGTGGATAATAACTTCTCCAAGTTGAAATTTGAATTGGTTGATGGTTCCGGAAGTTCACTTGGTTCAAGTTCCTTCCCTTTCACCGGAACAAATCGTTTGGTGAGCGGCAACCAATCGCTAAGCTTCAATAATCTTACCCAAAGCCAAATTCAAAACAACGTTTCGATTAAGGTCTACGAAACTGTGAATACACCGAATGGCGAAGTAGACAGATTTATTGCGGAATTAAAATAAACCCTTTTAAAATTTTATGGTGAAATGAAACGGAGCCCGCGAAATCGCGTGGCTCCGTTTTTTTATATCATGTTTACCAAATTAGACTAGATACGTTCCCTGTTAAGCGATTTACCTCCAACCAGTCTTGCGTAACTGTATGCTCGTCGTTCTGATCCTTGCGAACGATCTCGTAGCTATGAATCGTAACCGTTTTATTGTCTGAACGATCGACCTCCGTCTTAAAGATGGAACCAATATTATCTGCACTACGCATATTAGTTGTGACAGAAGTAGCCTTTTCAACACCAGTGACAATATAGATTGCTTCTGTTTCGGTAAGCTGAAATTCACCAGATTCCCCCACTGCAAGATCACCATTATCCCATTTGTGCATTTTCAATTTGACTAATCGATCGGCATAATCCTTATGTAGAATTTGATAAATTAAGAACGAATCAGCTCCCAAGTTATTGAGCTCTTTTTGAAGGTCCTGCTCTTTATAATCAGATATTTCGCCAATAACACTTAGGCTTTGATCGGCTGCTTTGTACATGAGTAAAAAATCAGCATTCATTTGGGTAACATTCTTATCATTTCTTGTTCGAACTAACAGAAGAAGCTTGTCATCTAACTCATAGGTCAGCACTTCGGATAATCCATGCCTGTATGGATCCGGCAGCTTTAAAGTATCATAAACCTTAGTTAAAAAACGGCTATCCGC
Source organism: Paenibacillus ferrarius (assembly GCF_002027705.1). GTDB lineage: Bacteria > Bacillota > Bacilli > Paenibacillales > NBRC-103111 > Paenibacillus_E > Paenibacillus_E ferrarius. The sequence continues at coordinate 428,496 of NZ_MBTG01000012.1, read as the reverse complement.
TGAGTCAGTATGTTCTAGATAAAAAGTTCCTTTTGGTTCCGCGTTATTCCCACCGAAATGCTCACCTGGATAATCAATTGTAATGGAATTCTCCGTGAAAGAGATTTTGACTATGCTATACTTTTGATTTAAAATGATGAATTTGTTACCATCGTAAGAGAAATCCGTTTCAATTTCACCATTATTGTGACTATAGCCGTACGTCATTGACGCAATTAAGTGATACTTATTCATGCCCATCCTTGAAACTTTCGCTACACCAGTTTGAAATGGAGAGTACCCTGAGCAAAGAAAAGTGCCTATAATTACAGGATTAGAATTCACAGAAGCGCTAGATGTTGGAAACTGAGTCTCTTTCGCATCACTTTCGACAATTGGATTTAGGGTAGGTTGAAGTTTTTCATATTTACTACTTGAAGTTATTTGATTGCATCCAACTAAAAGCAGGAAAACGATCAGTATAAGCCTGATTTTATGCAAGCTAGATCCTCCGTTTACGTTTCATTGATGGCGCGCATTTACTTATTTAAATAACGCCAAATTTCTTTAATGCATAAGATATGCCACCTTCGCTTGCTTTTTTCGTAACGTAATCCGCTTTTTGTTTTAACCGCTCATCACCGTTTTCCATTGCAATTCCCAATCCTACGTACTCCAACATGTCGATATCATTGCCACCGTCACCGAAAGCAATCGCTTCCGACTTGCAAATGTTTAGATGGTCCAGCACTTTTTTTATCGCCGCTGATTTGGAAACTTCCGTTTCTTCTAGCACATTCATTACGTAGCCATGAAATCGCTGGAACCTGAGTGTAGGAAATCTGATTAGAAATTTCTCAGCTTCTCTCTCGTCCGCATACAAACATAGGCAATAGACATCTTCTGACAATGAACTCATTTTTTCAGGATATTGCGTAAGACTTAGCGTCTCTTTTAAAGCCTTCATAACCCGCTCATCATCGCCCCCTAATCCGTTCATTGCGAATAGTTCAGTAAAATATGACAGGCCATGTCCGTTCAACTCCGCAAAAGATGAGATATCACGCACTGTATTTCTGGAAAGCACGGATTTATGAATAATGTTATCATTGCATTTAATAAGCGCCCCATTAGCAGAAATAAATGTCTCAACGCCCATAGCCTTAAACTCTTCACACAAATTATAGGGTCTCCCCGTTGCGACTACGACTTTAATATTTTTTTCAATCAAACTTTCGATTGCTTCTTTTGTACTTAGAGGCAAGCTTCTATCCACTTCACTTAATAGTGTGCCGTCAACATCAAAAAATACAACCTTGTACATATTTGAAAAATGCCTCCCTTATTGCTTAAAATTGTTCCCATACATTTCATTTTACCATAATTAGGGAATGTAATTTGAAATAAAATGGAAGAACCTCCGGAAGCAGATATTAATTCTTCTCATTGCAATTTGTCCAGTCAAATCAGCCATCCAATGTCTGATTGCAAGCTTTCACTGGAAATAATCCAATGAAATATTCCATAAATTCCAAGGTGCCTGCTGTTTTCAGATTATCCATTGGAGTCTATCCAATGTAAACCGTCTTTCAAGCCCTTCAAACTAACTTCCATTGGAATTAATCCAGTGAAACCAGCTTTCTCTCTCAAAAAGATGGGGCTTCATTTGCACCCATCAGTCCTCTCCTGAGAACTTATACTTTCCGACGTAAAATAAAAAAACCGCGCTACGCACGGTTTACTAATTTGGAGAAATCGCTGTAAGATAAAGCTTTTCATAGCCCTCTTTTTTTTGTAAGTATTACGATTAATACGTGTCAATAAAACTTGGGAATCGGATCGGTCAGCTTTCTCCAATTGCTTTTCATTTCTTCCACCGTTAAAAGAGCTTCATCAAGCGTTCTTGTAATTGCTTCACGCTCCATCTCAATGCCTATAAAGACAAGCTTCGTCACCCTGTCCCCCCACTCATCATCCCAATCTGGCGATTTGGGAAAGTCGCTGCCGAAATGCACAAACCGTTCTTCCTCTGACATCGATGCGACCCATAATCCCGCTGGCGACAGCTGTCTGGAGACACCCGCTTGACTGAAAGAAATCGCCATGTTATTGCGAGTGGCAATCCACATTAAACCTTTGGAACGGACAATAGATTGGGGCCACTTCGCCATCCATTTCAACAAACGCTCAGGATGGAAAGGAATTTTGCGTGTATAAACAAAGGAAGTTATCCCGTACTCTTCGGTTTCGGGCGTATGTGTTTCCTTCTGCAATTCCCGCATCCAACCAGCGGAAGTACTGGCTTCTTCAAAGTTGAATAAGTGTGTATTCAATATCATCTTAGGATCCACTTTGCCATGAGAGGCTCTTATGATTCTGGCTCTTGGCTGCAATCCCTTGAGCGCCACTTCCAACTTAACAAGTTCGTCTTCCGTCACCATATCGCACTTATTGATGATGAGAACATCGCAAAATTCCACTTGTTCGGTCAGAAGATTAACGACACTGCGTGTATCCTCAATGCCTGCATCCTGTCCGCGGTCTCTCAAGCTTTCGCGCGTATTGAAGTCTTGCCAGAAATGATAGGCATCAACAACCGTCACCAGTGTATCCAAACGAGTTAGCTTAGTTAAATCAATTTGCTTCTCTTCGTCAACATAGGTGAACGTTTGAGCTACGGGTAATGGCTCTCCAACACCCGTAGATTCGATAAGTATGTAATCAAATCGTTTCTCCATAGCGAGGCGCTCAATTTCCTGCAGAAGATCATCCCTTAATGTGCAGCATATGCAGCCATTGGACATTTCGACTAACTTCTCTTCCGTACGGCTTAATCCGCCGCCCTCCCGAATCAAGTCCGCATCGATATTCACTTCGCTCAAATCATTCACGATGACAGCAACTTTCAGACCGTCGCGATTATGCAATATATGATTTAACAGTGTCGTCTTGCCTGCTCCCAGATAACCGCTCAATACAGTAACAGGAATTCTGTCTTGCAAACTTGGCATGCTCATTGTATCAACTGCCTTTCCCCGTTCACATTTAATCGTAATTATTACTAATAACTAAAAGAAATATATCTTCTTTTATAAGTTATGTCAATATTAAAATCGGAGGCTCACCAAAAAGAAAAAACATCGCCTATTTTCAAGGCGATGTTAACGATAGTCAGATTCGTGAGCCTCATCAATTCGAGTACTTGCCTTTCGTGAATTGGTAAAGCGAGTCATACATCTTTCGAATCTCCGGATCACTGCTGTTTGCTGCATGAAGCAAGACGGGGCCGCTGCCTTTGTAATAGGCTTTAAATGCATTCTTCATGTAGCCATACTTTACTCCGCCTTTGAGGTAATCCATGAATCTGTCACGGAAGACCTTATCCGTCAGCATCCTGTCATCAAATTCCATCTCCACTCCCATTCCATAGGTTTTGGCGATATTTGCGGCATCTTCGATGCGATCAGCATTCAGATTCTCAAAGTAATAGTTGGGTTGAAAAGCTGCTGCATCAAAGCCGACATCCTGCCACATAAAGCTTTTATATGCAAGGAAATGAGGAATCCAGAATGACTTTAAACCCTGATCGTGGACGAGTTTATTGACTAAGCGGAGCGTTTCCGGTCCCGTCTCACTCGTACTTACCTGCTCATCCAACCAATACATGCCGACAAGCTCAAGATTGGAGAAATTTTGTTCTTTCCAGCGTTTCTTAACCTCTTGGATCCACCAACGAACAGCTTTCTGTCTGTTCGCCAAAGCAGCATCCTTGCCTACCAAGCCCTCATTAAAGTTCTCCGATATTCCGTCCCCGTCCACATCGCCGAAATCTGATAAATACTCGCCAGGATTCGGTATCATCATAACTACCTTCGATTTATGCTTCGGCTGCCCCAGTTTCCCGCCGACTTCCTTAGTCGCTTCATTCAGCTGACGCAGATCTCCTTGATTAGAGAGCGTCTTATCAAGATACCATTTCCAGTCTGTCAGGTACGCGCCGCCACCGCCGAAATCACGCCCTTGCGGAGTCATTAATCCTAGTGTAAGGAAGCCGTCAAAAAACCAATCGACCGGGTTCCCATCCTTATTGATATAGCTAATTTCGGGAATCAGCTTCTCTTTCGTCCAGTTGCCGTCTCCATTGGCATAATAACCATTGTATAAAAGCGATAAATTGGCAATACCCGCAGTGTCTTTACCTGGCTGCAAATAGGTGAATGGGTCGGAAGGCACCTTCTTTGCACCTTTCGCTTTTCCATCGGTCCCCCAGATCTCGATTTCGTCCACAAATGACCACGCCCTTGGGTGCATGGAGAAGGTCACTTTGATGTATCGGGCATACGCCATCACCGCGTCATGGCCGGGTCTCTGAACCCCATCCTTGCTGCCATCCCAAGTGTAGTATTGATCTACTGGAGGTCCATCGCTCCACAGCTTCTCTGTTGCTTTATTGGCAAGCGTGCCCCAGTGTTCTTTATCGTCGGAAGCGTACATGGAAACCGTCAGCGGAAAAAGAACAGCAGATCCCGGCCAATCTTGCAGAAAATGGGCTTTAATGCTGGAAACAGATTTGGAGCTTCCCAGATCAAACACGACTTCACGCGTTTTTTTATGTAAATTCCCCACCCATGCTGGATCGAGTACGTTCAAGCTGCCAACTTTTCCATCGGTAAGCTTATTTCCGGTGTCCGGATAGCTGGGATCTGGTGTTTCGGACCACGTATAACTTAAACCCTTGGCCAGATTGCGAAGTTCCGGTTGCTTCTCAGCCGCATGCACACTGGGCATCATCATTAACATCAGCATCATACATACGGCTAGCGTTATCCATTTTTTCATCGGAATCATCATTTTCCCTCCTGAATGTGGTTTATAATCTTATGCATGCAGCGTGAAGAGGCCTCTTCACTCTTAATACTAGATGAGCTGTGCCACCATACAAAGAGATAACTTCTTACTTTGATATACACTTGTTTACTTTGCTCGGGAAACACTCCTCGTTTATATCTCTCGCCCCCAAGAACAGAAGTGTTGACGATCCAAAATCGTAAAAAGCACTCTGGTTATAGTAACCAAAGTGCTTGTACCAAATGAAGCTCAACCCTCTTTTGGCCTTATTTATTATTTTCAAAATAAACGCTCGAGTTCATCGATCAACGAACCCACATAGGCCACAGCGCTCTGGATCGGCTTGGGTTCAGACATATCGACACCGGAATGTTTCATTAAGTCAAGCGGATTCAATGTTCCTCCAGCCTTAAGTACTTCCAGCCACCGATCAACAGCTGGCTGTCCTTCCTCTTTAATCAGCTGTGCAACCGCTGTAGATGCAGTCAATCCTGCTGCGTAAGTGTAAGGATAAAGGCCCATATAATAATGTGGCTGACGCATCCAGGTTAGATGGGCTCTGGAATCAAGCTCCACAGTATCACCCCAGAACTCGGAAAGCACTTCACCTTTTAGGCTGGAAAGCTTCTTCGCGGTTAATGCTTCTCCCTGCTCGGCAGCAGTGTATACTCTTCTTTGCATGTCGGCTTCCAACAAATGCGTTACGAAATTATGATAGTATGTATTCAGCATCTGCAAAATGACCCAACGCTTCATCCGCGGTTCATTCGACTTCTTCATAATGTGTTCCGCGAGCAGCAGCTCATTCATCGTAGACGGTGCTTCGATGAAATAAAGGGACGGTCGGAAGTTGGTGTAACGCTGATTGCGAGCTGCGAGCATCAAATGACCTGCATGTCCAAGCTCATGTGCCAAGGTGAAGGCGCTGCGCATATTGCCGCCCCACGTAATTAAAATGTAGGAGTGTTTCCCATATGGCGACGCACAGAAAGCACCAGTCGACTTCCCTACATTGTCGGCATAGTCAATCCATCGTTCCGATAAGGCTTGCTCCATGAGCTCCGTGTACTCCGGGCCCATGACACGCAGCGCTTCAAGGATGGTTTGGCCAGCTTCCTCGGTTGTAACCGGAGGATTGAAGTCTGGATCGAATGGTGCCTTCAGGTCGCAAAACAACAGTTGATCCAGACCCAGCACCTTTTTCTTCAATTGCATTAAACGACGCATATGCGGGGCAAGCTCCGCGAGAATGACATCGAGGATGTTATTGTACATCTCCTTCGTCACTTGCTGAGGCTGCAAAAGCATATCGGTTGCGGAGTCATAGCCACGTAAACGGGCAGTTACGACTTGCCGCTTCACTTCCGTAGCGTAAACTGCGGCAAACGTATTCTGGTACTGCTCGAGTGTCTTACTGAATGAGTCGTAAGAAGCCCGGCGCAGACTGGTATTCGAAGAAAACTCATAGTCTGTTTCAAACAAAGCAAATGATACGGGATGGGTTACGCCCTCCGCATCTTGTACGGCGTCAAAAGAGAGGTCAGATAGCTTGCTGCGCTGATAAATATTGTATGGCGCTCCCAACACTTCACCGAGTGACGCCAATACAGCTTCTGTTTCTGCACTAAGCTTGTGACGCTTGGTTTCAAGCAAGTCGTTTAAGCTTTTGCGGAAAGGCTCTAAGCGCGTCTCCTCCTGAATATATCGTTCGATCATTCCTTCCGGCAGCTCAAGGATTTCTGAACGAATAAAGGAAATAGCCGCTCCGATTCCCGATGTGAAGTCACCGGAACGTGCGGAGTTTGCTTGGTTCTGCGGATTGCTGGAGTCTTCTGAGAAACGCAGCCTCGCATACGTTGCCGCTCGCGCACTGCGGGCAAGCAGCGATTCTTGTGCCTCTAAGCAGTCTGCCAACTGGCTTGCTCCTGTTTGTAAAGTCCCTTTGAATGGCTCCAAAAGAGAAGCTTCATTTTGAATGGCTTCCACTTCATCTTCCCATTCCTGCGTGCTAGCAAAAAGCTCGTCAAGATTCCAAGTAAGCTCGACGGGAACTTCGTTTCTAAGTCGTCGTTGTTTCATGATGACACTCCTTCCAAGCGAGTTTAGATTGTTATTATAGCATAAATGAAAACACCTGTTTTGCCGCACCGATCGAACCTGCCCAATTGCCAAGTTCTGCTGGTTGTACCACAATGCCGAGCTGAAGGCGCTTCACTTTGGCCATGAACAATCCCCACCACTTCTCCTTAGATTCGACAAGCCCGCCGCCGATCACAATCGCTTGCGGATTTAGGCCAAGATGAATGTTATAGATGACAGTCACCAAATCGTCCAGAAATTGATGGACCAGATCCACGATCTGCTGTTGGTCTTGTTCAAAATCTTGCAGTACCTCCAAACCAGTCGAATATGGAAATCGTGTGGCCTCGCGCGCGGCAGTTACCAAAGCTGTCCCGGATACGTACTGTTCGATACATCCGTATTGACCGCAATTGCAAAGCCGCCCTCGCGGGACCATAACAACATGTCCCCATTCACCGCCATTCCATAGCGACCCGCGGACAAGTTCACCACGCACCATATTGGCACCCCCAACCCCGGTGCCAAGCGTCAACATCGTCAAATCGCCGTATCCTCTCCCGGCACCAAGCCACGCTTCTCCGATCATTGCCGTATTGGCATCGTTATCGATGAACGCAGGCAGGCCAAACTCAGACTCGATGATTTGTTTTAACTGCGTACCCTGCCATCCTGGCAAATTCGTTGTCGCATAAACGATCTCCCCAGTCTCCATGTTGACTCGTCCCGCCGTGCCGATGCCAATTCCAATCACATCTGTGTGAGCTGCAAGAAGTTCCGCAATAACGGAACTTACTTTGCTCAGAATGTGCTCTCTTCCCTGCTGGGCATCCGTTGCAATCCTGCTTTGCGTCAATAGTTGACCTTGGTCGTTGATAACGAGCCCTTTGATCGAAGTGCCGCCGATATCGATACCGATTGCTTTCATCCGCCTTACAACCTTTCGTTATTCTGTTTTAAATCGCCAGGTATCGCATGAATGAATCTCTCGGTAATATACTGAGGGCGCGTTATTGCACTTCCAATAACAACGAATTGAGCGCCGGCTTCCAAGGCACGGTTGACTTCCGCAGGTTGGCTATACTTCCCTTCTGCTGCAATGGGAATGCGCACTGTACGGGACAGTCGAGCGACCAATTCGATGTCGGGTCCGCTTATTTGCGGGCTGTATGGCGTGTATCCTGATAAGGTAGTCGAAATATAATCCACCCCTAATTCTGCTGCATACAGACCTTCCTCATCATTCGAAATATCAGCCATAATCGGGATTTTGTGCTGTTTGAGCTGTTTTACCGTGTCTGCTAACGATCTCCCGTCAGGTCGCGGCCGTTTCGTTCCGTCAATGGCAACGATATTCGCCCCAGCCGCATATACCGCTAGAGCATCCTCTACAGTAGGCGTAATATAGACATCGCTGCCTTCCATTTTTCTTTTATTGAGACCGATAATCGGCACTTGAATATGCTGTTTCATGACGAATATATCCGCAACGCCATTCGCGCGAATCCCGATTGCTCCGCCAAGCTCAGCTCCCTTTGCCATCTCGGCCATATAATGAGGCCCATATAGCGGCTCACCTTCATATGCTTGACAAGAAACAACTAAGCCTCTTGCCGTAATTAGCTTTCTCATACCTCTGACTCCTAACTAGGCTTAGACATCACTTTCATAAGCGCAGCATCCTGTATTCCTGTGGCGTCGTTTCGTTCTGCTTCTTGAAGAAGCGGATGAACGCCAGAGCGGAATTGTAGCCAAGCGCAGCTGCGATTTCGTTCACTTTCATCGTGCTGCCCATGAGCAGTTCCTTCGCTTTCAAATTTCGATAATCAATGATGTAATCGGATAAACCGATACCGGTCATTTGCTTATACAGCCTGGAAAAATAAGATGGATTCAGTCCAACGTGATCCGCAATCGCGTTAAGAGAAATATCTGTAGAAATGTTTTCTTCGATATATTGGTGTGCTTTTTGCACAACTTCCGATGGCAGTTTCGCGCCTTGAACAGCATTCCAGTTGAACAGGCAGTCAGCCGTTTGCATAAAGTATTGCCTCAAGGAAGGCCAGGCGTCCTTCTCGCCGAACTGGAACAGCGGAGCCAAATCGTGAACTGCGTTCACATAGGTGCGCATCTCTGGACTTTTGTTGATGTAGGTGAGATAAATAGCGGCTAGGGAGTGATAGAGCTCCTTTTTCCATTCAAAAGGGGATTCTTCCTCGCTCCAAATCTTCGTCAATTCCAAGTACAGCTTGTAAAACTCTTCACGGTGGCTGTTCTCCAGGGCTTTGGCAAGAAGCTGTACGCGAGTCAGATGGAAAAAATCGTTCTGCTTCTCGCCTGCCTCATTTTTCTCAGCTCTCCTGATGTCGGAATCACTCAAAATAACCTCGCTCGACAACCCCATTCCGAATAATAATCCGTATTTCAACCGATGAAAGCTTTCAGAAACACCACTCCACGCCACAGGCTCGCAGCTAAGCATGAACGAGACAGGCAGCTTCAACAGCATTTTGCATGTTCGCTGAATGGTTTCCAGCATGCCGCTTACATAGGTAGATGATTTTTTCCATACCGAATCAGTCGCACCACTTGACGTTTGCGGTTCGTTGTCTCCACTTGGCTGGATGAACCATACGATTTGGGATTGGTCGTACACATAGGACAAACAGCGCACATAGGGCGATAAATATTCCTCGGTGACATTTTGTACGGCATAAATAAGCAGTGCTTTATCCGGCGCTGTTATCTGGTCCTTCCAGTCATCGATGCGTCCAATCAGCAAAATAATCGGCATGTCCGCTCGAAGCGGCATTTCGATATCTTTAAAATGGCTTTCCAATTGGCTTTTCGTTACCTGATTGCCCTGCAGAAGCCCAGTAACGTAATCTTTCTGCAGCGATGGCAGTGCCAGCCGCATCCGGTTGTTCGCTCTTTCGAACATGCGCTGCTGGTCGTATTCTTCTGCGAACTTCTCGATCGCCCGCTCGACGGAACGGATGATCTTCTCATCGCTTTCAATCTTCAGAATATACTCGAAGCTGCCGTATTGGACAGCGCTTTGCACGTAATGGAAATCATTATAGCCGGTTAGAAAAATGACCTTGCAGGCCGGCCACTGCGCTTTGATTTCCCTCAACAGCTCTATGCCTTCAAGTCCTGGCATTTTGATATCGGATATGACGATGTCGACCCGATTGTTTTGCAGCACCTCCAAAGCTTCTTCGCCGGAGTAGGCCTTCAAAATGTCTACGTCCAGATACGCGGTTTGTTCAAAAAGCTCCATCAGGCCGTCCACGATGATTGGAAGATCGTCGACAATAAGTAACCGGTACAAGCAAACCCCTCCTCAAGTGTTTCTGGAAGAAACGTTTCTTAGCTGCTGCCGAAATGAATCCGTACTTGCAGGCCGCCCAGCGCCGAGCGAGCCAACGAGATGCCATATTCGGCTCCGTACCGGAGTTGAATTCTGCGATGAACATTAACAAGTCCCGTCGTCTCTTCCATGTGGCGTTCTGATCGTCGTAATGAGTTGTTCAGCCGTTTGATCTCTTCATCCGATACAGCATTTCCGTTGTCCTCGACATAGAAAGAGAACCCATCTTCGTTCTCCTCACTGTGCACCCATAGAACGCCTTCTGTCCGCATATTGCCCAGCGCGTGCTTGTAAGCGTTCTCGATAATCGGCTGCAGCACAAGTCTTGGCACTTTTAGCTCCATCACATCACCGTCAAATTTAACTTGAATACGGTCCCCGTAGCAGACGGTCTGCATATCTACATAGGTGCGGGAATGCTTCACTTCCAGCGCAAGTGGGATTTCGTCCTCCCCATCTCTCGTAATAAAATGAAAATATTCGCCGATGTACAAGCAAAATTGGTACGCTTTGTCCTTCTGCTGCTCGGACTTGATCAAGCGGCACAGTACGAAGAAGCAGTTGTACAAAAAGTGCGGATTGATTTGCGATTGCAACCTCTTCAGCTCTGAGCGCTGGTTGCGAATTTGCTGCTCGTAATTTTCTTCGATCAACGTTCGCAGCGACTGAATCGTATCATTAAATGCCTGATACAAATACCCGAATTCGTCATGCCCACGGTCGATCGCGATCGGTTCCAGCCGATTCTGCTGGACGTGGCGGAACGAATGCACCAGCCGCATGAGAGGTCTATAAATAAGCCTGAACAGCAAATAGGAGAAAAATAAGCCGACAACTATGGCGAGCGCGCAAGCCCACCAAAACCAAACCCGGTAGGTTTGGATTGGACCTAGCACGTTCGCTTCGGGAATTAGACTTAACGAATACGAATTCCAAAGCGGAGAGTACTTATATACGGCTAAATAGCTTTTGCCTCCATAACGGACGGTTTCGAACCCTTCCTTCTTTCCTTGTGCCTGATTGTCCTTAATAAAAACCTTGGCCATCTCCAGCAGGGTTGGATCGTTGTCACTCTGGAGATGCCAGCCATGGTCCAAGTTCAATAAGATGCTTGTGCCATCAAGCGATCTGCCGATTTGAGCTAGTGATTCTTTTAATTTCTGTGCGGACAGCTCGGCACTGACAATAAAGAGTGGCTCCCGCCGCGTATTTATCGGGTACTGCATGGATATGAATAGCCGGTCATTCCAATAGATAATCGGCTCTGTGTAGGGCCTGTTCTGGGTCTGCATCGCGGCGAACTCCTGCAAGTCGATGGATGTATCGTATTTGACGCTGAGCAGCGTTCGGTCGATAGAAGGAACGTAGGCCTTCGCTTCCTGAATAAACGGACTGGAGTCCTTCATCAACACAAGCCGTTTCTGAATGTCCAATATTTTCTGTGCTCGCTCGTAGTAAGACAATTCGCTGCCGGTCGTTGATAGTTCGATTAAGTCGTCGTCCGTCACGTATTTGGGTAAATATTGGACGATCCGGTCCGCTTCCTTTTCGAGTGAGTCCAGGTAATACTCCGTCGTATTCAGTGTCGACTGCGAGATTTCCTTGCGGATACTTTCTGATCCCTTCTCGTTGATCAGCCAAGTGATGGCCATTAATGGAAGCAGCACCACCATGAATGCGGCCATGATTTTTTTGAATATGGAAAAGTCCCTGAGTCGGAAAAAGCGTTTCATCCTGCGCTCACCTGCTATGCATGGGGTAACAATCCTGATTGTTATTCTTTGACACTCCCCATCACAATTCCTTTAATGAAAAATCGCTGCAGGAAAGGATACACGATCAAAATAGGAAAAGCCGCGACGAAGATTTGGGCAGCTTTGCTTGTACGGTCCGACAACTTGCTGATCAACTCGGCATCCTGTGTTTGGAGGAACCGGAAATCGAGTTTGATAATGATGGTTTGCAAGAACGTTTGCAGCGGGTATTTGTCAGGATGGTTCATCAGAATCATGCCATCGAACCAACTGTTCCAGTGCCATACCATTGTGAACAGGCCTGTCGTTGCAAGCGCAGGAAGCGCCAGTGGCACATAAATTTTCCATAATATCGCAAAATGTCCTGCACCGTCAATCCGAGCCGATTCCTCCAGTTCTTTGGGCAGGTTCCTGTAAAAGTTAAGCAGCAAAATAACGTTGAATACCTGCAGCGCGCCAGGCAGAACGAGCGCCCAAATCGTATCGATCAGGCCTAGCGACTTCGCCGTCAAATACCATGGAATGATGCCTCCGCTAAACAATATGGTGAACACGAACACCCATGCGTAGAATGTCCTTAGCCGAAACTGCCTCTCATCCTTGGATAAGGGATACGCCGTCAGGATCGTCAAAAACATGCTGATAGCGGTTCCGAGTATAAGACGTTCGAATGAAACTCCGAAAGCACGCAAATATTCAGGCTTGCCGAATACGTTATTGTAAGCTGCCGTCGTAAACTCGACAGGCCACAGCGTGACCTTGCCTGCGGAAGCGGCCGTCCCGGTGCTGAACGATAAGGCTAATATATGAATAATGGGCATCAGGCAGGCTAATGAGATCGCCACTAAAAATAGGACATTAGCACTTAAGAACATCCCCCGGCTAAATGTCATTTTGTAACGCATGATGTGTCCCCTCTCTTCCCCATATCTGTGGTCAAAAAATGCGGTAATTCGCGAAACGGTAGGCGAAGACATAGGAAATGGAGATAAAGATAAACGAAACGATCGATTTCAACAGTCCGACCGCTGTGGCGAACCCGAACTGGGACTGCTCGATCCCCATCCGATACACGAACGTATCAATGATGTCAGCACTTTCGTAAACTTGTGGACTGTACAAGTTAAATATTTGATCGAAGCCGGCATTGAGGACGTTGCCAATGTTCAGCGTAAACATCAGCACTATAATAGGCATCATGCCCGGGATCGTAATGTTCAGCGTCATCTTCCAGCGACCTGCGCCGTCAATTTCCGCAGCTTCATAAAGCGATGGATTAATGCTGGTTAAGGCGGCTAAGTAGACGATGGTTCCGTAACCAAACTCCTTCCATACGTCTGAAACGACCATCACATAAGGAAACCAGCGATTATTGCCCAGAAAGTAGATCGGGTCGATGCCTAGCAAGCCTAACAATTGATTGAGTACCCCCGTAGATGGGGAAAGCACATCGATTAATATGCCGCTTAGCAGCACCCAGGACATGAAATGCGGCAAGTAAACAAGCGTTTGGAACGTTCGTTTGATCCACTGTTTGCTCATCTCGTTCAGCAGAATGGCAATCGTTATCGGTACGAATAAGCCTGCTGTAATTTTCATAACGGCAATATAGATGGTATTGAAAAAAATGCGGCCAATGTCGGGATAAACGAACATATATTGAAAGTTTCTCAGCCCGACGAACGGAGAACCAAACAGACCTCTGGTTGGAATATATTTTTGAAATGCCATGACAATGCCCGCCATAGGGATGTAGCTGAAAACGATGACAAACATCAGTCCAGGAATCAACATCAAATGAAGCGGCCATTCACGCTTCCATATGCGAGAAATCAAATTCATTATGCACCACCACTCCCCACAGCGAAGAACTATTTGCTCTTCGCATACCAGTCATTCACTTCTTTCGTCATTTGATCTCCACCAAGTCGCTTCCAATCAGCGACAAATTTATCGAACTCGTCAACAGGAACTTGGTTCATAATAATTTTGAAAAATACTTCGTCGCGCTTTTTCTCAAGGATCGCATTCTTCTCAACCATCGTTGGCGTCGGTGCCCCGTAGAACTTGGTTTGTTCGAATTGATTGTTCTTTTTCATATCGGGAATCAAGGAATAGGCTCCCTTCGGACCGGAAATCAAGTATTCCCACCACATGCTGGTATCGCCGTTTACGAATTTCATAGCCCGCTCGTATCTCGTTTTCTGATCTTTGGTTTTCGCCAGACTCGCGTCTTTGGTTGCAATCGCCTTCGGCAGCACCTCGCCGTTATCGTTCGATAGACTTCCAACTCTAAGTGGATTAAGCAGCCAGTAGTTGTTCTTCTTTTCCACGCGGTCTTTGCCAAACTCATACACTTTGTTATCTTCCGTCTGGTTGTTATCGACCACAATCCATTGATTCAGCAGTCTGATGACGGCTTCCGGATTTTTTGCCTTCTTGGACACAACGTAATATCTGTCGACGCCGATGCCAATCTGTGCCTTCGCGGGTTGGTTGTCGACAGAGGGAAGCGGATAAACGCCCCATTCCTGCACTTGTTTACCGTCTTTAATCGCACCGGTCGCAAGATGTGCAGGTACCCATTCGGCACCGTATACAAGGCCAATGTTGTTGCCGAAAATAAGTTCCGACTCTTTTTGCGTATCTTTCACAGCGAATTCGGGATCAATCAGTCCTTTTTTGAACATATCTTGCAGCGCCTTAAGCGCTTCTTTCATTTGCGGCTGCACGTAGCCCATAACGAGCTTGCCAGTACCGTCATCCATCCAATGACTTGAATCAGAATTCGAATCCAAATAGGCATGATAGCCATTCATGAAACCGATGAGACCAGTTACTCCGTCTTCTTTCAAATCTTTGTTGAGTGCAAGACCATACGCTCTTCCGGTTCCTCCAGGATCTTTGGTCTTAAATGCTTCCGCAATCGTCATGAGATCCTGCATCGTCTTAGGCTCGGGCAAATTCAGCTTTTTGAGCCAGTCAGTACGCACATATAGAAACTGCGAGTAGTACGGATTGGACGTTCTCGGAATCGCCATCAATTTACCGCCGATCGAGGCTGATTTCATTTGAGTACCGCCATCCATTTTCATGAACTTTTTGGTCTCGGGCGTCGCATACTTATCGTATACGCTGGTGAGATCCATAATCATGTCTGCTTCAATCAACTGCTGAAGCTGGGTGGCGTCCACCATCATCAAATCAGGAATTTCATTCGATGCAATTGCGATCTTCAGCTTTTCTTTGTATTGGTTGGTATCAGCGGCGACCCATTGATTCGTAATTTTAACGCCTGCGTCTTTCTCATAGGCTGCGTAAACGGAATTGTTATCGAAGTTCTCACCCACGTCGAATTTCAAATATGGATCGCCTTCTCTAACTGTGGAAACTTCAAGCAGCTTCATTGTATCGGACGATTGTGTTTCCGCTGCGGCTGTAGACGCGGACGGATTCGGGCTAGACTCCGGATTATTACTGCATGCTGTTACAGCGACTAGACTGGTGATCAAAGTGGCTGTGAGAACATTTCTCCCTCTTCGTATCATTTTCATCTGACCTCCCATATGCTCCTCAAATTGTTGCATGTCTTTCAGCTTCGTTGATAGCTTAAGTATAAGAGGCTGAGCGCAGCCATTCCATATACCAGTGTTTACTTTCATATACACCTCTCGACCGCGAATATGCACGCATAAAAAAAGACACCGAATGAGAACCGATAGCATTAGCAGGCAAAGCAATAAAAAAAGCACCCGGTTAAGGTGCATTAACACTTACTTTTTTTCCAAGACTGCAAAGTAATTTCCTTCATTGTCAGCGAAGTTGAATACTCTTCCTGTTGGCATAGTTACAAGTTCTCCGACTGTGATATTTTTGTCCTTCAGATCTTGATATAAGCTATCGAGCTCGTCCGAGAAAAACAGTAACGAAGGTGTATTGAGATTCAATTGTGGCTGCATTTTGGCAATGAGTTCCTTGTTGTGTAGTACGATGTTCGTTCCTGCTTCCTTAGCAGGAGCAATCTCAATCCATCTCATATGCTCGTTGTTTTCTTCAGAAACTAAGCTGAACCCTAATTTTTCTGTCCAAAATTTCAATGCCTCATCTTGATTATTCACATACAACATAATTTGACCGATTTTATTAATCATCCGCTTGTCTCCATTTCAATTAATCTTTGGATAACTTCATTTATTGTTGAACATTTCATTATTGTGTTAGCTTTCAAAAATTATACAGCAATTAACAATTTTGTTCAACGGAACAATCAGCAAGCGGCGGCCTTTCCCTGAGAGAATTCAGGTAAAAGGCCGCCGCTTGAATGGCATGACTTCGTTCGTTATTGTTTTCCCATTTTGCGCGAGATGTTCTCAGCAGCATCCATCACAGCCTGAATCGACTTAAGCTTCAGCTGCTCGTCGAAACGATACTTGGGCCCAGCGATGGAGACGCTTGCGATTAATGAACCGCGGGAGTCAAAGACAGGCGCCCCAATTGCGAATACGTCCTGATCGGCTTCACCGTGGCTTAAGGCATAGCCTTGCTCACGTATCTTTTTCAAATCTTGCAGCAATGCCTCGCAATCGGCTTCCTTCGATAATTTCTCGGTGACAGTCTCGATCACCTTCTCCGTCTCGTAGGCGAGAATAGCCTTGCTGGAAGCGCCCAGATGCAGGGGCAGAATCCTTCCATTTTCTGTGGAATATTGAATCAACGCACGGCTTTTCACATTTTGAATACAAATGGCATTGATTCCCGAGCGAATAAATAACAGGGATGTTTCATTGGTTGCGGTTGTCAACGTCTCCATAATGGGAAGTGCGAACGGAACAAGCTCGCGATGAACTTGTTGGCTTAAGCTTCTTGCAAGGTCCAGAATCCTCATGCCAAGAACAATTTGACCTTTTCCCCTGCGTTCCACGATACCATTCTGCTCCAACGTCTGCAGGAACCGGTAAATAGAACTTTCCGGAATCGAAACCTTCTGGGCAATATCGCTGACGGATAAAGCTCCATCTGCTTCCGCCATTGCAAATAATATATCAAGCGCACGGCTTAACGTTTGTGTTCCATTCATGGGTCTCACCTCGACGTTCGTACTCATATTCACCTCCTATCTATTCGTTTTAACGCTGCAAAATCCTCCTACGACTCGGAAAACGGCTTGCTTATGGCGGATCTAGCACACTTCACTAAAGAGCCATTCTTCACTTTTGCCAAAGCAGCTTGGATATCTACGGATAAACTGCGATCCTTATCAAGGAATGGAACAACCGTACGAAGCTCTTCATAAGCCGCATGCGTGCCTATCCCAAGCTGAATCCCGCTTCTCAAATCAATGGCTTGCGCAGCATGAATGGCTTCGATCGCTAAAATATATTGCAATCGTTCTATGATTTGCTCTAATTTATTAACCACATACGGAGCATTGCTCGCATGATCTTCCATGTCCCCCGCCAAGGAATAATAGTCTGCTGATGACGGTGTGCTTAAATGACGGATTTCAGCATCAAGCGATGTATAGGTTTTCTGAATCGTACTGAATGCAAGGGTCTGGTCATTTGGAGCTAAAAACCGGCTTAATCCAGTAAATTGCGGTGTTCCCAGCTTGATCGTACGATAGCATGAGCTTTTGGATACGTGGCTTAACGCAATACCCAACATTTCAAGCCCGAGCACCCAAGTAAGCGGCTCGAAATTGGCGCAAGAAACGATGCGCCTCTCTTCCTCCAACACACAGGGATTATCGTCCGATGCATTCACATGTGTCTGAAGTGCCGCTTGCACATAACGCAAAGAATCTAACGCTGCACCGTGAATTGGGGAAGCACTGCGAAAGCTTAGCGGATCTTGAAGACTGGCAGACGCATGATCCCAGAGTCCACTGCCTGTCAGCAAGGTGCGTACGCGTTCAGCGCTTAGTGCCTGGCCGACATATGGCCTATACCGCTGGACGCTTGCATCCAAGGGAGAAACATGGCCTTGCAGCCCTTCAAGCGAAAGTGCATAAACCAAATCAGCAAGCTCAAGCAGCTCTTTGCATGCATGGAGCACGAGTGCTCCGGTTCCAGCCGCAACGGCGTTCGATGAAACGATGGCCAGACCATCCTTAGGCCCCAGTTGGACAGGCAGCAAACCGTTTCTCGCCATCGCTTCTGCGGCGCTAAGGTTGCTTCCCTCATAACTCACATTGCCTTCACCGATAAAGGCAAGTCCGATATGGGCTAACAGTGTAATATCGCCTGCCCCGACCGATCCGCGAAGCGGCAACAACGGATGAATGCCGCAATTAAGGAAGTCCGCATACTGCCGGGCTATCGTCGGATCGACCCCGGTCCGTCCCACTAGCAGGGAGTTCAGCCGAACCAAGAGGACGGCTCGCACCTGCGCATCGGAAGCATAGGGCGGGATGCCGGCTGAATGCGAATACAGCAGATTACGATTGTAGGCTTCGAACGCCTCCGCTTCAATATGGCGGTCTTTATTGAGACCAACTCCGCGGTTGAAGCCATATACAGGCTGGTCCGATGCCGAGATCTCAAGGATAAACTGACGCGATCTATGGAGCAGTTCCCATGCTTCCTCGGCAATAGTGACCTTAGCGCGTTCTTCAGCAACCGCGTATACGTCTTCAATGCTTAGATCATTCCCGGTTAACAATATGGCTTGATTCGTTTTCTGGCTCATCGGGCTTAGATGCCGTCCAAGGCATAATCGGCAAGCGCGATGCCAAGCGCTTTCTCGACTTCCGGATAAACGGTTGGGTCTTTCACACTGGAACTCAAGGGGATGAGGCTTTTGTGAATTGAAAATACAGCCAGTTCCGCTCCAACTTCCACATGTCCCACACTAACTGGCAATCCAGTCTCTGCCGATAACGTGGTTATGACATCCGGATAAGTCGTCAATCTTATCCCGTCCTGATCATCGACTGCCATGTACTCGTTCATCACATGCAAGGTTAACGATCCCTCCGGCAGCTCGACTGTGATGGTGCCGATATCGAATGCGCCTGAATAATGCACATCGCGTTTGGTAACGATGCCCTTGCCGAGTACGGTGCCTTTTGTATGCTGAACGATGGTCGCAATCACGTGCTCACCACCTTGCGGTTGAGCGGCGATAATTGCTTTGCCCAGTTCGATTGCAATAGAAATGCCGCCGATAGCCGCATGCTCTTTGATATACGAGGCAGGCAGCGGATGACGCGCAGAAGCGATGAAACCCCCTGCTTGGTCGGCTGCCGTGCGAAGAATATTGGATGTCTTGGCTGGCGATCCTTTCACGACAAGCTCCAGATAGGAGCCGTTATCGCGTTTGCCTCCTACAACGACTTGAATCGTCTCATAATCCTGCCGTGCAGCCAGACCCATCGAGCCCATCTTGCCTGTTGGATGTGCCCGGATGTCTCCAGTAGCGTCTACAACAACCAAGTCGAGCAAGGCAGCAGGCAGCCAGCCGTTGATCGTACTTGACATCCCGTTTTGCGGTGTCATAATGCCGACGACCTTGCCTTCGAAGTTTTCCTGCAGCAGCTTGACCGCTTTAATATAATCTGTCCCCAGCATCTGCCAATCTGTGCCAGCCGGCGCGCCAATTGCGGTAGCCGTAATGATGATGGCATCGTCCGGCAGTTCGTCTACCGACACAAGTTTGGGTTGGCCTATCGAAACAGCCGCGTTCCCAATTTGCAAACCATGGTCCACCCATCCGCCCCCGCCACTGGCAAATACAGAACCACCACGAACCGCTGACCATACATCTTCTTCCGTTAAAATACGCATCTCTTTCTTCCTCCAATCATCTGATTAGCTTCGTTTTCTATATCGTTTCAATCCAGCGGATATCCTTGCGAAGCACCTCATCCGCAGATTCCTCATACCCGGCATCGGCATACCGCAAGACGCCAAGCCCTGTATCATTGTTTAGCGTTGTTTCGAGTCGAATATCGCTTTCTACTCGGCCGTCTGCAACCAACGTAACGCCTGCGCTCGTCATATAGCCGGCATAGCCTCCGCCACCTGAATGAATCGTGACCAAATCGGCCATCGAAGAACAGTTCAGCATCGCATTGAGCAGCGGCCAATCTGCGATAGCGTCACTTCCATCCTTCATCCGCTCGGTCATAATGTTCGGATGCGTCATCGAAGCTGCATCCAGATGATCGCGCGAAAAGGCAACGGGTCCTTGCAGCTTGCCCTCTCTAACCATTTGATTCACGGCCAAAGCGAGCTTCGTGCGATCACCGTGCCCGAACCAGCCAATACGTGCGGGCAGTCCTTCTACAGGAACATGCTCGCGAGCCAGCTGAATCCAATTCGTAATAATGTCATTATCCTTAAATGCTTCTAGGATATAGTCATCAATGACTTGAATATCACTGACTTCTCCGCTAAGCGCCACCCATCGAAAAGGACCAATGGCTCTCGCAAATAATGGCCGCAGGAACGCTTCTGTGAAGATATCAATGTCGAAAGCATTCTCGACACCGTATTGATGTGCCTTGGAGCGAATATTGTTGCCATTGTCGAAAACGATGGCACCGCGCTTCTTCAGCTCAAGCATCGCCTTCACTTCCCTTGCGATAGAAGCCCCGGCATCATGCTGAAGCTTTTCCGTCGCATGCACTCTTGCTGCCTCCAAATCACCAATTTGATAGCCCGAAGGAACATAGCCATACACGAGATCATGCGCGGAAGTTTGGTCCGTCACAATATCGGGAATAATTCCACGCTCGACAAGCTCTGGATAAATGTCCGCTGCATTGCCTAGCAGACCTACAGAAACGGCCTTTCCTTGCTGTACGGCTTCATGTATCCAAAGGAGCGCTTCATCCAAGCTGTCCGTCTTGCGCTGCAAATAGTTAGCTTTGATACGTCGGTCAATTCGCTCTTGCGAGACTTCTACGCACAAGATTGCTGCTCCCGCAAGTGTCCCTGCAAGAGGCTGAGCGCCTCCCATTCCGCCCAAACCGGCAGTTAGAATAAACTTGCCCGCCAAACTGCCATCAAAATGAAGCCTCGCAATGCTCTGGAAAATTTCGTAAGTCCCTTGAATAACACCCTGGGAACCAATATATTGCCAAGCTGCCGCCGTTAAGCCTCCCCAGATCAGCAAACCTTTTTCTTGCAGCCGATAAAAGTTTTCACTTGTCGCCCATCGACCAACCAAATTGCAGTTTGCCATCACGACAAGCGGGGAGAACCGATGGGTTTTGAAAATGCCGATAGGTTTGCCTGATTGAATAACGAGCGTTTCATCCTCTTCCAATTCTTTCAACGTATGAACGATAGCGTGATAAGATGGCCAATTTCTTGCCGCCTTGGCTAACGCCGCATACACGATAAGTTCTTTTTGATTCTCTCCATTCTCAAGCACGTTCTCCAGCATGCGGAGAAGCGCTTCTTGGCGCCATCCTTTGCACCGCAAGTTTAAGCCTCTAGCTGCCGTAATTCGTTCCATATTCATCATCCCTTCCTAATCAAGCCTCTGATCAAATAAAAGTACAGCTCGAATCAAGGCTTCAACCCCCAACGCCACATCCTCTTGGCTGGTCCATTCCTCCGGACAATGGCTTCGTCCTTCCTTGCTAGGTACGAAGATCATGCCGATAGGGGCAATGCGTGATATCTGATTCCCGTCATGTCCTGCGCCGCTTGGCAAGTCAAGGGTAGATCCCGTCTGCTGGCAGGCGCTGCGAATACCTGACTGCACCTCGTTGTTAACCCGAATGGGCTCGGATTTCGATAAGCTGTCGAACTGTATTGCAAGCCCTCTTTGATGCGCAATCCGCTTCGCCTTTTCCTGATATACCGCAATAATGTCAACTAAAATTGAGCTATTGATTGACCTTATTTCCAAATCAAATTCAACACGACCTGGGATAACGTTGGAAGCGTTGGGTTCAACATTCAATTTCCCTACAGTACCCACAACAGATTCTTCATAGGCTAGATTCATCAATGCTTCAAGCTCCAACACAAGCTGCGCTGCACCGGTCAACGCATCGGAGCGCATCGTCATCGGCGTCGTTCCCGCATGGTTCGGCGATCCTTCAACAACAATCCGATATCGATGGATGCCGACAATCCCCGTTACGACACCCAAACGATGCAAGCTCTGTTCAAGTATTGGACCTTGCTCAATATGCAGCTCCAAATATAAAGCCACATCTCCCGGCTTCCGTGCTTGCTCCGAAATCAAGTCTGGATTGCCTCCAGCAAGTACGATCGCTTCTTTCAGCACAAGTCCATTCGGATCTTGGCGAAGCAGCATTTCCTCTGTTAAATTATTAACCATTCCTCTGCTGCCGATGGTCGATATACCGAATTCGCTTGGCTCTTCTGCCGTGAAATCGACGATTTCCAAGGGATGCCGCAGGGTGATTCCTGATTCACGCAACACTCGAACCAGTTCTAAGCCAGCAATGACTCCTATAATTCCGTCAAACCGGCCTCCGCCAGTCACGGTATCCGTATGTGAACCAACCATAATAGGTTTCAATTCAGATTCACTTCCGGGGATACTTCCAATGAGATTGGAAGCTGCATCGTAGTGTACGCTCATGTGCAATTCCGCCATTTGTTCTTGCAGCCATTCACGTCCAAGAGCGTACCAGCTCGTGAACGGCCTCCGCGTCCAGCCGGGTTTGCTGGGATTCGTCAGAGATGCGAGCTTATGGATATCGCTGGCTATCCGTTCTTGATTAGGGCTGAGATTGGGTTCCGTCATTGATATGCCCCCTTTTTCACGGCTGCTCCTGCGACGAATCGTCCAAAACCTGGTTTGACCTTCACTTCGAAGCCGTCATAAACCGTCGTTCCACGGACGATGGTTTGAATCACCTTCCCCTGCACCTCACGGCCATGGAACGGCGAAAGCTTGGAATGCGATTTAAACGCCTGTTCATCGATTATCCAGCTTTGGTCCTGATCAATAACCGTAAAATCAGCATCGTTGCCAACGGTAATTTTCCCTTTGCCCTGAATCTGAAATACCTCTGCCGGGTGCTGAGAAAGCCATTTGCCTAGGACAACAGGGGATATGCCACCTTTGACGACAGCCCATTCAAACATAAGCGGCACGAGAATCTCAACACCTGGCATACCGGAAGCAGCTTCAAAAATATTCGTATTCCCCACTTCTTTCTTATCGCTGCCCCAAGGGGCATGATCCGATGTAATGAGGTCTATGTGATCTTGCAGCTGATGATCCCACAAGCCGACAACATCTTCAGGCAGCCTAAGCGGCGGGTTATTTTTGGCTTTGGGTCCGAATCGCTCCAGATCGTAAGCATCCATGAGCAGATAGGGGTAGCACGTTTCCGTAGTCACATCTACTTGCATTTGCTTATAAATCATTGCTAAATCAATCGTCCGCGGATGACTGACATGAACGATGTGCAGCTTGACCCCCGTCCAGTAGGCGAATTCCAATAGTTTCAGAACGGCACTTGTCTCCGTGACGGGGGGACGTGTTTCCATATGTGCTAGTGGATCCAAGCGACCTTGCTGGATATAAGACTCCGTCAACTGCTTTATCATTTCATTGTTTTCAGCATGGAAGGCTGCGCGCAGACCTGTTTGACTAATCAACGTCATAGCTTTCATAATTTCCGAATCTGCGATTTCAGGAAAGCGATGAGGATCGGTTTCAAATGTAGACATTTTGAACGCTACTGCGCCAGCGTCAGCCAGCAGGCCAATCTGCTGTGTTCCTCCGCTTTTGGCAATAGTTGCCCACAAGCCAATGTCAATCAGCGCTTCTTTTTCCAATCTCTCTACCTTCTGCTGAAAGCGAGCCAAGTTAGTAATCGGTGCAGCCAGATCATAGGGCATATCCAAAATAGTGGTCAGTCCTCCGACAGCTGCGGACTCCGATGTTGCCGCAAAGCCTTCATGTGGATTGCTGAAGCAATGGACGTGCGCGTCAATCATGCCAGGGAACACGAAGCAGTCGCCAAAGTCCTGCATGTTAAGCGACTTAAGCTTTCCAGGCTGGGCAATCTCTGCGATTTTACCTGCTTGGACGCCAATTTCCCCGTACATCACTTCATTCTCCAAAACCAAGTTCCCTCTAATAATTAAATCAAACATCATGCTATAACCTCTTCCATGTGGAGTAGATAGTTCGAGCTGTCAATAAAGCTGAAAAGACAGACGATTGTGCCCTGCACATGTCTGTCCTTTATTCAGTTGATATCTAGTCCGGACTGCCCGTGAACCCGCTTGAACAAGTCATGATTAGAAATGAAAACGCCTGCCACAATCAAGACTCCACCTGCCAATTGCGTGAAGTAGACAGCATCTCCAAGAAATAAATAACTGGCAATAATCGCGATAAATGGCGGTAAATTGTTAAATAAAGCCGCCGTTCCGGGACCAACCTCGGCAATGCCGCGAATCCACCAAAGTCCAGCGAGTACATTAAGCAACCCTGAGATTAGGAGCAGCATCCACGTGAAGAAACTTCCGTGTATTTCCATTACCCCAATCAACCGTTCACCTGCTGCCATTGGCACCATGAGAATACTGCCAATCAGTGTGGAGTATAGAGAAATAGAAAACGGGGACATCCGCTTGGATAAGCTGGGCGTAAACAAGATGCTAATTGAAAGTCCCAGCATGGCAATGATTAAATACAAATCCCCAATAGATAAGCCCAAAGATTGCCCGCTGAAAATGACAATAACCAAGACACCGCTAAAGCCAATTAATGCGCCAGCCATCTTGCTCCAATGGAGCTTTGATTTCAAAAATATCACTTCAAGAATCAGCGTAGCTAAAGGAGCCACGGCATAAATCAGTGAGGCATTCGCTGCCGTGGACAGCTGTAACCCAATGAAATATAAGGGCTGCTGAATCAATGTAAAAAAGATAGCGGACCCAATTAACAGGCCCCACTCTTTTCTACTCGGGTGCTGGATCGCTTGTGCATTCATGAAGGCTGCCAACCATGCCCCCGTCATGCAGATCCGTAAAAACGACAGGAGTATCGGGGAGAACGCCTTTAGCAAATAGGCGCTTAATACATAAGTGATACCCCAAATCAAGGCTACGGCGAACAAACCGATGAAAGCCGACTTCTTTCTTGTCATTATCCGCGCTTCCTTCTGGTCCTGCTCATCATTGCGGAGCGATCGACTTATAGGGCAGCCGATCTTTCTCTTGCAATAGCCATTGCTCCCCGTCTATATACAGGGCGTCTACTTCTTCATTATAGAAACTTAATAGACCGGCAATTTCGTGAACTTCAGGTAGCGGCTGGGCATAACTCCAAACAACGTCTTTGTACGTTTTCCCTCCAAGCGCTGCTGACCAATAAGAGGCAATCCCTTTGTACGGACAACGTGTTAGGCTATCGGAAGGCGACAGCAAGTCCAATCGGATGTCTTCTTTTGGCAAATAATACCGGGGTGTAAGTCCAGTCTCATAGAGAACAACAGGACGCCGGCTGTCTGCGACCAGTTCTCCGCCGATGTAGACTTGAATATGGCGAGAGCTTGGAATCGCATCAACTCTTGAGTAAGGATCGCGGGCATGCACGAATATTTCCTCTTCCTCCTCATACCAGGCCTCCGCCTTTTTCCAAACAAATGAGAAATAATCATTGAGAAATTCCGTTTCCGCACTAGGTCTGGCATAACTCCAAGCAGCCCGTTCGATGATCGTATCTCCAATTTGAATATGCCAGTAGAGGGCTTCCCCCTTATTCGCATGCTCTTCCGTATGTACGGAAGGAGTCAGAAGATCTGTTCGAACATCCTCTTTCGGGAAATAATACACCGGCAGCTTGCCAGTCTCCGTTACGATTAATACCTTCTTGCTGTCAGCCACCGTCACTCCGGCAAATTGGACACGAATCCATCTTGGACTCACCTCTGCCCGTATTTGCCAACCAGTCCGATCGCCGTCTCGCAATGTCCATTGCGGGTCTGCATGTGCCATACGAATTCCTCCCTATGCCCTTACTTTGGTAAATCGATTAGCAGGACGCTGTAAACTCAAATGATCGCGAAGCGTTTTCCCCGTATATTCGGTCCGAAACAACCCTCTGCGCTGCAATTCCGGAATAACCAAATCCACAAAATCCGTCAGACTGCCAGGCAAATGCGGGAAAGCGATGTTAAAACCGTCAGCCGCTCCGTGAATAAACCATTCTTCCAGATGGTCGGCTATCTGTTCGGGTGTCCCCGCAATGCCTCGCTTATTCGTAATTCGCTGATACAATTGACGAAGCGTCAACGTTTCTTGCTGAAGAATTTCACGAATGCGTTGCAAACCGCTCTTGCTTTGATTGAACTCTGCAATCTCCGGCAGGTAAGGCAGCGGCTCGTCTAAGGGATAGGAAGACACATCTTGACCCAAGTAGTGCGATAGCAAATCCAAGCCTAATTGTTGTGGAGTAAGTTCATCTATCAATGCTAATTGTTCCTTAGCTTCCGCTTCCGTGCGGCCAATAATAGGCATTACGCCAGGTAATATTTTCAATTCGTCGCGTTCCCTGCCGTACTTGGCCATCCGGCCTTTCAAATCCTCATAGAGTCGCTGCCCGTCCTCCAGCATCCCGCCTGGCGCAAAGGTAGATCCTGGCGCGAAGACGATTTCGGCTTTGGCCGCCGCCAGTTCCTTCCCTGCTTCGGAGGCACCCGCTTGGATGAGCACAGGATGGCCCTGCGGCGGCCTGCTTATATTCAAAGGACCTCGAACCTTAAAATCTTTGCCTTGGTGATCCAGATTATGCAGCTTATTTATATCCGCGAAGTATCCGCTTGCTTTATCGAAGAGCAGTGCGTCATCCTCCCAACTGTCCCAGAGGCCTTGCGTCACATCTACAAACTCACCTGCACGTTCATAGCGAAGGGCATGATCCAAATGCTTATCTTTGCCGAAATTACGCGCTTCCTCATCGGTTTGCGAGGTTACGATGTTCCAAGCTGCCCTGCCATTGCTCAAATAATCCAACGTTGCCAGTTTGCGGGCAATATGATAAGGCTCATTGTACGTAGTTGAAATCGTCGCCGCCAAACCGATATGCTCCGTCACAACGGCTAACGCGGAAAGCAGCGAGAACGGCTCAGGACGAATGCTGTTGGAATGACTAACCCCTGACTCAAACCGATCCCATACATACAATTCATCCGCATAAAAGAACATATCGAATTTACCGCGTTCTGCCGTCTGCACAATCTGCTTGTAATAGTTAAAATCAAGCAGTCCCTCCGCATCGGCTTTCGGATGCCTCCAACTGGAGATATGCTCTCCAGCGGGAAAATACATCATAGCTCCGAGCGCCATCTGACGTTTTTCTTTACTCATGTTGTTGCTCCTCCCACACAGGTTATTTCCTTATTTCTTGATTAAGCCTTTGGCTTGCAGCCATTCTCTTGCAACATCCAGTGCTGGCCTTTGTTTAATGTCCACCTGACTGTTCAACTTTTGCATTTCCGCATCCGTAATTTTACCTGCGAGCTTGTTTAAAATTGTTTTTAACTCTGGATGCTGCTTCAGCACTTCATCACGGATAACCGGAATGGCATAATAAGGCAGGAATACGTGCTTGTCATCTTCTAAAACTACAATCGGCTTCACCGTAATTTGGCTGTCGGTCGTATACAGGATCATGGAATCAATTAATTTCTGCTCGATGGCTTGGTATTGAAGCCCTGGGTTTTGAATCGTTTTGATCTCTTTAAACTTCGGATTATAAGTTTTAATTACCGGTGGCCACGCGTCAGGACGATTAATGAACTCCTCTGTCGCTCCAAAAATGAGTTCTCCTGATTTTTCTGCTAATTGCGAGGTTGTTTTAATGCCGTATTTCTCAGCTTGGTCTTTGCGTAAACCAAATGCATAGGTGTTGTTGAATCCAATAGGATCAAGAACTGTAATTTGGTTTTTCTCCGACAATTCTTTTTTGACTTTGTCATAAGCCTTTTGCGGGTCGAACTCCGCTTCTGCTTTAATAATGTTGATAAGGGCAGTGCCTGTATACTCCACATAGGTGTCTACTTTCTTTTCCTTCACCGCATTCCACAGAAGTGAATTGTCAAGCGTCGCCACTTCCGTTTTGAGCTTCGTTTCATTTTCAATCAGCAGCTTAAATGCATTTGCCAAAATATCGGATTCTGCAAAGCCTTTCGTCGCAATATGAATCGTATCGGATGAACTTGAGGCCGATTTGGCACAGCCTGTCAGCGAGACAGCCAGTATGATGGCTAACCCAGCTGTTGTTGCTTTAAGCAAAGGATTGTACGACTTGTTACCCGTTTGATGTTTAAACCTTTTCATTGATAAAATCCCCTCTCCTCTTACCCTGTTATATTCTTTTTGGGGCGCAGGCCCTTTGGGGTTAACCAATGGTTTAGCCCTAATAAAAGTAAATTAACAATAATGACCAGTAGTGATACCGGAATGGCTCCCTCTAGAATCGTATTTGTATTAATCATGGCGATCCCTCGTGTGATGATGTCCCCCAAACCGCCTGCAGCTATGTAAGTAGCTATTGTTGCTAAGCTGATCGTTTGTACAGCTACTAATCGTATGCCTGCCATAATAAAGCTGCGTGCGATAGGCAGCTGAACCATCCATAATAGTTGCCAGCGTGTCATGCCCATGCCAGTTCCGGCTTCAATCAAGGATGGCGACACACTAGAAATGCCTACATATGTATTTTGTAAAATGGGAAGCAGAGCGTATAAGCTAAGCGCTATGATCGCAGGTTTCGTCCCGATTCCGACCAACGGGATCATGAAGCCGAATAAAGCTAAACTTGGTATCGTTTGTATGATCGAAACCACCGTGATAACGCCATTGGCTGCTCGTTTATGTGCGATTAAATAGATGCCCAGCGGAATAGCAATGAGGCAGGCAATGAAAACGGAAATCAGAGAAAGTTCAATATGCTCGGTTGTTTTTTGCACAATTTTCGGCCAATCCGCCTGTACCGTATTCCAGAACTGATTCATACGATCACCTTATCTCTGATCAGCGTTGAGCCAATTCCTTGAATGAAGCTCGTCTGTGTGACGATGCCATGCAGTTGCTGGGATTCGTCAACGACAGGCAAAATATGATAATTCTTTAGCAGATTGGATATTTGAGCGGTGGTGGTTTGTGTATGAATAGAAGGTATATTGGTTCTCATGATATCTTCCACTTTCAGCATGGGGAAATTCTCTTCCCTGGCAAACTGACTAAGTTCATCGACCCCGACAACACCCAGAACTCTGTTCTCTGGACAGGTGACGATCAAATCCCTAGCCTTGTTGAGCTTTAATTGTCCAAAAGCTTCGGAGATCGCTGCTTGCGATTTGATGGATATGGCTGATTCCATCACGTTAACAGCCGTTTGTTCCGTCACAGCGGTTTGGAATCTTTCCGCGCCTACGAATTCGCGTACAAAAGCGTTGGCTGGACTTTGCAGCAGCTGCTCCGGTGTCGAGGCTTGGACAATTTTCCCGTCTTTGAGCAAAATAATCTGATCAGCGATTTTCAACGCTTCTTCGATATCATGCGTCACAAAGACAATTGTCTTCTGGACGTGCTTGTTCAGATGGATCAGTTCTTTTTGAAGCTGTATCCGGCTAATCGGATCCAACGCGCTAAACGGTTCATCCATCAAAATGATAGACGGATTGGCGGCCAGTGCTCTAGCTACTCCGATCCTTTGCTGCTGACCGCCACTGAGTTCATGCGGATATCGGCGGCGAAAATGCGACGGGTCCAATCCGATTAATCTGAGCAGTTCTTCTGTTCGGGCAACTAACTGTTTCTTGGACTCCCCTTTTAACCTAGGAACAATTGTAATATTTTCCTCAATGGTCATATGTGGGAATAAACCTATTTGTTGAATAACGTATCCGATATTTCTTCTTAGCTCCACCGGGTCGAGCGAACTGATATCCGTACCATCCAGCAGTATGTGTCCTTCCTCTGGCTCAATCAACCGATTGATCATCTTCAGGATGGTTGTTTTACCGCAACCGGAAGGACCAATAAGCGTCACAATGCGCCCCCTAGGAACTTGGAGATCAAAGTTCTCTAGAACGAAACCCGAACCGTAATTTTTGCCTACTTGTTTGAATTCCAAAGCAATTTCACTCATGATCGAAACATCCTTTCGCAACAGTAAAAGGCCCCATCCTCCCTTGCGGGAAAATGAGACCTCCAATCGTTTGGTGGATCCCTACATTATTATATTGTGATAATCAATAACCGTATTTCAATATTATAATGATATTTTTCAATTGTCAATGATTATTTTAATTAATCTCATCGGAATAGTATGTTTAAATAAAAAAAGACTTCCTGCTATCAGGTCAGTCTTCAATCCATCATTATTCAGCTGATGGACGAATGGAAGATTGCTTATACTTCACTTGCATTAAAGAAATCAAGAGCAGAACGGAACCATTTGGGTTCAGCCTCTCGCTGACCGTCCACATAGACTTCCACTTTCTCATTATAAAAAGCATACAAACCAGCAATCTTTGGAATTTCCGGTATAGGGTTCTGGTAGCTCCATACGAGATTGTCATATGTCTGGCCGTCAATGTTCGCAGTTAAATATGTCGCAGTTCCTTTGTAAGGACAGCTAGTTTGCAGTGAAGAAGGTGCAAACAACTCCCATCGGATATCATCCTTCGGCAAATAGTAACGAACAGGCACACCTGTTTCAAATACGATAACCGGCCGTTTGCTGTCCGCTAGCTTCACCCCGTTCAAGATGATCTCAATATGCCTTGAGCTGGCAATTGCATCAACGCGTTTGTAGGGATCCCGGGGATGTACAAAAATTTCTTCCTCTTCCTCGTGCCATGTATCGACCTTGTTCCAATAGAAAGCTAGATACCCGCGTATCGCTTCACTTTCTGGAATCGGTTGCGGGTAGCTCCAAACCGCATTTTCAATAACCCGTCCGTCCACTTGAATATCCCAATAGCTCGCATCTCCTTTAAGCGGACAATGTGTTGAATGCACACTCGGAGACAGCAAATCCTTGCGGACATCAGACTCAGGGAAGTAATAGACCGGAAGATGGCCCCGCTCATGCAGCAGCAAGACCTCTTTACTATCTGCAATTGTTTCCCCGCCTACACGAACTCGAACCCGTCTAGGGGTCGTCTCAATCTGAATGTTTTTCTTAGCTGGATTGCCGACTTGACATGTTTGATCATCCACTGATGATTGACTCATTGAAATACCTCCTGAATAAATATCATTTTAAGATAATTAATTATCACTATTAGATAATAACACCGCTTGGATAATATTTCAAGGTTTATTCCCATTAATCCAATAGGGATTAAAATAATGCCTTTAGGAAATAAAAAAAACTGCTCTCCCCTCATATAGTGACGGGAAGAGCAGCCAGATTATCAAACTTGATTCTTAGGGATTCCGTTTAAACTTGGGACATTATCATCGGCCTTGCTGCTCGTCAGCGTTTGTGCTTCTTCGGTGAAATGAGCGTTATTCTGCTGATTATCTTTCTTGTCTGCTTTGTTATTTTCACGGTCATACTTTGGATTGGCGTCATTTTTGGGCATAGCATTCACCTCCATCATCTCTTCCGTTAGTATGAGATGGATGCTTGAATTTTATCCCAAATCGTCAACGAATCCGAAGTTATCTATTCCATACTATGCCCCCGAATTTTCAGAACATACGAACCCTATGACAGAGATACGGTGCTTTCGAGCACCGTCAATTTGTTATCGTTCGCGTTCAAACGAACATTGGCGCCAATTGGGATTGCCGCTTTGTATTTGCCATGTCCGGATGCCAGATTTGTCAATAATGGTTTTCCGAGAGGAACAATTACTTCATTTATCAGATCCTCATACGATTTTCCATACGCTGCTGAGCAATTCGTGCATTCTCCCATGACAATTCCAAGGCAATCGTCGAACTTGCCAGACATTTTCATCCGATTGATCATCCGATAAACCTTGTTAATCGGTTCATGAGTTTCTTCTATCAGGATAATTTTGCCACTCGTATTGATTTCATATGGCGTACCGATAGCATCCGAAAAGGATGTTAAATTACCTCCTACGATACGTCCTGTAACATCTCCCCTTACCCTACCGATCAAAGGAATCCCTTCCGGGTTCAAAATGGTTCTTGTCGGTAAGTATACAGCCGTTGCCTCATAAAATTGATTGAAATTATAGGGAGGCTCACTGGCATCGAAATCAATAAGGAGCAGGCTGTGAAAAGTAATTAAATCGCAGAATTGATAAAGTACATTTAATAAAATCGTGATGTCACTATATCCTGAAATTATTTTGGGATTGCGGTGTATGAGTGAGTAGTCTAGATATGGCAAAATTCCAGCGACTCCAACACCTCCACGTGTGGGAAGTATCATGTTTACATTTGGATTTCTTATCATATTCATGAAATCTAACGCTCGTTGTTCATCTGTCCCTGCAAGGTATCCGTCTTCGAGATAAACGAAGTCACCCACTACAACATGGAAACCCATTCCTTGCAGTGTTCGTATTCGGTCAGTGATCGTCTTCGCACTAAGAGGGGTACCCAAAGTAACAACCCCAATTGTGTCTCCCCGTTTTAAAATTGGTGGTTTGATTGGCATAGACCCCTCCAAATGTAATGACATTTGTACCAGAGTATGCGATTGCGAATGGAATGTGCACGTTTATTTTGTCATCCCAAACCAAAATCAATCAAATATCCATCCAAGTCACTTGCCGAGAACTTTTGCCATCAGCCTACTCCTGCTTAGTGAAAGAGCAGCATTTTATGATTTTATGCTCTTGCTGTTAGTTGCTGTGCGACTTGCGGGTGTTTCATGCAAATGCCAACCAGTCGACCTAATACGATGCCGGCAATAGCAAACAAGAAAGGAATAGAAGCATTCCCGCCAGTAAACGACGCATGCGTTGGAATGACATACGCTAAGCCGAATCTTAAGCCGTAGCGAACTGGAATGGACAACAGCCATACGGCTAAGCCGATGGGAGACCCTTTGGTCATCCAAACGCCGCCTTCCCTGAATACTTTCGTTAATATCCCCTGCCATATCCCGATTGGGAAACCAATCACAGCACCAAGAATAAGAAGCAACCAACCTCCAGCGTCCATACCGGAAATGCTAGATGCAACGTAAAAGCCATACACCAACAAAATTAATGGCAGTATCACCATTCTTCGGTTGACGGTCCTCGTTCCTAACTGTCTTCTTACCATCAAAAAAATGACGGCTAACACTATAAGTATTTGCATCATCGCAAAAGCCCCCTTGGTTTTGGCCGGCTAACCACCGTCCGTTCTGCAACCTATGTTACAGCACCTTGGCAATTTGCGATGCTATCTAGCTGTTGATTTCTGTGAGCTTAACCTATATCTATAGATATAGAACTAGGCTTCCATTTCTG
The DNA here is from genome assembly GCF_002027705.1 of Paenibacillus ferrarius. Lineage (GTDB taxonomy): Bacteria > Bacillota > Bacilli > Paenibacillales > NBRC-103111 > Paenibacillus_E > Paenibacillus_E ferrarius. Next base: position 395,060 of record NZ_MBTG01000012.1, on the reverse strand, counting down.
CTCGACTTACTCGACAATACCTTGACGAATCGCATATACGACAGCCTGGGTACGATCATCGACCGCCAGCTTCTGCAAAATACGATGAACATGCGTCTTAACCGTGCCTTCTGAAATGGTCAGCCTCACAGCTATTTGATCGTTCCGCAGTCCATACGCCATCTGCTGCAGCACCTCCTGCTCCCGGCTAGTCAATGATTCCAGCAGGCAGGCCTCCGATTGCTCCGTATACGCCGCAGTCAATCCCCCGGCTTCACGTTCGCTCAACACGTCAGACAATGCCTGGCCTGCTTTGGCTGTACGGTAAACCGCCTCGCCGCGGTAAGCAGAGCGTATCGCTTGCAGCATATCCTCGGAATCGGCATCCTTCAGCAAGTAACCTACTGCCCCTGCTCGAATACCCTCATACACATATTCATGTACATCAAATGTGGTCAAAATGACGATTTTCGTTGCAGGCAGCGCCTCTATAATTTGTTTGGCCGCCTCAATCCCGGTAAGCTTCGGCATTTGCACGTCCATCAAGACGATATCCGGCTTCCATCTCAGGCATTGTTCCACAGCTGCTTCGCCATCTGCCGCCTCGCCCACTACCTCCATGTCGGATTGCAGGCGGATTACATAACCAAGTCCCTGTCGGATCATCGTCTGGTCGTCAACCAACAGGATGCGTATTTGTTGTTGCTGTACCTCCACCTAATCTTCCTCCTATACCATTAAAGGTATGCGTACTTTTACCTGAAGACCGCTTGGCACTCCGGCTGCAAACTCACAAGTGCCTCCAAGGGACGCCGCGCGCTGCTGAATCCCGTGCAAGCCAAAACCAAAATGAAGTTCCTGCACACCAGCCAGCTTGCCGTTGTCGGCAATTACCATGAATATTTCACCTGCGCTTTTGTAGATATTAACGCTTACGGATGTTGCTTCCGCATGCCTAGTTATATTCGTTAGTGCTTCCTGCAAAATCCGATACAGGACAATGAGCAGCTCTGAAGGCAGGTCCAAGCCATCCTCTGCATGAAAAATACCTTGCAGCCCTGAGTGATTTTGTGTTTGCGATAAAAGCGCCCTAAGCGAGTCGATGCCTAGATGATGCCTGTCGTCAGCCAATGCATGGACAGAGCTGCGGATGTCCTTCAAGCTTTGCCGCGCCACGGCAAGCATATTCTTCACAGCTTCGCGCGCCTCATCAGGACCGCCAGCGACCATATACTGTACAGCTTGCAATTGTACGATCAATGATGTGAGACTGTGTCCAAGCGAGTCGTGAATATCCCGGGCAATCCGGCTCCGCTCTTCCAGCACCGCATGATGCATGGACACAAGCGTTGCCTCTTGCAGTTCTTCATGCGCCTTCTGCAAAGCCTCCAAATGCTGTTGGATCCGTCTGTGATATTCATTGCGGTAGGCAATACCTCGAACCCCAAAATAAACACCCGCAATGCTGACTAAACTCCACAGCCGATTTTCCAGCGAGTCCGGAAACATCAAGGAGAGTGCGATCATTTCCACGATAATCCCCCAGCCAACCCATTGAATGTAACGATTCCCTGCTCTACTGGTCATAAAACCAACCAAGATGAGCTGCAGCGATACATTCCAATAGCCGGAGTGGAGCAGGATTACATTGATCACATGCATAAGTGCGATCGACACAGAAATAACCGCCAGCCCCCGTAAACTATAACTCTTCCCGCGAGGGAACCAGCACAGTAACAAGTACCCTAGCAGGAACAGCCACTCTATCCACGATTGGGCAAAAGAGGGATACTTCATAGTGTCATGTATGGTAACGGCAATCGCGATGTACGACGCTACAGTTCTTACCCACAGCTTCTTTTGCATTGGAGCCGGAGCTTCCTTGCTCTGATGCAGTTCTTCTTCTTCCGACATACCTTCACGTTCCTTCTTTGCGCAAATATCATTGGAAATCTTCTAACTTGATATTACCATATAACTAAAATCAAACGTACGATGTTATACGTTCTGCAAGCGAGGCAACTCCGAAATCATAAAAAAGCGGGGACTCATTGCATTGGAATTAATCCAATGTAATGAGCCATTAAAGGGCCAATTGCCAGCTTACACTGGAAATAATCCAATGAATATCTCCATTGAACCTCACAATGGCTGCTTTATGCGATACTGCATTGGAGTTTTTCCAATGAAATCGCCCATCCAGCTTTTCAAACTAGCCTGCATTGGAGTTAATCCAATGAAATCCACTTTTTACTTCAGCCCTTTATCGAGAGGAAGGCTCCTGCTTTACTTAGAAAGTGGTCCCCCCGTTCTCTCCGAGAATTTAGTCAAAATAAAATACACCACGAACATTTGCGTCCGCGGTGCTGCCATTATTTCTGAGCCATGCTTATTTTTTGTTGCATTTCTTCAAACATTCGTTTCCTTGCTATTCGAGGATCAAGTTCAGGATCCAGGATATGTCGGATGAATGGTTGGGTGCTCATTTCAATCTGTTCGTCCGTTGCTTGTATCGCGCCGTAGAATTTGAAATACGGGAGCATTATCATGCTAACTTGGTTGGCAAAGGCTTGCAAGGGACGAGTCAGCTCGCTTATGGTGTAACCGATCAAGCCGCCGGCCTGGTAAGTCTCTCGGGCACCGCCGATAGAGATGGCGAGCACGAGTTCTTTGCCAGCTACTTTTCTGCCTCCAGGCCCGAACAGCCAAGTAGTTGTAAAGACTTCATCCAGCCATTGCTTTAGCAAAGAAGGTGTACCATACCATTGAAGCGGGAATTGCAGCACAAGACGATCATGTTCAGCGATAAGGTTTTGTTCGCGAGCAATGTCAATTGTTTTATTCGGATAGGCTGCATACAATTCGTGCACCGTTACTTGACCTGCATGTTTGTGCAATTCCGTTACCCACCGCTGGTTCACGCGCGACTGCCCCAAATTGGGATGAGCCACGATAACCAGTATTTTCAAATTTCCGTCCTTCTTTTCTTCAACAAACAAGATAAAATCACGCTCCTTGACTCTATTTTATTTTTGATTGATTTGTAAGTCAATATAAAATCAAAAAAAATTAATCCACATAAACCTGAATTTGAAAAATTGCGTTGTTTTCATAACCTTTCACATTCCAATCCGCCTGAAGAGGCTGGGTATTGCCTTTGTCATCTGTCGCCTTCACCCTAATAGAGTAAGTTCCAGGTTCGGATACTTCCCATTCCCACCTCCATCTTCTCCAGCTGTACTTCTCCTCGGAATCAATCCATAACACGTGATCCCATGTCTCTCCATCATCAAAGCTAATCTGAACCTTATTAACGATCCCATGACCTGACCATGCTGTACCTGTAATGAAGTGCCTCCCTCTTCTCATAATAGCTTGATCTGTGGGCTGGGCAATAACGGAATTCACCTTCATCAGAGTAACAGGTCTGCGCTGAGAATCTGTTTCGGAGCGGTAAATGACATAATCATTACTTTGGAAAGGTCCCAGAAACGCGTGATCTACAGCCACAATGCGGCTAAGCCATTTGACAGAAGCCATGCCATACCAGTTCGGAACGATTAATCTTGCGGGGTATCCATGTTTGTAGGGTATTGGTTTTCCGTTCATACAGAGAGCTATCAATGTATCGGGATGCATGGCTTTTTCTACTGGAAGGCTTCGGGCAAAAGAAAACATACCTGGCAGGTCCGCACGTTCTCCTGTATCCATTCCTTCAAATATGACTTCCTTAACATCAGGCATTATTCCAGCAATCTGCAGAAGTGTTCGGAGGGGAACTCCCGTCCAGAGCGCATGGCTTACAGCTCCCTGCTCCCATTGATCCCCTTTGGTTTTGGGCTGGAAATAGGCCCTCTTGTTGCCTGCACATTCCATTGTAACGGGCAAGGTGATTTGGGGGCATTGAAATAGCGCTTGATAACTGATAGAGATTGGTTTATGGACAAGTCCCTCAATCTTGAGCGCCCAATCGTTCGAAGGCAATACAGGATAAGGAAAATGATTGCGGAGATAATACTGAAATTCTGGTGTAATCCTGCTCGAAAGTGATAACATGGGGAATTCCTGATTTTCTGGAATAATGGAGCGGGGAATCCGCCCGGCATAATAGAGATCCATGTAAGGCTCCTTTCTAAGCAAGCAATGTTCTCTATTCTATGAAGGGCGGACTTCATTCATTCTTTTAGCAAAGCGCTCTTTCCGTTTCCACAGTCGGGACGAACACAACCCGTTCCCCCATCCCCATGGGGGCATTCCAAACTTCCTCCACTTGGGAAAGTGGAAAAGAGACCGAACTCACTTTAAGCTTGCCAGCCGAAATAGCGTCGATTAGCGCCGGAAATTCGGCCACATACCCAGCAGTCGAAACCGAACCTTGGCCACTGCCAACCACTTGAAAGTTGGCAGATCGAAGTGCAGCAGAAGGCACAGCGGCAGTAGGACCAGCAACGGAACCAATTTGGATCCAAGTTAGCTTTCGGCTCCGATCTGATCTTTGCGTCAGCAGCGGGAGCATCGCAAGCTCAGCAGGCTTCCCCCAGAGATAGTCAATGACGATGTCAACTTCAGATGCTGCTTCACCAAGCCGCCTCAGGGTCGTCTGCGAGTGAAACGATAACGTCCGCGCCTAACGCTGAAAGAGAATTGAGCCGATTCTGATCACGTCCGGCACCGATAACCTGACTTGCACCAAAAAGCTTGGCAATCTGGACAGCCATCTGTCCGGAATTGCCTGTCGCGCCAAGAACCAGAACCTTGTGCCCAGGCTGAAAATCAACTCGGCGCCGAAGAGCTACCCAGGATGACATCGCTGGATTCATGGCTGCAGCGATTAGAACAGGATCAACACCTTCAGGCAAAGGTACACTGCGTCGCAAGTCGATGACCGCCTTTTCTGCGAACGTACCCAGAGATGTGTCCGGTGCTACAAAATAGGCCAACTGACCATTAGGCAACCTCCCAACACCATCAATACCGGGGATTAACGGCAGCTCGTCGGAGCTGCTGTAGTGAGAACCGTTGGCCTGAGATCTCACACGATTGTGCAAGCCCGCAGCAAGAACGTCTACAAGGACCTCACTACTTTCAGACGGTTCTGGCGTATTCATCAATTCGTATTTCGGAGCACAATCGAACGAACGTACTACAGCAGCAAACATCATATGGACCTCCATTCTCAGCTTCTGCCGAGAAATTAGTTTGTGTTACAAACAATATAGTTTGTTTCACGTACAAAGTCAATGACTGCTGTGGTATAATGTGAAGAGAATGAGTGTCCAAATACAGCGAAATCTGGAGTGAATCCCATGAACAATGAGGCCCCATCTGATAATCAAAGCGAACTTTCGATCGTCGATAGCTTAGTACAACTATCCTACCTTGTCCAGACAGTTCTCGGCCGAGTTGGAGCGGGCCATGATCTCTCCATTATTCAAATTCGACTGCTCGGAATCCTCCGGGATCGCGAGCCGAGCATGTTGCAGCTAGCCCAATATCTAGGCCTAGACAAATCCAGTATTACCGGTCTTGTCGATCGAGCTGAACGTCGTGGACTCGTCGAACGAACGATCTCTCCAACTGATCGGCGTGGATTCAACGTAAGAGTAACTTCTGCCGGACAGCAACTTATAGATGTGGTCGGCAACGAGATCAAGCATCAAATAAATGCCGTAATCGAAGGTCTTATTGAGTCTGAACGCGCACACCTCACGGAACTTGCAAGCAAAGTTTTAGGCACTTCACGAGTTGAAACCAAATAAGGACGCCTGCTGGGCGCCCTTATCCAAAGTTCTGTTCATATTTATTTGTACGACATGGTGACGACACCGGCATAACGGGATAAGTTTTCTTTGCTTACTTCCAAAGTATTTACTTCCGTCGACTTCTGTCCTACAGCGTTAATGAACTTATCTGCTCTATCGAAAACAATTCGTCCCAATATCCCCAAAGCTTTGGTACTGTAATGCATCGGAATTGCAACAGTGGCCTGCAACTGATGCATCACTTGAGCTGCCTCTGCCCCATCAAGCGTCATCCTCCCTCCAACGGGAACAATGAGGATATCCACTTTGCCGATTTGCTGCACTTGTTCCTCCGTCAACAGATGTCCCAAATCACCGCAATGACATACCGTCAAACCGTCCATATGGAAGCGAAAAATAATATTAGGCCCTCTTTTCTGACCATTTACCTTGTCATGAAATGTTTTAAATCCGCTAATGATCACATCGCCGCGGACGTAAGCCTTTGGCTCATTCACAAGCAGGTAGTCGCCTGAAGCAGCCTTAATTTTATTATGATCTCCATGATCATGCGTTACGACAACGATATCCGATTCAATGGGAACTGGCATGCGGTAGCCAAGAAATTTATAATAAGGATCAATAAGAACCCTTGTTCCAGCCTCAGATGTAAGTAAAAAAGATGAGTGGCCAAACCATTTTATCTGCATAAAAAAAGCTCCTCTCTTGCATTTGACTTGAGCGTCTCACATGACGAGCTTCTCATTGTTGTTGAGCTTCCTATAGACTTTATAATATACCCATATCGCGTTCAACAATAGCAAAACACCGGTGATTAGGAATACATATTGGACACCAAGCCAAGCCGCCACTTGTCCCCCTAGAACAGCACCTCCGAATACACCTAGATACCCTGCTGACATAGCAAATCCAAATACTCTGCCCGTCAAGGAAGCCGGCGTTATTTTCTTGATTAGGACATTGACAGAAGGCGTCAACCCCGCTGCCGTTAATCCTAATACAAAGCGAAGGCCCATCAACTGCCACGGATTGCCGACGAAAGCTTGCGGTATGAAAATGATTCCAGCCGCAACAAGCGAGAACAGCATCACTTTGTGGACACCAATGCGATCTGATAGTTTGCCAAGCCTTGGCGCTGCAACGATGTTCGCCAGTCCCGACGCGGAGAAAGTTAGTCCGGCAATCAGGGCAATATGACTGGAATTATGGGACAATTGGGTAATATAAACGGTAATAACAGGTTCTATCGAATATAAAGCCACCGTTAATACAAAAAAAGTGATAAACATGGTGATCGTTAAACTTTTCTCAGGTAAGAGCCGCCATAACTCCTTGAGCGACAGAAGTTTTTTATCCTCGCGAGTGAAAGATTCCTTGACGAATAAGGCAGTTGTTAAGAATGCGATCAGCAGCAGCCCGCCTGTAATGAAAAAAACGTTTTGCAAGCCAAACCCCTCTTCAATAAAACCGCCGATCGAAGGTCCAAGCAAAGAGCCGGCAATACTTGCTGTAGAAATGGTGCCCAGCGCATACCCCGTGTGTTCCTTATCCGTTTGAGTCGCAATTAATGTCGTGCAAGCTGTAGCATAACCTGTGATTACACCCTGCAATAATCGTAATCCTATTAACATATACACATTAGTGGCGAATCCCATGCAGCCGATTACGATCGCCATACCAAGGCTTGCCCGCAATAGCATCGGCTTACGCCCAAATTTATCGGCAGCAAGTCCCCATATCGGTGAGAAAATAGCTGAAATAATATAGGTTATCCCAAATGCAAATCCGGATAATTGGGCAATCGAGGCTGTATTCGTAACTCCAAGATGATGGATATAAAGCGGCAATACAGGAGCAAGCATACTCATTCCTACGCCGGAAACGAACATTCCGAACCAGCAAACGATTAAGTTTCTTTTCCATATCGGCATGAAGTTAAGCCTTCTTTCGCAGGGCCAATAAGGACCCTGATTATTAATCCAAAGTTTCTGCCCATGCAGCTGCAGTCATGACATCCGCTTGACGCGGGAAAACTTTCTCAATGAGCACACGGTGAACCTCAGGGTCGGCATCCAGGCAGGCATCTGAAAGTACAGTAAGCGCAAAGTCTTTGTCTGCTGCTTCACGCAATGTCGATAGGACGACGCCGCTCGTGGCAATGCCGCCGAGAACCAGCGTGTTGATCTGGCGGGAACGCAGGATGACTTCCAGATCGCTACCGGCAAATGCGCTGACACGAAGCTTAGTCACAATTGGCTCGCCCGGCATAGGCTCCAAAGAAGAATGAATTTGCGCAGCTGCATCCGTTGGGCTCATGGCGCCCAATCCCGATTCAGAAATCCGTGAGAACGACTTGTTCCGCGGACTTATCTCAGGATGGCCATCACGAAATGCGAGCCGCACAAAAATAACCGGGATGCCGTTTCGCCGCGCTGTTTCCAAAGCTTTTTGGAACGGAACCAACGCTTCGCTAAGTTCCGCGAAACGCGAAGTAATCGCATTTTGTACATCCATGAGCAAAAGCGCAGTGTGACTAGATTGATTTAGCATATCTTGAACGCTCCTTTTTATTATGTTAGTATTAAGCGGAGAACTCTCCATTTATAATAAGCGGAGATGTCTCCACTTGTCAATATTGCTTCACAATTGATGTTTAGGAAGTGATGAAATCGTGAATGATACAGAAGAAAATCAAGGACGCTCCGAACGTCGCGATGCTGCCGAGAACCGCCAGCGCATCTTAGATGCAGCCATCCGGCTATTCGAGCATAACGGCGTCGAACAGGTCAGCATGAATCAAATTGCCACAGAGGCAAAGATCGGTCCAGGTACGCTATATCGCCGTTATCGCAACAAAAGCGAATTATGCCTGGATTTGATGAAAGAAAACATCGTTATTCTTTTTGATAGTATTGAAGCTCATTTGACCCAAAATCGGACAGCACCTGCCAGTCAGCGGTTAAAAGGCGTCCTCACTTTATTTATCCGGTTCAGGGAGAAAAAATCCCAGCTGCTTACAGGCGTCGAGGAATCCACTACGTCGAATCGCTTTAGATCCCGAACGCAAAGTCCACTGTATGTTGAGCTGCATCAACTGCTCGTCGGACTGTTGGACGAAATGACGGCAACTGGACAGACTCCACCGGACAGCGTGTTCAAAGCCGATATGCTGCTGATGGCGTTAAGCAGTGATTCCTATTCCTTTCAAAAAGAAGAGCGAGGCTATTCGTCCGAGAAGTTTTTGGAACAAATTTGGCTTACGTTCAATTTTCACGGCGTTTAGAGATAGGTTTTATCGTGCAGGTACAACAAACTATACTTCTCATTGGAATTTGTCCATTGAAATCAGCCGTCAAAGGGTTAAGTGCCTGTTTTCATTGGAAATACTCCAATGGAAATATTCATTAAACCTCAAAGTGCCTGCTTCTTAGATTATCCATTGTAGTTTATCCAATGCCATTGTCCTTCAAGCTCTTCAAACTAACTATTCATTGTAATAAATCCAGTGGAACAAGCTTTGCACTTCATCCATTCTTCTGGAAAAAGGGGCTTCCTGCTTTTCGTACACCAATCATTCATTACTAAGAATAACCGTCAGGGAAAACATCCTGACGGTCCTTTTGCGTGTAAACCCATGCTTTTGTCCATGGGGAGGGCTGGATGTGGGGTTCCAACCGCATGGTACCAATCAGTCGAAGGAACATCGACGAACAATGTGTTTCCATTTTACGACTTCAAGCCGCGTAATAGATTGATTGAGTTCGTTAACACAAATACAACATGAACGAAAAGAACCTAGCCAACGGCTAGGTTCTTTTCGAGATTCTATTTACTATCACGATCACTATTTTTGATTAAGATTCCCGCATATGTAAGAGCTCACTAACCGTTACAAGCTGATATCCTTCTTCTGTTAATTCCTTGGTCAAAATTCGAACGGATTCGATGGTTTGAGAGCGGTCCCCGAAGCCGTCATGAAAGAGAAGGATGCTCCCGCATCCAACCTGCTTTCGGGTTGAATCGAGAATATGCTCTACGCCAGGCATCTCCCAATCTTTGGCTTCTCCGTTGAGAGCTCCTATGACATGATACTCCAGTTTGGCAGTGATCGCGTGGATTTCCAAGTTATAGTCGAGGTATGGAGGACGCATAACAGCAGGCCGGACGCCTGTTACCTGTGTAATTATGCTCTCCGTATCGACAAGCTCGCGCTCGCATGCGTCCAAACTAATTTGAGTCATATGAGGATGGGAGTAAGAATGGTTTCCAATTTCATGTTTCCTGACATGGACTTCCAGAGCGGTCTCGGGATAAAGTTCGATTTGTTTACCTATCATGAAAAACGTAGCTTGACCAGAAACCTCTTCGAAAATATCTAACAATTGCGGAGTATAGATTGGATTAGGGCCATCGTCGAATGTAAAAGCAATAGCTTTGTGTGATGTTGAAACACGATGAATGATTTCCATACTTTCAGTCACCTTCTCTCAACTTTATGATCTCAAAATGATGTGAAAATTGCAACTATTTTCTCTCTCCGCCTGAACGTTTCTCTGATAGAGCGCGGAGCGTCCTTTGATTGTCGGTCCGGTATTGACAGGGCTCCCATCCACCTTGCAAATAAACCGGACCTTCATCGCTACTTTAGCTGGAAAGCTGATCGTTGCAGCATGGTTGGCGGTGCTACATCATGGTACATCCTACCGACGGAGAAATAGTGCCATAATTTAATATCATTAATATCATAACTCGCCTCGAGGTCTCCGTAAGGTACGATAACAATAACTTTCCAGTCGGTACCTGTTATCGTTTGATAAACGATCATTTGTTTCGATTTGGCGCTGTAAAAGGAACCAGAGAGGTTGGAGCTGATATTAGTAAAAATGCTCGGATCCAGCTTTGTATTGATTTGCTCAGGGTCGGGATAGGAAACAATCGTTCCAAATTGATCAATTATCATGCCAAGCCCGTGCTCACCCAACTGGATTTCATTTAATATTTGCTGTGTAGCCAGAAGGGAAATATCGATCGCCAAATAACCGTTTTGTTCGGCAAAACGAAACTTTTACGCATAAGTCAAAATAGGGATGCTCATCCGCCTCCCTGCTTTGTCGGTGTACTGGTCGTTCATACCATAATAACGTGAAATCTTCCCTGTTAGATCCATACGATCTAGCCACGATTCATTCTTCATCGAATAATAAGGTGCTTAATAAATATTTTGAATATTTTCAACAAATTGAATAAAATCAGTCATAATTCAATGAAGAATGTTTGTGTGTTACACTAAATATGATCAACACGGCCAGAAGAAAGAATCAGACTAAGGGAGACACACTACCAAATGAAGAAATGGTATACCATCTGCATATATCTCGTACTCATACTCATTGTCTATGTATTCAAGGATGAAATTTTGCATTGGATGCAATATGGGGATGCGCCAGTTCTGCTTATTTTTGCAGCTGCGCTTGGGTTTATTATCGTACCGGTCATCCCCTACAAAATAGTAATCGGCATGCTCGGGTTCATGTACGGTCCATTGCTGGGCGCTTTGATCAGTTGGACTGCCGCTTCCGTCGCGTCTGTCATTGTTTTTTGGCTGGCACGCTACTTGTTTCAAAAGCAGGGCCGTGCTTACTTGTCCAAGTACGAGAAGTTGGAAAAGCTCCAAGCCGCGATTGAAAAAAATCCGTTCCTGACTATTTTATTAGCTCGACTCATCCCGGTTATCCCTCAAGCTGTCGTTAATGTCATTCCTGCCATTACTTCCGTTCCGGTCGTTACATTCGCCGTTGCGTCCGCGTTGGGCAAAATTCCTGCTATGCTCCTGTTTGCGTTCATCGGCAGCAATCTGTTTGCCGGCACCAGCAAGCTCGTTTTGTCCGTTGGCGTGTATGTCCTTTTTTTGGCTGCCGTCTACGTTGTTTACCGCGTCTGGCTCAAGAAGCGATGGCTTTAAGCAGATGCTTCCGCCTGACATTAATCCAAGTGTCTTCCGTTGTCACCAGAAAACGGTTTAAATCAGGTGATTTAAATCGCACGCTATTGTGTTCTTTACTTACTTATTAAAAGTGACAGAGGGCTTCCTCTCGGCAGCCCTCTCATTATTGAACTATCCTTCTTCGTTAGCGTCCCTTTTTCGAGTATTATTATGCTCTCCAACTCTCAACGAATTCCTTAATATAATCATGTGTAGATAAAGAAATGAGTATATTATCCATCTTTGAACTATTATTTTGGACTGCTTGGTGTATATGATCTTGTATCAATCTATTGTCTTCTTCGTCACACATACCTAGATGAATCCTTGAACCAGTACGTGTATCTATATAAAATCCTTTCTCAAAAACCCTTCCATGGTTATATCTGTCATCGTGTAGTCTTGAACAAACGATACAATAATAACACATTCTCCTTCACCTCTTCTTATGAAAGTATTTTAACCTGATTCTTCCCTTCAACGTATTTTGAAATCAGAATATGGTAAAGTGTTGCGATAAGTGCAAGTCCTTTGAGATCGTATTGATAAAATTTCAACACGTAAGCAAAAGATCTGCTTCAGCATTATTAAATTTCAGTAATATCAACTATTCCAATGCAAGTTGAAGCGTTGAGTAGTGTTTCTTTTTTCTCAACACTCAGAAAGTACAATCAGCATTAGCCTCTCCAGATGATTGCGATGCGCGGTTGTTTCTTGATTGTTGTTGGCATAACACCCGCCGCTATCCGTAGAGTTCTTCAACAACATTGCCCTGAATAAATTGATCCCCAAGCAATAAATGGACTAATTGCTCAGCTGCAGCAGCTGGGGTAGCAAGCATCCCGCGATCTTTTACCATTTTGAAAATTTCCGCAGAAGCAAACGTTTCTTGATTTGTATTTCTTGCTTCTTCCTGTAAACACGTATCAATCATCCCTGGCCAAACGGATACTACCTTCACAGCGAATGCATTGTTTCCTTGTTCGACCCCAGCACATTGCGTGAAAACATCCAAGCCAGCCTTTGAAGCCGAATAAACACTCATTCCAGGAAGATGATGTTTAGCAGAGCTGGAAGAAATATTCAGTACCCGTTTCTCAACCAGAAGTTCCTGGGATAAACGAATGAATAATGAGGTCAATAACATCGGAGCAAGTAAATTCACGGTAAGATTATGTTTAAATTCTTGAGTACTTCCTTGTTCAACCCGCGATAGCGGCGAAATGACTGCTGCATTATTAATCAAATAGACTCCTTCGATATTTGCCTTATCCATTTTACTGAATGCCTTTTCCATCAGAGTATCTACTTGTTCGATGTTGTTTAAATCAAATTCCAGATAATCCATGTTATTGCTTTTTGCCATTAAGCTTTCGTTGATATTTCTTGATATACAAATCAAGTGATGGTCCGGAGAAATCAGCTTATAGGCAATTGCCTCGCCTAGACCGCGCGATGTCCCAGTGATTATAAAATACTTCAACTGCATCTCTCCTTTTTTAGTACCTAGTACTAGTATCTACCCAAATATAACCCATTATATGGAACTAATCAATATACGAAAAAAAGAGCAGCTGCCATGGCAACTACTCCTTTTTTATTAAACTATCCGTATCTCTTAATTAAAACCGTTCGCCTCTCATCAGTAGCGTGTCTCGCGGCCCGAAGTTAACGTTCGGAGTAATTTCGAATATGAGTTGTGTCCCCTCTATACGGCAAACGACGGTATGGCAAAACGGTGTCTCTAAAAATCTCACAGTCAGTTCCAGCGTATCCGAATCTCTCCAAGTGAAGCTGGCTGCTATTTGCTGTTCCAAGCCTTGATTCAATTGGGATTTTTGTTCGATCCAAGCCCCCCGGCCGCACCGGAAATGGTGATCGTCTATGTGATCCCTAATGTTGATGCTGGCTTCACCCTCGTCAAAGCGAATAGCGAACGTGTCCCAACGCAGACTATTTTCCTCAAGTTGATACTTCCCGGCAAACACCGTTTCATTGTGAGATGAGATCCCTAATTGCGGTGGTTGTATGCGCAACTGCTGTAACCGCTCCGCTAATTCGATTGCGGATTCCTCTAAATACGGCAGTGGTGTTGGCGCCATAGCTGGCAGCAAGTGCGTCCATACCGCTTCAAGTACAGCTTGCATATTATTCAGTCCTGCTGTAATCGCAATGACAGCATTTTGCTGCGGCATTACGATGCAAAATTGGCCGAACGCACCGTCGCCCCTGTATGCATCATGTCGGCAGCTCCAGAATTGATAGCCGTATCCTTGAGCCCAATCGCTCTCGCCGCCGTCGCCGTTCGAAATTTGCTTCGAAGTTGCTTCGGCCACCCATTCTTCAGGAATGATACGAGCTCCGTTCCATATCCCCTGCTGCAAATAAAGTTGTCCGAATTTGGCGATGTTTTCCGTTGTAAGGCTAAGCCCCCATCCACCTGCCTGAATGCCTCGCGGACATGTTTCCCACGTTGCATGATAGATCCCGAGTGGATCGAGCAAACGCGGCTGCAAGTAGTCCATCAGAGATTGTCCGGTTACTTTGTGTAAAATAGCAGAAAGCATATAAGTAGCCCCGCTGTTATAAATGAATTTACTTCCCGGTGCGTACTCGACCGGCTGCTGCAGAAAGGCTTCGACCCAGTTGCCGTTCTCACTCTTTGTAAGCGCGCCCATCGTATCTTGCGCGTGTCCTGTTCCCATCATCAGCAAATGCCGAATTTGCATGGCAGACAAATTCGGCAATACCTCATTCGGCGTCTCATCAGGAAAAAACGATAAAACTTGATCGTCCAGAGAGAGGATGCCTTCCGAAACGGCCAGACCGATAGCGGTTGAAGTAAAACTTTTGCTGAGCGAAAATAGTAAATGTGGAAGCTCAGCTACATACGGATTCCACCAGCCTTCGGTGACGACGAAACCGTTTCTGAGCAGCATGAGGCTATGAAGCTCCAGATTCTGTGTTTCCACCGCTCCCAGAAATGCCACAATGGCTGACGAGGGCAGACCCTGTGCCTCAGGGGTGCTGCGGGGCAAAGAAAGCTCGTTTTTCACATTCAAACTCATAGAATAACCACTCCATCCCAACTCAAAGTTTGGTAATCAATATGACTTCGTCACCCTGCTCTATGTGAATACAACCCCTTTGATCTAACATTATATGAAACTTTTGAGATCGTCTACCATTTTCCACTTTGGACATGCATTCCTAAGGGTTACCCGACAGCCTGCCCTGCTAACTATGAAAAAACTTTAATTGATTTGCATATATATTCACTATAATGTATTATTATACAAAACTAATAGACAAAACAGGAGAATTTACCATGACACTTTATCTAAGAAATGCTCAACCTAATGATCTAGACAACTTAACCGAGTTAATGTACGAATACATCGTTGGTTTTTATCAAAAACCTAGACCAGCTACCGAAAAAGTACATGCTTTGATTCAAACGATGTTGGAAGAGCAAAAAGGTATTCAGTTTGTAGCAGAACAAGATGGGAAATTAATTGGCTTTGCTACCTTATACTTTGCATTTAGTACGATGAAAGCTGACAAAATCACGATTATGAATGATCTCTTTGTGCTTGAGCCGTTTAGACATACAGAAGTGGAAGCCGAACTGTTTGTACACTGTCAAAATTATTCGCGAGATCATGGATATGCCTACATGTCATGGATAACAGCTACTGAGAATAAGCGAGCGCAGCACTTATTTGATAAATTAGGCGGAGTCCAAGGGGATTGGGTCAACTATTCCATCCAGTAAGCAAAGATAATCTGATATGAATTCGACAAGATCGCGCATGTACTGGCGGTCTTTTTGCGTTCTCGTTTCCCTCAACCGGCGATTCAAATGACTATTCAGTTTTTCTTCAGAATTCCTTTATATTTTTCTTCGTTCGTTCTGCAGAATATTTCTTTACGATGTAGTCATCGGAAATACCGAAGGGAGAGAATCACTTACATGTTGAGTGGTATAAAAGATCAACTGCTTTTTCTATATAAGTTCATGCGTGCGCCGAAGCAAATTGGCAGCGTGACACCCAGCTCCGTTTATCTAGCCAAAAAGATGCTCGAATCCGTTCCCTGGGAGCAGGTACAGGCGCCATAACCAAGCAGATGAATAACGTCTTACTGGAAGATACACAAGTTGTGTTATTCGAGAAAGACTCATTCCTGCGCGGCCAATTGATTACACGATTTCCCGACTATACGTGCCATGAGGACGCATGTTTGCTTCAATCGGCCGTGCAGAGCGAAGGAATCAATGAACTGGATTGCATCTTAAGTGGACTTCCATTTTTTAATTTTCCAGAGCCATTGCGCGAGAAGCTCATTCAGCAAATCCAAGTCTCACTGAAACCTGGGGGTCTATTTATCGCCTTCCAATATTCGCAGCAGATGCGAAAACGTCTCAACCGACAATTCGATATCGAGCATATTCATTTTGTACCCTTGAATGTCCCCCCTGCATTCGTATACGTCTGCCGCAAAAGGTTACCCTGAAGCGAATGACAAATCCATATAAGGAGGCTAATATTTATGAATTATGAAACCCTTCTTTCACTTATTCAGCAATATGGCTATGCAGCTCTATTTTTGGCTTTATGGCTTGGCATCGTTGGCATACCGATTCCGGATGAAGTTATTGTCATGACTAGTGGTGCCGTGACGGTTAACGCGCTGCTGCTGCCTCTTCCCGCTTTTATTCTGACCTATATGGGTGTCTGTTCAGGTTTATCTTTAGGTTATGTGCTTGGCAGATACGTGGGCTCACCTGTGTTAGCTAAATTGCAGCGCAAGAAAAAAATGGGGAAATACTTACTTTTTTCAGAGACTCTTGTGCGAAAATATGGTAACTTTGGAATATGCATCAGTTATTTTCTTCCCATCATTCGTCATGTAATGCCCTATGTGGTCGGTTCTCATAAAATGACATTCAAACGGTACGCCCTCTACTCCTATACAACGGGTCTGGTCTGGACATTTCTGTACTTTATGATTGGACGATACATCGGTGATCATGCCTGGGAAGCCGGAAATGTAATTTACCAATATAGTTTACGATTCATTTGGGTCCCATTCGTGATTATCGTGGTTTGGGCACTCATCCGTTATGCCAGAGGCAAAACCAACAAAGGAGGGATTCCTTATGACGATGAAGGTTCTCGTTAGCGATGACGATCCGGAAATTCGCGATGTGATTCGCATCTATTTGCAAAATGAAGGATACCAGGTGTTTGAAGCTGAGGATGGCGTTCAAGCAATTGAATTGCTGCGCCGCGAGCCAGTTCATTTGATTATACTCGACATCATGATGCCTAATATGGATGGTATCAAGGCTTGCTTCAAAATAAGAGAAATGACCAAAATCCCTATTATTATGCTCTCTGCCAAAGGAGAGGATATTGACAAAATAACAGGTCTTACCACGGGAGCGGACGACTACTTAGCCAAGCCCTTTAATCCGCTCGAGCTGATCGCCAGAGTAAGGGCACAGCTGCGCAGGCAGATGTTCACTGAAGGAACCGAAGTCAGCAAAGCCACCGATAATAGCTTCATGGAAATCGACGATTTGGTAATCAATAAAAACAAGCATCTGGTGACAATCCGCGGTAAAGAAGCGACACTTACGCCAATCGAATTTTCCATTCTTGAGCTGCTTGCCGGCCATCGTGGGCAGGTGTTCAACGTGGAGCAAATTTACAGGAACGTTTGGAAGGAAGATAAATTTCTTTCCGACAATACGGTAATGGTCCACGTGCGCAATATTCGCGAGAAGATTGAAGACAATCCACGCGAGCCGCGATTCATCAAAACGGTTTGGGGAGTGGGATATAAAGTTGAATAGTGACTTCCTCTCTCTCTTGAACTGGAAAAAAAGCATTCGGCTGCGCTTGCTGGGGTCGCTCCTTTTAAGCCTCATTGTTTCATTTTTTGGAACAACAGTTCTCGCTAACATTTGGGTATTTGTACTTCCTCATATTGCCATACCTGAATTAGTAGCTGCAACCACTTCCTTCCTGTCCTTTCTTTGCATCTTCCTGCTCGTATCCTTCTTCTTGATGCGTCATATCGTCCGTTACATCCGGACTCTTGCCGATGGGCTCATGTCGATAGCCAAGGGGGATCTCAATTATCGTGTTCCTTTAACGAGTCAAGACGAGCTGGGGGTTGTCGCCCAGAACATTAATTACATGGCAGAGCAATTGCAAAGCATGATGAATAGAGAACGACAAATCGAGATCTCCAAAATGGAGCTTATCACACATGTTTCCCATGATTTGCGCACGCCTTTGACAAGCATCATCGGTTATTTAAACCTGCTCAAAAACGATAACTATCAAAACCTGGATGAACATAAACGATACATCAATAACACTTTTAATAAGACTCAGCAATTGAAAAAGCTGATCGACGATCTCTTCGAGTATACCCGTCTAACTAGCGGCGAAGTCAATCTCTCCTTTCAAATAATTGATCTCAGCAGCTTGCTTGAGCAAATTATCATTGAGTTCGAACCGATTGCTCAAGAACTTTCCCTAACGGTCAGGAAAGATTGGGAATTGAAGCCCCTCTTTGCTAACGTGAATGTGGAAAAGTTCGTTCGGGCAATCGATAACCTGCTCATGAATGCACTCAAGTTCTCCTTGAAATCCGGTGAAATTACCGTTCGACTTACCGAACATGACAATCAAATTGTGCTTGCCATTGAGAATTGGGGGATCCCGATAACCGAGGAACAAGAGAAGCTTTTGTTCGAACGTTTCTATAAGGCGGAGCCTTCGCGGCGCGATCGCGACATGCTTACTGGTGCAGGACTGGGTCTATCCATTACCAAATACATCGTCGAACTCCATAGCGGACGAATTGGGCTGACCCATTCGAATGGGCATTTCACCTTTTTTATCGAGCTGCCACGAGAAGCACTCCAACAAGAAAATACTTGAGAAAAGTCCCCTTTCATTTCTGCGATGACTGGGATAAGCCTCCGCCTAGTTGTACTTCTAATAAACCTGCGATTATACATCTTTTGAAGCATGGTTTAGCCGAGAATCACGAAATTCCTGCAATTATGCATGTTTTTACGGCATATTTCTGATTTTGGGATGAAAAAGATGGAAAAGCCTGCATAATCGCAGGCTTTTCCTCTTTTCAGATGATTTTGTTAACAAAGCCTGCACTATGGCAGGTTTTTGCCCATGTGAAACAACCACATGCCACTCCAGCCCCCCAGCGGGGCTTTCAAATTTTCGATATCCAAATAGCGTTATGAGCAGGAGACCGCTCATGACAAAGATCGTGATGGTTAAGCCCAATTCCAGATCTGCGTTGTTCAGGAAGTCAGCGGCAGTCTCCCTAATCGTCGTGTAAACATCCTCCTTTTTCGTATTTCGAATATGAATGACAAATTTATTAGAGTAATTGAATTGTCCCTTCTCTGTCAAGGATATAATGTTCATTAGATTCTCATAGATTTCTAATCGCAACGATTTTTCCCAGTCTGGACAAGGAATATCGCAATGCATGGTATATTTTAGGGATTTCCAGATGTGATAAGGTGTTCTCAGGTGAAAACCTAAAACTCGATCCTGAGGAGGATATCTATCATGAATACTATGAGAAACAGCCGCCTAAGCAAATCGCTATTAGGAATCACACTAAGCGCTTCCTTGTTGCTATCAGCTAATCTTGTCTTATCTCCACAAGCCGTACATGCTGCCAGTGTCACAACAGCAACTGCTACTTCAACAGCACTTAAGGCTAATAGTATCCTAGCAACAGGCAAGCAATACATGGGCGTAAGATATCAATTTGGAGCACCTAAAGGCAGTACACGTTCTTTTGATTGTTCGTCCTTTACGCAATATGTTTATGGGAAGTCTGGCGTAAATCTGCCGCGCTCATCCCAGGCTCAATCTCATGTAGGTACTTATGTCCCTAGGAATCAGTTGCAACCTGGTGATCTAGTTTTCTTCTATTCCCCTATTCACCATGTAGGCATCTATATGGGAAATGGTAAGATTCTTCATACCTATGGAAGCCCTGGCGTGACGATTTCGGATTTAAATTCAAACTGGTGGAGCAGCCACTACAGCACAGCTCGCCGCGTCCTTTAATTGCAAAAGCTCCTTCCGCCTATCGCGGAAGGAGCTTTTCATGATTAAAGGATTAGAAATTGGGACTCGTACATTTTGGAAACATCCGCATGGAGCCCGTGCTATTTTAACGCTTTTAACTTGTCTTTAATTTTCTTTTCACTAGCTTCTAAAGATTTAAGCTTCTGTTCGTATTTCGTAATTTTCGACTTGGATTTTGCTGCTTTCGCTTGTTCCAAAAGCTTCTTAGTGCTTTCGATTGATTTTTCAATGCTGGCAAGCTGACTTTCAAGATTTTTCTTCTGGGACTGCACCGCAGTTGTTTGTTTGCTGGTATGTACCGATGCGTGTTGGGTCGCCGAATTCGTTGCCGCAAACGCCGACATTGGGAAAGCTGCAATAAGTCCGGTAATTGTTGTGATGACGGCAATTTTTCTGATTTTTTGAATAAACACAAGTATCCCTCCAGCATATAAATCAAGTGCAAAAGCACTATCATCCCAATTATACGGCCGATTTATTAAAACAAGATGAAATTTAGATGTAATTTTTGGCTAAACCACGATCCTGAAACTTATTCTTTTCCTCTTTCCAGCCATAAGATGGAATCCGCATATCGTTTGGGAGGGATACCTTCGACCCGCTTGAATAATTTGCTGAAATAATACAGATCACCAATGCCTATAATTTCAGCTATTTCCTGTACGGTATACTTTCTTTCACGCAGCAATCTCTTGGCTTCTTCCATTCGCAGTCGCAGCAAATAATCAGCAACGGATTGTCCGGTTGCCTGCCGAAATATCGTCCCGAAATACTTGGGTGTAAGGGCCGCGCGTTTGGCCAGCAATCCCGAACTGATTCGCTCAGTAAAGTGCGCTTCCATATAAGTGATGGCATCGAGCACCAAATCTGCGTGAGAATGCCCTATTCGTACGCCTTCTTTGGACATCAGTTCACTATGGATGTGTCCGATTAACTGAAGCAATAACGTTTTGAGCCGCAGCGGTGCATCGGTTCTCGATTCCTCGAAGCAATGCTGCAGCTCCCGGAACACTTCATAGAATTGCTGAGCGGCCAAGGGCTGCATTTTCTCCGGAATCTCCATCTCCGCAAGAACTACGGTAGGTCTGTTACCCAGCCAGCTCTCTCCGTTAGACTCCGCTCCTTCCGCTTTCCTGCCCAAATACACAGAATAAGGCGAAAAATCCAAGCCCTCTCCAAGAAAGACATAATCAAAATGTACCGCAAAACAAAGCATTGGCCCCTCATCCGCAATATGCATCTCATTAGCCAAATGGGGCCTGATATGCACAAGATCGCCACTCCGAATCGCATAGGACCGTTCTTCGATCCAGATTGTACCGCTGCCTTTGAGAACATAAATAAACTCATAATCGTAAATATGCCGCTTCGGCAATCGGCTTCCTGCAGGAAGCTCAACCTCATGCACATAGCGGACATAAGGAGACAGTGTTCGGTAATCAACTCTTAATGTTTCACTCATCTATTTCACCTTATATTGATTCGACTTTTTTACAAATAATGAGGAAATTTCTCCATCGTCCTTCTGCTCTCCTCCTATTATAATTGCTTTAAACCCAGACACAAGGAGGATTTAAACTATGAACTTACATTCAAAAATACAAACCCCGATTACGCAAGACCATATCGACTTTTATAGGGAAAATGGATTTGTGCAGGTGGACAACATGCTGACTTCGGAAGAACTGGCGGAGCTGCGTGTCTATCTGGAAGAAGCTATGCAAACGGAAAGCGACCGATCTTTAGCAGCGGATCAAAAAGGCGGTTCCTATTACCGCGTATTGAACCAAAAAATCAACCTTTGGCGCGACCATGCAGGAATGGGATCCTACAGTTTCCACCCCCGTTTCGCCCAATCGGCACTCGAGCTGTCCGGCGCCTCGGGTATGCGATTTTTCCACGATCATGGACTTTGGAAAATGCCAGGTGATTCCAAAGCGACGCCTTGGCATCAGGACACCCCCTACTGGCCCATTCAGGAATCCGAAGCGGGCATGATGTCAATCTGGATAACGCTTGACGACGTGAACGAGGACAATGGCTGCATGGCTTTCGTGCCCAAATCCCACAAACTCGGCAAACTGACAGGCATCGATTTCCTCAACCCGCAAAATATATTCGACTATATCGAAGGAGGTCAAGCCGAGGGTCAGAAGCCCGTTATTGTTCCGTTAAAAGCGGGAAGCTGCACGTTTCATAACGGCCTGACCTTCCACTATGCCCATGCGAATTCCACGGATAAACCTCGCCGTGTACTGGCTATCATCTTCACGCCGGACGGCGTCACGTTCGATGGCAAGGAACATCCCGTGACAAACGGACTGGGCTTGAAGGCAGGCGAGCCGATTGCAGGACCACGTTTCCCGCTGCTGGTGAAAGCCAATGTCTGAGCCGCGCTTGATCGCCAAGCCGGTCATTAGCTGGCCTCGTCTGCCAAGCGGCATGGAGCTGGGCTATACGCACGGCATCGCCGTTGATTCTCAGGACCGAATCTTTATCTTCAACATGAGCCATCATGCTGTTGTTGTTCTCGACCCTGAAGGAAACTATCTGTACTCTTGGGGCGAGGCATTCGCCCGCGGTGCCCATGGCCTGCATCTGAGCCGCGAAGCTAACGGCGAAGAATTCTTGTATTTGACTGACATTGCCAGGCATCTGGTTGCCAAATACACATTGGATGGACGGGAGCTGCTGACCATCAGCGCTCCCCCTCTCCCAACCGCATATCCTTCTTCAGAGCAATTCAAGCCAACGGATGTGAGCGTTGCTCCGAATGGAGATATCTATGTGGTCGATGGCTATGGGGAGTACTACATTCACCGTTATGATAATGCTGGAACATGGCTCAGCTCTTGGGGCGGTCGGGGCAGCTGTGACGGGCAATTCCAAGAACCCCATGGCATATGGATCGATACAAGTGGCTCAGAGCCGCTATTGTACGTGGCCGATCGAAGAAATCAACGCTTTCCTTGTTTCACCTTAGACGGTGAGCTGCTGCGCACCTATGTCGGTGATTTCCTGCTGCCCTGTGATCTGGTTGGTGATGGAAACCACTACTATATTCCCGATTTGAATAGTCGCGTGACGATAACGGATGCCCAGTTTCGGGTGATCACGCATATCGGTGAGAACCCTAACCAATGGGAGGATGAACGTTGGCCTAACATTCCCGAGTCAGAGTGGAAGGATGATCATTTCATCTCCCCGCACGCGTTATGCCTCGACAACCAAGGAAATCTGCTTGTCGTCGAATGGGTGCCGCGCGGAAGAATAACGAAATGGCAAATGACGTACTTATAAACGAGATCTCCTTTGTTGAGCAGTAAATAAAGGGCTGTCCGAGAGGTCATGACAAGACCTTGATGGACAGCCCTTTTGGGGTCTTTATTCAGCTTGTTTATGTCGCGAAGTCTCATAAAAGGATTTGAATTGGTAGCTTCCCGATTCAACGAGTAAAACCTCGCAGTCCCCTTCCCTGCCGATAACCCTAACTCCAGGCACACTCGCCGCAGGGAGCCCTCCTTCTGTCACAGGTGTTCCTTCCTCCGAAGGCATATGAACAAAGGCAGTTCCGTTGGCAGGCACAGTCAGCATGAGCTCGAATACGTCGTCTTGCAGCGTCCACTGCGTTGAAATAAGACCTTGAATCGAGTCATACTCACACTTGGCTGAACTAATACCGCCTAATGGTCGTGGACGAATCACTGATCGACTAAAACCAGGTGTGGAAGGGTCGGGACGAATCCCCCCTACATGACGGTAGAGCCATTCGCCAACCGAGCCGAATGCATAATGACAGAGGGAGTTCATCCCTGGGTCCTGAAAACCATTCGCCACCGTCCATCCATCCCAACGCTCCCAGATTGTTGTCGCCCCTTGAAGAACCGAATACAGCCATGAAGGATATTGTTCTCTGAGCAGCAAACGGAAAGCAAGCGATTCATGACCATTCTCTGAAAGAACTTCCATAAGATGCTTCGTACCATGAAAGCCCGTTGCCGCTAAATCGCCAGCCGCTTCGATCTTCCCGACAAGCCGCGTCAACGCGGCATCTCTAAGCTGATCCGGCACCAAGCTCCAAGCCAAAGCAAGCGCGTAAACCGTTTGCGTATCGCCCCTGATTTCACCCGCATCACTGATGAATTCACGGATAAAAGCTTCTCGTACGAACTCGTATAGCTTATCGTAATAAGCGGCGTCCGCTTCCTCGCCGATGACGCGTGCAATGTTGGACATCAGCTTGACGCCATTCGCCCAATAAGCGGTCGCAAATACGTCATAAGGGGTTGTCGAGTGAGTATCCACTTGCCAACCGAATTCCGCCTTTGTCTCCGCGAACGGTCTTTCGTCGATCGACAGCCAGTCGCCGTACTGCGGAGCGTCACGGCGGATTCCGCTAGGGTACAAGGCTTCATTGTAGTCCATCCAACGTTTCATGGAGGCATAATGCTTGCGCAATAATTGGCTGTCTCCATATCTCTCGAACAGCAGCCAAGCAATGATCGGCGGCGCATCCGCCCATCCCGCAGAGGCGGTGTGAGTGTACGTGAAATCATTGTCAAACTCTGTCTTAGGACCGAAGATGAAAGGCGCAAAATCAGTGAAAGCGCCCGTCTGCCTCTGCCCATCCTCCATGTCGTTCAGCCATTTGGCCAGAAAAGCCGAGACGTCCATGTTGTAAGCAGCCGTCGGGGCAAAAATCTGCGCATCGCCGGTCCAGCCATGCCGCTCGTCACGCTGCGGACAATCCGTCGGAACGCTCATATAGTTGGCTCGCTGCGTCCAGCGGATGTTGTCGATCAGCTTGTTCACAAGCGGATTCGAAGTCTCCAGTGTCCCTACCTCCGGTAGGCTGGAGTAAACGACAATTCCCTCGATATCCTCAGCTAGAAGTGCTGGTCCACCACTAATTTCCACATATCGATAGCCATGATAAGTGAAAACAGGCTCAAAAGTCTCACGTCCGCTGCCATGGCAGATGTAAGTATCGGTCTGTCTGGCATAACGGAGATTCTCCGTATACAGACGGCCTTCTTCATCCAAAGCTTCTGCATAGCGCAGCGTATAACGAGTGCCCTCGCTTGCTTGCACAACGATGCTAAGATAGCCGCTCGTCATCTGTCCCATGTCCACCAATAGGGTGTCTTCCGCTAATCTTCGAATATCGCTTGGGGTTCTGGATTGAAGAGCCCGAATGGGCGGAGACATTTGGGCAACGAGTTTCCCTCGATAATCATGCATTCGTGAGGCGGGAGCCCATCTGGCATCATCAAAGCTGCGCTCTTGCCAACCATGGGGTTCTAGCCGTGCGTCCCAATTCTCTCCCATTTGCAAATCAGAACCGACGATCTGTCCAAAACCAGCCTTCCAATCATCGTCTGTAGAGAGGCTTTGGCGCGTTCCATCTTCGTACTCAATGTTCATTTGAAGCAGAAACGAAGGTTCCATGCCATATCGCTGATACCCGTACATCCCGATATAACCGGTATACCAGCCGTGTCCCAGCATCGTCGCAATCACGTTATCTCCACTTTGAATGCAGGAGGTAATATCGTAGGTTTGATATTGCGTACGTACATGATAGTCGGTCCATTCCGGCGTGAGCGCGTCGTTTCCAATACGCACTCCATTTAGGTGAAGCCGATACACACCCAGCGCTGTAGTGTAAACAGTCGCTCTCCGAACTGCGCCTTCCGAGCGGAACGAGCGGCGCAAATAAACGACAGGCAGCGGCTCTTCGCGGGAAGGCTTGCGTCCGCTTGCACGGCCAATCCAGCAGCCTTTCCATTCCGAGCGGCTGAGCAGCCCCATCGTCCATGACGCCGTTTCGCTCCAAGCCAAGGCCTCCCCTTGTTCATCCCAGACGCGCACCTTCCAGTGAACTCTCTGTTCGGATTGCAGCGGGCTGCCGGAATAGACAATATGCTGGGATTGGGAGCTGACAACAACGCCGCTGTCCCACAGATCCCCCTCATCTTGATCCAAAACTTGCTGGGAAGAAGCTGCAATGATGCGATAAGCGCTCTGGCTCGCGCTTCGCCGCTTGGATTGCATAATCCAGCCGAGCTTCGGAGCCGTCGTATCAATCCCTAGCGGACAATCCAGATATTCCGTGCGAAGCTTGATAATCGTTGTTTGATCCATGTCCTTTTCCTCCTTATTTGTATAATCAAGATTGGCGTTAGTTGGAGGTTTATCCTTTTACACCGCCAGATGCAACACCTTCGATGATTCTGCGCGAGAATAAAAAAAGCAGGATGAGCAGCGGCACCGTCGCCATAACAGAGCCCACCATAGCCATATCCATATTGTAAATGGCATTGTTGGTGAATTTCATTATCATGAGTGGTATCGTTTTCTTCGACTCGCTGTGCAGAAATATAAGCGGTACAAAAAATTGGTTCCAGATTTGCATCGACATAATGATGCAGATGCTGAACGTAATCGGGCTGGCTAGTGGAAACATGACACGGATAAACGTGGTCCATTCACCAGCCCCATCGATTTTGGCAGATTCATAGAGATCGTTTGGCAGATTGGCGAAGAAAGTCGTCAGCAAAAAAACAGGCATGGAAAGCCCTGACGCCAGAACGAGAATAACAGAGAATTGGCTATCCAGCAGACCCATCTGACGAATAAGCAGAAAGATCGGTACAATGCCAAGCTGCACGGGGAACATTAAACCGATTAGAAAATAGAGCAGCACGCCTTTTTTAAATCTAAACTTAAATTTCCCTATGCCGTAAGCCACCATTGTCGATAACATGACCACAAGGAATAAAGCGGCCGCTACGATCAATAAACTATTGAGCAAATAAGTGAAAAAGCCCTGTTCCATGAACAATTTACGATAATTTCCGAAGTCCAAATGCTTGGGGAACGCGAAGGTTGCTGACAACAGATCCTTCTTGGGACGGAACGATTGGTAAGTCATATAGACAAGCACGAACAACGTAAAAAGCGAGTAAACCCACAGAATGGCTGCGCTGATCGGCATTTTTTTCGGTCTCAGATTCATCTTAATCCTCCGATCTACGATAGATAAGGAATAATTGCAGCAGCGAAACGAGGAAGACGATCATGAACATCACACAGGCAATGGTCGTACCCATGCCCATCGCATTAATATTGGATGAGCCTCCGACGGAGCTGTTGTCACCAAACGATATCCGGTAGAAGAATAAAGCCATCACATCGACACTGCGGTTAATTCCCCCCGAAGCACCGCCTAGAATGAAGCTGAAGTCGAATAAGGTTAAAGCGAAAATGTAGGTCAAAATGAGCATATTCAGTATGGTCGTTTTGATTTGAGGTACGACGATACGGAAGAACCTTCCCCAATAGGTGGCGCCATCGAGCAGTGCAGCTTCAATCGTTTCCACAGAAATCATTTTCATAGCGCCTAGGAAAAAGATCATGCCGACCCCGATGCCTGACCAAGCAACCAATACCCAAACAATGTAAATGCCAAGCTCAGGAAGTCCCATCCAAGGCCTCGTCCAATCGCCAAGACCAACGACTTCAAGCAGCTTGTTGAACACGCCGATATTGCCATCGAAGACCATGACGCCCATGAAGGCAATAACGGGGGTTGCAATAAATTGCGGGGAAAAGATCATAGCTTGAAAAAAACGGTGCCCTCTGATTTGCCCATATAAAACATAAGCCAAATACAACTGAACTGGAAGCACCACAAGTGCGTTAAGGGCAAAGATCGTAAAACTGTGAGACAACGCGTTCTTAAGCTGAGTAAAAAGCTCCGGATTCGAGAACAATTCCACATAATTGTCGATTCCAACGAACGTTTTTGCCCCAATACCATCCCACGTGTTCAAGCTGATCTGAATAGCTGAAACAATCGGATATACAGAGAATAACGTATAAAGAGCAAAACCTGGAAAAATGAACCAGAGATAAGGTTTCCTGCGAATCCATGCCAAGGGGACCACCTGCTTTCATGCAGAAGCAGGCCAAAGCGGCGTTTCTTCTCGCGCCGCTTGACCGTCCTGCGGATTTCTAACGTTATTTCTGTGCTGGGTACGTCGCGATTTTATCGAGGATCGCAGCTCCCTGCTCACCCGTGATGGCAGACGTCATCAACTTCGGAATGACTTCCTTCATTAAAGTGTCGGCCACATTCGATTTCGGCGTTGACAACACGGTCAGCACGGAATAAATGTTGAGCCCCGCTTCGTCAAAAACTGCCATCTCCTTGACACCATCATCTTTTGGCTTAATGTCCTTGATGGTCGGTACAAGACCTGTGGAGTCCTCCATGATTTGCTGGGCCTCCTGTCCGCTCAAAAAGCTTAAATATTTGATCGCTTCTGGAGAATGCTTCGTCTGCGCTGATATCGCATAGGTCATGAAATTACTGTAACTGGATTGTACGACGCGTTTACCCTCTTTGTTCGGAATCGGGAAGCGTCCCAGATTGATGCCTGAGGCGACATACGTCGCATTATTCCACGTACCGTCGATAATGGCTGCCGACTTGCCGTTCGTGAAGGAGAACTGCGCCCCTGCCATGTCTTGCGCTAAGAAATCTTTGCCGAAATAGCCTTTCTCCGCAAAATCACGGAACGCTTGCAGCGTTTGCGCGAAGGCTGGATCGGTGAGCTTGCCTTTGCCGAGCTGCGCGGCCTGGATAGCATTGTTTGCAAAAGCGGGAGCTAAAGCAAAGACCGGCCAAGCGCGATCCCATTCGCTTTTGCCAGCTAAGGCGATTGGTGTCACACCTGCGGTTTTCAGCTTGTCGAGGCCTTGGACAAATTCGTCCCAATTTTTAGGCACGCCAAGTCCATTTTTATTAAAGATATCTTTGTTGTAATAGACCACATTCGTATCGAAGAATGAAGGCAGCGAACAATACAGCTTGCCATTCACCGTACAGTAGTCTTTCTCTGGCGCTTTGAACCTTGTCAAATCCATGTTCGCTGAGGTAAGGTCGAGCAGGAAGCCATTTTTGACCATCTCGCTCATCTTGGACGTTTTGTCTCCTTGCACCCAAAATAAATCAGGCAGTTCGTTAGCCTGCAGCGCCACGTTCAAGCTTTGATCGTTCTGCGCAAAGTCGTACTTAATCTTTATATTGGGATTTTTGGCTTCGAAGGCAGCGTTGATCTTCTTGAACGGCTCTTCCAGAACGGCCTGATTGCCAAGATCCCCCCAAACCTTAAGCGTAACTTTATCCCCGCTTGGCGATGAGCTCGACTTCGGATTGGATGAGCTTGGTGCGGATGAGCTTCCCGGGGTGCTGCTGTTGCCTCCACAAGCTTGAAGCAGAAGCACACTCATGACAGTAACCGTCAGGAGCATAACTGTTTTGTTCTTTGTCAAAATGAACCCCTCCCATGTCTATTTTTCATTGCTAAAGCTTATTATCGTACGGATCGCGATCTATTCTTATTGTAAACGGTAACAAGTACTCATTCCATGTGCGCTCTCTCTGTTCTCATGCCAAACGAACCGGAACCCACTTGGCTCCGGCTGCAGTATGTTCTATATTTCTCGATTTTGATGCCAACTAAACCTATCTTTGCGTACTTTTGAAATGTTTGACGGTTTGGCCTGTTTTCTTTTTGAACACTTTGATAAAATAATTCGGACTTGAATAGCCAACACGTTCAGCTATTTCTTCCGTTGACAGCTCTGTGTCGCGGAACAGCCTGACGGCTTCTTGGATCCGCAAATCAGTCAAGTAATCCGAGAAAGCCTGACCTGTCTCTTGATTAAACCGCTGGCTGAAGTGATTCTCACTGAAGTTAGCTAATTGAGCCATGTCCTCGAGCCGGATTTGCTCGCTATAATGAACCTTCAAATAATCCTTCACGCGTTCGATCCAGCCTCCCCTTGCTTGCCGATGAGCAACCATTTGCTGGATGCGTGCTGTTATGTCCTGCAGCATTTGCCGCCATGCAATAGCCGTGCGAACTGCTCCTGCTGTCTCGGCAAACGGCCAAAGGGAACCAAACTTTTCGCGCAGTTCAACCGTATCAGGGTCATACCGCTCTATCAGGAAATCGGCCAGCTGCGATACCGCTGCAACACCAAGTCGAATCCATTCCGATGGCTTGTGAAGGTCAGATCTCTCATCCATATAAAGCGTCAAATCGTCCGCCAACGGGCGAAATTGCATATACCGAATACGCTGCTTGATTTGCTTGTATAAGTTTAACCATTCCTCTTCCGTGAACGCTCTCCGTTCTCCTGAAGTTTCAGAGAACTGAATGCTGCTGTTGAACAGCGACAGCTCCGCTGCTGCTTCAGCTTCACGACGCGCCTCCTCGCAGCTCCCGCTCCAAGCGAACATGCTCCCGAAGCCAACAGCCAATGAAACGTTCAGCTTCTGAGAGAACGCAGAAGTCCACTCCTCCGCCATTCGGAGACTTTCTTCCTGGCTCACAAGCGCTCCACTTCCCAGTTCGCAAGCGTAGCCGCCATGCAAATATCCGCCGCTTTCACCGAACAGGATGGGGTTACGGAGCCGAGAAAACATTTCTTCTGCTAATAACAGCATAGCTTTTCGCTCCGTTGAAGAATAGCCGGCTTCCCGCGGGCAAGGCAGCAGAGACACCCAGCGAAATCCATCTCCGTTATCAGCCAGCTTCTTCGCAAGCAGTGGATACTTCGCCGCAAGTGACGTACTTTCTTCCGACTTGCTGTTATCGAGCAGTTGTTTCACTTCTGCCAATAGTGGAGCATCGGACATATGTGCAGCGCCATCTCCAACTACTTTGCCTGCTTCTAATTGGTCTGCAAAAGGCAGCGACGCCAGTACACGCAGCAATTCGTCAGGCTCCATTTCGAATTTGGAAATATAGTCATTCACGCCAAGCCGGATTGCCTGTCTCGTATATTCAAAATCATTGTAGCTGCTAAGCACAATAACATGAAGGTTCGGTGCTAGCCGCTTCAATTCACGAACCAGTTCAAAACCGTCCATGCCGGGCATCCGAATATCCGTAAGTACAACGTCAAAATGCTGCTGCGATGCTGCTGCTAGCGCCTCCTCACCGTTCTTGAACACGCCGGTAATATGAAAACCATGCTGCTCCCAAGCGATGATGGATTGGAGCCCAATGCGTACAAGAGACTCGTCGTCTACGATCATGACATTGCGCATGTTACTCGTCCTCCTCTCTAGGTTGAAGCTGTAGTGGCAATGTTACGGTAACTTCAGTTCCTTGGCCTGGCACGCTCTTCATAGACAAGCCGAAGGTACTGCCATAATGGAGCTGGATTCTCTCATGAACACTGTGCAGACCGAAGTGATCATCCGACTTCTTGAAACTCCCAACGATCTCGAGCATTTGGTCTGGCTCGATACCAATACCGTTGTCCTCCACGGTCAGCAGAAGCACGTGGTCTTCCGCTCTAACCCATATGGTGATTTCCCCTGGCCGATCCGCTTGGGCCAACCCATGAATTAGCGCGTTCTCCATCAATGGCTGCAGCAAAAACTTCGGTACCCTCATATCCTCCAGCTCTTGCGGAATATCTGTGATGAATTGAAAGTGTTGGAAGCGAACCTTTTGTATCGTGACATAATTCCGCAGCATCGCGATCTCCGTCGCCAGTCTGACCGGGTCCCCTTTGCCGCGCAGCGCATAGGTGAGCATTTGGTTCAGGGAATCCACCATTTCCTTAATATTGTCCTGTTTCTGTATCATGGCCATCCAGCGGATAGAATTCAGCGTATTGTATAAAAAATGAGGAGACATCTGATTCTGCAAAACTCGGATTTCTGCATCCTTTTTCTTGGCTTCCTGCTTGGATACCTCATCGACGAGCTGCTCGATTTCATACATCACAGAAATGAACGTATCATTCATCTCCACAATCTCAATGGCCCCGCCAAATTGTTTCAGTTTACCAGGGCGTACGCCTTTGATGCCATGCTTCATATTAATCATCAAACGTCTAATGGGGATGACCAAATCCATCGCTAACAGCTGGGTGACGACAAGACCAATGACAATACAGACAAGCACGATGAAGATGGCTAATCGAACTATGCGATAGATGGGCTCATAGAGCTTATTCAGCGAAAGCTGTGCAGATAGATGCCAATTGTTGTGCAGCTGATTCTGCGAGTAGGTGAGCAGTTGGCGCTCATCTTCATTGATTTTGACGCCATTGCTAAGAATGAGCGCGTTGTCGGGTGACAGCAGCTTGATCGCGACACCTTCTTGAAATTTTGAATTGGAGAAAAAATCGGTAATCGTATTGGTGCCAATAATGATAGTCAGCGTCCCCAGCACATTCAGATTTTTATCTCGCACAGAACGACCCAAACGAAACGCCTCGAACTTCTCATACCCGTCACTATACAGGTGTGGCATGAACCAGAGCGCACTGCCTTTCATATCCTCTATTTGCTGCTTATAATCTGCATTCCCGACAGCGAAATCATCAACTGCATTCTTGCCGTAGGTATACTGGGCATCCGGTGTCTCAATCTTTATCGCTCGAATATAAACATTTTGATCGGCACCGAGCCAAAAAACGTTCAATTTCTCATTAATCGCATTCTGAATCTGAAACTTCTCATAATTCGAGCTTGGTTTAAGCGATATCAACGAAAGCAGTCCGTCGTCTGTCATAATCTGTTTGCTTAGCTTCTCGTAGCTGATCAAACGGTCATCCATCTTTTGGCCCATTAAACTAAGCAGATCCGTGGCATATTCCGAAGTTTGCGCTTTGGACGAATCTGTATAACTGCTGGTCAGCAAGTAGGTACCGGCTAATGCCGGAAGCAAAATGAGCGGCATATAAACAAGCAGCAGTTTGTAAGGCATTCGAATTCTCCCCCAGCGGAGGAAATTGGGCAATTTGGCTTTGAACATGGATGATCCCTCGATCCTTGGCTTTCTGCTTTCTGGGGAACTAGTGGTCGTTACTGATGATTCTAGCATAATGACTTGTGCATGGAAACGTATTCAATGATGGATAACTTTGCAAATGAAAACGACTTCCGCTTGTGTGGCGTCACACTTACTGCGAAAATATATCTAGAAATGTTAATTTATCAAGCCATGCTTACATCATTGTTGAGACTATCCGCACATTTCGGGAATTAAACACAAAAAACCACGATACTAATTCTCAGTATCATGGTTTTTTATTTAAATTTTATCAACCGACATGTTGTTATGGTTGGTATGGCCTAGGTAACTCATCAACTTTAAATATTCCTTCTTTTTTATTCAAGTTATATGTAAACTCTTCCCAAGATGCATCACTACGACTAACCTGAAAAGGCGTACCATCATCATTTTTAAAAGTAACAGTCGCTTCATATTTATCATCACTAATTTTCTTCATTTCTTTGATTTGGTTTAGATTTGGGCATGACTCCTCTAAATATGCTGCGAAAGCTTTTTTGTGGTTTTTTTCATTCATCCAATTATCGAGAATGGAGTAGTCCCCCCCGTATAACTTCATTGTCGTTGCGATGTCTTTGTTTTTGCATCCTAGGAGATATGAGCGCAAAGCAATTTCAGGATTGCTACCATAGTCGGGATCGGATCTCGTTGAGCATCCTTGTGTCAGCATAGAGAGTATGATTAGACTAATGATGCTTATAAACTTCATATTTACACCTCCTGCGAGATGAATCCCCGTCCCAGTTTGATGATTTCTATTTACTTAATAAAAAAGTCTCACTAGGTTCTTCTATGGAGAATCCATACCTTTCTCCCCCGATAAGCCTGTTTTTCAGCCTTACAATCACCAATTATAACATCGATCATTACACCAAATGCTCATATAATGCACCTACCCTTTTACTAAATAGCGAAATTTTTCAACGCTTAATTCATCTACCTCTTTTACTCGGTTCATGTGATTGTAAAAGCTATACGGAAATTTAAATTGATGACCAAAATCCCAATCATGATCATCATTTTCATTGATCCAAAATCCTAGCTCGATTGGCAGATGGGGGTTCCGGGTTGATTTCTCTAACGGTTTGCGATCAACTGGCGAGAATAATTGGATAGGGCTATCTGCCTCAATGTCACGGCTGGCTCGAAGAACTTTGACTAATTTAAGAAGTGGATAAATTCCTCTTTTGAAATACGTGACATGTCCGAGATCATATAAAATGTTCAGTGCATGTGAAAAAGTAAGCATATGAGCGATTAGATCATGGTGTGACTCCGCTCTATAAATAACGTTAAATGCAGCAACCTCCTTAAGAACAAACTCAGAAAGCTGTTCAGCACTATTTATTTCCGAGATGTTGTCAGAGACCGCAATGTCCAACTTTTTCACTTCGGAGGCGGAATAACCTAACCAAGAGCGTCCTGGAATGGTTTTGTCGAAGGAAACTATTAGCTCGGAGATTCCTCTAATATCCTCCTCGGTTACACAACAGCGAAGCTCATGTATAGCCAATAAACTCAATGCGGCGTAAATAACATTATGACCGACCCAGTGAAGCTGATCGATTGTGCGATCTAGCGATTCTAGAATAATACGCTCTGCATGGTTAATATCACTGCGTTTTTGCTCGTTCTTACTATAAGGTAAAGTGTGTTTCTTAACCATCTTACTAGCTTGAGCGATTACTTTTCGTTCTACGTCAGGAGGCAAATTGTTTTCTTTTATAAAAAAATAACTCGCAATCGCAGCGGCACCAAAATGTGCATGCCAAATATCTCCGGTTTCCTTTTTACATTGGGAAATAATGATTAGTCCGTCCTCTAGCAGACCTTTATCTAGCACGCTAGTTCTCCCTTCCTGCTCAAGTTTAGCCATCATATTAGCAAGTGTCTATGGTAGCCTCGTTATGTAGTTATTCACTAATCAGTTATGGAAACATTACTGTATCCATTCGTTCTTTAAGATGGCATACATCTTTACATTCACATAGCTTCCTTTCACAAACATCTGCTCCCTGATGATCCCTTCGAACTGCATTCCAAGCTTGAGCATGACGCGCTCTGAACCAGAATTCCCTGTCATACATCTAGCTTCAATCCTATTCAGGTCCAGCTCATTGAATCCCAAATTTAGGACCTGTTTCATAGATTCGGTGATAATGCCTTGATTCCAATATGAACAATTCCCCAATCACTTGGCTGATTGTTTTCGTATTTCTGCATAATTATTTTCAAAAAAGTAATTGCATCCTCGATATTCTTATGATTGTCCCAGCTGGTGAACTTGGAAACCTGCACATCTGACGCATAATCGAAAATATCAACTGCATCGTCTAGAGACAGCTTTCTTAAAAGGAGTCGCTCACTTTGTATTTCTCTATTAAAATCATATGGGTGCATAGTTTCACTCCTTCCAATTCAACAAAACAAGATATCTCCTCTGCCTTTGTCAAAACTTAATTAAGAAAAGGGATCCATTCTGTGCTTTTCATTACGCACGCGGACTACGAGAAGCAGGTATTAATTCTTCCCATTGCAATTTGTCCAATGAAATCAGCCATCAAAGGGCTTATTGCAAGCTTGTACTGGAATTAGTCCAATGATAATCCATAAAACCTCGAAAATGGTCTGCTTTTTAGATTATCCATTGGAGTTTATCCACTGAAACCGACCTTCAAACTCTTCAAACTTGCTTTCATTGGAATAAATCCAATGAAATATTCCCAATGATGTTTATTTTTAAATAGTTCCAATAAGCCTTTAGCATTGAATGATCCACAGCTTCTCCCTCTACCTAAACATAACGATATCCTCTTGCATCATAATGTCACCTATTATTCCGCTATCCGCTCATGTTTAGCTACAATCCAACCTAAATCATCTATTAAATAAAAGTAATATCTTTGGTTACCACGGTTCTGTTCGTTTTTAAAGCTGCAATCACATTCAACCGTATAAATCCGATTTCTAAATTCCTGCTCTTTTATATTTATACTTTTGATTTGATAATCGTTGGTATTGGATTTTAAATACTGTTCAATGCTTGCTTCTGGACTAGTGTCTATATGTCTTGTATCTAAAAATAATTTGATATAATTCACAGAATAAACAATTAAAATGAACAGAACAAAGCTTAGGAATACGATTTTAATCTTGGATAGCTTCATATGGACCACCTTTGGATTATTCAGAAATATTCACTAGTATTTAGCACGGCTGCTCCTTCTCTTTTGCTATTCGTCCATCACACGCTCATCTGAATCGTCAAACAAGTCCTTAAGGACCGCCTTTCTGTTTTCGAGGAACCGTCTTGTAATAATATAGTGCAGCGTATCCTCATACTGAATTTCCTCTACAGGTTGAACATCAAAGTTAATAATTTGAGCATCTGGAAATCCGAGAAGGATGGGAGAATGCGTTGCAATGATGAACTGGGCTTCATGTTCTAGATCCTTGATGACCCGCATTAAGGCCAATTGCCGTGCAGGGGATAAAGCGGCCTCTGGCTCGTCGAGCAAGTAGATCGCTTTTTTCCCAAAACGATGTTTAAAAAGGGAAAGAAATGCCTCGCCATGCGACTGTTCATGGAGCGAACGGCCACCGTAATATTTAAGGCTTTCAGGCAATGTGTCCAAATGGGAAGCAAAATGATAGAATGTTTCTGCCCTTAGAAAGAAGCCATTCGTAATCTTCGGCAGCCATGAAAGACGAACGTGTTCCCCCAGAATGGAATGGGAAGCGTCTACGTCATAATAATTGTTCTTCCCTCCTCCTGCCGTGTTAAACCCGCTTTGATAGGCAATGGCTTCAAGAAGTGTTGATTTGCCCGAACCATTTTCCCCAACAAGAAAGGTGACATTGGATCGGAACGCAAGCTTTTTTAAAGATTTCACAGCAGGTATTGAAAACGGATAGCTCATCGGATCCGTATCTGTTCCCCGCAGAATTTCTAGGCTGCGCAAGTACATTCATTTCAACTCCAAACATTACTTGGATTCATAAAATAAAAGCAAAAGACATAAATAGTAGACTATCCTTCGAATAATCTAATGACTACTGATTGGAGTGTGTTCTACTTTGAGTAAATGGAAAACGGGAACAATTGGATTCGTGTGCGGTGCTATATTTTTCTCAGGCCTTACCTATGCGGCGACGGATGCGGTCAAAATTGACGTTTATTTTCGTAATCTCCAGTATTATTTCGACGGAGCGAACAAGCAGCCACCGCAAAATCTAAAAGGATTCATCTACAATGATACCACATATGTGCCTCTTCGATTTCTGTCTGAATCATT
This sequence comes from Paenibacillus ferrarius, assembly GCF_002027705.1. Taxonomy (GTDB): domain Bacteria; phylum Bacillota; class Bacilli; order Paenibacillales; family NBRC-103111; genus Paenibacillus_E; species Paenibacillus_E ferrarius. Next base: position 358,004 of record NZ_MBTG01000012.1, on the reverse strand, counting down.
GGGGAAGCCGGTAAGTTGGGATGATGCTACAAGCTCGATTTATGTCGGAGACAAGCCGATACAACAAATTACGCCAACAGCTGGTAAAGACAATCCAACACCAGGAACTGCGGCTTTGCAAGTATTTCCTAAAGATAATCCTTGGAATACAGACATCTCTAAATATCCGGTTCACCAGAATTCAAAGCAATTCATCTCTTCTATTGGCTTTAATACAAGTGTACATGCAGATTTCGGTACTGTTTGGCAAGGAGCCCCGATCGGGATTCCATACTCGATTGTAAGCGGCGATCAACCGAAGGTTAACGTTACGTTCACGGACTACGGGGATGAGAGCGATCCGGGACCCTACCCGATACCAGCGAATGCTTCGATAGAAGGTGGTCCGAATAGTGACGGGGACCGTCATGTCATCGTCGTCGATAAAGACAACCACTTGCTTTATGAATTGTACAACGCACAGCTTACAGCCAATGGTTGGCAAGCTTCGAACGGCGCTAAGTGGGATCTAAAATCAAACGCACTGCGACCGAAGTACTGGACATCCGCTGACGCTGCCGGTTTGCCCATCTTCCCCGGACTCGTCCGCTATGAAGAAGCCTCAACGGGTGAAATTAATCATGCGCTGAGATTCACTGTGCGGAAGACACAACGCGGATTCATCGCCCCTGCCACCCACTACGCCTCTAGCAGTACAGATCCCAACCTTCCACCGATGGGACTCCGGCTCCGACTGCGTGACGATTTTGATATATCTGCTTATTCGTCCACGAATCAAGCGATTCTCCGAGCGATGAAGAAATACGGCATGATTGTTGCTGACAACGGCAGTGATCTTTATGTCAGCGGCGCGCCTGACCCGAAATGGGATGACGATGATTTGCATAAACTGAGCAAGCTTAAAGGCAGCGATTTCGAGGTCGTTGATACGGGTCCAATTGAAAAATAACGTAGCTAGAAACATGAAAACCGTATGAGCCACATGGGCATACGGTTTTTCTTCTGAACTTTATTAGAAACTACTTGACCACTTATTCGTCAAAATGCCCGGCAATGCCATGAGCAGCCGCTCCAGCAATTCGTGCCAAAGAGAGCTTTACATAAGTTCCCTTACGCATAATGCTTTGGCCTTTGTCTTATAATCCTTGATCCACTTCTCAGCTTTTGCACTCTTCCCCACGACTGTCGCTATCAAACGAAGCTGCCGGAAACTATTGTTTATCTTTCTTAGCAATGGAGAAACTTGATGATTTTCTTGGTACAAACTGCAGAGGATCATTAAATCCTCATTAACGCTCTTCGTTCTGCATGCGGTTTGCATACTTGGCAAACGCCTACAACTTTCCCCTGCTCATCCGAGTAAAAAGACAGTTTATTAGCCTTCTTACGACAAAAGGAACATACCTGCTTGCCACCCTTTAACGTCTTTTTACCGCCAAATGAGACATTGATAACTTTGTTCGTTTCTTTCTTGTTTTTCTTCTTGGCAACGATTTGATAGATCACAAGAATAGCACCGGCAATCACAATGACTGCTAATATCAACCAAAGCATAGTCAAGTTCAACCCTCCCTCAAGTAGATCTAAGTTTGCTTAGTTCTGATTAGGTATTATTACTATGTTCCACATGGATAATGATTTTTCCTTTGTGCTGCCCATCTGCAAAATAGCGAACAGCATCCTCAACCTGACTTAGCGGATAACGTCTATCCAAAACAGGCGCTACTTTGCCCGTTTCAAAAAAATCCATCATATATTGTTGATCATTGTTGTTTGGCTTGTGACTAGGATACCCATTTTCTTATTCCCAGTCCTTGAGATCCATGGTCCTAAGAGCATGACTTGGAAGATTCGAGCTAGGGAGCCTCCGACCATAACATACGTCCCATTGCGATTTAGTGCTCGTTTATTATCAAAAATCGACCTATTTCCCACCACATCGAGTATCAGGTCATATCGCTGTCTATTTTGAGTGTAATCATCTTTGGTATAGTCTAAGACGTGATCGGCACCAAGCGATTTCAACATCTCTAATTTCTTCGTACTGTCCACGGCTGTTACTTCTGCTCCGTAGGATTTGATCAATTGCACCGCAAATGTACCCACTCCGCCACCCGCACCATTAATTAGAACCTTTTGTTTTGGCTGAATCTGCCCTTTATGACGAACTCCCTGCAATGCCAGGACCCCAGCTTGAGGGATAGACGCAGCTTGCTCATGTGTCATACTGGCTGGTTTCAACGTTAATGCTTCTTCACAAGCGCAGACATACTCCGCAAAGCCGCCCCAGCCGCATCCGGAAATATCTCCAAAAACCTCATCACCCGGAAGGAACTTCTTAACGTTTCTGCCGACTGTTTCAACCCGTCCTGCAATGTCAGCTCCAAGAATTTGGCATTTGGGCTTGAAAAGTCCCCCGATACGAACGATAAAAGGTGTACCTCTCAGGAGGTCCCAATCCCATGAATTCACGGATGCCGCATGTATTTTCACCAGCACTTCATTGTCCTTAGGGGCAGGTGTTTCTACCTCTTCGAGCTTCAGAACATCTGGAGTTCCGTATTTGGTATAGACAATTGCCTTCATGAAAAGTTTCCTCTCTAACACCTTTTTGTCTGGTGGTTCTTATGAACTGGGTTTGTTAAATCCTTTGACAATCAGCCATATCGGAAAAAGAATTTCAAATAAAGCACCTGGGATAAATAACAGCATCCCTGTACTATGCCCGAAAATCTCTAACAATGCGCTTGTTAACAACGAGGCATAGCCTATAAACCCAAAGATGGATAGAAACCGCGGAATGAGCTTGGATCGATACAATAAATAACATAACAACAGGCTGTATAAGCCAAGAACAATCATAGCCAACTGAAAGCTCAAAAATTTACCTTGTATAGCTAAGGATCCTATCGTTTGAAAATAGGAGGCAGCCGGTGCACCAACCGCTATATATTCCTTGCTTGCATGAATTAGTAATAATGGGCAGATTGCGCCAACAATGAGAATTACGGCTTCAATAATCCTGAAAGCAACATAACCAAGAGCAATCTGTTCATTATGTTTCTTTAGGATTGGAAAAAGCGCGATGGCGATACCCACAGCTGCGGTTGAGTTTATAAACTCTAAGAGCACCCCTATACTCACTTGGGTTTTATGAGGATAAACATGAAGAAGATAGTCTGGGTTATTGAGAATGGCTTCAATGAGTCCATTGCCTAACATATAGGTAACCGTTGCAATTAGAAACAATATACCCGCAATTCTAGCAGACTTTATGGTTGAATTCATTTGCTTACCTCCATTATTTTTATGCGCTCAATCACCAAATGAGTCATATAAATCGAGGGTTCCCCTTGACACTCCATTCACAAATATCGCCAATTCGGATTAAACCTGAACAATTTGGCCGGCCTATGCCCTGCATCCTTTGTAAACTGATTGGTTTCCGCAACCATGTTCGCGATCTTTCTTCGAAAGGCAGCCGAAAGAAGTTCTTTTCCCAAAGTCACCTCATACACCTGCTGAAGCTCCGATAAGGTAAAAAACTCCGGCATCAAGTTAAAAGCAATATCTGTGTATTCAATTTTATTCCTAAGTCTTTCAACGGCACATTGGATCATTTCTGCATGATCAAAAGCAATTCCATTCGAAACCATAATCTCTCTTTCGACCACGAAGGCTTTCCCTACATATTTTTCAATGACTTTGACGACAGCCTCAAGCGTATCCGTATCGTTAGAAAGCGTTATTTTCACCACTTTTTCAAATACAAAGTCTTTCCCTAGCAACGTTTTCTTCTCCTCAAGCACACTGTAGCTAACATTGAACCACCTTGCTTCATCCGCATCATCTCCTGCCTTCACTTCAAGCAAGCTGCCATCAACCAATGCCATATAGGAACAGCTGATAACCCGTGTACGTGGATCTCTGCTTACATCCCCCCATGTATAGAGCTGCTCCATATATACTTCATCAACATTCGTCTCCGTTTTCAGCTCGCGCAATGCGGCTTCATCCAAACTCTCGGTCTGCGTGACAAAGCCCCCCGGTAAAGCCCATTGACCAAGATAAGGATGAACACCTCTTTTAACTAAGAGCAGTTTCAGTGATTTCTCCGGAAGCTTTCTATAATTTTCCTTAACCTCATCCATGACGGTGAAAATTAACATATCAACCGTAACAGATGGTCTTTCGTATATACTCGCATCATAACGCTCTAAAAACTCAGCTTCAGTCAGTCCTTGTTTGTCTCTAAGCTGCTCGATATCCATGAAAACCACCTATTCTTTGATATTAATGCGATGATAACAACAAGTTATCTTTTGATAATAATGTAATGTTACGAACAAATTGATCATTGATAATAATACGATGTTACAAACAAATTGATCTTTGATAATAATACAATGTTAATAACAAATTGATCTCTGATAACAATGCAATGTTAATAACAAATTGTTATTATCACTTTGTTATAATCATTTAATCCTTATTTCCAATCTGTGTCAATACTTTTTCTTTTGTTTGATTTCATTTTGAGCATCTAAACAAAAAAACCGCTCTTGTTCCGACTACATCCCCCAATGGGTGTGATAGGTGCTCTTTTGAAACAATGCTGCCCCCTATCCCCGGGAATGCCCTCCGAGCCTGCCAAAAAGGCAGGCTCAACACCAAATGCTGCCTCCATCACCGGAAATCCACTCCGAGGCTGCCAAAAAAGCAGGCTCAGGAGGCTAAATGCAGCTCACCCACCCTGAGCCTGCCAAAAAGGCAGGCTCAACTCCAATTGCTGCCTCCTTCCCCGCGAATCCACTCCGAGACTGCCAAAAAAGCAGGCTCAGGAGGCAAAATGCAGCTCACCCACCCTGAGCCTGCCAAAAAGGCAGGCTCAACTCCAAATGCTGCCTACATCCCCGGGAATCCACTCCGAGACTGCCAAAAAAGCAGGCTCGGAAGGCAAAATGCAGCTCACGCTCTCCGAGACTACCAAAAAGGCAGGCTCAACTCCAAATACCGCCTCCATCCCCGGAAATCCACCACGAGACTACCAAAAAAGCAGGCTCAGGAGGCAAAACCTACTCACGCACCCTGAGCCTGCCAAAAAGGCAGGCTCAACCCCAAATGCTGCCTACATCCCCGCGAATCCACCACGAGACTGCCAAAAAAGCAGGCTCGGAAGGCAAAATGCAGCTCACGCTCTCCGAGCCTGCCAAAAAGGCAGGCTCAACCCCAAATGCTGCCTACATCCCCGCGAATCCACCCCGAGACTGCCAAAAAAGCAGGCTCAGGAGGCAAAATGCAGCTCACCCACCCCGAGCCTGCCAAAAAGGCAGGCTCAACTCCAAATGCTGCCTACATCCCCGGGAATCTACTCCGAGACTGCCAAAAAAGCAGGCTCGGATGAACCCGCTCCCTATCAACATAGCATTGGCTTCTGGATCTGGTAAGAGTCACTGCGATGCAAGCCCTCTTTATTGTTTTAAATTTCAATTATAGAAAATCCGATAAATATGCTATATTACATCGATAGAACATAATAGGTAACGTGCTGTACACGTTAACGCTGGAGATAAATGATGACAACTCATAAAGTGAAAAGTGTTTGTCCCTATTGCGGAGTAGGGTGCGGGATTGTGCTTGAAGTGTCCGAGAACCGGGTTCTTAAAGTTACAGGCGATAAAGAACACCCGACTAATTTCGGCAGGCTTTGCACCAAAGGCATTACTTGCGCACAAGCCATAGCTGAATCAGGAAGAATGGAACATGCTTACATACGTTCTGCTCGAGGCGTTGAACCAAGTCAATTCGGTATCGATGAAGCGATACGGGAGACTGCAAAGCGGCTGCGTGCGATCCTCGACGAGCATGGCCCCGATGCAATTTCCTTCTACGTTTCGGGACAAATGTCGCTGGAGGCACAGTACCTTATTAATAAATTGGCCAAAGGCTTCGTTCGAACCAACAACATCGAATCCAATTCCCGCTTATGCATGGCCAGTGCCGGCAGCGGTTATAAGCTATCTCTCGGAGCCGACGGTCCCCCTGGTTCCTATCAGGATATGGATCGTACGGACCTGTTTTTCGTCATCGGAGCCAATATGGCCGACTGTCATCCGATCTTGTTTCAGCGCGTGCTGGACCGGGTCAAAGCAGGCGCCAAGCTGATCGTAGTCGACCCGCGGCGCAATGCTACCGCAGATAAAGCTTCGCTTTTTATGCAGATCAAACCAGGCACCGACCTTGCACTGCTTAATGGACTGCTTCATCTACTCGTCAAGAATGGTCACACCGACCCGGCATTCATCGCCGAGTTCACGTCAGGCTGGGAAGCTATGCCGAGCTTTCTCGAGGACTATCCACCTGACCAAGTTTCCGAAATCACAGGGATTCCAGAAGCAGATATCCGCCAAGTGGCGCAGTGGATCGGTGAGTCCCGTGAATGGATGAGCTGCTGGACGATGGGACTCAACCAAAGCACACATGGGACATGGCATACCAATGCCATCTGCAATCTGCATTTAGCTACAGGCGCTATATGCCGTCCCGGCAGCGGTCCCTTCTCGCTCACCGGACAACCGAATGCCATGGGCGGCCGCGAGATGGGCTACATGGGGCCCGGCTTGCCTGGGCAGAGGAGCGTGCTTGTCGAAGACGACAGGCATTTTATTGAAGATATGTGGAGCATCCCACGCGGGTCACTGCGCACCGAGGTAGGTACAGGCACCATTTCTCTGTTCCAAAGTATGCAAGCTGGAGATATCAAAGCATGCTGGATCATTTGTACCAACCCGGTTACCACTGTCCCCAACCGCAAGAACGTCATCGCAGGGCTGCAGGCCGCCGAATTGGTTATCACACAAGATGCTTTCTTGGAAACAGAGACCAATCGGTATGCCGATATCATGCTTCCCGGCGCACTATGGTCTGAAGCTGAGGGGGTAATGATCAACTCTGAACGCAACCTAACCTTCATGCAAGAAGCCGTCAATCCACCAGGAGAAGCAATGCCTGATTGGCAGATTATTGCCCGTGTCGCTTGTGAAATGGGCTTTGCGGCTGAATTTACATATAGCACTTCCGCTGATGTATATCTCGAAATTCAAAAAGCATGGAATCCCAAAACAGGCTACGACATTCGCGGCGCAACCTACGAGCGACTGCGTGAAACATCTATACAATGGCCTTGTGCGCCAGATAGTAAGGATGACCGTAATCCTATCCGTTATTTGAACAATGGCATCAGCCAAAATCGAAAAGAATATGCCGACGGCACCCATCCGCGTCTCGTTTTTGCAACGGAAAGCGGCAAAGGCATTTTCCTTGCGCGTCCTTTTTTACCGCCTTCCGAAATGCCGGACAGTGAATTCTCGTTTGTGCTGAACACAGGCCGTTTGCAGCATCAGTGGCACACACTGACCAAAACAGGCAAGATTGCGATGCTGAACAAACTGAATCCAGGTCCTTTTATCGAAATTCACCCTGAAGATGCCTTAATGATTGGCATCCGCGAGAAGGATCTCGTCGAAGTTAGGTCACGCCGTGGTCATGCCGTACTCCCTGCCGTTATTAGCGACAGAGTCCGTCAAGGCAATTGCTTCGCCCCTTTTCACTGGAACGACATTTACGGTGAGAATCTTGCGATAAACGACGTGACTAGTGATGCAGTCGATCCCATCTCTTTTCAGCCTGAATTCAAATTCTGTGCCGTTTCACTGAGCCGTTACACCTAGTCCGTATGTTAAGACGCGATTATAATTCCAATCCATTTGCATCTCTCATCATTTCTGCGATCTTCTTGGAGTTGTCATCTTCACGATGTTCAAGAAATGTAACGACTCCCTTTTGTGTTTCGATCGAGTAGTCCTGATGAAGCTTCCAAGCAGCTTCAAAGTGCGTTACCTGTATGTTGAAGCCTATAATACGCTTAGTGAGTTGATCCGCTTCCAAAAGTTTCCTACAGATCATTTTATAACAAAAAAAACAGAGAGATCAATGATTGATCTCATCTGTTTTTTTGTTATAGACTTTCACTTATGACGTATAAATTCTTCCAAGCCCTATCTCACTTAGCAGTTGGCGATAAGCTATCGATGTGCGGTCTGCAGGGATATGGGCTTCCGCATGCAAATCGAGCGGCAAGTCTTCCGGTGTCTGAGCTTCCACCATCTCCCGGTCCTCATGAAATACCTGAAGATTAAAAGAAATGGTGTCTTCAATCGAAGCATCTTTATCGAAATTTCGCGAAATAGGACTAAACAACCTTGTATAACGAGCCGATGCTGGCGATGCACAATTTAGGATCATCAGCTTTCCATTATTGGGAAAGTATACGGTGAGCGAAGCCGCAAAAGGCGGAAACACACGGAACTCACGAAGCCATCTAAAACCCTCTGGTGCAAGATTGTCTTGCCCTTTCCCATAGTTGCTAACCGTACTCCAGTATTCAGCTATTAATTCATTGCCTATTCGTTTGACTTCGTATTGGGGAACATCCGTATTACTGCGATCTCCAAAAGTTTCTGTATGCACAAAAGCGAAGTGCGATACATCAAGAAACCCTTCCATTTGACGCCCAGCCGAACCGGCAATGTCAAAAGCTGGCGGCAATACATTCAGGAAATCAGGATCATCCCAACCTGCAAATGCAGGAATATTTTCCTCCGAGGATCCCAAAGATGTCCATATCAGGCCATAGCGTTCAACAGCAGGATAAATAATCAGTTTAAGTTTGGGGGATATTTTGGTATCAGGATGAGCAGGAACAGCCGTACACTTTCCTTCGCAGCTATAGCGGAATCCATGGTAAGGACAAACGATTTCTCCGTTTTCGACCCATCCTTTACTCAGCGGCGCACCGCGATGGAAGCACAAGTCACGGGCAATGACAATCTTTCCGTTACTGCGGTAGCAGACTAGCTTCACGTCAAGCAGCTTCACAGCTACTGGTTTGTCTAAAATCTCGCTTGCTTGCGCCACAGGGTACCAATATTGCGATAACACGTGCCAATCCTGTGGAGAAAATGTACAATCGCGTGGCAGTTGAGCTTCCTCATTGTGGCTTTTAACATTTGAAATCATACTGGTTCTCTCCTTCTATGTCTATTTGACCCGTGCAACATTTCCCTAGGTAACAAGTAAGTTATTGTGACTAACAAATAAATTAAAGTTAGTATACAACTGCACTCAAGCTGTTCGCAACGCGATTGGAGCAAAATAGGAACCGTGCATAATAAGACATTAATCTCTTGTAATCCTTCATAAACAAAAAAGAAACCAAACCTTGGTAAATGGAAGTGTCGAGCAACCATTAAACTCAAAGATGAGGTTTCTTATGTAGGTCAACTAGTTGTGCAAATGGATTCGAAGGACGATATCTTTGCAAAACTGCGCTTATACATCATACTCTACTTGTTTCTTCGCCTGAGCAATGAATTCCAAAGGATTCGAAATTTGCTCGGCATCATACGCCACAGCGCCCATCTTCAGAACAAGCTCCACCCGATATTTATTCGCGAATTCGTCTCGATTTCGTTCATCTACCCTGCTTCTCAACCTCTCAATGACGATCATAGCGCCAGGGAGATCCGTGAACAAAAGCATACCCCACATCGGATTTTCTTTATTTAACAAATAAAGTGAATCGTTCGTACGAATGCTGACCTGACTCATTTTGGACAGATCTTGGATAGCTTCCAATAGTTGTTCCTCCCCGATCATACGCCGGAGCTCATCCCAATACTTTACGCTGATAACCATAAGAGTTAAAGGTATATGGTATCTAACCGATAGAGCCATGAACACCGAAGCATCGCTTTGAAAGGACAACGTGTTCTTTAGGCTAGTTCTGGCATCGACAGTCGCAAGTGACTCATTTGCTTTTATCAATTGGTCATTTTCCTGCTGCAGCTGCCTATTCCCCAAGGTTAACAACCAAGTTGCTACCGTAAACAAAGGTGTCATAATGAGCCAGAAATAGTTCTGTGTCCCAATCAGGCCACCGTCAACTACGGTCTGATACAGCGTAAACGTTCCATAGCCGAAAATGAATAAAATATTCAGAATCAGCCCCGTTGTCACTGTAGTAAAGTACGTCACTACAGCGATTAGAAAAGCTAGATTCAGAAAGATGATGTTTTGGATATACAGATTCGGATTTCCAGACGTGAATACGATGCTGATGAAACAAGCAAGAATCAGCAGCAAGAACGCGCTATCCGATACGACACTGCTTCGAGAGCGTTTCATCGACGACCGCCCCGTTTCTTGTTGTATTTACGAATCATTAGAATTAGCGATAGAAGAACCAACAATACGATTAGCATGGAAGCAATCATAAAACCAAGAACGTCGCGGCGCTCAATCACTTGGTTCAGTACATTGTTGGATTCTGCTGTCGTTTCTTTTTTGAAACGGAAAGCTTTGATGTTGCCGTCAATGTCCGTCACAGCCCCATCGCCAAATACTTTCCATAGCGTACCTTCCGAACCGATAAGCTTGGATGCCAGGTAGGTATACTTTGATTCACTCCCTGTAACAGCCAGAAGACCAAATCCATTGCCGTATGGCGAGTCGATCAACTGAAGGGTACCGATACGTGTCCCATAACTGGCGTCGATGCTCATTTTCTCATTGGATACAAAGCCGCGGCCACTCGCGTCATAACGGAAATATAAATTTTTATTCGTATCACGTATGACTTGATTGTCTTGGTAGCTGCCGATGGCAATGACTTCTCGATCTTTTAATTGCTGCGCACTGACATTGTCTTGATAAAATTGGATCTCTCCTGTGTTCGTTTGTGCATAACGGCCTAATAGATTAAACAAATTGGTAAGAGTCTGATAGATGTAGCCGTCTCTTTCTTTCGGGAGTACAACGGCTACCTTATTGTAGCTTCCATCCCGCAGGAAAGGATAAGGGTAATTATTAAACAAGAGGTCTGCTCTGTCTTTGGTATTGAGCTGAAGCATCGTATCCTTGTCAATGAAAGCCCAAGGCATCTGCCCCTGATTCTCAATGCACCACGCGTTCTTAAGCTCCAAATCAAAAGCTACTTTCACCGTGAAATTACCGCTGATGTTCAGCGTTTTGGGAATGGTAAATTCCATATGATCGCCATCGGCAAGTTCAGTTGAAAGCCTTTTGCTGCCGATCGGCGTGTCATTAATCAGAACGGTAACCATGGACCTGTCAAAATCCAAATTTCTGGCATACCGGAACTTGATGTTCAGCTTGCTGGCATCCGCGATTGAACGGTTGCCCGGGAGCGAGATGAAATAGGATTTCTCCCGATGTCTGTCTCCCACCAGTTTATCGCCAGTTTCCGTTAAAGTGAGATTGCGGCTGATATTGACAGTGGGGGTATCCACTTCTGTCGTGTTATCCACGTCTTTGTGATCGGCATCAATTTGGTTTAATAACGTTTGGTTCGCAGCTAATCGACCAGCCTTGACCAATAAATCAGCATTTCTTGAGGTGATGACCAGAACCGAGCGATCAGCTTGCTTGATCAATTGCAGGGTTGCTTTATTTTCTAGATTATCCGACTGAACAAGCGGTTTTATTTCTTCAGGAAGATTCTCGAAGAGTGAGACCAATACGACAGCCTGCTTTCCCTTCATATTGTCTGAATTATATTCCACTAATGGGATAGGCTTTTCTGTCGTTGGGTTTGCTTTAGCGAAGCCGGACAAAGCATAAGTTGCTGCTTCTAACTCAGCGGCCATGTTCGCTTTCGGAACTGCTATCGCATTTTGAGCATCTTTAATCGTCCCTAGCCCAATAAAATGCTGATTAAAATCACGAATGCTGTTTTGAATAGGTTCCGCTGAATAGTTTACTGCGACCCGGGAAGACTTGGCGATTTGCAGCCAGTTCTCTCTCGTTTCTGTCGGTAGACAAACATTCGCCACGAGTGGAGCTGTTGATTCCAGGTGACCTTGAACCATCAAAGTGTTAACACCCTTCACAATCAGTTCTACGGGAATCTGAACCGACAGCTGCTGCTTTCCTGTCTCCTGCGCAACGGGACGAAAGGAATGGAACGGTGTCCCATTAATAGAAAGTGTGATACTGGAACGTTCATTTTGAGTCAATTGTGAGATTGCATAATCAAGATGAACCTCAACGCTCTCCTCTTGCCAATAACTTTCTACTTGAAAAAATTGTTCCATATATGTATCCCGGCCGGATAACGAAGTTTCTGTAAAATTCGTCTGGTAGTGCTTCGTTCCAGCCGTTGCTAACTCTTCAGCCGAAGCACTAATGCCTGAGATCAATTGCAGTATGATCATCGTGAACATAACTGCGAGCCCTACCATTCTTTTTTTCACAACGATCACCCCTAATTTAGAACCTTTCTGTTTTGTACCATTTAGCTTCTCTTTTAAAGACCAAATCCTTCAGGAATGTGTACATTCCATACGCCGCGACGACCATCCACATCTGGCAATAGGAGACGTACATCAGCAAGATAATCCATATATTAGATAATCTCATTTCACCTTTTTCAGTGACCAAAGTGATGAATGTCCCAACTACAAACAAGGTAATGGCCAGAACCCACAAAAAGGAGCTGAATCCGGCGATTGTCGTGGAGACATACCCAAGTGCATGAAGAACAAGCAGCAAATCAGATAAGATTAATGAACTCAGCAGCAAAAAATAGATAGACAAAAAATAGATAATATCGAAACGAATATTTCGGGCTTCGCGTTTGAACAGCATCGGAATATTTTTGACAATGACATAAATATTCCCCTTGGCCCACCTTGTACGCTGCTTAAACCATACTTGAACGGTTTGCGGCTCCTGCTCCCATGTTACGGCTTTGGGCTGAAACTTGATCCGATACCCCATCATATAAATGCGAAAGCTGATTTCGGTATCCTCCGCGATCGCTTTCACATCCCAACCACCGATACGATCAACGATTTCACGGCGCATAATGAAATTCGTTCCAGGAATGGTGCAGAGCTTAAACAATTTCCATCTGCCGGCTTGCGCCATCCATTGAAAGGATAAAGTCTCAATATTAATAAATCGTGTTAACAGGTTGGCATCCCGATTACGCGTTCGGAACTTCCCAATCACTGCGCCGAGCGTAGGATCGTTCGTAATCTCCGAAACCAGGTAGAGCAGCGCTTTCTTCTCCGGCGTATTATCCGCGTCATAAATCGCAATATACTCCCCTTTGCTCTTCTGAAAACCGATATTCAAAGCATTAGACTTGCCTTTTCCTCCAGTAACACCATCTGTATTAATAATCGTCAGGTTTCTTCCTGGGAATTTCAATTGAAGTTGACCCAGCAATTCGCTGCTGTTGTCGGAAGAATTGTCGTTAATGACGATAATTTCGTATCGGTCATGCGGATATTCCAAAGCGAGCAGCGATTCGACGGTTTTCGTAATCACTTTCCCTTCATTGTGGGCGGGCACCATGATGGATACGAATGGCGCCTCTCCTTTCAGCGGTGGAAGCGGCTTGTTCTCGATTTGAATATAGTACAAGTATCCAGCCACAATGAGAACGATGTTCACAAGCAAGAGAGACCAAATACAAATGACTGAGATTAACATAAGAATGTCTGCAAGCGTCATAATTGTCTCCCCATATGTGTGTATTTGCGTTTGTATAGCCGGTATCCGATAATCAGGAACGCCGTAAAAAGCAGCAGGGTTGTTACGATTAGAATAATGAATACTTTATTTTGCACCGAAAATAAGTTTGCTAAACTTTTCTTGCCTTCTTGTACATAAGCATGCTCCGAATTAACATCCTGCTTATTGCTATTGAGCAAAATGGTTTGCCCATTGAAACGAAGCTGACCGTTGCGTGACCCCATTTCATTCACTTCAGTTCGAACTGTGTGCACCTCATTTTTGTAATCCGAGAACGTTGTCCAGTCCGCAAGCAGCTTCGTTATCAAAGCTTCTGACTTCTGACGGTCTTCCGGGAATGCATACACAAGTGCAGTATCCATCGGCAATGGTTCCAGAATCTCCCCAGGAGCCACATATTGGCTTAATTCAGCATTTGGGATCGTATAAACCGCGGATTGAAATGCTTTGGACGTTGCGGTTTGGGAACGATACAAAACACGCTCATTCGGGAAAATGACGCTTGAATCAAAATAAGCCAAGCCGTTCGCAGCATAATGCTGATCATACGTCCAATACATTTCCGACCCGACGCCGAGTGGAACAATGCCATATCCCCCCAAAGCGTCTAGAAACGCAAGCATCTCCGATTTCAATACCGTGATGTCTTGACTAATCGTAGAAGCGACAACGGGAGCTTGGACAATAATGCTCCCGTTGCGGGACTGCACATGTTTTAACGTCTCGAGGTATCGCTGGACAGCAGGATAATCGAGATTGCTAAGAACTGGCTGTACACTGGCGATAAAGGGAATACCTGCATCATATAATCGATCAGCCATCTCATTAAGCAAGTCCAAATTGGAGAAAGGATAGATCTGATCCAGCACCATGTACGTATGACTGCTCGTTGTCACTGTTAGCCAGTCTTTCAGCAAATAAGCTGCTGCAAGCTCGCTTAAGTTGCCTTTCACCAGATAAGGAATGTACGCATATTTCCCGTCCATTACAGCAAATGGAGAGTTTATTTTCAATTTCTCCGAGCTTAAGCTGCCGTACGTCTTGCCTTTGAATTTGGTCAAATAGGAAATTCCCTTTACTGTCATAGCGGTTTGTTGGAGCTGGCCTATTTCCAATTTGGCCGTATCTTGATCAGCACTTACACTTTCCAACTGCAACGCTTGCCGAATGTTCTCGGGAACTTGATTCCCAATGTGTAAATAGTCCCCCGCATAGTTAGCCGAATCCTTCACATAACTGTCAGGCAATTGAAATAAATCATCCGCATTTCGAACGGAAATGACCTTGTTGAACTTATTCAACATGCCAGCTTCATAGTGATCATAATTCATTACGGTCACTTGTGTTCCGAAAGAAGCAAGAACTCGTTCAAGAGCTTCAATATTGCCCTCTTTTGGCGTACTTATTGCTGCGCTGTCATAAATAAGCAGAACGGAGGCAGTCTTCGATGTACTGGCCTCCATCCCTTTTGGAAATGAAAGCCCGGCTAGCAAATAGAGGATCAGAAGCCCCGCCATGTAGATTCGCCGATTCAGCATGATGTCCACTTCCTTATCTGTCGTCTTTCATTTATTCGTCAGCCTCAACAGCTTCATTGCTCCATAAGCGTTTACCCAATAAATCACCGACCGTCAACAACGATACCAAGTCAAAGGTCAACGTAAATAGAAATTCATGCTTGGACAAATCCGCGTCACCAGCACCAATAATGGATACGAATATCCCTGATAACCCCATAAGGATCATCATCATAATCAGCGGGAGTCTCAGCGCCACTCTCCATCGCCAAGTCCGCATCGCAGAAACAAACGATGGCATGTACAACCCAACGACAATCAGCATCCAAAGAATGATGAATCCGAATGTTTTGGGAGAAAGCGCATCTTTCAAAAGACTGTATCCTGAGAAAAAGACCGTTTGGGCTCCAAAAGGTTTACCGCTGGATTGTTCGTAATTCCCCATCGCTTTCGGCCGTATGGTAAATCCGTCATGAGCCGCTTGGTTGAGCATTTTCCCGGCTTGATCGGGATGAGCTGCATAATAAGTGAAGATAGAACCAAAGCCATATTTGCTGTAGAAACTCTTTTCGAGCAACTCGGAATCGACATCAACAGAGGCATAGGGATCGTAATACAGACTGCCGTTTAACATCGCGTATTGCTTATCAATTCCGAAGGATTCCAGCGTCTTCTCCGGGTTCGTTGAATCCAGAAGCACCCCTCGCGTCATTGCGTGGTATTTATTTATATTTACAAACTCTTTCGGAATGAGTACGTAAGTACCAACACCCACACCAAGCATAATGATCAAAGATAGCAACGTGACGATCCGGTACGTTCTTTTTTTACGAATATAAATAAGAAAAAAGCCAAGAACCGCGATAATGATGCCTACCGGCGCATTTTGCTGCTTGCTTGTCGTCAAGGCGATTGCACTTACAATAAATAGGGATAACATGACATAATCGTTATATTTTTTCCGATATAGCAATAGTCCTGAGGCGAACATGAAGACCGTCATGATGAGTACGATACTTTCACTATAAAAAGAATTGAAGTATGCCGTATAACCGGTATCCCCTAATATGAAAATCGCGATAGCCGCGACGAGGTATCCTGCTTTTTTAGACATTTTCCAAGTAATAGCCTCTACCAGCAAATAAACAGCAGCCACATACAAGATCAGGTACATCCAGGCTTGATAACGGATATCAAAATTTTGCGAATCATGGAATATTTGATTGAAGAATATCGCTACTTTGATAAACAACGATTGTGATGAAAATAAAGTTGCACCGTTCTCGTTATAGTATTGAAAGATTCCATAGTTTTTCACAAAAAAGCCCAGATATTGGCTGTTATAATTCGGATCATTGAAATAAAGGCCGTTGCTGTATAAAATTCGGAAAAAGTCTCCGTTATCGGCCATTCCGATATAAGGTTGTAGAAAAAGCGCGGCAGCTGTAATCAGCAGCACGCCAGCAGCGGCGAAAGCAGCAGGTGATAGATAACGAGGTAACATTCGCATAACGCTACTGAACATCATGCACCCCTTTCCTATTAATGAACTAGTGCGATTAAAGCCATCAGATTATCAAAGGAGTACGCCTGCTTCGCATTCGTATCTCCGTATCCACCATATAAAGGGTTCTGAGCATCTAGAATTTGAAATTCATTCATCCTGCGGATACTGTCTTCGTACAGCTCTTTATCTCCGATGACAGAAGCGATCTGAGCCGTAATGGCATAAATAGCCGTAGACCTCACCTCATTCAACGGTTTGCCTTCCTTCGTATATTGACCGACCAAAGTGCCTGCTTGGACATGCTCCTTAATAAAATGAATGCTCGCTTCTCGCTGTTTGCCTGCTTCAGCCAAATTCAAAATCGTCAATAAAGACTCAACCGTGTTGATATTATCAGATTGGTAAACTTTCGCATTGTAATCATATCGCGTTTGGTAGAAAGGAAATTCGTCCGACAAATAGCCTTTTTGGGCGATTTGAAGCATTCCCGTTTCTAGCGCAGCTTTCTTGGATTCCGGTACCGGAAGAAGCTTCAAAGATAGATTATCTATGTAGCACAAGGTAACGAACGTATTTCTCATTTTGTAGATTTCGTCGTAGAAATCATACAAATGATCATCTGCGACATTATATTGATAGAATCGATTCCCGTACGTATCCAAGTCCGTCTTATAGTCCGAAGTCCGAAAAACAACGGAGGCCTCAGCCAAGGCACGAAGAATCCGGAGATCATCAATAGCAGCATTAAGCGTATACTTCTTCTGTTGTTTCGGACTGAACCGGTAGCTAAATCCCGTCTTCAAATCGAAGGTTAGCTTCACACGCTGCCACTGTGCATCAAATTGCTGCTTCTGTCCGGTCAAAGCGTAGTATCTCAGCATAAGGCCAGCAGATTCACTCAACACTTCATGACCTGAAGCTGCCTCGCCTATTTGATCAGTTTCTAGTAAATTCGTGTAAATCCCATCATTGCTTGATAGATTGTTCGTTATAAATTGATACAAAATGTCACGATTTCCCGTCACATGCAGCTGCTCGCCGAAGGAATGCTTGACTTGATAAGCGTCCCATTGCTTGGCTGTTGAATCATCCGCTTCACAAGCGGTTAGGAACATCAACAAAGCCATACTGCTAAGCAGAATGCTGCGTCTTTTACTCATATTTAACCTCCTTTACGGAACAGTAAACACTTATTTGTCGAAGCATGTTGTTATATGAAAGGTATGTCGGGTATCTCGCTATTATAAAATAAATTTTCACAGGAATCGAGTTCAAAAATAGACAAATTTCGATATTTAGTTGTAGTTTAACATAGAATTCTCATTCATTCGGTAGGGAATTAATGTATGAAAAGTCCCACCCCTCCTCTCTTCGAGGAAGGGTGGGACTTTATGTCGTTATGCATACCTACTTTTTGTCAGCAAGCCACGCAGACAATGCATTGACGTCATCAGATGAAAGCGTTCCTTTGAAGCTGGGCATTGCCCCTTTGCCATTCGAAATCGTAGTCACGATTTGTTCTTTGGTCAGCTTACCGCCCACTTTTTGAAGACTGGGTCCGACCATCCCTTCGAGATTAGCCCCATGGCAGCTGACACAATTGGCTTTGAAAACAGCTTGGGCGTCAACTTTGGTTGTAGCTCCCGAGCTAGTCGCTGTTGGTGCCGCTGAACTGGATGAGCTTGGCGTTGGTGTTGAATTGCTTTTACCACAAGCGGTTAAAGAACTGACGAGCAGTAAAGCGAGAATGACGACTTTTTTGTTCATGAGCCCATTTCTCCTTAGCCTAATAAGGTAATTGCACGATGACGCGGCAGTCACAAAGCTCTTCATGGAAGATCGCTGCGTGAACCTTTGCTATTTCTACAATGCCCGTGAATCCAAATTTTCATGCAAGGAATGAATAAGAAAAACAGCCATGGATAATGATATCCACAACAACCCAATACATGAAATTCCAAGGAGGAATGAAGAGTTGGCTGAGAAAAAAATGGACAGTTCACCAGACCATTCGCGGCGACGTTTCCTGAAGTATACAGGCACCGCCATTGGTGGAGTGGTCGTGGGAGGCGTTATCGGAAGCGCTGTGTCAGGTGGTTTTACCAAAAAGTCAGCGGTCCCTTCGCCATCCGCCTCACCTCAAGCTCAACCTGCTGGAGACTATAATCGGGCTCCAATGTTTTTCAACCAAACGCAACTGCAAATGACAGAAGCTGCGTCTGAGCGTATTTTCCCCAAAGACGACAGCGGTCCAGGAGCATCGGAATTGGGCGTTGCCTTTTATATTGATCATCAATTGGCTAGTCCTTGGGGTGTGAACGCTCGCACTTATCGGACAGGTCCTTTTGTCAAAGGCGAAGTCACTCAGGGGGATTACCTAAGTATCCAGCGCCACGAACTGATTACGATGGGTCTGCACAGTATGGAAGAAACGAGCAAGAGCAAATATTCCAAATCCTTTGTCGACTTGGCTCCCGAGGAGATGGATGCGATTCTTACCTCCATGGAAAAAGGCGAGATTCAAGTTGTCAACGGCATAACAGGCAAAACCTTCTTCAATTTATTCCGCACAATGGTTATGGAAGGTGTGTATTCCGATCCGCTCTATGGCGGCAACAGCAATATGCAGGGCTGGAAGATGCGCAAATATCCAGGTAATCAAATGAGCTACACGAGCATTATGGATAAAGATCAGTTCATCGCGATGGAGCCGCGCAGCTTGCACGATCACTTCGTACATTAAGGAACAACCCTATTTGGAAAGGAAAATAGCTTATGGCTACTACAATGCCGAAAGTTCCCGTTGTTATTGTTGGGATGGGATGGGTCGGGGGCATCATTGCCGCCGAGTTGTCCAAACAAGGAGTAAAAACCGTTGGATTAGAACGAGGAAAGCCGCGGAGTACCCAAGACTATTATATGGTCCATGATGAGCTTCGTTATGCCTCAAGATACGACCTCATGCAGGATCTTTCTAAGGAAACCGTGACGTTTCGAAACACAGAGAAAGTTGCAGCAGTTCCTATGCGTGAGTATGGCTCCTTCCTTCTCGGAGAAGGTCTTGGCGGTTCAAGTATTCACTGGAACGGGCAAACGTACCGCTTCCTTCCCTATGATTTCGAAATTTACAGCAAAACGGTGGAAAGATACGGAAAGCAGAAAATACCCGAAGGGATGACCATCCAAGATTGGGGCATTACCTATGATCAGTTAGAACCTTATTTTGATAAATTTGAAAAGTTGGCCGGGATCTCTGGTGACCCTGATCAGAACCCTATGGTTGGCAAACGTTCAGCCCCCTTCCCGACCAAGCCAATGGTGAAAACTCCTATTTTGAAATTGTTTGAAGATGCAACGAAAAAGCTGGGATATCACCCGTATATGATGCCGTCTGCCAATCTGTCGGAACAATATACGAATCCGGATGGCATCACTCGAGCTGCTTGCCAATACTGCGGCTATTGTGAACGCTTTGGCTGTGAATATGGCGCGAAGGCTGATGCCGTTGTCACCGTCCTTCCAGTCGCACAGAAGTCAGGAAATTTCGAGCTGCGTTCCTACTCCAATGTGATCCAAATTCTGAATGACGGCAAGAAGGCCAGCGGCGTCGTATACGTGAACACAGTGACAGGAGAACAATTCGAGCAGCCGGCTGACGTCGTCATCATGGCCAGCTACGTTTTCAATAATATTAAGCTCCTGCTTACTTCCAAGCTCGGCAAGCCGTACGATCCGGCTTCTGGAAAAGGGGTAATCGGCAAAAATTATTGCTATCAGACTAACGGCGGCTCGGCTACCGGATTCTTTGATGAAAAGGAATTCAATCTGTATGCGGGCGCAGGCTCGCTAGGCATGGAGATTCCCGATTTCAACGGTGACAATTTTGACCATAGCAGCCTTAACTTCATACACGGCGCAGGAATCCGTATATCCCAGACCGGGCAGCGCCCTATTGCGACCAATTCAGTTCCAAAGGGCACACCAGCATGGGGGAAGGATTTCAAGCAAAAATCGCTTAAATATGCGAACAGTGTCCTGGCCGTTTCTCCGCAAGGCAGCAGTATGCCATGGAAACATCATTATGTGGATCTGGATCCAACTTACAAAGATGCTTACGGACTTCCTCTACCGCGAATTACGTTCGACTTTGAAGAGCAGGATCGGCAAATGATCAAATTCGTGAGCGGGAAAGCTGCCGAGATTATGAAGGAAATGAATCCGACTTCCATCGGGTCTTCCGATCAATTAGGACCTTACAATATTGTGCCGTATCAA
This sequence comes from Paenibacillus ferrarius, assembly GCF_002027705.1. Taxonomy (GTDB): domain Bacteria; phylum Bacillota; class Bacilli; order Paenibacillales; family NBRC-103111; genus Paenibacillus_E; species Paenibacillus_E ferrarius. The sequence goes on along the minus strand of NZ_MBTG01000012.1, from coordinate 337,085 downwards.
TCGACACACAATACCGGCGGCGTCATTATGGGGGCAGATCCTGCGACTTCAGCTGTGAATTCGTACATGCAGATGTGGGATGCCGAAAATGTATTCGTTGTTGGAGCATCGGCTTTCGCTCATAACAGCGGTTATAATCCTACCGGCACCGTGGGAGCACTGGCGTATAGAGCCGTCGAAGGGATCGCCAAATATTTAAAACAAGGCGGCATGATTGGGTAAGAGAGGATTACACATGTCTCACATACAGGGAGGGAAGGCATGGAGCAGGAAGACTGGATCTTTCATTTAACCGAAGTTCGCAAGCGATTGCTGATCGTTGCCATATGGTTTGTGATAACACTAAGCGCGGGGTTGTATCTTTCGCCAGGGATCCTCTTGTATATGAAATCGCAGCCATTGATCGGCGGGATACAGTGGAATGTATTTTCATTTACCGATGGGCTTATGATCTATATGAAATGTGCTTTCCTCTTTGCTCTATTGTTCACGATGCCGGTGATTCTCTACCAATTGTGGGCATTCGTTCGACCTGGTCTCACCGAGGCGGAGTCTAGGAGCGCCCTTCCCTACATACCTACGGCGTTCGCGCTGTTTATCATCGGCGTAGCGTTCAGCTACTGGGTGGTCTTCCCCATGATGATTCGCTTCATGATGCGCATGAATCACCAAATAGGTGCAGTCGAAACTTACGGGATCGACCGATATTTCGCCTTTCTGTTCCATATCGTGTTTCCCATGGCGATTGCCTTCGAATTACCCGTTGTTCTGCTGTTCTTAACCAAAATCGGTCTATTGACCCCGCAGCGGTTAAAAATGTCAAGGAAATACGCCTATCTCGGTTTGACGATTATAGGCTCGTGCATCTCTCCCCCCGATATGGTTTCCCATCTCTCCGTTACGGTGCCCCTGATTCTGTTGTTTGAAATTAGTGCACTGGTAGCTGGGTGGCAATGGCGGGCGATGCAGCAACGGCTTGCAAATAGCTGACTGTCACCTACAAAGGAAAGGAGGATAATTGAATGTTCAACAATATTGGTGTATCCGGTTTGATCTTAATTCTGGCCATTGCTTTAATTGTTTTTGGACCTTCCAAGCTGCCACAGCTTGGAAGAGCCTTCGGAGATACCTTGCGTGAATTCCGCAACTCGACCCGCAATATCATGGATGAGAGTGAACGTGATCACCTGATCGAAAGTGAAGATAAAAAAAGGCTGTGACCGATTTCGTATAAACCTGCGAGTATGCAGGCTTTTTCGATCAAATCGTGTGAAAACAGAGAAAGCCTGCGATTATGCAGGCTTTTTCGATCAAATCGTGTGAAAACAGAGAAAGCCTGCGATTATGCAGGCTTTTTGAGCTTTTCCCTCCTGAAATCGAGAAAAGGTGTCGAAAGGATGCATAATCGCAGGCTTTTCAGCATTTTGCTTCTACCAGAGACGAAAAGGATGCATATTCGCAGGAATTTTGCGAAATATGTGGACCTCAGGAAAAGGATAACCCTCAGATTTGGTCTTAGTTATTAACTGCTGTACGAGTGAATCGTCTGGTTAATCCAAGCTCTTTTGGCTAGAAGCCAATCCGCTTCACGCGGATAACATTTGAACGTGATGGGCTCGTCAAGCCCTTCTTCCAAACCGCTAATGACCCGTTCCCGGCCAATAAGACTTTCTAGCAGCTGCAGAGCCCTGAGATCCTGCAAAGCCTCTTGCATAACCTTGAGCCTAATTGACTCGATCGGGCCATGCTCACCCGGATAGACTATGAAGGCATCCCCAGAAGGAAATGCTGCTTCTGCATCCGTTGTACGGTAGGGATCAATTTCCTTCCGAGCATACTGGGAATACCAGAAGTTATATCCCCAATGTAAAAATCCAGTAATCTGATACTTGTACAGTTGAATACCTAAGATTCGATTACGAGCCGACGGCATGCTGAAGAAACGATTCGCAACCTCTTTATATTGGGCGCAGCAATAGTACGCCCATAGCGGGCTTACTTCATGCTCTAGGAATTTGTCTAAATGATCCGTCGCAGCAATTGGCGTTTTGACCAGTCCATTGACATAGAAATCGTAATTCGAGAGAGCGTCTGTAATTGGAAAATCGTTTAACAAGCTGCCCACCATCTCACTGGCCTTTCGATAGGATTCCAGCTGATCCAGAGATGGTTCGTCAGAGATATGGAAATAGCTGCGATCTTTGATCCCTTTGAATTCGATCCATTCCCTTAACGCAGGTAAAAATTGCTGGAGGAACGAACGATATTCATCACTTGAAGCTTCTGTTTCCCAGCCGAAAATGGGTGTCATTTCCCCATTTGCCAAGGCTACAATTTTGGGAGCATGCTGCGCACCCCATTGGGTGAATAAATGCGAGAACTCGAAATAAGCGACGCCTTCCTCGTTACACATATCAACCCAGCGGCTCAGCTTATCGAAACCGAAGGCATACGTGTCTGGCGCAATTACCTCAACGTCAACCAATTGAACAGTCGGTCTCTCCCCGCCAACCTGTGTATCAAGAGGCGGTGTGAAGAGTGGTGTGAGGAGCATATTCATGCCGTTGTTGACGGCTGTTTGTACATAACTGCGGATGAGCTCCCAGTGGCGTTCACTAAAGATCTCTTCCTTGTAATGACTAGCGAGGCAATCCACATGGAACCACTCCGTATGAATGAGTGTTTGATCTGGAAGGGATTGAGACATTACTTCCAGCTCTAATTGCTCTTCTCCAAGTACGAGACCTGTTTCGGACTCCAATCTGATTCCGATTGGATATTGGCCTGGCTGCCCTTCCGAATCGATAGTGATCCAAACACTGCGCCACTGTCCTGGGAATGCCGTTAATCCTTCTTCTGTGATAGGATATAACGGGTCTGGATACAGCCCTGGAGTTGATCGAATGACATGCTCATCATGATCAGGATAAACAGGCAATTCCGACGGAACGACCCCAACACTTCGTACCTCTACTTTCAAACTACTATCAACCGTTGTATGTACTTTGACTTGTTTCAAAAGCTTCTCCGAACGAAAAGCCATCTGGAAGGAAAACGTCTCATTCCTGAGTATCGAACCACTCGCTAACGGCGAATCTGCTAGATTTTCATCTGGAAATACTTTAGACAACGAGCTTAAAAGGCGTGTTTCGAATTTATGTTCATCTTTCATGGGGTTTCAGCTCCTTATGTACACTCATCGCTAGGCATGACAGCTTGATGTTCGATTATCTAGTTACTTTTTATCGGCGAATCGTTTGAGGATCGTAATCGTATTATAATGCATCCCCTCATGATATAAGGAATAACTTAAGAATTCGCCGCTGCTGGTTTGGTACCTTTTGCAAATAATCGATAATAACTTTCTTGTAGTTGCATTGGCACTATGGGGAGAATATGTATCAGTGTTTCGAGTTGTTGGAAATACATTTGCAAACAAGGTTGCCAAAGGTTTGTATGTCTTTTATATAGTCATATTCGGGAGGATTACGCTCCACCTGATTCAACATTTTTACTGCCACAACCTTGTACTCAGGAATAACCAAGACAGTGTTGCCATATAACCCAAGTGACTGATAAGCATTCTTGGGGAGTTGATGTCCTAGTTCAGAGAATGATTGAGGTTTATCCTGTATCCACCAAAAATATCCATTCCGAGGTAATGTCTCGCTAAGTTCTGCAGGTGAAACAATCGAACTAACCTGCTCGAAAATTGCGCTGGGAATAATTTGCCTACCATTAACTTTACCTTTTGCCAAAAGAATATAACCCCAATAAGCTAGTTCTTTCGTACTTACAAACAAATTCGCATCATTGCCTTGATTATCCTTATAGACTTCATCCAGCCATACTAATTTATCCGATTTCTCTTGCACCCAACCTGATTCCGTAAATCCGTAAGGTTTAAACAGTCTTTCCTCTATTACCTCAGCAAGCGTTTGTGCAAAAACCTTATTTACAATCTTTATAAGTAAATTAACACCTGTGTTGTTATACTTCCAGCCTGTTCCTGGAGGAAAAATCCTTATTAACGGATGATCACTTCCTTGAAGACCATGGGTATGTGTTAGCAAATGACGTATCTTAGTATCCTTTAGTAAAAGTTCATCCAAATCTTCTAAATAATCAATTACATATTCATCTAAACTTTCAATTCTTCCCTCGTAAAGTGCAACGCTCACTGCGAAACCTAAAAATGTTTTACGGATTGATGCAATATTAAATCTAGATTGGATATCAATCTTTCGACTGTCTATTGTTTTGTCGTGAAACCCCGAATACCATTCATTAACAACACAATCATCTTGAATGATATACGTGGATGCAGCTGATGCAGAAATCATATTTCTTATCTTTAGGACATACTCATTTAATTCGTTAAATGCGTTATTCGACGCACCAACTGGTAATTGCATCCTAGTACCACCAATTCATCTAAAAATACATTTCTCATTTCACTCATAATGAATCTACTTAATATCAATATCTAACCGTAAAATCATTCAATCCGAGAAGGACCATTTGACGTGTAATTGGAAGCGAACCGTGGTAGGCCCCCTCAGAACGTAGATATGGAAAAAGCTGCAAAGCCAATGCCACATACCCTTTTGCATAGGCGGATACCGTTTGATCGGTCACATCCTGCGTTTGTTTGGCCTCTGCCTCTATACCGAGACTACGAACTAAAAAAACAGCAAACTGCTCCTTGGTCACCTCTCCAGCAGGGTCGAACCGATCAATATCTGTGCCGTTGGTAACTCCTGCTTGGCGAAGCGCTTCAATGTAAGGCAGACTATACCCATAAATTAAATCATCAGCTTTCACATCTTTGTAGCTAGAAGTTTTCACTTCTGGGTCGATTTCTACTCCTATTGAAAGAGCCACTATTTTGGCAAATTCAGCACGGGTGATCGTTTCATTTAGACCGAACCAATTTTCCGACACCCCCTGTATTAAACCTGCAGATAACCATTTGTCTATTTTCAATTTTGTTTTAACATCCATATCTTTAAGATCTGTGAAATCCACTGAGGTTTTGATCATACCAGCATGAACCTCTATCTCTGTTATTGATAAAATGTATAGAACACACATGAAGATCAGCAGTGATTTCTTCCGCATTATTCTCCCTCCTATTTTACCTAAGATAGATGGCACTCTCTTATGCTTGTTCTTTTTTCTATAGAACCACTAAGACTAGATACCCTCTGAAAAGCCTGGAGACGCAAGTACGACAGATGTCTCGATCTGTCTCTCCGGTACGTCCCAATATTTCTGAAGCAAGCTTTTCTTCTCGTCCGCACGTACAAGTTCAAAGCCATTCTTAACATAAAACGAGATTGCCCAAGATGCGGCTTCCCAAGTGCCAATAAGGATAGGCTTATCCGTATGCTTCGTAATATGAGTCAACAATTTGGATCCAATACCGCCTTGCCGCTGAGCTGTTCGGATATAGGCATGTCGAATCAAAGCTACTTCACCTTTATCCTGAATTCCCATAACCCCACACAGCTCTCCCTGATCCTCAAATCCCCAAAAGATGACTCCGTCCTCAATTTCTTGAACGAGTTTATCTTTGCTCATATAAGGCTCATGATACCGATCTTCCGGAATAATCCCCTGATAAGCCGTTGCCGCATCGTTAATAATCTGATAAATAGATTCCTCATCCTTCTTTTCACACAAACGAATCATTGTTCACTTCTCCTAATCTATGGATTTTTCAGTTCTTCTTTAAACCAAGTCTGGTACGCATCCATATTCTCTTGAGACTTATCAGAGGCATCGGACGTTTTGAAGTATCTGGCAAAATAAGCATGTTTCTCTGGTTGATCGCCTGTATCACTAGTGACAATTAGATGAATTTCGGATACCTCTAACCCCCATTTAACGGATTTGGCTATTTCATTCATATTGTCAATGGTAGTGAACGCTTTTACTTGTAACAAAATAGAGTCGAGTATTTCATTACTAGGTACTTCTTTCAAGTTAATTTCAATAAACAGATCAGGGCGAGTAAACGTAAACTTAACATTTTCAATTGTTTTGGAAATTTGTTTCAATTCTTTTGTTAACGATTGGGTTGATTTCGTATGGACGGTGTGGGTAACGCTGCACCCCATTATCACCGTAACAAGAAAATACGCTAAAAATCGAAGTGTAATTTTGATCATACCACCTAAGATCTCCTACTCATATGACCATCTCAAATTGCCGATGCCTCCCGTATAAGCCATTATATCCTTGGGTATTGAGGGCGTAAAGCAAGTTTTGAAACCGTTTTACTAAAACCTTCCCCCCATATTCATCCTTGCTTTTTCGTGAGCAAATTCCAATCCTTTAGATAGTCATTTTTTGCAAGTAAACCTTTGACCCTTTTCATCGTATTTGGTCCCATAGGCGTACCGCCAATTCGATTCAATAAGAGCCATCTGAGGTATGCCAGAGCTTCAAAAATTTCAAGCTCCTCCAGTTTAATATTATTTTCTAATAAATAAGCATTTCTAAACGCAACGGCATAACGCTCTGTCACATATATCATCTTAAGAATAAACGACCAAGCAAAATCATATCTTCGGTCCCCTAATTGTCCATTCGTCCAATCTATTACGGTGTACCGCTCGTTTTCCTCTACAATGTTTCTTAAATGGAAATCACCATGAATAATTGTATCATGTCTAATATTCGCCATCTGAATTAGATGAACTAATAACTGATATAGATCTGAATGATCTTCGATCCGAGGATAAAAATACGCCTGGAAATCATATTTTGGAACCTGTATCTTCTCAATTTCTACAATATCAATTTTATGTATTTGGGACAGTATTTTCGCAATGACCGCCATTTTCTTTGCATTCACTTTAAGAACAGGCATTCCATTAAAAGATGTTGCCAACACCTGATCTGCGTTTGGATTTATCCCCCACCCAATTGGCATAGAAACGGGTACCCCTCGGTCATGAAGAGCATTCAATAAATGAAATTGAAACCTTATATCCGGTTTAGAACTCTTACTCCAAACTTTTAATACAAAACTCTCATTCTCTGAATTTATCTTCACGACTTCTGCCTCAAATCCTTGCTCTATCGGCTGAAGCGTTAACATGGTTTGTTGATTTAATAAAACATCCATCATTTCATGTTTCTCTACCCAGTCCACATTCGTAAGAGGATTTACCAAGAGTTTTCTTCCTTTCAGTTGAATACTGGTCAATGATTTGATGATGCTGCAGAACTGCGAACACCTAGAGTGAGTTTAGTTGTCCGTCTAAGTAGTTCCCTATTTGCAGTATCCAAGCTCCACCTTTGGGATCATTTGCTGTCACAAAACAGCCACTCCAAATATCCCAGCCTATAGTAATCGTTACTTCGTCTTTAACTAAATCCATGAATACTTGTTCAAATCCTATCAATGGATCGGCATGAGTAAACTGAAATACCTCCACTACAACAATAGCTATCTTGAAGATAAATGAAGCTTCTACATCAAATATTTCGTATGAATCGTACCCTTTTGATGTTTTATAAAATTTCCCCTTCAGTTCTTTCACGAAATCATCTCTCTCATAATTCAATCCAAATATCAAAACCTTATCTTTTGCTGGTTTCAAATTTGAAACCTAAATAGATTACTATTAGCTGCTATTTATTATAGCATCAATTTACAAATTCAGGATATTGTTCTGCTGATATCAGAAACCACTTTATTTTTATAAGATACTTTTTTATAAAATATATTGAATTCTTCATCATGCGACTTTTATTCCAACCGTGAAATAATCGCAAAAATATCATGTAATTCTGGTTGGGTATTATTTCATCATCGCCACTAGGTTGTGTATGAATAAAGGTTTACGTTTCGTCAGATAACCGCTCATTACCTAACGCCAGACCAGTTATGTATCAATTGTTATTTCTATCTTGAATTCTATTTTTTAGTGCCTCTCTAACTCTGCTAGCCTCAGCCCACTCTCCTGGCGGTGTAAAGTATTCATCATATTCTTTTAAAGCTTCTGGCGACTGTTTTATTCTCCATTCCCATAAGTACATTAAATAATCTTCACCTGCTCCCATTCTCCAGCCAATGCTGAACGGATGAATATCGGGAAAAGCAATCCATTGGGGAAGGAAAAATTCAGGCACATATCCTTCTAAGCTGTTTCTTATTTCCATTAGCAATTTTCCTAGCATGTTTTGACCTTGACCGTTACCACCGTCTCCCCAGTAGGCATCATTGGTCGTATGTTCAACAATTGTACAATCTCCTGTAGACAGAAGGATCGATTTTATACAGGGATGTTGTTCAACTTTAGCAGTTAGTGCTTCTTGCATGATTTGAACCTTGCAATTTTCCCAATCTTTGCGAAGATGTTTATTTCTATACTGCCCTAATCTTAAAGCGTCCAAAGGCGTGCTAGCGAGTCGAACCTCTTCCTCATATTTAGTTCCTACAAATTTTTGGGCTTGAACATAGTGCTCTGTAGTTACCCACTCTTTGTTATTTAGCATTATCGGATACTTTGCAAAGTTCGAAAAACAACCATATGGCTTATTTGTTTCGTAAAACCTAATAAACCGTTCCTCGGGCTTGAGTTCTTTCATTTTCTTTCTATTTTCTTCAATCATTTTTTTTATTTTATCTGGAATTATCAAAATATCCGACCTTTCTATACCTTAAAGTAATTTCACTTCATGATAAAACTCAATGAACTAATTTGAAGTTCATTAAAAGAAGGTGTCAAAGTCTACGAATAAAACATCATCTAGTGCACTAAGAACTTTTTGAAGAATTATTTGAAGCACTTGATAATCTCCTCCCCAAATGATATGAATCGGAATTCCAGTGTTACCTTAGTTGCGGTAAAAGTTGTTCCAACACACAGATACTTTCATCTAATTATACCATATACTGGAATTTCATAGAGCCGATGTCGAATTGGTGTTTATGGCATATTCATAATTTATCGGTACAGTAATTCCTTTTTTGTTGTATGTTGATTCGTCAATAAAACTCCACTTGGCCGCGCAACACCACACCAAAACTTGAGATTATACAGAGGCGGACTAGTATTTTTATATAGTTTAATTAATCATATTAAATGAGCATGTAAGGTATCCGTATCACCTACAAAAAAATCTGACGCGCCCTAGGTATAGCTTCTCCGCGTGGATTGTGCTCTCTATTACTTTGTCAAGGCTCCTAGCCATTTCTGGCTATGACGGTTAATCTGGGTATTGTGACCTAGCTTTTAACACCTCCCACTAAACCTTTAATCGGATCGATTATTTAAGCTCAGATGTTTCCACCATTTTCACGTTAGTAAATTCAATTGATTACCAAATCTTGTGTATCCAATAAGCAATCCATATGGCTCACACTACCCAAAGCCTGCAAAAGTACAGGCTTTTTCCTCGAAATCGCGTGAAAAGCAAGAAAGCCTGCAATTATGCAGGCTTTCTAAGCTTTTCCATCTTAAAATCCAAAAAAGACCATAAAAGCATGCATTATCGCAGGAATTTTATGTTTCTGGCCATCCGAAGAACAAAGAGATGCATAATCGCAGGAATTTGCAAAGTATGAGTCCCAACCGAGCCCCCCACCAAAGCACAAAAAAGAGGCTAACCTCAAGTAGCTTTCTACTAGCTTTCTACTAACTTTCTACTTATAGAACACTAGCTTCTACTTGTGAAACAACCTCTCCAGTACATCATCCCCGCGCTAAGTTCAAATCCCCAGCTCACGCATCCTGCATATTTCGTATCATCAGCACTTGTTCAAAATTAGTTGTGAAACCCAGTTTCTCCATCATCTCTATCAGCAGCAGATTCGATTTGCGAAGGTTGAGTGTTGTCCGTTTGCCAACATAATCTAGCGGCGCAAACAGTTCACTAAGTGCAGCTTTGTAAATCTGCTCAGCATCTTCCCGCTCAGGATGCGCTTCACATTGATAGAGCGTAATCGCGGACATGTTGCCCTCTTTATCAAAACTACGCTTAAACAAGGCGTAGCCTACCGGCTGGCTCCCTTGTTTAATAATTAAAGATTCACCATCTTTGATACTGGGCCACTGTGTTTGCCAAGCCGATATTCCACGAGAAAAATCCAGCCCGGCTGCATCACGAGCCAATTCTCTCGAAATGGTGAAAGGGTGTGCATGAGTTTGCGCCAAAATCGTATCAGTCATGGATCCCGAGTGCTGCAAAAGAAGCAAATGATCCGAAATTTCATATCCTGCTTGTTGATATAATCGAATCGCCGGTTCATTCTGAACTAATGCTTCGAGTGTTGCAATTCCCACCCCTTGCTCGCGATACAGCTCTAAATTTCTGGCCATGAGCGCTTTACCAATCCCCTTCCCTCTGAAGGCTGGGGCAATACCTGTCCCTCCATTCCATGCCAGTTTCTTTCCGGCTATATCGCGAAATCCATTCATAACGAACCCTGCCGGCTCCCCATCGACCATAATGACAAGCGAATTTTCTAAAGATATCCCCTCATTCACTGTCCTTGTCATTAATACATCAATCGTCATTTCCATCCGTATAAAATAACCTTCAAATCCTAAGTTCCAAATGCGGACAATGTCCTCAATGGAAAGCTCGCTTAATTTTCGATATGTAATTGTCATAGTAAGTATCCTTTCATCAGTCTTATGAGAAACGGCTTTTAAAGGTAAAAAAGATCCACAGCTCCAAGCTGCGAATCTAAGTTGTGCAGGATCAAATACAATTGTCTGTTCTTAGCGCAAAATCCACGGCATATTCAGCATGGATTCGCGTTGTATCGAATAGCGGCACGCGGCAATCCTGTTGAGAGATTAAAAGGGTGATTTCAGTGCAGCCAAGGATAACGGCTTCTGCTCCATCCTCGACAAGACTTTGAATAATCGCTAAAAAGGACTGTTTAGAACTTTCTTTTTGAATCCCAAGACAAAGTTCCTCGTAGATAACATCATGGACTGTCTTCCTTGCTGCTTCGTTCGGAACGATAACCGTAAGTCCAAATTTATCCATAAGTCTGCCTTTGTAGAAATCCTGTTCCATCGTAAAAGCGGTGCCGAGCAATGCGACTTTTTGGATTCCACTTTGAACAATCTCAGTTGCTGTAGCATCAGCGATATGAAGCAAGGGTATCGATACCGCTTCTTCTACTTCTTTTGCCATTTTGTGCATCGTATTTGTGCAGATGACAATGAAATCTGAGCCGCCAGATGCCAGCTTTTGAGCAGAATCAATCATTATGCTGGTGGCTTCATCCCATTTCCCTTCCTGTTGAAGCGTCTTGATCTCGTGGAAATCTACCGAATACATCAGACTTTTGGCAGAATGGTGCCCGCCTAATTTCTCTTTTACCCGCTGATTGATGATTTGGTAATAAAGCAAGGAGGACTCCCAGCTCATGCCACCTAATAGGCCAATCGTTTTCATTGGTAAACACCTCTGCCAGGAAGCGGATTGAGAATCAATTTCCACTGAGAAATGCCCGCTTCCTCGTCTGCCCTTCTTTCCGACTTATATCCCGAATTTACTTTGCCTTTGTAAAATCCCTTGAAGGATCGCTTCGAGCCCCCAACGGAAGCGTTCTTCTCCATCGGAAGTAATCAACTCCGATTGCAAACTCGCTATCATCGGATATTGCTTATCGTTAAGCGATCGGTAAGAAGCTGAGATAGCCTGAAGTGTTGTTCCATTCTCAGCACGTGAAGCTTGTTCAAAGGCAACGGAAGAAGCATAGAGCATTAATAGATCTAGCCCCCACGCCGCGGAAGTTGAGTGAATTCCGGCTTCATGCAAACGTTCAAGAATATACTCCGTCAGCGCTAGGGAATGGGGACCGATTGGTATCGTGTTCAGCGCAAGTCCCGCGACACCTGGGAATTCCATAAGAACAGTTAGATAAGAGTGTAGGGTCTCATAAAGTCTAATCTCCCAGGATACTCCTTCCTCATTCGATAACACGACACTCTCCATACCCGCGTCCAATACAAAAGCGCTTAATTCCTGATGATTGGTGACATATACGTATAGTGATGAGGGGCCGGTATCCAAAGCTTTGGCGATTTTACGCATGCTCAGCCCAGAAGAGCCTTCGCTCTTCAATAATTCCAGGGCGGTCTTCACAATGATATCTTTGCTTAGCGGTTCCTTGGCAGGCCGCGAACGACGACTAATAATGGTTCGAGTTGGATTATTCATAATTCCCTTATATCATGCTAGCAAGAATTAGTAAATCACTGGTTCGATGTTTCATTAAAATGTGCCTGATACTGGTTCATCAGATCCTTCAATTTAGCCGCGGCATCATCGGAGAAGATCAGCTTAAGATTCGCTTCGGATTCCCCTGCGGATTGGGATGAATAGACGTACATTTTTTTCTCGTAAGCTTCAATAGCCTGGTTGACATCATCATGTTGAATGATAGATAATGCTAGCTCCGCAGCGTCCAACATTGCTAAGTTCACGCCTTCTCCGGCAAATGGAGACATGAGATGCGCGGCATCCCCGATTAATGTGACACCCGGTTTATGCGTCCATTGGAGACCGACAGGCAGCATATAGATACGTCTTGGAAGCAGGGGACCATCCGCATAACGGATATAATTCTTTAATGATTCATCCCAATCCGCAAAATGTTCCAGCAGCTGCTGTTTAGCCGCCTCAGTCTGATCAAACGGTATGCCACAAGTGTCCAACCACTCTTTTTCAATTTCAAAAGACAAATAAACACAGATGCGGCCGTCTCCATTCAGCTGACCTAATATTCCTTTATGATCGGCAAGGGCAAACATTTTCCCGCGACTATTGAGAGCGATGATCTCTGGATGAGCGATAGCAGCATTTTCAATATACATTTCAACCATGCTCAGACCGCTATATGCAGGCACTGAATCCGTAAGAAGCGGACGTATGCGGGAGAAAGCGCCATCTGCCGCCACAACAAGATCAACGGTATCCACATGTCCATTCTCAAAATGAAGTTCATGCTGGCCATTATCCAGCGGAATCGCCTTGATTAAATTGTGTCCCCAGTGGATGAATGCAGGGTCGATTGAGCTTAAAAGCAGTTCACGCAGAGTGCCGCGATCGATTTCTGGACGATCTCCTTCACTTGACTCAGCTCCCTCGTCCAAATAGACTTTGCCGGTTTTATCCATAAGTCGGAATTCTTGCCCTTCATATCGAGCGAGTGTCTCGAATTGATCAATTAAACCTGCTTCTCTTAGCGCCTTTTGCCCAGAATCGTGATGGATATCCAATGACCCGCCTTGCTTGCGGCTATCGGGGGATGTTTCGCGTTCATAGACAACTGTTTTCACCCCATGCTGCTGCAAAATCCGCGCCAATGTCAGACCTCCAGGACCTGCCCCTACGATTGCGATGCCTTGTTCTTTTTTTGCTTTTGCGTTTGTCATCATGATAACCACCTTCGGAATTAGATTTGAAATGACTTGCTCTATTTATACCACAACGAACACTGTTCGTAAAGAACTGTGTTCGTTTATATCGAAAATGAGTTACCAAGTTTATTTTACGCAATTTTTGGTTTCAATATGTACGGGCAGCTAAGCGCGGCTTGCAGCACATATTGACCAGCGGCACCACCAAATAACCGCCGCTTCATGCATCCTTTTCCCTGCTCAAAATAAGCTGAGTCCAGACATTTAATAAATTTTTGAATAAATTGGTTCTCTTTATCCTTTTGGAATTCATTTCAGTCGCATTTGCTTGGTAAATACCCAATTAACTGGCAGGATGAAGCAGCATAAGGGCTATCCTTGTGCTGCTTTTTTGCATGTCACGGGAGCCTATCACTACTCCATTCGTTGTACATCTTATTAGGCTTTGTGTTATGCTTTACCCATATCATTCTTACAATGACTGCAACCAAAGCGATGCCTTACGCGGCTCGTAAACATATAAATTACCACCCGAGGTATTATTCAAGGAGGTTTGTCTTCTGTCTAGCCATCAACAAGATCCAACTTCAGATCCCAAGGAGCATTTTGTCTCGTTCATGCGCGGTCTAGGAACCCGTACTGTGTTGTACCAGGAAAGTGTCGCCGCCTCTCTCGGTCTGTACAATCATGATTTCATTTCGGTGGATATCCTGCACGAGAAAGGTCCAATTACGGCCGGGGAGCTGTCCAAATTAACCGGACTTGCTACGGGCAGCGTGACCGCATTAATTGATCGACTTGAGAAAATCGGATACGTTCGCAGGCAAAATGACCCGAAAGACCGACGCAAAGTGATCATTGTCCCTGTGTATGAGCAAAAAGAGGAAGTCAGCAATACGTACCTCCCGCTTCACACAGCAATGATGAAGTTAGCTTCCACCTATTCAGCGGAAGAGCTTGAGCTCATCACCCAATTCTTAGGGAAAGCAAGCACAGTCTTAGAAGAGCAGATTGAACACCTCAACACGTCGAGAAACAAAAAAGCTACAACCTGAGCTGCCTACATAAAAGGACGATATCCCAAAAGTCGAAAGACTTCGGGATACCGTCCTTTTTCACTGTTAAGCCATCATTCATTCTTAATCAACATGCAGCCTATTTGGCCTTATTCCGCATAGTGGCGGAAGTTGACACTGATACGGTTGGAGCCTACATCAAGAATATGCAGCGCTGCGCCATTCGAAGTTGGCAGTACCGCAATGCCTTGTGCTTCCGTACCGCTGGACAAGTTGCGGTTGAATGCAAGCGCTACGCTGCCATTGTCTGGATCAATCGTATAGACAGATTGCGTGCCGTTGTCCGTAGAAGCATATAGCTGACCGTTGTACACTTCTGCTCCCTGGATACGATCAATACTTTGAGTCAAAGGAACAGTTTTGATGAAATGCATATCATCAAGGCTAAACACATTTAAATTGCTGGCATTGCTCCATTGAGCTGTGTACACTTGACCGCGTTGAGCGTCAACCGCGACCCAAGGGACACCGCCTGGATGCAAGTTCAACGGAAGTGCGTAGGAAGTCCCTGTGTATTGAAGCGTTTGTGCGTCAAAGAGGGCAATGAAAGGATGCTGATAGTTTGAACCGTCTTCAATCGGTGCATAGATTTTACCATTGTAATAGCTAATATCGCCAATGTGATTGCCGCCTTGATTGGAGATTGCCGTAGGAATAGCCAAAGCGTTGCGAGCTTGAACCGTTTTGCCGTCAATGCTTGTGCGAAGTAAACCAGTATTCGAATTGAAGATCCAGCCTGTCCCATCAGAGGTAACACCTTGTCCACGTTCCAATGCATCGAGCAGCCAATACGTTTGATTGGATACTTGGTGCCAGGACGCAGCCGATGCAACACTCGCGAGTGAGCCTAAGAGCAGAGTAGTTGCCGCCAACATCGAGATTTTCTTTACCAATTTCATCATTCATTCCTCCTTAGAATTGTAAACTTAACTCTTCTATAGCTTAATTCTTTTCCAGCATTCCTTATTGAACAAAACGCGTAATTCATTGAACAAAAACGTCGCCATTTGTGTAGCTTTTTTAAAGGCGCATAGTAAGGGTGTCATAAAGAGGAATGTTTTTAAAACCCATTGAATGCTTGGATTGATCGGCTGCCTAAGCTGTTTGGTTGTAGTTGTAGTTGTAGTTGTAGTTGTAGTTGTCGTTGTCGTTGTCGTTGTCGTTGTAGCTGTAGCTCTAGCTCTAGCTCTAGCTCTAGCTCTAGCTCTAGCTGTGGCTATAGCGACAGTAGCTGGCTGTAACTGTAGCTGTAGTTATAGTTATAGTTATGGCTGTAGTTGTAGTTATGGCTGTGGCTATATAGCTGTAGTTGTGACTGTAGCTGGCTGTAGCTGTAGTTGTGACTGAATATGAATATGAATATGTTTCTGTTTCTGTTTCTGTTTCTGTTTCTGTTTCTGTTTCTGTTTCTGTTTCTGTTTCTGTTTCTGGTTCTGATTCTGGTTCTGGTTCTGGTTCTGCACATGTTTCTTTATCTAGTCACTGTAGCTGCAACTGTACCTGTGACCCAATTGCTTTCAGGCGCTACCCGCCGAATCATTTCAAATTCACCGACTAGTTGATCATTTCAGAAATACCTGCGATAATGCATCTTTTTCTTGCTGGTTTAGCCCTCTGACACTGAATTCCTGCGATAATGCATCTTTTATGAACCATTTCATGTTTAAAAGAAGAAAAAGCTAAAAAAGCCTGCATAATCGCAGGTTTTCTAGCTTTTTCAGTCCTTTTACTCGTAAATTCCTGCACTTTCGCAGGTTTTCTCAGTCGGGTTTAACAGCCTCCATGTGGTGGCGACACAACCCGCGCCCAAGATCCGCGCGCATGGGTTGATCCTTGTACATCGCTCGAAGGATAATCAGGAAGCCAACACGATATAGAAGGAGCAGAACAGTTCGTTCATCCCCTTCTACCACCTAATTAGCTCACACAACGAGCCAATCCCCCCCGCTCTCATCGCCTAGAGATGAGCTCATTCGCATACTGCATGGGCGTTATGCCAGTCAATCGCTTAAACAGCCTTGTGAAATGGCCTTGATCGGCAAACCCGGCCTGAATGGCAATAGCTTTCAAGCTCTCTTTGCCATATTGGAGCAGCACCTTGGAGCGCTCCACCCGCAACCGGATAAAATATTGATGAGGCGTATATCCGGTTTGCTTTTTGAACAGACGGATCAAATGAGGCGAACTTACATTAGCTACCGAAGCTAATTCCGTCAGTTCGAGATCTGAATCCAGATGCTCGCGCATGTACTGGATGACTTCTGCTATTTGTTGATGCGTCGATCGGTTAGGAGCATTATCGAGCGGAGCCATCAAAGCATAATGCTGGAGCAAATGGAGAACTGTCATTGTAGCTAAAGAATCGCGATACAGGGTGCCATGGACACCCCCATTTCTGACCTCCTCCAGCATCCAGCTGCCGAGCTGCCAGAGCTTCGCATCCTGCACATAGGCTTTGTGCTTGATTTCAACAGCCCCTATTTGACCGTACCCCGACTCATAGGCAATGGTATCGAGGAAGGAAGGAACAATCTGGATGATGAAGAGTGAGAAACCGTGCTGTATCAACCTAGACGGGTAACCGTGTGGACATATATGAAGCTCGCCGCTTTCAGGCGTACCATCGGAGCAGCCGTATATCGTCACGACTTGCTTGCAGTCAGCCTCTGCATTCGCTTCATCCATGTCCATGAAATGGGCAGGAACGCTTTGCCAATAGAAGAAACGTACGTTGTCCCAGCCCAACTTTTCGCTAGAAATGATAGGAAGCTTCAAATTGATCACCTATTTTCAGATCATTCAATGGACGCCAATGAGCTTCAGGATGGGTGTCCACCTCATCTCATGACTCTCATCAAGGTAGATGGGCCGAAATCCGAGCTGCCAGTAGACTTTAATTGCCGCCAGCCGGAAATCGTCCGTTTCGAGAATCGCGCGGCTTCGACCTTCACTTCTCATTCGGTACAGAGCAGCGAGGGTTGCTGCATAGCCAAGACCTAGGCCAGTATACTCGGGGAGCGCTCCCACCATATGCAAATACCCTCTGTCATCGCCTGATTCTTCGGATTCCCATGCTGTTGCCGTAGCCACAGGCTCGTTCCCTAGACAAATAAACTGCACGCGCTCTTCTTGAAAATAAGGAAATCCGCCAATTTTGGCCTCAAATGGAACGTTTCTTGCAAAAGAACGCGCAATAATATGCTCCCAGACTGCTTCGTCGCCTGAGCGGAAATGGCGGAGACTATAGCCTGGCGGAAGCTCGATCGCTGGCAGTGCGTCTAAACTTGCTTTCTCCATAACTAGTTTCGAAGGTGTTGCTTGCATTCAAGCATCTCCTCGCTTTTTCGCCTTGAAATTCGGAAAAAACATTGTTTTCCCGCCTGCTGCCACCGACTCCATCGAAAGTGCAAACACAGAGCTCCATGTCGCCGCATCGTACACATCGACTTTTGGAGCCCGCTGCTCCCTAATAGCGGCAGCAAATTCCACGAAGACGAGAAAGTCACCCCCGCCATGTCGGAAATTAGCGGCCTCATGGCCCCACTCCTGCCAGAGCGGGTGATCGAACTGAGGCTGGTAACGGCTCAACGGCTCCCACTGGTCCGTTCGGTCATCATGTTCTTTGGGAGACAAGTTAGCCAGCCAAATCCAATCCTCTTCCCGTTCATGACGGCCGGATGCATACGCTCCTGCTGTTCCCTGCACGATATAATGAGTCGGATTGGGAGGTCTAGCAGATGTCCAGTCTACCCGCAACGTGATTAGGACCCCGCGCTCTGACTGGACAATCACCACCGATGAATCCCCTTGTTGCCAGTAGCCTTGCTGCGCGGCAGGATGCTGGCTGCCAAACTGCTCATGGAAATAATTTCGAAGAGATCTTGAAGGCGAATTGAAAGCCGTCAAACATTTCAGCTGATCTCCATCCGGCTTATTCGTTCCCAACCAATGTGCGAGCGGGCCAAGGGAATGCGTTGGATAATTCATGCCGTTGAAATCGCGGTTCAGCTGCCCCCGCCATGTAAGCGAGCCGTCCGCTTGCGCAGTGAGATGACGACAATCGTGAAGATACCCGCCTTCCATATACGTAATTTCGCCTAAGCATCCTAGATTGATTAAATGACCAACGGTTAAAACCGAGCGGGAAAAGCAGTAATTTTCGGCCATCATGTAGCAAAGACCTGTTCGCTGAGCGGTCTCCACTAGTTCCCAAGCTTCATCCAATGTCTGAATCGCAGGAACTTCGCTAAGCACATGCTTCCCCGCCAGCAAAGCCTCTACAGATTGCCGCGCATGGAAGGGCATCGGACTGGCGATGTAAATAGCCTCAATGCGCTCGTCTTGAAGCATATGCTGATAGTCGCGATACGTCGCAACACCTGGATATTGAAGCTTCCACGCCGATAAGACATCTTCGTTCACATCACAAATCGCTGTCAATTGGATTTCTGAAGCTAGTACTTGAAGGGCTCGCTCCAACCGCCCTCCACGATTGCCTCCGACGATTGCAAGGCGCAGCGGCGAAGTTATCATCCCTTGCTCCCTCCAAACGAGGAATGGAAATGAGCGGAAACGCGGGTTGAGAACTCATCTCCCTCCGCAGACGGAAAGGGCTCGAAATAAGGCATATGCCGGCTTAAGAAATACGCCCATTGGAGCACACTTTCGTCCTCCAGCCTGATCAGTTCTACGCTAACATGTCCACTCTCCACCGTAATTAGACGGAACGCAGGAATATCCAGCATCGCGGCCGTCTGGACGAAATACCAGTTGCGCTCATTGACAATCGAATTGGTATGATTATGGCCGTTGAAATAAAAGCCAATTCCGGTATGCTTGTTTAGAATTTGCCGCAATTCAACTGTCTCGTGCAGCGACATCATCGCTTCTTTGGATCTAGCCGTTGTCCCATAAATCGGATGATGGGCGAATACGAGCATTGGTTTATCGGAATGATGCCGCAGAGCGGCTTCCAGCCATGCCAGCTGATCATCCTCCATAAACCCGCTCCAATCTGTCACGGTTTCACGCGCCGTATCCAGCATGACGATTGTTGCTTCGTCTGTCTCAATCAGGCCATAGGGCTCTCTTCCCGTTGCCGCTAGGACATCCGCCTTAGCATGTGTGTAAGTATCATGATTGCCCATAATATGAATGAATCGAACACGGCTCCCATAGCTGTTGACTTTACTGAAAATATAATCGAATTCTGCAAACTCTCCAACATTGGTCAAATCTCCAATAGAGATATGATAATCCGCTTCCGTCTCGAAAAATGCAGATAAGACATGTTCAAAAAAAGCGTCGCGTGCTTTCACCACCTCAGGGCGGTTAATGACCATGGACGGATAATGCAAATCTCCGATCATCGCAATTTTCATCACCAAAACCCTCCGATCCTCTACCCTTTAATACCTGAATGCATGAAACTGGAAATAAATTGTCGTTGAAAAAATAGAAAGCCAATAAAAATCGGCGCTACGACCAGTAGTGTAGCGGCGCATACTTCCGTCCACTGGCCGCCGGACTCCGTGGATTTGGCGAATAGCGCCAAACCAACCGTAAGCGGGCGATTTTCCACAGAATTGGTCACAATGAGCGGCCACAAGAAATTATTCCAGTGATAGCTGAAGGAAACTACAGCGAAGGATAAGTAAACGGGCTTAGACAACGGTACGTAGATGCGCCACAGCAGCCCCAAACGTGAACATCCTTCTACACGAGCTGCTTCCTCCAGCTCATATGGCAGCTGCTTGAAGGCTTGACGAAGCAAAAAGATCCCAAATGAAGAGGCGAAATAAGGAAGCACAACACCCAGTTTCGTATCCAGGAGGCCGAGCTCTTTGAGCACGTGATAATTGGAGAAAATAAGCACATCTGGCGGTACCATAATCTGCACCAAGAAGAGCATAAATACGACATCTCGACCTGCAAACCGGACTCTCGCGAAGGCATAGGCAGCCAGCGTTAAACTGAACAGCTGTACGCACAGCACACTGCCAGTAAGGATAATCGTATTCAGATAATAATGGCCAAACGGAGCTCCCTGCCATACCGTAATGAAATTGTCCAATGTCCATTCCCATGTGAAATGGAAGCCTAGCGCAGCCTCCTTCGGGCGGAAGGCTGTCCACACCACCCACACCATTGGAATGAGCCATAACAAGCCAAGTAGATACATACAAGCATGCCATAGCGACTGTGCCACTAAGCGGCTAATGCTTGAAGGGAATTGCATTCCAAGCAGGATTCGCTTGCGGCTTTTTACAACTTGATGCCCAAGCTGCACCTCAATTTGATTCATGCCATCCCTCCTATTCAGGCTGTGTTCAGAACCAGCTTAGTCATAATGAATTTTGCGATCCCACCCAAAAAATTGCAGTGAGGATACGATCAGCAGAAGAACGACAAGCACCATCGTCATCGCCGCACCCATGCCTTGGTCGTAGTAGCTAAACGCCGTTTCATAGATATAATAAAGGAGCAGACTGCTGGCGTTGTCAGGTCCTCCTTTGGTCATGATCCATAAGTGATCGACCAGCTTGAAGGCATTCGTCACGGCCACGACGGCCACGAAAAGTGTTGTTGGCATCGTTAGCGGGATCGTGATGCGTCCAAGCACTTTCCACATGCCAACGCCATCGACAGAAGCTGACTCATACAAATCCTTGGGAATTTGCTGCAAGGCGGCTAAATAGAAAATCATGAAATAGCCTGCTTCCTTCCAGATGATCATGACGATCAGCGCGGCCATTACCGTTTTGGGTTGGCCCAGTAGGCTTACCTCTTGTTGGCTGAACCAGGAGGCTGCGTGTGCAAGCAAGCCAAATTTAGGCGTGTATAAGAATAGCCAAATATTTGCTACGGCAATCATAGGGATCATATTCGGATAAAAATAGGCAACTCTGATAAATCCCTTGCCACGGATGGCTTTATCGGCGAATAAGGCCATAACAAAGGCAAGTGCCATCGAAGTGGGCACCGTTCCAAGAGCAAACCAGACATTGTTGATGAACACTTTCACGAACACGGGATCTTCCAGCAATCCGGCATAGTTGCCAAACCCGTTAAAAACAGGAACAGGCGTCGCCAAGTCCAACCGGAACAAACTTAGCCATATCGTCTTCAAGATCGGATAGTAGGTGAATACACCGAGGATAAGCAGCGAGGGCAGCAGCAATCCCCAACCCCAGCTGTTCCGCTTCAGCCGTTCACTCCAAATGGAATTCATAGGATAATTCTCCTTCTGTGAATAAAGCCCCACCGGACAAGCGAGCAAGCTCGCAAGCCCGATGACTGCCTTATTGGCAAACCTTCGTTATTTACTTATTGAAAGGTGCAAGAGCGCGTTCGGCTTCTTCTTGTGCTTTCTTCAATGCTCCTGCTGGATCAATGGTTCCAGACAGCACAGCTTGAATCTGATTCGTCAATGCTGTCGATACTTTACCGTGATTATGCGTAGACAATTCTGCGTGGGCATATTCAAGCTGATCGCGAGCTACGAGCGCCTGCGGGAAGCTCGCTGCGTATTTCTTCATCGTTTCGGTATCAAAAGCCGATTTGCGAACACCGACATAACCCGTTCCTACACTAAACTGTGCAGCTTGCTCCGGTTCTGTCATGAATTTGACGAATTCCCATGCGGCCGCTTGTTTCTTCGGCTCCGTGTCTTTGAAGATATACATGTTGCCGCCGCCAGTTGGTGAACCAAATTGTTTCTTCATTGGCGGGAAAGCGACACCGAAATCGAATTTTGCATTATTTTTCACATTGGTGAGATTTCCGCTTGTATGTACCATCATCGCTGTTTTGCCTTGGATGAAGTCCGTTGGTACTGTAGCCCAATCAATAATGCCTTCTGCCATAACCTTATGCTTGCGCGAAAGGTCCAACCAGAATTGAAGTGCTTCTACGTTCTCAGGCTGGTCGAACATCACTTTTTTACCGTCCGAAGACATCAAGTTTACTTTAGGGTCCGTGTGATTCTGAAGCGCGAATAGTTGAAGCATCCAGTAGGAATCATCATTACCCGGAATTTCCAAGCCTGCATGTCCGTCTCTCTTCAGCTTCTTGGCGTATTCGATCAGATCATCCCAAGTTTTCGGCGGCTTCTCTGGGTCGAGTCCGGCTTCTTTGAACATTTCTTTGTTATAGTACAAAACGATGGTACTGCGTTGGAACGGAATGCTGTAGGTTTTGCCGCCTGTTTGCGTATCTTCAACAAACGCAGGGTAGAAATCCTTGATATTGATGCTGGGATCTTTCGCAATGAAATCATCCAACGGAATAATAGCATTAGAGTCCAGCATGGAATATAGCTCCGTTGACATCATGACAGCCACATCCGGCGGCTGCTTCGCTTGAATGCCAGACTGGATTTTGATTGTGTTGTCTCCATAGTTGCCGGTATAAACAGGCTTCACTTTGATGTTCGGATGAGACTCCATGAATTTGTTCGTCATTCCGTCGATCACCTTCATGACCGGACCACCTACGTTAACTGGGTAATAGAAGGTCAGTTCCACCGGCTCATTCGTCGCCTTGGCGCTCTCAGCTGGTGTTGTTGATGCAGAAGAAGCTGATGAAGAAGGATTGGGACTAGCTGTTGTGCCTTTGGTACTCGGTTGACCGCAGCCTGCTAGAAGTGTCATCCCGACAGTTGGCAGCAGCAGCCATTTCAAGTGCTTTTGCATGGTTTGGTTCTCTCCTTTTTCTTTTACATAGGCTTGATTGCACCCTTCTCGTTTAGTATAGAAGCTGTTATGGTAGATGGACATGACCGGCTTTGACTGATTATTTATCTACTTGTGAATCGGAGACTTGATGACGAGGAATTGTATCGCTTAGTTAAAGCGCACGTAAAACACTTCGCGCTTTGACCCACAGACTTATCATTTTTTGCCAAACATTTATCAGCTAATCCTGGTAACGCGACGGAGAAACACCTCTTACTTTTTTGAACATGCGGGTAAACGAGCTCAAATTTTGATAGCCAAGCTTCTCGGAAATTAGCGTAAGCGGCAAACCGCTCTTCATCAGCGCCATAGCAGCCTCTGTCTTCTCATAGAGGACATAATCGGTGAAGCTTGAATCTGTCACTTCTTTGAACATGCGGCTCAAATGCGAATTATTCATATGAAACGTGTCCGCTATATCCTGAAGGGAGAATTCTCTGTGCATGTTGGACTTGATATACTGCTTGATTAATAGAATGAGCTTCGACTTGTCATCTTGTGCATAACAATCCGCCACAGCCTTCTCCGCACTGTGTACTTCTTCCAGCATCAGCTCTGACAGTTCTTCCAGCCGGCTGGCCGCATAGATCCGGTCCACTAGCTGATGATTCGTTGATATGGAAGCGGTCGTAATTTCTTCGCAGGCTGACCATAGACGGAAGAGCATTTCTGTCATCATATTTTTGACAATATGCGGATGTAGAAATGGCGGCTCAATGAGCGCCTTGCAAAGTGCTTCAAATTGCGGATTGATGTCAGCAAACTGAAGGGCTCCAATTCGCTCGTAGATGTCTTTCTTCATCTTTTGAATAGGCTCTGTGAGTGTATCGCGAATCAATCGGTCGCTCTCTCTAACGATGCCGCCACTGTGATGATAGAAATCAAGCTGAAGAAGCTCGGCTGCCTGAAGAGCATAAACACGCCAATCATACGGATCGTCAAAAGTGGAACTGATCGCAATGGTGATCGTGATGCCCAGCCTATCCTGCATCGCTTCCTTCCACCGTTGAGCTTCACTTGCAGGAGGATTGCCTGCTATGATCAGGTGCAGCTTGCATTTGGCTGCATCCTCGACTGCGCCTAAATAACGGCTTCCCAAGTGCTGGATAGCCAACTGCTCCAGGTCCGTGTCACTGCTCGGCCAGACCCCCATCGCGGGCGTATGCCGTTCAGGTTGAATCACCCACGATTGATAGTTTGCAGCCTGAAGAAGCGAAGCAAATTCTTGGAGCTGCACGTCTGATCGCTCGGGCTGGGATTTAGGCAGCACCCCATCGAGCCAGCTTTGGAGGAATCTTTTTTTGCGCTGTGCTTTGCCCACATCTGCCGAATCGGATTCGCTGCCTGCATGTCGCTTGAGCAGCAATTCGACGGAAATATTTTGCAATATATCGCATAACTCCTTCATATCCAGCGTCGATTTCAATAAGAAATCAGTCACTTGCAGTTGAATAGCGCTTCGTGCATATTTGATATCCTGTTGACAGGTTAAAATGATAAATTTGGTATCTTCCCGGTGTTTTTTGGCAAATTGAATAAACCGCAAGCCGTCCATTTTGGGCAGCTCAATGTCCACCAGCACGATATCAGGTAGATGCCTTACGAACATTTCGTATGCCTCCGAGCCATCGCTGGCCTCACAGACTAGCTCCATGCCCAGCGTTGACCAAGGGACTGCCTTTTTTAAACCCAGACGTACTAATACTTCATCCTCAACAATCATGACCTTCATGATAGCCACCTGCTTTCTCTTCAATAATGACCAACGGCAATATGATTTCAATTTGCGTACCTTCGCCAAGTCGACTATGCACTTGAATGCCATAGGCGCCGCCATATTCCAATGAAATTCTCTGCTGCAAATTACGCAGACTGATGCCCGAAGTAGGCCCCATCCCATCCCTATCTGGCTCCTTCGGTTCCAGCAGCGTCTGCAGTGTTGCCGGCTCAATGCCATTTCCGTTATCTTCGATCCAAATACGAAGTCCCTCATCACACGCATGGATGCGCAGGTTAAGCCACGGTTTACGGTCAAATGGCGTGCAGAAGCCGTGGGTAATCGCATTTTCGAGCAAAGGTTGGAGTGTGAACTTGGGGATGCGTGCATGCAGCACTTGCTCGTCCATCTCCAAATTCAGGTCGATCCGCTTCATAGAGCGAATTTCCTGAAACCGGATATATTGCAAGGCATACTCCTTCTCCTCCTCAACTTTGCTGAACAGCGTGTTTGAGTTTTTCAACGTGTAATCCAGCATGCGGGTTAGTGCAAGAATCGCGTCAGCCATCGTTGCGTTTCCATGAAGAACAGCCATGAAACGCAGTGCGTTCAGCGAGTTGTGCCAGAAATGCGGCCGCATTTGCTCCTGCAGCACA
Source organism: Paenibacillus ferrarius (assembly GCF_002027705.1). GTDB lineage: Bacteria > Bacillota > Bacilli > Paenibacillales > NBRC-103111 > Paenibacillus_E > Paenibacillus_E ferrarius. Next base: position 311,501 of record NZ_MBTG01000012.1, on the reverse strand, counting down.
TGTAATTCTAATCTTCGCTTCTCGCTCTCTACCTCTTTAAGCGTTTGAATCTGCTGCTGAATTTGCTCGAAGAACCGATAAATGCCAGCATGCAACGTCTCAAGTTCCTTAAACCCCTTATAAACAAACCTCTCCGGGGACTCGCCCTCTCCCGCTGTTCGCACAATTCGTGACATTCGCTGTAGTGGGAGCAGCAGTTTCGTATAAAGAATATAGCCAAATGTAAGGATAAGCAGCACGGAGAACGCCGTCGTAATGGCTGTCGTCTGCCACACACTAATGCTCTCCGCATGCAGCGACTCCATAGGAATAATGGACAGCACCTCCCATGTTGTCGAAGGAATCTGCTTGTAAATAAAATAACAGTCCTGACCAGCAATTTTTAATTTGCCCGAGCCTGCGGCATTCCCATTTTTCCCAATCAACTCATCCAGCTGTTTGCTGTCCATGGCTTGGAGATAGGCAGAAACCTCTGAAGAAGGCTGGGAATTGGCAAAAAGCACTTTCCCTTCCGGCGACAAGATAAAAACAGCATTCAAAGGGTTAATTCTTACCGTATCCAGCAGCGTTTCGATCGCGGACCCATTCATTTTAATCGTGAGCGTTCCAAGCGAATGGTCGTCCTGGGTCATATTTTTACTGACATATAAGGCTTGAGGAAAAGAGCTGTAATGAAAATCGGGGGCTACGTCGGAGCGAATGAAGCTGTTGTCCAGATACAACCGAGTCCCGTACCAAGGGAATGAGGTCATTGTGGATTTGAACCGCTCCTCTTCTTCTTGATCAATTGGCGGATAGGCAAACACGCGGTTTTGATCCGTAAGAATTTGAATATATAAAGGAAGGCGCAGCCGGAAGTAGCTCAAATAACCTTCGATTACGTCTTTGGGAACATCATGGTTGTCTTGAATTCTACGCGTCAAATCGGTCTTTACCGATAACGTGCGGGCAAAATCATCAATATAATTCAAATAGTTAATAAGATTGACGGAAAGGGAGTCCATTTTATCAAATATGATTTGATTGTATTGCTTTTGAATCGTCGTCGTGGATTGTTTGCTGATAATCAACCCTTGAAAAGCGATTAGAAACAGCACGCTATAGGAGATAAGAACAAAAAGCAGCATTTTCCAGCCGCTCAATAGACTTCTGATTTTTTCTTTGTACAGCATGTGTGCATTCTCCTTGAGCATTCTACTTTTATATGACACATTATAGTCTGTAGGGATGTTCAGAAGGTTAAAAGAAGTGTGTATTTTATGTAAATGCAATGGGAATGCGGTATTGTGAAATAAGAAAAAGCCCCGCTTGAGCTGCGGGACTTCCTTTGCTTCTTAATGGCCGGCCGAGTATTCTTCCATCTGGGCAGCCGGGTCTAATTTTTCTCTGCTCATGAACAATGCCGCAAGCAGAGCAACGGCAGCTGGGATAATCGCCCATGCAAAGGTATGAACGATAGATGAAGAAAGCGCCTCTGTGATCTTATCAAGAATTTGCGCAGGAATTTTGTCCCGTGTTTCGGGAGTCAGAATTTTACGTGGATCGCTTAGATCGAAACCTTGAGGCATCTGCCCGCCGCCGAACGCTGATGACAATTTACTTGTAAAAGTGTGGCTTTGAATAATACCGAATACGGTAATACCCAGCGTCATCCCCATGGACCGCAAGAAGTTAAGTGTAGAGCTTGCAGAGCCGCGCTGCCTTGCCGAGAAGCCATGTATCGCTGCGTTGCTTAGAACAGAGAACGATGAGCCTATTCCCAAACCAATTAGAATCATGAAGATCGTAACGATGAAGCGTGTAGAGCCTGTCGTTAATGTGGTGAGCAGCGCTATACCGATGACTAGCAGCGCCAATGTTGGAATCATGATCGAACGATATTTGAACTTCGTCAGCATGGCGCCTCCACCCGCGGCAGTAACCACGGATCCAAGCATCATCGGAAGCAGCACAAGTCCTGAATTTGTTGCTGACCCGCCAAGAACGCCTTGGATGAAGATTGGAATGTAGATGGAGGCCGTAATGAACGCTGCGCTGCTGAACATAGCCATGATATTGCTCGTGGTATAGAGACGATTCTTAAACATGCCAAAGGTTATGATCGGTTCTTGTGCACGACGCTCGACGAACACAAAACCAATGACAAGCACCACAAAAGCAGCAAACAACCCAATAATCACGCCGGAATTCCAAGCATATTGCTTGCCGCCAAGCTCAAGAGCGAACATGAGGCAAACGATTGAAGCTACGAGCGTAAAAGCGCCAAGGTAATCAATTTTTTGCTTGGAATGCTCAACAGACTCTTTGTAAAAGAAGGCGATCAGAATGAATGCCAGTAATCCCAAAGGCAAGTTGATATAGAAAATCCAAGACCAGTTAATATAATCTGTCAAATATGCACCCAGAAGCGGCCCAAAAATACTGGAGAGACCAAATACAGCGCCGAATAGTCCACCTAGTTTGCCGCGTTTATCCGGAGGAACAACATCAAACATGATCGTAAATGCGATTGGCATAAGCGCCCCGCCGCCAATCCCTTGAATAGCGCGATAAATACTAAGCTGTATAATCGTTTGAGCCGTACCGCATAAGGCCGACCCGATCATAAATACAATAAGACCAAAAACGAAGAACCTTTTGCGGCCATACATATCCGATAATTTACCGAAAATCGGCATACCGGCCATCTCTGCTACCAGATAAGCAGAAGTTACCCACATTAATTTGTCAAAACCACCCAACTCTCCGACAATTGTACCAATTGCGGTGGCTACGATCGTGTTATCCATCGAAGCCATCAGAATTGCCAGCAGCAAGCCTGCTAAGATAACGCTCATTTTATTTCCTTTTGCCATCATCACTTCTTCCCTCCACCATATCCATCTGCCATATCCATTACTATTTCTCACTAGATCAACACTCATTCCTTACGAACGAAATCAATCCCAACTGTGTTAGAGCCCCTCAGCCAGTATCCGTTTTAAAAACATCCCCGTGTAAGAAGCGGCTACTTCGGCGACTTGCTCTGGTGTGCCCTCGGCTACAAGCTTTCCGCCGGCTGCGCCTCCATCTGGTCCGATATCAATGACCCAATCGGATTCTCTGATCAGCTCCAAACTATGTTCTACAACAACAACGGTATTTCCTGTATCCACCAGCTTATCCAGTAAAACTTGCAGCCTTAAGATGTCAGTCGGATGCAAGCCGGTTGTGGGCTCATCCAACAGGTATAGCGTATGATTTCTGGACGGCTTGCTTAGCTCTTTCGCCAGCCTGATTCGTTGTCCCTCGCCGCCTGATACGGTTTTGACCGATTGCCCCCATTGAAGATAGCCAAGTCCAACCTCGCACAGCATTTCGATGATGCCAGCCATTTTGGCTTCTGTCATGAGGATTGGCAAGCTTTCTTGTATGGACATGTTCAGTATATCGGAGATCGAGTAACCTTTGTACTGAATCTGCAAAACCTCATCAGTAAATCTTTTACCCTTGCAATCGTGGCACTTCACTTCGAGATCAGGCAAGAAATTCATGTCGACGGAAAGCACGCCAAGCCCCTGGCAAGTCTCGCAACGGCCGCCTGGCGTATTGAATGAGAAATGCTTGGTTGTCAGTTTTCTTGCCTTCGCTTCTGGCAAACCTGCGTACAAAGCACGTATTTGGGTAAATACGTCGGTATAGGTTGCAACATTTGAACGTTGAACTCTGCCCATTGGAGATTGATCGAAGATCACAATATTTCCGACATGCTCCAAGCCCGTAATTTCCTTGCAGCCTGTCGGTGCTTTTTCTTTGGAATTTCCCTGCGCAAGAATATCGAATACCAGCGTAGATTTGCCAGAGCCCGAAACCCCTGTTACAGATACTAATCGGCCAAGTGGAAAGGAAACGGACGGAATATCTATATTACGAGCATGTGCTTCACGTATCGTGATGGATTGGCCATTCCCTTTCCTACGGGTGCGCTTGACGGTCGGGAGACTCTCTGCTCTTAGATAGGCCCCGGTAACCGAAAGCTCACTGGCCATCAAGTCTTCCACTCTGCCTTCGCCAACTACCGTTCCACCGTGCAATCCGGCGCCTGGACCTATATCTATGATATGATCTGCAGCCCGCATCATTTCAATATCATGTTCAATAACGAGCACCGTATTGCCTAGATCACGAAGCTGCTGAAGCACCCGAATGAGTCCTACTGTATCCCGCGGATGCAGTCCCGTTGTGGGTTCATCCAGGATATACAGCACTCCGGTAAGGCCTGAACCAAGCAGCGAGGCGAGTCTCAGCCGTTGGGCTTCGCCCCCGGAGAGGGTTACTGTCTGCCGATTCATCGAAAGATAACCAAGGCCAACATCTATAATCCTCTGCAAACGCGTGGGCATATCATAAAGGATCGGCTCCAACAGATGCTGCGCTTCAGCGGGCAACGCCGCCTTCAAGTCTTGCGTCCACTCGAATACTTCGCCAAGCGACCATTCCGACACATCGGTAATCGAAGCATCAGCAACTCGAACAAGACGAGCTTCTTTGTTCAAAAGAGCGCCGCGGCATTCGGGACACAGCTGTTCATGAAAAAAGCCATCCTCTTTTTCTTGACCGGCGGACTCCCCTTCTTTCTCCTTGTAACGGCGCCACAAGCCGGGAATCACACCCTCAAACTTAGTCCCTTGGACTGGCTTCACATTCGGATAATGACGCTTAAACGCCTCGCTCTCGACACCGTAATATAGGATATCACGCTGAACCTCATTGTAATCTTTCAGTGGCAGATCCAGGTCAAAGTCAAAGCCGTAATGCTTGCCGGCCGCAACCAGAATCCGCATCTGAATATCGCGGTGAACGCCATTCAGCGAAGCTACTCCGCCGCCGCGCAAGCTGAGTTCCGAATTGAAAACAGCCGCTTCATTAATGCTTGCCACATGACCAAGACCGCTGCACGCTTCACAAGCCCCCTCGGGCTTATTGAAAGAAAAGTGTGACATGCCCAGCTTCTCAAGCTCATCTCCGCAATGCGGACAGTCTACCGTCTTATGATCCATTCCCTCGTCTTCGTCTGCCAATAGACCGGCAGGCTCAAAAGACGGCGGTATGCTGCCGCTGCAAGAAGGACATATCCGCTCTCCCAATCTTGCGAAGATAAACCGTACAAAGGTGTAGATGTCTGTCACGGTCCCCACCGTTGAACGCGGATTGCGATTCGTAATATGCTGCCCAACACTGATGGACGGAGACAAGCCTTCAATGGACTCCACCTTGGGCTTACGAATGGAATCGGACGTCAAGCCCATGGAGTCCAAATATTGTCTCTGACATTCCCGCTGAAGCGTATCCATAGCCAGCGTCGATTTGCCCGATCCTGACGGACCAGTTAGCACAACCAACTTATACTTTGGAATCGAAAGTGAAATATTTTTCAGGTTATTTTCCCGTGCGCCAACAATAAAAATGGTGTCGTTCACATAAATCCCCCTCACTGTGAAATCGCTATTTGTTTCAAGCTGCAGCAATCAAAATCTTTTGCAAAATCGTCATGGATCATATAAAATGAATTCCAATAATATCTCGTTCATCAAATATCTCGATAATCAAGATATCAACATCATAAAAGGAGGTTTGTCATTTGTCAAGACTTCAACAAGCTTCAATTACAGATCCCAAAGAACAGTTCATCTCCTATATGCGTGGTCTCGGAACCCGAACGGTCTTATACCAGCAAGGCGTAGCCAGCACTCTTGGGTTATACAATCAAGACTACTTATCCGTGGATATTCTTCGCGAGAAAGGCCCCATCACCGCGGGAGAACTATCCAAATTAACCGGGCTTGCTACGGGAAGCACAACGGCTTTAATAGATCGCCTTGAAAAAATCGGTTATGTTCGCAGGCAGAACGATCCCCATGACCGTCGCAAAGTAATTATTGTCCCTGAGTATGAGCATAAAGCGGAAGTTAGCCATACGTACCACTCTCTTCACACCGCAATGCTTGAACTTGCTTCCTCCTATACAGATGAAGAGCTTGCCCTCATCACGAACTTTTTAGGTAAAGCAAACATCGTCCTAGAAGAGCAAATTTATCATCTCAATGCCGCTTCCCAGAGCAAAACTTCTCCCTGAAATTGAAAAAGCAAATGTCAAGACCTATCTTTTGCAATTTCTTCGCTCAGAATCGCATTATGTTCACGAATTTGAAATATTTTCATTTTTAAAAATAGTGTCAAAAGGTGTAGAATATCTAGATACGGTTTAAATCCAATTGTGTCGATGTTGCTGGGCATTTTCACTTGTGAAATATCTTACAACCATTTGGGAAACGAAATATTGGTCCCGTACACATTGCGACAGTACCCGATTTTTTTTCAACGCAAAGGAGGATTTTTTCTTATGTCACAGACACCTGCTGTTCAAGAAGTAGCAGCAACACTTGCTGCGGAACCAAGATCGCTAGACGTACTAGACCAATTGCTGAAGCCTGAGGTGCAGCAATCCCTGACTGTTCTCGTCGAAAATCTGCCTAAATTGGCAGAAATGGTTACGATGTTAACGAAAGCTTACGACTTCGCACAAAGCGTCGCTACTGACAAAGTTTTGATCAACGATTTTGCCCAAGGTATTGGCGAATTCGTCAAACCAGTACAAGAAAAAGCAAAAGACATTGCATCTGCAGCGATTGAAGCTGGCGAACGTTCCCAAGCTGAAGCTGGAACAACGATCGGTCTTTTCGGTATGCTCAAAATGCTGAAGGATCCTGAAGTGCAGAAGACACTTCGTTTTGCTCAATCATTCTTGAATGTACTTTCGGAACGGAAACATTAATACGAACAAGGGGTGATTAACGATGGCTAAACAAATACTTATTCTTGGCGGCGGTTATGGGGGTCTTCTAACTGCCTTGACGGCACGTAAACATTTGACGGCGGCAGAAGCCAGCATAACAATCATCAACCGCTTTCCAACACACCAAATTATTACAGAATTACACCGTTTGGCTGGCGGCACGATCAAAGAGCAAGCCGTTGCGCTGCCTCTTCAAAAGCTGTTAGGCGACAAACAAGTGAACATTGTTGTTGACACGATTAAAGAGATCAAGCCAAATGAGAAGCAAGTCCTTACAAGCAGCGGCGCTGTACATACTTACGACGCTCTTGTCGTTGCTATGGGCAGTGAGACCAACTACTTCGGTATTCAAGGTCTGGAAGAAAACAGCTTCGTATTGAAATCGGCTGCTGATGCCAACCGCATCCGCGAGCACGTTGAAGCTCGTCTTGACGCTTACAAAGCTTCCGGCAATAAAGCAGACGCAACGATCGTTGTTGGCGGAGGCGGTCTTACAGGTGTTGAGCTCGTAGGTGAATTTGCCGACAAGCTTCCTGAAGTATGCCGCAGCAAAGGCATCGATTTCAACGATGTTTCCATCTATTGCGTTGAAGCAGGTCCTGCTGTGCTTCCAGTATTCCCTAAAGTCTTGATTGAGCGTGCGGTCACAAGCCTTGAGAAGCGCGGCGTTACTTTCTTGACAGGTGTTGCGATTACAGAAGCTACGAAAAATTCCGTATCACTGAAAAGTGGACAAACAATCGAGTCGAACACGATTATTTGGACAGGCGGCGTCAAAGGCAATCAAGTTGTTGGCAGCTGTGGCATCGCTGAAGATCGTGGCCGCGCTACCGTAACGTCGACATTGCAATCCACATCGCACTCCGATGTCTTCCTTGCAGGCGATTGCGCGGTTGTTTTCCCTGAAGGCAGTGAAAGACCGTACCCTCCTACTGCTCAGCTTGCTTGGCAGATGGGCGAAACCGTTGGTTTCAACCTTTCCGTTCAGCTCAAAGGCGGCACTATGGACAAGTTCACTCCGGTCTTCTCCGGAACGCTGGGCAGCCTTGGTCGCAAAGACGGTATCGGCACAATCGGCGGCAATAACACGCAACTGAAAGGCTTGCCGGCTTCCCTCATGAAAGAAGCGAGCAACGTTCGTTACTTGTCCCACATTCATGGACTTTTTGCATTAGCTTATTAAAAACAAAAAGGATGTCCCTTTGCCTTCGTGGCGGGTTGGGACATCCTTTTTTTAATCTGACGGTTTGCAAATTGTAGCTCTTATTTTCCGTGTTCAAATGCAAGCCGTACAGCTAGCCCCGTCAAAACACTAGCCATTAGCCAACGTTGTACTCGCAACCATGTGGGGCGTGTGCCAAACCAGACTGAAATCTTGCTAGCTGTACATACAATAAGGAGATTTACAATAAAACTGACCGTAATTTGCGTAAAACCCAAAGTTGCGCTTTGCAGCAACAACGATCCTCGTGCAGGATCCACAAATTGGGGCAATAGCGAAACGTATAGAACTGCAATCTTAGGATTAAAAAGATTAGTCATAAAACCCATAAGGAATAATTTCCTTGGTGGGTCGATTGCAAGCTTACGAGGTTCCAAAATTGATGCAGAACCTGGCTTTATGGCATTCCAAGCAAGCCAGAGTAAGTAAATGGCACCAGCAAATTTGACAGTTTCGAAGAAAACTGGTACTGCAGTGAACAGAGCTGTAAGGCCTAGCATCGTTGCCATAATATAAATTAGAAACCCAAGCATGACGCCCAAAAGAGAAATAATCCCCGCTATTCGGCCCTGTGTAAGGGTACGCGAAATGAGGTAGATCATGTTTGGACCTGGCGAACAAACCATACCTAATGAAACGATTGCAAAAGCGAATAATGTACCCAAACTGACCAAATCAAGTCTCCTCTCTGTCTCTATACGGTGTGTTTTTCATATCTAAGCCCAAGGAGCTTTCTACATTGTTTATTAGTCTATAGCTACTCGCTAATTTTTGTCAATTCCATTTCAAAGGAAGAGGTTGTCCCATAAGTGGAATTTATAGAGCGAGACACAATTGAGATTCAGGGGAAATGAATTTTTAAAATGAGCAAAGGAGTTAAGCGGCTTGGATCTGCTTAACTCCTTTGCTTTTTGCTGCTACTGCTGCTTTCTTTAGCAGGTTATGGGCAAGCGAAAGCCACCCAACCTCCAGACTTACTCTGGTTAAGCCTCGAAGCAGGAATCTTTTGAATTCACGGTTGTTCTTGATGTAATCGAATACAGGAGGATTCGGTTAAATCACCCGCCTGACTGCTAGCTCGTAGCCTTCTTCACTACGAACTCAGAGGTGAAAAGCTGCCCCCCGCTGAGCCTGCCGAAAAGGCAGGCTCATGCTCGATGAAGGCTCAAAACCAATCCAATCTGAGCTGAGCCAGCCAAAAACGCCGGCTCAGAGGTGGAAAAGATGCAAACCCACGCTGAGACTGCCGAAAAGGCAGGCTCAAGCTCGAAGAAGGCTCAAAACCAATCAAAATCGAACTGAGCCAGCTAAAAACGCCGGCTCAGAGGTGGAAAAGATGCAAACCCCCGCTGAGACTGCCGAAAAGGCAGGCTCTAGCTCGATGAAGGCTCAAAACCAATCCAAGCCGAGCCAGCCAAAACGCCGGCTCAGAGGTGGAAAAGCTGCAAACCCACGCTGAGACTGCCGAAAAGGCAGGCTCAAGCTCGAAGAAGGCTCAAAACCAATCAAAATCGAACTGAGCCAGCTAAAAACGCCGGCTCAGAGGTGGAAAAGATGCAAACCCCCGCTGAGACTGCCGAAAAGGCAGGCTCTAGCTCGATGAAGGCTCAAAACCAATCCAAGCTGAGCCAGACAAAAACACGGCTCAGAGGTGGAAAAGATGCAAACCCGCGCTGAGACTGCCAAAAAGGCAGGCTCAGGCTCAATGAAGGCTCAAAACCAATCAAAGCCGAGCTGAGCCAGACAAAAACGCCGGCTCAGAGGTGAGGACAGCTTTTTGCCTAATTCCTTTTGCCAGGCTTTTTTTTCGGTGGTACGTAAGCTTTAGCTCCGGTTGCTTTCTATAAGCCTGCATTTATACATCTTTTTTGCTCATAGAATAGCCTCAACTGTTAAATTCCTGCGTTTATGCAGGTTTTTGAGGCTTTTTCTGGATGAGCGGCTGAAAAAGATAAAAATGCCTGCACAATTGCAGGCATTTCCACTTTTTAACCGAATTCGCCCGGAAATTCCTGTATTTTCGCAGGCTTTTACACTTGGGAGATCTTATCAGATCTGGAAACCCTCGACGCTTACATACTAAATCTGGCTTATGAAACAACCTCTTGTTTACTCCATATGAAGCTGGAACTGGTTATCCCCAATCGTAAAAGACTCCATATCTGCTACTTTCTCGAATCGTACACTAGCTAGCAGCACGTTGTCTTGCAGAACGTGCTGATAACGTTCCAACGCTTCTTTGAGCGGTGATTGGACATCGAGTACAAGATGGACACGTTTATCTATCGGCAGCTCTAGCTTTTTACGGTAATCCTGAATTGCACGTATCATTTCACGCACAAGTCCTTCTTGTTTCAGTTCTTCCGTTATTAACGTATTTAAAGTCACGGTGATCTGGTTATTGGAAGCTGAAGCAAACCCTGCTTTGGCTTGTTTCTCTACTAGCAGCTCATCAAGCTCGACTTGGAGCTCCTCTCCGTCTATTGATACTTTTAAAAAGCCATTGTCAATCACTTGTTTGGTTTCCAAAGCATCCAAAGTTTTCAAGTGATTTTGCAGGGGACTGACGAATTTGCCATACTTCTTCCCTGCTGCCTTCAAATTCAACTTCACATTGTAATCCACAAACCCGCTGTCATTTCGTTCTACGCGAATTTCTTTCAGATTCATTTCATCTTTAATTATGTCTTCGAATCGACGCAAGTCAAATTTGCTAGAAAGCGAAATGAACATCTCGGAGAGAGGCTGGCGAGTTTTGATCCCCGTCTCGTTCCTGATATTCCGTGCCAACTCAACGATTTGCCGAGCAATTCCCATCTCGCTCTCCAACTCTTCATCAATGGCCGATTCACTCACTCTTGGATAGTCAGCTAAATGCACACTGCCTTCGCCGCCAAGGTTGCCATAAATATCTTCTGCAATCAATGGAGTAAAAGGTGCGATCATTCGCGAAAGCGTCAGCAGCACTTCACGCAGTGTCTGGTAAGCAGACACCTTATCTACATTCATATCACTTCCCCAGAAACGATCGCGGGAACGTCGGATATACCAGTTGCTCAGCTCGTCGACAAAGACTTCGATTTGCTTGGCAGGGTTCAAGAAATCGTTGACTTCCAAGCCCTTGCTTACTAGCTGCAGCGTGCTGTTCAGCCTTGAAATGATCCAGCGATCCAATTCATTCTCCGACTTGTGATCGGGATGATCTTCCGGATGATATTGGTCAATCTCCGCATAAAGCGCATAAAAAGCGTGTGTGTTATTGATCGTGTCAATCAGCTTGGACTTCGCTTCGGCTACGATCTGTTTAGAGAAGCGTTTGCTGTTCCACGGTGCGCTATCTGACAATAAAGCCCATCGAAACGCATCTGTACCGAATTCGTTAATGATTTCCCAAGGATCGATGCCATTGCCTTTGCTTTTGGACATTTTCTGTCCATTTTCGTCCAACACGTGCCCCGTTGAAAGTACGGATTTATAAGGAGCCTTGCCGTTGAACAAAGTTGAAACAGCCAGCAGGCTGAAGAACCAACCCCTAGTTTGATCAATCCCTTCGCAAATCATATCCGCGGGATACTGTGCATTGAACTGTGTTTCATCGCCAAACGGATGGTGATGCTGCGCAAACGGCATGGAGCCGCTATCGAACCAGACATCGATAACTTCGGGAGTTCTTTCCATGACACCGCCACAGGAGCAGCGCAGCTTCACTGCATCAATATATGGCTTATGAAGTTCCAAGCTTTCATCAATCGGCGTTATGGACTTATCTCTTAACTCTTTGTGGCTTCCAGGTGCATACTCAGATCCACAGTCTCCGCATAGCCAAACGTTAAGCGGTGTTCCCCAGTATCGATTGCGGCTGATATTCCAGTCAACAAGCTCCTCGAGAAACTTTCCAAAGCGTCCATCCCGGAGATGAGAAGGATACCAATTCACCTTCTTGTTGTTTTCAATCAATTGATCTTTGATGGCCGTCGTCTTGATAAACCAGCTCTCCATCGCATAATAGAGCAGCGGGGATTTGCAGCGCCAGCAAAAAGGATAACTATGCTCATACCGCTCTTTCGAAAATAACAGGTTGCGCTCGGATAAATATTTGACAATATCAACATCGCAATCTTTGACAAAGCGGCCAGCGAATTCTGTTATTTCATCCTGATAGCGTCCAGCCAAATTGACAACATTCACAAAATCCAGCTCATGTTGACGCGCAGTTCGATAATCGTCCTCTCCGTGGGCAGGGGCAATATGAACGATACCTGTACCGCTTGTATCCATGACATAGTCAGCATCTACAACGATATGGCCTTTGTTGGGTTGAATATAGCCAAATGGAGGCTCGTAAGGAGTACCTACGAATTCTGATCCTTTATGCTCAGACAAAATAGTGTAATCCTGCTTGAACAGTTTTTCAGCTAATCGTTTTGCAACAATGTACACTTCATCATTTTGCTTCACTTTCACATAATCCAAATCCTTATTCACTGCTAATGCTATATTGGCTGGCAGCGTCCAAGGCGTTGTCGTCCAAGCTAGAAAAATCTCAGCTCCGGATTTGCTTTTAAACTTGACGGTGGCGCTCAAATCCTTCACATCTTCGTAGCCCTGAGCTACTTCGTGAGAACTTAGCGTTGTTTGGCAATCCGGACAATAAGGGCTGACACGATGCCCCTTATACAACAATCCTTTCTTATGCACCACGGATAAAATATGCCAAACACTCTCAATATAGTCGTTTTCGAGCGTCACGTACGGGTTATCCATATCCGTCCAGTAGGCAATGGCTTCAGTCAGCTCTCGCCACTGTTTTTCGTATTCAAACACACTGCTTTTGCATTTCTCGACGAATTCAGCTACCCCGTATTTCTCAATCTCCTGTTTGCCCGAGATCCCAAGCTGCTTTTGGACGCCAAGCTCAACAGGCAGACCATGTGTATCCCAACCTGCTTTGCGAACAACTTGGTATCCGGACATCGTTTTGTAGCGGCAGATAAAATCTTTAACAACTCGGCCAAGCACGTGACCGATGTGGGGTGATCCGTTTGCCGTTGGCGGTCCTTCATAGAAGACGAAGTTTGGTTTGTCTTTCCGATGTTCGATGGACTTATGGAACGTGTCATTTTGTTTCCACTGCTCAAGAATGCGCAGCTCGCGGGTTCTTGCTTTTTCTTTTACATCAACTTTTCTCATAGTTATGCTACACTCCTCTTTTTTACGTAATGGGTTAGTTCGGGACACGTGTTTTGGAAAACAAAAAAATCCCGCCCCGTAAGGGACGAGATTACATCTCGCGATACCACCCTAGTTCCGTATGACCATCCAATTATGATCATTACAGCTCCTCATACTACGTACTAACATACGTGGCCCTTGTAACGGCGGGATCCCGGGGCAGCTTACTCAGTTACTTTCAGCTTTCCTTCTCGGAGAGGATTTTCGGCTATGATTTGCTTATTGGCTTTCAGCTCAGGGCCAACTCTCTGGGAAGCAAATGGATTAGCGTACTCGTTCTCGTTAACGAATTTGAATCATGATAAAAACAAACATTTAGTTAATACATTTGTACACTAACATCTCAAGAATGTCAACTTTATCTTGATATTTTTTTCAAGCAGCTTTCTCGGCATGTTAGCTGCCTGCGTCAAACAATTTCCTCAAGCTCATACAGCGATGCTTCCCGGTTGCGGATCACTCTCCGTAGAAGAGTTGCCATATCACGCGTGATGTCTCCTTTTTCAAAAAATGCTTGCACCGCATCGCGCTCCGCTTGAACAGCAATCCAGTGAAGCTCTCTGCGGCATTCGTCGAACGATCGGTCCTTACGCCGCGAGCCTATCGTGAACCTGCGCAGCCTGTCCAGCATCTGACGGTAGTACTCGAGCACACCTTCGGTCGCTTCATCGCTCTTAAGAGAGCATCGCTCGGAGAACTCGTCGACAACGGCTTGGCTGCATTGCATTTTCAGCGTGCGAAGAGCTATCATATCAGGCTCGCTGATACCGGAAACGACGCTGGGTTGACGGACGAACACGATCATTTTCAACCGGCGCCAAAGGGTTTTGATAATAACTTTGCCCAAATCCAGCTTATTAGCCAAAATGAGCTCAATCTGCTCCAGCATGTTCAAATAATAGTTGGCCTGCTCACGGCTGACTTGTCCGCTTTCCAGACGATCATTGACATATTTGCGTTCAATACTCAGCGCGAGCAGACGCATCCCTGCTTCTTCCTGCCGGGAACGCGGCAGACGTTTCGTTTTGTTGTCCTTCTGGCCGAGCTGCTGCATCATCAGTTTATAATCGCTGATCACCGTGCTCACGGCCATCTCGTTTTCTTCGTTGCTCGTTTTCTGCAGGGCCCGAACAGCCGCCGCCATGACTTCAATCTGCCACTCCCGTTCCAATCTTTCTTTTTCGGCATCATCGGTTGTGCTTTTCTTCTTGGCAAGCAGCGGAAGAGCGATACTGGCCGTTAGCAGCGACAACAGGATGACGGAAGACGCAAGGAATATAATAAGATCCCGTTGCGGAAACGGGTCGCCATTTTGGAGCAAAAGCGGAATGGAGAACGCACCGGCCAGCGTAACTGCGCCGCGCACACCTGAAATGGCGGTTAACGTCAGGATACGCAGGCTTGGCACCTCGTTGCTTTTGTTCCCGAACCAACGTCCGCCTCTTGAGAATAGAAACGTCCATACAAAACGCAGCACCAACAACATGGCATAAATAAGTACGGCATACCCAATGACTTTGAAATTATCAAAAGCCGGATCGCTCAGAATCGTCCGGGATACGTCTGGGATTTGCAAACCTAAGAGAACAAAGACCAATCCATTCAGGACAAATAAAATAACGGACCAAGTCGGATTCGATACGCTCTTGAGATTCGGCATCGTAAATGGCATCCGCTCATTCTCAATCGCATGCACCAGTCCTCCGGCTACGGCGGCAAGGATGCCCGACACGCCAAGCTCCTCGGCGATCAAATAAAGCAAGAACGGTGTAAGAATTTGCAGCAGCATATGCATCGTCTCATCCTCGAGCCCTGCCCGTCGCAAGAGATGGCGAAGACCAACGATGAGAAAGGCGACTATCGCCCCAACGAGCAAACCGCCGATCGAAATGACAAGGAAGCTAAAGCTTGCCTTCGGCAGCGAGAATACGCCGGTGACTGCCGCAGCGATAGCGAATTTGAATGCAACGAGACCCGAGGCATCGTTCATCAAGGCTTCCCCTTCCAGCAGCCGCTTCAAGCTGCGCGGAAGATGGATGCGCCCGGCAAGGGAGCCTACCGCTACCGCATCCGTTGGAGACAAGATGGCAGCAAGCCCGAAAGCAGCGGCCAGTGGAATCGAAGGAATCAGCCAATGGACACTGTATCCCACAACACACACAGTGATGAAGACGAGACCGACTGCAAGCAGCAGAATTGGCGCCCGCAATCTCCACAGCTCATCGCGCGGCGTATGCTTGCCATCGTTATACAAGAGCGGGGCAATGAACAGAATGAAGAACAATTCCGGTTCCAGATGCAGGTGAATACCTAACGGAACGACGACCAGACTGGCTCCCAAGACAATTTGGATGAGCGGAACGGGAATGAACGGAACGAATCGGTATACGACATTGGATACGCCAATTAGAACCAACAGCATGAGAATGATAATAAATACTTCCAAACGGTGTCCCTCCATGACATGACAGGCTGCCGAGGGCTGTCCCTTTAAGCACCTGTTGGTGATAGGTATTCGTGTAGTTCTCAAACAGGATATTTTTACTAATTCCTATTATATCATGATCAACTCTACTCTGTTCAATGGTGCAAGCTCATCTATTTTCAACTGAATGGTTACTTCATAGGTAAAAAAAAGGCGCTTGACGAAACACTCTTTTAGTGTGATAGTTATACAATCATCTAATTGACTATTGTAAAGGAGGTTGTTAATCGTGTTATAGCTGTTCAGATCCTAGATGCTTACTACAACAATTTCCTTTCACATTTGTGAAATTACATGATATTTAGGAGATGAATTTAAACGTGATTAATTCTAAATCTTTCATCATTTACATCCTCGCCTTCGGTATCTTTGGTATCATCAATACTGAAATGGGCGTTATCGGCATTTTGCCGCAGATTGCCCAGCAATTCGGCATCAGTGTCTCACAAGCGGGATTGCTTGTCAGTCTTTTCGCCTTAGCTGTAGCAATTTCCGGTCCATTCATGCCTCTATTGTTCTCAGGTATCAATCGCAAGAATGCCATGCTCTTGGTAGTCGGCCTATTCGTCATTGCCAACGTAGTTTCTGTTTATGCACCTAACTTCACCGTACTCTTAATTGCTCGCGTTGTACCTGCCTTCCTGCACCCTGTTTACTTCTCCGTGGCATTTGTAGCTGCTGCCAATACGGTCAGCAAAGAACAAACGAGCAAAGCAATCGCCAAAGTATTTATGGGAGTTACCGCTGGAATGGTCATTGGCACACCGATCACTTCTTATATTGCTGACGTCATTTCGCTTGATGCCTCGCTCTGGTTTTTCGCAGTGGTCAATGCGATTGCCTTTCTGAGCATTCTTGCTTTCGTACCCTCCATGCCTGTAAAAGAAAGACTTTCTTACGGACAGCAGTTAAGTGTTTTGAAAAAACCACTTGTCTGGTTAAGCATTGTGACGGTCATCTTCCTAAATTCAGCGATGTATGCTGTCTATAGTTTTTTTGCTGAGTATTTGGATACTGTTACTCATATGTCGGGAAAACAAATCAGTCTTATGTTAGTTTTATTCGGTGTTACGGGTATTGCAGGCAATCTGCTGGCTGGCAAGCTGCTTAGCAATAAAGCGATGGCAACGGCACTTGTTTATCCTTTAATATTTGCTGCCATATATTTGCTTGTCTTTTTCTTTGGTAGTTTCTCTCTTCCAATGACGATTATTATTGCGGTATGGGGCGTTCTTTTCACCCTGGGACTTAATATATCGCAATATTGGATTACTTCTGCGGCTCCGGAAGCACCTGACTTCGCCAATGGGTTATTTGTGTCTTTCGCTAATCTGGGTGTTACCATCGGTACATTCATTGGTGGATCCTTTATTGCAGAGATGGGAACTCAGCATGTTATTTGGAGCGGCTTACTGTTCTTGGTCCTTGGCTTAGTGTCTATTATGCTAAGAACTGTACGTTACAATCCCCAAAAAGTAGATCTGCTTAATAAAAAACGGCATCTCAGCGTTGATATCGATCCAAGCTGATTCTGGGGCTGTCCCATAAGCCAAGTTTGTGTTTAGCGTCGATCGTTCGGTCACCTGATAGTAAAAACCTGCAAAAGCGCAGGAATTTCCGACAAACTTGGCTAAAAAATGAGAATGCCTGCAATTGCGCAGGCATTCTCATTTTTTTCAGCCTCTATTGCCCTCTATTGCAGAAAAAGATGCATTATCGCAGGAATTTGCCTCCAACAATCGCTTTTCCTCATAACCGCAGCAGTCTGGCGACAACCAACTGTACCTATTCATCCCTGATCGACTCGGCTGGAGAGAATTTTTTGAGCACATATGGTATGATGATGATAAAAATGTATCGTTTTGCTTCTGTAAGAACAACATGTCATACGAAAGGAGTTTTTCAGAATGACTATCCTATCTGACCAACAATTCTCGAGAATTTCCCGTGCTTTGGCTGAACCCAGACGGTATCAAATGCTCAAAGAAATCGGTGCCTCAACGGAGCCTCTTCCTTGCAGTACGCTGCATTTAAGCCACCCCGTGAGCGCCGCAACGATCTCCCATCACATTAAGGAACTGGAGACAGCAGGCTTGGTGCAATGTCTTCGTGAAGGCAAATTCATGAGCCTCGTACTCGAACACGACGTTTTACGTGCCTACTTAGATAAGCTTGCGGAGATTTAATTACGATTACACGTATATCTTTCGTAATCCTCTTCCATGATAAGAGAGGGTGTATCTGTGGCAACAAATTTGGAACGAATGGGATGAACCGCGTTTGAATGATAAAATTGTAATGCCGATATGGACGTTTGGACTATTCATCGTTGTCATGAACACGACTATGTTCAATGTGTCAATTCCGAGCATCATCCACGATCTGCATATTTCAGCTGATCTTGGCTCATGGATTATTTCCAGCTATTCTCTGGGTTATGCTTTATCTACTGTTATTTATAGTAGGCTCTCGGACATCATCTCGATTCGTCGGTTGTTGACTGTAGGGCTATTGATTCTTGGACTTTCATCCATCTTTGGCGTTTTTGCTTCTGATTTTCAGACGCTGTTGATTGCGAGGATTCTGCAATCTGCCGGGGCGGGAGCAATGGCAGGATTGGGACTTGTATTGGCCAGTCGATATATACCCATTGAACGACGAGGTCGAGCCATCGCCATGATATCGGCTGGCAGCGCAATGGCATTTGGGCTTGGTCCTATTGTAGGAGGCTTAATCAGCGAGTACTTTGGTTGGAATGGGCTGTTCGCGGTCACGTGCTGTGTCCTTATTGTCCTCCCCCTCCTCTTGCGCCTGCTGCCCAAGGATAGCCAGCCACAAACCGCCAGCTTTGACATGTGGGGCGCTTCATTAACTATCGTCCATACAGTTACGCTGCTTACGGCAGTAACCCAGCAATCCTTTGTTTGGCTCGCTCTCAGTGTTCTTTCGTTTGTTTTGCATGCTTGGCACTTAAAAAGAAAAAAAGAGACTTTCATCAACCTTGACCTGCTCAAAAAAACAGATTACAGAAAACTCTTAGTCGTTGGTTTTTGTATTCTGGTGCTGAATTTGGGGAATTTATTCCTCATGCCCTTGGTGCTTGCCAGTCTCTTCGCTAAATCGGCGATGACCATTGGTCTAATGATCGCCCCTGGTGCTATCTTCTCAGCAATCATGACGAGGTTTGTGGGGAAATGGATTGATCGTTATGGCAATTTGCGATTTTTGCTAATCGGTCATATCTTTCTGACTGCTGTGCTAATATTTTTTTCAATCTTACTTTCATATTCACCAACAGTCATTCTTATTGGCTACCTCTTTTTCTCACCAGCTTTTTCTGCAACAATGGCATCGTTAAATAATGAAGCTTCTCGCATTCTGCCCAGAACGCAAATCGGCTCTGGCATGGGCCTCCTCCAACTGATCCAGTTTTTCGGCGGTTCCATCTCGGTTGCTGTATGCGGATTACTGCTTGAGCACCAAAAAAAAAGCCCGCCTGTCGAAGCTTTCCGGCACGTTTATGAGCTTCTGTTTCTAGTAAGCTTATGCTCTGTGTTAATGCTGTTATGGTATAGAAAAACATCCTACAGGAAAGTCGCTACGAATTAAATAAAACCATCGCAACTCTCTGCGATGGTTTTTGTCATCGTATTGACCTTACTGCTTTACGGGTATGCTGCGTTTACGCCTAAACCAAGATACAACAAGAAGCATCATTGGCAGGAAAAAGGTGAAGATAAGAGAAAACGGCGCCCAATTTCTGCCCAAGTAATCACTAATATAGATGGTATTGGGGTAACACATTAATGAGAGTACAATCATTCCCAAGGCCAGTGGAGCAACCAACGGTTTCTCATCCTTAATGTTCAGGATTTGCACAATGCCCAGCAGTGAGGCGTGGAAAGTCAAGGTAATTTTGATGAAAATGGATAAAACCCAGATTGAGATCAGAATGCCTTCCACCCGCTCAAGAAAATGACCGATGCTTATATTTTTGGCAAGAGTGTAAGCCGGGAATAGTTGGTTAGTCGTTAACGCTTCACCAAGAACGGCAATACTGCCAACAGTCGTAATAAAAAGAATGACTCCGCCAACTCCTATCCCCGCTGTAAAACCGCTTCTGAGACCTCGCATTCTGGCGACGAATGGATAAAACATCAGCAGAACGCTCATCTCCTGCAAGCCGTAGAATGAGAATCCACCACGCAGAATCGGTTTGACGCCATACTCAAAAACTGGTAGAAAGTTATTCATGTTGAATTTAGGCAGCAGCGGCAGAATAAGCAGTAGAAATAGAATAATCAGCCATGGAAAAAAGACAACAGCCGCACGTGTGTATACGACGAATCCCGATCGGACAGCCATCACGACAATAAGTGCAAACAATATTTGCAGAGTCTCAATCGGAGTTTCTTGCATAATCTGTGAGGTTACGAAAAAACCTAGATCACCCATCATCAAAGAAGCAAGCAAATAAAAAAACATTACAAATGCTAGACATACCGCTTTACCAAGCCATTTGCCCAGTATGGTTTCGCAGTATTGGGCCAGAGTCTGTCCCGCAAATCGCTCCCCGAGTACAACGTAAAGAATGGCATTGAGACCATTCATCCCGATGCCAACTAAGCATGCAAGCCAAGCATCCTGTTTGGCTTCATGAGCCAGCGCAGAAGGTGTGATAAGAATGGATGTTCCAATCATAAAGAAAGTAATGAGCACGGCAAATGAGCTTCGGCTAATGATCTCTTTTTTCTCCACAGAAATGGCCCCTTTCATTGCAGTAACGAGTAAACCGCGCGGGGATAAGGCCCTAATGCCAGCTCAATCCAATCGAGTGGATTCGGCAAATTGATATTCAAGCTTTTAACGGTACTAATCACACATACCGTGAGCGTAATCACAGCCAATATCCAAAACTCTTTGAACTTCTTTTCCTTCCACATGCGAGGGAAATCCTTCCAAAGTGTCCAAGCTAATGTAAGGATAATCCCAATGAATAGCAGCATGAGGGTACTCCCTATTCTCTCGTTATTTGATCAACCGATTGCAGGATGGTCCCCACCCTGCGGAGACTCGAATCTACATGAACATGCACTTTAATTGTTTTAAAAACCTCGTCCCAATCCTTGATTTGATGCCAAGCTTTGGGGTATTTACGATGGAACGCGTCGCCGAAGCCGTAAATATCGGTCCCTATACTTTTCTGGATTTTATCGATCGATTCGCTGATAAGATCTTCTATTTTATGGTCGCTCAACTTCTTGATATCCGCCACAATTCCAGCTTTCGATAAATCCACTTTGCATTCAATATCAGCGATATCCTGCTCAATTCTGACATTGACATCGAATTCAGGAAGCTCATTTACCAAATGGGGATGCATGACCGTGTTGGAACGGATAACCTGCATCGTAATATTGCCTTTAGATCCTGGGCATGGAATAAAACCTGTTGTTTGATAAACGGAGTTTTGTACATAATTTAAAGCCTTCGTGTCATTCTCATCCAACCAGCCCACAAATCGATCTTTTTTGAAAGCCCCCATTCCGGCATATTTCAGAAGAGTAATCGGTTCCACGAACTGGGTATTTGCCGTTTGGTCTCCTATATTCTTATCCCCAATAATTTCAATCCCAGTCATAGAAGCACTCTTGCCTCTAGCTCCTAAGGCCTGAAGCAAATAATTTAGATTCATGCTGCCGGTAGCCGACCAATATTTATCCGAGGTATCCAGCTTCGTATACATGTTATTGGCAGGAATCGGATCCATCGAGCTGATCACTTTCAGCACCTCGGAAGCTTTCGACTGCCTGGCGACAACAAAGTAGAAATCCGTACGCATATCCAAATTGCGGGATAAATAGTCAATCGCTTTGCTGATTCCATGATGGGCAACATCTTCACTAATGATAACCATCCGCAGATGAGAGAAATGCAAAAAACGCGGAGCTTTAACGCTCATCCGGGATAAGGCTTCTGGAACAGTCATTCCCGTTTCTTCATATGTGATGACAGCGCTAGCATTGGTGGATGTTCCTTTTTTCGCCGAGACCTGGCTTGGATTAACCGTTTGAATGGTAACTTTATAACGTTCTCCAACTTTATCGATTCCCAAACCTACAACAATACTGATGTCATTTAATTCGTGTCTGCTCCAACAACCGCTTAACAGGAACATGAGAGAGAGCAGGAATACACTTGAGAGCAACCGCTGTTTCACATAATCTGCCTCCTCACCTGCGTTTCTGGCGAACGAGATTTTTCTGGGGGAAAGCTTTCGATCTAGTAAACATCTTCGTGAGAGAAAAGCGGAAAAACGTGTCCTTCTGGTCAGATAAATGGAATGGAGCAAGCGGTGACATATAGGGAACACCGAATGAGGAAAGCCCGCACATATGGACAACAAGCGCAACGATGCCTAGGAAAATACCAAAAAGCCCAAACGACGCTGCCAGCATCATCAGTAAAAAGCGGATAATCCGAATGGTGATTCCAAGATTGAAAGCAGGAAGAACAAAGTTCGATATCGCCGTAATCGACACCACGATAACCATGGCAGCGCTGACGAGACCTGCTTCTACCGCGGCTTGACCAATGACAAGCGTTCCTACGATGGAGATGGATTGGCCAACGGTTCTTGGCATCCGAACGCTGGCTTCGCGTAAGATTTCGAAGGTAATCTCCATCATGATCGCTTCAATGAAAGCCGGGAACGGAACGCCCTCCCTCTGACTGGCTAAATTATAAAGCAGCGTTGTCGGCAGCATTTCCTGATGAAAAGTAGTAATTGCAATGTAAAAAGACGGGGTTAACAGCGCCAAGCCAAATGAAAGGAAGCGCAGCAGCCGAATTAATGTAGAAAAATCCGCAGGTTGGTAGTAATCCTCGCTGGATTGAAAGAATTGCGTAAACAAGGCGGGGACCAGCAGCGCAAAGGGTGTTCCATCTACTAGAATAGCTACCCTTCCCTCCATTAATCCTGCTGCAATCACATCAGGACGCTCCGTATTAAATACAGTTGGAAAAGAGGTAAGCTGTTTGTCTTTGATCTGCTCCTCGATGTAATTGCTCTCAAGGATCGCATCTATATCGATGAGCGTTAATCGCTCTTTCACTTCCTGCAGAACCTCTTCGGAAACGAGAGTTTTCACATAAGCAATAACAACATCAGTTTTCGTAACCCTGCCGATTTGCATCGTTTCCATCCATAAATGCCGATCTTTGATTTTACGGCGAAGCATTGAGGTATTCCAGCGAAGCACTTCTGTAAAGCCTTCTCTTGGCCCGCGGACGACAGATTGCACATTCGGTTCTTCGACAGGCCGTGCCGTAAGTTCTTTCGTCCCAATGGCCAGAACACGCAGGCAGCCTTCAAGCAGCAGGATGCTGCTGCCGCATAGCAGCGCTGCAAATAGTTCTTCCATCTCATCAAGGTCCTGTACGGTGCCTGTCGAGATGACAACATTTTTACAATACTCGAGCAATTCATCCGAACTAAAATGTTGTTGTTCGCCACTTGTGCAGCACGTAAGCAAAGAATCAATCATGGCATGCAGATTCGAGAGGCCTTCCATGTAGACGACTGCACCTTGAATACAACGATCGGCGCTAAGATCAATTTGAATTTCCCGAACAGCAACATCGTCACTGTTGCCTAGTCCCTCCAATATTAGCAGCAAATTGTCTGTTAGACTTTCGCTCAACTGTTCGTCCATCGTCTGCTCAACGTTTGCCATCGTAATCTCCTGCTGTTAGGGAAGGTCTGTGTATAGGTAGTATTTAACTTAATTCCTTTTTTATGCATTATTGGTTACCAGCCGCTTAAGAAAAATAAAAGCACAACAGACAGACCTGATAAGGTCGTCTAGTTGTGCTTTTATTCAAGAGTTTGATATTACGTGTCCATACTCGCAATTAGGCATCCGATACGCCGGTAAAATTGAAGCTTTCAGGACCTACACGAATTGTTCCTAAAGCAGAGGTCTGTATGAATACACTATAGACGGCTCCAGCAATATTAGGAGCATTGAAATCGGAACCAGAAAAGGATATTAGCTGTGGTCCGAGGATGGAAAGATCAAGATTCTGAGCCGCTGAAAAGACAATGATATCCTGAGCGGTCGCTCCGCGTACGACACTTACTAAAACAGTAGTCGCTAAGGGAAGCAGTGGCAGCTGCACAGCGACAACGCCAGAGAAGTCAACATGCGTCAGATTGGCTGTGCCTCCCGATAGATTAAGGGTCTGCTGCGCAATCAATTGGGGTGTATTAATTACTGTAATCGGAATCGCGATAGAATTGGCATAACTAGCATTTTGAGATGTTTTCAAGTCCAAAAAAATGGTCATAGACTTGGCCTCCTTTCTCTTTTTCTAGTTCTAGTTTATGCCGCTAATCTAGCAATTGATCGGGCGTCTGCGCTAACTTTCCAAATAAAATACAAATTAGTTGAAAACCTGCATTAGGACATCTTCTTACTCGCATAGTGGAGCCGCTTGCTTCCGATAGTGCTGAGGCGTATGGTGGTACACTTTTTTGAACATTTTTGAGAAGTAAGAGAAATTACTATAACCCAGAGACTTCGCGATATCGGAGATCGGGATGGATGAATTGCGAATGAGTTCTCGAGCCAGCTTCATACGTTCCAGCAAGATATAATCTGTAATGGAATCGCCAACTTCTTTTTTGAACAATCTGGACAAATACGCAGGATTCAAATGGACGAAATCAGCAAGCTGCTCTCGGGTAATCATCTCGCTCAGATGATCTGCAATGAAGCACTGAACACGTTGAATGACAGAGTCATTCTGGTGCAAGCAATCTGATACCACTGAGATTAATTGAAGTGCCCACGCCTGCAGCTGTTCAAGGGAACGAGGCAATTTCCCATTCAACATGTCTTGATGATTCTGCAGAAGTTCATGGGCTGATAATCCATTTTTGTGTAAAATGTAATGAATCATTTGCAGAAAACCGTGATAAAAGGCTTGCAGCGCATGAGCGCCGTGCCTCGGGTCTTCGCGCAGCTCCATCAGAGAACGATGGATTTCCTTTTCCATCTCCCCCCTTTTGCCTTGCTCGATGAGGATCGTCCAGGCCGAGAACTCCGGAAGCTTAAGCGTCATCGGGGTCACTTGATAATCTTGCTGCCAGTACACTTTGTTGGACTTTTGCAAATTATTATATTCCATATCCAGCAGCTTAATATACGTTTCACGGATGTCACATAAGCTGGAAGCCTCCCCGATATAACAGGAAATGCTGCAGCTAAAATATTGCTTGCAAGATGCTATGTAAGTTGCGCTTTTCTCAGTTAGATCGGTATAATCCAGCTGTTCCTCTTGTTCCAAGAAAAACAGAACAACATTCACACCCTGCTTCGTTTGAATAACTTCTCCCTTGTTGCCCTCAAGCAGAACCTCGGAAGCTGCCTTGCGGAGCGCATATTCCATAATTTCCTCGTCCCCACTATTCAAATCGCGTTCCCAGGATTCAACACTAATCACAATCGGAACAATACGTGACTGTGGCGTTAAGGGGAGGTGATGGTCCGCTATGAAATTCGCTGGATTCTCTTGTTTGCAACCGATTTTTTTGGCAAACAACTGATTCCAGAACGTATCGGTTAGGACCGATTTATTTTTTAACCACAGCTCATAGTATGGCTTATATTGCTCACGAAGCTGATGGAGTGCTTGTTCTTGTTCGATGGATTGCAGAGCTTTGGCAACTGTCGCTTGCAGTAGGCTGAATTCAATCGGTTTAAGCATATAATCGAAGCTATCCAGCTGGACCGCTCTTTGGACGAAACCAAAGTCAGCATGTGCGGTCAGGAAGATCGTCTCCGTTGCAGGTGAATGCTCATTGACCCATTCCAGCAGTTCAATGCCTGTGCCCTTCGGCATCTCAATATCGCAAATCAGAATATCAATATGGGTATGTTCAAATACTTTCATGGCTTCACGCATATTATAAGCTTCATACACGTCAGAAATTTGCAGGTCATCCCAATTCAGACCGCTCCTGATTCCCATTACGGCGTAGATTTCATCATCTACTATGAGTGCTTTTCTGTTCATGAATATCCCCCTACCAAGCGACTTGGACTAGCTGAATGAATCCAATTGACGAATGGGCATGCGTATTACAATACAAGCGCCCGAATCTGGCAAATTGCTGAATTTCAGGCTTGCTTCATGCCCAAATATAAACTGCAAACGATGATGGACATTCCAGATGCCTAAATGCTCCCCATTTTGCGAAAGAAAGTACTCGCCATTTTGCAAACTTGCAAGAATATCTTCGCTAAAGCCGCTTCCGTTATCGGATATGACGATTTCCATCGTCTGTGACGGCATGTCTGAACGAATATGAATATGCATATGAAACGGATGATCCATGAAATCAAACCCGTATTTCATACTGTTTTCGATGAAAGGCTGAATGATCAGAGGCGGAATGCACGTCGTTCGCAGCGATTCCTCAACTTCGAATTGGAATGTAATGCGATCTGGAAAGCGAAGCTTCTGGATATTCATATAGCTCTCCATATGCTCGAGTTCCTCCGCAATTGAAACAACATTTCGATGCGTCTGTGTGGTGAAGCGGAAATATTTGACTAAGTTCAAACTCATCAGCTGGATAATATCGTATTTCTGAATTTGCGCCAGATTGTAAATGATATTAATTGCATTCAATAAAAAATGCGGATTCATTTGAAGCTGCAAATGCTTCACTTCCGCTTTATGTAATTT
The DNA here is from genome assembly GCF_002027705.1 of Paenibacillus ferrarius. Lineage (GTDB taxonomy): Bacteria > Bacillota > Bacilli > Paenibacillales > NBRC-103111 > Paenibacillus_E > Paenibacillus_E ferrarius. The sequence goes on along the minus strand of NZ_MBTG01000012.1, from coordinate 284,972 downwards.
AATCTGCTCTTCATAGACATGAATCTTCAGATCGTGAATTTGCGAGGCCATATCGTTAAACGTTTCATTAATGATCGTAAACTCTTTCGTTTGGGAAGGCATAAGACGCGTGCTCCAATCGCCATGTTTAATTTTCCGCATCCCACGAATCAGATTGTAAATAGGTTTCAGGACCATCTCATTCAAATAGAAGACATAGAAGATTAGAACGATTGCCGCTAGGACAGGTATGATGAAAATGAATCCACGGAAGTACGTCAATTTCTGAACTAATTTCTTTTCCGGAATAAAAGCGCTTAACATTGTATCCGTACCCTTAATCGGATTGGAGACGACAATGTATCTTTTATCCGTTATGCTGATAAGCTGATAGGCTTCTTCCTTCTGATTGAGAATTGCAGGTTCAATAGAAAGCTCCATAGAGGAGTCTTTATTCGCAATAATCCGTCCTTCTGCCGAGATAAAAGAAGCAAATCCGTCTGATCCTAGTTGAATTAAGTCGAGCGGAATCATCAGGTTTCTTAAACGGACAGAAGCCCCTAAGTAATAGCCTTCCCCTGTATCCACCAATCTCACTAACGCATACTCATCGCCATATTTAACCGCTTTCCATTTCTGAAAAAAAGGACTGCCTGGTTGTGCTTCTTTTAACAGCGCAGCTAACGTCGTTTGAGTGGCAATAAGTTCGTCATAGGATTTCGTTTTGATCGCAGTGTTGAAGATGTCTTCATTCGTGACAGAATAAATAAACTGAAAATCCACGCTGCTGTCAAAACGGTGATACCGGTTTAATTCATTAATAATTCGTTCTTTAGTGAGAATGTACTCGGTTGGATCTGACTTAACTCTCGATAACAACGAGATATTGGGATCTTCGTAGGCCAAATTGTATAAGAAATTGGTCTCTCGGTCCAGTTCAGCCTGAATTTGATTTGAATATAGAATGATTGCATTTTTGTTCGATTCAGCAACCTGCTCTCTGACCGTGCTGGATGCATATAAATTGTTCACTAACAACAAGATCAATAACGGAATCGCAATGGCAATGAATCCGATAATCAGTTTAAATCGAAGAGAACTTGTCATCGATTCAGGTCTCTCCTAACGCTAGGGAATACAACCATTATAGTTAGTATAGGCCAAATAAGGAATCCCTACCTTTTGGGATACAGAATAAAGGTAGGGTATTCCAGGATAGCGACGTTCACTTATTTTTGGGAAGCCGCCCACTCTTTCAATTGCTTCTCGACTTCTGCCTTCACACGGTCAAAGCCTGCTGCTGCCCGCTTCTCTTTCCACTTGGCAATTGTTTTCTCTGGATCAACGGCACCGGTGTAAAGGGATTTAAACTCATTTTCGACGTTTGTTATCGAAGCCAGCTCGGACTTCACCGGTTCTTGATTAAATGAAAAACCAAGAGCAATTGAGCGTTCCGATCGGTCATTGAACTCTTTGAACAATTTCCATTTGTTCGGGTCTTCATTGGCGAATAAATAGGAATTGAATTGATTGCCGAACATCCAGCCGCCTGGATTCGGATAGGTTTCTGTATCAGCTGTCATTCCAGCAGGATAATCAATCATATGATCTGATTTCTTCACGTAATGCTTGTTCTCAATTCCCCAATCGAGCATGTTAAGCAGCTTGGCATCCGTATACAGCAAATTCAGGAACATCATAACTCGCGCCGGATCTTTCGATGTACGTGAGATTCCTAACATTGCTCCTTGGGCATCACCTGTTGTTGTAAAAGGTGCTGCGGTCTCGATTTGGACGACCTCTGTCCCCGAAGTAAGACTCATTTCCTTGTCTTTGCCTGGCTTCAAGGATTGCGCGACAGCGAAGCCTTTGCCTGCTTTAATCATATTCATCGCTTGGTCAGAATCCGAGGTGAGCACGTCTTTGTCAAACCAACCGTTCTTATTCCACTGATTAATCCGTTTGTAGAAATTGAGTACGTTCGGGTCCTCTAGCGTATCTACAATTTTAAGCTCTTTGCTACCGCGTGGAATCGCAAGACCTGCAACAATACCGTCATAGTTAGCCGCACTCCAAATGTTAGAGAATTTACTGCTGATAATAGGCGTTACCCCTGGCTCGCTCTCCTTGATCTTTTGGAACATCGCTTCAAGCTCGTCCATGGATTTAATGCCTTTAGTATCAAAATTGTACTTATCCACTAGTTTTTTGTTCAATAAGAACCCAAAGCCTTGGCCGAATTCCTTATTCGTGGGCAGCGCGAAGAGCTTGCCACCGATCCGTGAGCCTTTGATGAAATCTGGACCAAGCACGCCAGGAATGTCTTTCCCGTATTTGGACATGAGATCATCTAATTCCAGATACTGCCCCTTGGCCGCATCACGCGGATAATAATACCAGCTGGCTGTAAACATAAGGTCATACGTTTCATTCGATATTTTCATCAAATTCGTCTTGTCATCCCATGAGCCCCACTCGATTGGCTTAAGTTCGATGGTTGCGTTAATCTTTTCCGTTAAGTATTTGCTCATTTCTGCTTGAACCAAAGCTAAATCTTTCGGTGCGGATGCCGGGTATACGAGCGTTATTTTGTATGGAGCCAAAGCTTTGGAACCTGAATCCGATGAGGTCGCGGTGCTTGTCGTCGAGGCTCCCCCTTTATTCGTGTCGCTGCTGCAGCCGGATAATGTGAATGCGCTGCCAATCATAAGCGTAAAGACGATCTTGAATGATTTCTTCATGGATCTAGTATCCCCTCTCAAAGTAAAATTCTAGTTTCTTCCAACCCCATTACCCCTTGACGGCTCCGCTGGTGATTCCACTGATGTAATATTTCTGAAAAAACGGATACGCCAGAAGCAGCGGTCCTATTCCGACAATCGCGAGCGCCATACGAACGGTTTCCCTTGGCATCTTGGCGAGCAGTTCACCCGCTTGTGCAGAGGAGTTGGACTTCATAATGAGGTATTGGATATTGGTGAGTGTTTTGGTCATTAAATATTGAATGTTGTAGAGTGCGGGTTTATCAATGAACAGCATGCAATTGTACCAATCATTCCAATAAGCTAGCGTTGTAAACAGCCCGATTGTAGCTAGGATTGGCAGTGAAAGCGGTGTTACAATTTTCCAGAAAATTTGAATTTCGCTCGCTCCATCAATAGTCGCTGATTCAATGACCGATTCGGGGATCGAGTTCGCGAAAAAGCTGCGCATTAACAAAATGTTAAAAGCACTTAACAGCATGCCCGGAATAATCATCGCCAGCATTGAATTTTTCATATGCAGCAGATTTACAAACGTCATATACCACGGGACCATCCCCCCGCTAAACAACATCGTAAAAAAGATGTAGAAAGCTAGGCTTCGGCGGAACGGCAAATTTGCCCTTGAAAGCGGATATGCCATCAATGTTGTAACGAGTAAGCTTAACACAGTACCGATAATCGTGCAAAAGATCGTGATCCCATAGGCTTTGGTAATTTCCGAGAAGTTAAAAAATAAAAACTGGTATGCAGCGAAGCTAATTTTGCTCGGGAATAACGAATAGCCATTAGACTCTATGGAAGTTTCATCCGAGATCGAAACCATGAAGATAAGGAGAAAAGGCAATAAGGAAGCGATTGTAAACAACCAAAAGAAGACATGAATGCTGGCCTGACTGATTCTATTCGTCTTGATCATCGAGATACACCCTTCCCTAGAATAAAGCTTCTTGCTTGTTCACCCGGCGCACGGCGTAATTGGCTGCCAGAATCAGGATGAAGCAGATGCATGATTGATACAGTCCTGCTGCGGAAGACATGCCGATATCCCCTAATTGTCCCATAGCTCGATACACGAACGTATCAATGGTATTCGTTGTCGGGATCAACGCCCCCGTATTCATCGGCACCTGATAGAACAAACCAAAGTCAGAACGTAGAATGCCGCTTACGGCTAATAGAGTCATCGTTGTAATAATGGGGGTAATTAACGGAATCGTAATTCGCGTCATCTGTTTCCACTTGTTGGCACCGTCAATGGTTGCAGCTTCATAATATTCCTTATCAATGCCTAACATCGCAGCAAAATAGATGATGGATAAGTAACCAACATGCTTCCATGCATTGACGATAACGAGGATATATGGCCAATAGCCAGCTTCACTGTACCAAGAAATAGCCTCTTTGTGAAACCATTTGCCCATAAGACGGTTGACGAGCCCATTTTCCATATTGAGGAAGCTGTATACGAGATAGGCGACAACAACCATAGAAATGATATGGGGTAAGAGAAATGTGCTTTGGTAAAACCGAGAAATCAATTTGTCTTTGATTTCATTTATTAATAGTGCGGCTAGCAAGGCCAAGATTAAATTAAGAACAATAAAAACCACATTATACAAAATCGTATTTCGCGTGATGATATAAGCGTCAGGGCTGTTAAATAGGAATTTGAAGTTGTCCATCCCCACCCAGTCGCTTCCCCACATCCCTTTGGCAAAATTGAAGTTCTTGAAAGCGAGAATTAATCCATACATAGGAATGTAATTATTGATAAACAAATACAGAATACCTGGCAGGGTCATTAGCAGCAGCCATTTGAATTTATTAAACTTTTTTAACCATACCCGACTCTTCTTCCTCGTTACTGCCGCATATTGCGGTTGCATTGAAACGGTTTCCATTCCTTTCATGTGCCCACCCTTTCTGACTTTCTCTCGCTTACAGTGCCATTATATTACAACCAAAATCTCATCGACCACTAGGATCATGACTTCGTAGTACGACAATGGTGACTTGTTGTACGAATCGCTGTTCAGCGATATTGACACTCGTATAGGGACTCTTTATGCTTAGAGCGAAATGATTATTTTGGTAGAAAGTCCCTTATTCTTTTTACGATTTGAGGAGGTATTCTATGGCACATTCAATTTCCTTACAGCGTGTTTTTATTCTTGGCATGGATGGCGCTGGCTCGTTCTTAGAGCACACAGAAACACCTGTCATTGATTCATTTTTGCAAAAGGGAGCCGTCACTTATCGCGCACAGGCCGAATCACCGACAATTAGCGCGCAATGCTGGGGCTCCGTTCTGCATGGTGTTCGTCCAGAGAAGCATTTATTGACCAATGAGCTTGCAGCTAGCGAGAAGTTCCCGCTGGATTCTTCCTACCCTTCGATCTTTCGCTTGGCCAGAGAAGCTTGGGCCGATGCCAAATTAGCCTCATTTGTCGGATGGTCGCCAATTAATGACGGCATTATTGAAGACGAGCAGGAGATACACAAAGTCTCCCTTCCCGACGATCAGCTTGTAGCTGCGCTTGAAAACTATTTGGATAACAATCCAGACGTTAAATTATTGTTCATGCAATTAGACGAGCCGGATGGTTCAGGCCACAAGTACGGTTATGGGCCCAGCTCACCTGATTATTTAAAAGCGATCACTAGATGTGATCAGTTATTCGGGAAAGTGCTGGATGCCATTGAAAGATTGCAGCTGCTCGAGGATAGTTTGATCATTTTATTAACTGACCATGGCGGTGGCGGAGCTGATGCCTACAATCACGGCAGCGATCATCCGATGGACAAACAAGTATTCTGGGGATGCGTCGGACCTGGTATTGATGCCAATACGCAGCTGCCTCCATTATCAATCGTTGACACGGCTGCTGTTGCTGCTCATGCGTTAGGTTTGGAAATACCGGTTACATGGGACGCACAGCTGCCGAACTCTTTATTCAGGAAGGTGTGAATGCCTTATGCCATATCAAATCTTTCATACGAATGAATGGTTGTATCCAGATACCCTCATCAGTGAATCTGGGCCAGACAGCATCTCCCTTTCAACTGCGCGAGGATCTCGTGCGGGTTGTCAAATCCTGATTCAGTTGGAAGACGTGGGCGCTCCTCTATCCTGGACTTACACCCCTACTCCTTCTGCTGCCATGAACTGCGATAATATCCAGATGGAACTCTTTCGTTTGAGAGATGTGCTGGTAAATGAGAATACAGGACCTAAATACTCGACCATCCCCGTCGGGACTCCAGCTGACTATATCACTCGCCCTGCTCCTTTTCGTGTGTATGATGCCTTACAGCGAGTTGATCAAGCTTTCACCACCAGCAGTCCTAAAGAAGCGCTCTATGTTTCATGGCACATTCCCGCTTCCCTGCTCCCTTCCATTTATCACGGGGAGATTTGCCTAACAGCAGGTAACCAAGCAATTAACATTCCAGTCACTTTGGAAGTTTTCCAGGCAGTCGTCCCTGAGCAGGAGACTTTGGCGATAACGAATTGGCTTTCCAATCAAAATGCCGCAACTTACCATGGTTTAGAACTTTGGTCTGAGGATCACTGGCACATGCTGAGAAAGTACGGCGAAGCCATGCGCAGGACGCGCCAAACACACTTTTTAGTTGGACTAGAGCTTATTGACATCCAAGAGGATACTGGGCGCTATACGTTTGATTTTACGAAGGTGAAAAGATACATCGAACTCTTTCTATCGCTTGGTTTTACGGGGATTGAGGGTGGACATCTAGCTTCTCGAACCGGTTGGGACGATCCATTATTCGTGCTTAATTATCGAAATGACATCAAGGCGACATCACCGGAAGGATATACGTTTCTCGCCCAGTTCCTGCCTGCTTGGCAGCAATTTCTCCAGCAGCACGATTGGTTGGATCGCACGATTCAGCATGTGGCCGATGAACCGATTCAGCAATCAGCCAGCGATTTCCGCATACTCTCCAGCATCGTGCGGAAGTTCATGCCTGGTGTCAAGCTCATCGAAGCTATGATCTATCCTCATATCGAAGGCTCCCTAGATATCTGGGTGCCAACGAACGAAGGCTTTGATCAGCATCAAGCTCACTTTCAACACCTTCAGAATCTGGGAGAAACCGTCTGGTTCTATACGTGTTGGAATCCCGGCGGACATTACCTAAACCGCTTCTTGGATATTCCCCTATTGAAAACGCGGTATTTACATTGGGGGAATTACAAATATGGGTTAAAAGGCTATCTCCATTGGGGTTTCAATATGTACTTGGATAATCAAGATCCGTTTGAACTGACTTGTCCGTACCTCGCGCCTGGCGTACATGCCAAAAGAGTTCCTTCCGGAGATACCCATATTGTCTACCCAGACGCCGAGGGTCCGATGCTTAGCATGCGATTAGAAGCAATGCGCTTAGGTGTCGAAGATTATGAACTGCTTCAGCTGCTTGCTGGTGTCAATAAACCGTTGGCAGATGAGATTCTTCAATCCTGTTTCTTCAGCTTTACAGGAGTTGAAACCAATTCCGTCAATTTTGACCTCGCACATAGGCGGCTGTTAGAAGCGGTTTCTGCTTCTTGTTACAATTTCCCAGAGAATGAGAGGGTTCTGACATGAAGAGACAACTTCGATTTCGTGAAGATGGCACATTCAAAATCGTACAATTCGCTGATGCGGAGTTCAGCAACAGTCAAGCAGAAGATGAAATCAACATGAATGCGATGATGCGCCATATCCTCGAGTCCGAGAAACCTGATCTGGTTGTCTACACCGGGGATGTCATTGCAAGCGGCGGGAGCACGGATGTAGCTCAACTATTCCGCAATGCGGTGGCAATTCCTGAAGAGCTGGAAATTCCCTGGGCTGTCGTTTTCGGGAATCATGATTCCGAAGCTGCCAATATGACGCGCGAACAGCTGCATGCGCTGCAATTAGCTCATCGGTTTAGCTATGCGAAGCCCGATCCGCCTCACGTGGACGGCGTCGGCAACTATGTCTTAACCATTCATGATAAGCATAATGATCCGGCTGCTGCGCTCTATTTTCTGGATTCAGGCAGCTACTCGCCACTCGAATATTCGCGGCTTGGCTTCTACGATTGGATTCGAAGAAGCCAGATTCATTGGTATGTCGATCAATCCTACCAATTAACCGCACAGAACGGCGGGCAACCGCTGCCTTCCCTTGCTTTCTTCCATATTCCATTGCCTGAGTACAATGATATCTGGGACTTCAGCGTATGTTATGGGCAGAGACAGGATTATGGCTGTTCGGCTCCTTGGATTAACACAGGCTTCTTCGCAGCTATGGTAGAAATGGGGGATGTGATGGGAACCTTTGTCGGCCATGATCATGGCAATGATTTTTGGGGCACCCTGCGCGGGATTCGCCTTTGCTATGGGCGTACGACCCGGAACGCTTACTTAGATCGTCCTTTCATGACCGGTGCCAGAGTAATCCAGCTATCGGAGGGTGTTCGGGCATTTGATACGTGGCTTCATCTGGCTGATGGCTCAATTCTACGTGAACAACCTGCGCATATGCCGGAAGGGCGGAAGCTTTCTACTTAGAAATGGGGGCGTTGCACAAGCTTCATTTCTGCTGCTAACATTGAATGTCAGTCACTTTGATGATCCGCCTGCATTTGTTGAATTCGAGGATGAAAACACGAGGTTGAAGCGCAGAAGAAAGCAAACTCCTCTGCAAAGAGTAGGAATATGAGCAAATTGCTCTGATTGAATTCTCGTAAGTAACTATACTTTCTAAAAGCCTGCGATAATGCATCCTTTTTCCTTGATCGATCAGCTAATCAGTCAAATTCCTGCAATAATGCATGTATTCGAGTGATTTTCTCCATTCTGGAAGAATAGTGCGCGAAAATCCTGCACAATTGCAGGCTTTCTCTACTTTCCGTCTGATTTCGTTACAAAAGCCGGCACTTCTGCAGGCTTTCAGCTTAGCTCCCATCATAGAGCCCCGCTCCAGCTCTCTTTCCCCACTCATCTTTCCCCCTAATTGATCGTGGTTTACTGTGAGATGGAAGGTTTTTGTCATGAGGTCAAAGATTGCAAAAACCGATGCACACCGTCAAGGCCATCTTCTTCCAGAACATTAAGCAATTGTGTGCCAACAATAGCAATATCACATTTCCCTTTTAGATACTGCACGTCCGCTCTGCTCTGAATCCCGAACCCAACAGCGATAGGAGTCTTGGCAAAGCTTCGCACACGTTTTAAGAATACGTCCGTCTCGTCACCGAATGAGGTTTTGGAGCCTGTCACACCTTTGCGAGCGGCACAATAGATAAAACCTCCGGTTTCTTCAGCCAAATAAGCCAGACGATCATCTTTGGTGTAAGGGGTAGCAATGAGAATCGGTTCTACCTGATAGTCACGGCAAGTTGCCATAAACTCGCTGCTCTCATCAGGAAAGGCATCTGGCACAATCAAGCCATCGATGCCAATCATTGAACATTCCGCTATGAACTTTTCGATACCGTACTGGAAAATAACATTATAATAAGTCATAAACAAAAATGACAGATTCGGAAATTCAGCCGCAACACGCTTGGCGAAATCCAAACATTGCTGTGTCGTCGTCCCATTCGTCAGCGAGGCTTGATTCGCTCTTAGAAATACAGGCCCATCGGCAATGGGCTCCGAAAATGGGAGCTGAAGCTCTACCAAATCAACCTTATTCTCGTTGAACAAACGAATCATTTGATAATTCGTCTCGAAGCTTGGATAACCAAGAATCTGGTGCGTCATGATCTGAATGGGCTTTTCTCCGCTTTTACGATGAATGCGATCCTCAAGCCTGACGACTGAACTGGTTGCTTTTTCGGTGGATAAATGCTTTCCATTCTTCATCCTGCAATCCCTCCGCTATATTAAAGATGTCTTTGTCCCCACGACCGGACATATTAATGATGAAGATATCCGACTTCGAAGAATGAACAATGTCCCTGAACGCCCCTGCGAAAGCATGCGTAGATTCCAGGGCAGGAATGAGGCCTTCCGTTTGCATAACGGTTTGCAGCGCATTTATCACTTCGTCATCCGTAGCAGCACTGAACTGTACCCTTCCTCGTTTGGATAAATCCGCCAAGATGGGCGATACGCCCACGTAATCTAAACCAGCAGCAAGGCTATACGTATCGTTCATTTGACCATCCTTATTTTGCAGAAACAGCGTCTTATAGCCTTGAGCTACGCCTAAAGTGCCCTCGCCATAGGCAATTCTCGCAGCATGCTGACCAGATTCCTTCCCTTTTCCGCCGGCTTCAACACCGATCAATTTCACATCGTCATGCGGGTAAAAGGCTTGGAAGATGCCAAGTGCATTGGAACCGCCGCCTACACAGGCATAAACATGACTTGGCAGCCTGCCTGCTGCGCGCAAGATTTGGTCTTTCGCCTCAATCCCGATGACCGATTGAAAGAAAGCAACCATCGCCGGAAATGGATGGGCGCCTGAAGCTGTTCCAAGCACATAATGCGTCGTCTCAAAGCTGGATACCCAATCTCTCAGCGTTTCATTAATCGCATCCTTTAACGTCTGCGACCCGTAGTCGACCGCAATGACCTCGGCACCGAGCCTTTTCATCCAGAAGACATTGGCGTATTGCCGCTCCATATCCTCTCGTCCCATATAGATGGTTGCGGATAGACCTAACTTCGCCGCTGCCGTTGCTGTTGCCACCCCATGCTGTCCTGCTCCTGTTTCGGCAATAATTCGCGTTTTGCCCATTTTCTTGGCAAGCATGGCTTGACCAAGCGCATTATTTAATTTGTGAGCACCAGTATGATTGAGATCCTCGCGTTTAATATAAATGTGGGCTCGACCATAGTGCTCAGTTAGCCGATCTGCATAAGTAAGCGGCGTAGGTCGCCCGGAATAGTTCGTAAGCAAAGCGCGATATTGCTGCCAGAAATCTTCGTCATATCGAATCGCTTCAAAATGTGCCTTAATCTCTTCAAATGCGGGAACTAGAATTTCAGGTATAAAAGAACCGCCATAGTCCCCGTAGTAACCATTTTCTGAGATAAACTCATCCACCGTTACAGAGGCAGTTGTCGCTGACTTTTCCTTGTCTGGCATGGCCATCATCTTCCCTTCTATTCACTTCAAATTGTGATAGGACGACAGAATTTCACGCGCTGCCAATGTGTCTGTCACCAAAATATCAATCCATTTGCCCCGCAAAGCTGCTGTGATGGCTTCGATTTTCTGCTCGCCGCCTGCGACACCAATGACAGTTGGAATAGCGCGCAGGTCCCATGCTGACAAGCCGATCATCTTATTTTGTTGAGAAAATTCGATTTCCTGACCGTTTGCATCCAAGAAGGATGCACATAGGTTTGCCACAGCGCCTCTCTCTTTCAGTTCTCTCATCATCTCAGGGCTGAATCCGCCTGACTTCACCATAGTCGCCTGCTCGCTCACATCTCCGATACTGACAATCGCAACTCGGCTATTTTGTGCCTGATGAAGGACCTTGGCAATCTCTGGTTCTTCACGCAAAAGTGTGCCTGTTCCTTCATTGGCGACAACCGCAGGCGCATGAATGATCGAATATTTCGCTTTCAGCTTATTAGCAAATGCCATTGCATTCGTGTTTGCATGCCAAGAAGCTCCATCTGATCCCCAGCCCCCCACCAAGGGCACAAACTGCAAGCCTTCACTTGCAAAATAATCCAATTCCTCGGCAACACTCGCTATCGTTTGCCCTGCCATGATCCCCACATGATCCCCGTCTCTCAGCACAGATTCGATTAAGGGTGAGCAGGTTCGTCCGAGCAAGGAGTACAGCTGGTCTGGATTCATGTCTGTCGAGTCGACAATAAGCACATCCTGAATCCCGAAGAGGCTTAACAGCGATTTCTCAAGTTCTTGCTCGACAGAAAATGGATTATGAATAGAAATCTTCACAATGCCTTCGGACTTAGCTGTTGCCAGCATACGGCTAACATGCGGCCGCGATATCCCCAAACGTTTGGCGATATCCAATTGATTCAATCCATCTTCGTAATAAAGCTGACAAATCTTAACTAACAAACGGAATCGATCTTGATTGCGTTCTGCCATATTATCGCACCCCAATCCAACATGTACATATGATCAACACGTGTACATATGTGTATATCCACGATTATATCTCAACCTCTCATCATTTTCAAACAAAATTCCTATCTACTCGACTAAGGTGCATTATAGGTATAGGTATTCCCTCGCAAAAAGGAACTATGATCCGCTAAATGGGGAGAATCAGGGCAAAAGTAGCATGTAACGGAACTGAGGTACGCTATTGAAGCGAAAAACGCTGATTCCGAGCACAAATGGTGAAATAGCGGACCTTAGTTCCCTTTGAAGCAAGATTTGGCATTTTTCAGCATAATAGCGGATCATAGTTCCTTTTCGCGAGATTCAAATGCCAAAAAACGCAAGCCGCCAATCACTTCGGCTGCTTGCGTTCTATATGTATATTTCCGTTATACCGTTGCCAAACGTTTATGGAGCTCTTCAATGACGACTGGCTTGCCGCCGTTCACACGGGATTCTTCTGCAGCAAACGCCATGAGATGGCTGCGCACAGAAACCGAAGCGGAAGACTCGCTTTCGCCACCAGCATACGTTCTGACCTCGCGCAGGAAGCTGCGGATGATCCCGGCATCTCCCCCGTTATGTCCTTCTTCGGAAGCTTGCACATGAATCGTCGTTTGCTCATTCGTCACAAAGTCGTGGATCGTAAATTCGTGCTCTTCCATATTGCCACGAATATCGCCTTTCGTCCCCATGATTTGCAGAATACGCGTGTTGTCTCTCGTAAATCCACACATGCTGAACATCGCCGTTGCCCCGCTCGCAAACTCCATATTCACGACTTGATGATCAACCACATTGTTATCGCTGTGGTAGACACACTTGCCGTAAGGGGTCGTGTGCAGCGCTTCAATAATCCCTTCAAGACTCGTATCCGTTGTGAATTTACCAGCCCAGCTGCGGCCAGTCCCCAGATAATACTTCGGCGCATAGTATTGGCAAGTCGCTTCCGCTGGGCATCCATCCAAGCAGCGAGCCGGTGCTCCCACCGGGGCATTCTCCGATTTGAAATGCATCAACGATCCAAAAGAACTAATACGCTCGCATGGCTCGCCCATAATATAAGAGAGAATGTCCATATCGTGACACGATTTGGCCAATATCATCGGACTGGACGTGTCTGAATTATTCCAATTCCCCCGTACGAAGCTGTGTGCCATATGCATATTGCCGACATTTTCATTCAGCTGAATATTGACGATTTGGCCGATTCGTCCTTCTTCGATGACACGTTTCATCGCTGTCCAGAAGGCTGTATACCGAAGAACATGGCATATCGTCAGTAGACGATTGTGCTTTTTCGCCATAAGCTCCATTTCCACGCACTCTTCAGGGCTTGGAGACATCGGCTTCTCTAATAAAACGTGATAGCCAAGCTCAAGAGCCTTCAAGGTTGGGTAATAATGCATCTGATCCTGCGTGCATATGATCGCGATATCCGCGATTTTGGGCTGCGCCAGCAGCTGTTCCCAATTCGAAAATGAATAATCCTGTGAGATTTGATGGGCGAACACGAAAGCAGCGCGACGCTCATCATCCGGTTCTGCGACGGCTATTATATCAAGCTCGTGCGGGTAATTAAGCGCATATGGCGCATACGCTTGCGCTCCGCGATTTCCGGCTCCGAGTAGGATAGCGGTAACTTTTTGCATAATAAATTCCTCCAAATGACTTCGTATGTCAATGAATCCTTACGGTGATTACGACTTGCTTCCGGTAAAAGCAATCCCTTGAATAAAGGAGCGCTGAAAGACAAAGAAGATAACAATCATCGGCAAAATGGCCATTAGAGAGCCTGCCATAATGATCGTATAATTTGTTTTGTGCTCTCCCTCCAAGAAGGCTATTCCCGCAGAAAGTACCATTTTGTCCGGTGAACTGTTCACAATTAAGGGCCACATGAGGTCATTCCAAGACCATAACATGGTGAAAATAGCGAGAGCAACCATGCCCGATTTGGCCAACGGCAGCATGATTTGCCAATAAATTCGAAATTGATTGCAGCCATCCAGCTTCGCAGCTTCTTCCAACTCATGCGGGAGCGTCATGAAAAATTGACGCAATAAAAAGGTGCCAAATGCACTGAACAAGCCAGGCACGATTAAGGCTGTAAGCGAATTAAGCCAGCCGAAATCTTTCATAATCATGTACTGCGGAATGAGAAATACTTGACCTGGCACCATGAGTACGGAAAGCATCAGAATAAAAAAGAAGTGACGACCTGGAAAAGCAATTCGTGCAAACGCATAAGCGGCTAGTGAACAGATAATCAACTGTCCGACGACTTTAACCAACGTCGTAATAAATGTATTCCAATAAAAAGTGAAAAATGGCAAGTTCAGAAAAACTTTCGAGTAATTGCTCCACTGAAAGCTTTTTGGAAATAGCACTGGCGGTATCGCTGTGGACTCTCCCAATGTTTTCACCGAGGTTAGAAACATCCATATAAAAGGAGTCACCATAATGACAGCTCCCAGAATAAGAATAAGATGGATTACTCCGATCTGAAGCGACTTTTGTTGGTGAGATTTGGTTGTCATAGGCTCGCCCCCTTCATTCGTAATGAACCCATTTCTTCTGGATTTTCATTTGAATATACGTAATGATCATAATGATAACAAAGAGCAGCACGGCAATGGATGAGGCGTAGCCTTTGCTGTTTTTGAGAAACCCATACTTGTAATACAAGAAAACGACCGATTGCGTTGATTCCATAACAATATCGCCAACCATCATATAGATAAAGTCAAAAACTTGAAACGCGCCAATCAAAGACGTTACCATGACGAAAAAGATAGTTGGAGTCAGTAATGGCAGTGTTATCTTTATGAATTTGGTGTATGCCCCTGCCCCATCAATGTCTGCTGCTTCATAGTAGGAAACAGAGATGCCTTGAAGTCCCGACAGGAAGATAATCATATGGCTGCCGATCGCGCTCCAGATAGCAACAATAATAATGGATAAAAGCGCTGTACGATTATCGGTCAACCAGTGAGGTCCTGTAATTGACAACCGTCCCAATACGTAGTTGATGAGACCAAAATCGGAGTTGTACAGCCATTTCCATACCATCGCGACCGCAGCGGGCATCGTTACAACAGGTAGAAAATAGAGCGTGCGATAAATGGACAACCCTTTTACTTTTTGATTCAAAAGCACCGCTAATACAATAGATAAAATAATGCCAATTGGAACTGCAGTAATAATGTAAATACTTGTGTTGCGGAAGGCATAAAGCAGATCTTTATCGGTAAAAAGCTGCTTGTAATTGGATAACCCGGACCATGTGTACTTTCCAAAAGCACCCCAATCGGTGAAGGAGAAATAAAAAGTCTGAAACACGGGCCAAATATAGAAGATGAGCAAACCAAGCATTAATGGTGTAATCATGATGTACGCCCACATCCAGTCGGACCGGCGTTTCGAGCTGATTCGCATGAGTACTCACGCTCCCATGAGTGATTTAGTGGCGGGAGATTCGCTTGCTTGCTACCGCGAATCTCCCTGCCAAAGACTTATTTCTCTGCTGCTAACGCTTGGTTCATTTTGGCTCCGAGCTCTTTGGCTGCATCTGCCACTGATTTATCGCCAGTCCAGGCATTTTTCAAAATTTCCGTTTCATACGTTGTCCACACAGAAGTATTCTTGGACACCGGATACGGTGTTGCATACTCCGTCATGTCGATGAATGCTTTGGCATGGTATTGCGGGAAAGCGGCTAACCAAGCTGTTTCACTGCCTTTAAAAGCTGGGATTGCTCCCCCTTGCTTGGCGGCAACTTCAGCTGCTTGCTTGGAACCAAGGAATTTCACGAATTCCCATGCTTCTTTGGGATGTTTGGAATTCGCAGAAATCACATGACCTAGTCCGTGAATGACAACGCCTTGTTTCTTCCCTTTTGGCAGAGGAGCAACATCTGCATTGTTTTTCATATCAGCACTTTGGTTAATCGAGAAGGCAGCCCAGGAACCATCGAAATACATGGCTAGTTTACCGGACGTAAACAAATCCGATGGAGCTGTTTCCGTCATTTGGGCAAGGGTTGGAGATACTTTATGTACCTGGATGAGATCCGTTAGAAATTTCAAGCCTTCGATCGCTTCTGGCTGGTCGAAGCCCGACTTTTTGTGATCGTCCGAAATGATGCTGCCGCCGGCTTGAAGAATCGTATTATAGTAGTCTTCTTGATTCATCATCGGGGCAGCGAAGCCATAAATGCCTTTGGATGTATCTGTTAATTTCTTGGCAGCTTCCGTCAGCTTATTCCAATCCCAAGTGGCATCCGGGTAAGAAACGCCTTTTTCATCAAAAAGCTTCTTATTGTACCAGAGCCCAATCGTGTCATAATCCTTCGGAATCCCATAATTTTTACCGCCGAGACTATACAGGGAAATGAGCGATGTCGGATAATTTTTCAAATCCACTTGATCTTTCTTGATATTGTCAGACAGATCTCTTAACATCCCATTCTCAGCATACTTAATAAAATTCGGACCGTTCATCCAGAGCACATCAGGCATTGTCCCGCCTTGCGCAGATGTTTCTAATTTGGTGAAGTATTGCTTGTACGGTGTGTTCTCTAATTTGACTTCAATATTGGGATGGCTAGTTTGAAACTCTTTGATAACATCTGTCATCGTATCCAGTTTCCAACCAGCATAGGTGATGGTCACTTTCTCTCCGGCAGCAGCAGTTGCTTTCGAATCGCTTGTAGGAGCTCCAGATGAGGTTGGTTCGGTAGAACTCGAATTGCCACACGCACTTACTGCTACCATTGAAGACATAATCATTGCCGCGAAAGCTGCTTTTTTTGTAATTTTAACCATCTCAAGATCACCCTTTTTCATATTTTGTGAAAGAACCTGTCCCTACTTCACATCAATATCAAATCATTACGGCCGCTAAAGCAAATTTCACCTCCTTCAATTCGTCAAAAATTAATTGGCACCAAACTCTGGACAACGTTATCCAGCATCCTAAAAAAATTTAATTTCTTTGGTATGTAGACGATTGTCTGACAATTAATTTATGTGGAAGCAGCACTTTAGACAGTTGTGGTTGTTCACCTTTCAACATATCTAAGAGTGTCGCAGCGGCTGTCATGCCAATCTCTACTTTGGGTACATGCACCGATGAAAGCGGCGGTGTCGTGTACTGAGCGAAATCAATGTTATCCATAGAAATAAATGCTACATCCTCAGGAATACTCAAATTGCTCTCTATAATTGCACGCATGGCCGGTATCGCCAATTGATCACTTGCGGAGAATATAGCCGTTGGACGTTCTATGTCTGTCCTTTTCAGCTGCTCCATCACGCGTTCATAACTGCGGTCAATTTCCCAGCGTGTATCAATAATCCAGTCTTTGTTCAAGGGAATTCCTGCATCATACATAGCGAATTTAAAACCTTGAAATCTCTCTTCGCTGCCCAGTTCTCCGGTGTGTCCAGGTCCGCCAACAAAGCCAATGGATTGATGTCCTTGAGCAATAAGGTGGTCTACAGCTGATTTGGCAGCATGAATGCGATCATAATCAACCATTGTAATTTCTGTGCCATTCGTACAGATGCCAATTAGCGCCAACTCTTCTGCTTTTTGCAAATATTCTACAATGGCTGGTCCCACTTCTCCCACGAGAATAACACCGTCTACTTGTATTTCATGAATGCAGCGATGCAGCAAGGCATCGTCGGCAAGCTCATCTGATGTATGTATGAAAGCCAGGGAATAACCGGATTCCAATATCTTTTTCGTAAAAGAAGTAATGATTGGCGAATAATAAGGATGATCGTCATTCAATCGAGCTGTTTGTATAATGCAGCCAATTTGTTTGGTTGGCTTTCTTTCCGCCTTCTGTTTATTCACTAAATGGCGTGCCGACTCGTTCGGTGTGTAATCCAGCTGTCGAACAGCTTCCCATACTTTGGCTTTGGTTTCTGGGTTAATATGCCTACTGGTATCGTTTCGTACCACACGAGAGGCTGTTGAAATTGAAACGCCAACTAATTCTGCAATATCTTTGAGAGTAGGCAATTCACACAGCTCCTTTTTGCTTTGACAAGTTTTCCACGCTATTGCCCAAACGTTATCCTGAAATTAAAAGCGCTTACTTAGATATTATTCCATCCCTTTACTTTATGTCAATAAAATATTAACAAAAACCAAATATATCGCCAGTTGCTGCATAAATCGCTATTTTCGGGTACCAGCTCATCGAAACGTTCGTCCTCTTCCCTATTGTAAACGCTTCAATGATGTCAAATTTGTCTTATTTTCGGGGGAATTGGTCATTTATTCATGGCAAGCAGATAAAAAAGTCGTTGGACGATAAACGATGACATATACTTTCTATTAAGCGTAAAAGATAGATCGCAATTAAGCTAACCAAAGGAGACTATCACAAATGCCTAAGTCATTGGAATCTGACGCTGATCTATTTATCGCGGCGCTCTCACAAACCCCAGTCTCCGTCTGGCAGCCAGATGCCAATGGCCTCTATTGCGAAGTAGATCGAGGCATCATCGATAAATTCACCGAAAAATCAGTACGACTGAACACAAAAGCGGATGAAATTGCGTATTATTTCCGAGACGATGGGACCCTTTTCCGCGCTGAGACCTAAAGCCAAAGACGAAAGAAAAAACCTACCGCCTTTATCCTAAGGCGATAGGTTAGAATTGAAAATAAATAAAAGAGCTCTGCCCTTGTTTTAGCATATATAAGAATACTAACACAAGGAAACTATATACGGCCGCCCTTATCGGCGATGGAATCCAGCTGTGCCATAAGGAAGAAACTCGATCAAGTCGATTCAGCAAGTACCACTCCAGCACATGCAGAGCATAAAGTCCCCCAGCAATCCACCAGAAATGCCATAGCCATTGGGGCATGATGAGAGCCTTTGGATTGAGCATACGGATAATCAGTCCCGCTGCGACATGGATCCCCTCCGTGCGGAAGATGACCCAGCCTAGACAAGTTAACAGAAAGAAGACGAAAAGCGATAACATGCGATACCACATATACGTTTGAATCTGAATAATCCGCAGCTTCTGAAGCAGGTTCACATACAGCTTGTGACCAATTAACAATCCCCCTTGATACATTCCCCAAGCGATGAAAGTCCATTGACTGCCATGCCAGAAGCCCGAAATCGTCATTGCCGCAAAAAGGTTGGCATATTGTCGTACTTCACCGCGACGCGATCCCCCTAATGAGATGTAGATATAGTCTCGAATCCATGATGACAGCGTAATATGCCACCGCCGCCAAAACTCCGTAGCATTCGTACTTAAATACGGTGTGTTGAAATTCCTGGCCAATTCCAATCCGAACAGGTAACCGATACCGACAGCCATATCGCTGTAACCAGAGAAATCACAGTAAATCTGGAACGCATAGAGCACAGATGCCGTCCAGCCTTCAGCCCCGCTCAGAGTACTGGCTTGTGAGAAAAAGCTATCGCAATAGGACGCTAGCTGATCCGCTATTCCCATTTTCTTGGCTAAACCCAGCACAATGAAGAAAGCACCCAAGCGAAGCTGGGCGGGATTAAACCGAATCGTATCCAACTGCCGAATTTGTGGCAGAAATTCCTTGCCTCTCATGATCGGTCCGGCAATCATATGAGCAAAGAACATAATGAACATCCAAAATCGCAGCAACGATCGTTCGGCTGGAATTCGGCCTTTGTACACATCGACCAAATATGAAATCAATTCAAACGTATAAAAGGATATGCCCAGAGGCAGCGCATAATGCAGCCATTCCGACTGATGGGCGACAAGATGAATAGAAAGTACCTTCTCTATACTTCTTAGAGCAAAATCCGTATATTTGAAAAATATAAGGTTGCTTGACGTCAGTAAAATACCTAAGGTCAACAGGATTCGCTGCCACCTGCTTGTGTATTCAATACCTAGACCGCATAGGTAGACAACTAACGAAATAACGCCGAATAAGAGTAAGTAACCAGGCCCCACTACGCCGTAAAACACAAGATTAGCCGCTGTCAACAGCCAAAGACGATGTCTTGGAATCAAGTAATAAATACACATAGTAATGACTAATAACAAAGCAAATTCCGGCGTATTGAACATCATAACGGCTTGGCTGCCCCTCTCTGTCCGTAAGCGTCCCATATCAATTGGGCCATCAGCCTGTAACCTTCCGGCATGAGATGGGTGAAATCTGTAAACAACTGATCCGAAATTTGTCCTTCTAAATTCAGGTAATGAACGGGCTGCTGGGATAGAAAATCATCCAGCCTTTTCATGTTTTCTACATATCCCGGTTGGTTCACAAATTCCTTCATGTAGGTATGGTTCGTTCCGGCCAATACGACCCAAGTTTCTTTTCCTTTTTGATGCTCAATGATTTGCTTCGTGAAGTAGATATCAGGATTTGACTCGGTTAGATTCAATGGAACATTCGTAAAAGCAGCTTTAAGCTGTGCTTGCTGAAGCATGTCGCTCAAAGCTTCTGAATCTTTGGTGTACCAAGGTTCCGGCAGGGCCAACGAGTCGTCGGGCATCGCCCGGTTGCGCCACTTATCCCATTGCAAATCCACATACTTTTGATAATAATCTCGATAGGCCATTAACGTGATATGCGGATAAACGTACTTTTTGAGCATACCCTGCAGCCAATCATAGGGCTTCTCATATTTCGAATACGCGGCTGTCTCTTCCTCTTGCGCTTTAACAATCAAGTACGCCTCAGGATCCTCCTTGCGCAAACGGTCAGCCCACCAGGACATAATCGGTTGATACGGGACGCGGGGAACAAAGCTGGCATAACGTACATTCAGGATTACATGATCAGTTGATATTCCGTTCTTATCCAGCATAAGCAGTAGGGTGTATAAATCGCCTAGCTGTGAACCTGGGAATGATAAATTAAATACCAAGGGATGTTCCGGCATCTGCTCCAAATATGCGCTAATGCTTTGATCCGAATTGCCCGGACTTCCATAGAAGACAGAATCGCCTAACAGGATGAAATAATTAACCGCTTTTTCACGGTCTACCTTTTGCTTCATATATTTGATGACAGGATCAATATTTCTAGGATTGTTGATGATGATTGGATACGAAAGCCGCTTGTGGTAAAAAGCATCTGCTGAGATCGTGTAAGGGAGCAAGAAATTTATCAGCAACAAATAAACAACCAAATAAGGTACCGTTTTGTTCTTCATCCATAATCACCCAGATATTAGACGCAGAATGGATTTAAAAGTTTCGGACGAACCTCAATTCGGACCAATCGTTCCGCGCAGCCGCGTATTTACGATTTGTGCAGTTGAGGCATTCTCCTATGATGTGTTGCTTGTTCAAACGCAAAAGCAATTCGGATAAGCATCGCTTCACTAAACGCTGTTCCAGCGAAAGTAATGCCAAATGCCCTGCCATCGGCCTGAAATCCCGCAGGTACGGCGATTGAAGGATAACCAGCTCTTGCACTAAGATCCGCACCTACATAGGCGGGAAAGAGGATTGCATCTAATCCATCATTTTGTAATGCGAAATCAATTCCCTCATTCTGCGAATAATATAGATCTGTCAGGGACTCCAATATGTAATCCTTATTTTGCAAAGGGTTCTCTATCTGCAGCCTATATTTCAAAGAATTTTGTCCGTATTTCAAAGCTTTGTCAGCATTTTGCTCGTTCCAAGCAATCAGTTCTTGCAAGCTGTGGATAGGTAAATGAGCCGGCAGACTTTGCAAATAATTTTCAATCGCATGCTTACATTCAAAATTAATTTTGTTATACTCCCAATTTCTATTGAATGAAGGAATTTCGATGTCATCAATGACTTCTGCACCACAGTCCTTCAACGTAGCTACAACAGCGTTAAATAATTTTTCGTCATATTCGCCAATGTCACGATACTTTGTAGATGGCACGTTCCTGAAGACCCCTATCGTCGTACCCTGCAAGCCATTTTTATCTAGAAATGCGGTATAATCTCTGTCATTTGCCTCATTTCGCCATGTTGAAGGATCTTTTACGTCTTTCCCTGTTAGAACATTTAGCAAAATCGCGGCATCCGTCACATTTCTTGCCATAGGGCCAGCCGTGTCTTGCGAATAAGTGAACGGGATTATCCCTGTGCGGCTTATTAAACCTACAGTTGGCTTAATGCCCACGATAGCGTTCTGTATAGAGGGACTCAAAATAGAGGCCGATGTCTCTGTCCCCACTGCAACAGAGGTGAAATTTGCCGCTACAGCAGCAGCTGAACCCGTACTGGACCCACCCGTAAAATAATCACCGTATGGGTTCTTCGTTTGTCCTCCTCTTGAACTATATCCGGCCCACATGGAGGATGACATCGCATTTGCCCATTCAGTCATATTCGATTTCCCCAAAATAACTGCGCCAGCTTCTCGCAGCTTTTGTACAAGAAAAGCATCTGCTGAACTTATGTGGTTCTGCAAAGCCAGCGCTCCCGCACTCGTACGCATTTTATCCATCGTTTCAATATTATCTTTCAACACAACAGGAATGCCATGCAGAATACTTCTTGCCCCAGTTAGCTGCCGTTCTTGATCAAGTGCCTCAGCAATATAAATCGCATCTGGATTGATTTCCATCATAGAGTTGATCAAAGGTCCGCTTTGGTCATAAGCCGCTATGCGGTACATGTAATACATAACAAGCTCTCTGGAGGTTAGCTCCCCCTTCTCTATCGCTTGTTGCAAGTCTATAATCGTAGCCTCTTCAACATTCAAACTTTGGATATTGAATATATCTTCCATTAACTAGCGCCCCCTCATTAACCGATGCATAGTTATCAAACAAGCTTTTTCCAGTAGTTCCAAGCTTTAAGGTACTCGGATAAATCATGCGGATGATGTCTCAAGCAAATCCCGATGCGGCAGTAGAGCTGTATAAGCACATCTTCCATAAGTCTTTGCCTATCCCAAGCGTGATGAGTTAGCTGAGCGTAGCTTCGAAACAACGTTTCTAGGTTCAAATCGTCCGGGGATGAGCAGAAGGCATAGATATAATCATACCGAACAGGTCCGACAATCGGAGAAGGATCAATGACAGCTTGTAAGGAATTCCGCTCAAATACAAAATTATGCACACCACAATCACCATGCAATAAATACCTTTCCTCAGCTGCTCCTTCCGTCTTTGTGACAAGTGATTTGACTTTATCATAGTCCACGCTTGGCAAAAGATTGCCAACATTCATTCGCGCATATTCCACGCCCTTATCCAGAAATTCAGACCACGTTTGACAAGGCTCTTCCTTCCAAAAGCCCCACATTTCCGTTGCCTGATAAACGGTATAATGATTCAAAAGTTCCTTAACTAAACGTGTTAGCCAATCCGCTTTCGAGCCGCGATTGTAATGCGTTGTACCAGAAATATACTTATACAACATATAGGTTTTGTTAAGGTCCGTATAAAGCAGCCGAGGCAGTAATGTGCTTTCGTTATAAGTGCGATGTAGCAGCTCAACCTGCTCTAAATTCTGCGGGGTATCCAATTTAAGTACATAGCTGGGTTCATTATCGACCATAAGAGCATACACAAGTCCATCCGTTGTACCCGACATTGACTTCATCCCCGTAGCATTTAATTCAATGACCCCTGTTCCACAAAGGTATTTGATGATCTCATTCACATCTGGTTTTGGTGCCATTGCAAGGCCTCCTGACAAATTTCCATGTATGCCCAATATAATCTCTTGATTGTTACAATGCCAGCTAATCTTTCGTTATATCTAAGTTTATTTTTACTTAATTATGTAGCCAGATCACCCCTTATCATTGTCCATTGGACTTGAAATTGTTCATCTAACAAAACAAGATCAGCATCGCAACCCGCGCTAACCCTCCCCTTTGTTCTTAAATCAAGTATTCTTGCAGGCGTAGTTGACGCCATCTGAACAGCATCCGTTAATGGAATTCCGGTTTCTATCGTTAAACGTAATGCCTCATTCATCGTTACCGTACTGGAGGCTAATGTCCCATCCTCAAGTCGGGCTATACCGCCCGCAACTGTCACATGATGTCCGCCAAACATATACTTCCCATCACCAAGCCCCATAGCTTGCAAAGCATCCGTGATGAGCACGATCCCCTCCGGCCCTTTCAAGCGATGCATCAAGCGAATGATCGCAGGATGCAGATGAATGCCATCTACAATTGCTTGGAGGCTCACATGTTCTTCTTCAAAAGCCGCTGCAACCAGTCCGGGATCCCGATGATGAATCGGTCTCATGCCATTAAAGCAGTGTGTAACATGACTTGCGCCGGCTTTGAAAGCTAGCTTGGCCTCCTCGTATGTCGCATCAGAATGAGCAACAGCGATGATGACTCCCTTATCCTTCAAATAAGAAATAAGCTCCAAGCCGCCAGGCAGTTCGGGAGCGATTGTAACCATTTTAATCAGCCCTTCTGCTTCACGGAAAATATCATCTATTTCTTGCAGATTCGGATGCCGCAGAAAACGCTCATTTTGCATACCTTTACGCTTCGGATTCAGATAGGGACCCTCCAGATGGAGCCCGGCAATTTGAGCCCCGATTTCATGCCCAATGACACGTTTCACACTGCGAATCATGGCCAGTAAATCCTCCATTGTAGAGCTGACCGATGTTGCCAGAAACGAGGTGCAGCCTGTTGCAGCGCAAGCCCGCGAAACCTCCTGTATGCTCCTTTCAGTGCCATCCATCATATCGAACCCGTTAGCACCGTGAATATGCACATCAATCATACCGGGTATTAATAGGTGTCCTTGACCATCTATACGTTCATAATTGCCTTCAGGAAGAGAAGTTTCACCGCTTTCCAACTTTTCAATGACTCCATTTCTGATCCAAAGAGTGGCCGGCTGAAATTGGTCGTTTGGTTGAACCACTTTTACGTTGTGCACAATTTTAAGACTCATGTCTGTTTTCCTCCTCGTTTTTCGCTGTCTCTTCACATTGAATAATCGTTATATTTTTATTATCGAGTACGTCTCTTATTTCGGCAGGCACCTCTTGATCAGTAATTAAAATATCAACCAAATCAAAGTCCAAACGATACACCGATTTGCTTAGGAATTTGGAAAAATCAACCACGGCGATAACCTGATCCGATCTGCGGGCCATCTCTTTTTTCACTGAAACATCATCTTCGTAAGGGAAATAAAGCCCATCAGTTCTTATGGATGCTGCCCCGATGAAGGCTTTGTCGGCTCTTAATTCTCCTAGTTTCTCAATGACCGAGGGTCCATAAAACAGGCGATTTTTGGCATGCAAGTAGCCGCCCAGCACATAGACTTGAAGGTCCTCTCTACCGGAGAGAATACTAACAATATCGAGAGAATGCGTGATTACGGTAATCGCTTTGGCAGCAATTTGTTCAGCTACCGCTTGCACAGTCGTTGATACATCCATTATGACGGTCTCCCGATCCTTAATCAGACGGGCTGCTAACTTGCCAATTTGTCGTTTGGCGTCTGTTTCATCAATTAATCGCTCCTGATAAGTAGCTATTTCCCTTTGTAATTGAGGTAATGCTACACCTCCATGTGTTCGAATTACGATCCCTTCTTGTACTAGTTTTACGATGTCTCTTCGAGCCGTATCTCTGGACACTTCTAGAAGTGAGCAGATCTCCATAACACTCATTGCATGATTTTCGTTTAGGTAATTAAGTATTTTCAATAAACGTTCTTCTTGATACATCACTTTCACCTCTTGTAAGTAATATTATCATTATATTTAAGTAATTAAAACAAATATTTAAGTATATTTAAGTCAAAATCGAGAAAAGCTGCCCTCAAGGTCTTGTGACCTTTAGGACAGCCCCTTATTCTCGATTCGTTCCTTGTAAAATTGTCTCTTTCATTTGATCTGAATTATGTTTGTTTCTGGTTGCGTTTCAAGGCTATCCTTGAAACGATCAATTGTCACCGAAAGTCGTGTACTATCTTCACTCCAGAGAAGATCTCCGATAAGTCTTGGTCCTTCGAAAACGACAGAACTACTTCCCGTCTTCAGATCAAAAACAGAGATTTGATACGTACTCCCTACTTTCCTCAGCATCCCAAAGGCTAATTTGGAATCATCCGGTGACCAGACCATCTGTCCGATAGCCGCTCCTATTGCAAGGGCGGCTCCCTGTTGTTTTCCATTCGAATCAATGAGTATAAGCTCTTGCTTCGATTCATCTAAGTGGCTTTGAGTCGTTACGACAGAGATCATAGGCCCAGCTTTCATCGGCTGGAACAAAGAAACCTCTCCCCTAACTTGATGAGCCGCTGGGGCATCCATCTGGGAGAGCTCGATATATTTTAAATCGTGAACATGATTTGGATAGTTCGATTCTAGATAATAAAGTCGATCATTGCCGATCGTTGCTCGCTCTGTTTGTTTCAATTCTGTTGGTGCCATAATCTGACCCAAAGCAGGCATTGAAGTCAGATGACCTTGCAAATCAATTCGCGTAACTCCCTCCTCACCAATCCCACCTATGTATAGCACATGTTCATTATCCAACCAGATTGCATATCCTGAAACCAAATCTAAGGAGATTGGTACAGATTGTCCCGAATTGCTATTCCGAATTGTATGCTTAGCGAATAGATTCTCACCTTCCATATGAAGATTAACTACATAAATATGCTTGCCATCCGGTGACACAACTTGTGTATCCTCAGAGTAAGGCTGTCTCTTGGTTTTTCTTCCATTTTTGCGAATTAGACGTAATTCGGGTTTAAAAGTTGCAATAAAGTCTTTTTCAGATTTTCCCGATTCTGCTTCAAAACGAAAATCCCGATGAGCGCTGCTCATCAGGATTTTTATTAATCATATTAAATTTTATGCAGCTGCATTTCCTTTAACGCGGCTCATTAACCACAGGGTAAGCCAGATCAGTATGAAACCTAAGAGTTGCCCTAGGGTTAGCTTTTGACCAAATACGAGCCAGTTCATGCATATACCTATAGCTGGGAAAGCAAGCTCCGCTAGCGTCGCGAAGAACGCCTTTGTCGTTGACAAGCCCTTGTAATAGAAAAGCATGCTGATTAATCCAGGGAAAAAAGCCTGAAACAATAGGTTCACCGCAATCATTGTCAATTCTTTACCCGTTCCGTTCAAATGCCAAACATCACCACTCATCAAAAGAACAACCGAGAGCAAAGGAATTGCCAATAAAAATCGAAGCGAAGTCACAACAGGAAAATCTATATTTTTTTGAAGAAGGAATTTCCCCATAACGGTGGACCCTCCCCATAAACATGCTGCCAAAATTGAAAATAAGCAGCTTATCGTACCTAAATCTTTCAATCCCATCTCAGGTGTATGAATACCAAACGTCAACAAATAAGTTCCTAGAAGTGCCGCTAAGATATAAACAAAAAATTTTGAAGGCAATGTTTCTTTGAGCAAAACACGAGCTAGAATGATGGCGAATAAGGGCTGCAATTTCTGCAGCAGCAAGATCGCGTTGGCATTGCCGTGAGCGAAAGCCGCGGTGAAAAGCACGGTGGCAATAGCCGATCCTCCCCAAGAGATAAAGAGCAGTGCACCAATGACTGCCAACGTGAGTTTGCCAGCTAAAGTCTTTCGGTGCTTCAGCAGCACAGGAAGTGCATAACAAGCCAATAACAAGTGCTCCAAAAACACAATCTGCGCAGAAGTAAAACTTTTCAACAATAAAATCCGAAAAAGCGGGTCCATCCCCCAAAGTGCGGCCCCGACTGCCACAAACCAAATCCCATTGATGCCTCGGGTCCATGATGAATACCAATTCGATCGCTTGTTTTCCAGCTTAAATGCTTGTTCCAATTCAAAAACCTCCTAAGAAATGTTTTGAATTGAACCTTCTGAAAAAATAATGCCCCTGTCATGAATCAACAGGGGCATCAACAAACAAACCTGCAAAAAGTAAATTTTAACAAGTTGTTCTTCACCTTCTCCCATCCGGACTATACCGTCGGCCTTGGAATTACACCAAGTCAGTCCCAACCAATACAGCTGGGAGTCGCGGGCTTGAGATACACGAATGCATCCTCACCGCCGGTAGGGAATTTCACCCTGCCCCGAAGAAAAGATCAAATAATCTTTAGTTATCTATTGTGTCTTGATACGATCAAAACACTATGATAATAGGCTTTTTATTTCATTAGAGTTCAATTACAGTGACCTTGTGCATCCTCATATTAACTCAAGTTTTCATCATTTCCTACCCTAAAGCTACCGTCATAGTAAGTTAGGGTGAAATGCCTCGAATTGATATTAATAATAAGTTACATATAATAATATAGCGACTGAAAATAAAAAGCAAGGCTTTTTCAGCCCTGCTAAACATGTATCAGTTGTTATTTTGTATGAAAATGTCTAAGAAACGAAGAAAATCTAATTGTCCGGGAAATTTATCCGCGGCCAACCCACTTCAACTACTTGCCCTCTTAATAATTTTACACCAAGACCATTTTCATCGTCCCAACTGCAAGAAAATGTCAACCCAACATCTATATATTCAGATAAAACAGCAGATTTGATAATAATTCCATCTAAATTTATATGCTTAAGAAGTTGTTCTGCTGTATCAATCAAAGGATAATCTTCATTATGTCCAACATCATAACCAAGTTCATGTCGTCTTTGAATATAATAATCAAGAATAGACTGTACTATGTTATATTGTAACGTTTCCCAATTTTCCATAAATGCAAGATATGCATCG
Organism: Paenibacillus ferrarius; assembly: GCF_002027705.1. GTDB lineage: Bacteria > Bacillota > Bacilli > Paenibacillales > NBRC-103111 > Paenibacillus_E > Paenibacillus_E ferrarius. Next base: position 256,435 of record NZ_MBTG01000012.1, on the reverse strand, counting down.
TACTGCTCTTGATCAAATTTGCCATCTTCTTCGCCGTCAATTATCAATTCTATGTCAGAAAGTTTACTGCAAAAATCAATCGATGTAGCTTTAGACCAACTTAAAAATAAACTAAGTTCACCAAAAACAGCATCATTCACTTTGTACATTCTAAATATTCTCCTTTTAATATAAAATCATTCTTTCATCGTAAATTATATATTACACCTGCCATTGAAGCTTCGATTTCATTTCCAGAGAGACAACTTCTTTAAAGTACAACTGGTGTCTTCTCGATATTCATTTTATTGTAAAGTTTATACAAACCCAAATCGCTATATGTGGTTCCATGACTTATTAGATAATATCGAAGTTATTGTACTTTTCCCAACGCCATATTTTTTTGCCAACGACCTATGTGTCCACGATTTGTCTGTTGCATACAATCTTCTAATTTCAATTACATCTAACTCATTCAATATTGCTCTATTAGCTTTCTCGCCGCGTCGATCAACATTAAGCTTCTTCCCCGTTTTCACCTCACTGAGTTTTAAACGATGTTGTTCTGACAGTTTTTTCCCCTTATGCTTATCACTTATCTTTTTCTTTACTTCATCACTTCTTGCTTTACCTTTGAAAAACTTACTGATCTTGGCTTTTGCTTCATCTGTGTGTTTCCAGTAAACGCCTATTTAAATCAACTCCGATACATTAAAGGTTAAAATCCGAGATACTTAATAAAAGATTTGTTTTACTACATTAATAAATGTTGATATTCATTTTATTTATCCTCAAATTTATGAGGCTCTTTAACAAAACTTTTTAAAATAAATCCACACGTTATACATATTACATGGGTAACATCAGATCCTAATGTTAGCATCTTTTTCATAGGATATACCCTAGCTTCGCCGTGCGACTTGCCCTCTCCAAATTTAGTTCCTCCACATTCAGGACAACATTCTTCGTTTCTCATCTTGAACCTCCTTTAATGAAATTATCTTTTCATTACTTCTATATAGTCCATAAATGAAACTTTCCATTATCAACTGTTAAGCCCATTTTTTTGTAAACGACTATTAGATCTGAAAATATATCACCAGTAATCAACGGATCTCTACTATTTCTATAGACGTCAGGTACTCCTGCAAGTTCATCCACTTTCTTCTTCAAAATAGAAAATTAACTTATAGCAGCCTGCTAAGCGGCAATAAGGCATGATGCAGATATCCTGCCATATGGTATTTGTATTTACGAACTTCTAACGAAGATACTTCAGTCGTAAAAGAGACACTCGTTATTTCCCAGAATTCTTGCCCATATATTTGATAACCAATATAACACGTATCTCCAAATTTTATCTTAGTTACATTTTCTGACGGAATTACTACGTAAGAATTGTCTTTTGTTTCATTCGAAAACCAACCCATTATATGCACACTCCTTGCTTAATTAATTTTTATGCCTTCTGATGATGAAAGAAATGTATTCAAATCAGTTTATTGGTTTCACCTTATGTTTTGGTTGGAAAAAACTTCAAATACCTATCGAACATCTGAAATACATCTGAAGTATAAGTTCATTCGAAGCAGCACCCTTAAAATTGGATAAAAAATAAAATCCGTGTTTTAGCCATCCTAAGCCACAGCTATATTAAAAATCACACTCATCTATCGTTGATGTCAGCTCAGACCATCTTGCCGAAAGCAACTTCGCATAATCTAAGGAAAATAGCCCATAGTGTCCCAAAGAATAGCCATCGTTAACTTCTATTAACAATGTTTCACCCTTATCAGTTAATCCAAAATCTACAGCATAGCCATTTGGTGCAGATTTGTATTGGAGCACAACATTTTCTACCACTTTATAATCAAAGTGTAATCTCCAATTTCCTCTATATCTTCGGATATCTAATATTTTCCCATATCTAACAAAGCATCTCCACTCAGCGACAAAATTTACAACCTCAGAGCATAGTATCTCCGGATCTTCGCCATACGTACCACATCCAACCAAGTCCTTAGTCCCTCTAACAACTACTCCAGTAAACTTTTTATCCTCAACTGGCTTAATAAATACATTCCAGTTATCGGGATTATTTGCTATTACACTTAATTTAGACTTCCATATCTTTCTTCCTAAGTAACTTTCAAGTTTCCTCTGGATAATCAATTTCAGGTGGGACAATAGAATATTTAGAAAGTGTTGTCCTAACATCATCAACGTAGCCTACTATGATATCTTCTTTATTATTTTCCGTTAGCTCCTCAATATTTTCAAAATAGAGAATTTCGAAGCCCATTTGTTTAAATCCATCGTAAGCTGCATAAAAATTATGATTTGCAATTTGATTATCAAAACCATTTTTAATAAATACCTTCATAGTTCATCTGCTTTCCCCAATATCATTCTTAGTTAGACTGCAAAACTATCAATCTCATTGTTCATATCATATAACCATTTTACCCAATATTATATCATGAATGGAGATCATTTCCTCTTTGTTTTAAGAAGAAAAAACACATGACTTTTGGAATTCTCCACAATAATTGCGAAGGATACTTTACCCAAGGTGTTACTTCAAAATCATAGGTGATTTCCAATGAAAACGCTACAAGCACCGAAATATTAACTTACATTATTTGAAAAAAATGGGTCACTCCCTTTATTGAAGCTTAAGTGAAACTCTCCAAGGAACAGTTTCTTATAATGAACAAGAAAATGTTGCAAATATTAATGTTCGTGGAGGCAAAGACAACTATAAGTCAGAGACTAGTTCAGCAAATTCAGACGACTTCTTTAAACTCAGCATTCACTCAGAGAAAGAAGTATATCAATTTGGACAAGATATAAACATTTGGAGCGCTCTTACTTACACCGGAAAGGAAGAAAAAAGAATTGCTCATTCACATGATTTATTTGTATATACCTTGATGGATGAGCATGGCAACACGTATGACCCAGGAGAGACTTTGGCTCTGTTAAAGTCTACTTTTAAAGAGAATGATGTTTATATTTCTTCTTTACAATGGATTATCTTCTTCGGCTACAATGACCTATACTCGGATAGTCTTCGGGAATCAAAAACACATTTGAAGAGAGGTACCTATACCGTTACAGTTCGATCAACATATGCCGATCCAGAAGACATTAAAACAAATCACAAATTGCAAACTAGTGTAAAAATAAAAGTTGAATAAAGACACAAATCGATTAATTTTATTGCAACATTTATTTGAATCATCGTGGAAGAAGAAGTACACATTAGGCACAGGCGCAAGCACGAAAAAGACTGTAGACACCATTTCCTCCTCTGGTGTTTACAGTCTTTTTACCATTAGCCAAATTTTATTCTGCCGCTTTCACAAATTTTTCAAAAGCATGATCGAAATCTTCTCTTGTTTCTGCTAATTTATAAAAAAACACACCACTAGCGTCTCTAACTTCATGTTCTTCAAGATCAATACTTTCATATAGTGCAGCAATGTTAAAAGGAGAGCCTTCAACAATAAACTCTACCCCCTTATGTTTTGGAGAAACAATATAAGCTGTTTTAACTTTGGAAGAAGACGATTGGAAAATTACGACCTTACCTTTTCGAGTTAAGTAATCCAGTTTTTCAGGATAATTATTCTTCGTCCCGCAAGGCAATTTAAAGGATGACATAAGTGACATACTAGAATTCTCCTCTTTTTCTCTTTTTTAAAATTTCTTGTATTCATCTGCTTCAACTGATGGGAATGAGAATTATGTGTCCATAGAATTTCCCATTCTTCTGGAAAATAAACATTGTTTTATCTGGATCTAAATTAAATACTAATCAAAAAACCTCCTTAATTCAATAGGAGGCAAATTACACTCAATTTATTTCTCTATTTTGACCAGCCATTACCAAATACTTCAGTCGTCTCTGACACTTCTTCTTCCTTAAAATCGATAAGCAGCCCATCTTTTAGACACATAAAACATGCGGGAATATAAAAATCATAAAAATAGCAGTATCACCAATGCTGTTATGAAAAAATAAGATTTTCTTATTTTTAAGAAATAAGTAAAACTTGGCATTAAATTAAATGAACTAGCAAATAGCAACTTTGCTCCAATAGAGAATAAGAAAATCCAAGTTATCAACTTTCGCAAGAAAAATAGTGCACCGTACATAAAGCCTATTTTTATTTCGCTCTGATCCGACTCTGCAAAAGTAGCAGCCTGCTCATCTTGAAATTCAGCTCCTTCAATAAGTAAAAGGTTTCCACAATTACCACAAAATTTTTGTAACTTGTTATTTGTTGAGCATTTTGGACATTTTATCATAAGGTTTCCTTTAGTAGTCCACAGGTAAGTGGAATTTGGTATAGTACATGAATATACAAATTCTAACATTATCCGCCGAAAATATCAGTAATTAATTTTCTAAAATGAGTTAATTTTCCTATATAGGACACAATTCATTAGATAAAAATAGAAACGCTAAAATGTAACGTTTCCCCATTTGTAATCAATCTTTAATTTTGAATATTTGTTAACTTGCCATCTTCATCAAAATATAGAAAACTCATAGAACTGGTATAATTATAAACCCATTGCTCGGAATAGCTGTACTTACTGCTATATTTGTTAACTTTATCTGGAGCTCCCCAAGAATATCTTGCCATCAGTTTTGTCATGCCAATTTTGACATATCCATCTTTAATCATATCTATTGTATCCTTAGACCAGCCTAAACCATCAAAGGGATCGACATTAGTTAATGCATTAACTATATCCTCTAATGAAGAAAACGTAACCGTATATGTTTCTAAACTGTTTGCTAAGGTTACAGTTGCACCACTGTAACTAACTACAGAGTTTTCAAGATAATTTTTCTTAGAAGAGTGACCTCCAAAATAGGTTTTTTTATTCCAAAGTGACGAATTAGTTTTCCAAATTCCTTCTGCAGCAGCATCTAAATTTAATTGTTTAGCAGCTTTTTCAATATCATAATCTTTGCCCCATGAAACATCCTTACTCAAATCAGCAGATGTAATATCTATTCTTCCATTTTCACCGTAAGCTATTTTCATATCCAAATAGTCACCTAGAAATACTAATGGCACATACATGACGTAGTCTTGTGTTATTATTGGATACTCGAGCCTCGCATACTTTATATCCATATTTCGTCCAAAGTAAGTCATCATATTCTGATCAGCTTTTACTAATAATGTGCGATATGGATGATTTATTCTCAATACTCCACTGTAATCTTTTGCTGACATGTTTAATTGCCCCAGCAAACTCCATAGCGGAACATATACAGCATTATTATGGCTAATTGGCGGGTATTCTGATTTCATCAGTTTGTTGTTTACATAAACTTCGTATTCAGAGTCCTTGGCGAATGCTGATACTGGAACAATTGCTAAAGCTACGATGCAAAAAATAACTATTAAACTCATAAGCCTTTTCAACGCTAATCATCTCCTATAAATGGGTAAATGTACCTAGTGCATGTTACCATTTTATGGAGTTTTTGTCGAGAGAATATCCTAAAATTCAAAAATTGAGTTTATCATAAATTTAAATATATGTTATTTTTATTTATCCCAAAAAGTTCTGACATTGAAATTGAACTTTTATCGGATGTTTGAACAAAAAAACCCTCTACTACTACGGTTTTCATTAGCAATTCTCTGGATTTCCTTGTTATGAGATCGATGCTGAAGCATACGCCGAACCGCCGCGTTACCGATCGTTCGTTGAAGCATATTGACAATACCCGATGAAATAGCTTTTTCTTTCAATGGCATTTTCGCTTCATTATCGTGCATTTTATCAGAAAATCGTTTGGGTTTGAATTCTAACAATTCGCAACCTCCCGTATAATTAACTTTTGAAGTTTGGCATAATAAAAAAATACGAAGGCTTTGCAGCCCTCGCACTATTGGAAGTTTGTTACCTATAAGAAAAACCATACAACACTTGATTTGTATTTGCATCAACAACAACACTATACTCTGTAAAAGTTTTAGGAGTTTGATCATTTTTGTAAGATTTAGCTGGTTTACTGATTCCTTTAAAAGTAACAACATAACAAGGAGTATCTAACAAAAAGCCATCTTTCTCTAGTTTAGAATTACTTGATTTCGCCTCTTTTGAAAAGAGATTAAAATTAGGGTTAGTAACTAAATGGTATTCAACCTCAATTTTTTTTGCTTCCTCAGCATACCCTGGTGCATATTCTTTTGCTGAAGCAACTGCCTGACTTGCACCCTGTTTGGGTTTGATGGTTATATCATCCTTAAAAGTCATTCCAACTTCTTTAATTTTTTCTTTGTCATGTGTTGACGTTGATATTAGTTCATATTTATTCACAGATGGGTTAGAAGAGGCAAATGAATTATTTACAACAACAATTAATGTCAACCCTAATATAGTACTAGTAGATACAATTACCCATTTTTTTATATTCACTTTTCATTCCTCCATTATTATTGCCATGAATACCAAACACCATTTAGATTAAAATAACTATAATCTATTTTGCTACTTCCTTCATTGGAAAAAGACAAATTAAATGGTTTTGTCCAACTACCACTTCCATCTTTATATTTAGGATTAAGAAATTTCAACTTATCGCTAGACGTTCCAATGAAAATAGTATCGTCTGTTTCATTACAATACTGGATGGAATTAGGCGTCATACTTGTAGAGTTGCTACCTATTAAAGCGCCGTCCACAGTTCCTTGCCAAGATGAATTAACATTTTCAACCTTATAAACATGTGTGCTACCTGTAAAGACATTATTTTTAATTGATAATTATATTTTTTTATTCGTTATTTCCTGTAAAGTGTTCTTTCATCCATACTGTTCATAAAGTTCTTTGATTTCTTCATCTGTCATAAAGTCCAAGCCTTTAAAATTCTCGCTGCTTTTGACTGCTAAATTTACTTCTGCGTTAGTTAAACATTTAATAAATAATCTCTCGCACATTGTTTTTCTATCCATAATTAACACTTCCTCTTCGGTTTTTGTATTTATTCTTAACTTTTTAAACAGTGTATAAACACTGCTGCTTATAACAATCCAAAACCCGCTCCCCATAGAAGTAATTTGTAACGTTGTATCATACTAATTACCTCCTATTCTCTATTCATATAGGTTTCCAAAACCTTCAATATCACATGAAATAATTTCGATTTCGTCCTCGTGTCTAATGTCACCTGTATATATAATAGTTGTCTGTTTACCTTTGTAAGTCTCATTTAACTGTTGTAGTGTATTCGTATCGAATGCGACAGAAGATTGAATATTGAACATCCAGCGGCTTTCTAGCGAGTCTCCCAGAGTAACTATATAATAGGTATGATCATTCGTATCGTAATAGACACAATCAATTTTAGATAGAACAGTTGATTGATTATATCCAGCCGCAAAAGTTTGAGACGAGAAAAAGAATAGCGCGAGAATGGTTAGGATTGTGATAAGTGATTTTTTCATATGCTGTTGCCCCCGTGGATTATGATATTTATTTACACTGAACAAATTCTGAGAAATCTTCATTTTCTAGATTTATATGGATTTGTAGAAGATTCTATTACTTTTGATCCATTCTTATTTAACTCTCTTTGCAATGCTTCTCTAACATTTTGTTCTGAAGAAAATGAATCATATCGATCATGTTTCAAACTGTACTTTCTTGCCCTATGTTTGTAATTGCGATACTCCACTAGGTCTCGCTCTACTCTATCTACATATTCCTTATATATAAAATTGTTATAACAATCGATCCATAAACAATTATTACTTAATAATCCTCATAAATGGTAATTTATACCTATATACCCATCTAATATATTAATAGTAGTATTGTAAATGGAATAACTAAGAATAATTCCCATATAATACTAGGAGGTTAGAAAATGAATTTCAAAAAAACCGCAATTACAGTCGCCGCTTTAGTTACACTTGCTGTTGGTACTCAAAGTGCTTATGCAAACACCAATGTCTACGAGAGACATGACATCCAAAATGATGACTACTATCAGCCTGAAAAATTTATTTATCCAGACCCTAATTTGGATAATATTACAAACCCTTTTGGAGTTACTAAGGTTGGTACTCTCAGAAATACTACTGATAACGATTGGTATTTGCTTGAAATTCCTCAAGACACGATTGGCACAGGTTCTACCGCAACTATTACATTAATTGGTCCTTCTGGTGGTTATAGATACGGTCTATCTGTTTCAACTGATGATGGAATGCCTGTTCCAAAAGAGTGGCTTATTGATGACGGTCAAGTTACACAGGTCAGAATTTATACCGTAGCTGACACTAAGTACAGATTGCATGTATCGCTTGATGGTTCTTCAGTTAGCACCAGTCCATACATGTTGGGCGTTAACTAATAGACGTCGTTCTTAAATACGACATCCTTTATATTTTGAAAACCAGATCTTCTCATTACCACTCTGCGCCAAGATGTTCGTAGATCACACGGGTGGCGGAGTAAATTTTGCGGTATCGGATCGATCAATTGCAGGTAAATTAATGAGAATCACCCGCTCCTAGTTGTTTGTTCATTCCAACGGTTTGTCTATTCATGGAATAATTATCTAATCTTAAGCCCACCTTAATCTTCACTGGGTATTCTATAAGCAACCCCACTATTCACATATAGAGAATTGGACTTACAACGGTAAAGCGTTGTAGGTCTAATTTTCATTTAATGACTTAACACCACCTCAGTGTCACAGCTCTTTTTTGATGCACTAGAAATTCGCCTATCCCTGACCAGATACAGATTAGCAGGCTCTCCAACAAATGGAAGTTGTCGCGGACAGGTCAGTGTAGGACGGCAACCTTCGCCAAGCTGCGAGATTGGTCGACGATATTCTCTCTTCCTCCTTCATATGAACTCACTATATAAGAACAGAAAAACCTTGGAAGATTTTCTTCCAAGGTTTTCATTATTTATGATTTTCCTGCAAATAGGTGATAATCGGTAAAATAACGGTAAATAACGTACCCTCGCCAGGTTCGCTGGCGACTGAAATGCTGCCTTGGTGCCTCTCGAGAATTTTTCTTACAATGGCAAGGCCTAGTCCACTGCCCCCTGTTCCCCACTGTCTAGCGTGATCGGCTTTGTAGAAACGCTCGAAGATCCGTTCCTGCTCTTCTTTCTTAATGCCAATTCCAGTATCCTGAATGCTGATGACCACGTGATCCGTCTTGGCCGCAAGCTTTATTTGAATTATTCCTTGAGGCGGGGTGAACTTGATGGCATTGCCAAGCAGGTTCGTCCACACTTGATTGAGTTGATCGGCATCTGCCGATATCTTCACCCTCGGCAAATTCAAATCCAGCACTTGCTCTTTCTCCGACCACTGGGGCTCGTAGAAAACAAGTACGCGACGAAGCTGCTCGTCGAGATTATACGTGCTCGGATGAAAAGGATGCTGCTCCGATTCCAAAGAAGCCAGCTTCAACAAGTTCTCACTCAGACGCGTCAAGCGCTCGCTTTCCCGCTCAATGATTTCCAAGTAACGATGGCGTTCCTCCTCCTGCAAAGCCGATTGACGAAGCACCTTGGAGAATCCCCTTATCGAGGTCAGCGGTGACTGGATTTCATGCGATACGTTAGAGACGAAATCCTGCCTCATCTGCTCAAGCTGCTTCAACTCACCCGCCATATGATTGAAGCCTTCGGCAAGCAAACCGATTTCGTCGTTTCTTTGTATATTCACATTCACGTTGAAATTGCCGCGCGCCAGCCGATTCGTAGCCCGTGTCAGCTTCTTCATCGGGCTGACGATATACCGCGAAGCGACCAGTATGAGCAAGCTTCCGACAAGAAGCACGATCAACAAAACAGTAGTTATCGAGTCACGGGTCTGTTTCCTCGCCACCTCAGACACCTTAGGCGTTAAGAAGAGTGCGTATTGCCTGCCGTTCACTGCCAAGGGGATGCCAATCATCAAACTCGTCGATTGCTTGAAGTCAGTGTATATAAAATTCGTTTTTTCGTTTTGGTAGATGTTACCTTGCAGAACAGAAATGACCTTCTGCTGGTCCATCTCACTCATATCGTTTTTCTTTTCAACGCCGAAGGAGGCCAGATAACCGCTGTTGTCAAATAAGAACAGGGAATAGCTGTCGTTGAATTTGGTGCTTCCTTCAAGCAGGGTTTCCAATTTTGTCGTCTGATACTCATTGCTCATCTCAGCGAGCTGGTTTCCCGCTTTCAGCAAACTAGCTTGCAACTCGGTTGTAATTCGGTTCGTGTAGAGCAGCATGGCGATGAAAAAAGCCAGCAATACACTAACAACGACAACGGCCAAGAACGTCAAAACGACTCGCAGATAAAGGGTCATGATCTTGAGCCGCTCACCTCGAGGCGATAGCCGAGGCCGTGAATCGTAGTGATTCGAAACTGATCGGTTAGGGGCTCGAACCTCTCGCGCAGCCGCTTGATATGAACATCTACCGTTCTTTCGTCACCTTCGTAATCCATCCCCCAGATTTGCTCGATTAGCTGCGTACGGGTAAAGATTAGTCTGGGATAGCTGGCAAGCTTGAACAGCAGCTTGAATTCCTTGAGCGGCAGGATAAAGCACTGCTCCTGCACGCGGACCTCGAAAGAGACATGATCAATCGTCATATCGCCAATGGAAATCAGTTGGGAAGAAGCGATCTTATAGCGTTTAAGCAGTGCCTTAACCCGCATAATTAGCTCAACCGGATCGAATGGCTTGACGACGTAATCGTCCGTACCGAGCCGGAACCCTTTTACCTTGTGAGTCGTTTCACTTTTGGCCGTTACCATCAGCAGCGGAAGATCGCTATAGTGACTGCGGAGCTCGCGGCACAAATCCCAACCATCCATGTGCGGCATCATTACATCTAGGACGACAAGATCGACTTGCGTAGATTCGATAAGCTTCAACGCTTCCTCTCCATTGCCGGCTTCAATCACACCAAGCCCCTCTCCGGCCAAATAGACGCGGATCAGCTCCCGGATATCCGGATCATCATCGACGACCATAATCCTCGCCATACTTTGCCCCCCTTGCTGCTTGAATATGATGCGTTCAGCCCGCGCCTATACAGGAGCTTAGTTCATGAGGCAATGATAATTATTTGTGAGATTAGGAAAAAGATGAATGCAAAAACAGATGCTAGTACGCGAAATATCGCGAGTCGCTCCCACCGTTCCACAAGTGAACGGAAGTTGTTAGGCGGAGCTTCAGGCCGCCATTCCAGTGCAGCGCTGTTAATAGGAACCGTACCGCCGAATGTTACTCCAAGCCAAATAACTAGCATAACAATACCGGACAACCGGAGTACAAACGGAGTTCCACTATCACCCGTGAATAGTGAAATGACACCGAATATGAGAGCTGGGAAATAAAATGATGGTGCTATGATTCGCAGTGTGCGGACAAGCCCTTGTCGGACAATAATGTGCGCGGATTGTTCGAGCAGATCAAGTGGACCACGTATGCCAAATCGCACCGTAAACTCTGTACCTGCGAGGAGTCCGGCAAAAAAGATGGCGGCAAATGCGAAAATGGTATCTTGCATAAGGCTAGTCATAGGCTCTGTATTCCTCCTTAAGTGGATAAAGAGACAATTCTAATTCCGTTAACAGGTATCGTCATCATCGGTGCTTTCGCGGAACCGGTCATCAAGTCTCCATTGACCGTAAGTGCGAAGGATACTTTCATCGGGAATGGTAAAGTCAGACGGATAGTAAAGGTTACGTCGCAGCCATTGACTTTTCCATGTTTAATTGGCTGCTCATCGAAGGTGCCAACAAGCTCTTCATTGACGGTGGCAAGCACTAGCTCGACATTATTCTCGCCACGAGGGGTATTGAATGTTATTGTCCAGCGCCCTTCTGTAGTGTTGAGTCTTATCGGTGCAATCTGTATTTCGCTTGACTGGTTCCGAGCTTGCGATGTGGCCGCGGCTTGTCGTAAACGATAGGCTTCAGCAGATTCCCTATATTGCCGATGCTCAGCCTCATGATCGGGTACCATATCGGGTTTAGCTCCCGCGGAAGATAGAAACCGGAGAATCGCAGCATTTGCACCAACTGCGTGTTCACTGGCGCGTGGTAACATCACCGATTCGTACACTGCGATAGCCTCAGCAACAGTTGCCTGTTCCGCTACTGCTCGTGCGATTTCGGTGGCGTCTAACTTGGCGAGGTTGACGCCGAATCCTCCGAAAGGTGCCATGGCATGAGCGGCATCACCGATAAGTGTCACGCTGCGGTTGCTCTTCCATGTAAGCGGTGCAGGCAGGATATAGATGGGGCGGTTAATGTAGCCTGAATCGGTATCCGTTAGAAATTGGCGAAGCATTGGATCCCATTCTGAAAACTCTTTAACCAAGTATTCGCGGATCGCGTCGGTATCATCGAGAGAGATCCCGACTTTCATATACCAGTCAACCGGTGTAAGCATCGCAATGTAGCCGCGGATATGTCCATTGCTGTTACGCTGAACGACGAGTCCGCGCCCTGCGCCATCAGTGACGAACACATGGCCGGGACCAACCAGCTCGCCAAGTGCGGGATGACGGGTTTCTACGTCGGCGAAATCAATTTCAAGGTAAGAAACTCCAGAATAAATTGGCTTAGCATCCGTGAGAAGAGGTCGGACCTTTGACCATATTCCGTCGGCTCCGATAACCAAATCAGCCTCGACAACGTGGCCGTTCTCAAATTCTAGCCGTACCCGTCCATCCTGGAGCTCGGTCGCGCTGGATAATTTGTGCCCCCAACGGATAGTGTTAGGTTCAAGGTGTTCTGCGAGCATAGCACGTAAGTGGCCGCGATCGATTTCGGGAGCCGCAGAATCCTCTTCCTCCGGCACAAAAGATGCGACAAGGTTGCCAGTGTGCGAAAGTCGTTTCTTGGCTTGGCCCTCCATTCTTGCCAGTGCATAAAATGCTTCTACGAGTCCGGCATCTTCCAGTGCGATCTGTCCTGAGTCCGCGTGAAGATCAAGTGTACCTCCACCGTCGCGTGAGCCAGCAGCAGTATCGACTTCATACACAATTGGAGAGAGACCATAACCCTGAAGAATACGTGCGCAGGTAAGTCCAGCAGGGCCGCCGCCAATGATAGCTATGTGAGTAGAAATAGAATTTTTCATGGGTATTATCCTTTCTCAGCCAGTCTTGGATTAATAGACACAGCTTTTTAAGTTATTTGAACGACCGTTCATTAAGCTCATACTAAACGAACGGTCGTTCAGTGTCAAGAACATTGAAATGGCAATATCTTCTCAGTATGACTGTAGTTTTAGTACCGGCAAAAGCTTGACGAATGTCAATTAGAGAGATAGCATGAGTTTAGATTATAATTTTAGCTAATATTAAGTGTAGGGAGTATACGTGTTGCTCCTGTTAAAGGAAGGAGCTAATATCATGAGCAACTCCATTTCGTCAGAGCGTCGTTCCGGCGAAGAAACGCGATCTCAGATATTGAGCATTGCTTTAAAATTTTTCATTGAAAAAGGGTACGAGAGTACCTCTATCCGAGATATTGCAGAGGCGCTGGGTATGACAAAGTCCTCGCTGTATTATCACTTCCGCAGCAAAGAAGAGATCCTGATTAACCTCATTCAGCTGCGCTACGCTCAACTTGAGGAGCTTCTTGAATGGTTGGATAACCAGCCGATGGCTCCCGATCTTCTCGAACGTACTGCACATCGTTGGATCGACTGCACCACCATTGAAAGATTACAAGTAATGATTCTCGCTCACACCAATCAGCCGGTCATACTCCGCCTCCGTGAAACTGGTCAGGATATTCGCTCTGGCTTTCAGGACATTATTAACCGCTTCGTAGACAACAATAGCAGTGCTGAAGCACGTCTTTTGGTCCGTATGACCCTAGATACCATATCTGCTGCCCTGTCTGCTTCTCGCGGCACGAATATCGACTTTAGCGAAATTCTCAATGTAGCTCGGCAGACCGCATCGGTTCTCTCCAATTTAGCTGTGGGCGCTATTTCAGCCGATCACCGTCAAAGTTCGTGAGGACTGTCCGAGAATTTGTTCAATGGGATTGCTGATTTTTATTTGCTAATCATTTCTGTTTAATCACCATCGGTGTCAGCTGCGGTGTAGCCGGTTCGGCTGATCCAAAAACGGAGCAGCCGGCCAATACATTAGCAGCCTTCACGACAGCAAGTATCGACAAAGCACGATATTTGTTACACCGTTTCTTCTCCGAACTAACCTTTTTCATCGATGTACCTCCTCTATCTCTTTAAACCTCTACTGAGTCTGGTGAAGTCACCTCATTTTTCTTACCCTTCTTAAACATCCTGCCGAAATGACGTTCTTCATTGAAAATTGTGTAAGTCGATTCATTACTGCACTTCCCCTCATTTCATAAACACTGCACCCAAAATACAATCGAGTTATGAACTCAATATGAACAAACAAAAAACCTTGGGAATCTATCTCCCAAGATTTCTCATCATTAATAATTTTTCTATTAGTAGGTGGATAATCTTATTCAGTAGACTGTTAATTCGAGCCTTGATCTATCTTGATACTGAAGCATTATCAATCATCTCTTTCATCGCCTTAAGCTTCCAATTAAAGTTGTCATCCGGGCAATCGTCTTAGGAATCCACATACATTTTCAGACAAAGCAAATAGCCAATCTCTGATGAGACTGGCTTGATTTCCTGTCCAAATACCACACAAAACAAAAAGACCAAAACCCTTGCCGCATAAGGGTTTCAGCCTTTTTTTATGGTGTTATACTATAGTCCTGCCCCGAACAGCGCCCATTTCCAAATAGGCAAGCATCCAATTGTATCGACGGCACATAGATTGTTGAGGTATCCACTTGAACTTGAAGGAGATTATAAAATGACTTATACCAATTACACTTATCCTCAATATCCTGTTGCAACTCCATACCCTGTAGTAACTCCATATTCTGTTGCGACTCCTTATCCAATTCCGATTTCAACACCATACCACCCTTACTATCATGGATGGCACGGCGGTAATTGGCATGGGGGATGGCATGGCGGACATGGAGGACATGGAGGTTACCATTGGCATGATGGCGGTCACGGTGGTCATGGCCACCGCATTGATCAATCGAATGAATAGTTTCTTTCAGAGAAAGGAGAATTAATCCTTTCTCTTTTTTTGCTATTATTCGAGTAATTTCAACATTTTTTGTTAAATTTCAGACAGAAATTAGTTCGGATTCTTGATATGCTTGACTTACTAAAGCAAAAGGCGATGGTACATATGGTTGAAGGGATATGGTTGCTTATCTTTGTCTTGTTCTTACTCGTTGCTTCTGCTCGTAAAGACTAATGATAACGTCTTCATACTGCCGCGAAAGAGGTTACGGGAACATTGAGTCCCCTACGCCCGCTACCTCCCGTTAGTTTCAAAAAGCACAGATGTATCTTGGGACTCAAGCAGCTGAGCGGCGCAGTTATCCAACAAATTGTTCAGTTTGCGATATAATGCTCCCCCAAGGCTTATTCGCCTTACTCCGAATTCCTTCAGCTTATTGCAGTTAGTAAGTCCGGGTAGCGTCATGATATTTAGAGGCGCATTGATTTCAGAAACAACTGCGATAATTTCTTCATCCTCTTTTAATCCAGGTACAAAAATCCCGCTTGCCCCGCTCTCAACGTATGCTTTTGCCCTTATGATCGTTTCTTCCAATGGGTCGTTATTCTGTAAATAAGTATCCGTCCTTGCGTTTATAAAAAAATCAGAATAGCCATTGGCTTCCAAGGCATTTCTTATTTTTGTCAGAAGATTGCATTGCGCTATCTCCTGCTTAAGACCCTTTTGATTCTTGTGTGAATCTTCAATATTAATGCCTACAACACCTAAATCAGCGAGCTTTAGCACATTATCTACGATCGTTTTCTCATTGTGCCCGTAGCCTGATTCAATGTCGGCGGTGACCGGTATTTTGACATGATTTGCAATCGTCTTAATCACATTCAGCTGCTGCTCGAAATCAATCATTTCGCCATCCGAATAGCCCAAGCTTTTGGCTATCCCCCAACTGGAAGTGCCCACGGCTTTGAACCCTGCATTTTCCAAAGATAGAGCGGAGAGTAAGTCCCACACATTTCCAAGCAACAACAACCCATTCTCTTCATGAAGGGCATTAAATTCCTGAATTTTGTTCATTTCATCACTCCTCCTGAACTATTGAACATTCTATATGTGTATGTATTGAGTGTTCCATTCATTTTACATAAAACAATCCTATATGGCTGGGTATAATTTAGTTTCAATTGAAGTATCCACTCTTATTGATCAAGGAGAACTACCAACCTTTGTTGTCTTTGAGTGATTTTATCTGAGAAATATGATGCTGGTTGTGCCATACAAATCTTTGAAGCGCAGTATCAATCGTGATTAAACCTAAAGCTTGTGTTTTAAACTTTCTTTGAAATTCCTCCGTTTGTAAGCTGTTAAGCAGCGTAATCATTCGCATATGAAGCTGCTCCAGCAATAACACCGACATTTCTATTGGCATATCCTTATATTCATTCAGTTCTGCAAATAAATCCTCGCGATACGAGTTCGCAATAGGCTCATCTTCTGTCAATGCTCTTTTTAAGCGCAGATAGGCATTCATATCATTGTCCGCCATGTGATGTATGATTTGTTGTGTGCTCCAGCCTCCAGGTCGATATGAAACTTGAAGCTGATCGTCGTTAAGCCGACTAACAACGTCTCGAAGTGAATTAACGATATCTGCTATTTGATGGATAGTTTGAATTCGTTTGGCTTTTGAAAAATGAGGATTTGCAACAAATTGTCCAATGGGATATCGAATTTTATCCACTTACAGGTCCCCCCTTGTATCCAAATCCTTTATACATCAATAATCGGGTAGTTCATTTGAGTATTAATTTAATTTTTAGGTAGAATGCTATGTATAAATAGGTTGGAAAAGAAAGGATTGTTCTTCGTGGTTATTGGGATCTTAGTTGTCTTGTTGATCTTTATTATTCTTGTTTGTGCCAGTCTTTACTTCTACCACATCGCGATTGCTCGCGCTGATAAAAGCTTTCTAAACGGCAATCCCGATCTAGAAATCAAAGAAGACGCTATGAAGTCATTTGCAGAAATGGAGGAATGGTGGGGTAAGCAAGCTTTTGAAAAGTGGAACACGACATCGAACGATGGGTTAATGCTGCATGCCTACTTTTTACCCGCTAACCAACCAACAGATCGGACCGTCATTCTGGCACATGGCTATTCCGGACAAGCGATGCAAATGGGGCAGCTGGCACAGATGTATAGGGAAGTGTTAGGTTTCAACGTTCTCCTCCCGGACGCCCGCGGACATGGGATCAGTGAAGGAGCTTACATCGGTTTCGGTTGGCCCGAACGCAAGGATTACGTCAAATGGATTGACAAAGTGATCAAGCAAACGAGTGCACAAGCACAAATCGTTCTACATGGCGTATCTATGGGAGCAGCAACAGTCATGATGACAAGCGGCGAAGCTCTGCCTCCCAATGTCAAAGCGATTATCGAAGATTGCGGCTATACCTCAGTGCAAGATCAACTGGTCTATCAGCTCAAACGCATGTATCATATCCCTTCGTTTCCGATCGTTCCTTTAACTAGCCTGGTAACTAAAATCCGAGCAGGCTACTTTTTCAAGGAAGCTTCCACCCTTAAACAGATCAGCAAATCCAAAACACCCATTCTCTTCATTCATGGGGATGCAGACGCCTTCGTGCCCACGAGGATGGTTTATGAATTGTTCGAACATGCCACTGTCCCTAAAAAGATGCTTGTTATCCCCGGGGCTGGTCATGGTTTAGCCAGATCCGTCGATCCCAAAACGTACGATCGGGAAGTTTCCGAATTTATCGAACGCTTTGTGAGCGAAGCGTAAGCTCTATTTTAGAGCGAGACCTCAAATTCCTTCACATAAACAGCCTTTCCTGTAATCTCAATTTCATATTGCTCCTCACATCGTGTGACGAGGACTGCGACTCTGCCATCTCTTCCGATTTCCTGACCTTGCTCCACTGTAAGTGCCAAGCTGGAATCCGCATGTGGATTGACATACTTGGCATAATAAGCGCCCATAACGCCAGAGGCGGTTCCGGTAACTGGATCTTCAATCGTCCCTGAGTATGGTGAGGAAAAATGGCGAGCATGCATATGCGCTTCATGATCATAAGTTTCTAAACAGAACGGATGGATTGAAGCTCTTGGCATCTCTTTCAAAATGTCTGGGAAAAGCGCGTTCATAGGTTTCATTTTACTGAAAGTATCCAGGCTTTTTATCGGAATCAACAAAGTCCAAGCACCCGTGTTTCCATACAAAGTAGGAAGTTTCGTTTCGATATCTCCCTCTTCGATGCCCATGGAATGCGCCAGCTGCTGCAACGAACCGTTGAAATCATGAAATTGAGGAGATGGTTGTTTCATCGTAATAAGCAGCTCTTCATTCGAATTCTCGCGAAGTTTAATTGGCAGAATGCCTGCTTTGGTCTCTATGGTAAATTCAGTTTTATCACCAAGCTCGCCTCTTGTTTTCAACGCAAAGATGGTTGCCATCGTAGCATGACCGCAGAGATCGATTTCGTGACCTGGTGTAAAATATCGAATACGCCAATCCGCTTTATCGGACTTCATTGGAAATGCCGTCTCGTTAAAGCCAACCTTTTCTGCTATTTCCCGCATTTGCTCCTCTGACAGGTCTTCACTCTGGAAGACAACCCCAGCTGGATTTCCCATATTAGGCACACTGCTGAATGCGTCATAATGATATACCCTTATTGTTTGCACAGACAATCCTCCGTTCAAGTTCATTCCTACATGTCAAAATACGGCTATTGGCTAGTTGACAAGCTTTGGGCAAAACCAGCAGCTTACCCACACCCCCATAGAACCAGCTACGAAAATACGCATGTCCGTCTCCTCTGATATTTAATTAATCTGCTGCTTCATCAATCGGCTTTAAATCACTTATTTCAACTGATGTTTGTCGATTCGTATCATGATAAACAATTCGAACTTCGACTTGATTCGTATTCTGATCAAATTCAAAAGAAAGTATTGTACATCTTCGGCCGCGATTTTTGGTCTTTCTTGGGTTATCCGGCGCAAATATATAGGTGCCTCCAATGGAAAGCTTTACGGTATCTGTCATTTTCTCTGCAGCCCTCTCAGGATGTATGTACATCATATTTGTCATTAAACTTACTTAAATATTGACGATATCTTACCATAAAATGACGCTTTTTTAAAATAAAAAGTCCAGCTTATCGGTAAAATTACTTATTGACAGTATGCCATGTCACCACTAAACTATTATTTAGTCGACTAACTAAAAAGGAGGATGTCTTCATGTCCAAACATCCCATTAATGAACCTCTTACACATATGATGTCTCATTTGTTGAAAATGCACCGCCGCACCATCGATCAATTAATTAACGAGTATGACGTTTATCCCGGACAGCCTCCTCTACTGCTAAGTTTGTTCGTAGAAGATGGCCTTAGGCAAAATGAGCTCGCTGCCCGAATTCATAATAAACCTGCAACAATCACCGTAATGATAGACCGTATGGAGAAAACAGGCTTGCTTGAACGGAGGCCAGATCCACACGATCAGCGGGTAACCCGCGTCTATCTGACAGACAAGGGCCGGAAAGTTACCGTACATGTCAAAGAAGCGATCAGAGCGACGGATGAGTTGACCTTTGCCAATTTCCTCCCCGAGGAACTGATGCTATTCCGCCGCCTTCTGCTGCAAATGCAAGATAATCTTCGTCAAACTGATTCGAGTAATTAGTTAGCCGACAAACAATGAGAAAGGAACTCCTTTGATGTGGAAACTGAAATCATTTGTTAAACCTTACTGGTTCATTACCCTCCTTGCCCCTCTCTTGATGGTGATGGAGGTGTGCATGGATCTCACTCAGCCTCGCTTAATGGCCGCAATTGTTAATCAAGGTGTTAGTCAAGGCAATCTGGGGCTAGTGTGGTCAACAGGCCTGCACATGCTTGTCGTCGCTTTGATAGGCCTAATCGGAGGCGTGGGCTGCACTTATTTTGCTGTGAAAGCTGCACAGAATTTTGGTGCTGATTTGCGCCTCAGCCTCTTCGAGAAAGTCCAATCCTTATCTTTCCGCCAGTTGGATACTTACTCAACGGGGTCGCTCATTACCCGCCTGACAGGCGATGTGATGCAAATGCTGAACCTGCTGCAAATGCTGCTGCGTCAATTCGTCCGTGAACTTTCACTGCTCATAGGCAGCATCATCATGGCTATTTTTATCTCTCCGCGTTTATCTTTAATTTTGCTTGTCGTTGTACCCGTTCAGTTTGGCATTCTCTACGTGCTAATGAAACGCTCCACACCGCTCTTTCGCAAGATGCAGCAGCGTCTTGATGAAGTTAACACCGTCATGCAAGAAAGCACGACAGGAATACGAGTGATCAAAGCTTTTGTTCGCGCTGCTTTCGAGCGGACCCGATTTGGCAAGGCCAATACCGCCCTTCTGGATGCCAGTTTGAGCTCGGCACGCGCGTTAGCCACAAGCGGTCCGTTGATGACGCTAATTTTGAATATAAGTATCGTAGGTGTGATCTGGTTTGGCGCCGCACAAACATGGAATGGCCGTATGGCGATCGGTGATTTGGCCGCGTTCATCATATATATCACACAGGTCTTATTCTCCCTCGTCTCTATCAGCAGCACGCTCATGAACATATCGCGCGCGCAAGTTTCCGCAGAACGAATTTGTGAAGTCCTGGAGACCAAACCAGATAAGAACGAATCTGTTCTTGATGAAGCTTCTCATCTTCAGATCGATCAGCCTCCTCTTTCACCAATTGACGATGGATGCCGGCTGGAATTTCAGCATGTGTCCTTTGCTTACGGGGCTGCGCCTGATCAGCACGTACTTCAGGACATATCGTTCACGGCTATGCCAGGGCAGACCATCGGTATCCTGGGAGCGACAGGCAGCGGTAAATCAACACTTGTCAGCTTAATTCCGCGTTTATATAACCCTACAAGTGGACGGATTCTACTTGATGGCGTAGATATTTGCGACATGCCAGTGGAGCGTCTGCGCAGCCGAGTCGGTATCGTGCTGCAGCAATCGATTCTGTTTAGCGGATCGATTCGTGACAATATTCGCTTCGGCAAGCCCAACGCTCCGCAAGCTGAGGTCGAGACCGCAGCCAAAGCTGCAGAAGCGGATGAATTTATCCGCAGGATTCCGGACAACTATGAAGCCAAGCTTGGGCAACGCGGAGTTAATCTCTCCGGTGGACAGAAGCAGCGAATTGCCTTAGCTCGGGCGCTGTTAATGCGTCCCCCGTTGCTCGTACTAGACGACAGCACCAGTGCGATTGACCTTGGCACAGAAAGACGCATTCAACAGTCTTTGCAGACACTCCTGACAAGCAGCACCCGCATCATTATTGCGCAGCGCATCTCATCGGTCATGCAAGCCGATCAGATCCTTGTTTTTGACGAGGGACGTATTGCCGCGCAAGGGACACATGAGGAGCTATTGCAAAGCAGCGCCATTTATCAAGCCATTTATAACTCACAGCAAGGAAAGGAGACTGCCCTTCATGGCTAAAGACATAAAGCGCAAACCACGCGCCAAGCATGCTGGCGCAACCCTCCTGCGCATGTGGGGTTATCTCCGTAGACAGAAAATCGGATTGATCAGCGTTATTTTACTTACAATCATAGGAAGTGGCCTTGCTCTGCTCGGGCCTTACTTCATTGGCGTAGCGATAGACGATTATATTTTACCGCGAAATGCGAACGGACTTTTTGGACTTTGTATCCTTCTTCTCGGCAGTTATTTGCTCAGCGGTGCTGCGTCGTGGATTCAAACCTATGTGATGGCAGGGGTATCCCAAAGAACGGTTTGGGAAATGCGTCAGGATTTATTCAATCACCTGCACCGACTGCCCATTCGCTACTTTGACCAAACCACACATGGGGAGCTAATGAGCCGAACAACCAATGATGTCGACAATGTCTCCACCACGCTTAGCCAGAACCTAACCCAGCTCATTTCCAGCGTCATTACGATTGTTGGCTCTTTCATCATGATGCTGACCTTGAATATCTGGCTTACCTTACTTACCTTAACAACCGTGCCTATCGTCCTTATGACGACTAAGCTCATTACAAAACGAACACAGCGCTTGTTCAAAGAACAGCAGCAGCGACTTGGCGAGCTCAACGGTTTGATCGAAGAAACCATCTCCGGACAAAGGGTGGTCAAAACGTTCCGCCGTGAGGCTGCTTCCGTGAAACAGCTCGCTGTCATTAACGAGCAGCTTCGAACAGCCGGCACAGGCGCTCAGCACCTTTCTGGTATGATGGGGCCAAGTATGAATATGATCAATCATTTCAGCTTCATTCTCCTAGCGGCTGTTGGGGGTTGGATGGTTCTGAATGGTTGGACGCTCGTTGGCGTTGTGATCAGCTTTTTGAACTATTCCAAACAGTTCAGCCGTCCGATCAATGATCTGGCTAATCAGTACAATATGATTCAATCCGGCATTGCCGGAGCGGAACGCGTTTTCGAAGTGATGGATCAACAGACAGAATACGAAGCTGGCACAGGTTCAACGCCTCTAACGGAGGTCAAAGGCGAAGTTAGTTTCGAACATGTCTCCTTCTCTTATACCAAAGATGTTCCCACGCTCCGTGATGTCACGTTCACTGCGAAACCTGGCGATTTGATCGCCTTGGTTGGCCCGACAGGGGCAGGCAAAACGACGATCATTAACCTGCTGACCCGTTTCTACGACATCAACGAGGGTCGAATTGCAATCGATGGTCACGATATTCGCGACCTCGACAAAGACAGTCTCCGCAGCCGATTAGCCATCGTGCTGCAGGATGTCTACCTTTTCTCGGATACGATCCGGGAAAATATCCGGTTCGGTCGTCTGGACGCGACAGACGAAGAAGTCGAAGCCGCCGCGCGACTAGCCAACGCGGACGGATTCATTCGCAAGCTGCCGGATGGCTATGACGCAAGGTTGACCGCCGACGGCGGCAACTTGAGTCAAGGCCAGCGGCAGATGTTGACTATCGCGCGGGCGATCCTCGCCGACCCCGCGATTCTTGTGCTCGACGAGGCGACGAGCTCCGTCGACACGCGAACTGAATTGCACATCCAGCAAGCGATGAGCGTGCTAATGAAAGGGCGAACGAGCTTCGTAATCGCCCATCGGCTCAGCACCATACGCGAAGCAAGTGCGATATTGGTCATCCGCGGAGGGGAAATCGTGGAACGAGGCACACACGAGGAGCTTTTGGCTTGCCGCGGCCACTACTATGAACTGTACGCTAACCAATTCCGTCAGGCATCTCCCTATGCTGCACTGTAAACGAAGAGGGATTTCCCCTAAGTAGAAAACTACTTGTGGGAATCCCTTTTTTCTTACATTTTCGTGATGATGCGGCAGCTTGGGCGATTGTATTTTTGAAATCCTGCAAAAGTGCATCTTTTTTCTTATTGGAACTGGTTTTAGCCATAAATACCTGTGATTATGCAGGCTTTTGAAGCTTTTTATTGATGAAGTGGTAAAATGGCCTAGAATGCCTGCATATTCGCAGGTTTTCCACTTTTCAGCGCGAATTCGTTGAAAAAGCCTGCACTTTCGCAGGTTTATGAACTCACCGAACCCTGTGGAGTAAAACCCCTCTTTAAGTATAATTATAAGAGGTTTGAACCGTTCCGTCTTTCCGATGAATGATAGCGCTTTGATTTTTATCACTGGCCCATTCCTGCGCTTTTTTTACAGCTTCTGATTTGGTCCCCGTAGTGTCCGGCTAAGCGGAGGAAACGTTTGATCCTTCTTGTGATATCCATTATAGAGGAACATGTCCATAACAATGAATTGTTCGGCCTCATCAATCGCTTGATAGATCCGTTCGAAAATCATCTGTTCTTGTTTCGTTGTAGTGGTTCCCTCCTCTTTG
Organism: Paenibacillus ferrarius; assembly: GCF_002027705.1. GTDB lineage: Bacteria > Bacillota > Bacilli > Paenibacillales > NBRC-103111 > Paenibacillus_E > Paenibacillus_E ferrarius. The sequence continues at coordinate 232,457 of NZ_MBTG01000012.1, read as the reverse complement.
TACGTTAAATCAGAGAGGAACTGAATATCTCCATCCGAAACCGTATGTATGGGACCTTCCATCGAAATCCCTGGAGGCAACGGTTTATGGGATTGATAGATGGCAACTGCCGCAATGAGCATGACCAAGAGAATCCCTACGATTGAAAATAGTTGAAGACCGCGATTTTTCCTCGATTTACGGAGCAGCATATGCTTATTTGTTGAATTGCAATCATTCGTGATAGAGCCTTTTTTAGTTCTCATGGCTGCTGCTTCCTTCCCTTGTCTTGCTTATCTAACTAATAACACGAATGAGCTCTATTGAAACAAATTTTGTTACAGCGGCTTGGAGATGGTACTCCATACAAAAAAGCTGCCGACCGCACGCGACCGACAACTCCTTTATAACATATTATTTCCACACAGCAAAAATAACGGTGCAACTAGGTATTCGCAGTGACGCAAACAAAGATTGACGCTGCATAACTTCAAGTACTACTATATAAGAACTACAACAACTAATATGGACGGTGACCAAGTTTTGAATGAAAAAGGCGAATATGTTGATATTTCTCCTGCTGGAAATCAACTTAACCTCATTTCTGACTGTGAGAGCTGCTTTGGTTTGTGCTGTGTTGCCCTTCCATTCGCAGCTTCTTCCGACTTCGCAATGGACAAGAATGCCGGTCAGCCCTGCCCCAACTTGAAGACTGACTTCCGCTGCGGTGTTCACACGAAATTAAGGCCCCTTGGCTTTCGAGGATGTACCGTTTATGACTGTTTTGGTGCCGGCCAGAAGGTCTCGCAAATCACTTACGATGGAAAAGACTGGCGTCAGTTCCCTGCTTCTGCGAAGCAAATGTTCGAAGTCTTTCCAATGATGAGGCAGCTTCATGAGCTTCTCTGGTATCTATCGGAGTCTTTGACATTCCAAGCCGCCCAATCCATTCATGAAGAGCTTCAACGAGCGATCACGAAGACCGAGCAGCTTACCCTTCTCAGCCCAAGCGCAATCTTGGAGCTTGATGTGACAGCTCACCGTGCAGATGTGAATATCCTGCTTCTGCAGACCAGTGAGTTGGTGCGAACGGAAGCGCGCCGCCTTCAGAAGAACCCTGCTAAAAAGCAAAAGACTTACAATCGTGGAGCCGATCTCATCGGGGCAAACCTCAAGGGCGCAGACTTAAGATGCGCCAATTTACGAGGCGCCTATCTGATTGCCGCTAACTTAAGAGGCGCGGATCTGAGAGCAGCCGATCTCATCGGGGCTGATTTGCGAGACGCCGATTTGAGTGGCGCCAACCTTACCGAGAGTATTTTCCTGACCCAATCCCAGCTCAATGCGGCCAAAGGAGATGCTGACACCAAGCTTCCTCCGTCGCTCCTTCATCCCGAACATTGGACAGCGAAATAAGCTTGAAGAAGCAATAATTCCACTTCTATATACAAGCATCCTTTCTTTTATTTGCATTTACTGTAATAAAAGAAAGGAGTGGTACTATGATCTTCCACAGGATCACATTATCTACGGGAATTTTGCGTAAAGCTCCCAAAACAAAATTTGCTTTAATCGATGTCGTTAATCTCAATCGAACAGCGAGCCGTGCAGTTACGGTTCAAGTATTCGATTGGTCAACAGGTTCGCCTGTTCCTTTGAAAGTAAGTCCGTGCGGCACCAAAAAGTGTACAGTGAACGTTCGACCGAACAAATCTGTTTTTTTGTTCGCCGATGTATCCAAAGTAACTTTTAAATATGAGGTTCGCATTACTCACCAGGAAGACCGCAAACTGATAACGAATGTAACCGGTGTTACGAACACTCCCTTTACTCCTCAAGTGGGAGATACCGTGCTGCAAAGCAACTTAGTGCGGATAAAATAACCGAACGTATTCGGATGTTGATTAGGCAATACAGGAATATTCACGTCCCCTATCAGTGAGCCACTCAAATAGTGGTTCACTTTTTTTCTTTAAATACCCTCCTCCACCCATTCCCAATAATTGTATTTTTGAAGACACCCACATAAGTGAACACTTGAACGAAAATTATAAGATAAGGAATACTCGAAATGAAACTAGAAGGAGAGATCACATGCCGTCAAATAGTGAAGAAAGAAAAATTACTTATCACGATATTGAACGGTTGATAACCGAGATGGATGAAGGCTGGATAGAATTAAAGGATATCGTGTCATCCTGTCTCGATATTACCGAGGATTTGCTGAGAATCTCGCAGGATTTAGAAAGTTTAAGAAAGCCACTTCAATTCACGTAATTTATCAAAAATAAGCCGGCAAACAAGCGAAACACGGTCTGTCTCTTCAGCGTTTAGCCAAACGAGCTCGGCTATTTCCGAAGCCGGCCTTAGTTCTCCTTCGAAATCTGCCGTGTAGCAGGTCATTTTAACGAACGTCCCCTCTGATTTCCCATCCGCTTGCGCTTCAAACGTTCCCACGTAGGCGATTGTCTCCGGCTTAATTCGAACAGACAGTTCTTCATCAATTTCACGTACAAGCGTTTCATGATCGGATTCACCGGGATCTCTTTTTCCTCCGGGAATATAATAGAGCTCTTTTCCGTGCGAACGCGCACATAGGATTTGACCATCTACCACATGAATCCATGCTATTTTGTCAATTATCGTTGACATCATTTAGCTCCCTCAATTGCTTTTTCTAGCATTATAGATGCACCGACTTATAAAGGCAAATCCCGTTTTCGAAACAGCGCTATGCCTAGAGGGATGGATGTGGGGTTCCAACCGCTGTTGAAATCGTGTCTCCCTGATCAGACCCATTCACCGTCTTGCGGTATCGCGACATGATCTATCCATTTCTCATCCATAAGCCTGTTTCGCAAATCCTCTCTGGTTACCAAGCAGTGGTTAATCGTATCCATATGCACCGCGACAACTTTGGTATACGGAGCGTATTGGCATACTTGTATCACATCAGAAGCATCCATCGTTATGGGTTCCCCAACAGCAAACTGTGCACCTCCTGCATTGACAATGGTGACATCAGGTTGATACTTATCCAGCGCACTTTGAACTTCTTCACACCATATCGTATCGCCTGCGAGATAAACCGTAGGTTGATCTTGTGCTTGAAAAACAAAGCCGGATACCGCGCCCATAAGCCGCCCTATTTCACCTGTGCCATGCTGCCCCGACGTTCGCGTGATCGTAATCCCCTTGAAAGTATGACTCTCATGGATGACTTGTACGTTTTTAAAGCCAGAAGCTGTAAATTCGGACTCGTTGCCCGGCTGACAATAAAGCGGCGTTTCCTTGTTAAGCGCTTCTTGGGCTGCAGCATCCCAATGATCAGGGTGCAAGTGAGTAACGATGATCGCATCAGGTGACAATGCCAGCATTTCCTCTGAGGAAATAGGCAGTGAAACAAGTGGATTTCTTCTTTCATTCGTTGTATTTATAATCGGCGGGTTGATGCCCTGATCGCTAAACATCGGATCAATTAAGAACTGAACACCTGCATAATCTAACCAAAGCGTTGCATGACGAATTAATCGAAGTTTCATAAAAAACCTACCTCATCTCTTTCTTTATATGGTAATGTTACGATTATAGAAGATAAGCAAACATCCTTACATCATGCAATGAAACGAAATTGCCGTTTCTTGTTTCATTCTGAAAGGAGAATGACATTATGCTCGCCAATCGTATAGATGAGACAGATCTTGCGATTTTACAAGTTTTATTGGAAAATGCGATTCGCCCTCATAAAGAAATTGGAGAACTCGTTCATTTGACCGGACAAGCCGTTGGAGCTCGCATCCGAAAAATGCAGGATTCAGGCATTATTGAAGGGTATACATTACTTTGGAATCCTGAAAAAATTGGCTTAACCGTTCACGCTTTTGTGACTATGTTTATGAAAATGACCATCGCCCATTCATCTTTCGTATCTTTTGTCCAGAGCAGTGAGATGGTAACGGAAATGCATCGGGTAAGCGGGGACGGCTGTTATTGGATGCGAGTTCGCGTCCCCTCTATGGTTGAATTAAATGCCTTTCTTGACGAGCTCTTGCATTATGGCAACTACAAGACCAGCTTATCAATTGGACAAATCAAATAGCCGAATCAGAGCGATAGCAGCTCTTAAGAAGTTAGGAATTGCCTCTTCTTCCGCTTCTCTTTTATCAAAAAGGTTAGTGGAATAGCAATCACACAAATTAACGTAGCGGCCAAGAAGACATCCTGCACGCCTAACGTCATTCCTTGCTCTCGTAAGAAAGGCGTTCCTGCTGCTGCAGCTTCATTCAATTGTTTGATATGCGTTGATGAACGAGCAGCGAGCAATGAACTGAAAATACCAATGGATAAAGCGCCCGTTGCTTGACGCACCCAGTTCGTAACGGCTGAAGCATGACCGGACTTCTCTTTGGAAATCGCTGACATTCCGGCATTCATAACCGGCATAAAAGCAAAGGCAATTCCCACATATCGAATTGTCATCCATGCAGCAATGTACATATGGGTTGCCTGGAGCGTGACATGGCTTAACTCCCAGGTTGATACAATCAACAGTATAATTCCGCTAAGGATGAGCCAAAAAGGACCTGTGCGCGCATAAAGCTTCCCAACGATAGGTGAAAAGAACGCCATCACGATGGAACCGGGCAGCAGAACCAACGCCGTATTCAAAGCAGTAGATTGCTGAATGTCTTGAAGGAAAATTGGGATTAGGAATGTTCCTGAGTACAACGAAGCTGTTATTATACAATTAATAATCAAGCTGTACGTAAAGCGGTTGGTGCGAAATACACTTAGATTCAGCAAGGGGTCTTTCACCGTAAGCTCCCTACGAATGAAGTAGGCTAGTGTCGCAGCTCCCACGATCAGAAAAGAGAGTGTTTTCCAAGACGTCCACCCCCATCCATTCCCTTCGCTAAAGGCTAGAATAATGAACGAACTGCTGATGAGAACTGTCACAAAACCAGACAAATCAAAGGACTTGGTTGGGGCCGTTTTGTGCAAAGGCAGACATTTAAACGCAACGGCGATGGCTATAATGCCGATGGGCAGATTGAGGATAAATAAGGATCTCCAGCCGAAATATTCGGTGAGCCATCCTCCCAATGTCGGGCCAAATGCCGGAGCCAGCATGGAGGACAAGCTCCATAAGCTCATAGCAAACGCCTGTCTGTCTTTTTCAATAAATTGATAAATCATCGTCATCGTAGTAGGAATAATTAAACCGCTGAAGACCCCTTGCAGGATCCGGAACACGACTAAGGATTCAATATTCCAGGCAATCGTACATAAGCCTGAGAACAGCGTGAAACCTGACAAGGCGAATAGATACAACCTCTTGTAGCTCCAGCGGTCTCCGAAATAACCTACTACTGGAGCGACGACCCCGGTTGCCAGCAGAAATCCGGTAATCATCCACTGAACCGCACCTAATTCGGCATGAAAGTCCTTCATAAATACCGGAAATGCTACATTGATCGTAGTCGAGCTGAGTATGGACATGAAATTGCCGAAAAAGATAGATAAAATAATAAACCAAAATGATGAATTGCGTTGAGTTGGGTTTCCCATTAAATCTTGCACCTACTTTGCTTAAGAAGTAGTTGAATAATACAATCATTTATGTATACTTGTATTGTACAACTAGATGATTGAATGTCAAGCGCATTTCTAGAAAAGGATGGATGTTTGGATGAAAACAGAAGATTTGGAACTTCTTGATTATGAATTAGTCGTCCTGATTCGTCGTACTTCTTTGGATAAAGAATTAGGCGGCCTCGATCGGTCGACCTATACGCTTCTTACTCAACTTTCCAAAAGTGGACCTGTTGGTGTAAAGGCTTTAGCAAGCGAATTTCGCTTGGATATCTCCACGATCAGCAGACAAACGACTGTATTGGAAGCAAAGGGGTATGTCCGGCGATTGCCTGATCCCATGGATGGAAGATCCAGCAATTTCGAGGTCACGGAGGAAGGATTGTATAGAGTCATGGAAGCCAAAAAAGCGCGGTTGGCTAGACACGCGCAGTTGTTCAAAGACTGGACAGATGAGGAACGTCACACATTCGGGGTGCTGTTAGCTAGACTTAATCGTACATTTATAGAGTGAACGCAGCCAACCGTTCGCTCTTCTTTTTGCATAAGCTGATCTTCTATTTATGACCGAAGCTTGATCGGCAAGCCGCTGATTGACGATTGCAGAGCGGCAGTTGTTACGCGGAAGCTCTTCACGGCATCGGCATAATCGCTCAAAATAAGTGACCGATCTCCTGTCTTGATGGCGTGCAAGAAGGCTTCGGATTCACGTTCATACGGATTAGCTGCGTCGAAGAACTCCGTTGTTTGCGTTTTTTCAATATGTTTCAAATAACGGCTTTGCTCAATTTCCAGAACACCTTGATCCGTATACAACTCCAGCCCTGCCTTGTGCCCGAATGGCAGCATACACGTATTGGTCAACGTAGCGATAGCTCCACTGGCTAATTTCAAGGTCACTGCTCCAACATCAGCTACTTCCACATGATCATGAACGGTGTGCATATGGCGCTGTGCGTAAACGGCATACACTTCATCCACTTCACCGATCAGGTACCGGACTAAATCCACAATATGTGTGGTTTGCTCAATGAATTGGCCTCCGGAACCGTTTTGCTTCCGCCACCATGAGACACCGGGCATGTTCCCCATCCAACTGCCGATTGCCATCCCGATTTTTCTGGTTTCCAGCAATTTTTTGGCCGTTTGGGCAGCGTCTGTATACCTCACATGATACCCTACCGAGGTAATAAGTTTTTTGCTTTCTACTAATGATAGAATATGCTGAACAGATTCTTCTTCGATGCCAAGCGGCTTCTCCACCAAAAATGGGATACCGCGCGCAATAAGCGTTTCTTCTATGTAACCATGCGCCATTGGCGGCACACAAATATAGACGGCATCTGGCTTGCATGTATCCAGCATCTGCTCCAAATGATCAAAAGCTTGCGAGCCTGCATATCGCAGTGCCAGCTTCTCAGCCTTCTCCACTGTCGTGCCTACAAAAGCTACGACCTTCGCATCATCTCTGGCAGTAAGCAAATCTGCATGTTTATCGGCAAACCATCCCGTACCTACTATCGCTATCTTCAGCATGTCTGTCTACTTCCTCCCTGTTGGATTTATTGATATATCTCCATTATGTTCGTTAATTTCTAATATGTATAGTCTCAAATTTGATGCGGCAGACCTTGAAAAGATGAGGAGGTTTCGCCAATGAACGAATACGCCAATTCGGCTGAAAAAAAAGCTGACACCCCTCATACGAGAAATGTCAGCTGCACAGGAGTATTTAAAAAAACGATATTAGTTAAACGAATCCAACAGCGTCTTCAATTGCGGGTTGAGCTTCAGCGCATTCAATATGATCTGCAAAGCTTCAGCGCGTGTGGCATTACTTTTGGGATCAAATTTCCCATCCGCTTTACCATTAATGATTCCTGCCTGTGCTTCAGCTTTGATCTCATTTGTTGCATAAGCCCCCTCTAGATCATTGAAGTTGCCTTTGGAAGTGTCCTTCGCCACGTTGTTAAGGTTTACTATGCGGGACAACATAACCACCATTTCCTCGCGAGTAATCGTTTTATCCGGCTGGAACGTACCGTCCTCGTAGCCGCTGATTACCCCTGCCTTTACAAATTTCTCGATTGCCCCTTTCGCCCAATGGCTGCCAACATCCTTCAATTCAGTGCTGGTATTGTCGCCGCCATTGATATCAAATACCCGGCTTAGAATCATTGCGAATTCACCGCGTGTGATATTACCATTCGGCTTGAACGCACCATCGTCGTAACCTTCAATCACATGTAGTTTTACGAAAATACCAATCGTCTTTTCTGCCCAGTGTCCTTTAGTGTCCGAAAGATTAGCTATAGTCGGGTCTTTTTTAGCTTCCTGAATCCGTGTTTCCATGTTCTTAACAACATTATTGTCGCCTTGTACTACATTCGACCTAAACACATCTGTTGCAGGATTTGGTATCGAATTCGGTGTCTGTGCAGGTTCCGGAGTCTGTACAGGTGCAGGCGGCGATTGAGTGTCTGTATGAGAATCAGAATGACTACCGCCGCTAGTAGATCTGTTAGAGATCGTAATAACTTTGCTTCCTACAATACCGGAACCATCATGTGCAGTTGCCTGAACTGTAACCATACCCACTTGAGTTGCAACGAGCAAACCATCCTCATTGATCGTTGCCGCCCCCGTACCTGGAACTACTGACCAGCTAAGTGTTTTGTCCGTTGCATTGTCAGGAGTTACACTTGCACTAAATTGTAGGGAGTCTCCGACGTACATGGTTTCGCTAGCACTGGAGACTGAGATATTAGCAACCAGTTGGGTTTCCCGTGTAACATTGACTGTATAGGTCTGCACCGTTCCATCCTGAGCAGTCACTACAAAACTAATGATATTTAACCCCGTATGTAAATTTATCGGATTATTAACTGGTGCTCCATTTAAACTCAAAGCAACGGTCGCATGGCTTTCCGTAGTTGCGTAAGTAGCTGTAGTAACAGAAACATCATAAGGCACGGTCGCGGTATACGCATAAACATTTCCAGTCACCGGTTGATCTAGCGTAATGCCGCTTAAGTTCAGCGAACTTAAGACTGCGTTATTTGAACCTGCACGTGTAACTGTCACTGAATAGCTTTTCGTAGTTCCATCCTGCGCAGTAACAACAATACTAATGATATTTGAGCCCACGCTCAAATTAACTGGATTGTTAACCGAAGCCCCATTAAGCCGTAAATCCGCAGTTGCATGGCTATCAGCAGTATTGTAAGTGACCGTGGTGACTGATACATCATTAGGCACAGTCGCGTTGTAGTTCGTCGTACCCGATGCAAACACTGGACTCAGCAACCCGCTCGACAGGCTCAAGCCGCTCAAGTTTGCATTGCTGCTCCTCACGCGAGTCACCTTCACCATATACGTCTTCGTTGTGTTATCTTGCGCTGTCACAACTACCTTAATCACGTTGATTCCCTCGTTCAGGGCAATCGACGGAGAAGCCGTACCGCTCGTCAAAGTAAACGGTCCGCTCGTAAGATTGCCGCTGCTTGTGTATACGCTCGCCGTTACCGCAGCATGGATGGTATCGGATACCGTCGGCGTTACCGTGACGCTGGTCACGTCGCTCGTTACGTCTGCTTCATAGCTCGTTATGTTCGGCGCAAATATCGGATTCAGCGTACCTCTCGATAATGCAAGGCCGCTCAAATTCGCGTCGCTTGATCTAGGCTTTGCAATGGCTTCGTTGGAGTTGCCGCTGCTTCCTCCTGCGTAATTGGCTTTGACTGCATAATAATAAGTGCTGCCATTCGTCAATCCCGTTACCGTATAAGACGTACCGCCAACCGTAACCACTGGAATCGAATTGTAATTACCGCTAGCTGTTCCTTGATAAACACTATACGTAATTGCTCCTTGAACCCCGGTCCAACTCAACGTCGCTTGGCCGTCTCCTGCTGCTGCCGTTAAATTGGTCGGCGCAGGTGCGGAAGCCCTTGACACCGTCACCGTATACGTCTTCGTTGTGTTATCTTGCGCTGTCACAACTACCTTAATCACGTTGCTTCCCTCGTTCAGGGCAATCGCCGGAGAAGCCGTACCGCTCGTCAAAGTAAACGGTCCGCTCGTAAGATCGCCGCTGCTTGTGTATACGCTCGCCGTTACCGCAGCATGGACGGCATCGGATACCATCGGCGTTACCGTTACACTGGTCACGTCGTACGTTACGTCTGTTTCATAGCTCGTTATGTTCGTGGCAAATATTGGATTCAGCGTACCTCTCGATAATGCAAGGCCGCTCAAATTCGCATCGCTTGATCTAGGCTTTGCAATGACTTGGTTGGAGTAGCCGCTGCTTGCTCCTGCGTAATTGGCTTTGACTGCATAATAAAAAGTGCTGCCATTCGTCAATCCCGTTACCGTATAAGACGTACCGCCAACCGTAACCACTGGAATCGAATTGTAATTACCGCTAGCTGTTCCTTGATAAACACTATACGTAATTGCTCCTTGAACCCCGGTCCAACTCAACGTCGCTTGGCCGTCTCCTGCTGCTGCCGTTAAATTGGTCGGCGCAGGAACTTGAATCGTATACGTGAACGTTGCCGGATTGCTGTTCAAACTGCCTGCCTTTACCGCTATCGCTTTGACGGTCACGGTTTCGCCAGGCTCGCCGCTGATCGTCACGTTCGTTCCGCTCGCGCTGCCTGTTGTTGGCGTCGTGCCATCGGTCGTGTAATAGATCGTCGCTCCGCTTGTTGCGGATCCCAAAGTCACCTTGCTGTTGTTCGCCACCGTAGCGCCGCTTGCCGGATTGGCTGTCGGCGTTGCAACCTGCCCTCTTATGTTCACCGATATGGTACGGGTTACCGTTCCGCCGACGCCATCGCTTACCTGTACCGTAAAGCTGTCGGTACCGGAGTATCCCGCTGTCGGTGTATACGTAATCGGGTTGCCTGGAGCGATGTCGACACCTCCGCTGGGTGCAGTCACATTGGTGATGCTCAGCGTACCATGGGAAGGTGGAGTACTGGCTGTCCATGTCACGATCTGGCCGAGATCCGTGTCGCTGACGTGCAATAAGCTTGAGATATCGGCAGCACCGGAATTTTGATCGACTGTCAGGGTTGTGACACTTCCAATTAAAGTCGGAACGATGTTTTGACCAAGTGCTGTACCAGTGCTTTCTTGCGGTTTAAATAAAAATATTTTATTAGCCCCTTTATCCAACACATATACATTCCCACTGCTATCTGAAGCTACATCATGCGGAGTTATAAAACCTGTATCGGACAATGTTAACGCATAGCTGCCGTCACTATTAAAAACTTGCACGCGTTTATTCGTCTGGTCTGTAACATATAGTCGGTTGATGCTATCCGTGTACAAACCCCAAGGACCATTAAAGTGGCTATTGTCTGTACCTGAAGCGTTCAGAGCCCCAATCGTTTTCACTTTTGAGTACGTACTGGTACCTGAGTTATATTGGTATTTGAACACAACTTGAGAATTATATTGTGAGACGTACAGATTTCCTGAATCATCAACGGCTAGCCCCATTGGCCTTCCACTAACCCCGGTAGAATCAACGACGATCATATTCGTCCCATCGAGGTCGAATCGGTATACGATATTAATATTTTGATCAGACACGAATAGATGCCCATTGCCATCCAGTGTCATGGCTTCGGGTATTGGTGTTTTGCTAGCATTTGGCGGCAGCGTGATGGTTCGCGACCAGTTACCTTGAGTGTCAAACACCTGTACACGATTATTGGTACTATCTAGGACATAGATATCCCCTGTCGTCCTCTCGACTTCAACTGCCCTCGGCGAGTTAAAGTGGCTGTTGTCTGAACCGAGTACTCCTTTAACACCAAGCGTCTTATATAGACTTTCGTCACTATTGTAAATTTGAACCCGATGATTCCCCAGATCCGCGACGTATATTTTACCGCTTGCGTCAACCGCCACGCCACGAGCAGCGTTTATATCCCACCCCGTTTTTACAGCAGCAGATACAAAAGAACAATTAACAAATAACATGGCAACCATGATAAGAAACGCAGACACTTTCTTCATTGATATCCCCAATCCTTTCCTTCGCGCAAGGCCCAGTTGCTGATTCTGTCGCATTGTGCATTTTTTTGTCATGCTCATTAACCATAGCACACCGCTCTGAGCAAATTCTGAGCAAAAAAAGACGGCTTACGCCTTCGACTCAATCATCGTTGGCATCGCCGTAGTACAGCCCGGAAAATAATTGGACGGTGGATTTTAAAAAAGCTGATTCCATCGCAAAGGATAGAATCAGCTTTTTTATAAGTGAATTGCGCTTAGTTCCGCGGCTGTTCAACGGGTTGTGGTTCACGTACCGGAGCCGGTCTTGCGGTTTCGGGTGTGACAGCTTGCTGGGGCTCTGTCGAAGGAACAGCTCTAGGCGATTCTTCCCTCGTGCTGGCTTTCGGTTGTGGAGCAGCTGTCGGTCTGACACCTGTATCGGATCGCACGCCTTTTTGCTCGGCAACAGGAACAGGCTGTGGTACACGAGCAGATACTGTCGGCAGCTCCTCTTGGGCAGCAACAGGACTTGGCTTATCATTTGATGCCGCGGATGGAGATAGGCTTGGCGTTGGTGTTGGAGCCGATAACGATATTTCCGTATCTGAGGTGGCCGTTTTCTCATCATTTGGCTTCAGGCTTGTATCTGGAGAAATTGTTTGCTGAGGTTTATCAGTGGCTGTTGCACTCATGGAATGTTTGGCGCTTTGACTCGCGTCAGGTTTCGTTAATGTGCAGCCGCTAATGAAAATCATGGTTGCCAATCCAAGAAACGACCAGCGATAGGAATGAAGCTTAAACTGTTTAATCATCAGAATTCTCCTTTGTAATTGAGCTTTATTTCCAGTCAGATTGACATTTCCAAACACTTGATTGCGTTTCGCAATACTTTCCAGCAATGTAATAAGCGTATAGCCATAAGCTTGGCTTTTGTCAGGAGCAAGGCAGCTTAACGCAAGCGCATCACTCGCAATTTCCTGATCTTCGCGCATTCGACGATAAGCGTACCAGAGAATGGGATTAAACCAATGAATGATGAGCAGCGCATGCATGAACCCATTCACCCAAATATCTTTGCGCTTGCTGTGGGCAAGCTCGTGAAGGAAGACGTGCTGCAATTGCTCGTCATTCAAATTCTGCAACAGAACCGTCGGCATAATTAATTGAGGTTTCATAAATCCAAACAACGATGGAGATGCTAACTCATCAGAAGCAACCAAGGCAATGTGGCCTTGGATTCCCATCCGTTTTTTACATTGCCTGAATAGCTGTCTTATTCTTTCATCCGTAATAGCTTCCGTTTCTTGCTTTAATTTCCGGGCAAACTTCAAGTTAATGCTCAAAGTATAAGTCCCTAATAAAACTACGCCAAGCAGCCAAGCTGCCAGTAAAATGCGATACAAGATTTGTGTCTTCGCGCCCGGTGATTCATGTTCATCCGTCCTTAAAGCCGGTTCAGCTTGATCGAAGTGAACAACAGATTGGACGACTTCCGGTGTACCGACCCAATTATAAATGCTTAATTTGCTTTCTGGGCTCCAAGGCATAATTAGTCGCAGAATGACCAGCAGCCACAATATGTAATGCCATCTGGGCTTCAAATGAGCTTTAAGCACTTTCTGCATCACGATGATGAATACAACCAAGACACTTGCCATCGCCGAGACAGACCATACCCAATGAAACAATGGAATAAATTGTTCAAGCAGTTGATTCACAGGTGATTCTCCCTTTCCAACTTTGTCCCCAAGAGGTTGCGGCAGAATTGCATGCTGATCTTTAGGGGATCATTTCGATTTGTCATCAAGGATATTTTTCAATTCTTTGATTTCTTCCGGCGTGAGCTTCTCTTCTTTCAAAAAGTTAACGAGCAGCGGTTTAAATGCCCCGCCGTATATTCGTTTCAGGAAAGAATCGGTTTCCGACTTCACACATTCGTCTGCCGACACGAGAGGGAAATACGCATACACTTTGTGAACTAAGGTATAAGAAATGGCTTCTTTTTGAGCTAATCGGTTCAAAAGGGTTCTCACGGTTTTGGGCTTCCACTCCGTACGAGTCTCTAGAACTTCAATCACTTCATTGGCGGTGCAGGGCGATTTGGCCCATAAAACTTTCATCACTTCCCACTCCGCATCGGAGATTTGGGGAACTTGGGTCACAGGCTTACCTCCTATCTAATTGGATTACGTTTGTAATACATCATCATATTACACTTGTAATCTCGCAGTGTCAACTTGTATTCTTTGGGACAAGACAACAAGACCTATTCGTAATCCATATGAAAATGGAGTGAATAAGCCCCTTGTTTCAAATCTGATGAACGGGGTAAAAGATACTGAACAAAATAACATTTCCGTGCGTCTTATTACGTAATGGAAAGATTTTTCAATGCCTTTAACGGCAAAGTATGTTTAAATATACATATAGGGAATTGAAAATTCAGGGAAAGGTAATCAAAAACTATGAAAACTGCCTCTTTTCTATTACCCAAAGATAAAGTTTCCTTTATCACTTCGACATCTTCCATGAAGGAAGCATTAGAACAGTTAGAACAGCATTATTACACAGCTCTTCCCATTGTTGATGAGAATGGGAAATACGTCGGCACACTTTCGGAAGGCGATCTGCTGTGGACAATGAAAAACACGCCAGGCCTCACTTTCGATAACATGGATCACATTCAGGTTAGCAATATTGAAAAGCATATTCGCAATGAATCTGTTTCCTTGCATGCTCACATGGAAGATATGCTGGCGCTTGCCGCCGATCAGAATTTTGTTCCGGTCGTTGATGATGACCATCTCTTCGTTGGCATTATTCGCCGCAAAGATATCATCGAGTACTACATGCGCAATATTACAGATTGATTCATCTATCTACAACACATTAGGAAGAGGGCTGATTTATAAGATCTAATGATCTTATAGATCAGCCCTCTCTGTTTTCGCAGACACAAATATTTCACATAATTCCTGCGATTATGCATCCTTTTCGTCTTAGGAACCAGCAAAAACGTGAAAAGCCTGCGATTATGCATCCTTTAACGACCTTTTTTCGATTCCAGGATGCAAAAGCCCAGAAAGCCTGCATAATCGCAGGCTTTCTGAAGTTTTCATGCGATTTGATCGAAAAAGCCTGCATTTACGCAGGAATTTCCGATTAGGCCATGAACCTCGCCAAATATGGTCGCCCGCATTCGCTGTCCCCACGCGAGCGAGCCTTGGTGCGCATTATAGCGCATCCGCACGGCGGAGCTCGATGCTGCACATTGCTTTGAGACAACCGCTGCTGCCTTAACTTGCCTGTTCTTCTAAAGCGGAGAGGCACTTCTCAAGCGGAAGTCGGATCGTAATCCGGGTTCCGCTGCGAACATCGCTATCGAAATGAAATTCGGAGCCTTCCCCGTAATACATCCTCATCCGCGTAACAACATTACGCAGGCCAAACAAGTCCTTTTCCCTCCGGCCATCTGTCGAGATGCCTTCAGCCGCAAGCCTGTAAGATTGTTCTAGCTTGGCTCGAATCTCTTTCAACTTGTCAGGTTCCACGCCGATGCCGTTGTCGCTCACTTCTAGCACCAGCAAGCTGTTATCCAAGTAGGAGGAAATGACAAGCTCCCCGCCCCTGCTTTGTTTCTCAAGACCATGCAGAACAGCATTTTCGACAAGTGGCTGCAAGAGCAGCTTTAACACATGATAAGGCTCACTCTCCTTGGCGATATCGTAGCGGACAGTAAAATGATCCAAAAACCGCAGCTGCTGCACTTTAATATAATACGTGAGATGCATGACGGTTTCGCCCACCGGAAATGTTTCATTTCCCTTGTTTAAGCTCAGCCTGAAAAATTTGGACAAATTGAGCACCATTTCACTGATTTCATCTGCCTCGTAATTCTTAGCTGTCCAGTAGATCGAATCCAGAGTGTTATAGAGGAAATGCGGATTAATCTGCGATTGCAGGAATTTGAGCTCCATTTTGGAAAGTAAAAGCTGCTTTTCATAATGGTCACGAATGAGCGTTTTTTGATTTTCAGCCATGCGATTGAAGGATTCTATGACATACCCAAGCTCGTCCACGCGCGTATCCTCCAGCTGAATGGTGAAATTGCCAGTTCGCAGCTGTTTCATCCCATACGCGAGCTTGCGCAGAGGTGAGGAAATTCCCCTGTAGACGATCCAGGAAATCCAAATCGCGAGCACTAAACTTACGACTACAATGCCATAGGTAAATACTTTCAACGAATCCGTATGGCTGCGAATTTCCCATAGCGGCTGTTCCATCATGAGCGACCACCCGGATAATTTGGACTTTACGCTAATGGTCACCATTTCAGTTCCGGTTTGCGGCGATTTACGAATAAATCTAGCTTTATTTTCTTTATTCCAAGCCTGCGGGTTCATGGACTTTCCAGTTCCTGTGATCAACGAGCCATTGCTTTCATACAGATAGATATTCGCGTTGGCAGTAGGAAGCAGTGGCTTTGCCAGCTCGATTAAGGCGCTTTTTTTAATGGAAATAACGAGCAAATTAGGATTCATCAGGGTCCGATTATAAGGGTCCATCGTTCGGATCAAATGCACACTATCTGTGTCAAAATACGATTCACCTGCTTGTGGCGTATAGAAAACGGTCCCTCCGTTAGCCTCCATTAAGCGCATATACCACTCTTGCTTCTCTGCCCCCTCAGGCAGCTTGCTACCGCCAAGCTTCGTAGAGATAACGGTGCGAGAAGGCATATGGATGATCGTGATTTGGTCCACCATCAAATTAACGGTTGTCATATTCGTTATTTGATCCATCACTTGCGCGAGCTGCACATAAGACTGTTTGCGCGGCTCTTGTCCTACGGATTGCAAAGTTTTATTCATATTCATATCAAAGGCGATTAACGAGGAAAGCTGTTCGATATTCTGCAGCGTCAGATCCACATAATCAGCCATCGTATGCAGGGCACCTTGGGTTCTTTCCCCTGTTTGTATTTCCAAAATCGTTTGCGATTTCGCAATGGCAAAAAGACTGAAGCCTGAGATCGGCAATAAAATGAGCATAAAATACCATGTCAGCCTTACTTGAATAAAGCCAGTCAGTAATTTCCGTACTTTGGGCAGGATCTCTCTTACCATGTGGTGGTCCCTCCATTTATACCGGGTTCACTACCCATTACTTACCGGGTTGCCGCCACCATTCGTTCACTTCTCCGGTAATTTCATCCCCTCCGGCATCCTTCCAATTTTTCACAAAAGCATCAAATTCCTCGATTGGACTCATTCCCGCAATAATCCGAGTAAAGGTTTCTTCCTGGAGCTTGGACAGTTTGACCTGATGCTTGCCCATGGCTGGAGTTGGAGGCCCATTAAACCGATTTTGCATTAGATTGTTATCAATCCGCTGCAAGTTTTCATAAAGTCTGAACTGTTCACCTAATCCGTCTAAACGTTTTCTCGTCAAGTCCCGGTCAATGGTATCCACCAAGGCCCCATAAATGCCCCGATAAGCTTGTTTGATATGTTCATCCAACCGAATAGACAGCTTTCCGTTTACTTGGGTCCATACTTCTTTCTCAAAGCCAAGCTTTAGCGTATTTTGAGCAGGCCCTGCTATAAAGTCAAGAAATTTGACCACGGCCGCTGCGTTCTGGCTTTTGAGCGGCACGACATTGTAGGAACGAACGATGGATGTGCTGTAAACGCCATGCTTCCCATCAGGGCCAGTTGGATAATCAAGTGGAATCCATACCGCTGTAGGATCATTCTTACGACTTTGTTCTATGTGTGTACGTGTATCCGACCAAGCGGCAGAATACAAGCCGATCTTCCCTCGTGCTATCTTATCGCCAAGAATATCAATTTTATTCAGCGGGAATTCGGGGTCCAATATATTTTGCTCATAGAGACTATGCAAATAAGTCAGCGCTTGTTTCATCTCAGGGAGAATTCCGGAGTATACCAGCTTCCCATCTCGTTCGTACCAAGCATTCATTTGGGCTCCGAAAGCGCCAAGAAAAGATGAGGTTCTACCCAGGCGCTCCAAGATGGAGAGGCCGTAGGTGTCTTGTATCCCGTTTCCATCCGGATCCCTCTCAGCGAAAGCTTTCATCACAGCCGTAAATTCCTCGATACTGTGAGGAGGCTGCAAACCAAGTTTATCCAACCAATCCTTCCGAGCATAAATAATCTCTGTTCCTTTGACCTCATTGACGCTGGGAATGGCATAGATTTGACCATTTACCGTGACATTGTCCCATGCTTCTTTAGGAATTTTGGCTTTCAGATTTGCGCCGTATTTGTCAATATAGTCATTTAAAGGCGTTAATGCCTTTTGATTTACAAAGTTAATGAACCACGAAGGATTGGCCGTATTCAGCAGATCCGGCGGCTCCCCCGAGGTCATAATTACGTTCAATTTATCATCATAGCCATTAAGCGGCGGGAGGGTTACATTGACCTCCATGCCTGTATTTTTTTCGATGTAGGCAAGATACGGATTGTGATTGGCATCCATTCCCGCTGGGAAATTCATACCTAGACTGTTCGCCACAATTCGGATGAGAGGAACTTTCGCAGGGCTGGTTTCATCTTCATTTTTGTCCTTGGAAGGATAGCTGCATCCTGCGCTTGAACATAACATCGTCAGAACGAAGCACGCGGATAATGGCTTCGTTATTTTCATCGGACCACCCCTTCAGGCCTGTCTTGCCTCTGTCATCCGCCCACAATCTGCTGAAGTATCGGCGTTAAGCCATCCGCCATCCGCAGGAAACCAAGATCCGTCGGATGGGACCCATCCACCGTGCATTCATGAGCATCTGCACCAAGCAGCGTGGACCCATCACAGAAATAAATGTTGTCATCCTGCATCTCGCGTCGCTGCTCAACAACTCGTTGCTGAATCTGCTTGCGATCTGAACGCTCTTGGGCCATGTCAGCATGAAATTGTTCTTTGGCATGCGTGATTCTAGAAATAACGAGAATAGGCGTCAAGGGATGTTTTTCTCTATAGATTGCAATAAATTCGAGCAAGGTCTTCGCCAATAATTCCGTCGAAACGCAGTTCGCCTCATAATCAAGAATCAAGCAGGCGGGATTTGGAATATCCGCCAGTATATGCGCTAGCTCTGGTTCTCCTTTGCCATTACCGGAAAAACCCAAGTTCAGAAATTCCAGATTCATGCGGCGCGACAAAATGTTCGTATAAGACATGCCTGGGCGGGATGCGCAGCCTCCTTGTGTAATCGAAGTCCCATAAACAACAATCTTCTGATTGCTGTCGTAGCTAGGCGGCGGCGAGATGCGGGCCTCTCGATCCAAGCCAATCCATATTTCCTCTACGCCTTGATAAAGCGGGAAATTCAAAGTAAATAGGCGGTTTTCTCTCACCTTATTCGTGAAAAGGCTGCTTTCATACGCCATTAACCGATGATCGTAAGTCGTTGTTCCGTAATAGACTTGTTCCCCCGGTACCCCCAAGTAGCAATCAAACCCGCATTGACCTGTTGCCGTCATATGATACATATTCGCAGGTCCCGTTAATTTCACTTTCACAAGCAGTGACGTGGCATCCGCCGTGAACCGAATCTGTCCGCCCGAAGTGCAATTCGCTAATTGATCCACAGCATCAGGTATGTGATGAGAAGGATGCGCTGGCAGACGCCGATAACGCCCTTCCTCTTGAAGCCAACCAAAACCGGCAATGTGGAACGGCGCCTCAAGTGGTGAATACCACATGACGTCCTGATCGCCGGATGGCCGTATGTTCATATTTGTATCCAACTGCACAGCATCAATCGATTTTTTGCGGTGACTCATAATTTGAACCTCCTACTTGATTCTCCTATATTCTGTTAATCCTTTTCGTCATTATAGCTTCAAACCCTTTTTCTAGAAGATCAATGGTTATTAAAGTACCAAAAGAAGTCATGGTCCTCCGCTGTAGCGCCGTTACCGCTGTAATACAATAAGGTTAGCCTGTTGGTGGATACTTGTAGGTGAGATGGAAAAAAGGAGGGAATCATCGTTGACGGACTGGGATAACCAACGCAACATGCACAAACATAGCGCTGATATCATCATTATTGGCGGAGGTACCGGCGGCAGCGCCGCTGCGCTCGCGGCAGCCAAATCAGGCAAGACGGTTATTCTGACAGAGGAAACCGATTGGATTGGGGGGCAGCTGACAAGCCAAGCTGTCCCGCCGGATGAACATCCTTGGATTGAGAAGTTCGGATGCACGCGCGCCTATCGGCAGTTTCGAAATGGGGTTCGCGACTACTATCGGCGGCATTTCCCGCTAACAGCGGAGGCTCGCTCGCAAATCTACCTGAATCCCGGAAATGGCGGCGTCTCGCGTTTATGCCATGAGCCTCGCGCCGCTGTAGCGGTTCTGCAAGACATGCTCGCACCGTATATTCATAGCGGACGCTTGCAAATCCTTTACCGCCATCGCATTAAATCAGCTTTAGTGGAAGGCGATAATATCCGCAAAGTAATCATGACGAATTTAATTACGGGTGAGCTTGTTGAACTTTCTGCTGCCTACTTCCTTGATGCAACAGAATGCGGCGACGTCCTTCCGCTTGCAGGCGCGGAATATGTCACAGGTGCAGAAGCGTTCAGCGAAACCGGTGAACCCCATGCTGTCGCAGGCGAGGCGCTTCCGCAGGACATGCAAGGCTTTACTTACTGCTTCGCGATGGATTACATCGAAGGCGAGGATCACACCATCGAGCGTCCTGAGCGCTACGATTTCTGGCGGCAGTACAAAGCTGACTTCTGGCCTGATCGACTGCTAAGTTGGACAGGGGTAAGACCGCACACGCTTGAGGCTGTTGATTACGAACTTTTCGAAGGCACAGAAAGGTACTCCCTATTCTACTATCGACGCATTATCGACAGTACGAATTTCGAGAAGGGCTTTTACCCGGGAAGCATCACACTCGTCAATTGGCCGCAAAATGATTACTGGCTAGGCTCCGTTATTGATGTGAGCGAACAAGAAAGAGAGCGGAATCTCTGGGATGCGAAGCAGCTCAGCCTTTCCCTGCTCTACTGGCTTCAGACAGAAGCTCCGCGACCTGACAGGGGCCATGGCTATCCGGGACTGCGCCTTCGCAAAGATATCGTTGGTACCGACGATGGCTTAGCCATGTATCCTTACATAAGGGAATCGCGCCGTATCAAAGCAGAATTCACTGTATTGGAACAGCATGTAAGCGCAGCATGCCGGCCTGAAGGAAGAGCCGTGCAATTTGATGATTCCGTTGGCATTGGCTGTTATCGCATTGATCTGCATCCCAGTACGGGCAACCGGCATTATATCGACATCTCTTCCCTGCCGTTCCAGATTCCGCTAGGCAGCTTGATTCCAGTCCGAATGAATAATTTGTTGCCGGCATGCAAAAATTTAGGGGTTACCCATATCACGAACGGCTGTTATCGGCTCCACCCAGTGGAGTGGAACATCGGTGAAGCTGCAGGCTTCCTGGCTAGCTACTGCTTGGACCGTAAGCTGATCCCCCGTGATGTTCGAAATACCGAGTCCGAGCTTCGTAAATTCCAGCAAAATCTAGTAAACCATGGGATTGAATTAACTTGGCCAACCATTCACCCCGTATAATTTTTTACCAATACCTGATCTAACCATCCTATAAACGAGGTGCTTTCATACGATGAGCAACATACATGTAGCGGTCATCGGAGCCGGTTCTATCTCCGAAATGCACTTAAAATCTTATCAAAACAATCCCGATGTGGTGCTTTACGCGATTTGTGATTTAAATGAAGAACGCGCCAAAGCCAAGGCAGATAAGTACGGCATTCCACATGTGTATACCGATTATAAGAAGCTGCTTGCCGATCCTAGGATAGATGCTGTAAGTATCTGTACTTGGAACAACAGCCATGCCCCTATTTCCATAGCCGCTTTGGAAGCAGGCAAGAACGTCCTTACTGAAAAGCCGCTATGTAAAACGGTTGAAGAAGCATTGGCCGTCGAAGCCGCCGTCCAGCGTTCAGGCAAAGTTCTGCAAGTCGGCTTTGTTCGCCGGTATGCCTCTAATACAGCAATCGTCAAATCTTTCGTAGACAACGGACAGCTCGGTGAGATCTATTATGCCAAAGCTTCCTGCATTCGCCGGCTAGGCAATCCGGGCGGTTGGTTCTCGGATATTGAGCGCTCGGGCGGCGGACCGTTAATTGATGTAGGCGTTCATGTCATTGATCTTTGTTGGTATTTGATGGGCAGACCCAAAGTGAAGTCGGTATCCGGCAATGCGTACAAGAAGCTTGGCAATCGCGCGAATGTGAAAAATCTCGCTTTTTACAAAGCCGCCGATTACGACGCTTCTCATAACACGGTGGAAGACATGGCCAACGCCATGATCCGCTTCGAGAACGGCGCCTCCCTCCTAGTTGACGTCAGCTTCACTCTTCATGCCAAAGAAGACGAGCTAACCGTCAAGCTATATGGCGAAAAAGGCGGCGCAGAGCTGGAACCAGAGCTATCCATCATTACAGAGAAATATGACACGATTCTTAATTTGACACCACAAATCAATAACCTATCCTTCGACTTTGTCGCCGGTTTTCAACAAGAGCTCAATTATTTCATCGAAGTTTGCCAAGGTACTAAAGAGACGCTTTCCCCTGTACAGGACGGTGTCGAGATGATGAAAATTCTTTGCGGCATTTATGAATCCAGCGCTCAAGGGAAAGAAATACACTTCTAAGACATGATCGGTCCCCCCTGATCTGGAGCCTGTTCGTATTTGACCGCCTATTCTACGAATGGAAGGAATGTGGGTTTCGTTGATTAAATCAAAATGGCTGAATCTCGCTGTCTTGCTAACGCTAATCGTTTCCCTTAGTCCAATAACCGCCCTAGCTGCGGGAACTGGCTCCACCGCTGCTGCTCAGCCGAGCGCAGCGGACTTTATTGAAGTCGAAGCCGCTCCGGTAGATATCACTATTGACATTGAAGGTCCGCGCAAGCAAATTAATCTCGTTGATCAAGACGTGTCAGCAATAACCGATTATGTAGCCTTGTTTACCACGGAATACGCGCCGCAAATCACAGTTGGCAAGACGACCGTCGGTGTTGCGGTTGACGCCTCTGGACAAGTGACCAAGATTATTAACCCGTCCGTTAACGGCGGTGTGCCCGTGTGGACAGGTCCCACTGATCTGATTATCCCGCCAGGCGGCTACCTATTGGTCGCTAATGACGACAGTTGGGCTAATAAAACATACAAGCAGTATTTGGCCAAAAACTTTAAGATTGGGGACAAAATCAAGCTGCGCAAGAACGGCGAAGTCATTCCTGTCACCGAACTCATGACTGGCCACGGGCTTAAAGCGCAGCTCAAACTGAACAATGATGACTGGTCGACCGTCACACAGCCGAAAACAATCGTTTCCGGTAAACTCGATAACCTTGAACAAGGTACTTCTTACTCCGTTTCCGTCAACCAAACGACCGCTATCATGCAAGCGGATCACACCTTCCAAGTTGAGTACGTGTTGAACGAAGGGGTCAATTACCTCGATGTTATCGCTGCCAAAAACGGCGTGGAGAACGTTCGTAAATCGCTCATCGTTTTCTACAAGAAGCCAACCAGCGCTCCGAAGGAAGTCGTGCTCTGGGTCGATCAAGGAACGAACATTTTTAAGCTGCAAACGCCCGAAAACGTTCGTGATATGCTGACCAAAGCGAAAGACGCCGGCGTCACCGCGATTGCCCTCGATGTGAAGGGTGTTGAAGGCTTTGCCAACTACAAGAAGAATGATCTAACGGGGCGGCCTCACATCTCTCAGATGACGGCACCAACCCGAGCAGGTGCCAATCCGAACCTGGACATGCTTCAGGAATTCGTGACTTACGGGCATCAGCTTGGCATGAAAATTCATGCCGCCTTTAATGTATTTGCCGAAGGCTCGCCCGCACATAATGAATATGGCTTGCTGAATCAGCATCTGGACTGGGAAGAACACGTTTTCCGGCCTGAGGATGGCGGTCAAATTCTTCGCCTACGGGAAAGCAACTATTACAAATCAGGCAAATCGCTGGTAGCTTTCATTAATCCGGCGAATGACGAGGCACGTGCTTTTGAGTTGAAAAACATGGAAGAAGTCATCAAGAATTACGATGTAGACGGTGTCGTGCTCGACCGTACCCGGTATGACAATGAAACGGCCGATTTCAGCCCGTTGACGCGCAGTAAGTTCGAAACATTTCTCGCATCACGCGGGAAGTCATTGACGAACTGGCCGGCTGATGTATTCACTTATGTGAATAATGTACGCCAGAATGGCCCTCTCATTAACGATTGGTGGGAATTCCGTTCATTGACGATCAAAACCTTTACAGATGAAGTACGTTCCTTAACTGATCGGTATACGGCATTAAAAGGTAAAAAAGTTCAATCCTCTGCTTACGTAGGCTCGTGGTTTGAAAGTTATTATTTGAACGGCGTTCATTGGGGAAGTCCCCATTTCCAATATGACAGCCGTCTCCATTTTCCAGAAGATAGTATGTATACCGCTTCTTACGCCGCAACCGGATATGCCAAAAATATCGATTTCCTGATGATTGGCACCTACCAGACAACACAGAAAGAAATTGAACAACATATTACACTAGGCAATATTGTCACTAACGGCGAAGTGCCCATGTATGCCAGCATTGCTCTGGCGAACATTCAGGAACCCGCCCTTCAGCGGTCCGTATTCCAAGCGGGGCTTGCCCAATCGAACGGTCTGATGCTTTTCGACTATTCGCAAGTCAACTGGCCTATCGTGAAGGCTTCCCTTCAGAATCAGGTTTACGTGAAAGATTACCAGCTTGGCGCCAGCATTCCCGCGAATAATGAGGCCTACCTCGAAGCCGATTTGTACAACGTAAGCCGCAATGAAAATAATTTAAATGTCTACACAGACACATTCGGTCAGACAACAGCGACATCAACTTTTGGCGTAGAAGCAATCGTTGATAACACCGGTAAAGTGACCAAAGTCGTAAATGCGCAGCAGGCACTGACTTGGAACTGGACGAACATGTCACCAAATAACAGCATCATCCCGCAGGGCGGCTTCGTCATTTCCGCATTGGATGCCTCCGGCACGCGGACTAGACGTCAGCTTGTCGCAAGCACGTATAAGGTTGGGGACAACGTGAGATCAGCTGTCCTGCGCGGTCACTTGGCTTTCGAGAACACTTCAACTTCACTTGCCAGTATTGAGATCAAAGGCAATGTAGAAGTTCTTGGACCGGGCACGGCAGAAGTTCGCGTCAATCAAGTGCCCGCCGTCGTAGCAAGCAACGGTGATTTTGTCGGCCAAGCGGCTCTTCTTATCGGCACGAATGCCTTGAAAATTTCTGTTTACGTTGACGGCCGCAAAACAAATGAAAAAACAGTCAACATTACGCGCACTGCTCCCGTTGTGACCGGATTAATCTTGGATTCGCCAAGCTATCGTCTTGAATCCGGCACTGCACAAGCTGTTGTGACTTCCGCCGTTTATTCCGACGGTACGCGTGCCGTAATCACCGGAGCTTCTTACCTCTCCAGCAATCCGAGTGTGGCTACTGTTTCCGAAAGCGGCCTCATTTCCGCTGTGAAAGACGGAACAACTGAAATTACCGCTCAGTTCGAAGGGAAAATAGCGAAGTCGCTTGTTACGGTTGTCACCTTGACCCGCTTGTCTTATGACGAAAACAACCATAGCTTAGTCAAAGGCGACACTTATCTCGCACCGCTTAAAGCCACTTATTCGGATGGGCAAACAGCCTTCATTACGCAGGCTGACAGCTACCGCTCTTCTCATGATAAAGTCGCTTCCATTGCCCCGAACGGCACGATCACAGCCGTGAAACCTGGCACAGCAACGATTAGCGCTGCATATCACGGCAAACACGCGGATATCAAAATTAAAGTATTTAACTCGCATAAAGATAAAAATGAAGATAGAGAAATCGACGGAGATATGAATAATGAGTAGATAAAAGTAAAAAAGAGCTGTCCCCTACGTAGATAAACTACATGAGGGCAGCTCCTTTTTTTATGGAGATTGATGTATCCTACGCAAACCCAGGCTGGCTCCTTTTTATAAACCTGCAATTGTGCATCTTTTTTACGCTTAGAATAGCTTAAATCATGATATTCCTGCGTTTGTGCAGGTTTTCGAGGCTTTTTCTGGATGAGAGGCTGGAAAAGCTGAAAATACCTGCACAATTGCAGGCATTTCCATTTCACACCCGAATTCACCCGAAAATTCCTGCACTTTCACAGGCTTTTATAGTCAGGTGGTAGCAAACTAAGTCAGTGTCAACCACTGATAAGGTGTCTTCTCCGCCTTCATGCCCGCTTCCATAATCGCAGCGATAGCCAAGGTTTCCGCTTGCGATACGGCAGGAACACCTGATTCGAAAAAGGTGACGAGATTTTCAATAAATACCCCGAAGAAGTTCGATTCGATCTTAAGCAACTTGGCCTGATCATTGCCATAATTGACGTTCATCATGAACGGACATTCGGAGCCATACAGATTAACAGCAGCCTGCCTGCCATCTTTGTAGCCAATAAGCAGTGACGGCGTCTTCTCTGTTCCCGTCCACATGAGACGCTGAACCTCTGTCCCCATCAAAGCGATAATCGGTTCAATTTGGTGGATCGAATAGGTCTCAAACTTGCCAGGACCAAAGCTGCTTATCGCGTCTATGCCTGAGCGTTCAAGCTCAGAATATTCAGCAGCATAACGAAGCGCCGAAGTCGAGTACATAGGCGTTCCATGCGCAGCAGCCAACTCAAACATCCGTACCGCGCTTGCTAGGTCTGGTGCAAATGTTTTATCAATATAAGTTGGCTTGCCGGATTGCAGCGGAAGCCGTGCCAGCTCTTCATGGAACTCGGGATGGTCCGGCGAGAGCACAACCAAATAATCGCTTTGTTCCACAACTGCTTGAATAGAATCCAGAAGTTCAATGCCTTTCTTCCTGCACCACTCTGCGTTAGTCAGTTTGCCTTGCCTATTCACCATGCCATATGCGCAAGTTACTTTCATTTCTCCGCCTGAGGCCTTTTCAATCCAGTCTGGATATTTCTCTGCATGCCACTCATCCAGAAAATAATCAATGAATCCGATTTTCTTCATCGCTCTTCACTCCCTTTTCGTAGTAAAACCCCTATGGCATGAACCACAGGGGATGATTTACGCGTCAAGCTTACTTCTTATTCGCAGCATACCATTCATTAGCAGCTTTGGTCATATCATCGCCGCCTTCAGCTTTCCATTGCGCGAGGAACTTGTCATAGTTCTCCAGAGGTTCTGCTCCTGTTATATACTTTAAGAACGTATCTTCCATCAGCTTCTGCAGCTTCAGGCTATTTTTACCGATTGCTTCAAGCGGCGGTGCAAAAGAAAGCGGATCAACCACTGTATTCCCTTTGGCGGCTTCCTGATTTTTGTTAAACGCCTCCGTCAGAATCGGATCTTTCCGTACGCGTGCCTGCCAGTATATCGGGTAGTTCTTCTCATCTACACCGGTTAGGAACGAAGACGCGTTGTTGTATTGGTCATTGAAGATCGGAAGAATCGGGAAATAATTGCCGTTTTCAACTTTATGATGAACGCCTTCTTTACCGATGGTTGCTTCTTTATGAATTTCTTTGTCGAGTTTTAAATCCAAATATTTAATGATGTCCTCTTTCTTCTCAGCCCACTTCGGAATACCTACATAATAGCTGATTCCTGCGGTTGCCATGACTTGAACCTTCCCATCATCGCCTTTCAAATAAGGCAGGCTGGCAATTTTGGCATTTGGCGTATTTTTCAACAGCGCATTTTGCACGGTTGGCGCATTGAAATAGCCATTGGAAATGATAGCAGCTTTACCGCTCGTAAAGTTTTCAATCACTTTGTTCGCCTGATTCAGCGACCATTCCTGATCGATTAATTTCTCACTGTATAGCTTTTTCATGAAAGCCAAATATGTCTTCATGTTCGGATTCTCGACGGCATTAACCAACTTGCCGCTGACATCCTGCCAACCTGTTGTTAAGGTCGATTGCACCATCGTCAAACCAAATGTCGGCAGAATTTCTGGGAGAAGCGGACTTTTTCCGCCGGACAGCGCCATCACGTTCTTCTTCTCTTTAATTGTCTTCATCACCGTGTACATTTCATCGCGTGTCGTTGGCGCTTTCAGTCCAAGCTCATCCATCCAGTCTTGGCGGACAATCAATGACGAGTTGACAACCGTTCCTGATCCAGTCTGCGGAATGCCATAGATTTTACCGTTCAGCTTCGCCCCATTCCAGGAGTTTTGGGAAATGACACTTTTCATATTCGTGCCGTACTTGTTCACTAATTCGTCGATGGGCTCAAGCGCGCCGGAAGACGCCAGCTTGGAATACTGTGGTCCTGTAAGCAGCATGAACGCATATTGCTCCTTGTTGGCCATCAGCAAATTCAATTTATCATCCGGGTTCTCAACGGGCAGCATATCATACGTTACTTTATAACCGGTTTTTTCGTTCAGAAACTTCGCCACAACCTCTGTATTGGGGTCAAAACGCGCATACTGCAGAAGTGCTTTGAATTCCGGTTTCGGTGCATTTACGGCTGCTGATGCCGTTGCTGCCGTAGTGGCGGATGGCGAGCTGGAGCTGCCGGTCGTTTGACTGCTTCCACCGCAAGCGGATAATGCCGCTGTCAACGTTGTAATGGATAATACGGTTAAACATTTTTTTAACATACATAGACCTCCCTTTTCATTTGTGATCATGGGACAATGCCAGTGCCTACCTTCAAGAACCCTGAACCAAGCTGATATCTCCCGCGATCACCACCTTTCATACGCACAACTGCTTTTCTCATCCTTTAACAGATCCTACCAGAACGCCTTTCACAAAATATTTTTGAAGGAAAGGATACACGACGATAATTGGCAGTGTGGCAAGAATAATCGAAGCGGCTTGGATGGATTGCGGTGAAACATTGAGGGATGCATCCACATTCGTTCTAAGGAACACATCTGTCGAAGTGACGAACAGCTCTTTCAAGTACAGCTGCAAAGGCTTCAGATTAGCCGAATTAATGTAAATTAGCGAAGTGAAATAATCATTCCAGAACGTTACGGCGTAGAACAGCCCGATCGTAGCTAACACAGGAAGCGACAGCGGCAAAATAATACGCAGCAGGATGCGGATATTGCTTGCTCCATCGATCTTGGCTGACTCTTCCAGGCTATCGGGCAAGCTTTCGAAGTAACTTTTGATAATCAGCATGTTGTACACGTTAATCATAAAAGGCAGAAATAATACGGGTAGTTTGTCGATCAGATGAAGCTTGTGCATGAGCAAGTAAGTCGGTATCAATCCCCCGCTGAACAGCATGGTGAACAAATACAGGAGGATAAAAATCTTGCGTCCACGCAGCCTCGGCTTTGATAAGGGATATGCGGCAAGTGTTGTCATGATTAATGCCAGAACTGATCCTACTAATGTCACCGTAACGGAAACCAAGAAAGCATTCAGGAACAAGGAATTGCTTGCCACATATTTGTAAGTGCCCACTTGGAAATCAATCGGATACAAAGAAACCATGCCGGAGACGACAGCTGCTTCCCCGCTGAGCGATTTGGCGATTAGATTAATAAAGGGAAAGATCGTAGAAAGCCCAAGCAGAATAAAGAATGCATAATTGATTACGTGAAAGATTTTCTCACTGGATGAGGTTCGAAGACCGCCCGTTTTCTTCCTGCTTGCTGTTTTCACAACGTTGTTCACTTGCATGCGTGTTCCTCCTTCTTTCCGCGACTACCAGATGCCTCGTCCAAAAAACTTCCGCGACAGGCTATTCCCCGAAATGATCAAAATAAACGCGACCACCGATTCGAAGACGCCTACTGCCGTTGAAAAGCTGTAATCCTGTTCGCCAAGGCCGATTCGGTAAACATAGGTGCCGATAACGTCGGCGACATTATAAACACTTGGATTGTACATGACAAGCACTTGCTCCGTGCCTGCCTCCAGCACATAACCTAGCCGTAGAATGAACATGAGCAGGATGATTGGCAGCAGACCTGGCAGCGTGATATGTACGATTTGCTTCCATCTATTTGCACCATCCATTTTGGCGGATTCATATAATCCGGGATCGATACCTGCCAAAGCAGCCAAATAGATGATTGTATTCCAACCGAGGTCTTTCCAGCCTGCTGAAGCTACAAGCACAGAACGAAAAATATGGCTGTCCAGAAAAAAACGAATGGGTTCGCCGCCTAGTGCGACAATCATTTTGTTAACAATCCCGCCATTCGTTGAAAGCAGATCAATGAACAATCCACTGACAATAACCCACGATAAGAAATGGGGCAGGTAGATCACCGTTTGTACGCTTCGCTTAAAGGCTATATGTTTCAGTTCATTCAATAAAATTGCGATGATGATAGGCAGCGGGAATAGAAAAACAATTTTATAAACAGATATAAGCAGCGTGTTCTGAAATACTTGCAAAAAACTGGCGGATGATATCAATTTCTCGAAATGCTTCCATCCTACCCACGGACTTGCCGACATTCCCTCGAAAATATTGAAGTCCTTAAAAGCGATAATAATGCCATACATGGGGGTGTACTTGAACAGCAGCAGAAAAGCGATGCCAGGAATGAGAGCCAGATACAAGTCCCAATCCTTCCGAATATCAATCCATAATTGCCTCGTATAACTCTTTTTCACGGTTTTCTTCGCACTTCTAACACTTTTCTCTGTGATGGTCGGTTCTCTCATGGTGACTCCTCCCTCTTGCCTATTGATCTTAGATTTAGTGTATCATCCGTCCATTTAATGCGAATTAGAGTAATATTACTTGTTTTGGTACTTTGATAACTTCTCGGAGAAACCGCAGAGGATTCGCCCTTCCTTTCAGCGCAAAAAAGCCTTCCCGAGGATCAGGAAGGTCATTTGCTCGTTTCTCATGCACTTAATTACGCACTTCGCCGGGCGTCACACCCCAGAATTTGCGAAATACTCTTGTAAAATAACTTACGTCCCTGTAGCCAACTGCTGCTGCTGCATCATACACCCTAACCCCTTCTTGCAAGGTGGCTTTGGCTCTCTCCATTTTCCGTTCCAGTACATACGTCGAAAAGGCTTTGCCTGTTTCCTGCTTAAATAATCGGCTTAGGTAGGAGGAGTTGACATACAGCCTATCTGCAACAGCATGCAGCGTCATTTCTTGGTCGATTTCTTTCTCAACAAGACTCAGGATGGTTTTAATTATGCTATGACTTGTTGATTTTCTTCGCTGATTGGCGTAGTTTAAATAGGCCTTAATCATTCGCTGCAGCCATAACAAAATTTGTTCCTTTGTTGTCAATTCTCTGTGATTCACAAAATACATATAATCGTCGCCTGCCACTTCCTGAACCGACCAACCCTGTTTCTGTATCATTCGCACAAATAGACTGGCAAAATACAAGATGTGCTCTTGCATATCCCCGAACGTCAGCAGCTTCGCCACTGCGCCATCCCAAATGGCTGTCATCATTTCGCTGGCCTTGTCGCCTTCCCCTGTCTCCAGAGCAATCTCCAGCGCTTTCTCCAGATTCGGTTCCAACATCAAAGCCAATTCTCTGCCTTGCTCTTCGCGATAGGGAATTGCCAAGTCATGACCAAGTACAATTCGGTTCTGCAGCGCGCGAACAGCTTGTATGTACAGCTTATTCATATCCTCGCCGCCGCCTATTGCCCCGCTGATTCCCGCACTTGCCGTTAGTCTAAGACAGCTATGAACAGTAAACAGCAGCTTTTCAGTAATCGTATTGATTTTCTGCAAAACGATGTTTGCCTCTTGATTGCCGGCCACTTGAAACACAACGACAGAACAGCCTGCATAATCCGTCGAAACCCAGCATCGTTCAGACTGCAGGAATTCCTTCACAATGCTGCTGAGCGAAAATTGCAGCAGCGGGGTGTCCCTTTTGCTAAACCGTTGTTCGGCCTCTGAGATAGGGTCCATATCAATCACGACAACTGCGTACTTGTCATCCATGGTTAGCTCAAGCTGCAGGGCATTGCTTTTGTACTCAATTTCCCACGCTTCAAATTTGCCATTCAACCATCCCTGCATAAAATCATTAATTAAAAATGGCAGATGGAGTTTCCATTTCTCTTTCAGCTCATCTTGATTATGGCGCTGTTCAAGCTCTTTTTTTAACCTTTCGGCGGCTTCCAGCACGGTCATCAAAATCTCTTCTTCACCAGCCGGTTTCAGCAAATATTTCAGAACTCCGAGTTCCAGCGCCTCTTGTGCGTACGCGAAGTCATCATGGCCGCTTAACACGATAATTTTCAATAAAGGATCCGTTTGCCTTAGTTTTCTGGCCAATGTCAGCCCATCCATTTCCGGCATCTGTAAATCCAATAACACAATTTCAGGCTTTTTACGCTCAATCAACCTCAAGGCTTCTGTTCCATTCCCAGCTTGCCCAACCACCTCAATGCCATATTGGTCCCAAGGAATGTTATTGGCAAGTGCATGCCGGAGCCGTATTTCATCCTCGACAATTAATAAATGAATCGTGATCACCTCGTGGCTGCAATTTGTTTCACATGCCTTCGCTTCAAGTGGTCTATTATCCTGCTTCTAGTCTAATTGTCCTGCCATCGACTTCATAGGAGAAGATAGATACTTTCTTTGGTATTCTGATAGCCTAAAAATAACATCGTAATAAAACACTTGAAATGCGTATCACATGGATGCAACTCCTGTGCTCATCGATCCGTATCCTTCAACAGTTTATTCACCAATCGTATATCCTTAATGATCACTAAAGGGGCAATCCTCAAGTAGATAAAACTTGAGGATTGCCCCTTGTTCAAATTCAGGATGGCAGGATGAAAGATACACAAACGGTTTTTTTCTTCTCATTGGAATTCGTACAATGAGATCACCCGTCACAGAGTCTTTTGCAAGCTTGGACTGGAAATAATCCAATGAAAATTTCCATTATACCTCTCTATGTCCGTTTTTCAGATTATGCATTGGAGTTTATCCAGTGGAATCTTCCTTCAAACTCTACAAACTAGCATGCACTGGAAAAAATCCAATGAAACCGGCTTGCCACAGAGCTCCAGCCTTAGTCCCTCCATCAGCTGCCTGTCAGCTACAAGGCGACCGTCACACGCCCTTCAATTGGATCGCTCTCTCCAAAATAATCGTGTCATAAAGATGCCCCTGTGTTCCTAGCGTATTCATCGTCCAGTCCTCAGATAAATCAGCCTCGAGCGGATAATTGAATAACGATTTCAGTCCGTTTCCGTATCTGATCAGAATTCTAGCTTGATCATGCGCGGCATGCTTAAGCTCTTCCAGTAACTCCAGCTTATTCTCAACGAGCGAAGCAATGATGAAATGCGTAGCCTCACGCGCAACAGCTAATTCACTTATCCTTTTATGAGAGAAAGTAACACGGGAACCAAGGCCAGACATCGCTGCCATATGACGCCCAAGCTCCAAAGCTTCCGAATCAATATCCAGACATAAGACTTCTGCACCTGATTCCTGTGCAATCGTTAGCGCGGATAAAGGCAAAGCACCGGAACCAATAAACACAACCTTTGACCGCTCGGTTACTTGCATACAAGTTACATCCGCTCGGACTGAATGTGACAGCTTTTGAATATACTCACTTATTTGAGTTTCCTCATTATGTATGCGCCTTGACTGATATTTCTCCAAATCGCAAAGAGCTTTCACAGCTGTCGTTCTAAGCTTCCGTGATTGTTCCTGCACAGTCGGGTCATGGTTCCATAAAGACCACTGCCGCACATTTTCTAAGCTGTTTATAAAATCACACAGACGATCTAATCTATCCTTTAGAATTTCGAAGCAATTGCTGCAAGCCTCCAATCGAGAAGCCGAATATTTAATATCTTCATTCATCCGTTGTAACCCGTAGGCGAATTCATCACTTCCTCGCACTTTGCACCTCCTTAAATCTGTCGGTACTTATGCATATCAATATTTTCCTTCGAAAAGTACAGCTGCACGCACTTATAAATAAAAAAATGGCGGAGCAGGAAGCATCCTGTCCACCATTTTTATTCATGTTTGAAAGCCTTCTTTCACTGCCTCATGCAGTTAAAAGGAACCTTCAATAATGCTTTCATTCAGTGATCTGCGGCCATTCGGCAGCTCTCGCTCTTGGAACTCAGCTGACAACGTTTCACGCGCCCCGCGATAGCCAAGCGCAATCACAGCATGCAGCTCATAATCAGCTGGCACCTGAAGCACCTCGCGTGCCTTGTCCTTCTCATATCCACCGACAGCACGTGTCGCCAAGCCTAACAAATGCGCCTGAAACGCAATCGAAGCCCAGGCTGCGCCAGCATCGAAAGCATGCGCGCCATTCAGTTCTCCATCTTGGCGAAGCTTGTGAGAAAGGATTAACACTAATACAGGCGCATGCACGGTCCATAATTGATTATTCGGTTTAATAAACGTTTGAAACTTTTGCTTTTGCTCCTCGGTTTTTGCAACGATAAACCGCCATGGCTGAAGATTGCTGCTCGATGGCGCCCAGCGCGCTGCTTCCAGAATCGTATATAGGGTTTCATTCGTTACCTCTTTCGCTTCAAAAGCGCGGGAAGACCAGCGATTCAGAAAAACAGGATGCACCGGATATTCCGCCTTGCGATGCGCTTCGACCTCCTGCGTAATCACCGCTTGATAACCCGTTTGAGTAGTTGTCATGTGTATTCAATCCTTTCGTTACGGAAAGTAACTTCGTCTTATTTTAAAATCCACTGATTCAAATCGAAATCCTTTTCGGCCAATTTTTCATCCACCAGAAATTTCTTCGTACCTTCCAGCAGCTTAACGCCGTCATCAGTAAAATTAACATCTTTAATCGTAGCGATCGGAGATACTTTCTTATTCAGCTCAGGTGTAAAGCCGTTGAGCTGGGATAGAAATTGGTAATATTCATCTGGCTTGGCTTGCAAATCCTTAAGTGCCTTTAACCTGGCTTCATTCCATACCTTTTGGAAATCAGGGAATTTCTTCAGATACTCTTCCGAGACTACCGTAATACTAGTGCCGATTAAATTAGGATGCTTCGTGGCTTCATCAATCAATGGATACCCTTGATCAATTTGCTTTAAAGCGAAAATCGCACTGTTCGTCATCGCATCTACTTCTCCCCGTGAGAGAGCAGCTTCACCATCTGGACGAAGCATATGGATAAATTTCACATCGGGAATGTTCTGTTCTTTCACTAATCCTGCGATATAACGATGCATGAACGAGCCCTTCTGAATGGCGACGGTCTTCCCTTTCAGATCAGCGAGGGTTTGCGGGCCACCTTTTTTCCCGATCAAATAGCCGACACTATCTGTCGCCCCTTGCGTAATAGCTCTCGTTTTAGCTCCAGTGGAGCGGGCTAGCAGCGCTGGGGTGTCTCCCAAGCTGCCGAAATCCAGTCTGCCGCTAATCAGCGACTCACTTTGGTCAGGTCCGTTCGGGAAAGCCACGAGCTTAACTTCAGTGATCCCGTATTTCTTCAGCTCATCCTGAATAATTCCTTTGTAGAAGCCCCATCCTTCTGCGCCGCCTGGAAAATTAAGCTTGTTTGTCCCGATGTAGCCATAATTCAGAACACTTGGCGGTTGCGCTTTGGCGCTTCCGCTACTAGCTGTCGCACTGGCATCCGCAGGCTTGGCACCTCCATCTGATTTGCCGCAAGCCGCTAAGAAAGCCATCATAGCACCAGCAAGCAGAATCACGTTTACTTTGTGGAACAGTCCCCTTTTTCTTTGATTCACATACGATCTCATTGTGACTTAATCTCCTCTCAGGTTAACGCCGTCCATTTATCCAATGGCGGTTCTCTTTGCTAGTTCGTACAGATAAGGATGCTGGGCAACTGGCTTACGGCCAGGGCCCCATCCGACTTTTTCCCGATAGCCGCCAAATAACCCATGTTCATCTAGCTGCTCCTCACTCACGAGTGTTGGCCCCTCTGCATCAGCTGCCACATACAGGGCGTCAGCAGGACAATACAGCTCGCACATGAAGCAAGTTTGGCAATCACTTTGACGTGCAATGACGGGAATACCGTTGTCACCTTTATCGAATACATTCGTAGGGCACACGGAAACACAGATATTGCATTCAATGCATTTGGATTCGCTCACCAGCTCAATCATTGGGGAACAGCCTCCTTCGTCTCTTCCGCTTTATGAACCCACACTTGGTCAAGACCCCCGCTGATCAAGCGGTATCCTTGCGTGCTGTCCAAATCCGGGAAATCCTCTCGCTTATGCATCCCTCTTGTTTCCGTTCTCACTTGAGCCGTGTTATACATCCAACGTGCCGTTGCCGTCATGGCAGTTGCCTCTCTGTGCCTAACCCCTTCCAAGTCCAATGTAGCTTCACGCTCCCGAAGATCGTGCCACAAGCCATCCAGCCGATTCAGCGAGCCTTCAAGACCTTTCTGTGTTCGGAACAAATTCCGGTCATACGGCATAACCTCTTCCTGAACAGCTCGAATCGCTTCGCTCGATTTGGCCTTGTCGCTGCCAGTGCCGCTTTTCGTAAAAGTCGTTGTAGATACGCTTTTCAATTGACGACGAGCCGCTTTATCACCAAGCTCACGTGCGAATTGGGAGGCTCCTTCCCCTGCAAATGAGCCCGATGACATCGCCCAAGCCGCATTATGGCTGCCTCCGCCTGTGAATCCTCCACAGATAAGTTCACGCGTTGCTGCATCCCCTGCCGCATATAGGCCAGGCACAATAGTCGAGCACTTCTCGTCAACGACGCGAATGCCGCCAGTTCCGCGAACCGTGCCTTCCAAGCGAAGGGTAACCGGAAACTTATCTTTAAATGGATCAATGCCCAGCCGATCGAACGGCAGGAAAAAGTTCGTTTGATTTACACGCAGCAATGGACGAATGTCCTCAGGCGCTTGATCCAAGCTTGCATAAACTTGGCGTCCTTGCAGCAAATTGCGGGCAATGATGGAACGTCCGCGCTGTGAACCGGCTCCCTCAACGATCGTGCCATCTTCGTAATAGAAGGAGGCATAACGATAGTACGCTGTTTTGGTAACCGAGGAAAACGTTGGACAAATGGCATAAGCATTCGAGAATTCCATCCCCGAGAAATCCGCCCCAGCTTCAGCAGCTAGTAAATAACCATCCCCAGTCAGTACGTTAGTTCCTAAAGCTTTGCTCAGAAAAGCACAGCCGCCAGTCGCAATAACGACAGCTCCGGCATGTACGGTCCAGGTTTGGCCGGTTTGAGTTCTTATGCCAGTCGCTCCGCCAACCCCATGTTCATCGGCCAGCAATTCTAGAACCGGACTGTGATCAAGGATCTGTACGCCCGCTTTTTGAACCAATTTACGCATAAGCTTCATATACTCAGGTCCTTGCAAGCCGCGTTTATAGGGATCACCGACATCGTCCTTGGGAAAAGGGTATCCTAATGTGCCCAGCTTGTTCATGTTCTCATACGTACGATCCAATACCCGATTCATCCAAGGGACTTCCGCCAGCTTGCCGCCCAGCAAATAACGGCTTTGCCTCGCTTCTTCACGCAGCTTCTCCTCCGGCTTAATATACCAAACGCCTGTACCTGATGGCGCCGTTGCTCCACTAGTTCCACAATAGCCTTTATCAACCAGAATAACTTTGGAGCCGTTCGTTGACGCCGTCAAAGCTGCCCAAGTTCCCGCTGGGCCCCCTCCAATGACTAGAACATCTGCTGATAACCGCAATTCTTGATCCTCCCACACCTTTGCCATCCTCATTGCCTCCCCATATCTTCATTGAAGCTGTTTGAAATCCTGTGCATGTTCCATCACGCTCCCTTAATGAAACAAAAAAGAGGCATCCCTTTATGAAAGGAACGCCTCCGTTTATACGGTTGGCCGAGTGGTTATGCCATTCATTCAATCAACTATAAACCAAGTTGTTTACTATGATTAAAACCATAGTAGCACTTCATTTTATATTCGTCAACTATGTTTTATAAGTATAATCCCTTCAACAACCTCACTAAAATCGCATTATTTTCCATTTATTGATTGAATTATATTTAGGTCCACTATATAATTGACCCAATAAGAAACCAACCTATGGAGTGAATCGAATGAACAAACCGGATACGTTAGACCAGCTTGCCGCTTCGCTTTTGGCGGTTAATCGTTATCTGCGGTATACAACCTTCGGCCTTGAGAGCCGCACGATTACCCGTGTTCAATGGCTGCTGCTTCGCCATCTCTCCACGGAAGAGAACCAGACAGTCGGACAATTAGCGATTAAGCTCGATGTCCAGCAAAGCACGATGTCCCAAATGCTTGATCGCTTGGAGAAAGCGGGGCTCGTTGTACGCCGAACGAGTGAAAGCGATACGCGCGTCAAGACCGTTCTTTTGACAGAAGCTGGCTATGACGTCATTAAACAGACGGAACAAGCATGGAAAAATAAATTAGCCGAACCCTTCGAGCAGTTCAGCCCAGCTGAGAAGCTGATGCTTGTAGAGCTTTTAGCTAGACTCGTTGACAAGCTGCCTGCCAGAGACAACCATACATAAGATAAGACACATATTGAATATTAAAGTCATCGACGCTGCGGTAAAATGAGATCGATGAATGGCGTGGTATCCAGTTCAGCTAACGTCGTGCGGCCCTTGCCCCAGCCTATCGTTTCTCTCCAACTCCCCAGCAGCTTCGCTTCTATAAGCTCCTCCTCTTGTGGAGAAACATCGAGCGGCTCTGCGAAAGGCGCTACATAAAGCGCATCAACCGGACAGTAAGCTTCACAAATAAAGCAAGTTTGGCAATCCTCCTGTCTAGCCAGGGTAGGAACTCCATCCTCTCCTTTGTCAAAAACATTCGTTGGGCACACCTTCACACACAACGTGCAGCCAACGCATCTTTCGGCGCTTACGAATTCAATCATTGGACAACAACCTCCTGTGTCGATGGTCTTTCTTTTCGAACTTGAATCTCATCAATACCAGATACAATGAGCCGGACCTGCTGCTTGGGGTCAGTCTCCGGATATTCTTGGAACATATGCAAGCCGCGCGTCTCTTTTCGCTCTAGAGCTGCCGTATACATCCATCTCGCCGTCGCGATCATCGCCGTGACTTCACGCGAGCGAACGCGGCCCTGTACCGTTGGCGTCACTGCCCCTTGTACGCTCGCCCACAGACCGTTCAATCGCTCCAACGATTGACGGAGTACGGGCTCGCTGCGGAAGTAATTAATGTCCAGCGGAAACACCTCTTGCTGGACAGCTTTCACGAGCGCCGCCGCATCAAGCACGCTGCCAGTCGGCGGCTCCTCATGGACCAGACCGTATCGGCCGGCCGGTCGCAGATCTCTTTCTCCTGCGCTGCGGTTCTGCGCCAGCGCATGCTTCGCAGCGCCGGCACCCGACCACGTGCCGGAGGAAATGGCCCAGGAGGCGTTGAAGGCGCCTCCCCCTGATTTCGCGCCCGTGACTCGCTCACGGGTAGCGGCATCGCCGGCGGCATAAAGACCTGGCACGGTGGAAGCGCAGCTTTCATCCGTTAGGCGAATGCCGCCCGTGCCTCTCACCGTCCCCTCATAGCGAAGCGTGAGAGGGAAACGCTCTTTGAACGGATCGATGCCAGCGCGATCCAGAGGCAGGAAGAAAATCGCATGCGATTTTCGCAGAATCTGCTGCTTTTCTGCTGTATCCGCATGATTAAGCACTGCATATACAGGCCCTTTGCTCAGCATACTCGGCAAGAAATCGCCTGCTCGGGGCCCGCCAGCTTGCAGTACAGTCCCGTCTTCCGATGTATAGGTAGCCCAATTCAACAACCGGCCGCGTGTCACCGTACCAAAAGCTGTGCTTGGCGCATATTGCCTAGTAAACTCCATCCCAGACAGCTCTGCCCCCAGCTCGCTCGCCATTAAGAGACCATCGCCAGTCAGGACATTGCAGCCTAACCCTTTGCTTAGAAAAGCGCAGCCTCCTGTTGCAATGACAACCGCATTGGCGCGAACTTCCCATTCGGTATCGTCTAGTCTCGATATCCCCCGCGCCCCTCCAACTCCATGCTCATCGACCAGCAGCTCCAGGGCCGGTGATTGATCCAGAATTTTCACGCCCGCACGACTCACTTGCTTGCGCATGAGTTTCATATACTCCGGCCCTTGCAAATGATCGCGCAGCGGAACGCCATTCTCATCTCTGCGAAATGGATAACCCCAATTTTCAACCATAACCAAGCTTTCATACACTTGATCCAAAACCCGATGAATCCACTCAGGTTCGGCCAAATATCCGCTTTCCTTGTAGCGCTGCTGCACCGCTTTCTCTCGCAGCTCGGGATCTGGAGGAAGATACAGAAGATTCGTGCCGCCTGGTGCGGTCGCTCCGCTTGATCCCAGATATCCTTTGTCAACCAAGATAACCTTGGCGTTTTGTTTGGCTGCGCTCCAAGCGGCCCACGCGCCTGCCGGTCCACCGCCAATAACCAGTACATCAGCTTCCCATTTTGTATGCTGGGCTTTTCCCATATGTCATCCTCCTTGATGTCGATGTCGATTTAGCCTTGGAAACTGTCTCTCCAGCTAAGCCATTTTCTTTCCAATAAACGAACCAATGAATCGACGAGCTTGCCGATAATAGCAAAAATGATGACACCAACAAAAATAAGCTCTGCACTCGAGTTTTGCTTGCCATAATTAATTAGAAAACCAATCCCTTCCTGCGAGCCAATTAATTCTGCAACGACAAGACCTAACCAAGATATGGCCACCGACAGCCGTAAGCCTAATAAAATACCTGGCAAAGAAGCCGGAAGAATTAAGCGAAAAATCTGTTTCGCCTTGCTGAAATTGAGTACTTGAGCAACCTCAAACAACTTGTAATCTACACTGCGTATCCCCAGAAAGGTATAAATGTACATGGGAAAAAAGGCGCCAATTGCAATGATAACGATTTTCGAAACCTCCCCAAAACCAAACCACAATATGATTAAAGGGGCAATGGCCAAATGGGGAATCATCCGCAGCATTTGAAAAGAGGGATCCAGCATGAATTCAAACTTTTGAATAAAGCCGGCAAGAAACCCAAAAAGAAGCCCTATCGCGCCTCCAATTAAAAAGCCAACAGCCGCTCGCTGGAGCGAAATCGCTAAATGATGGATAAGTTCTCCTGATCCAATCAAGGTTTGGAACTCAGCCAAAATGCGTAAAGGCGTCGGCAGAAAGTTAGGTGAAAATAAGGACAAATCGCCTGATACCTGCCAAATAACCAGAAGCAGCAAAGGCAAGATAGAACCGATGACAATATCATTTAATTTGTCTTTGAACCATTTTACTCGCAGAAAACCTAGCTCTGCCCCTTCAGATTTTCCTATACCCTGTGTTTGCCTAAGCGCTTTAACACTATTGCTCATTGCCGCACCCTCCTGCATCTTATGAATTCATTTCTTAATGTCCTTTGTAACTGTCCTGCCAGCTAAGCCATTTGCGTTCAAGTCCTCTTACAGCGGAATCGGCTGCAATACCGAAGACGGCGAATATCAGAATGCCTACGAAAACAACCGGCGTTTTGGAAAATTGCCGCGCATCCGACATCATATAGCCAATGCCAGATGTAGAACCCATCAACTCTGCTACGACCAAACCCAGCCAGGATACGCCAAGTGAGATGCGGACACCTAACAAAATATGAGGCAACGCACCAGGAATCGTTAATCGAATCACTTGCTTCCATTTACTGAATCCAAGTACTCGCGTCACATCAAACAATTTATTATCTACACCGCGAATGCCTAGGAATGCATTGATATAGAGCGGGAAAAAGGCACCTTTTGCAATTAAAAGAATTTTCGCCGTTTCCCCAATCCCAAACCATAGGATAAAAAGCGGCGCAATTGCCAAATGAGGCACCATTCGAATCATTTGAACGGTCGGATCCAGCGCCCTTTCTGTTCGGCGAAATAAACCAACAAAAATGCCAAAGGCTAGCCCCAATGTGCCACCCAAAAGGAAGCCTGAAATGGCGCGAAATACGCTGATTTTGATATTTTCATATAGCTCACCGGTTTGTATCAGGCGAATTCCCGCACTAATAATCCGCATCGGCGTTGGAAACAGCAGGGATGAAATAATGCCTGATTGGCCTAATACCTGCCATGCAATCAGCACTGCGATAGGTACAATCGCCCCCAAATATGCGCGTTTCAAACGCTGCTTTAGTCTTATTTGCTTATCCGTCAAACTTGGCTTCTGTGCCACGTCTAGATTCATACCTGCCAATTTACCCTGTTGGCTCATTGCGCGATCCCCCTCTTCGACTAGATGCCGGAACTATCGATTAGCTCCAGCTCTTCAATTTTCTCGAATTCACTTAACACCTTTAAGCGCAGCTCTTGAAAAGAAGTGGTTGTTTTTTTCCTGGGAACCGGCAGGTCAATCGGAATAATGTTCCGAATTGCACCAGGACGCGGTTTGAGGATAACGACACGATTGCCCAGATAAATAGCTTCATCGATATCGTGCGTCACAAAAATCATCGTTGTTTTATTTTTTTCCCAAATGTCAATCAGCACTTCCTGCATATGCGTTCGCGTAAAAGCGTCCAGTGCTCCGAACGGCTCATCCAGCAGCAAAACTTTCGGATTGCGAAGCAGCGCTCGAGCGATTGCAACACGTTGAGCCATCCCACCGGAAAGTTCCCTGGGGAATGATTTCTGAAATCCTTCCAAGCGAACGAGCTCGATCAGTTCATCGACTTTTCTCCGAACCTCCCCATCCCTTAGCGAGAGGTCAGCCGCAATATTTTTCTCTACAGTCAGCCAAGGGAATAATCGCGGTTCTTGAAAAATGAAACCTTTATCAATACCCGGACCTTTAATCGGTTGACCGCCAAGTCGAACATCCCCGTTATGCTGCACATCCAAGCCGGCTATAATCTTAAGCAGCGTGCTTTTCCCGCAGCCACTGGGTCCAATAACGGTAATAAATTCCCCTTCCTTTACTTGCAATTGAATATGATGCAAAGCTTGGACAGCCCCTTTGCTGGACTGGAATGTCTTGTTTAAATGTTCGATACGAAGTAATGGCTCTGTCATCGCATTCATCTCCTTTTTGGGATAAAAAAAAGAGACACTCTCCTCTAGATCGAGGTAGAAGCGTCTCCGTTCAAACGGTAGTCACAGGATTGAAAATTTCTATCCATAGATTAACATCTTTTATTAAAACTCGTCAATCACAATTTATTATAATCCGATATGCATTATCGGATATAGGTTGTAACAGTCAAATCACTCCGTTAATCTCACTATTCTAAATAGGGAGCCACAAGCTTTCTCACTCGTTCAATTCCCTCCCACATATCCCCTGGGCCATCATAAACTAGTGTGAAAGGTCCCTCATAGCCTGCCTCTTTAGCCAGCTCCATACATTGAATAAACTCCGCTTCATCGGGATTTCCCTCCGCATCGGTTTGCGCCTTGGCGTGGATAGATTCACTAAGCGGAATCGTTTGGCTGAGACCGTCGTACTTCGTAATTCCTTTGAAATTCCCATAGTCTGACGTAAATCCAAGCTTCTCTCCGCAAGTTTCCAACAAGGCAAGACAATTATCCGCTGTTGAAGTTAGTGCGTGGAAATTTTCCGTAACGACTCTAACGCCTCGAGCAGACGCATAATCCGTCAGCTCACTCAGCGCTGCTGCCGAACGCTGCAAAGCAAGCTGGTCAGAAGGTTCCGCATCGCCA
Source organism: Paenibacillus ferrarius (assembly GCF_002027705.1). Classification (GTDB taxonomy): domain Bacteria; phylum Bacillota; class Bacilli; order Paenibacillales; family NBRC-103111; genus Paenibacillus_E; species Paenibacillus_E ferrarius. Next base: position 189,099 of record NZ_MBTG01000012.1, on the reverse strand, counting down.
GCAATCACTCGAACCCGTTCTGCTCCGGCCACGGAAGCATGATCTATCCAGCTTTTTATCCATGCGATGTCGGACTGCCTACGCGCCTCATCCGTGTTGGTAAGATCACCGTACTCAATTAGCAGCGAGTAAAAGCGAATACCTGCATCAGCAAACGATTGCCGCAGCTTTTTCAAGTAAGCTTCACTCGTATCCGGAACATGAAAATGGCAAACTTCCAGCGACTTAAATCCTTTCTCCGCCAATACGATCGGCAGCTCTAACAATGTGAGAAGTTCCGGTTGATCTTGCACCGCCGTCACTTGCGTTCGGTTATCTGCGTCCCAGCGGGTCCACCGCAAAGGTCCAAGGTTTCGATGTAAACTCCAAGTCGTCAATGATAAATAACGCATAGTCGTCTTCAATCCTTTCTTGCTTCTATTTGCTATTATTCTATCAGTCTCCTAGGCTTATAGCCATATTCGATACAACCAATTCATCTCTTATTCGGCTATTTTCGCTTGAGGCACAACCGTAATGATGCAGAAAATAATGAACTAATGAAGTCATTCAATGCCCTGCCAACTGCACTGGAAACGCTCCCTTGTTGGAGGCCGTGCGTTATAAGCCGCGACAGAGCGCAATGTCCATCATGCATCCCCAGTTGGATCCTCACTGTTCGCGCTGAATCCCCCCTCATTTGCCGCGGTAAGCCTTCTCGTGATACTCCGTGATATATTCAAAAAGTAGCTTCCCGTCATCCAGAAGAGGTTCATGCTCATTCTCATACTCATTCAAATTCATATACATAGCCCGATAAGTCTCGGGGACCCATATGTACGTATGTACATAATCGGTCAAAAGGAAGCCAACCCTTTCCCAGAAGCGGATTCGCTCCGCATTTTCCGTGGATGGGTCTGCTTCAACTTCAATGACGATCCCTCTGCAGTTTGCCGTAGTTTCTGCCCACTCTCGGATATGTTCTAGGCACATTCGGCCTAACCCCTTACCTCGTTGATCTTGTCGAACAGCGATGTAATCAATGATAAGCATCCGCGCCGCTTCATTGCTTGCGGTGAGTGCCATGGCGATCACTTCTTCGTGCTCGCTCCATGTGTGCAGCGTGCAGATGCCTCTTTCGAACATGCGTCGAACGATTGAGCGATTTTTCCTGCCATGCTTTGGAAATGCCTTATTATAAACGCGTTCTGCTTGCAGCCATAATTCCTCGTTCCATTCCGAGGTGGTTTGATACTGTAACAACCAATCTTCCTCCTCTATTCTTCTTTTATCCCATTATATCTCACCTGCTGCGAATTCAAACTGATCATTTACTACCTCTACCCCTTGATTTTATAAATAAGTTGAGTATAATTACGTTTAAGCATTTAAACCAATCAACGGAAGAGGTGACTGGCATGAGTCAGCAAACCGAGCCTATTCTGCAACAATTCAAAGAGTGTATTCCTTTGCTGGATGTACTGACTGATGAAAATCGTCAAGCTATTATTATGCTGCTTGCACAACATAAATCCGGACTTAATGTCAATACGATTGCTGACCAAATCAATTTGTCCAGGCCAGCCATTTCCCATCATTTGAAGGTCTTGAGACTGTCTGGCTTCGTTAGTTTCGAAAAAAAGAGCGTAGAAAATTATTATGTGCTGACTGTCAGCAAGCCTCTTGAACAACTAAAGACATTAATTGCGGCCATTGAAGCCCATTGCACCAAATCTTGACCAGCAAGGTTGCTCAAATGTGTTGTCCAATTAAAGCAACCTTGCCATGATTGAGCTGGGCCTTAATAAATGGCTGCTTCGGACTCGACGTTCCACGTCAGTTGACTTTTGCACTCTATTAGTCCATAAGTTTAAACCAATAACCATAATAGGAGTGATAGGAATGAAGGCCATGATCATTGAGAAATACGGAAAAAACGTTCCCTTGCTTATGACAGAAAGACCAACACCTGACATCGGAGAATATGATGTGCTGGTGGAAATTTATGCAGCCAGCTTAAATCCCATCGATTTTAAAGTAAAAGAAGGAAAAGCAAAATTTCTACTAAATTATAAAATGCCCTTAATCTTAGGAAATGATTTTTCTGGAGTTGTAGTTAAGGTAGGAAGCCGGGTGAGCATATTTAAACCTGGAGATGAAGTTTACGGAAGACCCCGCAAAGACAGGATCGGGACACTAGCCGAGTATATCGCTGTTCATGAGGAAGATATTTCTCTGAAGCCGCGGAACCTAACCTTTGAAGAAGCGGCATCCATCCCATTGGTTGGACTTACCACATATCAAGCCTTTTCGGATATTTTGAATCTTCAAAAAGGCCAAAAAATTTTGATTCACGCAGGATCAGGCGGCGTAGGTACTTTCGCCATCCAACTGGCCAAATTAATGGGAGCTTATGTTGCCACTACAGCAAGCGAAAAAGGTTACGATTTAGTCAAATCTCTTGGCGCCGATTTAATCATCAATTATAAAAAAGAGAATTTTGAAGAACTGCTCACGGGCTATGATGCGGTATACGATACTTTGGGAGGACAAGTTTTGGAAAAATCTTTCCAGGTGCTGAAACCACACGGAAAAATAGTATCCATCTCCGGCCTTCCGAACGCAAGATTCGGAAAAGAAGCCAAATTAGGTTGGATGAAGACGGCCATTTTGTCCATTGTGAGCCGTAAAATCACAGCTCTCGAGAAGAAAACCCGCACAAGCTATCATTTCCTTTTTATGAAACCAAGCGGCGCGCAATTAAAAACAATCAAACAATTTATGGAAGAAAATCGCATTAGGCCTGTTATTGATAAGGAATTTACCTTCAAAGATGCCGGACTAGCGCTTCAGTACCTTGAAAGTGGAAGTGCCAAAGGAAAGGTAGTCGTTAAAATAAAGCCCTCTCTTGCCCAGTGAAGCCCCTCCTAAATACAAAGAAGAGGATGTCCCATAAGCCAAGTTTAGTGTGCAAACATTGATAGACGATGGGAAACAGTTCACCCTATTGTAAAAGCCTGCGATAATACAGGAATTTCCGGGCGAATTCGGTTAAAAAGTGAAAATGCCTGCAAATGTGCAGGTATTTTTATCTTTTCCAGCCGCTCATCCAGAAAAAGCATCAAAAGCCTGCACAAATGCAGGAATTTCACAATTGAGGCTATCCAAAGAGTGAAAAAGATGCATATTTGCAGGCTTTAGACAAAGTAACTGGTGCTAGCGCTCAAAAGTATAACAGCCCACTTTTTCTTTTTAGACTAATAAGAAGTCACAGCGGACAATTTCGTAGCAGCTCTTGCCGCTTCTTCTTTCGCATGTTTCAGGATATCATCTTTGTTCAGGAAAGATGTGCCTTGCGCTCGAATAATTTGATAATCCTCAAGTCCCATGAAATTAAACATCGATTTAAGATACTTATGTGAGTATTCGACTTCTGTGTACCAATCGTCATTCGTGTAAACACCGCCGCTGCCTTGGATAACAAGAACACTTCTGCCGTCAGTTAGTAGTCCAACAGAACCTGTATCCGTGTATTGAAAGGTTTCGCGTGCGATGAGAATATTATCCATGTAATCTTTAAGCTTGGAAGGAATGTTGAAATTATGCAGCGGCAGCGCGATCACATATTTATTGGCGCTTTTGAACTGATTCAAAACTTCTGTCATCCGCCCTGTTACTGCTGCTTCATTCTCCATTAAGGGGGCACCTTGGCCTTTGGCCAACTTCTCCCAGGCACTTAGAACAGTTGCGTCAACAGCTGGGACTTGATCCTCATAAAGGTTAATTTGTTCAATGGGCTCTGTCGGGTTTTGTTCTTTATATACCTCTAAGAAATGACTAAGCACCTGTAGGCTAAAAGAAGTTGTAGATTCTACCTTTGGATGCGCATTAATGATGAGCAGTTTGTTCTTAATACTATCATCTCCATCCCTGCAAGTTGTGACTGGCAAGAGGCCCCCCTCCTTTGGCAAACGGGCTAAGCCTCTTGTGTCACAAGTCTAAGCTTTAGTATGGAACGCTTTGGTTATGATTTATGCATTTCGCTGCTTTCATTATGATTTATGCATCTCATTGCTTATCTTCGCATGAATATCATTCGTCATACGCTCAATGATCTCCGCAATCTTCATCGTGCCAAGATCAATGCCTCCGCGCTTGCGCACAGATACGCTGTCCGAGTTCTTCTCTGTCTCTCCGAGAACGAGCATGTACGGCGCTTTCTCAAGTTGAGCCTCCCGAATTTTATACCCGAGTTTCTCATTGCGTCCATCCACTTCGACGCGGATGCCTGCTTTCTCTAGTTGGCTTTTCACCTGCAGCGCATAATCGAGATAATTCTCAGAGACTGGCAATATTTTCGCTTGCACAGGTGACAGCCATAATGGAAATGCTCCCGCAAAATGTTCAGTTAAAATACCAATAAAACGTTCAATCGAACCGTACAAAGCACGATGAATTACGACCGGCCTGTGCTTTTGGTTATCCTCGCCAATGTAGGTAAGGTCGAATTTCTCCGGCATCTGGAAATCCAATTGGATGGTACCGCACTGCCAGCTGCGTTTCAGTGCATCTAAGATGTGGAAATCAATTTTGGGACCATAGAAAGCGCCATCCCCCTCATTGATCACATACTGGATGCCTAGGTTATCGAGCACATTTTGCAGAGACTTCTCGGCTTGATCCCAAAGTTCTTCTGAGCCCATTGAATCTTCGGGACGTGTAGACAGCTCGATTTTATATTCAAAGCCCAACACCTGATAGACATGGTCGATCAAGGTAATGATCCGTCCAATTTCCTCCTCAATTTGCTCTGGAAGTACAAATAGATGGGCATCATCCTGACAAAATGTACGAACTCGCATCATGCCATTCAAGGCCCCAGAGAACTCGTGACGGTGTACTTGGCCAAATTCCGAAAGGCGGATCGGCAGCTCCCGATAGGAATGCAAGCTGTTTTTGAAGATAAGCATATGACCGGGGCAATTCATCGGTTTAAGCGCGAATTTCGTTTCATCTACTTGAGTGAAGTACATGTTATCTTTGTAATGATCCCAGTGGCCTGATTGCTCCCAGACCCTGTTGTTCATCATAAGCGGCGTACGCACTTCATCATAATCCCGTTGCCGCTGCAGCTCACGGGCGAAGTTCTCCAGCTCTGTTCGGATCGTCATCCCTTTGGGAAGAAAAAACGGCATGCCTGGCGCTTCCTCCGAAAACATAAACAACTCAAGCTCTTTGCCCAGTTTGCGGTGATCCCGCTTCTTTGCTTCTTCGAGCACATGCAGATGTTCTTCCAGCTGCGCTTTCTTGGGAAAGGACGTGCCATAGATCCGCTGCAGCATTTTGTTCGACGAATCTCCGCGCCAGTAGGCTCCTGCTACGCTCATCAGCTTGAACGCCTTCACTCTGCCAGTTGAAGGAAGATGCGGACCGCGGCACAAGTCATAAAATTCACCTTGATCATAAATCGTAATTTGGGCATCCTCGGGCAAGTCGCGAATCAGCTCCAACTTGAAGGGGTCCTCTAAATCCTCGAAAGTTTGAATCGCTTCAGCACGACTAACGACCCGTCGAACGATCGGGATGTTTTCTTGGATCACTTTCTCCATCTCTTTCTCAATCTTCTCAAGCTCGTCCGTCGATAGGGGTCTTTCCAAGTCCATGTCATAATAGAACCCGTCTTCGATCACGGGGCCAATGCCCAGCTTAACCGCCTTGTTTCCGTAAATCCGCTTGATGGCTTGCGCCATAATATGAGCAGTTGTGTGTCGGTAGACATTTAATCCATCTTTGCTGTCTAGAGTAACAATTTCGATATGACTATCCTGCTCAATGGGTTGGTTCAAGTCAACCAGCTTTCCGTTCCGTTTCGCCGCTACCGCATTCTTCTTCAAACCTGAGCTGATCGATTCCGCTACCTGTTCGAATGTCGTTCCTTGCGGGTACCTCCTATTTGTTCCATCTGGCAGTGTGACATTGATCTCCATGATATGACCTCCATTTCCCTCATATTCCGATTATTTTGAACGCAAAAAAACGCATCTCTCCCAGAAAGGGACGAGTGCGTTCAGCTCGTGGTTCCACCCAAATTCGACCTGCAGCATGTCACACTTTGATTCATCATCAAATGAGCAGCTGAAAGGTCCTTATAAGTATCCAGTATCGAGGATAAATCGGTGCTGCTTACTGCCGTAAAGGAAGTTCACGGGTTCAACATCACGGCTGCAAAGGGGTAATTTCACAACCGGTTACCGGAGAAGCTTTCAGCCTTAACTTCTCTCTCTGAACAGTTCGTGAAGGAAATCATGTCTTTGGTCATTGCCTACTATTGAATTATGTTTCCCATCTTACTTAATAATTACTCCGAATGTCAAGTGAAAAAATTGCTCACTTCCCGTGCCCTTTCCTTCTAGCCGCTCACAATTACGCATAACATTAAGGTGGCAGTTGATTGCAAGAGCAACGAATAAGTATCCACATTGAAAAGGAGGGCTTTGGATGAAGTCCGCTTCTTTGCTGGAATCCAGATTTATTAACGCTTCTGATCCATCCCTGCATGAGTTCGTTTTCCAGTTGCCTGATACTTGGTGGAGTCGACCTTATGAATATGCTTGGTGCGCCTCCTTCATTGACTCCAACGATATCGCTTTAGACGCAGCTTGCGGGATTCCGCATCCTTTCAAATTTGTGCTGGCTGAACAATGCAAGCAGGCTTATGCCTGCGATCTAGATCCTCGAGTGAACGCAGCGAGCGATATATTGGAATCCGTGCGTTCGGACGTTAGTGAAGAAGCTGCCGCCAAGGTAAGCCTATTTCAATCTTCACAACTGCAGCTTTGCCAAGCAAGCCTTACGGAGCTGCCTTATGCCGACCATTTTTTCGACAAAATCTTTTGCATTTCGGTCGTTGAGCACTTGAATTCCACCGATATGCTTCTGGCTTTGAAGGAATTTAATAGAACGCTTAAAGATGACGGTCTGCTTCTGCTCACTTTGGATTACCCAACCATTCAGTTAGAAATGTTTCATCAAGTTGTCCTTGAGGCTGGCTTGAGCTTCTACTCCGCTCCCTCCTTTGAACTTTCATCTGATGCACTCCATACCGATCTATGGGGTGGGCTTTATTGTTTTCGCGCAGTATTAAGGAAAAAAATCCATAAATAAGGAGACCATCCGGATGTCCTTCGATTACATCGAGTTCTGGAACGAGAATTACAGTCATGGCGGAGACTCAGGCAGTGGCTCTTATGGCTTATTAGCCGAATTCAAGTCGCAAATCATCAATGATTTTATCCATGAGCAGCAGATTGAATCCGTCATCGAGTTCGGTTGCGGCGATGGCAATCAGCTGCTGACGATGTCGTATTCCAATTATTTAGGACTCGATGTCGCTCAATCATCCATCCGCTTGTGCAAAGAGAAGTTCAAGGAAGATACGACCAAAAGCTTCATGCTCTATAAGCCTGGTTTACTTGTAAACCGCGGATTTATTCAAGCAGATTTGGTTGTATGCCTCGATGTGCTGTACCATATTACCGATGAGGAAGATTTCCTCTCCACCTTGTCCAACATTTTTGAGAGCGCCAAGAAATGGGTCATCCTGTATACCAAAATAACAACTGGACTCGAGCCGCAAGAGGTCGCGACCATTCAAGACCGTCATATTTTGCATCATTTGATGCAGCATTCCGAATTCACAATCAGCCATGTTATCCCTCAGAAGTACCCCGAGCTGTCCTCATCTCACTTTATTATGCTGAAGAAGAAGTGATCTTAAGGAGCATAAGTAAAGCCAAGATCCTCCTGACAACAGGAAGAATCTTGGCTTTACGCGTTTATCTCTCATCTCCGGCAATTCGCTCCAACAGCTGACTCCCATAAATATTTTGCAGTTCCAGCTCAGGCATATGGATATAACCTATATAACAATCACAAATGCTCATGCGGCATGCGCGTTTGGCGGACAACGCCGTTAACCCATCTCGATACAGGTGTCCGATCACCGATCGATCCTTATAACAACGTTTAACCTGCCCTGCTCCCTGCACATAAAAAACATCTTCGCCTGCCAAACAATCTCTGCCAAAGCTTTGGTAGTCGACTGCATTTCGATTGAAATGCGGATCTAAACGGGTTAGAAAATCAATATCATCAGCCGTGTAATAGTTTTTGTGATCTTTAAACGCATTGACCCACATATACACATCCGCTGGCAAAACACGTCTCAGCGAAGACAGTGCCGCGAAGGCGCTTCTGACACCCACAGAGCCTACACTGAAGGGAATGGCACGCTTATGCAAAGCGAGGCATTGCTGCAAGAATTTGGCTTCTTCCGTTTGTCCAGGATGATAGCTTGCCCAGAACGCTGCTTTGCGCGGATTCAAATCATCTGTCCAATCCAGCTTGGCGGACAAATTCGTCTGAATGGCCACCTTGTCAACATGGTCCATGTGGGAAAGTTCAATCATGGCTTCGCGGTACCAACGATGTGTCAACCCTTCGCCATAAGGGTTAAAAAAGAGCGAAAGACGATACCCCTCCTGCTCTTGATCTTTCACCCAGTTCACGAATGTGCCTACTTGAAGGCGGTCTTTGGCCAGCGTCTGCGCATTGTCCTTGTTTTTGCTGAAAGGACAATACGGGCAATCATAATTACAAGAAGAGATGCTGCCTCTGTAATAAAGTGTTGCCCTCATACAAACACGAATCCTTCCATCCGCTCTCTAACCGCAGGCGAAATAAACCAGTCCCCGATAGCATCTGAATAGGCTAGACCTTCCTCCGTGAGTTGGAACAGATCCACCGATTGCAGCGCCAGACCGCTGTCTAACAGGCGATGAAGCTCCGAATAGTCGGTCAACGCCTCACTTCCGAAGCGTTCCTTATAGGAAGACAGTTCCAAGCCCTCGCTGTGTAAGATTGCTTTAAGAATAAAACGCCGCTGCTGTTCTTCGAGATTAAGCATATATCCATAATCAGCAGTATCATGCCCCTTAGCCGCGACATAATCCGCGATAATGCTAGCCGTTGCTTGACGATCTACCGCATAACGAGACGCATAATGAAGCTCACGCGTATAAGAGCGCGCCCCACAGCCTAAGCCTACCATCCCGTCTTCTTGACATCCATATGGAAGCAGCTGTTTGGCAGCGTTGGCCGATTGCTTCGAGAACCGACGCATGGAATGCTGCTGATAGCCCGCACCGCGCAAACGGTCACGCGCGGCCAAATAACAGGCCATACGAACATCTTCTCCACTGCGGCGAATCTGCTCAGGTTTTACGATCGTTTGTTCACGCGTATATAAAGGATAAATGAATATTTCTTCCGGTTCATAGGCTAGCGCGCGGTCAAGCGAATACAGCCAGGATTGTACACTTTGGCCTGGCAAGCCATAAATGAGATCCAGATTTAAGATGGGAAATGGCTCTCTTTTCAATAACGCTAATGCTCTCTCCACCTCCAAAGGCTTCTGAGGGCGGTAAATGGCTGCCGCTTCCTCTTCTATGAAGCTTTGAATGCCCATGCTGACCCGATCCACGCGATGTTCGTGCAAGATTCGCAGTCGCTCCTCCGTGACGGTCTCCGGCGAAGTTTCCACCGAGATGGATGCCTGCTGAGCGTCAAGCCCCATGATTCCTTCGGCTATCGTGAATAGCCGTTCGAGAAGATAGGGCTCCAGCAAGGTTGGCGTTCCGCCGCCGATGGCAAAGCGGGCGAATGGCTTATCCCCAACGATGGGAGCCCATTCGCGCGCTTGCCTTTCCAGAGCATCGACATATTGCTGATGCACCCCAGTTCGTTTATCCGGCAGCGTAAATAAATTGCAGAAACCGCAGCGAGCTCCACAGAAGGGAATGTGCATATATAAGAATAAGGTTTCTGCCGGTTCATTGCGCCATAGTTCCGATAGCTGCGCTTTGGGCTCAAGCTCACGGTAGGCCGTTTTGTGCGGATAACTATATAAATAAGAACGATAAGGCTCTGAACGCAAATTCTCACTCCAGCTTCGAAGGCTTGTTGTGTTGTCTCTTGAAGTCATCTTCGTTTCACATCCTCTAAGCTAAAATAAACTCGCGATAAGGCACATTCCACACAGCTTCATGGGCAAGTCGATGTCCCTCGTAGCCATCTTCGCCATAGCAAGTTCCATGATCCGAAAATACGAGGCAGAACACCGGCCGCTCACGCTGCCGCAATGCCGCGAATAAACGTCCTAATTCTCCATCTACGTACCTCAAGGCAGCGCGCTGCGTCTCGATGGAATCTCTTTTGGCTCCGTCTATATAATAATGGTTGGGGCCATGAATCGCGGACACGTTCAAAAATAAAAAAAGACGTTCTGTTTCATCCATCTGCGCCAGCAGCTTCAAGGCATGATTCACTTGGTGTTCCGTTGAGCGCGGATTCGTCACGCCGAAAGTCATCCGCCAATAGCTCTGTTGAAAGTAGCTAGGCAATACACGGGCAAGCGGTACTTTTTTCGTAAAAAAAATAACGCCTCCGATACAAAGGGTCCGATAGCCTTCACCTTGCAGCCCAGAAACGAGATCAGGAGCATCAAATAACCAAGTATGCGGATGTGTCCTGAGCCCAGTATGCTTGGAATGAAACAACCGAACATGCTCGGATTTGTTTGGCGAAGCGGGCGTGGGCAGAAATCCCCCGAAGAAAGCATGATGTGCTGCGTAGGTGAAGCTCCCGGGGGTATGCCTCTTCTCCCAAGAACCGCTGCCGCACAGGTTCGGACAATTCGCCTCTTCAAGTACAGCAGCATCATAACGCAAGGTATCCAAGGTAATCATCACGATATCATGAGAGCCGATGATAGCATTCATATCCGTCATGCCAACTCCTCCTCTCTCAAGACTTCCCTTGCCGCTGTTTCTCTATGAGGCTCCGCAATTGTCTTCATTAATTCCCACGTGTAGGCGTCTTCCCCCTGATGCAAGACCTTATAGAGTAAGTCGCCAAACGGATTTACGTCAATGACATAGGGCTGCATCGAGCCGCTGCTGAGCAGCACATCAACACCAGCTGCTGCAGCTGACGGAAATGCGGCAAGAGCCTTCACTGCACAATCGCCAACAATCGTTTGCAACCGCTTGTCTAATCCAACGGCGTCCAAACTCATCCGTTCACTGCGCAAATGCAAATTTGTTATCGGTGTCCGGCTAACCCTAGCGACACGATGACAAGGCTCGCCTGAAACGACTAATTGACGGATATCGTAGGTTCTGTCTTGATAGGATGCTTTGGCAATCCACTGCTCCGTATGAGCTCCTTGCTTAAGCAGCCAGTTCACAATCAAACGGATCGTTGTTTTATCCGAGTATTTGCGTATCTTCATCGAGTTAAAGAAAATCGGCGGACGCGCTAAATAAGTCTCAACACCTAAGGTGGTGACAGCCAGTTCCGCACCTGTCAACGAATTAAGCTGATAAGCGACAACTCCGCAAGCCCCCGAGCCGCAAGCGAGCTTGATGAACACGCGATGCATCCGCTCCCGCATCATCGTTTCCTTAAGCTCCTCATAATTTCCGATGCGATCAGGCTCAGCCAATAAGCGCGGAACGGGCACGCCGGCAGCAGTGAGTACTTGATGGGTGTAGCGTTTGTCGAACATTACGACAATGTCCCGTGGGGCATTCATCCAGTGCACGGCTGGCCACAGCTCAGCTGCTTCGCTTTCAAGCCGCGCAAGCAAGCGACCGAAGCCGCGAAACCATTGGGCCGGGTGATACAGTCGGCCGACCTGTTCCTTAGTTCCCAGAGCCATCGAACTGGACCATGGATCTGGGTCACTCCGTGTGCCATAAGGCAGCAATCGTTCTTCCTCCGCAGAGACAGAACGATCCGGTGCGCCTAGTGCTATCAAGGCGCGCTCCACATCAAAATCCTCACCTGGCGCATCCAATCTGATGTATGGTGCTGAGCAGCCGTGAAGCTCTGTCCATTGCGCCACTTCAGCCAGCGACAACTGACCTTGCAGCAGAGCCAGGTAAGGAACGACAACAGCCGGCGGAAGTCCCAATCGAGCCCTCGCTGCTTGCAAGCCAGCTGTACGCCGATTCCCCGGGTTGCCGATTAACAACATAGGTACCATTGTCTACTCCGTAAGAAGCGGGTAACGATAATCTTCATCATCATCCGCATCCTGTTGTTCGCTTGTATCCACCTCAATGCCGGCATTCGCCCAGCGATTCATCATGTCATCGGACATATAATGATAGCTCAGGTTGAGGAACTTCAGGTTTTGGACCTTAGCGCTGTTCAGAAGCGCTTCTGCTCCTTTATCTGTTAAGGTACCCAGTGATAAATCCAAAGTATGGAGCTGCCCCAAAATAGGAGCATCCGCCAGTGCAATGGCAATTTCATCTTCTATTTCGCTGTTTTTCAACCCTAAATACGTTAATTCCGGGAATTTCCCAGGCTCAATTAATGCTAGTACGTCTGACAAGCCGCCATCAAATCCATACTCGTCGACACCTAGATAAAGCTCTAATTTCTTCAGCTTAGAGAACTCCGCTTGGCTAATACTGGCAAGAACGTGCTTGCCTAGTCCTCCGCAGATGATGGCAAGTTCTTGCAGCTTGGCATGTTTGACTGGCTCTAGCTCAAGCCCTGTGCTGCCTTTGATCGTAAAGGATTCCAATTCCGGATAGGCCGTAAATATCGGTGACAAGTTGCTTTGCATAATCCAGGAGACTTCACATTCTTCGAAGCCCATATCCCCGATGAACAGCTTGCGAAGGCGCGGGAAGCGATCTTTCAACCGTGTCAAAGCTTCCACGATTTCACTGGAATCATTCTCGTAAGAACCTCCCCAATCCCCTATGATCAGGCTGGTTAATTCAGCACCTTCCGGTTTATTGGCCAACTCCTCCAGTAAATCTTTCATCTTAATGCCTTCCTCATACTGTTCATAATCAATCGAGAGCTTAATTTCAGACATTCAAATTCACTCCAATACCCATTATTTGTTTCAATAAGTGCCTAACCTAACTATATACGATGTCAAAAAAAGGATGCAACTTCTGAGAATGAGTTGTGAGACACTGGGGCATAACCCCGGCGATGGACAAATAAACGCCAATCCCTGAAAAGGAGGTTGGCGTTCTGGTTTGTTAGGAATGTTCAAAGCATGAAGTTAGCTTAACGGTAAGGTCACTTCAAACCGTGTTCCGATTCCTTTTCGAGAAGTAGCCGTCATAGTTCCTTTATGATTTTCAACGATTCGATAACAAATCGATAATCCAAGCCCTACGCCGTTCTCTTTTGTTGTAAAGAAGGGATTAACAATCTGGGCGAGTTCATCTTTCGTCATGCCCACGCCATTATCTTCAATGATGATTTTAAAATGAGATCGATTCGTGTCCTGCTCTGTTGAAAGCTGAATAAATCCATTCTTTTCAATGGAATCTATGGCATTTTGAATGAGGTTGACCAAGACTTGTTTGACCTGCGCAGGATCAATCCAAGCAACAGTTAACTCTTCATCGAAGTTCGCACGAATAGATGTGTTTTTCAAAATGGCTTGGCTATCCATAAAGCGAATTGTATCCTGCAGGAATTCTTGAATAGGAATGGCTTTTCTCTCCGGTGTGCTCGGTTTAGCCATAACGACAAAATCAGACACCAACTGTTTCATATTCTGCAGCTCTGTATTAATTAAGCCTACATAGTTCTGAAATTTCTGCGGGTTATTAGACTGCTGCAGCAGTTGAAAGAAGCCAATAATTGAAGTTAATGGATTTCTGATTTCATGAGCCAAACCTGCTGCCATTTTGCCGATTGCCGAAAATTTTTCCGCATTGATGAATTGTCTTTCTAAAATGACACGATCCGTTATGTCACGAAACTGTGCAAAGGCTCCCAGCAACTCACCATTTTCATTCGTTATGGGCAACAAATCAAACAAACACACATGATTCTGGTCGAGCGAATAGCGAAACGAAAGCTCAATATTTTCGAATTGCTTGCCGTATTTAAGGCCTTGATAAAAATAGCTTCCAAAATGTTCAAAAGGAAATACCGGAGTATGAATGACACTTTCCCGATTTCTGCCCGTTATTTTCTCTGCATAAGCGTTAAATTCAGTAATGATGCCACGCTCGTCGGTCATGATAATGCCATTGCGCATGTTATTGAAGACCAACTGTTGAATGAGATTCTGATTGTGATTCGTCAGTCGCAGCGACAGTTCTCTTTCGATGGAGTCCACCATATTGGAAAGCAAAGCAAGATAGGTATGATTATGATGTTCAATCGATGTCATGATGGAAACTGTTCCGGATAGATCATGGTAGATTGGAAAATGAAACGGGACACAATAACATGCAGCATTCTCCAGCATGAGATGATAATGCTCGGCTCCAATAATTTGGATCGGCATCTGTTCTTCAAGAGCTAAAGTCACCACATTCGTCCCCATAAACGCCTCATCACACTTAATGCCATCATATATGCCGAACTCAGCTATCATCGACTTATAGGCTTGATCACCATGCCGATCCAAAATATATCCACTATTGTTGCTTACAATGATTAAGTGCGGCTTTCCAGCTAACATGGACAATGTTTTGTCCCCAAAGTATTGAATAACAGAAAGAATATCGTGATATCGTTCTCTCTCCTCCACTAATTCCTTCTCCGATAATTGAAACACCGGCTGCGATATTTGAGTGGGATCCAGCCCTCGTTGTCTGCACCTTTGGCGAGATAATTCAATCCATTCGTTCATATCCTTCTCCTCTAATTTAATGACGATCGTGTCTCATATATATGGACACACTCATTTTGCGTTTTATCATGACTTATGTAATCAAATACTTTACTAAATCTGGTAGATAGTAGTATAATTGCGAGTAATTAGAATAATATTAGGGAGCTTTGAAGCTAGGTCATTATATGGGCACTTTGACCTAGTGGAGCTAATAGTGCAACCGACCTTCTTTCATTGAGAGAGATGGTCTTTTTTACGTCTTTTTCCTTGCAGCAGTTATTAAATACCTGTAATTAAGGAAGGAACTGATAAGAATGAATCGTAAACAATTCAATTTGCCTATGATGAACAGCATGCCTAAGAATCTGCCTTCACAGCTGCCGAATCAAGAGGAAAACACCGTCAATGACTTCAACTTTCAAATGTCTGATTTCTCAGAACAGCGGTTAGATCAATTTATTGAATGGGTAATGAAAAAAAGAAGTGAAAGAAAACAAGGAAAAGATCCAATCTCCTTGCAGCATGATAGCAAGAACGTAAATCTAAGCATATTTCGAGGAGAAGAGGTATGAAACCTTCCGATCTGTTCACCTAAGCAGAATTACACACGTTGTTATATGATAACATGTCGGACAGCACAGATAAAGCCGCGCCCCCAACTAGCGATTAACAACAGCTAATTGGAGGCGCGGCTCTCTCTTTTGCAAAAATTCTCGCCAAAATGATAAACTTGAACTTAGAAAGGAGCTTACAACATGTTTATTGCCATCTTACTATTCATTATTGCCGGTCTCGCCGAAATTGGCGGAGGCTATTTGGTCTGGCTCTGGTTGAAAGAATCCAAGCCCCTCTGGTATGGCATCATCGGCAGTATCATTCTGATCGTATACGGAATCATCCCCACGCTGCAGAGTTTTCCATCATTTGGGCGCGTTTATGCGGCGTACGGCGGAGTGTTCATCTTGCTTGCGCTGTTCTGGGGATGGCTAGTAGATAAAAAAACACCTGACTTCTATGATTGGGTTGGCGCCGCAGTTTGTGTAATCGGCGTTTCCATCATCCTGTGTGCACCCAGAAATTAGGGAAAAATCCTGATATATTTTGTGGAAAAATGTAGAATTATTGGTTATACTCTAATTGACTTGGAACTTGTATGTAAGTTGGTGGTTCAATTGGATTACTTATTGGATATGAAGACGATTTTCATCACATTAGTTGTTGGGCATATTTTTACAATCATTCTAATTAGCGCCTATTGGAGTCAACACGCGAAAGAATCAACAATGAATATCTTTTTTGCCGGAAAATGTGTACAAGCATTCGCTTGGTTCGTCCTCATTCTTCGTGGCGGCATTCCGGACGTCCTTACAATCTCATTCTCCAATACGCTTCTCTTTTTGGGTGGCAGTCTAGAGACGATCGCGTTGTTGCAGCTTCAACAGAAGTTCCAGAGAAAAACGAAAAATTTTTACTACCTCATGACATTCGTTAACATTGCCACCTTTCATATTGTTATTTTCCTGAAACAAGAAGATATTCGGATTGCAGTCGCTTCCCTCGGCTTGGTCACCATTCTATTTCTCCCTGCTTATTATATGATCACTGAGAAATCATCATCTTTGCTCATGCGAATGATGGGTTACCTGTACGGGATCGTTATTCTCATGTTGATCGGACGGGCTTTATTCGCCCTATTTTTGGAACAAGTCATTGGTTTCTTTATCCCAAGCATTTATCAGACGATTTCATTTCTCGTTTTGTTTCTGGTGATGATTCTAGGGAATACGGGTTTTGTCTTGTTAATGAAAGAACGGGCAGACCGCGAGCTGCAGCATTTAGCCAACTACGATGATCTAACCGGCATTCTGAATCGTAGAATGTTCGTAAATCAAGCTAGAGGCAGCCTGATTGCTTATGCCAAAAGGAAGAAGCCAATCTCTTTGCTGCTTTTTGATATTGATGAGTTTAAGACAATTAATGACACTTACGGCCATGAGGCCGGGGATCGCGTGCTTCAGGATTTGTGCAAGAGAATCACTTCATTTCTAGGTGAGAACGACCTATTCGGCCGCTATGGCGGTGATGAATTTGCTATCTTGCTGCCGGGAACAGATGAAATCGAATCCACCGATAAGGCAGAATTGTTTAGACAAACCATTGCCGCAGCAACCATCGGGGACATTGCGGTCCGCTATTCCATAAGCATAGGTGTAGTTACGGTTATTCCTGATTCCAATACCCAATTGGAGACTCTTTACACAACCTGTGATAAAGCACTTTACGGTGCAAAAAACAACGGAAGAAACGGTGTCATTCGTCTCTAACTTCAAAGAAACACAGCCTTCATGCCAATTCGAAGGCTGTGTTTCTTTGATATACCTCTGAAAGGTCGTCAACCGTATTCACATTGATTTCTTCTTCGTATAGACGCCTTCATTGCTCCCCACAATAATCGTATTGGCCATGTTTACAAAGAGGCCATTTTCCACAACGCCAATCGTCAGATTTAAATGTTCATTCAATTCTTCCGGATTGTGAATCGTGTCGAAATGGCAATCTAAAATATAGTTCCCGTTATCGGTAATGAACGGCCCTTTAGCGGTGGTCCGCAGCACCGGCTTGCACCCAAACCTACTAAGCTTTCTGCTCGTTAGTTCCCATCCGAAAGGGACGACTTCGACAGGCAGTGGAAATTTGCCTAAGGTAGTCACAACCTTGGAATCGTCAACGACAATAAGAAGACGGCGGGAAATGGAAGCTATCATTTTCTCTCTGAATAATGCTCCTCCTCCGCCTTTGATCAGCTCCAAATTGGCGCTTACCTCATCGGCTCCATCTATGGTTAAATCAATCTCGTGGACATCAGCGAGTTGCAATAATGGAATTCCAAGCTTCAACGCCAGTGCTTCGGTTTCCTGCGACGTAGGAACTCCCTTGATGTTGAGCCCTTCCTTGACAAGTTCCCCTAACTTCTGAATCATCCAGTATACGGTTGATCCTGTTCCCAATCCAAGCACCATGCCTTCTTCGATAGAAGCAACCGCATGTTCTGCCGCAAGTTTCTTTTTATCCATCTTCCTTCCAGCCCCTTCAAATCAGCTATAACACTTAATATCATAGTAACATAAAGCCTAAATTTCAAAAATCGACTCAATAATAACTGGCAAATTCCCGCGCAGCGAGTTGGCTCCCATAACCGAACGGCTGTGAACACCTTGCTCACCGAACACTTCACACAGAAGATCTGAACAACCATTGAGCACAAGATGATGCTCCTCGTACAAATCGGTTGCGTTAACAAAACCCTGTATTTTCACAACCCGCTTCACCTGGTCCAAACGCCCCATAGCCTCTTTGATAACCGCTAATATCTCTATTCCTGCAGACCGCGCAAAGTGATAACCTGCCTCCGTTGAATAGTCCTGCCCAAGTTTCCCTCTGGGGCTGCCAGAAGGACCTTTACCAGAAACGAAGAGGTAAGAATGGCTCTTCACATAATTCGAATAATTAGCCGCTGGCTCACTTCTTGACGGCAAAACGATGCCAAGCCTCTCTAATCTTTGCTCCACATGATCTATCATATATGATACATGCCTCCTCAGTTATCAATTGATCCCTTGTCAGCATTAGCTTATACTGAATGTGACCATTTTTATATAGACAGATTCTAGTTAAATAAAAAGGTCAGATGAGGTGAGTAATCATGTTTGATATCGTGCTTCCTGACAATGAAGCTGGTCCCTTATATATGCAGCTGTATCGAACAATACGCGATTACATCCAATGCGGTGCAGTTGCCGATGGAACTAAGCTGCCGTCTGTTCGTTCTTTAAGCATGACATTGCAGATTAGCAAAACACCGATTGAGGCAGCCTATCACCTGCTCATGGAGGAAGGCTATGCTGTGAGCAAACCACGTTCCGGTCTATTTGTAGTCACTCCGGCATCGGCCCATGCCCCTTCGTTTGCAGGACACGAGCCTGCGACCCATGTGGCAAACAAGATGAGCGTGCAACGACAGCTGTCTTCAAGGCAAGACCAAGAGATGATCGACTTCAATTTGTTATCGGTCGACACCGAATCGCTTCCTATTCGAGCTTGGAAGTCAGCTTGGATGGACGCCATGTCCATGCATGGAAATTCTCTTCATCAGTACGGTGATTCTCAAGGAGAATATGGACTGCGTGCCAGCTTAGTCCACTATTTGAAAACCTCACGCGGAGTATCGTGTATACCCGAACAGATCATCATAGGAACAGGTATCTCAAGCAGCATTCGCATTCTATCCCAGCTGCTGGGTGCAGCCAAAGTGATTGCTTTCGAAGAAGGCGGCATCGCGCAGGTTAGAACTATTTTTGCACAAAATGAATTTATAATTCGGGACGTTCCCCTCGCCAGTCCAGAAACCATGAATGTTGCTTTGGACCAAAGCAATGTTCATGGCATTTACTTGACGCCTTCTCACCAGCCAAATGGCACTCCGCTCCTGTACAGCAAGCGAATGCAGCTTCTGCAATGGGCTTATGACCATGAGCGATATATCATCGAAGATGATTATGATGGCGAATTCCGCCATGGCGGCAAAACAATACCTTCCCTTCAAGGGCTCGACTACAATGGTGTCGTCATCTATTTGGGCACATTCTCCAAAGCCTTTACGCCTGCGCTTCGCATGAATTATATGGTGCTGCCTTTACCATTGGCGCAGAAGCTGAAAAGTAGTCAGCACCTGCTCGCTTGTCCTTCTCGAATTGACCAGTTGGCGATGCAATTGTTCATAGATCGCGGACATTGGTACCAGCAAATTCGTCGAATGCGGATTCTGTATCGCAAAAAAAGAAACCTGCTGGTCGAACTCATTCAGCAGCATTTATCACCACATGTGGAAGTTAGTCCGAACAGCGCGGGGCTGCATTTGGAAGTTACGGTTCTGACAAGCTGCCCAGCCGAAAAGTTACAAGCGTTAGCTGAGCAAGCAGGTGTTATCGTTTATATCTCACAGAGTATGCCGGATGGCAACACTGCCAGAATCTACTTGGGATTTGCCGGAATGAGTCTAAAAGAGATGAAGCAAGGCATTCTTTTGCTGAAAAAAGCATGGTTTGGAGAACCTGAGCCTGCTAGTTCCTACTCGACCAAGGACTGAAAAAACCCACATCCATACATTTTCATGTTGGTGTGGGTTTTCGTTCCTGATCTCTGCAAAGTCAACTACTTCAACAACTCGTTCAAGTCCGAACCATTGAGTTCTGCATTCGTTTTGTTCCCCGGCATCAGCCCTAGTCGCTGTGTCATTTGCTCGCTGATGGAACCGAGTCGTTTCGTGTGCTCAGTTGCGGACTGAATGATCGTTCGATTCGACTGTTCAAATAAATCCAGTGCCGCGAAAAGATCGGTCATTCCCCGCTCGATGGATTCCATTTGCACACCTGGTTTGCCAAGCAATTCATTCGTTCTCTGAGTCGTTTCCTTCAGCAGTCGCGAATTTTCCTCAAACATTTTGTTAAGTGTAGAATTAGCTGAATTGACCGCATCAATCGTCTGTACCTGATCTTCGATAGCCATCGAAATCATCGCAGATACCGTCAGCAAATTTTGCGTTTTGTCAATCGTAGCATCAACCGCATCAATTAATTTATCGTTGTTGTCATTGATAATGTCGGTTCCAGCAATCGCTTGCTGATACAGAATAATCATCTCTTGGAAGGATTGAATGCGTGTGACCACCTTGCGCAGTCCTCTTTCCAGATGTGTTTTCCGGCTCTCATTCTCAGGCTTGGCCATCTCTTGTTCAAACAGCTGCCTCAGGTTCTCCCCCATCGCAATCCGCATCTGCAAATTATAGACAGATTCGAGTGAATTTCGCTTCAATGTCTTCATATAAGCCATGTTTTCTTCCAGCGTTTCTTTCCCATTGCGCAGCGATTGAACAATCGCATTGACATTCGTTTTGACGGATTGATATTTGTAAATGTAATTTTTGAGCGGTGTCTTTTTCATCATTTTCTCAAAAAAGCCCAACTGCTTGCTCTTGCTTAAAGAATCAATTTCCCCGCGAAGCTTCAAAATATTATTTTGCACATCAGACCGTTTGCCAGACATCAATTCATTCACAGGTCTCTCCAGCATCGCTAAAGATTGACCTGCTTGCTCCATCGTTTTGGAACCCATTCGCCCAATCGAATCCATGAGCGTTTCAAGCTCCATTGTGTCTGTTGTCGATACTTTCTGAAGCAGTTGCTTCGCTTCTTGCTCTACTTTGACCAGATCAGCTTCTTTTAATTGCACCAATTGCGTTGACATTTCTTGCTCCTCCTTTAGTCGGCTGACCGATATCGTTGTTGAATCAGATCCATTCGCGTCTGCAATTCGATTAAATCCTTCTGTTCAATCGTTTCCACGTAGGTGGAAAGTTTGGAATTAATGTCTCTGAGGCCATTCAGCAGAAGCCGGCGATTGAGCCGCTTCGCTTCTCCCCCAAGCTTGAGGAAGGGGTTGATGGCGCCATTGAGATCCTTAAAAATAAGTCGTTGGATGTTATGATTCATGTTTCCATCATTAAGCTCTTTTAACTGGGGAATGATTCGGCTAACCCTGGAAAGTAAGCTAAGTGTCTTCTCGACAATCTCATCATCCAGCGTGTTCTTCTGACTTTCAGATATGACCATCTCTTCAATGACATGGATATATTCCATGACAGGTCCCCAGAACGTATCCTGCTCCACTTTTGCTTCTGGCTCTACTGCGGAGCTGCTGTTAGCAGCAGGAACTTCTGGTGGCCGCGTTTGATTGTTCAACCGTTCGGTGCTCCGCGGCTCGTCCAACGTATAAGAACTCCGACTAAGCACGAATATGCTGCCTAGCGAAAAGGCTGTTGGCACTAATAAATTAACACCTCCAGGCAGAAGTCCGGATGTAAACAGACTGATGAGATAGCCTAAAATGGCGAAACCTGCTGCTACTTTATATTTTTTTGGCATAAGTATGTTATACCTCCATTCCCTATTAACATTCCTTTAAAATGTAAGAAGATCAGGTACCTATGATATCATTCATTATCTTGATGATAGCTCCGATAGAGAGTCTAGTCAATTTATTGGGACAAATAAAGAGGAGCTATCCCCTAAGTAGATAGACCTGCTTAAGGCAGCTACGACGATCTGGGGTACAGAAACTGCACCTTTGAGCTCGGCGGTCCTTGGGAATCAGCGAAAACTGGAAAAGCCTGCAATTGTGCATCCTTTGCGGCTCGAGAATG
This sequence comes from Paenibacillus ferrarius, assembly GCF_002027705.1. Classification (GTDB taxonomy): domain Bacteria; phylum Bacillota; class Bacilli; order Paenibacillales; family NBRC-103111; genus Paenibacillus_E; species Paenibacillus_E ferrarius. The sequence goes on along the minus strand of NZ_MBTG01000012.1, from coordinate 167,137 downwards.
AACAAATCCGGGAAAAGCCTACGATTGTGCATCCTTTTCACACGATTTTGCGATTCCAGGATGAAAATGCCGAAAAAGCCTGCATTTTCGCAGGCTTTCTCTGTTTTCACACGATTTGATCGAAAAATCCTGCACTTTCGCAGGTTTTCCGCAGGTTTTCCAGTTTGGCTGAGCCGCTTACAGGCGTGCGATGCTTTTGCTTTCCCAGCGTTGGCATGTCCTGGTGTGGATTATAGCTCCTGCGAGCAGCAGCGTTCAATCCTGCACTAGCTTGGGTCAGCCTCCACTCGCTGGTTCAATCGCTTCAATTCATTTTCTTTCCAAACACTTGCAAATTATAAATAGACCAGTAATTCCCTGCCTTTGCTGTCTGCACGATCTTCACGAATCTTGCATTTTGTGTTTCAAAAGCTATCGTCATGGTGGATGATCCGGTCCCCGACGCAATCGCTGAGGTCCAATTCACCCCATCCATAGAGGTGAATACCTCATATTTCCTCGGGTAATCGTTCGGAGAGCCTTCACTTTGAAGCTCAATCCGACTGATTTGGTAGGGTGCTTTCAGATCTACTTGATAATACTGTCCTGGTGCTTGCGCTTTTCCTGTATCCCAGCGGCTGTAAGGATTGCTGTCAATCGCGTTCTGCGGTTTCCCTGAGCTGCTGCTTACAACCCAATCTGAACGGTTCAACGGTGCTTGGTCGGAAGCTTCGGCCAGAGCTTTTGGTGATGCTTCCTGCCTGCCAGAAACTCGAATCTGATAGGTGTAGGCATGCCCGAGCACAATATCCTTATCAATGTAATGGGTCACAGGTACATCTTTGGCGATTAATATGTAATTCGCGGCTCCGCTCTCTTGCCGCCAAACTTCATAGGTCTGCGCCCCCTCAGACTCCGTCCAATTCAGCTCCATCGTTTGATTGGGCAGAATTCCAGCCTGTACCCAGCTGGGTGCTTTCAACTTAATGTCTTTAGATCGTGTCAGAATATATTGGACAGCTTCACCGGGACCAAGCGTTTCAGTGAATTCCAGCTCAGGTGCTGCATCCAATGCGGGTACATAGGTACGGGCGCTTTCATACGTATCTCCCGCTCCCACTCTTTCTCCCTCGTAACGTACGGCTTCCGGCATGGTCACTTTGGCATGGATCGTTTGGGTACTATTTTCAAAATTCACAAAATTCACGAGCAGCTTGTCCGATTTGCCGCCAGATCCTGCTAATGGCGCCAAAGTTGAGGTATCCACCGCACGAACATAAACAAGTTTATCGTAGTTGTCTGCCTCATTCATTATCGTATAAGGCAATGGTTTGCCATGTGTCGCATAAGCTAAATTCAGTCTTCTCGTAATACCGACACGGGAATCCGCATCAGGCGCATTTTTGTGGATGACCATCCGCGCTGGATTCTGAACGTTTAAATCAATACCCGACTCGAACAAAGAGTAATTCGGATAAAACGCGGCATGCTGCATAAACATATCGGCAAATCCAATATGAGCCCGCATGATCCGATCAAAAACGGCTGATTTCGGCTGCTTCGCACCATACAACTTGTTATCTGTATGGCTGTCTGACGTGCCATATTCAGTATTCAGCATTCGCTTTGGCAAGCCATCTTCGGCACCGTCAAATGTGCGCAGATTCTCCAAGAAGCTGCCGCCTTTATTGTCCGCATAAGAGGAGCCATACGCATGTCCATTGGTTAAATCCGTGACCGCTTCAAGCTCCAAGCGCTGCTCCGGGTCACCTTCCCAGCCATCCGGCTCACCACAAGCCAGCTTCCCTGATGCATCTTGATTGCGGCAAGCTCTTAACGCATAGGAAGGTGCATAAGCCCAGCCAGGAGCAACGGTTTTCAGATGTGGAGCCAACTCAGGGATATGGCCTTTCAACCAATTGGCAATCGCCAGATTAACTCCTTTGGCCCGATTAAAAAGCCCAGGTTCATTATCAATCTCGTAATATTGGAACATCGAGCCATAGGTTTTCACATAGTCCAGCAGCTTTTTCTGCGCATCTGCCGGTAAGGAGCCGTCTGGCTGCAGCTTCACATTCCCCGTATGCAGATGCAGCGCAACAGCTTGTGTGTTGTAATCTCGCAAGGTTTCATAGTATGGCTTGATCGCTGAGCAGCCCTGCTTCACATCCGTCGCACAATCTACCCTCATGATGTTGCCGCTATAGGCAATACCCAGCCATTTCAAGACATAAGGCAGATGTCGAACTGCCCCCTCATCATAATAGAAAGATAAATTGCTGACTTTCGTCCCGGATTCAATATATTTGCCATGAATCGGTTCGAGCGCAGGCTCAGACAACGCATCCAGCTCAATGAAATCCCATTTCCACCACAGATATTTATTCTCATCCTCGTTGCAATATAGACAACCAACAACGGATAGCTTCAACTCATTCTCGCCTAGCAGCAGCTGCTCCTTAGGAATGTAAAGCTCATATGTCTTTTTATAAGGATAAGCGCTGGTTGTTCCACCGACGCCGGCAATTTGAATCAGCCCCGATAATAACCGATTCGAAAATACCGCCAGCTGCGGCACAGCTTTATGAGCATCCAATATCCGTACTTTTAACAGCACACCATGCTCTGGCATTGTCCCTAAAGCAAAATGTACACGAAGGCTTGGATTCACCGATTTGTTGAGTCCTTGCGGAATCGCTCGCCAATCTGGATTCGCTTCGGTTGCCGCGGATATCGTGTAGTCCTGTATCTGGCTGTTCTCCTTGCCGAATTCCTCATACGAATCATTGGCGTTTCCAAGTCTCCAGATCTGTTCACCCGTATAGGCAGACAATGGCGTCACCTCGCTCAAGAAAGGTTTTTTTTTCGCTGCGACGCCATGGCTGTTGGATGCCGATGTTACAATCAGTAAAATCATAAAGGTAACGGGTACAATCCAATATCTGATGCTTTTCTTGTTCATCCTGTTCTCTCCATTTCCTGCAGGATGCTGTCTATTCGTTAGGGAAGAAACAGGACATTGTCAGGAATTATTTGTTTCGGTTGGGATGGACTCTCCCAGCTAACCTTAGCCACAGCTCCATTCGTATTGTCATAATACTCAACTTTGAAATCAACTGGAGTGTCCGCAGTAAGAGCAATGCTTCCTGTCCGCTCCACCCAGCTTTGATTAAACCAACTGTCAATCACCAGAACACCATTCACCCAGACTCGAATTCCGTCATCCGACAGTGTGGAAATTTTGTAAGTCTCTGTATACTTTGGCTTCAGCTTCCCTGTCCACCTGACAGAGAAGGTGTCGGCCTCCATGGATGGAAATGGCGCTGAATTGGACCAATTGAAGTCGATCTTGGCATCTTCCCTTACTTCCTTCAGAGCGGTGAAATCTTTGTTATCATAATACTCTCCTCGCAAACCATTGCGGGAAGCAACAGGTGTCGACGGTACAACGATCGGATTCTCCAAGTCACCCTGGAACATTTCCCTCGAAAGCAATCGTGGATTCGCATAGAAGCTGGCAATTTCAGCATGTGCATTGTTCTCAGACAACATCTTCCCCCAAGTCATGAGATAGGCCCATTTGGTTTGGTTCGCAAGAATGGAACTGCTGGGCAATTCCCCATTTTCGCCAACGGCAACCGGTTTGCCGTTAGCAAGCTCCACAATTTTATTATAATAATCCGAATTATAGTCATTATCATAAATATCGACAGCGAGTACATCTACTTTGTTGATCCCCGGAAACGTCAAATCATAAGCATCTGAGGAAGCATTGGGAGCATTGGGGCTCCATACCCATAAGAGATTGTTCAGCTGATGGACTTGAACGAAACGGTCATACATCAAATTCCAGAGCGCGGAGAAATTCGTTTTCTTCCCCCACCAGAACCAGTTGCCGTTCATTTCGTGATAAGGGCGCCATAATACCGGTACACCGGCATCCTTCAGCTTGCCTAGATAGACAGCCGTTTTATCCAAATCTGCAATCAACTGTTTGTACTGCGGCGTACCCGGAGTTACATATTTATCAAAGTCTGCTTGGCTCATTTCTTTCTTCACATTGGACCAGCAGAGACAGGTGCCGGGAATATTTTCATGATAGGAAATGGTGACTAGACCACCGGCCTTATGCCAAGCAATGGCACTGTTAACGACATTCTGCCGTTGAGCAGCCTGCTCGCTGTCCGTCTGATTCATAATCGCTCCCAATTCATAGCCGTGAATACCTGGATATTTACCCGTTATTCCCTTCACTCGGTTCGTCCATTCATCTGGACTTTCCAGGTAATCGTGCTGTCCGCTGATGGTCTTAACTCCTGAAATCATATACAGCTGCTGCAAGACAACTTTCGCTTCAACCGTCGCCTGTGTGTTAATCGGCACGGACGCAGCATGCGAAATATCGGGGTGAAACAAAAGCTGTGGTGATAATAATGAGAGTAGAAATAGCAAAGAAGTCACCTTAACTCGCGCACCCGCCTTTCCGTATTTCATAAACATCATCTAACCTCCAGTAAGATAAATTAACACCGTACACTGTACGCAGCTATATTGCCTGCATGCAGCTCGTGTTAGTTCTATCCTACAGATCAAGTATTAAGCTAATATCAGCTAAGTTTAAGGTAATTGCAAGTTTTTACCAAACGTACGTTTCTTGCGAAATAAATAATCGCCCTCCATTCTTATCCGAATAGAAGGCGGTTCATTATTGGAAGGCTGACCTTAAATAAACTGGTGCAGTGGAATGTCCTTCCATTCCAAACAAATTCGGATATTATCCTCTTCAACGAGTTCAGATCCACTCTGAACTTCAATGAATTCGACATCGGTTATCGCTCTTATGCTGTGTCTTGTTCCATCAGGAATTCTGACAACATCCCCCGGCTTAACCTGATATAGCTTGTCGTTAATAACAATATCCGCAACACCGCTCACAATGGTCCAGACCTCACTGCGTTTGTAATGCAATTGATAACTAATATTTTTACCGGCACGCACAAGAATACGCTTCGTCAGAACTTCATTGTCCTCCGTATATTTCACATAATCAATAACACGGTAGCGCCCCCATCTGCGTTCTTCATACATAGGACGCTGCTCAATTGTATTCATTACCTCCTTGATGCGCGGGCTTTCGGCTTTGGAGGTGACAAGAATTCCGTCAGGGCTTACTGCCACGACAGCATCGTTAATTCCAATGACCGTAACAGGAATGTCAAGCTCATTGATCAGATGGGTATTGACGGAATCTTCGGTGACGATGCCTGTCCCAATTTGTGAACGGCTCATTTCTTCCGTGAGTGTATTCCAAGTCCCCAAATCTTTCCAGTAGCCATCATAAGGGACCACAACAATACTCGTTTCTTTTTCCACAATTTCATAATCAAAGCTAATCTTCGTCAGCTTCTTATAATTTTTGAGCAATTCCTCATACTTAAGCGGAATCCCCTTTTCTACCATCAATTCGATGATATAACCCAAACGGAAAGCAAAGACTCCGCAATTCCATAAAGCTTTCTGCTCCATGAGAACAGCAGCCTGATCGCGATTAGGCTTCTCAACAAAATGATTAACTTTCAGCCCTTCGGTGCCAGCATAGCGCTGTTCGGAAGGAACGATGTACCCGTACTTCTCCGAAGGAACCGTCGGAACAACCCCCATTAACGCAAGGTTGGATTCTGTAGCATGAAGTACTTGCTCCAGTTCCTTAATTTTATGAAAAAAAGCTTCATCAACGTAAGGATCGACCGGCATAACGGTAATGACTGTATCTAGCGGCAGACTCTCCACATCATACATATAGGCAGCTGCCAGAGCGATGGCAGGGAAGGTATCTCTACGCTCAGGCTCAACGATGAGAGGCGCATCGCTGCCCAGTTGACTCATCAGCATTTCTACTTGGGAGCGATTGGTTGCCAGATAAGCGGAATTCCCAAGTCCAGCAGCTTGAAGCTGTCTCCAGACGCGCTGAACCATGGATTCACTTCTGCCATCCTTGTCTTCTAATACCTTGAGAAACTGTTTGGATCTAGAATCATTAGACAATGGCCACAAACGTTTACCTGATCCGCCGGAAAGAAGAACTATTTTCATGAAAACCACACTCCATTCGGTTTTATAAGAATTCGTTGCTAGATTCCGTTACGCTAAACGACAGCTTTATGACGCGTAGGATGCTTCTGGTCGGGTCTGCCGACCGAGTAATAGTGAATGCCCGTACCTTCAATCTGTTCACGGCTATACACATTGCGTCCATCAATAAGGATTGGTTGTTCCATGATGAAAACAAGCTGGGACAGCGGCGCTGTTTTGAACTCATCCCAGTCGGTCAAAAGACAGAGCGCATCTGCGCCGGTGGCTGCTTCCAAAGCCGACTCGCACCACTGAATGGCCGGATGATCGATATGCTCTCTGAATTTCTCCATCGCAATTGGATCGTAAAGCTTCAAGCGCGCGCCTGCCTTCAGCAGCGTTTCGACAATTTCAATAGAAGGGGCATAACGAATGTCATCTGTATTCGGCTTAAAGGATAATCCCCATATTCCGATGATTTTGCCAGATAATCGGCCAAGCGATCCTTCCAACTTAGTAATCACTTTGTACCTTTGAGACTTATTCACTTCAACGACCGACTTCAGCAGTTGAAACTCATAATCCACATTGCCGGCAATTTGGATGAGGGCATCCGTATCTTTGGGGAAACAGGAACCTCCATACCCGATCCCTGCATTCAGGAAGGAAGCGCCAATTCGGCGATCCTGGCCCATTCCTTTGGCAACCTCGGTGACATCAGCTCCCACCTTTTCACAGATATTGGAAATTTCATTGATGAAGGAGATTTTGGTTGCCAGAAAGGCATTCGAAGCGTATTTGATCATTTCTGCGCTTCGAATACTGGTAACGAAGATTTGATCGGTGAACGCACGATGAAGCTCCGTCAAAGTCTCCGTTAAATCCAAATTATCCAAACCAATCACGATGCGGTCAGGATGCAGCGTATCCTGGATAGCAGATCCTTCTCTGAGAAACTCTGGGATCGAAACAACATCAAAGGTTTCCATCGTATTCATCGCTAGAATCATCTGAATATGCTCATTAGTACCTACGGGTACGGTACTTTTGGTGGCAACAATCTTGTGCCCGTTCATGGCTTGGCCAATTTGCATAACGGCTTGCTCGATATATTGTAGATCCGCTTCCCCATTGGGTAAGGAGGGTGTGCCAACCGCGATAATAATGAGCTCTGATTGCTGTATGGCTTGCGTTAGATCAGAAGTAAATGCTAGACGGCCTGCTTTGAGATTGCGATCCATCAGTTCCTCGATACCAGGCTCGAAAATAGGTGAAATCCGATTTTGCAATTTCTCAACTTTCTGCTTGTCCTGATCGACACAGATCACATGATTGCCTTTTTCAGCAAAACAAACCCCGGATACTAACCCCACATACCCTGTTCCGATGACTGCGATTTTCATACGATCAATGCCCCTCTCTGAATTGTTGGTAGGATGTGCTCATATACGTTTTCAACTTCGTCATAAACGTCTTTTCATCAAACTGCTTCGCATGGTTCATAATTTGATTAATATCCCACGCATGGCTTTCTACGTCATGAATGGCGCCAAGCAGATCATCCACTTCCTGCCGTTTGAAAAACACGCCGTTTACATGAGGAACGATCGTGTCCAGCGCACCTCCAGCCTGATAAGCAACAACAGGCCTTCCGGCCGCATTCGCCTCCAACGGGGTAATGCCAAAATCCTCTTCTCCTGGAAAAATAAGCGCCCGGCACTCCGCCATCATTTTGGTAACTACAGCATCATCCAATCTTCCCAAGAAACGAACATTTCCCTTAGCCATGCTCTTCAAGCGCGCTGAATCGGGTCCCTCCCCAACAATATATAAAGGCAGTCCATTCTGGTTAAAAGCCTCAACAGCCAAATCAATTCGCTTGTAAGAGACAAGTCTGGAAACGATGAGATAATAATTTTCTATCGAATGCGCTCTTTGGAAGCGAGACGTATTAATTGGAGGAAAAATAACGTCGGCATCGCGCTGGTAATAATTGCGAATACGATTTTTCACAACGGAAGAATTTGCAATAAATTGATTCACATTCGCAGATGTTTTCTGATCCCAGCGCTTCAATCTATCAATATAAACCTTCAATAACCGCTTCATTACGCTGGAGTTCGTCTGTCTCTCCATATACGTATCGTAATCCCAAGCAAAACGCATCGGCGTATGACAATAACAGAGATGAAATGTCTCTTTGGGAACCTCAATGCTCTTCATAAAAGCACTGCTCGAGCTAAGAACAATATCGAATTCACGGAAGTCGAAATCCTTAATTGCAAATGGATAAAGAGGCAGCATTTCTTTGAAATGGCTCTTTCCCCCAGGCATCTTCTGCAGCCATGAAGCTCGAATATCAGCATCTCGAAGCTCATCGAGCAGTCGGTGACTGCTGAACATCGTTGTATAGATGGGGGCATTCGGAAACATTTGGTGAAAGACTTCTACGACTCTTTCAGCGCCGCCCATTTGAACCAAATAATCATGCGCGATTGCTATTTTCATTTGATCCATCCTTTATTTACTATGAGATTAGTTACGCATTGGCAATTAATCCCGCATAGTAATGAGTGATTTGGGTAACGGTTTTCTCGATGACAAAATGCTGCTCCACTCGCTTCATGCCATTCTCGCTCATGCGGATTCTTTCTTCCGGATTCTCCAAAAGGTAGCGAATCGACTCTGCAAGCAGCTTGGGATCTCCTGGCGTTATAAGGAGTCCGGTTTCACCAGGAACAACAGTCTCTTTAGGTCCTCCCTCATTGGAGGCAATGACCGGCAATCCTGCGGCCATCCCCTCTACGATCACTTGACCGAAGGGCTCAGGCGTGATGGATGTATGTACGAGAATATCTGCTTTCTGCATCAAGGCTTGGATATCATCCACATGTCCGAGTAATTTAACATTGTACAAATGATGATCGGCCATTTGTTTCAGAAGCTGTTGTTTATACGCATCTTCTCCGAAGAGCGCGTCTCCAGCCAGCCAGAACTCGACCTGCGTATCAGGCAGGAACGATTTCGCAGCTTCCAGTAGAATGTGCTGGCCCTTCCATTCCGCTAACCGACCCACTAAAAGAATGATGTACGACTTCCTCTGCTTTTTCATCGGAAGGACATTGCTGGGTGTGTTGAGCTTTTTGGCAAAAGCGGAGTAGACAACTAATGTCTTTTTGGATTTCGGCAATTGCAGCGCATCCAGTGTTGAGTTGGAGTTGGCAATAACACCATTAGGCAGCATTCGGGACATGAATCGGATTGCACTAGCAACGATAGGCTTCAAATAAGGAGCTCCGATATGATCGCGAATGTGCCAGATTAGCGGAACACCTGCCAACTTGGCTGCTACAGCACCATAAAACGCTGATTTCAGTGAATTCGTATGCACACAAGCGACCTGCTCTTTTTTCAGCAGCTTCGAAATCCGTTTCCCATACGTAAACAGTTCGAAAGCACCGAGCAATGCATCGAAGCTCACGGCATTGCGGTTTCGATTCCTCACCTTGTCACTGAGAGGAACAACACGGACATCAATTCCTTTGGCACGCAGTCGTTCGACTAATGCGCCTTCCTCTGCCACAATGACTAGCGGACTCACTTCGCTGCCCATGTTCGTAATCAGGTTATATAACGCAACCTCGCCTCCGCTCCATCTAGCGGTATGATCCAAATACGCTACTCTCAACATCCTTCTCATGACCTCCTTTTCGTTCAGCCAGAACGCGTGGATTCCGATTGCGACCGTAAGCGATGAGATGATTATCAATGACCGAACGGAATATGCCTTCAACTTGCCTGGATACCCGTGCCCATGTGTAATGCTCTAGTACATGAATTCTACATTGTTCAGCGGTTGGCCAGCTTTCCTTCTGACGCAAGCTGCGAATGAGGCCATCTGCTATATCAGCACTGCTTTTTCCAGCAAACAGCAGGTCAGGACGGAATTTCTGAAGAATTTCCCGATTCCCGCCGACAGGCGTCGCCATGACAGGAACTCCCGCTGCCATTGCTTCCACCGTGATCAGTCCGAAGCCTTCCAGTGCTTGCGAGGGAACAACGAACAGATCGGCGGCCTGATAGTAATCAGCAAGCTCGTGATCCGGCACATAGCCTAACATACGAACACGTGACTGCAGGTCATATTCCTTAATTTTACTTTCCAGCTCTTCCTTGAGCGGCCCCTTGCCGCCTAATAAAAGAACCGTATTCGGTATTTCTTTGGCTACCTCCCTCCAAGCATCAATGAGTTGAAGGAGTCCCATCCGATTGACTAGTCTTCTTAACGTCAATACAGCTGTTGTTCCTTCAGGTATATGAAGTCTTTCTCGTATTGCTGCACGTTGGGCGGAAGGCTTGAAGCGGTCGATATCCGCTGCCCCCGGTACAATATGGATCTTGGATAGCGGTACTTGATACTGCTCGTGAAGGATACTCCGGAAGGTTTCACTAAGAACAATGAATGCATCGGCATATCGATAGGCCTTCATTTCCATATTTTTAGCAATGATCGTTTTGATCCAATGCTTAAGTCCACTGCCTTCGAGTTTAATTTCCTCACTCCAAGGACCATGGAACGTCATCACGACAGGAATATTGCGCTCCTTCGCTTCTAACGCGACACCAACGCTGTAAGGAGCAAAGTGGGAATAAACAACATCCACTTCTTGATTGTCCATGAGCCAAGCGGCGTGCTGGCGAAAGGCTTCGCGCCTTTTACTCAGCTTCAACTGCGTTTTGGCAACATTCGTCACCTGCAGGCCTTCTTTGACAACTGGCTTCTCAGCACTGCTTACCAATGCTTGCAGATTGTGGTCTTCAGCTAAAGCTTCATTAATATGCTTAAAATAGGTGTTCAAACCACCTGGCTGGGCGGAAGGCCAGCCCATGCCAGTTGATAAGATCCGCAAGCTATTGTTGAATTGCATAAGCACTTCCCTCCTTCAGGGGCTCGCCCTCAATTTTCTTCGTCTTTTTTTGGATTAACAGCAGCTCATACTGCTTTATGCAAACCAGAAATTCGTACATTCCCCAGAAGAGGGAAACGGCCAAGCCAGGAATACCTTTTTTGTATAAGCCTTGAAAAATGTATTTTTGGACAATCCGCAACGGCGGACGAACCATCATTCGTACAATATTGAATCGTTTGCCCTGCGCAACAGCACCCTCTGCTTCCAGATCGGTATATTTGTTAAAGCGCTGGATATGATCATGAATGCTGCGGAACCCATAATGCCATAGGATGCCTGGCAAGTAAGCAACCTTATCCTGCGAGACATCAGGCGTTTCATGAACAAGACTGTCTCTGTACTGAATCTCAGTGCGGTTGTACAGACGAACCAATTGTTCTCCTTTTCCCATCCAACGTCCCAAAAAGTCACCGATGCGCAAGACGGAGTAGGCTCTGCTTGTATCTGACAAATCCAACTTCAGCTCTCTTATTGCAGCAGCCAATGGTTCGCTGACAACCTCATCGGTGTCGATGACAAAAATCCAATCATACGTCGCCCGATCACTGCCATATATGCGCTGTTTCGCATAACCTGGCCAAGCATTGGTGAATACCTTGCACCCTAATTGTTCGGATACTCGGACAGTTGCATCCTTGCTTCCCCCGTCAATGACTACAATTTCGTCTGCAAAAGACTTGCAGGAACTAATTGCACTTCCTATTCTCGACTCATCATTCTGAGCGATGATGACAACAGATAGGCCGTGCTTTCCCACAGTGTCACGGTGGTGACTCATTTGATTCGCCCCTCTCCCCCAATTTCAATCCGATTGTTTAACTTTATAGGCAGATACAGCTCGAAGTAACCAGCGGATATCCTCTTTGTTAATGAATAATTTCGGCAGCTTCGTCTTCAACGTGAATTTCACATTGATTAGAATGAATAAAAATCGCAATATCCCCGAGGATAAGATCGCCATTCCGGCGCCTAGCAAGCCGAATTTCGGAATAAGCACCATTAATAGCGGAATGACAATTAAGAGTCCAAGACCTTGGAGGATCGTGACAATTTTCGGCTTGCCTAACGCCATGAACGCTTGCGCCAACACCATGGTCCCACCGGATAACGATACTTCCAGCAGCAGCATTCGGAATACGCTAATGGCTTCCTTGAAATCAGGCCCATATAAAAGCGGCATCACGAATGGCGCAACGAGCATGATGATCATGGAGCATAAGAGCGCGATGCAAGTGCTTAACCGATAGACACGGAAGGTCATATCGACTACTTGGTCCTTCGGTAGCCCCGAAGCCTTCGGGAACAAGACGACGATGATCGAAGTCGAGAAGATATTGACCACCCTTGACAAACTCACCGCAACAGCGTACAAACCGAGCTCAGATGGGTTCAATAGTCCCACAATGACAATTTGATCAATATAATAAGATACATTTCCCATTAAATCGTTCCCATAGGAGCCAATCCCATACCGAATCAAAGTTCGGAAGGATTGAAATGCACCTTTTAACTCCAGGCGATACTGCGTGAGCAGGCGTATGGTTGTCCATATATAAAAGGGAATCGCAGGAGCCAGATACGCAACAGCCGATGTGAAAGGACTCATTGTTTTGGTTACAATCAGTAAACCTAATCCCACGAGCGTACTTAACGGAATCAGAAAGCGGAGTAGATTGAACAGCTTATATTCGCCTCTGACTTGCATCATTGCGTTATTGATTTGCGATAGCACAATTAAAGGAACGAGCACCATTGACCACTGTGAGAACAAAACCACGCTATCAGAATAAGTCCGAAGCCAATAAGGCAATATGAATACCCCAATGACCAGGGCAAGCACACCTGCGGTTAACCCCATCATGACGGCTGTCGTGTAAAGCTTGGCGGAATCCTTTATATTCTTTTTCACGTTGTAAATAATCGCAGAAGGAATACCGAAGGTGAAGCTGAAGGCAAGGAACTGTGACCAAAGCACCATTGCGGCTTGTTCCCCTCTGCCCGAAGGTCCAAGAAAACGCGCCGTCAAGATTCCCGTCAACATATTGATCAAAAGAATGAGTACACTGAAAAACATCGTTTTGACCGAGCTCGCCATATTGCTTTTGCTTGTGTAGAACGATTTGATCATCGTAAATAGAGGTTTAGAGCGGATTATTTTTAAATTGACTGGCTGCTGCATCCGTTCTTGGCCTCCTTTCTTGGGTGCTCTTTCGATGTGCCATGATGCCTATTCCTACAACCAACCATAGGAGAAAGCCCTTCAATCCCGTATAGCCATTCTCGAAAACAAGACAAACGATACTCCCTTCCAATGCGGACAGGGCGAGTCTGGTGTACGGAGTTAAGCCTCCTTGTTGCTTTCTTTGGGATATCAGGTATTTAATGACGAGCCATAATCCCCAGAAGAACAAGATACCGCCGATAATACCGAAAGTGAGAAAAATAGCAACAAACCCATTATCGAAAATGCCATATTCCCCAAGAGCCCCATCATTGCTTAACTTGGTTCCTACCCCAATACTGCCTAGCCCGAGCCCTTGCGGTTTGGCAAACAACATCGGGAATACGGTGTGGAAGAAATCCAAACGTTCATTGTATGAATGATCATCTTGAATCGCCGTCATCGTATCCAGCCGTGCTAACAAGCCTTGCGCACCTGGCAGCTTAGGTATAATGAAGTACATTGCAGCGATAACCGCTGTTAATTGAGCGATCAGCTTCCACTTCTGCTTCCCTGCAGAAACTGCCGTGTATATCGCAATATCAATGAAAAGCATGACCCAAGCGGATCGAACGAGTGTGATTAACAAGCCTACTGTCACTAATATGACGCCTAACCATCCGAGAGGACCCCGCCATCTCTTTTCCAAAATCATAGGAGCCAAGGCTGTCCCCATGTACATCCCGGCAGGACCAGGCGAATTCAGGAAGGAAAACACCCGAATTTCCAGTGGGTACGGATGGCCGATTGACGTCATTTCCACATGATTCATCCAAAATGCGTCCCAAGGCGGTACCATCACATATTGAATGATGCCATACACAGCAATCAGGATTGCTGTATTCGAGAAGGCAACAAGCAAGCGATCAAGATCCTTGCTTTCATAGTTCGATAATGCCGCATAGGGGATTAGCAGCATCGGGATGAGATAATTAGCCAAGTCATAGAAGGTGCCCATGCCATTCTTCGTGAAACCGATGAGGCTTCCATACAATAAAGCAATGGAGAAATAGATGAGCATGCGATAAAGCGTCGATTCAAGTTGATGTATTTTCGATAGGACCGGAATGATCAGTACAGCACTTGTCAGAAGCGGTGCAATACTTAGCAACGATACCGAATGATACGTCCCTTCCACCCAATCTTCAAATCTTCGTATTTCTGGACAAACGACCCAAACGACCAGGATGTAAGGAATTAACTTGCGCGAGTCCAGCAAAGCCAGCATAAATGCCGGAAAGAGCAGCATCGCCAATATCGCAATCTGCGATTTATTCTCATGGCCTAATGTCGCGCTCCCATAGCCGATAACCAAGGAGGCAGCCAACGCAGCGAACAACCATACCAGAGCAGCTCTTCCTTCAAACATGGATACAAAAGGATACCGCGCTTTTAACGTCCTCATACCGGATAACTCCTTACTGGCTTCCCATATAGGGTTCGTGAGCAACATACCGCTACCTGCAGCTTACTCATTTTGCTTAGATAGTCCATTGTTAACCCCCGTCCCCTCCCTTTTCAGCTTGAATTGCTTCACCCATTCCAAACCAAGCATGACGATAAACAACGAATCATGAATCAAATATCGTTTCCACAATCTTCGCGGTTCCTGCGCCAGGCGCCAGAACCACTCGAAGCCTGTTTTCTGCATGATATTCGGTGCTCGCTTCACAGAACCGGAGATGAAATCGAAGGTAGCTCCTACACCAATTGAAATCGGAACTTCATATTTCAAATAATGATCATAGATCCACTTCTCTTGCTTCGGGGCACCTACCCCTACGAAAACAATATCAGGCTGCGCTTCAATCAGCATTCGCACAATCTGCTCATTTTCTTCCTCTTTCTTCTCAAAACCGAAGGAGGGTGAATAGTGACCAACAATATTAAGCTTGGGGAAGATCATCTTCAAATTCTTGATCGCCAGCTCCGGGATTCCTTCCGCAGATCCAAGGAAGAACAATTTGTACTGCCGACTCGCGAACGCTTCGCCCAGCTTGGCAAACAAATCGGAACCGGATACTTTCTGTTTCAACGGCTTTCTTAACATCTTGGATGCCCAGATGATTGGCATGCCATCAGCAACTATGGCTCCTGCATCGGAATAGACCTTCTGAAACACAACATCCTTTCTGAGCTTGATCAAATGATCGACATTGCAAGTCAAAATGTAAGAATGGCTTCTCTGGCGAATTCTCTCGTCCATGAAGGCAAGCAGATCCAGAAAATCATAATTATCAAAATTAACATCGAACATAGTCACTCTACTCATCTAATCACTTCTTCTTTATTCGGATTTGTCGTTGATTGAATATACAAACCATTCAAGTACCAACAGAAAGGAATGATAAATTGCACCGTGGATAACGTGTTATCCGAGAAGGAATATAGAAAAAACGCCAAGATGAATGCTGCGTAGTAAATTTTAATTCTCGGTGGCACGACTCTGTAAATCATTACAAACACGATAAATAATGAAAAGAAAAGCGCTATGCAGCCGATATAGCCAGCATCATAATAGAAGCGAATATATTCATTGTGCGGAACCACAAAGCCTTCGTATAAGCTTCCGTCATTCGCTACGGTAACGGCTCCCAAGCCTCTTCCTGCCAAGGGGGAATCTTGGACACCTTTCAGAAAGTAGGTCCAGGCTTCGGTTCTTCCGGATAAATCAATACCGGTTCCTGTCTCCCGCTCGAATGAGCGTTTCGTCATATTATCCCACTGCACGTAAACGGCTCCGCTGATCAATGCCAGTGAGCAAACGAGCGGAATAATCAAAATTAATTTGCCTTTGATGTACGCTTTGACCATGTCATAGAAGTAGTAGACGACCATAGCCAACATCGCTAAGATCGGTCCTCTTGTGCCTGTTGCGATGAGAATCGCAAAATTAGACGCGAGTGTACAATAATAAAACTTGGCTCGCTCAGGCTCGCGCTTGGATTCCATCAGTGCGATCGTAATGCCTAGAAATGCCAGCATCGCTAAGTGCGGAGCAATATTCGCCCCTTGTACTCTGACAGCTCCTGTGAATTCAACATTAAGGAAAGAGTAGACATGTGCGAGCTGCAGTACGATTCCCGTTGCTACACTGATCAGTGGTAGTAAACAAAGAATTTGGATGTGCCGTTTCGCAGTCTCTCTTTTCCACTTGATCATAAGAAAGAAAAATGGAAGCGTTAATCCTATGAAAGCTTTGAATGTAAGCGACGTTGTCATTTTGGGATGCCAATCCGAGAAGAAAATAGTCAGAAATAACATGATCGTAAAAGCGGCAATGGGGTAAACGAATTTCAGTCGCAACCCATTTTGCAGCATACAGGGAATAAGAAGAATCAATATGCCCAGCTTATAAAGAGAGATAATTTCGATCCCGCCAACATTCGCCGTTATAATGTAATTAATCGAAATCGCCGTGGAGATCAACACAGGATAACTGACAATCTCCGGGTTATGAACGGATAAAGCTAACAAGAGGAGTACAACCATCCCCATTAGACTGATTATGGGCTGATAAACGGCTGCTACCCCCATAAGAATAGCTATGATGAGAAAGACGATACCGTAATATACTGGTTTTTTCACATGTATAGGAAGTTCCGTCATATGCGCCCTCACCTAGTCAATTGCATCTTTCTGCGTTTCCGCAGCGTATCAAGTGTGCCACGAATACTCTCCATGCGGCATGTGACAAGCAGCTTGCTCCCAACAGTCCGGGCAAATAAGGCCTCTACTGCAATATAAAGCACCTTAGCGGCAACCTTGCCAAGTAAAACCAACTTTGCGAAATACCCCTTATGCATAGAGCCATTCGTGACCCCTTGATAGTAATACCGTTTCTTGATCCACTCTTCGGTTAACCGACTGTCTGGGATGAAATGATCGACGATGAGCGAAGGATGATACAGGATGCCTTTGCCTGCCTTCTTCATTTCACCAAACAGCCAAGATTCCTCACCGGATAACAACAGGGACCCGATTCTGCCCAAGTGAGTTGGAAATAAGTGATTTACCAGAAACGATTTCCGGATCGCCATATTCGCACCAAATGGGTGGAGAGTAGTCGGATACGTTCTGACATTCTCTCCTAAATCAACGATCGTGTAGGGCAGTTCCAAGCCTGGAATCAGCCATGCAGGACGTTTGCTTTCGAAAATGGGGCGAATTCTGCCTCCCAAGGCATCGATATCACTCCGTGAATCAAAGGTAGTCAACATGGTACGAATCCATCCCTTGCAAGGAATGGCGTCATCATCGAGAAATGCCACGATCTCGCCTTGAGCCGTCTCAATGCCGTTATTGCGCGCAGCAGACAGCCCTTGCTTCGCTTCGAAAACGTAGTGAACGTTCAAGATGCCCACATGACGATGGATAAATGAGTTTGCAATATCCAAGGTGTGATCTGTGGAATTATTGTCCACGATCAGAATCTCCGCCTGTGCCATATCCTCAAGTTGAGTTAAGGATTCTAACGTGATGTGCAATAAGTCCGCTCGATTATACGTACAGATGACGATGGATACCCTAGGTTTGGATGGGTTGCGTACCATGGCGATCCTCCCTTCACTACTCCTTTTTCTTAAAAGGCGTCTTTGGAACCAAGCAGCACAACGACCGTTTTTAAGACGATTTTAATGTCAAACAGCAAGCTGCGTTTTCTAATATAAGTCAAATCCAATTCGACCATTTGCTGAAAGCTGACATTGCTTCTTCCACTTACTTGCCATAACCCTGTGCAGCCCGGCGTTACCGCCAGACGCTGTTTTTCATAGGGCGTGTATTCTTCAACTTCATTGGGCAAAGCAGGTCTAGGTCCCACTAAGCTCATATTACCTATGAACACATTCCACAATTGCGGCAATTCATCAATGCTTGTTTTCCGAATCAATCGACCTACACGTGTAACACGTGGGTCGTTTTTCATTTTGAACATCGCGCCTTCGACTTCATTTTGATCCATTAATTGCTTCTTCAGCTCTTCCGCGTTCGATACCATGGAGCGGAACTTGTACATAGCGAACAAAGTTTCACCTTTCCCGACCCGATTCTGCTTGAAGAAGACAGATCCTTTGGGATCCTCGACTTTAATCCAGATACCAATGAAGAGAAATAGAGGTGTTAAGAACAACATTCCGAGGAATGAGAGAATGATATCAAGTGTGCGCTTCACGAACAAATAGGATGACAGGCTCTTCCCGCGAGGGACTCTCGAAGCTTGGTAATAGCTTTGCTGCGGGCCCAAATACTCATAATCCTCCTGCAGTTCGCGCAAACTCATTATCGCCACCTCCCATAATCTCTAACAGCGGTGCATAGTTTTCTTTGATCAGAATCGCAGCCATTGCTTCCATGACATCAAAGCGCAAATCTTTGCTCTCTAAAGCAAAAGCCATCGTCGTAAGAATATAGCCAAGGCGTTCACCCACATCATAGCGAGTCCCATCGAACTGATAAGCCAGAACGCGTTCTATTTGATTAAGCTTCTGAATAGCATCGGTCAGTTGGATTTCTCCACCTGCGCCTTTCTCTTGAAGCTCCAAGAATTCGAAAATTTTAGGGGAGAAAACATATCTGCCCATGATGGCAAGATTGGATGGAGCTGTACCCAGCTTAGGTTTTTCTACAAAATCATTAACTTGATATAAGCGGTTATTCTGTACGCCCGGATCAATGATACCGTAGCGATTGGTTAATTCAGGCGGCACGGACTGTACGCCAATAACTGAATTTTCTGATAATTCATATTGCTGAATGAGCTGTTTCAGGCATGGCACCTTAGCTGTAACAATATCATCCCCCAGCAGCACAGCGAATGGCTCGTTGCCGATAAACCGTCTTGCACACCAGACGGCATGCCCCAAGCCTTTGGGTTCCTTCTGGCGAATGTAGTGAATCTCTACCTTAGCGGAGCGCTGAACTTCCTTAAGAAGCTCAAGCTTCCCCGTCTCCAACAATTTGTTTTCTAATTCAAAAGCGTTGTCAAAGTGATCCTCAATCGCACGCTTCCCTTTTCCGGTCACGATAATAATATCTTCAATACCCGATTCAATGGCTTCTTCCACGATGTATTGGATAGTGGGTTTGTTGATGATAGGGAGCATCTCTTTGGGCATCGCTTTCGTGGCAGGCAGGAATCTTGTCCCTAATCCCGCAGCCGGAATAATTGCTTTTTTCACCGTTTTCATCTAATCTCATCCTCCTATCGATTATGGAAAGTCTAGCCTCAACCTATTGACTGAACACGATGCCAAGCATTCTGGCTCCCGATTGTTCTAGCTGACTTCTGGCTTGCTTCGCCCATTCACGCTTGGTCTTGCCGTTCTTCGCTACCAAGACAACGCCATCGCTGTACTCGGTCAATAAACTAGCATCTGTATAGTCTAACGTTGATGGGGAATCCAAGAGGATCACATCATATTGCAGCTTCAACTGACTGAGCAGCTCTGACATGCCTCTTGAACCTAGAAGCTCTGACGGATTCGTAGGTTGACCGCCTGCCGCAATTAGATCAAGACCTCTGATTCCCGTTGGTGTTATCATCTCTGCCAAGCTTAATCCTTTGTTTAAGCCGTGGAGCAGACCTTTACTGCCTTTCACACCGAACAATTCATGGATGGCTGGCTGGCGTAAATTGCCGTCTATCATAACAACGGATTTGCCTTCTTGCGCATACGTGATCGCCAGATTGGCTGCTGTCGTTGTTTTGCCCTCCTGCGATTTGGGCGAGGCAATCAAGAGCACGATGCCCTTATCCGCAGGTACGATCTTCTTGTGTCTGATTGCAGTACGCAAAGCGCGAAACGCTTCTGATACCGGTGACACCGGATCAAGCTCCGTGACAAGCACGTTACTTAACTGTGGCATAGGTTTGTTCGCCTACCTCTCTACTCGCTGCTTTAGCCGGTTTACTCGTACCGTTCTTCTTTATCGTTCCAATGGAACTGAGAACCGGTAAACCAATAACATGTTCGGCTTCTTTTTCCGAGCGAATGGTATCATTGATATTTTCTAGGAAGAAGAAGACACCAATGGCTGCCATAGCGGAGAGAATGAAGCTCACGGCCAGGTTGATAACCATACTTGAATTTACAGGGAGCGGCTTCACCTTCGGATCGGAAGAAGAAAGGATTTTGACATTGTTCATGTTCATTAGTCCTGGAATTTCGGTTATGAACGTGTCAGCAAGCGCGTTGGTGATCAGCACCGCTTTGTCATAGCTCTTGTCTTCCAACTCAATTTTGATAATTTGAGTCTTATCGGTTGAGCTCACTTTGAGATTCTTCAGCAGCAGCTTCTGCGTCAGATTGAATTCAGGGTGATTCTGCAGCAGCAAGTTAATCGTGTGATCCGATTTAATAATTTCCTTGTAGCTCTCGATCAAGTTTATGTTCTTTGTTACCTCGTTTAGATCCATCGCCTCTTCACTCTTGATCATACTGCTTACCAGAACTTGCGTATTAGCCTTATACACCGGATCCACGAAAGTTTTGCTGACGTAGAAGGTTGTCAGGCAGGAGAGAAGAACGAACAAGCCAATCATCCACAGCTTTTTGCGAATGAGCATAAAGTAATCCAGAAGCGATTTCTCCATGACACCCTCCCGAAAAAAAGATTTTAAATCCCAATAAACATCATTGATTTTACAACTATTCTAAGCTATTATTACTGTAATGAAAGCGTTTCATTTGATTTACCCCCACGATCGAACAGACATTCAATCACTCCTTTATCCAGAGCATTCTTCAATCTCTTTCGACAGTATTAGCAGGTTAACATCCCAGAATTCGTATGGTGTCAGAAGGAAGAAAGAATGCCGCTTTTTGTCATTTATTTGGTTGTATATCAAGCTTATATGAATTCTCAGAATTATGATATTACTCAATATTGTGATTTTTGGGTCTATTTGGTATATGCACTATTGGCTATATGTAAGAAAGCAATGGTATACTTTCGGACCAGACGAGCTTCGGTTTGGTTATTGAAAACTACTGACCAATCCCTTGGATTGTGCTAATAAAGCCGCTTGGGTACGGTCATTTACACTTAATTTATTAAGAATTTGACTGACATGCTTCTTCACAGTAAACTCCGTAACCATCAACTTCTTGGCCATCCCTTGATTCGACAATCCTTCCCCGAGCCCGATCAATACTTCCCGTTCTTTGGGGGTCAGCTTGCTGAAGCTGTCTTCATCCTCTTTCTTGAACAACATCTCCATTAGACCTGGGTCATAATATTTCTTGCCTTTGAAAATCAACTTAATGGCTAACAGCAGCTCTTCCGGCAATGCTTCTTTCAACACATACCCGTCCGCTCCAGCAGCTTCCGCTTTCCTGACATCCTGCTCCATAGTCGATGAAGTCAGAATTATACTGCGACAGGACGACTCGCGAATCTGTTCCACCACTTCGATCCCGGAACGATTGCCTAGTTTGAGATCCACGATGGCTAAATCGGGCTTTGTTTTATGAATTAACTCCATGGCTTGCTCAACCGTCTCTGCTTCGCCTGTCACTTCCACATCCGCTTCAAGCTTTAATACGGCCGATAAACCTTTACGCACTAAAGGGTGATCATCTACGATTATGACTTTCACAGTAACACCTGCTTTCGTTAGAATGGGGGTTTACTTTGTCTAGCCCATCGCCTGAAGTTCATCCGGTACTTTCTGTTCTTGCTGTTGAATGGGTAGTGCCACTTGGATATGTGTGCCCTTCCCTTCATTGCTGGTGATGTCAATCGTTCCACCCAATGAATGGACGAGCAGCTTCATGTTATTGACACCGAGTCCGGATGACATCGGATCTGATAACCGTTCGGTTACAGAGAATCCACGTCCATTATCCAAAACAGATAAATGGATCTCACTGATTTTAATACTCAATTCCACAAAGATTTGCGTACTGCTGCCATGACGAATGGCGTTTCCTGTTGCTTCCGAAATGATACGGAACAAAGCCTTTTGATAATTAAGAGGTAAACCATGATCGTCACCGGTAACTTTAAAATTCACTTTGACTGCATGCAGCTTGGACAAGCTGTCCAAGTGGGATTTGACGGTCGTAATCCAGAAATCACCGCCATTTTTCCGTGAGCTTAGACTATAGATCGTTGAGCGGAGCTCTTGCGAAGCGGCCACCGACGATTCTTGAATCACTTGCAATTGTTCCTTAATCTGATCTGTCGAAATATCATCCCATTTGCGATTCAGAGAGTGCACAGCATAGACGATGCCGAACATGTACTGAGAGACGCTGTCATGCATCTCATCTGCAATCCGATTCTGTTCCTCAATAATCATTAATTGGTTCTCAATTCGCTCCAACTGATGCCTTTCCAAAATCACCGCACAAAGCTCTGACAGAAAATACAGCTGCTTAACGAACCAATGCCTTCCTTCTTCATAACTTGAACGCTCAATCTTCACCCCCATGACGCCCCAGAATCGAGTTGACGACTTGATCGGAATAACCAGGAACTCGCCTTGCTCAGGCAGTGTCATCACCATGCAGCTATCCAGTTGTCTTAACTCTGTGACATTGCTTTCGATGGCTGCACTGAGCGACGCTTCAACGCCTGCTTGGGTCACACCTTGCGTAATAATCCGCTCATCCCGCTCATGTCCATTCACATCCCAGAAAAATGACATTCTCAGCCGTGTTAGTTTAAGCGCAAATTCAGCAAAAATAATTTTCAGGTTCTCCGATTCGCTGTGCGTAGCAGCTTCCACAATTTGGTATAGTGATTTCATGTGCTCCATCGTTTCCGTTGTACGCGTATTTGCAATTTCTAGTCTGGTTTTCACACCGACCAATAATTGGATGGATAAGGTCATAAACAATAGGACGAGATAGAAATGGTTATCACTAATCAACATATGACCTAATGCCTGATGATTCGGATTGACGAAGATGAAGGAAAAGGCGGTGACGAATAAGAAATAACTGATCATCATAAACCAGCAATATACGGAGGAAAGATAACTGGCTGCCATCCAAGCAGGATTGAAAACACACCACAGGAATGGACTTTCCATTCCGCCGCTGAGAAGATGCAGAATCATCATACCTGCCATTTCCAAGCCAACCGTGATTTTAATAACCCTAGAAGCTTGTCCACTCTTGGTATACATGTCTGTTATCCATTTGGCAAATAAAAATAAAGAGAGGATAATACACATCTTCAGCCCTATTGGGGGCCCCCGATCTTCAATCGCATAAACTAGCGAGGTAACAGCTAAAGAAATATATCGATACAAGTAAAAGACTTGCCCCTCAGCTGAGAACATTCTTCTCATTCGTATAACCATCCTTACCTGTTATTTAATTTTTTACAGACCAATCCCGTGACTATTTAGATTACTTCTTCAACAATACCCAAGATGACAGCGAACAAAACAGTAAATTTTTTACAATTATGTCCTTGGCTTATTCCTATAGGGTTCGTGTAAAATGTATTTTTCTGTCTCAAAATATGGAAAAATGCAATTATCAGGCATTCTGATCTACATACTTTGATCACATTGGCCTACTTACGCTACAAATCGTTTTTGGGAAAGGAGGTAAGCACCAGATAAGAATTCATTCTTTTGTCTCATAACCTTTTTTTCAAAAAATTAATAAAAATGGCACCAAAAGAACTGAATATGTAATGATTCCTCACACTAAGTACATCAGAGATGCATCAAAAGCGAATATCTACTTCGCTACTTGCCAAATCTTGGTTGCACCTAGAAGGTAGCTTAACCTTACCAAATAGCAAAATTTATATAAATAGGAACCAAGATGGAATTCAAAGTGGTAGCTAAAACCTAAGAACAAAAAGAAGCTGCCTATAGAAGCAGCCCCTTCTCTGTTCATATCTAGTTCTAACTACCTTCGCCGATGCGATTATTGTTCCATGATGGGTAAACGCCAGTCGTTGCAATGCATGAAAGTTCCCGGCGGGTATTCAAACGAACATTCGGACACCAGCTGGAAATGAAGCTTGCGGCATATCGCATTGGAGGCCGGATTATCGACGGAAGGAAAAGCATGAATGGATCTCAGCCTTTGCTCAGCTTTGGCTTGTTTGATGGCTTCAGCGGTTGCCCATGCTGCAATGCCTTTGCCTTGAAACAGAGGAAGTACCCCCCACCCCATCTCGTAAACCGTTTCTCCTTGCCAACTGGTTTCCCAGTAACCTACATTTCCGACGGAAACGCCCTCAGGCATAAGAACTATGCTAAACATTCGTCCTTTACCCGCCGCACTTAGGTCGATATACCGCTTATGTCGTTTGTGCACCTGCTCATCCGTCTCAGGTCCCCCTAGATGATCCAGCATTTCGGGAATATTTAATTGATGCAGAAGGTCAAAGTCCGTCTCAGCCCATGGCACTATCTGAACCGCGGAATCCCAAAAAGTAAAACAACAAAACGCACGCGTGCTAAATGTTTCAAAAACAGTCCGATCAACGTCGTCTGCTTTATAATTTCGATGAACAACCTCTTGGTTATCTTCTTCCCCATAAGAGATTGCCCACAGTTCAATAGCAGCTTCCATTTTCATTATGGACAGCACATAGTCAGTTAGCTGATCTATGCATGTTGCATCGAAACTTCCGCCAAGCCAATAAATATAGTTCTTCTTGATGTACCGATCCAAACCGTAAGGCGGATTTTTGCAAATGGAGACTTGCATACCCTCTAAATCCGCCGCTTTTTCTGCATAATTAACTTCTGGAAGCGGATAGTCAGATGCCACGAATCGAAAAAAACTCATATCACATTTCTCCTTTATAACTGTAAACCAAATCTTTTCAACTCCACGAAAATGCCTTCCAACCGCCTGCCTTTATCCGTTAACGTATACTCCACGCGTGGCGGTACTTCTGGGTACACCTTTCTAACCAATAGGTCGTTGGCTTCCAACTCCTTAAGTCGCAGCGAGAGGGTCTTGGGACTTATGCCATCCATAGATTTCAACAGATCGCTGAA
Source organism: Paenibacillus ferrarius (assembly GCF_002027705.1). Lineage (GTDB taxonomy): Bacteria > Bacillota > Bacilli > Paenibacillales > NBRC-103111 > Paenibacillus_E > Paenibacillus_E ferrarius. The sequence goes on along the minus strand of NZ_MBTG01000012.1, from coordinate 141,915 downwards.
GCGCAGCGTTCCTTCAATTAATAGGTCGCGAACAATTAAAAAAGTCCATTTGGTCCCAATTACATCTAATGTCTTGGCAATTGGGCACAGCACGCCTGGTTCACCTTTGGTCAATATGACCGGCTCATGACTATTCATGTTCTTTTTCTCCTTCTTAAACTAATGATTCCTTAAGGGAAATTATAGGTAATTAGAAGCATTACGGCAACTATTCATTTGTCCATAATCAAAATAAAACCCCTGAGTACCCACTAGCTGTGGGCTCAGAGGCTTACGTCAAGCCATTCTAAATGTTGATTTCTAGCTCATGCTTCAAGCGATCAATCTGCAGGCGATGATGACGGAAATGCATTTCGATCAACTGAAACCACTCCTTCGCCTGAAGCCCGCCGAATCTAGGATGTGCAGCCGTCTGATGAACTGGAGCTGTCTCCAGTTGAGGTTGGATTTCCTTCAGCTTGCTAAGCACAGCTTGCAAACCATTCATGATCTGCTCTTTGTCGAGTGGCTGCGAAGGCGTGTATTGGGGTGACGCGGGAACAGAAATCTTGATCGGCGGAAAGCTTCCTGCTTCAAAAACAGCTTCACCAGCCTGAGTTTTTCCTGCGATTGCGTTTGCGGTCGATTCACTCGGCTGTAAGCATGTTTCGATATTGCGAATTTGCATATTCAGCGACGTTTGGATTAAATGAACATACACTTGTCCTAATGACCATTCCGTTTCACTTGGCTGGCGTGTCAACTGCTCCATGCTGAAATCAGTTAATTCTGCCTCATACAAGTGGATGATCTCTTCAAGCTTCTGTAATGTTTGAGTCGTATTCATAGGTTATAAACAGCTCCTTCTTGATTTATAGCCTTATCATACACCTTAGCTACTGACAGCATCCTGTCAGTAGCTCTTGGACATCAATTCAATTTCTTCGCGAACTCGAATGCGTAATGATTCTGGTTCTATGACTACGATATCCGAGCCCCAACTGAGTACCCATGACAGGATATCTTCAATCTGTCGGACGCGAAACGTCAGTTCCAGCTGCTCATCTTTAACCGCCATTTCTTCCAAGTAGAAATTATTTGATTCTTTGATGCGGTTCGCAATCCCCTGCTTCGCAAGCATGCGTACATGAATATTGCGATCATCAACAGTTTTGTAATTTTGAAGATTGAATTCAGCAGGAAGCAAGAAGGTTTCCGTTGTAACGATCAGATCGCTCATTCGGGACAAGCGGAAATGCCGGATCTCTTGCCGCAGCTCGCAAAATGCAATTAATACCCAAGAACCATTAATAAGAATAAGGCCATAAGGCGCAACTTTACGAACCTGATGGCGATGTGATTCGGTATCAGCCCTAATTTTGGAATATTGAAATTGCACCTTGGTAAGCGTCAAAATGACTTGTCGCAGTATGGCCAGATATTCCTTCTCCTTATAACTGACCTTAGCTAGGTTAGGATCTACAACTTTGGTTGTCTTGCGAATTCGATGTACCTCATCGAGAATACGTTCTGGTAAAATCGTTTCAATTTTGGACTGGGCTGTCTGCGCCTTCGCCCCATAGCTGGAATCGAATTTCTGTACGACAAAATCCGTCCCAATCAGCAGCGATACCGCTTCTTCAATCGTAAAGCTGAGTGGCGGCAAAAAATAACCTTCCATTAAGGAATAGCCGATTCCTGTCGACCCGACGACTGGCACTCCCGCTTCGCTTAGAGCCTGAATATCACGATAAATCGTTCTGCGACTGGTTTCAAACGTATCTGCCAAATCCTCAGCACGCAGCGTTCCTTTGCTCTGAAGTTCCAAGACGATAGCTAATAACCGATCCGTTTTGTTCATATGAACTGCCACCTATTTCAATTGTTAATATAATCGTTTGGAATATCCTTCTGCCAAACGATCTGCGATAACCTCAGCCGTTACCCCTTCAAGCTTGGCATGATCTGCCAAAATTTTGGCTGCTGATGGCAGCATCTCTCTTTGCAGCCAGGACTCTGGCTCCCACAAGCCTGAACGCTTAAACGCTTTTGCGCAGTGTAGAAAGCACTCTTCCACCTGCACCACGATGCCTAGAAGTGGATCTTTATCATTTGCCCGCATCGCTTGAAGCAGTTGTTTATCCTTCGTAATAAAGGCTCGACCGTTTATTCGCAAAGTCTCGCCGAAACCAGGAATTAGAAAAAGCAAGCCAATTTCGGAGCTGCTGATAATGTTTCGAAAGGTATCTACTCTTTTATTCCCCGGTCGATCTGGAATGATTATTGTTTTCTCATCGACAATGTGGACAAAACCAGCTGCGTCCCCCCTCGGAGAAACATCACATTTGCCATGCGCATCCGCAGTTGAGATGAATACAAACGGCGACTTGGCTATGTAATCACGGCAATGTGCATCAATGTGAGAAATGACCTTCTTGTTCACAAGCTCACTCGGATAGCCAAGTATCGAGCGAAGCTCCTCTTCCGTAGTCACCCATTCGTTCGGATTAATCTTTGACAATGACAACCCTCCCATTTGCATCTATGAAATTATCAGTGTTTGCTTATGATGAGCATAATAACACATTTTTCTCGTAAAAAGGAGCCCTTGCAATGATGCCATCGGCTTTACTTATTGATAATTTTGAAAGTGGGTTTTATCAGCTTAACACTTTGAAACATGGCTTTATAATCAACCATCCCCTTCTCATCGCTAGGATCATATTGAACGTCTGTTGGCGTAAAAAAGAGGAATACCTGATTCCCTTTTTCACCTATTTCCGAGATCGGAATGATTCCTTTTATTTCTTCTTTATTTAAATTCCATTCCTCTTTATCCCATACAGCGAGGGTAAATAAGATACCTGTTCCAGTTGCCTTGTTAATAAAATTAATACTGTGACCATAGGAAACCGCTTCATCAACGATGTCATACTTATCAGCCCAGCTTAAAGGCAGCTGAAGTGAAAAATGATAAGTATCATTTTTATACAACATGGTCGTGATTGGCTGATAGTGTTCCTCTTTGGGCGGATTCGCCTGCAAATGGTCAAACTTTACCTTCATTCGTTCAATAAATGTGACGGCCTCGGTTCTTGTAACAAAGTCACCGCTATGAAACCCGTCTACACTTAGCTCAGTCTTCCCTTCTGCCAATCCAGTATCAAGTACGTATCGAATTGAATCTTCTCTGCTATAATTCTTTCCTGTGGCATTCGCTAGCATTTGAGCGACCATTCCTCTGGACATACTCATATGTGTCGTTGCATGCCCCCCCAAGGAGGATGGAGCAACGGTTTTCCAATTCATGTTGTTTGCGTAGGTTGCATAGGGTGTTGCCCAATTTGAAGATTCTGGACTAGGCACAAAATCTGCAGGGTGATAGGCTCTAATTAGCATCGCAATAAATTCAAATTGATCAACATCCGAATTGGGCTGGAATGTGCCATCTGGATATCCTTCAATGACCTCATTATCAAGTGCCCATTGAATATGCGGATATCCCCAGAAAGAATTGGATATATCTGAAAACGATTCGCTGCCAGCACCTGAAGCTGTTGCACATGTACTAACCATTTGGAGGGAAAGTAAAGTCAAAAGGAATTGTTTTTTATACTTTTCCAAAAAAATCACCTCGTTATTTATATTGTCAAAACGTACATACAAGATCCACTTCATTAGACGTCCTGGAGCATATAAAGTTGTTAAAATAAGGAAATAAACGTCTTTGAACTTCAACATTGAAAAAAGCCGCCTTTCGGCAGCTCAGTTCCTCTTTGATGGGCATCCTACATTCGTAGTTTCATTAGCAAGCTGTTGGTTTAATTAGTAGTAAGCAAGTAATAAAGGAGGATACACCTATGCCCAATAAAGTTCACCTTGAAGCTGCTGCTCAGAAATTTGCCGATGACAATGCAAAAGCCCCTTTCCTCTTTGACCTTGGTCCTGAAAAAGGACGAGAAACAGTCGACAAGGTGCAGTCCGAACCCGTTCATAAGGAACCGGTCGATACAGAAGATTTTACGATAAATGGAGGTCCGATCGGGCCCGTATCTGTGCGAGTTTTACGTCCCAAGAATGCTCCTGACCTGCTCCCCGTCATCCTCTATATCCATGGAGCTGGTTGGGTGTTTGGCAACGAACATACCCATGATAGGCTAATTCGCGAACTGGCTGTTGGGTCCCAATCTGCTGTTGTTTTTCCGAATTACAGCTTATCGCCGGAAGCTAAATACCCAACGGCGCTAGAAGAAATCTATGCCGTATTACAATGGGTTGCCGAGAACAGCGGCGATCAAGGCTTTGATGCCGAGCGCATCACCATTGCAGGCGATAGTGTTGGAGGAAATATGGCTGCTGCGATTACTTTGGTCGCCAAGGAACGCAAAGGTCCGGCCATACAGAAGCAGCTTCTGTTCTATCCGGTAACCGATGCCTCCTTCGAGACGGATTCCTATGAACAGTTTGCGACAGGCTATTTCCTGCGGCGCGATGCGATGCAGTGGTTCTGGGATCAATACACGGCTGATCCCCGCGAACGCGCGGAGATTACGGCTTCGCCGCTGCGCGCAACGCTCGAGCAGCTGAGCAGTCTGCCGCCCGCGCTGATCATCACGGGCGAAGCCGATGTGCTGCGCGATGAAGGCGAAGCCTACGCGAATAAGCTCCGCGAAGCCAGCGTGCCTGTCACCGCCGTGCGCTTCCAAGGCATCATCCACGATTTCGTGATGCTGAATGCCTTGGCCGACACCGCCGCGGCGCGCGGGGCGATCCTGCTCGCGAACGCATGGCTACGCGAGCAATAAAAGCTGCGAAGTTCAGCCAGTTGCTTTGCAAGTTTTCATTGAAACTAAGCTGGTCGATAGATGAGGCTGATTTCCATACGATCATCAAAAAAAGATTGATCTCCCAGGCACTTTGGTGTCACTGCAACTGAAAGCCTGCGAAAGTGCAGGTTTTTCTCTTTGATTTGATCGAAAAAGAGGAAAAGCCTGCAAATGTGCAGGCCTCTTGGCACTTTTCAGACTAAAATCTAAAAAGTACCGCAATAACCTGCACTTTTGCAGGAATTCTAAGAATATGGGTCATTCTGTGCAGAAAAAGATGCACTTTTGCAGGCTTTCCTCATGTACCAGGTTAAACTTTTTATATTCATCAGCTACTGCTTTTCGGCACTTTCCGAGCTGTACACATCCGAATATTTCGTATCTGACTTCTCCCAAACGTCTGCATAGGCCGGATTTTGCTGAAATTCTTCGAGGGCAAAGGAACAAGATGGAATGATTTTGCGGCCTTTCTCTCTCGCTTCTTCAACTACCAAATTCAGCAGCTGACGCCCAAGGTGCCGCCCGCGGAAACGCGGGTCAACGAACGTATGATCAATGACCCACGTATCCACATCAACAAGCTTATAGGTGATTTCCCCTACCGTGCCGGTTATCGTATTTAAGATATAGCTGTTCCCTTGTTTTTGGACAACGACTTCTTCTTCCGCTTCCCGAAATGTTGGATTAATTTGATTCATAAATGATGCACCTCCTGAAGGATAATAACGAATTAGTCATCATTACCCTTTGAGGGTGATCCTGAACCATACCTATAAATCAGTAACGGCTCCCTTGGAGGCCGAAGAGACTAACCGTGCATATTTTGCAAGCACGCCTCTGCTTACTTTTAATGGCGGCTGAATCCAGACTTGCTTGCGCTTTTCTAATTCCTCATCTGTGATCTGGAAGGAAATTTCCTGGGTTTCACTATCAATCGTGATGGCATCGCCATGCTGGAGATACGCAATCGGTCCACCGACTTGCGCTTCAGGGGCCACATGCCCGACAACAAAGCCGTGAGATCCCCCCGAGAATCGGCCATCCGTCATCAACGCGACCTCACCGCCAAGACCTTTTCCTACTATTAAAGCCGTGACAGATAGCATTTCGGGCATACCAGGTCCGCCTTTGGGACCACAGTAGCGAATGACCAGCACATCGCCTTTCTGGATTTCATCTCTGAGGATCGCCTCCGTTGCTGCGACCTCGCTGTCATATACGCGAGCTGGGCCGGTAAAGCGCAGCTTTTTCATGCCAGACATTTTGGCGATGGCTCCTTCCGGCGCCAAGTTTCCTTTTAACACGACAAGAGGACCTGTAGCTTTCAAAGGTTTATCAAAAGGATAAATAATATCCTGATCTGCCTGCAGCGGTGCAGCCTCCGCTAGATTCTCAGCCAACGTTTTCCCTGTAACGGTCAAACAATCACCATGAAGCAGTCCTTGCGCAAGAAGCAGCTTCATGACACCTGGCACACCGCCAATATCATTCAAATCCTGCATCGCATATTTACCACTGGGCTTCAGATCAGCAATGTGCGGGACCTTCAAACGAATCCGTTCAAAATCATCATACGTTAACTCAACTTCTACGGAATGAGCGATGGCGATTAAATGTAAGAAAGCGTTGGTTGATCCGCCTAAAGCCATAACAACTGTAATTGCATTTTCAAAAGCTCGTTTCGTCATAATATCTCTTGGATAGATGCCTTTGTCCAATAAGTCGATGACAGTTTCGCCTGCTTTGGCACATTCTAACGCTTTATTTGCCGAGATGGCAGGCGTAGAAGAGGAACCCGGCAGACTCATTCCTAAAGCTTCTGCAGCTGAAGCCATCGTATTCGCGGTGTACATGCCGCCGCATGCTCCAGCACCAGGGCAAACACTGCATTCCACTTTGTGCAATTCTTCTTCTGTCATGCGCCCATCATGATATTGCCCCACTGCCTCGAACGCGGTGACGATATCCACATCTTTCCCGTCCAGCTTCCCAGGCTGAATTGTTCCGCCATACACATAAACCGCAGGCAAATTCATTCGACCAATGGCCATTAAGCAAGCTGGTGTATTCTTATCACATCCGCCAACTGCGACCAACCCGTCAAAGCGCTCAGCGCCCGTAACGATTTCAATGGAATCGGCAATGGCCTCGCGGCTTGGCAAAGAAAACAACATTCCATCATGCCCCATGGATATGCCATCGGAGACGGTTATTGTGTTGAATATGAGCGGGGCTCCACCGTGTTCCTGAACGCCTTTTTTAGCGTGCAAAGCGAGTTCATTAATATGAATGTTACAAGGCGTAACCTCACTCCAAGTGCTGGCAACACCGATCATCGGCTTCTTGAAATCCTCATCCTTGAAACCTACAGCACGCAACATCGCACGGTTGGGAACGCGGTTCACGCCTTCGCTTATCACTTTACTGCGAATTCTCAAATCTTTCTTCTCGGTCATAGGGATTCATCCTCTCGCATGGATTGTTTAATTGTTATATGCAATATATCGCATACACATATTGAATGCAATCTTTTTTCTTGTAAAAGTGAAAAAACCTCTATCGTGGCCACTCAAGGATGAGTGACCGCGTTTAGAGGTAACAAAACTGAGACTGCCTTTTTCGCAGGCCCAGAAGGCTCTCGGCTACTTTTTGCTGCTGAGACGGCTTTTTCGGCGGGCTCAGCTTGCTTTTTCGGGGGTTGGGGCTTTTTTAGCTCAGGAGACTGCCTTTTTGGCTGGCCCAGAAGGCTTTCGGCTACTTTTTGCTGCTGAGACAACTTTTTTGGCGGGCTCAGCTTGCTTTTTCGGGGGGTGGGGCTTTTTATCTCATGAGACTGCCTTTTTCGCAGGCTCAGGAGGCTCTCGGCTACTTTTTGCTGCTGAGACGGCTTTTCGGGCGGGCTCAGCTTGCTTTTTCGGGGTTGGGCGAGCCCAACTCATTAAGCAGAATAAGAGGCTCATCTTTATCATATAAGCTGAATGTGTTCGCCGGATTCTCCGCAGCATTCTCTTCTTTCGGCAAACCTGCGGCAGCTGCATTCCAGAGTGATAACGGAGAAATTCGGTACGTGTGGAGATGCTCCGGACTTTTGACTATGTCTACAAAGCGAGAAAGCTCACCTCTAACCGCTTCAAAATCCGGGTAATGCGTTTCTGCCAAAACTGTCAAACCGCATGCCACCTCCTTTTCACCTTAGTTTGAAAGGAAAAGGCTTGATTTAAAAATAACCGATCGCAACCAAGACAAGCAGTGAAAGCCCACCAGCTATCGGAAGGAGCCTGAACCTCCTTTTCTCTGCCTTATCGTACCAGTGTGTCCTTCGCGAGCGTCTCTCTATCTCTTTGACCTGCTCCTCGTATCTTTTCTCTATCTCATATAGATTCCACATGGCAACTCCCCCTATTCGTTGGTAGAAACGAATTTTACCATGGTCGAAAGTATTTCCTTTTTCATGAACAAACAAGCAAGAAAGGCTACAATCGCGAAAGCAATGCTGATGGCAAAAATATGTTGGAAAGCTCCAGTGAAAATCAGCTTAATATTCATCAGTAGTTCCGGAGAAATCCCCTTCGGAATGCCGCCATTCATAATCGTTTCACTTGTTCCTTCGGGAAACTGGCCGGATAACCCCGAGATCCCGCTCGAAATATTTCTGGACAGCAAGCTCCCAAAGATGCTGAAACCAAGCGTAGTTCCAATCGCCTGGAACAACTGAACCGTAGCCACCCCTACCCCGCTATGCTCCTTCTGCACAGATTCCTGCACAATCAAGTTATCCGAGCCGAATAGCACGCCGATCCCGAGTCCCAGAATGAAAAAGGCAACGATCACATAGAGAACGGTCGTATCGGCGCCTATGCGGGACAGCAGGATAAAACTAAGCAAAGGAAAAACAAAAGAAACGATGAAAAGATGCTTGTAAGCAATTTTGGTAATCAAATTCCCGCAAACGATACTGGCTGGTATGGCACCTGCCATGAAAGCTAACGATAAGTAACCGGAGGCTGTTGGTGACAAGCCCATCACATTTTGAGCGAAGAAAGGAAATCCCGACATACCGCCCATAATGCCCAGCATTGTAAGAAAAACAATCACAGATAGCACGATAATGGAGCGATTTTTAAATAAGACAAGTGGAATAATCGGTTCCTTCGCTTTCGCTTCAATCCGCACGAAGAGGATAATCAGCGCTGCTGCTGCTATTAATAAGCCAATGATGATGGGTGAACCCCATGAATACCCTTTGACATCAATGAGAACAGGAGCAAGCAGCAGTGACAGCATCGACAATACAAGAGTGAAAGCTCCTGCCCAATCAATCACCTTCTTCTCTGCACCGATAGACTCGCGCATGCCTTTGGAAACAACAAGTGCCGAGGCAATTGCAACAGGAATGTTGATGAGAAAAATCCAATGCCAGCTAATATGACTTACAAAATAGCCGCCAATCGTCGGCCCAAGCAGTTGTGGCAGAATAAGCAGCGGGCCTACCAAGCTTTGTACTTTGGCTCGCTGTTCCAATGGAAACGTATCTCCGATGATGATCATGGCAAGGGGCATAAGCCCACCTGCTCCAATGCCCTGAACACCTCTGCCAACCAAAAGCATCGTCATGGAGTCTGCGAAACCGCAAATGACGGACCCGATCAAGAACAAAGCCACACAGCTTAAGTAAATCTTCTTGCGGCCGTAAATATCAGCCAATTTGCCGAAAATCGGCATAAACATCGTGATGGAGAGCATGTAGATGCCCGCAACCCACCCATATAGCGATAAACCGTGCAAATCTCTAATAATGGTTGGCAAAGCTGTGGATACAATCGTTTGATCCAGCTCCGAGAATATCAGACCTAACAGCAATCCGATTAGAACCAGTTTTTTATTATTTCCTTGCGTTTTCAAAAGGACACCTCATCTTCATCCATATTGGTTGCTTCTTCTTACTTCTCTATAAGCATAAAACCAAAATGAACTTCCTTCATCCGACTTGGGGATTTAAATTGTCTCGGTCTGGAGAACTAGAGTGGTTGCCGCTTTTTTTGGGTGAGTGGGCTTAACAGTACTGCTCCTATGACAAGTAAAACGCCGCTAACGATGTATACCGTGAATAGCGATAGTTCATTTTTCAAAAACCCTGAAATCGACATCCCCATGACCATCATCCCCATAAAAATCGATGTGATCGCTCCGCTAACGCGTCCCATGAATGCACTTTCGGTATTTCTAATTATAAGGGTTTGAATGCCGATTTGAACGCACGGATAAAACAAACCGGCAATGACTTGAAGCACAATGGTCAACACGATGTTGTGTGATGCGCCAACTAGTACCGTACTAACAGCACTAACAAGCAAACCAACAGCAAGCAAAATTTGTGGTTTAATCTTTTTGGCGATCCCCATGATACTAATACCGCCTACCAGCATCGCAGCACCATTTGTCAATAAAAGCCACTGTAGAAATGATTTGTCCAACCCCAGATTCTCAATGACGATAAACAACGACAGCGGTTGAATGATGCCTGATGCCACTCCCGTGACAGCAAAAGTTACGCTTAACGTCCTCAGGGAAGAATTAATCCATAAATAGCGAAGTCCAGACATCATATCTTCTATAAAATGACTTGAGCTTTCGGATTTTGGTTCTTTGTGATCGCTAGGAAGCCGCAGTAAGATGACGCCTGAGCTACAGAACATAACAAGTGTGAGTATTAAAGAAACTTCTATACCGAACTGAAGAAAGATAAAAGTGCCAATAATCGGACCCAAGACCATAAATATCGCAATTAAGGTTTGATTCATCGCCATCACGCCTTGCAATTGTTCCATGGTTACATGCTTCTTGTAAATTTTCATGGCAGAAGGCTGTGAGAATTGAGATAAGCTCGCCGATACTAATGTTCCTAAGAGCAGCGCAATCCATGAACCGTAATGAAAAGCAATAAGAACAATGAATACAGATAATGCAGAAATGAAATCGGCACCGACCATGGTTCGTTTTGGCTGCCAGCGATCAGCGAATAAGCCTCCAATTATAGCAAACACAAAAATGGGCGCATACTCGACAACCGAAATAAGAGATACATAGTGTGGATCATTATTCGTCCACTCTGCGACATACAGCAGAACAGCAAAATTGCGGATCCAAATCCCCAGCTGCAAGAGCACACGGGATACGAAGATGGTTCGTACATAACGATTTGAAAACATGTGAATTCATATCCTTTCTTTAAAATCAAATTTGATGACGTAATAAACAAAATCAATATTCTAACATCAATATATAGACATATTACATTATTGTTTATTTAATTTCAATGATAATCACAAAATATCATAGACAATTTATAATTTTGTCTATATTTTTATCTCATCGCACAATATAATCGGCAGCGTTATCACTGAAACCAAAGAACCCGCGGAAGCCGCGGGTCCAATTTCATTTATCTGTCATTATTTCGTTATCTTAACATTCATCGTATCACTCCAGGTTGCTCCTGCTCCATTAATCAGTTCAGCACGATAGTCATAGCTGCCTTTGGCCTTATTGGTGATCGTTGTTACGGCCGATTGAGCCGATGGTGTTGAACTGGTCAATGTTTGAGTATAGACAAGATCACCATTTTCATACAGATTGTACGTTGTTGCGTTCGTTCCCCACCACATGTTCATGCTGATCTTGAAGTTGCCGTCACCATCCCAATTGTCGTTCGACAGGACGGGTTTCTCCGGATTGGCTTTGGTCACTGCAACAGCATGTGTACTGCTCTTCGTCGTACCGTATGCATTCGTCAGCTCAGCATAGTAGCGATAGGTGCCATTTTTCTTGCCGCTGATGGACGTTGCTGCTGTTTGTGCATTTGGCGAGTTGTCGGTAAGCGTTTGAGTATCAATGAGCACATCATTCTCATAAAGCCTATATACATTGCCGTTATCCCCGTACCACATGTTCATTATTACCTTGTAATCACCATCTTGAAGACCTGAGTCATATCCATTGTCATCCGTAAGAACGGGAGTGCCCGGTTTGTTTGTGCTTTTCGTTGTGATGTTGCTCACCTGAGCCACAGCCGTTCCTTTATTACCCGCAGCATCAACGAATTCAAAGGTAAAACTGCCATTAAAGGAAAAGGCATAGCTGGCTGAACCTTGATTATTCGTGATTGTTACAGGTTCGCTTGGTGTAAGTGAAGCAACAACGGTTCCGGCAGTTGGCGCAGTTTGGCTGTAGGCTACCGTTGCTGCAGGAATTACTTTATCAATATTACTAACAACAAAGCTGCTTACTTTCGATATTTGACCTGAAGCATCAGTTCCTCTTGCAAACAACGACGTATTCTCAGTAATGACAACTGGAGCCGTATACGCTGTCCATGGACCATTTGCACCCAGCCTAAATTCCTTCACATACGCAGTTGATGGATAGCTGATTGTAACTGTAACATCTGTATTCGTCGGTTTACTGATATTTGCGGCAAATACGGCGTTCCCCAGCGGTTGGCCAACCGCAGTAATGCTTGGAGCTTGCGGCATGGTCATGCCATCCCCCAAATAAAAGCTCGGATGAGGCGGCTGATTGTAAGAAATATTTTGCCAAGCGACACTCAATCTATACTCTGGATCGTGCATTAGCGTATAGATGCGATAGTCGGTTATATTTGTAGTCGTATAAATGCGGAGTGCGCTGCTGTCTTCTGTTCTCCACACGGCTTCCTCTCGCCAATCACCGAATAAATCAGCCTGAAGATTGGGTGTTCCCTTGGTTGTATTATTCGAATAAGTCCCTTGCGCCTTCATTATGTTAACGGGCTTGTTATTCATATAGTCCCATTTATCAATTTTGCCGACACCTGCAGCGATCGCGTCATTGTAGTCATGATCCAGAATCTCGCGAAGCAGATCTCCATCCCACCAGATACCGAAGTTGGCACCTGGGATCGTATCGGAGATTTTCACACCTTTGGCTGTATAAATACCTCCCGTAGTTGTGTTCCATTCAGATGAACCAACTGCCCATGTCTCCTCGCCCTTGTAGCGGGGATCAATATCGCCTGACATGCCTCGGCCCACATCATAATTCGTAGGAACTCCCCAAATTAATTCACCTGTGGCCGCATCCCGGAATTCAAGACCGGATGGGTTCGGATAATGCTCATGTACAGCCCATACTTCCATACCGGGACGATCCGGATCTAAGTCGCCCAGATGCATCGCATCCCCATGACCAAGTCCTGTGCTGTATAAGCCTGTGCCATCATCATCCAGCGCCATGGCGCCGTAGATAATTTCATCCTTGCCATCGTTATCGACATCGGCAACACTGATGCCATGATTCCCTTGACCGGCATATGCGGAGTTGCCCGGTTCGCCAGAGTCGAAGGTCCATAGTTTGGAAAGCTGACCCTCTCGATAATTGTAGGCTGCTAGTACGGTTCTCGTGTAGTATCCGCGAGCCATGACTAGGCTTGGTCTTTCGCCATCCAAATAGGCAATAGCCGCATTGAAACGATCCACCCGATTTCCATAGCTATCGCCCCAATCAGCTACGTTGCCCCTTGGCGGTTCGTAACTAGTTGTTACCATTGCTTTGCCAGTCAGCCCATTGAAAACTGTCAGAAATTCTGGTCCGCTTAAAATATAACCGGTAGCATTGCGGTAGTCTGCATTGGCGTCTCCAATGACGGTTCCAGTGCCGTCTATCGTCCCATCAGCTGTTTTGAAAGCAACCTCCGCTTTCCCGTCACCATCCAAGTCATATACCATGAATTGGGTATAATGAGCGCCGGCTCGAATATTTTTGCCTAAGTCTATACGCCATAGCCGCGTACCATCCATTTTATAGGCATCCATGTAGACATTGCCGGTATACCCCGCTTGGGAGTTGTCATGCGCATTCGAAGGATTCCATTTCAAAATAATTTCATACTTGCCATCACCGTCCAAATCACCAACACTGGCATCATTGGCACTGTACGTATAGACTTCTCCAGCAGGAGTGACACCGTCTGCCGGTTTTTGGATTGGAATATCAAAATAAGGCTGATTCCATGGCTGCACGGAGCCATTTGCCGCTTCTTCTACTCCGTCGTTGACAGCCCTAACCTCGTAGTTGGAAGTCACTGTTCCTACCGCATCCTCATAGTTCGTACTGCCGGTAATCGGCTGCGTATTTATTTTCTGTCCATCACGATAAAGATTAAAGCTTATGGAAGCTGGATCTGTCCCCAGCAATCGCCAACCGACATAGATCCCTCTGTCTGTCTTGACTGCCACAAGCGAGCGGTCCAAGTATTCCATTTGTCTGACCAGCTTCGTGGTTCCCGGTGTTGCCAGCACTGCCGACATTTCCGAAATACCGCCCACGCTCACAGCCGCTACACGGTAATAATAGGGAACCGTTGTCAACACCGTCGAATCCGTGAAAGTGTTCGTTTTGGAGCTTCCCACCAGAGCGAAGGGGCCGTTCTCTTTTTTAGCGCGATAAATCGTGTAGGATTTCGCATTGATGACTGGTTGCCAGGACAAGCCGATGTCCTTTTTGTTAACGGATGTATAGATAAGTTCTGTAGGTGCTGCCGGCTTCGGCTTGCTTGGGTCTATTGCAGAAACAGCTAGCGGCAGTGATGTGACCGATTCGCTCCCTGTTTTATCTACAGTAGTCACTGTGTAAGTATATGGAATTCCAACATCGATGGTCTTATCTATAAAAGTGGGTTGAGTCACTTCTGCAACTTTCACAGCATTTGGCGCTTCATCAACCTTCCGATAAAGTCTGTAGGCGACCGCATCTTCTGAAACATGCCAAGAAAAACTCGCCTGTGGTTGGTCCGCTTCCAAATCGAGGCTATCCAGCTTCAAGCCAGTGGGTGCTTGCAAGACTGGTGTAATTTCAAGGCCGTTCACAATAGCTGTGCTGCTGCCGAAGACGAAATTCATTTGACCGTCTCTGACTTGCACTTGGTTAAATACCGCTTCTGAGATCGAATTTTTCGCTGCGGACACGGTGCCGTAGTCTTTGCCTTCAATCACAAACGAAGTTTTGGCTGAGCCGGATAGATCTCCTACATAAGCTTTGACCGAGTAGGTCCCATTCGGCAAATCAACCATGAACTCCCAGCCGACATTGAAATAGCCTAGCCAATCTCGTACCAAATCATTGCCGCCAGCACCGCGATCACGCGTAATCATGCCAACGTTCGACTTGATTCCATAACCAAGCGCAGGTGTATATAGCGTGTTTAAAGTAACACCTGTATAGCCTTCGGCAACCGGGCTTCCAACAGGACCAAAATCATACTTATACACCGCGGATTTGGTCGTAAGTGAAATGGCGTCCGAGGGTACTGATTCTCCCCGGCCATTCACAGCTGTTACCTGCAAATCGTAGGTTAGTCCCTCTTTCATTCCGCCTAAGCTTGTTGTAGGTATGGTTGCTGTTCCAACCAATGTGTAGGCTGAATCCGTGGACAATTTGCGATAAATCTTATAAATCTCGGCTGCTTCTACCGCATCCCACTTTAGCACTGCACCTGCATTGCTAATACTTCCAACTGTAAGCCCTGTTGGCTTCCCAGGTATTGCAGCTGGTAGATTGGCATCTTTGACGAATACTGATATGGGCAATCCTAATTCTTTAATACCTCCAGAAAGCAAGCGTGCGATCTGAATCGCTCCGTACTCTTGGAAATGTGTATTATCTGCCGAACCGTTAGGAAAGGCTTGATAAATACCCGGTTCCAAATGAAGGAACACAGAGAGAGAAGCCGCAGGTCCAATCGAATCATAATAGGCAACGCTGAGTGAACTCAAATCAACTAATTTGACATCCAGCTCTTGGGCGACTTCCTTCATACCTGCCACATATTCGGGGAAGCTTACATTAAATTTGCCGGTATCCGCATTGAAATCCCGACGTCCCATCGGCGTAACCAATACAGGCGTTGCACCACGTTGGCGTGCGCCATTCACATAGGTTTTCAGATAGTTTTTGTAATCTGGTACAGAGGCATATCGTTCTGGGACGCTGATCGTTGCATCATTGTGGCCGAATTGTATGAAGAAGTAATCATTCGGTTTAATGATACGCAAAATTTCGTCCAGACGCCCTTCTACAATAAACGATTTGGAGCTTCGACCACCGATGGAACGATTGGAAAATGTCACATTATCCGTGAAATAACGAGGAATCATTTGCCCCCAGCCCGCCTGAGGCTTCCAATATTCTTCATAGGTTTGTACCGTTGAATCCCCGGCCAAATAAATCGTAGGAATTTCACCGGCTTGACGAGTCTCCTGCTTCGTAATAACTAGCGAATTGATTTTCGGCGCTGTCCCGCTAAACTCCAAGTTTAGCTGGCCGTCAACCAAGGCAATGTCGAAAGAAGTTTCGAGGAATTGCCCCGCCTCCTTCGTCGTTTGAGCGACCTTCTGAATGGATTCGGCTTTGATGGCTACATCTGTCGCAGCGGCTGCATCGCCTGCTAGGATCGCTACCTTGTAATCACCGTGCGGCAAATCAATTTGGAAGGCTGTTCCCGCAGGTGAAACAAAATCCGATTTCAGTGGATCTGCCGTTCCCCGATCGCCTTCACTGACAAGCTGCGTGTTCGCAAATCCATACTTCATCTGCGCCGAATAAGCGGAGGCAGCCGTTACGCGGATATACCCATCTGCTAAGGCTCCGGGCCCGAAGTCGAACTTGAATGGCGAGCCTTCAGGAAGCGGCTGGGCAGGCACATACTTCGTGCTGGAAACTGTACTCGAAGCAGCCGAGACACCTGCACTGTTCGTTGCTTTCACTTGATAATACTGAACTGTTGAGGTGTCCGCCGACGCATCGGTGAAAGTTGTTGTGGTTGATTGCCCAACATTAGCGAACTCGCCATTTAGCGAGCTAGCTCGATAAATCATATAGCCATTCGCACCGGTCGAAGCTGCCCACTGCAAGCTCACCGCTTGCGCTTCCACCTTGCTTACCGTTAGGTTCGTTGGCGCAGCCGGAATTTGCAGCGAAGGCTGTGCAACCTCCGCTATAACAGCTGCGCTTTGAGCTGAGGCAGCCCCTCCTGCATTAACAGCAGCAACTTGGTAAGAATAGCTATAGCCTAAAGTAACACTCGTATCTACATAATCTGGCTCAGTAACTCGAATCAATTGAGCGTTAACCGTATTGCCCACGGTTGTTCGGTATAAATCATAGTACACGGCATCAGTCACGCTGTTCCAATGCAGGGTGACTGATGGCGTAGTGCCAGCAGTTGTAATTTGGGTCACTGCTAGTCCATCAGGAACAGCTGGCGGCACATTTAGAACTGGCGAAATGGTAATTCCGTTAACATAGCCATTATTGCCAAAATCCAGCGTCATTTGACCATCGCTCACCGTCACACGGTAAGTCGCAGAGTTGACTGCTTGACGGGATTGAATAGTCCCCATCAATTGACCTTCAATCGTGACAGATGTCTTCGTCGTCGATGTACCTGTCAGCAAATCACCGGAATAAACCGTCACATCATAGCTTCCATTAGGAACATCCACTTTAAACGTATAAGGATTCGAAGCACCTGGGATAAAAAAGTCCGCTGTCAGATTATCGCCAACCCCTGTTCGATATCTCGAATTCACATTAGCCGTTAAACCATACCCAAGCTCAGGTGTGTATAGGAGTTTATCGTGAACGGCAGTAAAGCCTTCCATGGTTGGACTAGTCGCCGTCCCAAAATCGAACTTCCATGTTTGCTGGGAGCCAGCAGCATGCGCCGGTTGTACCTGAAATGGAATTCCTGCCGCAATGGTATAAATCAACATTATAAAACTAAGGACAATCAAAATCATTCGCTTCATGTGAATCTTCACAGTCATGCCTCCTCTGTTGTATTAATGTCCTTGTACAGAATTAATCCGCCACTTTATGCGGAATTAAACCCATCACTTTGTAAAGAATTAATCACCACTTTATACAGAATTAACCCATCACTTTGTACAGAAATAATCCACCACTTTATGTGGAATTAAACCACCACTTCGTACAGAATTAAACACCACTTTACACAGAATTAAACCACCACTTCGTGCAGAATTAAACACCACTTTACACAGAATTAAACCACCACTTCGTGCAGAATTAACACGCCTGTCGTGTATGCGTTTTCATTACTAAAAAGCATTCTTTCCTAGATAGCCGCTTTACGGCGTATTTCATCATCACCATCCTTCGACATGAACTTCGTACTCGCAGGTTACATAAAGTGCCAACCTCCTAACTTCAAATATAGTTCTGATCATAGTCGCAATTGGCGAATATTCCCATCTAATAAACCGTTGTCTTTGTTTAAAAAACAGAGGGCACTTTTAAACACAAAAAAACGCACATCCCCGTGCGTTTGCGATCGCGCTTATAAGTGGCATACAGCCATAACCTCTATTCCGTAGAAGCACCATCATCTCCACAAGTGGACTGCGCCTTGTCTGAACAAATAAAACAAAGCAAGGTTTGATCTTCTGTATGAACTCCGGTGAGAAAACCTTCCATACAATAAATTTCTTTCTTGCATTCTCGACAAAGACCCACCAGCTCTTGCATCATCATCCCTCCTATTTGTAATATACTCCCTAACCTAAATGTGCCACCTATAAACAATGTCCGCAGCTCACCGATTTGAAAATGCCTGCATAAGTGCAGCCTTTTCCCATTATATCGAGTGAAAACATGAGAAAACCTGCGATTATACAGGCTTTTTAAGCTTTTTCTTCCTAGAACCGAAAAAAGGTCTCCAAAGGATGCATAACCGCAGGCTTTTCACCCTTTTACCTATTCCTAAGACGAAAAGGATGCATATTTGCAGGAATTATCAGAAATATACGGACGGACGTGACCAGCATGGGCACTACTCAAAGTCGCTCCAAACATCCCAATGAAGTATAATAAATTGTTTCCAAAAACATCCATTTTCAGGATGAAGAAGGCTGTCCACAAGTAAATCTACTTGTAGGACAGCCCCTTGTGACGGTGAATTGATAGTTGGTACTTATGCGATGAACCTTACTTTGGCTTGGTCCTTACCTCATCCATTTATGCAGTACGTGTACTACACTGAAGTGTCTGCGGCACATCTCCTCGCTTCTATATGGATTCAACAACAACTTCCCTGGTATTTATCTCGTTGAATGCTCAACGGAACCACACCTCTCTTGTTTCACCGTCATGAAATAGGATGCCCGCTCTGGCCATTCTTATACATGGGAATCTACAAATTCCCTTCGGATCACTTGAACATTTTCCTGATGACATTCTTCTGTAAAGCTCGATGGGAAAGCATGCTCCTGCTTCAGAACTTCTAGCGCCAGCTCATCGTTTTCGATGACTGCCCGGCAGAGACGATCCAAATAATCGGATGCCATCATAAGACGCCTCTGCATTTCAACTGAATCCCCGGTAGCTGCCCCATGGCCAGGAACGAGCAAATTAACGCGATATGTTTCGTATAGATGTTTGACTTTATCCAAAGTTTGACGATAGCCTTTGGCGCTTTGATAAATAAAAGGCAGCTCGAAATCAGATAAATAATCACCCGCAATCAAGATTCCCTGTGGTTCAATGATCGTGATCAATCCATCTGCTGTATGACCTGGAGCCTTATAAAAGGTTAGCGTCGTGCTTCCAAGTTGAAGCTTTTCGCCATCCTTATGGATTACAAAGTCCAGCTCTGGAAAAGATACTGGATAATTCCTCACCACATAATGCTTGGCATCGAACTCGCGGATTAATTGGAGCTTACGTTCCTTCTGCGGATGCTGCTGCAGCCCAGCACTCCCTATCGTTTGGGCATCGGGAAATGCTTGATAACCAATAATATGATCAAAGTCCCCATGCGTGAACAACAAGTAAATATCCCGCTCTCCTTTAATCCTATTGACATATTGCTGAATCTCTTCCACTTCATTAGGCAACCAATTGGGGTCCACAACAAGTATAAGATCTTCGGTTTGCAAAACGGTAGATGTTGTTTGATATAGAACGCTCTGGAACACAGTTACGTGTTCGTTTCGATATTGAATCATAAACAGCACACTCCTTTTTAGTCTTTCTGATTATTCATGTCTTCAATGTCCTTAAGAGATGGCAGATCCTTCACATCAAATTGTTCTTCTGATTGTTCCCTTTGTTTAATAAGTGATTTGAAGCTCTCTGATTCTTTTCTTTTGTTAAATTTATGCAAAATGCCTTTTTGATCATCATATAGAACAATAAGCAAAGTTATAATGAACGAAAAATCTACGATAACCATTCCGTAAATGCTTGTAGAGATGAATAATGCGAGATTCAGAATGATGATTCCAATAAAAATAATGATCCCTCTCAATATATTACCTCCTCTGTCCGTACAAATCATCTAATTTAAGCCTCAACAACGCTTCAACAAATAATAAATCAGCAGCAAGCCTTCCAAGGAACCGTGCGGAAATGCTGTGCCTTCTGCTTTGGTCGGTGAAAAGATTTATTCTTCCTATTGGAATTTGTCCATTGAAATCAACTATCAAAGGTCTAATTGAGAACTTTCACTGGAAATATGCCAATGAAAATCCAATAAAAACCTCAAAAATGTCTGCTTTTTAGAATATGCATTGGAGATTTTCCATTGAAATCTTCCTTCAAACTCTTAAAACTAGCTCGCATTGGAAATAATCCAATGAAACCAGCCTTTCATTTCATCCTTTCTCAAGGGAGGGGGGATGCCCCCAAATATCGCTTAAACCATCTGCCGGCCAGTCCCGTATTCACCTGCCACCCCTCTTGCATGCCAATATACCTGGCTGCAAGGTCGATTAGTGCCTTTCGAACAATCACATCAAACATATATTTGGCATAGGGAAGCTCATCTCTCCATAAACCTTTCCCTGTGTTCGTTGAGCACCATAAAATTTCATTCACAGCTTTTTCGAAATTTTCTTTCGCAGGTTTCTTAGTCACATAAGCAGCATCGCTGTGCATGCCCACTTTTTGAATTTCTTGATCTTCGTCTAATAATTCCTGAATTGGCATTGGCAAAATCCAAAAGCTGCGCCAGATCTGCTTTTTCGTTACGCATATCGAGATCTCTTCCTTTCCCGAAGGTTGTCTCACTGATTTCTATGTAAGATCACTTTCACTTACCTTTTCGGCAACAACCATCAACTCCCTTCTTCCTGCCAACAAAAAAAAGCCTGAGTCAATACCCAGGGCCGTATCTCCAACCATAAACCTATTCTGATTTCTGATGGTTCGCATAGACACCGATAATCGAAAGCACGGCTGCTACCCCATTGGCAATAGCATTCATATTATCGTCTTGAATAAGATCAAGACCAAATGCGTTCAAGATCAGTTTGGCAGCCCCTAATAAACCTAGGCTTAACGTAAAGTAATTGACCTTCATTTCTCTCACCTCTTATTAAAATAGGATGCTGTATCGTATGCGAGAAATTCAGCTTTGGACAGGTCAAATAGCAGGGTGCCATGGCACAAAAAAAGTGCCGCCACCTCCGCAAAGGTAACAGCACTTCATTAATTATTTATTTGCTGCCGCAAGTTCAGCAGTGGCTTTAAATTTGGAAGAAACATAAGTCGTTGCTTTCGCTTCTGTTATCACTGCAGGGTACATCATATCAGGCTTCGGATCATGCAGCGTATACGTAATCACCGCTTGACCATCATCTTTGAACTGAATGCCGGTAATTTCGATTGTGTACCCCGGATTCGGCTTATCGCCTCTGGAAAGGGTAATCTTGTTCACGTCATCATTCACTTTATCAATCTTTACCGCTATTTCTTCAGCAGGTACGGGAGCTTGTGCATGAGCATTCATGACTTTCGTTGCTTGGTACAGCCAGTTAGCCGCCTCGCCTCGCGTCACTTCAGCTTTGGGATTAAACTTGCCATCTTGATCCAGCTTCGTTATTTTATAGAGCAGCAAACGCTGCAATGTACCTTGATAATCGACATTAATTTGGTCTGCATCCTTGATTTCAATGAACATTTTGATCAAGGGGAAGTTCCCTTTTTTCTCAAGTGCGCGAACTAACAGATCTCCGAATTGCTCTCGGGTAATCGTGGCATTCGGGTTGACATCCTTAGCAATTTCCAATCCATTATAGTGAGCAATAATGAAAGCATCCGCATACCAAGCATCATTCGGAATGTTCGTATATGTGTCAGAAGCTAGGGGTTGTTTGATGAAACGAATCGTATCCAAGTTCAAGTTCAACCCTTTGACGATCATTTGCACGGTTTGCGCATAGCTGATTTTACCCTTCGGCACAAAATGCTCACTATCAAATCCGCTTACTACTCCACGTTCTTGCAATGCCTTAACGGCCTCTGCTTGATCAGCCTCCACATCAGAAAAGGCAAATGCAGTACCGAAAGTCAAACTGCTTGCCAATAAAGTGGTTAAAGTTAAAGTTGCTATTTTTTTCATGCGATTTCTCTCCTTTGAGTTGTTTGTAGATCATCCTCGCTTTCGAGTTATCTTCTTAACGCTGCCTGTTTGTATAATGTTGCAAGTATTTTTCATTTTGTATTGTTAAGCTATTGTAAAGTTGTCATAAAGCCATCCACCAGCTTTAACTATGAAAAGGCTTACATTGATAAGTTGCTCTTCATTTGCCTGTCAAGGAAAATTTACTCATCAATTTTTAACTAATTTCTAATAATCGTTGAAAATACTAGATATGCCATGACTTTCCGCTGTCTTCGGTAAATTCTAGGAGTTTTTACTTGTGGTAAAGTGAGGGTAGATGGCGCAAAGCGCCCATCATTTATTCCATAAGGAGGAAGTCTTTCATGCACAAAAAGAAACACTACTTTGGAAAAACAGCAATTTTATCATTAGGTCTTACGCTCTCAATGCTTGGTGGATTTTCAGCCAGTGCGCTAGCTGCTCCCGTTGCAACTGCAACTGTGAATAAAGGGGTTAACTTCCGAGTCGATCAAAGTACCAGTGCCGCGGTTATAGGTTTTATTAATGCCGGGACAACCCTTTCGGTTGAAGCCGCCAATGACTATTGGGTTTTGGTTGATTATCAAGGTAAACAAGGCTATGTTTCCCGGTCTTATGTTACCGTTCACGAGACTAGCAAACCGCCTTCATCTCCCCCTGCTTCTAGTATAGCTACTAAACTCATCGATACGGCTAATTCTTTCAAAGGCAGAGTTACCTATGTTTTCGGTTCCAAAGATCTACAGCGCCTTCGTTTAGATTGCTCATCATTCACGCAATATGTCTTTGCGCTTAACGGTATTGACATCCCGCGTTCTTCCAAAGCACAATCGCAAGCAGGCTCCTATGTGGCCAAAAGCAATCTGAAAGCAGGAGACTTAGTCTTCTTCAGTGTAGGGACGCCAGGCGTAGTCAATCATGTCGGCATCTACATGGGCAATGGTCAGTTCATTAATAATTTGCCTAATCAGGGCATCGTCGTCTCAGACTTCACGAATGCCTATTGGACAAACCACTATATTACAGGTCGTAGAATGTAAAACACTATTTCTTACATAGACGCTCAACCCTTGCTTAGTTACTTCGGGGTTGAGCTTTTTTTAATTCACCATGTGTGTCATTTGCTCGCTTGGTTCGTTCACTCTTTGGAGAAAAGCTTCGTAAAACGGATCGTATTGATCTCATCCATGGACTTTTTCACACGATTGTTCAGCGATTTTTTATCTTTCAAATTAAACAACTCCAGCTCATGCCCTGGATCTATAATCAAAGGTTTAAGACTGATATCTTCTAAAATCTTAAGCGTTTGTTGATAGGCCAAATATCGTTGGTCATCCGGTAAAACCGATTTTAAAGATTGAAGAATGGCAAGTAATCTCTCGGCATACATAAGCTTAACGATACTATCAGCCCCCATAATGTGGCGGGTTACAAAAGTCATTATCCCTGCCAGTAGGCGAGCATCCTGATAATACTTAGCAAGTGCCTCTAGCCCGGCCATCGCCTCCCAATCTCGAATAGATAATTCGCCAGTAAGCTTATCAATTATCTCATGATACCATGTGATTTCTATCTCTCTTTCAATTCCGCCTTTTTTATATGCCTCGAGCACGCCATTTTTGTGCATCTGAATGAAATGACCTCGGTACAACATAAACAATTCTTTTGCTGCAAGTTCCTGTTCGTTCATCGTATCACCACTTCTATGTGTTTTGAACCTTGAATATCAAAGATTTAGTAAAGCAAGTGCTCCTTCATGTATAGAATCATAGGCTAGAGTTCTTTGAGCGAATTCTTTTGACTTTTCGGCCTCATTTAACTCATAATAGCAAATCGCCATTTCATAGAGAATGGACACATCCTCGTAAGTTTTCAATGTTAATAGGTAGTACGGCAAGGCTTCTTGAAACATCTCCATCCCATAAAGAAGCGAAGCACTCTCCAGCGCCAAATGATGCGTAATGTCCAGCGGATAGTACCCTCTCCACATCAAAGCGATGCCTTGTGCGATTCCCCCAAAATCAGCCTCTTCCCCGCTTATCAGCAACTCAGCCAAACGCTTCGAATTTTGTAAAAAGAACTGCGTATCATAGCCGCTCAATCGCCAAAAGGCTAACATTTCCGGGATGTTCAAAACGGGCGCATAAGGATCCAGCCACTCCTTCACCGTAATAAAATCATCAGGTCCGAACTGTTCGATGAATCGGCGATAGGCTAAGCGCGAATGTCCATAGCTCAAAGGTTCTGCCAACATAAGAATACAACCAACGTTCAAGTGGTGGTAAGCGTGTTGAGTGAATAAACTCAAAGCCCCGTTATGCTCAAAATACGTCGAGATCGCGTGATAATTAGCTGTCAATGAAAAGCTTCCATGATGAATCAGCTCAGGTGGCTCATTATATTCCCAGCTTTCTAAGCGATGATCGCCTTTGTCCGCGGTTAGCAGAAGAAAGCCTTCCTGTGAGAACTGGCCAAGTCGTTCCAGACATCGGAGCCCCGCTTCCGGAAAGAGCACGTGCGAGTCTTCGAGTTTAGCTGCGTATAGCTCCATAAGTACTCTGTAGCGATAGGATTGCTGTTCGTATTCAGCCGATTTACGATACTGATACTCGCAAGCAATCTGTTTCAGTTTATCAGAAGCACTCAGCTGCGCGGCATGTTCGGGAAGCTCCATCGCAACCAGACATTCATAGATTTGATTATCTTCTACATAAATTAATTCCTGCGGTATACTATCAAAAAAATAATTAGCAACGATGAACAGCGGCTGCTGCAAATCCCCCTCACGAATTCGAATTCCTGACTGTGTCAAAATAAGCTCTGTATCTTCTACCGCATCAAATACGGCAAAGTCCAATACCCCTTGCTCTACAAACGGAATCAGACCTGGATGCTGCTGCCAGAAGGCCACATTGCCTGTCGCCAAGTCACTCATCACATAACGATAAGGCGGAATGGGAATGCCTGCATATGCGGTTAGCTCCGACAGTTCTTTCATGATATGAAAGGCTAATCGGCCTGATCCGGCACCGAGTTCGAGAATGGTAACTGTTTCTGACGTATCCCCCAACCTCGCACGATCCTGCAGAAAGCCAAAAATCATCTCGGCATACGAAGCAGCCAGCAGCGGATTGCTCGTTATGTAAGACGGAACCTCATCCCCCTGCCATGCGCCAATGCCTTGCTCTTCATAATAAGCCCGCTGCAGCTCCCAGATCGGAGCTTTGCTATAACGATAAACATGTTGTTCGATTTGCGACATCACCTTGAACCTACCCTGCTCCTAGTATGAAAAAAATCACTTTCATCTTACCATAAAGTGTGAGCTGGACAAAAAGAAAGCCAATGACCGATGTAGAGTCGGTAATTGGCTTTTTCAATACACTGCTTGTCACTTCACAAAAGAAATACAGTTTCTAATGTGCTGTACGTTGAAGTGCAGCTTATTTTCATCAGCTGTTACGAGTTCTATGAAAGAATCATTCATTTTCTCAAGCAATCCGATTTGACTCGCATGTAATCCAGCATCCAAGCAAATCATTTCTCCTTCTAACCCTTTCAATACTTGTCCGAATGTAGGAGGAAGTGTGTCTAACGAAGAATCCGCAGTATCTGTTGTCCAATTCTTTTGGTTCATGGAATATGGCGTTTGATGAGATTCATAGGGACTAATCCATTTGATATGAATGATGGGAATATACAGCTTTGGATAAAGTGCCGAATAGAAAACCAAATAATCTTGCGCAATATATTTCACGTATCCGTGTAATGTTTGATGATCAGACAAATAAATTTCTACAAATCTATCAACTGCATTATGCAGTACGCCAACAAAATTGATGTGGCCTGTTTGACTAATCGGATCGGGTGGTGCATCCTGATTCGCATTGTCTTCTGTATTTAGCTCAATATTTTTGATATGTGTGATTGGTAGGTACACATATTTCTTATCCATGTAAATGACGATGATATCCGACCCTGCATCAATTAAATAGCCCATTTTATCGCGATCTCCAAGTAATTCAATATGCACCAATTTGCCAATATACAGATTGAAAATCATCATGATTGAAAACCTCCTTTTTGACCAACCTTTTTAATAGAGCCAGCTAACCCAAAATGCAAGACACACAAGCGTAAAAATCAAAGCAGGAGGAATTGTTATAAACGTAACTTTGCAATATTCCTTCCAGCTCACTTTCACTTTGTTTTCTTTCAGAATATGAAGCCAGATCAGGGAAGCCAGCGTACCAATTGGAAGCAATAATGACCCTAGATCACTACCCACAACGCTTGCCAAATAAGTTACTTTGAGAGTAAGTGGATCTAACGCCATTCCTGTTAAGGTAATAGTACCGATCATCAGAGCTGGATGATTATTAACAAGGGTTGACATTACCGTGACGAGTCCACCCATTAACAAACTGCTATTTAGCATATCGCCGGAAGCCAATGGTTTTAAATAACGGACAAGCATTTCCGCAAGACCGATATTGTTTAACCCATAAATAATGACATACATTCCAAAGGCGAAGATGAGTATGTGCCAAGGCGTCTTCTTTAGCATATCAGCGGGGGATATTCTCAAATACAACCAACGCCACAGCAGTAGAACAGAGGAACCTGAAACCGCTACAATGCTAACCGGTATACCTAAATATGAGGCTGCGAATAGACTCACACGCACCATGAAAACAAATAGTAAGATATTGGTCATGAATCTCGTTCTATTTTTGGCAACGGGGAGAAGATTTGGAGATTTGACATGCAATGGATGTTTGCCAGGACCCATCCTTGGCAGTTTTTTGGGAAGAGTGCGATAGAAGCAGAGGAACAAGAGAAGCAAGAAAAACAGCAAGCCGAGTGTAGACGGGATAAACATCATTAACGTATGCATGTACAAATCCATGCCAACAATTTTGAGTGCGATAAGATTAACAATATTGCTGACGCCGATCGGTGCGCTTGAAGCGGTAGCAATCAGGGCACCTGAGAGTAGATACGGTATTTTTTGATGGTTTTTCAAGCCTAAATTTTGGAGAACGATGATTAGAATCGGTGTTGTTATCATAATACTGCCGTCATTATTAAAAAATAAGGTCATCAGAAAGCAAAGTAAGTTAACATACCAGAATAAGCGAATGCCAGAACCTTTGGCACGGGCCATCAGTCCTTCGGCAGCCCATTGAAAGAATCCAAAGCTCTCTAAAACAATCGCCATAACGATGGTGGCCATAATAGTGATTGCCGCATCACTGATTGTATTTGTTATTTTGAGTAAATCTGTCAAAGAAACACTTCCGCTCAAAAGGACAAGAATGGCCCCTCCTGTGGCCGGAATCGCCTCATTAATCTCCTTAGGGCGCCATAGAATGAGTATAACCGTCATTACAAATGCAGCAATCGTAAGGGATACCGTTGCGGAACCAATCATGAATTTTTCACCCCAATTCCAGAGAAATTATCGCATTTCATTCACACAGCAATGAATCAGGCATCCATTCTCTTAATGTACGCAATGTCTGACATAGATAAATCAGGTGCAGCTGCATGCTCATAAGCTTCTTCTGCTTCATACTCGGTATACGGCGGTTTAACGACGAAAAATAATAGAATTCCAGCCAACAAAATGATGAAAAGAACGACCATTGTCACTCCCTCCCTTCTACCATCTACTACCATCTATCATTAGTAGATACTGATACAGTATGTATACGGAACCTCTATGTAGTTTGCTATAAACAGGTACCCTCATCCTTTCAATTTTCCACTATTGTCTTAACAGCTCGAATAAAGAGACACAAAAAAACCACATGCTGTGAGCATCTGGCTGGGTTATAATTTCTCCATTTCTTGTTTAATAATTGATCTCCGTTCCTTCACATAATTTCTTATCAAATCAGGTTCATCTTTGAACTCGGAATAAGGCCATTTGCGATTCGTGTCCTCTCGCATATAGGGGGCAATATTCCCATGCAAATGTTCGACTATCGGAGAGATACGCTTCCAAGTAAAGGAAGAACGTAAAATATGATTTAATATTTGTTTATATCGAATTCTCCCGCTTCTGAACCCCAACACCTTCTCACTAAGTCCGTTATATCCATTGACTCGAACTAAGTCGCTTCCGCAAACTTTGCCGTAACAGTTTCTTCCCCATGTACCTTCATAATCCCATGGAATGATTCGATACAGCTTCGTTGCTTTATGCCTGTAAATAGCGTAGTTTTGATCAAATCCGTCAAAGTTTCCCGTAAAGACAGCGCCAGCCAACCAGCGTAAATAATTATCAACATCCAAATGAGTTCGCAAATAGTCGGCTAAAGGCTTGCCAGATAATTTATTTATTTGGGCAATGAATGTACTTAGCGCTTTTTTCTCGCTGCTGACACCCATAACTTGTTCATATCCTGCTAGCATGGAGCTTTTCATTTTCTTCGTTTCAGGATGAATAGCTTCGAAGTTAGCTTCATCATCCACAGCATAAAAGAGTGATTGCGCGCCTATCTTTCTCAATTGAAAGAAATGCTTGTCGACGGCCTCAATTTCCAAATAAATCCCTTGACTCACGCCATTAAGCTTCAAATGCACATGCTTGGTGTGTGGACTTGGCACCCCAATTTTTTGAAAAAAACGAAATGAGAGCGCATTCCGAATCATAGAAGGATCGTCATATTCCGCATTGAGATGGTAGGTCTTTCCCCTGCTCACAATTTCGTATGATTTCTTCGTGTAGTCGCGCGTATGTCCACCTCGATAGCGAACTTTAATCGCGCCGCGGTTTCCTCTGGAAATTAGGACTCCGTTCACGAATTGCTTGCTCCATATATCTGCATTCAACTTTTTGAGCAGCTTTTCCGGGATTACGAGATGTCGAGTCGGTATCATTCTACACCGCCTTTTCTACATAATAAAAAGCCTATCTACAGGAGATAGACTTTCAACCTACACTAATTTATTCGAGATTAAGAACAATTGCCACGGCTTTTGTTCCCTCGTGATTTATCTCCGTGAGATTTGCCGCCTTGAGTTTTGTGATTGCCTGATTTGTTAGATTTATTGGATTTATTGGATTTGTTGCCTCTGCTTTTCTGGCCTTGTGTTTTGTGGTACTCGGATTTGTTGCCTTTTGACCTTTGACCTTGTGTTTTGTTCCCTTTCGATTTGCCGCCTTGCGTTCGGTTCCCTTTTGTTTTGTCACAATCACATTTGTTAGAAACACTAACCAACATATGAAAAACCTCCTTATAGTTTAATAGTGTAGTCTATGATAGGAGGCTTAAATCGGATAGAGACATTGGTTGATATAAACAAAAATAATTAGAATAATGCATTCCAATGCACTCTAGTTCAATGTGGAATGTCTCTCAATCAGCTCGAAAATAGATTGAAATCTAGTACCAATCTTTCAAGGATACATATACTTATATTACAAATGAGCAGCAATGACAAACGTATAGGAGGTGAACAGACACTAGTAACTGCTGCTTATTAGAGAGTACAAACAATAAACAATCCTGAGAGGGGAAATGACAAAATGAGTTTAAACTATTTGGGTACACTGATTGGTACTGAGGTTAAAGTCAATCGGGGAGGTCCTGATTCCATCGTCGGTAGATTAGTCGTTGTTCATCACGATTACCTCGTCCTTCAATTGAAAGATGGCACAACGGTTTACATCCAATTGCAACACATCAAAAGCCTTAGCGCAACGAATGGCAACGTAAGCAGATCTTATAAAACTACTGCACGTGTTGATCAAGCTCACAACTTTGAAGGTGTTTTGTCTCAATTCAAATATACTTTTGTCCAAATCAATCGGGGTGGCCCTGAGAAAATCGAAGGTGTCGTCGTAGAAACTTGGGATAACAACTTGTTGCTTGTCGTTAACAATGAAATCGTTCGAATTCCTATCTTCCATATCAAAAGCATCAATGCGATCAATAAAAACAACAGCGGTGGCAACAAATCCAATAAATCCAATAAGTCCAACAAAAGCAATAAAGCCACAGCAGCTCAAATCGTAGCTATCAAACTATTATTAAAAAAATATCGCACGCGATAAGTTCCTCCTATATCGAATAATCCCAATCTCGTCGCAGGCGCGTTGATTGCTTCGGCAACCAACGCGCCTTTTGGGGTTTTTACTTACACTTCATACAGTTTAGACTTTCTACTAGATTGAGAGGAGGAATGAAACTATGGAAACATTGAATACGATGATAGATAAACAAGTAGAGCTTACCTTTTCCGGGGGACAGAAGCCTATTAGAGGAGTTTTACTGGAGGTTAGCAGTGATCTTATTGTTATTTATGACGAATTGAATTTTTACTATATTCCAACGATCCATTTGCAATATGTTCGGCTCAATCCGAATCCAAGCAAATTCATAGATCCTCCTACGGAATATCCGTTTGATCTCGAATCCTCCGCCATTTCCTATCGCAAGATGCTCATGAGCGCCAAAGGAGTTTTCGTTGAGGTCTATATTACAGGCAACCAAAGTGTACATGGCTATTTAACCCATATCATGAATGATTATTTTGCCTTTCATTCTCCGATTTTCCATACGATTTTTATATCCATGAGGCATGTGAAATATGTCGTTCCTTATCACCCTAATACAACACCCTACGCCATGAAATTAGAACATTTTCTTGTACAACCCGCGCAAGTTACCTTCTCACGAACTTTTGAGCAGCAGTTGAAGAAGCTTGAGAATATGTTTGTTGTCTTTGATCTCGGTGAAAATCCGAACAAGATCGGCGTTCTGTCTCCGTCTGAACATCCATTTTTGGAAGTTCATACAGCAACCGGGAAGTCAATTATTCATAGTGAACATGTAAAAACGATCCACCTGCCTGCCGCACGTAAAGGTGACAACTTCACTGGACGTGTGCACTAACGTTGACGTCCAACTCGGACGTCTTTTCTGTTTCTAGGAGCAAATAACAAAAGCTGGGCATATAGTGTTACATCTTATTTGAAAGGAAGTTCACTATGTTTCGCAACTTTGACTTTCAGCCTCAAGCTTGGCCGTTTCCTCAACCAGGGCAATCGCCTTACCCAACTTCGAGTTGGCCTTTTCGAACACCAGCCCCTTGGGCTGCCGACGATGAGTTCGACTTTCGTGAACGCGAGCAGCCGCTTACTTTTGTACTCATCCACGGCTCCTGGGCGGATGCCAGCTTCTGGGCGGGACTCGCTGCTGAGCTGCGCAAAAAAGGCCATACCGTCTATGTGCCTGAATATCCAGGACATGGGGCAGACCCTAACAAAGCTGTTACACATGCGATGATAACCAAATCCATTGCTGACTATATCGTATCTAATCAGCTGCAAAACATCATTCTTGTCGGACATAGCTTCGGAGGGTCGCTCGTGCAAACGGTGGCGCAGCGGGTACCCGATCGTTTGAAACGGCTCGTTTTCCTTAACGCCTTTGTTCTGAAAGACGGAGAAATGCTCGCGGATGAGTTTCCCCCAGCGGTTAGAACCGTGTTTGATCAGCTCCGCAAAAGCTCGAAGGACAATACCATTATGCTTCCGTTTCCGCTGTATAGAGAATCCTTCGCCAACTTGGCAAGCTTGGAGCAGGTCCAGCATCTGTACAAAGCCATTACTCCCGAACCGGCAGGACCTTTCTATGAGAAGCTGGACCTGAAGAAATTTTACAGTTTGACCGTACCAAGAAGCTATCTATTCCTAACCGATGACACGGTCTTGCCTTTGGGCAGTCCCGATTATGGCTGGCATCCGCATATGTCTAGCCGTTTGGGCTTGTTTCGACTCATTCAAACGAATGGCGATCATATGTCGACCGTCCAATACGATCCCAAACGAATTGCACGCAAGCTTTATGAAGCGGCAAGAGATTAAGAACAAGAAGCGCTGCTTGCCGTTTTCGGATGGCTTTTCAGCCAATTTAAGACATCATCCAGGGTTTGTACAGGTACAATCAATAAGTTGTCCGCGCCTTTTCTCGCCTCGGATTCATTCGAAGCCGGCACGAAGAAAACGTCAGCGTCTGTACGGCTTACCGTATAGGCTTTCTGCTCTAATCCACCCACAGGGCCGATTGAACCATCAGGTTCTATAGTACCAGTGCCTGCGACATGATGTCCATAAGTAACACCACAAGGGGTAAGTTGATCAATGAGCGTAAGAGCCAGCATAGCCCCATGTGAGGGACCGCCTTCGTGCAATAAATAGTTGTGGTAATTCACCGTTTCCGGAACATCATATTCCAGCTCATTCGCAACTTGGATGCCAAAAGCAGCTCGACTGGGATCATCCGGATTAGCCCGCGTATTCACCGAAAGCGCGGTCGTTTGCCCGCCGCGCAGCACCGTAACGGAAACAGAAGCACCTGGTTTTGTCGTTTTCATGACATCCGTCAGTTCTTGGATCATCGTAACGGCCTTTCCGCTGACTTGCACGATCACATCGCTTGGCTGCAGCACATTCAAGGCCGGACTGTCCTTCACGATAGCGGTAACTCGAACGCCATGCGATGTTATTCCCTTGCCCATACCTACCTTCTGAAAAGCAACTGCACTTCCGGCCGTATTCGCGTCCGCCTTCATGATGCGAACTTCTTCATTGTATTCCCCCAGTGACATACCCAAATCCTCGACTTCAAACGAATACTTAGGAAAAAGCTTCGCATACAGCCAGTCAATCGGGAAAGCCGGACGTTCAAACACAAGAACTCCGGAAA
The DNA here is from genome assembly GCF_002027705.1 of Paenibacillus ferrarius. GTDB lineage: Bacteria > Bacillota > Bacilli > Paenibacillales > NBRC-103111 > Paenibacillus_E > Paenibacillus_E ferrarius. Next base: position 108,913 of record NZ_MBTG01000012.1, on the reverse strand, counting down.
TCTCTCCATGCGTATGTCCGCTTGGCGCTTGTGCGTATCGGTTCATGTTAAGCGTCAAGCCTGGATACGTCACCAAATATTTCGTAGGCCAGAACAACACGACAAGCAGACATAACGTAGCAATAAACCCTACAATACTTTGGATAGGCAGCTTACGATACGACCGCTCATGGAAGATCAAATCTACAAAAACAAGCAGCAAGGTTAAGACGAAAACAGTTGCCGAATACTCAATTCGTTTCGGAATCGTCAGCAAAATAGCTATACTAGCAAGTGCGGCAATAGCGATTGCGAGGCATCTGATTCGCACCCATGTCCGTTTATTTGAGGCAAGCTGCAAGAGCGCAGCAGCCAGCCAGAGACACGGCACCAAAGCCAACACATAGATCAGTAAATCAATGAGATCAATCCAATAAATGCTCGTTCCGATTCGCATAGGATCAGGCAGCCAGATTAACTCTCCCAGAACTGCTAATAACAGGGTTAGCACCATGCCCGCATAATAAAGTCTTTGCCAAAGACTCATGATCTGTACTTCCCCTCTTGCCAAAAAAGCAGCCGACACTCTAAGCTTTAGAGCATCCGCTACTTTGGGCCTGATTACTTTCTAGTGGCAAGCTCATTCATATACGTTACAACTTCTTTGTAAGAAAGCTTGCCGCCAAATATGTCCAATGCGCTGCCGATCGTGATATCCAGCTTGCTTTGCGATAATCCTTGGAACAGCTCTATATCTGCAAAAGAGCGGGCTCCGCCAGCATACGTGGTAGGAATGGTTACCCACTGCGCCAAAGAACTGACCAGACTTTGCTGGATACCGCTTTGTTTGCCTTCTACATCGACAGCATGAATGAGAAACTCGTCACAAAACTGCTCCAAATAACGAATGGATTGCTCATTGACTTCAAAGTCACTTAATTGCTTCCATTGATTCGTAGCGACAAACCATTTGCCGTCTTTCTCTTTGCAGCTGAGATCAATCACTAATCTATTCTTCCCAACTTCCGAAACAATCTTGTGCAGGTGATCCTGATGAAGCTGACCGTCACGGAAGATATACGAGGTTACTACCACATGGGACGCGCCATGCTCCAAGTATTCGCTCGCATTCTCAGCAGTAATACCACCGCCAATTTGCAAGCCGCCTGAATAAGCTTGCAGCGCAGCCACGGCTTCTTCTTTGTTCCCCCCACCTAACATAATCACATGGCCGCCTGTTAAGCGATCCTGTTTGAACATCTCGGCGTAATAGGTTGAATCATACGAAGATACGAAGTTCTCAATGACCTCTTTGCCCTCCGTACCTAGCGACTCACCTACGATTTGTTTCACTTTCCCATTATGTAAATCGATGCAAGGTCGAAATTTCATGACATCCTCCGATACTCTCTAGTAGACTTAGCTGGCATTTTCCATTTATTATAGCACAATCCGTTATTTGAGCACTACGCCACCCTGATTAGTCAGCTATAGCTTGTCGTTACATAAGAAAGAAACCTCATCTGATGATGAGGTTCTCCTATTGTGGCTGCGGTTTATTTTTTGGCAAATCCTTCTTCTTCCATGTACTCTTCTACCTCTTCATAGGTTTCAAAAGCACAATCCAAGTTGCTTCCGGCATAGACATACCATAAATCCTCAACGAATGTAACGGCAAGCTGGTGGCCATCTTCATCCACCCATTTCTCTTCCGTCACCGGATCAGATTGGACTGCTTTCTTGGAAGAATTTCCTGATAAAGAAAGGATCGATTTCTCGATAATGGAGCGCAGCTCCTCCTCGTTGAAATCCCGAATATTGACTAAACCCTTATTATCCGTTGTGTAGCCTTTAATAAATTCGGCATAAACATAGCCATTTCCATTAGGATGCAGATGATAAACAACCGACTTCTTATCATATACGCTGTCTTCATAATGAAAATTAATACGTCCCAGTGAAACATCCTTGCGCTGCAGCTCGGGGAATGATTCCACGATTGCTAATTTCTCTTCCAAACTAAGCATACAAGCCTCCGTAACTTACTCAACCACTTGAATTTTAAACACGTTCTCCAGTTTACCGTCTGTCCTTTTCTTCAAAGGCACTTTAATATCTCTGCCGAGTTCTTTGAAAAAAGTTTCAACATCACATTGTACATTGGATAGAACAACCTTAAAAGAGCCATCCTCTACAATATTCTGATTTGCATCTACAGGTACTTTGATATCAACCGCATATTTCTTCGTCAACGTGTTGATGTATCGGCTGAAAATTTCAATAAGTTCCTCATTATTAAAATTTTCAATCACCAATTTGCCTTTGTTCGTAAAATTCAAATGAACGTTCACCTTTAAATGCCCCTTTTCCATTAAACCGTTTATTTTCTTGTGGGTATTGAACTTGTTGAGTTTGCAAGGTTCTTTTCATTGAAAAGGATTCAATCCACTAGTCGGCTAAACATCGTACATAGAAATGCTTCTCTTCTATTTTACTTGTTTTCATACGTATGAAGCAATACAAAAGCGAAATTCATTTTGAAAATAAAAAAAAGCAGGTCATTTCCTGCCTCTTTTTGTTGGTTATTGTATAATTATAACACACTTTTGTTTATTCTAAGCCTTTTATATTGATAAAATTGCGTAAGGAAGGAATCCCCTATGGCATTCGGCATAAAAAGAGAAGAACTACAAGCCTGGAAAGCTGCTGTAAGCCGCGGCGACATTGCATTCCTAACCCATTATTGGCAAGATGCTCGTTTTCCAGATATCCGGACCGTTACCAAAGTGGGTTGCGCGGATTTAGATAAATTGACAAAGTGGTGTCTTTCTCGCGGGCTTAACCCGCAGTATATTCATCACAGCCCCTCCTATCCGCACTATGACTTGTTTGGGCCTGTACAGAAGAAAATTATGCAAATTGAAAATCAATGGCAGCAGATCGAGAGGTTTCATCTTTAAAATAATATTTCCAAATTCCAACACAATTTGAATGAAGCTTGGGAATGTTATACTATTGATATGTTAAATTATTGTAAATAAACATATGGATAGGTGAACAAACATGAGCCCAAAACTAAAATTTACAATTGTCCTTCTGCTTAGCCTGTTATCGCTTTGCTGCTTCATCTTAGTTGCATCTATGATCAAAGGACATTGGATCGCCCAGTTCGATCAATCCATCATCTCATTCATTCAAGGTTTAGAATCTCCGGGAATTACATCGTTTATGAAAATTTTTACCTTCATCGGCTCTACTACGATGGTGGTCGTCATTACACTTGCGGCCGCTCTTTTCCTGTACTTTGTGCTTCATCACCGGTTGGAACTGATTTTCCTTCTGGTTATGATGAGCGCGACCGGCATTATCAATCAACTGCTTAAGCACTATTTTGTTCGGCAAAGACCAGATCTTCATCGGCTTATCGAAGAAACCGGCTATAGTTTCCCGAGCGGACACTCGATGGCAGCCTTTGCGCTCTACTCTTCACTTGCCTTTCTCCTCTGGCGTCATATTGCTTCCCGCACAGGCAGAATCAGCTTAATCGTCCTAAGCAGCTTTATGATTCTCTGTATTGGGACAAGTAGAATTTACCTAGGCGTGCATTATCCTAGTGATATATTTGGCGGCTATTTGGCAAGCGGGTTCTGCTTCACCTTAGCCGTTTGGCTGTTTCAATGGTACAAAGAATATCGGGCCTATTCTAAGCAATCCAAATAGGTAAGGCTGTCTCACTTAGGAGACAGCCTCTTATTAAGATTCAGAGCTTTCCTCTCTTAACCGAGTTTCATAACGGCTGATGCTAATAATCGTATAAAGGCCAAACTTCGTAATCCGTTCACGGACAAGCTCTGGGAACGCCGGATGCTCGATTTCTAAATAATCATCCAGCTCATTGTACCAGGGCAATAAATTCATTTTTATCACTAATACTCTTTTCACTATCAAATACCACCTTTACAACGCCATAGTTAAGTATATTCGCGTCAGGCATCTTGTGACCTAGATGAATAAGCTAATTAAAATAGGGGTACGCCCCATTTCTCAAGTTTCTATGTAGAAGCCCTAATGTCTTAGGGCTGATCTTCCTCAATGTCGTTTCTTCAGAAGATATTTGGCATATTTCATAGGGGTTTCATACGTTTTATAAAATGATTCATTCATTTTCAGCTCTTTAAATTCATACCTCTGATCCCTGCAATTGACCTCAATTAATCCGATACGGCCTTGTTCGTCAACACCAATGTCTAGGCCCACATCAGCCACTTGAGGAATTCGCCGCGCTAAGCTTTCTACTATAAGAAGCGAAGCTTGTTCAATGGATTTCTTCATCCGAGTCGGATCGAATCCGCTGCTTCGAAATAAATCCTCACAATGTCTCGCTGCTCCTCCTTTAGCCAAGTTCGTGACGTGACGTCCTGCTGCGGCTACTTTTCCTGCAATGCCGTTCACTTGCCATTTCCCTTCGTCTCCGCGCTGGACCGACACCCGAAGATCATAAGGTCTTCCACGATACTTGGCAAGAGCAATCGCTTTTTGAATCATATACCTTTGGGAGCCCACCTTCTCACGAATAAAAGCGATCGCCTTCGTCTCGCTGACTACTGCTGGCTTTTTATTGCTCCAACAAAGCTGCCAATTCTCATCGTCTTTGCGTGTTAGTTGAATAACGCCTTTGCCAATACTGCTATTCGTCGGCTTAATGAACAGAGATGAGTAGTGACTCATCGCCTTCACTAGCCGTTTGGGGGAGTAAGCCATCGAGAGAGGCAAATACGCTCTGACAGACTCTTGTGCTTCGAGCAGCTTGTAAATGCGCAGTTTATCGTATCGATTTTGCTCGTTGAACACCTTGCTGCTTCTTGAAAGCATAGATAACTTTTTTGTCAAATAAGACGTCAGCGACATAGCACGATTATGCGTTACTTTGGGCAGCGACATTCGAACCAGCCGATATTTTTTATTCTCATAGAGGAAACCTAGCGAGGACTTCCCGCTTATCTGCGGCAAACACATGTAAAAGGGCGTCATCCCTAGTTTCTTAGCTGCTTTATTGTAAAGATCGATGCGTTCATAGCCAGTTTGCTGACTGGGAATACCTAAGTACGTCTTTCGATCCAGAAGAATGCCGACCACATTACGCACGTTATCACCTTCACCAAATAGGATCATCTTTATCACTGTATGCAGTCGCAGTCCGCCTGGTCCGAATGAAATGAGAAAAGAACTGCACGGATGCAGTCCTTTTCATCGCAAATAGCTCTATTACCACCCTATACTCTCAAACCAAACGCCTCGCGATTCCTTCTCCAGAGCAATTCGAATGTAAGGAATCATCTCACTTGGCAGCTCATTCACAGGAAACCACTTCAACTGCTCACATTTTTCAGGCTCTTCATTCCTTATTTCTCCTTGCCAGCGATGAGCGATTAGGAAGAAATCCACCCATTCGGAAGATGTGTTTTTTCGGTGCATAACGCCGATGACCTCAATCTCCGTTGGTTGGATGACCACGCCTGCTTCTTCTTTGGCTTCCCTGATCGCAGCTGATACAACCTCTTCATTGCCATCCATACGGCCGGCCACAACACTCCACATCCCGTCTTGAAAGCCGGTGTTTTGCCGTTTTAACAATAAAACCTCTTCGTCCCGATAAAATAACACATGGACGGACCCATACAAAATCGGTGCTCTCACTTTCTTCCTCCCTGACTGAGTGCCCTTCCCGCTTGAAAATCCTATTCCTTGGCATTCTGACTTTGAAACGACAACGCAACATCGAGAAAAGCATCATCGCTGGGATACCTGGCAATATCGTCTTTCCCGTTGCCATCGAAATCCGCGACAACTATACGTCCATTCGCTTTGCCCCACGGTCCAAACACGGACAGCAGTTGATACTCATTCTCCGTTGTTCCTTGGTACACGCGGCTGGTCATATTTTTCGCATCATAGCGTAAAATATCTTCTTTGCCATCGCCGTTAAAATCACCAAATCGGATATTGCCAAGCTCTTCAGGAATATCTAAGAACACTTTGTTTAGATTCCACTGCATTGCTGTTTTATCCAGCTCAAACTCCACGCCTTGCGACGTATTTTCTTTAAATAATAATAGACTTTGCCGATTTTGATTCTTGACATTTCTAACGATTAGATCCCGGGAAGAGCTGGTTCGGAACGTGTATGGCTTAATAGGCTTCACTTCATTCCCGTGCACGTAGACGCCAAGAAGCTGACTGCGGTCTATAGACTGTCCAGCAAGGATACAATCCCCATTTGGCTGGCGCAGCTCATATAGATCATACCAACGGTTGGCAGGAATTTTCCAGCTTTGCTTTTTCGTAAATCCATTGGCCAATGATGAGTACGCTTCAAGCTTCCCCGTTGGTGTGACCACCCAGAGTCCTTCTTTATGCTGATTGTCGCGACTGTTTAAGGCAAAAGCCGAGCCATCGACATAAGGAATCGTAGCGGCTGTCTGCGGTGCTGGTTGGCTTTCATTGCGGATAGCTGAGAATTTCCCCTGCGTTACCGCGATATTGCCGGTTTTCTTATCCCAAGATACAATATCAGCCTCGCTTCTTCCAGTTACATGACCGACCTGAACCAGCGTAGACTTCGCACTTCCTATTTTCAGTCGCTGAGCAGGCGTAAAAGGAATATAATCGTGAATCGAGTAAAATGGATAGCCCTTTTGATGCAGTTGCGTGATCAACTTTTGCAAGACACTTTTGTTATCATGCATGTACTGATAAGCGGGAATTCCGTCTTTGACAACTGGACTTCCCCATTCATCCAAGACAGGTTCCAAATGACTAAATTCCAAAAATGGATGATAGAAAAAAGAATTAATTCGCTCCATTTTGCCTAACTGATTCAAGATAAATTTCTCATCCTTACCGCTCGGGATATAAGAAAGCGTAGTAGGCACATATACATTACCAAAAGACGGAATTCCATTGCTCGTATTGAGCACATTCTCATATTGCGCGAACGGCGGATTCGAGTTGATACTGGTATCCGGCTGATACTGAAGCCCAAAATAAGAACGGAATACCTTATCCTGTTCCGGTGTTGTGTGATAATGAGGCGCTTCCCAGAAATGAGGCATAAATCCGGCAGCTTGGAAGCGCGACAGCCCTTCCTTGACTCGGTTCAGCGCGAATGCAGCCGTCATCGTTTCCGGAACATCAGGAACATTAAACTCGTTGCCAATGCCAGAAGCTTGATGTCCATCCTCACGGCGCTCGTCCCCGACTTGGTGCGTATAACCGTGCATGCCGATTGTGCCGTTGGACTGAGCGGCTTCTCGAAGAACCTTGTCAAACGACTGAATGTAGCTGTTATCCAACTGATCTATCGAGCGATCATACCGGGTGCCATCAGGCATGATATTCTTCCACCTTGGGATGACAGCCAGACTGTAATGCACGTTCTGCTCATTTAAGTAGGAGAGAACAGCTCTCAACTTGCCGATGCCTTCGAGCGTACTATAATAACCGCCAGGTCCGATGTCTTCCAACCGGATCATCATGAACCGCGGATTGTTATCTGCCCCTTCAACCGTAATGATGTGATATAATCCTAGGAATAATCCAAAAGAGACCATGCCAGCAATCACATAGCGAAACCACGTATTTTTTTGTATGAAAGTCCACATACAAGCAATCTCCCCCTACAGCTGCTGGACCATTAATGTGATGAATAAACGGAATCTTAAGTATGGCTATAGTTCAATTGGACTATACTCTTATGAATTTGTCTATTATACGTTGTTACGATATTATTTGGTGATTGCTAACACAAATTCCTCTCAAAAAAATGATTAGTCCATTTTTACTTCCAGCCCCTTATGTTTAACCCAAATACCGGCAAATTCTGGTACGATATGCCAACCGTTTTCTGCTACTCGCCCTGCTATTTCCTCCCCGAAGAAGTACGAAGTAAGCTGAACAGCTTCTTCCAGATCATGGAAGGCATAGTCAGTACGAATAAACGAATGTTCAAATCCATATTTGCTTTCCAACAGATCATAATAAGAACTTAAATAATCATGTTTAGTTGGACTTATAACGGCAGTACCCAACGTTTCAAAGATGATGATAGTGCCATCCGGACGAAGAATTCTTGTCATCTCCGCCATCATTTGCTCCAAATTGTGCTCCCAATTATCCAGACTCGAGCTAGCTAAATAACATAACGTCCAACCCGCTAGAACCAAGTCCTTGCTGTTATCTGCAATCGGCAGCTCTCTGTGGTCTGAAACCATCGTTTGCCAGTTCGTATACGCGGTTTGGCTCAGCTTTTCTTCTAATACGGCCAACATGGGCTTCGCATTATCCAAGCACAGAAGTGAATTGACTTGCTCCACCAGAAATAAAGCGAATCTTCCCGTTCCTGCTCCCAGATCTACAACATCTAATTGATAATAAGGTCTTATCTCATTGATTACCTTATCTAGAGGTGGCTGCTTGCTGATTAATTCATCGTACGTATGCGTATTATCTTGATAGATTTCAGTTTCTCTTGACATCTTCATGACCTCCTTTGTTATTTCCTAACGATAAACCTTAACCTTACGTTAAGGTCAAGCGATGAAATAAAGAACGGTCAAGAGTGCAAAAACCTTCTGCAAGGTTTGACTCTGACAAGTTGAAATGCTACAATTCAAGCAAATTTGGTTCAAAGTTAGGATCAGGAGGGGATACTCCTTGCGTCTTTTTCTACGAAAGTATCAGTGGCAAATCTTGGTATGGATCATCCTCGGCTTATTTATTTTTCCGTTGACACCACCGATTTCCCATCATTTCTCATCAGATAACGAGATACTTGTGCTGGCGAATACGACTCAAGTCTTGAGCATACAAGAACATTCACTAACCAAAAAAACATTTTTCCAGCATATCGATAAAATTCGATGGCTGAATGATTTTTTCGCCCAATATCATATTACCATTTTTGTCATTTTTATTGTTTATATCTTATCCAAAATATGGCTGCGACTAAAAGAAATACTCCTCGCCTTTCTCAAATTCGTTTCGGGTTATACGGGCCTCATTCATTATTTTTCGACCTAGAAAAAGAATTGAATTAGGGAAAGAGGAACCTACATGTCAAACACATTAGCTGGAGCAGAACACGCAAGCTCCCAACATCGCAAATTAACTCGCTCCAAATTTCTGCGAAGAATCCTATTCATGATTCTCGGATCTGGCTTAGTATCGGTTGGACTGGAAATTTTCCTGGTCCCCAACAACATCATCGACGGCGGAATTGTCGGGATATCCATTATCCTCGCTCATTTAACGCATTTCCCGCTAGGTATATTTTTAATTTTGCTGAACTTGCCATTCTTGCTTTTGGGCTACAAACAAATCGGTAAAACATTCGCCTTATCCACCTTATTTTCGGTCATACTGATGTCGGTTGGCACTTACTTGCTGCACCCCGTTCAAGCCATTACAATTGATCCCTTATTAGCAGCTGTTTTCGGAGGTATCATCTTAGGTATTGGTGTCGGGCTTGTCATTCGATCAGGCGGTTCCTTGGATGGAACAGAAATTGTCGCGATCTTGATCAGCAAAAAGTCGCCATTCTCTGTTGGTGAAATCGTCATGTTCTTCAACTTCTTCATCCTAGGAAGCGCAGGCTTCGTATTTGGCTGGGATCATGCCATGTACTCGCTGATTGCTTACTTCATCGCCTTCAAAATGATTGATATCGTCATTGAAGGGCTGGATCAATCCAAATCCGTGTGGATTATCAGCGATGAGTACGAAACCATCGGAGAAGCCATCACGTACCGTTTGGGCCGCGGCGTTACCTACCTGAAAGGCGAAGGCGCTTTTACCGGCGATGACAAAAAAGTAATCTTCAGCGTCATCACCCGCCTTGAAGAAGCCAAATTAAAATCCATCGTTGACGAACTGGATCCGAGAGCATTCCTGGCTATCGGGAACATCCATGATGTCAAGGGCGGAAGATTCAAGAAGAAAGATATTCACTAAATCGGCCTTTGATTTGCAGATGAAAATACAAAAAGGAGTTGTCCTATAAGTAGGTAAACCTACTTGAGGGCAGCTCCTTTTTGAATGTGCAAGAAAACCGCCGTCAAGGCTCATTATGGCGCTCGTTTTCCGTCACCTTGCTCATTGGCTTGATGTTGTCCTGCTCCAGCTATACTGGTATACCCCCGAATTGTGCATCTTTTGGACCTCAATCATGAAATTCCTGCAATTGTGCATCTTTATGACCTCAATCATGAAAATTCCTGCAATTGTGCATCTTTTGGAGGCTTGGAATAGCCCCAATCATGCAATTCCTGCGTTTGTGCATCTTTTTGAGGCTTATTCTGGCTGATAGGCTGGATTTACTGAAAATGCCTGCACAATTGCAGGCATTCCCGCTTTTTAACCCCGTCCGCCCGCAAATTCCTGCACTTTCGCAGGTTTTCCGTTAAGTCCCAACCAAACTAGAAACCCACAAAAATCCCGCATGAAGCTGCAAAGTAATCCTCTTCACACTATCTAAGCTTAAACCCCAAACTTGATATTTGGGACAGCTCCATTTTGGTGCAGCTGGGTTGCCGCTTATCGCCAGTAATTCCGCAAATCAACCTTTTGAGCAAGTTTGGCGCTTTCAATAGCGCCCAGTACCATCGCCATACTCTTGATGTTGTCACGGCAGTCCGTCTCGGCCGGGCGGCCTTGCTCCAGCGCCAAAAACATCTCATCCAAGCAGCCGGCATGGCCGCTGCTGCCAGTCCAGTTCACATCCGCTTCCACTCTCGTACAATCGCGGATGAATTTGCCCGTTTGATCTCCGGCGGTGACGATCTCGGCGTAAGGAGCGCTTTCTCCGTCCCACATGACGGAGCCCTGCTCGCCTGTTACGCGCCACGCCGACTCCCAAGAGGTCGGCATACCTTCTGCGCACCAGGAGCCGCGGTAGCAGAACACAGAGCCGTCTGACATCTCATAGATGCAGATCGCCGAGGCATTGCCCGCATACCAGGAGCCGGGCGGGTTGAATTCCTGGCAGTACACCGACACGGGGTCTGCCCCTGTTATAAACCGCGCCTGATCGAACGTATGGATCGCCATGTCTAGAATAAGCGGACTGTCCATCGCATCGCGGAAGCCACCGAAATGGGCGCCGATGAAGAAATCGGCGCCTACATATCCAACACGGCCAATCGTACCCGCCGTAATGAGGTCCCGCATGGCGCGGATATTCGCCAGATAGCGGCGGTTTTGCATAACGGAGAGTGAATTCCCCGTTCGCTCCGCCAGCTGTACTATTTCTCGCGCTTCCGCCATGGTTGCTGCCATCGGCTTCTCTCCGAAAACATTGCAGCCTAAACGCATAGCGGTTGTGCACACTTGGAAATGGCTATCAGGAATAGTGATGTCCAGCACAAGATTGGCTTTGGTTTCTTGAATCGCCTGCTCCAAGTTCGTGTATATGCCGCAAGTTAAGCCGTAGCGATCCGCCATCGCTTGTGCGAATTCCGTCTTGATATCTACCAGCGCTGTAATGACGCTGTCTTCACGCTTCAACATATATTCAACCCATACTCTTGCCATGCTGCCGCAGCCTACGACGACGACGCGATATTTGCTCATCCTGCACACTCCTTCAATGTCGACCTTAATTCAGCTTCTTCTGTATCATTCCTAAATGGTGTACAATAAGCTTCACAAACTCATTTTATCCCTTTTTGAATGTACAATCTCTATCCAATCTTGTGCTTTTAAGGTCAAATATTGTGTCATATGCCTTTCATCGATACGATTCGAAGAGCGCAAATATGAAGTGCATCGCCTCTTCCTCATCTTTGCCTCTCGTCAACAAACGGATGGACGTACCTGCCTTGATTGGCACAAGAAGCATGCCGAGCAAGCTTTTCACATCCACGTGAAACGATTTATGCTCAAGCTCAAGCTCAAAATCTATCGTAATATCCGAAATAAAATGAGATGATTTCGCTGAAATCTCGGACAAATCACTGCGCTGCAAGTCCCGTCCAATAATAAATTCATGAACTCTCATAGTCATACCTTCCTCGTATATAGAATTGTTGCTCCTACACGGAACGACTGGTGCCGCGAGCCCTGCGAAACCTCTTCCATTTGCGGTAGCTTTTTCTAACCACATTCAAGGCAAATCCGGGGATGCGCATCCCGCGTACCCAAGGATAATAGAAACGGTCATAAGCATTCTTCAAATCATCCCACATGGAACAATATTCGCTTTTCATGAAATCAGACACATCGACGACAAGCCCTCGTCCATCCAGCATCATCACATTTTTCCCATGAACATCATGCGGATTCAAGCCGCGACTCGCTGCGTAGTCAAGCGCTTGATCGATATCTGTGATAACTTGCCGCGGTATCGCAAGCCCGCGCTGCAAACAGTTGTATAACGTTACTCCCGTTAAGCGGCGCAGCACCAAAAAGTTCTCTCCTGCATGCAAGCATTCTGAGAATGCCGGGTGCTTTCCTATCCGTTTATACACTTCTGTCTCTTCTTCGATGCCAGGTCTGCCGGGTGCATATACTTTAACAACGACATCGGGATAACCAGGATGCATCAGAACTGCTGCATAATTCCCAGATCCTACAAGCCGCCATGGCTTCGGGTACACATGAACAACAATCGGTTCAAAGGGATCTTCGCTATGAATCTCCAAATTAGGCAGCAAATGATGTTGAATTTCGATCAGCCACGGCTTCAGCATTTCCTTCTCTCCCCCCCCCCCCGATGAGGTTTATCTTATTTCTAGACAGCTGCATCATGGTTTGTTAATTTCTACTATGTGTGGTATTATACAAAGATATTTCTGTAAAGTGAAGTGTTGAATATGCCCTATTATTTTGTACTAGATTCCTATTCCCATATAAAAATGAAGCTAATCCCTTGACCCTTGGTCAAGGGATTTTTTTTCCTTGGGGAAACACTTCTGTAGGAGGTCATCATTGATGAACAGCAACAACAAATCATCCGTATGGGCAATATGGCTATCGCTCATCAGCAACATCATTCTTACCATTATGAAGATTATTATCGGTCTCATCTTTCAAAGTGAGGTTTTATTAGCCGATGGCGTCCATAATGCCGGTGACATCATTGCCACAGTTGCAGCACTTAGTGCCATGCGTATTTCTAAGCTTCCTGCCGATGAAGACCATCCCTATGGTCATGGCAAAGCAGAAGTACTGGGCTCCGGATTTGTCGCTTTTATTCTTGTCTTAGCAGCGCTTTATATTGGTTATCATGCCACAGCTGCCTTTTTCCACGAACCGCTCGCACCAAGTTACATTGCACTTATCGCAGCTTTCCTATCGATGATCTGGAAATACGCACTTTATGTGTACACGATGCGGATTGGACTAGCAACGAGCAGCAAAGGGCTCATCGCTACGGCCAAAGACCATTTAGCCGATGTTTACGCGTCGTTAGCAGCCGTAGTTGGGATTGGCTTAGCTTTTATTGGCAAATCTTATGGCATTCACTGGTTATCCTATGGCGATGCGGCCGCTGGTATTATTGTTTCGTTATTAGTTCTACGTTTGGGTGTGGAGATGGGTAAGGAATCCTTCGATATTCTCATGGAGAAAACTGTTGATCAGCAGAAGCTATTCCAATACAGTCAATTAATCCAAGCCATCCCTCAGGTCAAGCGAATTGATCGTATTCGAGCGAGAGAACATGGCCATTACATTTTGGTTGATGCCAGAGTATCCATTCCAGGCGAACTAACGATTCAGCAAGGCCATGATATTACTCGCGCCATCAAAGAGTCGATCAAGGAGCAGCACCAGGACGTTGATGAAGTACTCATCCACTTGAACCCTTGGTACAAGGAATAATGTCCGAGTCCATTTTGTTTTCGCAAATATTTCGTCTATAATAGTGAAAATAAAAGTAAAAAAGATCAGAAAGCGGTGCTGGCATGGCAGGCAGTGTGTATTACATCATCTTTTCGATCATTTTAATCGCTGGCGTCTTGTTTACTGTACTCATTGGAAACTCGCGAGCCAACAAAGTCGGCAACCCCGATTACGATAATAAAACAAAGGGAAATTGGTCCCGTCTTACACTCTTCTACGTAGTGGCCATTGCTCTTGGCGTACTTGCTTTAATTCTGTATGTGGTCAATCAAACCTAAACTAAACATGCCTAATGTAAAAAGACGCAACCCCGGAATTGACTCCGAGTTTGCGTCTTTTTACTTTTTTAAACATATCATAAAACTGACCTTGACCAATGTAAGAAGGTTCCACAGCGGGAACACAATCCATGCGATTCGGTACATCAAGACCATGCCAATGAACACTGGTTGCCTCCGGCAATTGATTGCGCACGCGAATCGTCACCCAATCTCCAGGCAGAACCCAGATGGTTGGTCCTGGAATGCTTCCGTTGTATCCATTATATCTGGCGATACCACCATGAACATCAAGCCTCCCGCTTTAACGATCCATGATTAAGTGTATGCGCCTGATGGAAGGACTTACCCTATGCGTGTTTTACTTCTCTTCAAAAAATTGCAGGTAAACCCCGTAGCCTTCCTTCTCAAGCTCTTCAAGCGGAATAAAGCGGAGTGCTGCCGAATTAATGCAGTAGCGAAGCCCGTTTGGCCCAGGACCATCATTAAACACATGCCCGAGATGGGAATCCGCTTCATGACTGCGAACTTCAGTACGAACCATGAAATGGCTGACATCCGTTTTTTCTTTGACATTTCCCGCAAATAACGGTTTGGTAAAGCTAGGCCATCCACAGCCTGAATCGAATTTATCGATAGACGTGAACAACGGTTCACCAGAAACGATGTCCACATAGAGCCCCTTCTCATGGGAATCCCAGAACTCATTGTCGAACGGCCGCTCGGTTGCATTGTTTTGTGTCACTTCGTATTGCAGCGGCGTTAACTTTTGCTTGCGCTCAGCTTTGTCCCGCTCCGTATTCCAATGCTTCTCAATATACGAGTCACGGCCGGACCCTTTCCGATAAGCCTTATAACGAAGTGGATTTTTGTGATGATAGTCCTGATGATAATCTTCCCCTGGGTAAAAAGCTTCTGCCGCGATAGGAACAATCTCCGTCACAATCGGACGGTCGAATCGGCCGCTTGCCTGCAAAGCTTGTTTCGAAACCTCCGCTTGTTCCTTCTGCTCATCCGTATGAGCAAAAATGGCTGTTCGATACGAGGAGCCCCTGTCATGGAATTGACCGCCTGCGTCCGTTGGATCAATCTGGCGCCAAAAAGTATCTAACAATTTTGTATAAGGATATAGAACGGGATCGAAGGTAATTTGAACGGCTTCTGCATGGCCCGTCGTCTCCGAACACACTTCTTTGTAAGTTGGGTTGCTGGTATGGCCGCCAATATAACCGGATACGACAGATATAATACCTGGCAGCTCCTCGAACGGTGTTACCATACACCAGAAACACCCACCGGCGAATGTCGCCTTCTCATAGCTTCCTTGCTGGTTGTTGTTAACCATTTCCTGCTCACCTCTTTCTGTAATCTCATCTCTATCATACCAAAAGATTGCGGCACAACCAAAACTCGGGGAAATACTTACGAAAATCACCCCCACTTTAAGAAAGTGAGGGTGATCGTCTGTCATGCTTCTTGAGGTTATTCACCCTTACAGCAATCGTACACTTACAGGCTATTGAAAATGTCAGTAAGAACAGGCACAATTTGCGATTTACGGGAAACGACACCTTTAAGCAATGCTTTGTTGTCTACAAGGGTAACGTTGTAAGCTTTCTCAACAGCGTCCGCTTTGCGGCCAAGTGCCAAGCCAACGGAGTCGTTGTTCAAAATATCCGTAACTACGAACAAGAACAAGTCCAAGTTTTTCTCAGCAATGATAGCATTCAAAGCAGATTCAATTTCAGCTTGCTGGGAAAGCACATCGTTCACATCAACAGCGTTAACTTGAGCGATTTCAGCCTTGTAGCTGCCCATTTGGAATTCTTTGGCATCCAGGGAGATCAATTGGGCAACTGTTTTGTCGCTGAGATCCGCCCCAGCTTTCAACATTTCAAGACCGTAAGTTTCCGCGTTAACGCCCGCGATTTCTGCAAGCTCACGAGCTGCAGCCACATCTTGCTCCGTGCAAGTCGGAGATTTGAACAACAAGGAATCGGAAATGATGGCCGAAAGCATCAAGCCTGCGATCTCTTTATCAATAGATACGCCATTTTCTTTGTACAATTTATTCAGGATGGTCGCTGTGCAACCAACTGGCTCAGCACGGTAGTAAAGTGGGTGGCTTGTTTCGAAGTTAGCAATACGGTGGTGATCAATAACTTCCACAACGCGTACTTGATCGATGTCTGTTGCACTTTGTTGACGCTCTACATGGTCAACCAGGATAACATTCTCAGCTTCATTAGCTACAGTCTCAACTTGACGAGGGGCTGCCACTTTAAACGTGTCAAGCGCATATTGCGTTTCACCGTTTACACTGCCAAGACGAACAGCTTCAACCTCTTGACCTAGTTTTGTTTTCAATGCAGCGTAAGCAATTGCTGAAGTAATTGAATCTGTGTCCGGATTTTTATGTCCGAAAATAAGTGTTTTTGACATGATACGACTCCTTAAACAAAATAGTATAGTGAGAAATATTAACTCTATGTACGATTATACTAAAAAATCTCGTTATATCCACTATTAAACCAAAGCTTTAGTATGGATTAGAGAAATTCACCGAAAACCATGTAAAAGCACTTGCAGTCCATTGCTGGACTTCAGTGCTTCATCTCCTTGTGTTATTAAGGCTGTTAGGCGTTGTTTCGAGCAAAAAGAGCCGATTATCCAACATCTTGCCGACTACGCTAACCAACTCGTACAGGAGACTTGGAAGAACGTGAACGCCGTGCGCGTTACATCATCCAAAAACAAAATGGTACACCAATCGGAACACTTCAACACGATCAACTCATCACCTTCTTCAAACGTGCCGTTTTGTCTTCAGCACGTTGAAGTCTTTGTATCCAATCTTCAAGACTTTCCTCTTCATGTACAACCAGCCTCCTAAGTTTGTATGGGGATTGGTTGGATGAAGCCCAACCCTCTTGTATCGTAAAGGCATACCGATACCCCAGTTCGCTTAAAAGCTTCAACGTATCCGCGTTGTATTCGCCATATGGATAAGCAAAAACATCCACTCGCTTCCCCAGCTCATGCTCAATCACTTGGCGCGATTCAGCAAGCTCTTCGCGCTGCTGCTCACGGCTGACCTTAGGCAGATGCGGATGTGTTATGCCATGCGGCGCAATGTCCCACCCCGCCGCGCTCAGTTCTTGTACCTGCGGCCAGCTCAAGTAACCCGGCTGGCCAACAGCCCCCGTCGACAGGAAAAGCGTCGCCGGAAAACCGTACCGCTGCAGGATGGGCAGCGCCACCTCGGCATTGTTCGCGTAGCCGTCATCGAATGTGAGCAGCACAGGCTTCGGCGGTGACGGCTGCTTCTTCTCGATGATGCGAACGAAGTCGCCCAGCGTTAGCGGGGTGTAATGCTGCGCAGCCAAATAAGCCATTTGGCGCGCGAATTCATCGGGTGGGAGCACATAAGTGTTCCCCGACTCCACCCCGATGCTGTGGTAATTCAGCACGGGGATCTGAATCCCGTGCGTCTCGGCTGCGTATGCCGTGGCGTGTGTGAAGCACGCCACGGATGCTAGGATGATCGCGGCGATGGTCGCGATCTTCGTTGATGTTGCGAGCCGCAACCTTTTTAACATCATCGGCATATCACCACTCCTCCAAAAACTGGGCATTATTTCACATTAGTTTTTGCAGAAATTCTCGGATGATGCATGCCTTATTCACACCGTGCCAGATAAATTTTGCGGGGGGAGCTGCTTCTTCTCGTGCTGAGACTGCCTTTTTCGACGGCTCAGCCACGGGTTGCTACTTTTTAACTGCTGAGACTGCTTTTTTGGCAGGCTCAGCTCGGTTTTGCGGGGGGAGCTGCTTTTTCTGGTGTTGAGACTGCCTTTTTCGACGGCTCAGCAGTGGTTTGCTACTTTTAACTGCTGAGTCTGCTTTTTTGGCAGGCTCGGCTCGGTTTTGCGGGGGGAGCTGCTTTTTCTGATGCTAGGTTAGGGTCGGGGTCGGGGTCAGCTTCAAGCTCGTTCTTAGGCTAGGCATAGACTCGGACTCAGATTCGTGCTTGGGCTCGGCTCGGCTTCAGGCTCGGGCTTGAGCTCGGCTCTGGCTTAAGGTCCATATTCGTGCTTAAGGTTAGAGGCAGCGGTCGCGGAAGCATTCGAGTCTGACTTCGCATTCGTATCCGCCAAGTAACGGGAACCGAAACGTTTACTTTCTATTAGTTTTCGCTTTCTATTATTGTTTACTCTTTATCAGTGTTCACTCTCTATCAGTGTTCACTTTCCATTATCACTTACTATCCTTGTGCAAAAAAGAGGTCAAGCAGCCTCAGCCGCCCAACCTCTTTCATCACTCACACTTTGCGCTTATTGTAGCCGCGGTCATCAAAAGGCTGCAGCTCCTCGAGCCATTTGTCTTCGAGCTTCTTCAGAGCATCGTTTTCGTCGAAGTAGCCTGTCTCTTTCACTTCAAGCACTTCTAGTACTTCCAGCACGAAAGCATCACTGCCGAATTCGTTCCACTCTTTCTGCAGCGGTTTGTTCCGGTGATTCCCCATTTCAAGTTCAAGACGCTTGCCGTTCATCGTTCTCAAATTTTTCGTGCCTACGACCCAGCGTTTGTCGTTGATTGTGTTGCGAAATTGAAAAACCCCAGCTTCTTTCTTCGTTTCTTTGTATTGCAGCTGTAGTTCTTGCCTGCGGTTCATTTCATCTGGCTCCTTTTTGTTCATGTTGGTCCATTCAACCTTTCAACCAATATTGGCTGCCGTCAGGTTCGCGATCGAGAAAACCATATTCAATTAAATATCTGCGTAATTTGACATAGTCATGGAATGCCGGTTCAAGTATCTCATTAACTTCTTGCTCATTGTAAAAGTGATCCGGTTCAAACCGTTTGGCAATTTCGCGCAGCACAACAACTTTGTGCTTTTCTTGCTGTGTGAAAGAGAGCAATTCACCGTCAGAGCCGTTTGGGAAATATTTTTTGATGATTTTAGCTTTCTCATCTTCGGTAATATTATAACGTGCATCCACCATTTTGGCGGTTTTTGGAATATCTACAAAAGCAGGCGCATGTTGGTCTTTATCCTTCAAAAGTTCCATCAACACCAGAAATACCTTGGCCTGGCGTTCCTTCTCCTTCAAACCAAACCGATGGTTACGAATGGTGGAGGCACTGCCGATGCTCAATTCTTCTTGAATGTCGCTGTCGCTCTTTCCCTCATAGAACAGCTTCAGCAAGCTATTCTGATGATCGGTAAGTCCAGTCAGTTTCTTGTCTAGGCTGATCAAATACTGAAAAACCGAACCATGGGCCTCCCCAATATGCCATTTCATATACCGCTCAGCATCATACAAAAGCTCATCTACCGGATAAATAACACCCTTTTCGCTTCTTTTGCCGCATAACAAACAAGTATAATCATCTTCATCCTGCACATAGCCGCGCTTCCATTCCTCGAACGAGGCCTGCCAGAACCTTTCTGACATCTCCAATTCAAACACTCCTCGATAAAGTTTATATTATACTAGACATTATATTATTTTGTTTATTAGAATGTCAATTCAACGCAAAAAAAGAATCCCTTGGTTTCAGGATTCCATGATCATTCCTTTTCAATTCAACCTCGAGAATTGCGCATTGCAAATAAAAGCTTAGGGCCATCCGTTCCTTGGCTGCCAGCTTCAACAAACTGCTGATACGCTTCAGATTCCACGGGATAGATCGCTATTTTCCCTTCATCATTGTAATGCACGCCCCAGCCGTATTTCTTCGGAAGCATGGACGCTCTTAAGCACGGATGACTTTTGGCAAAAAGCGCTTCGCGAATTTCCTCGCTGCGAGCTTCAATTTCGTCCAGCGGTATTTGCTTATGCTGCACATGTACTTGATAGATTAGCTCACCTTGTGTAAAGGAATACGGGTTTTGTGACAGCAGCTCATATTGGATGAAATGCGCGGTTTTGCTTTCCTGTTTCATCGCTGGGACAATGCCCATTTCAACCGGACAGTCAGCCGAAACCTGAATAAAGGTATTGGTATAACTCATTTTCGCCTCTTCATAAGCCATCTTGGATTAACCTCCTTCTTCTGCCAGAAGAATCAATTTGTTGACGGTTTCCCAATTTCGCGTTGTTGCCGTTACGCCTAATTTCTTCTCCAGAAAATTGTTGTTGAATTTGGATTCCCCATAATTTTTACGAATAAGCAAATAAACAGTTAAGCCTATGACCTGAAACTCGTCCACTTCGTTTTGAAAGGATTCTAATTTAGCAAGACGTTCCGCCGATGGCTGTTGGGATAGGAAGGTGATATATCTGGCTTCATTTTCTTCCGTTTTTATGACAGCATGCGGTGTTTGGTTAACAACCTCTTTGAACTGATCAACGGTACGAATAACAACAGGAATGTCGAAGTTAAGTTGACTAAGCAGCTCGCTGACAATACGATCTCTGACTTCATCAGGGCCATCGTCACTATTGAAAATGACATTTCCGCTTTGAATATAGGTAATAACCTTTTGAAACCCCATCGACTCAAAAATGTCTCGCAGCTTATCCATTTTTATGATCTTTTGACCGCTTACATTAATTCCGCGCAAAAGTGCGATATACCTTGGCATGCCCTAACCTCGCTATTTTTGATTCCATTATACACCAATTAGCCCGATTTTTCTTTGCTTTTCGCCGCGATGTAGGCAGCTACACCATCTTGATCATTACTTGAAATCACTTCATCTGCCATTAGCAAAAGATCTGGATGCGCATTCGCCACAGCAACTTTATGACCTGCTGCAAGAAACATGCCTACATCATTTAGATTATCGCCAAAAACAGTAACATCCACACCAGCGCATCCAATATGGGCTGCCCAAAGCCGCAAGCCTTCCTGTTTGTTCGCCAAAGGATGGCTGAACTCAAGGAAATAGTGATCTTTGATATACGTATCCTTCATCAAATGAAGGTGAACCTGCGCCCCCAACACCGTAGTCACTGCATGTTTCAACGGAATAAGCTCATCGAGATGACCAATAAACGTGATTATGAGCGTCCGCCAATGTTCCCGACATTCGAGCTCAGCTACTTCATGGAATCTCGGATCATTTGGCCGACTAGCTGCGAATTCAAGATCTCCTGTGCGGAACAGCTTTTCATGCCACACACGTTCTTGATCCTCCTTATCCAGTGCAAACAAAAGCGGCAGGATGCCGAGAGATCTGCCTAACTGAAGAATCACATTTGTTGTTTCAGGATCCAGCCAATATCCGTCCAGCACGCTTTTGTGTACAGGATCATACAGCAAGGCGCCATTATACAGTACCAATGGATAGATCCATGGAATTTGTGAAACAATCGCATTCGAGCTTTGATAGCTGCGTGCCGTAGCATAGCTTATGATCGCGCCTTCCTCCAAGCTGTCTTTGAGCACTCTGGTCGTAAATTCAGACAAAGTTGCATTAGAACTAAGCAGTGTTCCATCTAGATCTGTCAAATATATCGCTTTGTTCATGACACTCTCCTTCTCGATGATGCCGGCTCCATTAATTTTATTATGATTTCATGGTATAGTATACTTTTGGCAAATATCTATGCAGGAGTGAACAATAACCATGGAGCATCCCTCCAGCACCAACTACGAAATCGCGCAAGTCTGTTTACTCGCAGGCAAAATCATGCTAGAAAATGGCGGCGAAACCTACCGCGTTGAAGATACGATGAGCCATGTGGCCAAAGCCTTTGGCATTCCTAACTCACATAGCTTTGTGACGCCTACCGGCATCATATTCTCTATTGATGGTCCAGAGCAAACGACCCGCCTTATCCGTATTTCCGCCCGTTCTACCGATCTGCACAAAGTGACGGTCGTGAATGCTATTTCCAGACAGATCAGCAGAGGCGAGCTTACCCCCTCTGAGGCTCATTGGCTGCTGGAAGAGATCGAGGTTGCCAAAGCCGGATATCCGACGTGGATCAAAATCTTATCCGCAGCCATTGCCAGCGGTTGCTTCTTAATGATGTTTCAAGGCAAATGGTCGGATTTCCTGCCCGCTTTCGTTGCCGGTGGTGCTGGCTTTGCATTCCTTGGTTATTTTCACCGCTTAGTGCCCATCAAGTTTTTTGCCGAGTTTCTGGCTTCCTTGCTCATTGGGACGATGGCTTTCCTCTTCGTATCCCTCAAGCTGGGACATGATCTGGATATCATCATCATCGGCTCCGTTATGCCGCTTGTCCCTGGCCTGCTCATCACGAACGCGGTGAGAGATTTAATGGCTGGACATTTCGTATCCGGCGTTTCCAAGGGGGCAGAAGCTTTCTTAACCGCTTTTGCCATTGGAGCCGGCATCGCGTTCGTGCTTTCCTTTTATAGCGGGGAGGGGATGATGGGATGATGCTTCAGCAGCTCCTTACGAGCTTTATCGCAACAGCCGCTTTCGCTATCCTTTTCAACGTGCCCAAACGATCACTTGTCCAATGTGGTTTCGTGGGTATGGTTGGTTGGATGCTGTACGTATCTTGTCAATTGATTCCCCTTAATCCCATTCTGGCTACGTTGATCGCTTCATTTTTCGTTACCGTAGTCAGCCAATTTTTCGCTAAAATCTACAAAACACCTGTCATCGTCTTTAGCGTCTCTGGGATTATCCCGTTAGTTCCCGGCGGTTTAGCCTATGATGCCATGAGGAATGTCGTCCTCAATAACTACGATTTGGCCGTACAGATGGCTGCAAAAGCGTTCATGTTATCTGGTGCTATCGCTATCGGTCTCGTCTTCTCAGAGGTCATCCATCATTTATTTCGACGTGTTAAAGCATGAACCAATGCCTATTTCCCAATAGGCAGCATCCCATTTATAGTTTATACCTATAAAGATAATCGGTTTTATGTCTTAGATTTCTTGCCGTTTTCCAGTTAGAATGAACTCCATAACCTAGCAAGCATTCAACAGAACGGAGTGGATCTAACCATGGATAAGCAGTCAAATGAGAATATTACGATGAAATTTAATGAAGTAGCGGAAAAGTATGACAGCCAGCGAAGAAAGCTGATTCCCTGTTTCGACGACTTCTACCAGACGGCCGCTGCTTTGGCTCAAACCAACCAGCCAGCGCCGCGAATACTGGACCTAGGTGCCGGTACAGGACTTTTCTCATCTTATATCCTTGAGCAAAATCCTGCCGCCAAGCTCACCTTAATCGATCTTTCACAGGGGATGCTTGATGTTGCCAAACTTCGTTTTGGAGACAATCAACCTAACATAACGATGTTTACCGGCGATTACAGTACGTTCGAAAGCTCTGAGCCTTTTGACTGTATCGTCTCTGCCCTCTCCATCCATCATCTTGAGGATGCTGCGAAGCAAATCTTATTTGATCACATTTATAAACTGCTTAAGCCAGGCGGCCTTTTCGTCAATGCCGATCAAGTGCTGGGCAGCAGCCCCTTTCTCGATCAGCTTTACCGTTCCGATTGGGAGGCCAAAATAGAAGCAACCGACTTAAGCTATGAAGCCTTGCAAGCCGCTTATGAAAGGACGAAGCTGGATAAGATGGCTCCCCTTGATCTGCAGCTGGGTTGGCTGCGAACCACTGGTTTCATTGATGTCGACTGCGTCTACAAATATTATAATTTCGTAGTCATGTATGCTCGCAAACCAAACGTTTAGCACATTACCATATGTTCGGTTTAGCCACCATAAACCACATCATGGAGAGCGTAATAATCACATACCAGATTAACGCTTTGCGCAGCTTATTTACTAAGTCATTGCGGTCTTCATGAGGCGCTTTGAGCTTGCGCAGCAGTGGTGAAAAGGCCCGTGCAATAAAGTACAGAGAAGCGACCATAATCAAAACGGTGACGACAATCCAGGACGTATCCCACGTCCACGACGTTATCCATGTAAGAATAATACCCGTTGCCACAAGCACATGACCGGCATGTTTCGTTAATCGCACCGTGATACGGAACGGCTCCAGATAATCAGGCAGCTGCTCGAAAGGCGCTGTTCGAATTTTGGCCAGCAGCGGAAATAGAATAAAATAAGGCCCAATGCTTAATACAACACTGAAAATATGGAGATATAAAAGGCAAACATACCAACTCAAAACCATCATCCATTCTATGAAAAAAATTTAACAAAACAGTGCAGATCCTTAGATCCGCACTGTTTTTCGTTTGTTTTATTCCGATTTTTGGAATTCGTGAACCCATACTTTCATTTGCGGCAGCCATGGCATACCTGGATGAATAGATAGAATGCTATCGCGGTATTCCTCGACAGTTTCATGCCCTTCAGCCTTTGCATCTTCAACAGTTAACTCACCTAGTGATTGTTGGTACACTTTGGTCACCGTGAATGAGTTGCCATTCAGCTCCATCGTTTCACCGATATCGGCATAGCGTCCATTGCGTCTGCAAGCTGTTTTGGATCCAGCGAGTACCTTGCTAACTTCCGCTTCTTTGGTTACAAGTCGGTCGATCGAACACGTTTTTGGTGGTAAGGTTTCGTTCATTTCTTTTCCCTCCTTTTGGCAGTTTTCATTATACCGAATGCCATCGCATTTGTCGAACAAGCTTTAATATGAACGCTTTTTATTCTCTTAATGCCTCTTTCAACTTCGTCGACATCGTATCCATAGCTTCACCTGATGGCCGTTTAACACCGCGTAATCTGGCAATTTCTTGTTTCAATCGTTCGTTCTCCTGCTTTAATTTCTTATTTTCCGCAATATATGCTTCCATTTGCGCATTTTCTTGATTGTCCATTCGTACACCTTACCTTTCCGAAAAAATACCCCTCGCTGCCTGCAGATCATCACGTCGGATTCTCTCCATGCGCCAAAGGGGTACGTATCATTTTATTTCTTCAAGTCAATGGTATATAGTCTTGCTCTTTCGCCCCAAACCTCGCCTGGCTCCAGCGATACCAAACCGATCTCTCCGGCAGGCAGATCGACATTCGGAGCATTCACCAGATTCATTTGCGGTTCTGGACAGAAGAACCCTTCCGAAGCGCCATTATTCCAGATCATCCATTGCTTGTAGGAGGTTCCTACATCATAGACAAGTTTGATCCCTTCGCGGGAATCTGTCAACTCCATATAATTACGGCCGTTTTGCGGCGCTGTTGTATAGTGGTTGTCCATGGATGCAAAGAACGGCGACAAGCCGCCTACTTTCATCTTCTCTTCATCCGCTGTTAACGATTGATATTCACCTGTCGGCAGCATTCTTTCATTTAACTTCCAGCGGTTGCCGATCGTCATTTTGAACCCATAATCGGAAGGCTGACTGTTCGGTGCAAAAGGCGCATTGATCGTCGTATGATAGGCCAACAAACACGGCATAGCGTCTGTGCCTTCATTATGTACAGCAATATCTTGATGTAAACCGAACTCATTTAATGTGTATGTCAAACGAATTGTAAAAGAATGCGGTAAATACGCATAAACGGAATGACCTTCTCTCACCTGCAAAGCCAATGTCACATGACTTTCTGATTCGTCCGCGCCGAATTTCTCAACAGTCCATGGAATATTGTGTACAAAACCGTGTAAATGGTTGCCTGTTGCGGGTTCATTCACCGGGAATTCATACACTTTGCCATTCCAAGGAAATTTGCCATCCTGATAACGATTAGGCGGGAATAGCACTGGAATGCCATGTACGATTGGACGCTCTTTGAACGAATCCATTTCTTCTAAAGAAGGCTCGCGCAGAAACTTATATTCTTTCTCCGTATCTCTAAATGCAATGAGATTAGCTCCGATTTCAGGCAAAACAACCGCTTCATAACGGCCAGCCTGCAGCCAAATCGCGTTCTCTCCTTGATAGGTACCTTCATACGCTTTCGTCGTCATTTCGTGTTAGCCTCCCACAATATTGTCCAATCCAGGACAAGCTTATATGAATTCACTTTATAGCATCTTAAATAAAGAAGTCAATGGATGAAAATTTTACTGACATCGATAAATGTGACTTTTCTCTTACAGCATGTGGAAATAGGCTGCCCCCTACCAAATAACCCTAATTTAGGGCAGTCATATGCGTAGGAAACGCCACCCTGCCTCACGCTGCCTCACGGCTAACTTTGGCTCAGTTAACGCGTAATTCCTGCGATTATGCATCCTTTTCGTCTTGGAAACCGGGGTAAAAGGGAAAAGCCTGCAATGATGCATCCTTTTGAGACCTTTTTGCCATCCCAGGATGGAAAAACATGAGAAAGCCTGCACAATCGCAGGCTTTCTCCGCTTTTCACGCGATCTGATCCCAAAAGCCTGCATCAACGCAGTTTTTTTCAGAATAGGCGAGTTATAGTCATTACCTATTTGTTCGCGCAACACTGCAAATGGTTTCGGCCGGCTTCCGAATTTTCGCTTAGCGTTTCCACGCCACTTCGCTCCAACGAAGCTCATTGCGGAACTGCAAAGGATTCGTATGTTTATTAATAATGACAACTTCCACGCCTGCTAACTCAGCCCAATCAACCAACTGCTCTGTACTTACGTTATAAGAGAATACCGTGTGATGTGCACCGCCAGCATAAATCCAAGATTCAGCAGAGTCACGCAAGGAAGGCTGCGGCTTCCACAGCACGCGTGCTACCGGCAATTTCGGCATAGCTTTGGCTGGTTGAACAGCATCTACCTCGTTAATCAGCAGTCGGAACCGGTTGCCCATATCAATGAGCGATGCATTCAGAGCAGCACCGGAAGAACCGTCAAATACAAGGCGAGCCGGATCCTCTTTGCCGCCAATACCAAGCGGGTGAACCTCAATTTTTGGACGCGTAGCGGCAATTGTCGGACAGATTTCAAGCATGTGGGCACCGAGAACCAGTTCTTGACCTGGCTCCATATGGTATGTGTAATCTTCCATGAAGGACGTACCTTTGTTATTTGCGATGATTTTCATCACGCGTGTGAGTGCGGCTGTTTTCCAGTCGCCTTCTCCGCCGAAGCCATAGCCTTGCTCCATCAAGCGTTGAACGGCAAGTCCTGGAAGCTGCTTCAGCCCATACAAATCCTCGAAAGTCGTCGTAAATGCACCGAAGCCGCCTTCTTCCAAGAAGCCCTTCAGTCCAAGCTCAATACGTGCCTGCTCGCGAATAGCCTCGCGTACAGGACCTGCTGAGCGGCCTTCTTCTGTAATGTCATACTTTTCGCTGTATTCATCCATTAATTGATCCACTTGAGACTCCGTAATATCTCCTACACGCTGGACGAGATCACCAACACCATACCCATTGATGGACCAGCCAAATTTGATTTGAGCTTCCACTTTATCGCCTTCTGTCACTGCAACCTGACGCATGTTATCGCCAAATCGCGCTACTTTCAGACTGCGTCCTTCAACGAACGCAACAGCCGTACGCATCCACCCTGCTATGCGGCCAAGGACAGCTGGGTCTTCCCAATAACCAACAACCACTTTGCGGGAAATGCCCATGCGCGCACCGATAAAGCCATACTCACGGTCACCATGAGCCGCTTGATTCAGGTTCATGAAGTCCATATCGATCGTTTCCCACGGAATATCGCGGTTGAACTGTGTATGCAGGTGAAGCAGCGGCTTGCGGTATTCGGCTAAGCCGGCAATCCACAAGCACCGGTTTGAAAATCAATTTGCTAGGAATGGACTCATTAGCGTCAATGCCTTCTGTCATTTGTTTGGAATGCTCTTCCACTTGAAGCAAAGTCTCTGGTCCATATAAATGTTGACTCCCGGTTACGAACCAAAATACTTTCTCTTTAAAAGGGTTCATGCTAGTTAGCCTCCTTGGTTGATTGGGTATAATCTAACGGCACGGCCGGATTCGGTTCCATAATCAACGCCAATCGCATATTTTTTAGACATGGAGAGCCTCCTTCGAATTAATGTGCCTCTAGAAATGAGTATATCACTTGTACGTACAAGTTGACTATGACTTTTTTACCAGAAGAACTTTCTGTTCTTTTCATGCCGCACGGCGATGCAGCAGACTTAGCAGCAGGACGGCAGACCATGCAACTCCTCAGCATTCCTATTGTTACATAGACTTCCTCCCATTAGAGTTGAGTTGATCTATATCCTCATTTGGAGCTCAGACGTCGGTTAACCATTTATTCTTCTCATTGGAATTTGTCCAATGAAATCAACCATTATAGGGCTTATTGCAAGCTTGCACTGGAATTAATCCAATGAAAATCTCCATTCACTCACAAAATACCTGCTTTTTAGATTATTCATTGGAGTATATCCAGTGAAATTGTCCTTCCAGCTCTTCAAACTAGCTTGCATTGGAAGTAATCCAATGAAATCAGCTTTTCACTTCAACCCTTCTCAAGGGGGAGTCCCCTGCTTTCCATTCACATAAGAAAAACCGTCAGGAAAAACATCCTGACGGTCCTTTTGCGTGTAACCCCATACTTTTGTCCATGGGGAGGGATGGATGTGGGGTTCCAACCGCTAAGCGCCTTTCCACCCTCACACCCATCCCTCTTCTATTCTACTTTGAGCTGCCTTCCACTTCTTTGTTCTCTAATCGGTCTGAGATGGCATTACACCTATCGTTGACTCTCGAATGATCAACTCCGGCTGATACACTTTCCCAGCTTCACTGCCATTTCTCCGTTTGTTCTCTATCATATCAATTAAAAGCTCCGCTGCGTCAGTTCCTAATTGTGTTTTGGGATGCGTAAGTGTCGTCAGCTTCACTTCGGTTGCCAATGCTAATGAAGAGTCATCAAAACCAACTAAGGAAATATCTTGGGGCACCTGCAAACCTGTTATACGTACAGCTTCCAACAAATGAATCGCTAGTTCATCGTTATAACAGACGAAGGCTGTTGGCCGTTCAGTCTGCTGATTGATGAGATCAATAGCACTCTCGTAAGGCTTCTGTCCTTTTTCAGCTGTCGTGTAATGAATAACAAGCTCAGGAAGCAAAGGAATCTGATATTGCTGATGCGCGCGCAAGAAGCCTTTCAACCGGTTAACGCCTTGCAAATCATCCGTTTTGAAAAAACCGGCAATCCGGCGGTGCCCTAATTCAATAAGATGCTGCGCCGCCTTAAATCCACCCTCTTCATCATCTACAATCAAAGAAGGACAATTCATTTCCGGATATCGCTCATTGATCATTAAATACGGAATATGCTGATAATCCAAAGATAAATAAAAGCTTAAATTCGGATTCCCTTCTGCACTTCTTGTCGGCTCAATAATCAGGCCGCTCAGCGGCTGGCTCAACATCATCTGCAAGCTTTCTTTCTCTTTTTCCTTATCATTATCCGTCGAAGACAACAGCAGCCGATAGCCGCGGGCACGTAAAGCCGACTCTGCTCCTCTTACAATATGCGGAAAAATATAATCAGATATATAGGTCGTCAGGATGCCGATTGTCTGCACATCTCGACTTTTTTGGGTGTGGGGCGTAGACACATAAGTCCCCTTGCCTTGCATGCGATACAGCCAGCCTTCCTGCTCCAATTCCCCGAATGTCTGACGGACGGTTTGACGGCTCATCTGAAACTGCTCGGCAATTTCATTTTCTGAAGGCATTTGGTCATTTGCTTTCAGCTTCCCTGCGTGAAGCCATGATAAAATTTCTTGTTTCAGCTGCATATATTTCGGTAGTTGCTTCTCTTTCATCTTTCACCTCGTGCGTTTGATTCTGAACGTATTATATCACTCACTTAACTTGTATGTACATATAGGGAGCGATTCGTTGGTTGGCAGAGCCGTATAAAGCTGAGTGGAGCAAGCAATCTTCACTAAGTCCACGCCGATGAAAAAACCTTCAGCTCCACGAAAGTGGGGTTGAAGGTCCTTTTTGGACTGCACAAATAGCTTGATAGTCCGTCTTTTTGCCTTACTTCCATTAGAGCCAGCTTCTCTCTCCAACCATGCAATCTACTTCGTTAATGAGCTCTGCGCCGCTTCAACTAGCTTATCGAAGTATTCATCTTCTTCCAGCAGCTCTTCGACCGCTTCGATATCCTCTTCCTTGCCGGATTCGTTCAAGAAGTTCAATGCATAGCTCCAGTCATCCTTGCCGCGTTTGCTATGAAGCGTGATCTCGTAGGGATGTTCGTGACCTTCTACTTTAAATTCCACTTTTCCGATGTAACCTTCTTCTTTGCTGTGTTCCATATGCGCTTGTAGTACTTCAATCATGTTCATCATCCTTTTCTGTTCGATTTAACCATTGCCAAATGGTTTGTACGGTCGTCTGCAGGTTCGTGGCATCCTGCCATATGTATGGATTATGGTCTCTAAAATAATCCGCATGTCCCCCTATTACATACAAGGTACGGCGATGAATCGGGGCATGCTTCAGGCCATTCCAGCGGAATGTCCCCATCCGGGACTTCGCCCAGCCTCCCCAAGTACCCAGTCGCGGAATAGGATCTGTGGATTGATCCAATTGATTAGCAGCCTTCAAATAAAGTACTTTGTGCTTGATTAATGAAGGAATCGCACATTTGGGAGAACCAATTTGGATCACGCCAAGAAGTGGAATCCCTTGTTTCTCCAGTATTTCAGCTGCTTGCACAGAGGCTACCGCACCAGCACTATGGCCGATTAGAAGGAGCTTTTGTCCTGGCATAAAATCCTGTGTGATTAACTTGGTTAAGCTCTTTCCTCCGTAATAAGACGGCTTCCGGTGAGCGTTGTTCCAAAGATCGCTGACGATCTCCTTCAGCTGCTTCCGGCGTTCACGCGACCAATCCCCATAAGGATAATGAATCACGACTCGGGCACGGATGCCCTCACTCGCGTAACGTTCAGCCATCGCCGCACCAAACGCATCCAGAAAATAAGGGGCCGTTGCAAAACCAGCTGATATATAGATGACGATTTCCTCCTGATCGGAGTGCCTTGCCATGAGTGATTCAGTTCCCTTCTCGTACAAAATAGGCTAGGAACGCGGTTTAGCGCGGTTCGTGGGCATGGCTGCCATCGGATCATCCGGCCAGTAATGTTTGGGATAACGGCCTTTGAGGTCTTTTTTGACCTCGAAATACGCTTCTCGCCAAAAGCTCGCCAAATCCTTGGTAACCTGCACAGGACGTTGTGCGGGCGACAATAAATGCACGGTTACAGCTACCCTGCCCTTGGCAATCCGCGGCGTGTCTGCAAGCCCAAACATTTCTTGCAAACGAACCGCGATAGAAGGCGCCTCGCTCACGCTGTAATCAACGGGGATACGCGATCCGCTAGGGACCTGAATGTGTGTTGGCGCCCACTCTTCCAACCATCTACGCTGCTCCCATGTTAGCATTTCTTCTAATATACTTGTCAAGTTCAGACGACCCAGCGCACCTTTGCTTTTGAGTCCATACAGGTGGGGACCCAGCCACTCTGCCGCGCCAGCCAGCAATGTCTCTTCACGCATATCCGGCCATTGGTCATCAAATCGATGCAAAAAGTTCACTCGTTCTTGCAGTTGACGCGCACTCCGCGTCCAGGGGAGCAGCTCTAGGGATTCAGCCTGAATTCCAGAAATCCATGCTTGTACAACCAATTCAGGATTAGGCTCCTGCAATTGGCTTTCTTTCATAATGATCGCTCCCAATCGCAAGCGCTGTTTTGCTCTTACCGTCCCCATTGCATGATCCCAGAGCACCTCTTGTTCTTGCTGCAAGCGATCCGCAAATAGGTCAAGCAGCTCATCTTCCTGGATCGGAGCCGCCAAATAAATCCGGCTCTCGGCGCCGTTGTCGTCCAGCTCCGCGGCAACAAGGTACCGCTCAGCCGATATTGGCTGAAGGTCAGGCAGTGCAGCGCCACGCCCGCTGCTGAGCAAGAACTTGCCCGTCGATCGCCGCTGTGCGATGCGATCGGGATAAGCGAAGGCGAGCAGCATCCCGCTCGCCGAGGCCCGCTGAGCGCTCGGGCTGATGCCGAGCGCCTGCATGAGCACTTTGGCTTCCGCCGCGATGCGCCGGCATAAGCCAAAGTCAACGTCTGCGCGCTGCTCGCCCTGCGCAGCGCGCCAGAGCACTTCGATGCGGGTGCGTACATCCGCATCTCGCTCGGCCGCAGCGCGCATGAAATCGCGCTCGCCGAGCATGACCGCGAGCTCGCACGCCAGCGTGCCGAGCTCAAGCGGGATGGCTTGCAGCACCATGTGCGCAAGCCTCGGGTGCAGGCCTAACGACGCCAGGCGCTTGCCGTGCGGCGTTAGGCCTCCGTTCTCGTGCAGCGCGCCAAGCTGCACGAGCAGATCCCGCGCCTGCTGGTAAGCAGCAGCAGGCGGCGGGTCCAGCCAGACCAGCGCAGCGGGGTCTGGCACGCCCCAGGCGGCCAGCTCCAGCGCAAGCGGCGCCAGATCCGCTTCGCGGATCTCTGGCGTGCTGCTTGGCGGGAGCTGCCGCTGCTCGGTCTCGGTCCAGAGGCGGTAGCACACGCCTGGCCCGAGACGGCCTGCCCGGCCTCTGCGTTGATCGGCAGAGGCCACCGAAACCGGCACCGTCGTCAGACGGGTCATGCCGGTGCGCGGCGAGAACCGCGGAACGCGCATCAGGCCGCTGTCAATAACGACCGTAATCCCTTCGACAGTCAAGCTCGTCTCGGCAATAGAGGTCGCGAGCACAACCTTACGGCAGCCTTCATCGCTTGCCGAAAGTGCTCGATCCTGCGCTTCTTGAGAGAGATTGCCGTATAACAGGGCTATTTCGATCTCTTTTCCCCATTTTAAAGCGGCAAGCTGACTTGCTACACGATGAATTTCAGCTGCTCCGGGTAGGAATACAAGAATATTCCCTTCGTTTTCTTGCAAAGCCTGCTGAATGCTCTTTACGACAGGCACTTCCAGCCGACCACTCCATTTGCTCGTCAAATAATGGGTACTCACAGGAAAAACTCGACCTTCACTCTGGATAATGGGAGCATTATCCAGCATAGCCGCAACAGGTTCAGCCTCGATCGTCGCCGACATAATCAGAATACGCAGATCCTCTCGCAGAAGAGATTGTGTCTGCCTGCTCAATGCCAGCCCGATATCTCCATGTAAATTCCGTTCATGAAACTCATCAAAAATAACGATACCTACCCCTTCCAGAGCAGGATCGCTTTGAAGCATCCGTGTCAGGACACCCTCGGTGATCACTTCAATACGGGTGTTAGGTCCAACACGCGTATCATTTTTCACCCGGTACCCAACGGTGTTCCCCACCTCTTCCCCCAGAAGCTTGGACATGTATCTGGCTGCAGCACGAGCTGCCAATCTTCTCGGCTCCAGCATGAGGATTTTCTGATCCTGCAGCCAAGCTGCCTTAAGGATCGCAAGCGGAACTTGCGTTGTTTTCCCTGCACCTGGCTGAGCAACGAGTACCGCACATGGCTGCAAGCTCAAAACTTCTAATAATTGCGGAAGTACAGACTCAATAGGCAGCCTATTCATTTATTTCACTCCGAGCTTATAAGTCTTTTTATATCGAATTAGCTTGTCTATTTCTTAGCTTTTCATCGCATCACAACTGTTACTCAGGCTCTCAATCGTGTATACTGAATGAGAATCTGGTCACTAAAGGAGATCTTTAAGATGAACGTACATGAAGCGATATCTAAACATTCGAATGCTCAACATCTGCATCTCGTGCGCTTTTCTGAGCTGGATGCACAGCGCGAGCAAGCCATTGACGAGGCAGTTGACCTGTGCAAACGCGGGCTTCCGTTTACCGTTGATACCATCAACGCCATAACAGCTCACATCATCGCCCATGCCAAAGAAGGTATTTCTCCGCTCCGTTCTTATGTAACTAAAGATATGGTGCACGATTACGTAAACAAAGGGTAAGGAGATACGACGCAAATGGGTGTTTTAACTTTTATTTCAATGTTAATTATGGGATCGGCTTTTAGTGCTGGATTCCTGCTTCTTTTTAAGCGCAAAACAGCACTGGGTATTGTCTGTATCGCACTTTCCGTTGCGTGCTACGTCGGTTATTCCTACATAGCGACTAAGTATTTTGTTTAGTCCGTTCCCAGACGCAAGAAGAACCGAGCAGGCTCCCTGCCTCGGTTCTTTTTCATGCCATAAGCCCGTATTCCCTCAACTTGCCAAAGAGAAATTCAAAGTAAGCCGCAGGATGCGGAACCATATCCATCAAGCCTATAGGCAGGTTTTTCTCGATTTTTTGACCATCCGTATCCAAAAGATAACCTCTGGCCGTCAACTGATTCGTCTCATGTCGGATCAATTGCTCTAGATGGGCAGCACTTACAGCAAATATACCGCTAACTTCATCCGCCTGCAACGTATAAGCACTAAGTAATTGATCACAGCGGTACAAAAACATATGACAGAACTCACGATCAATCAACTTCTCCGAGATCAAATCCTCTTCCGCAAACATTCCACAAGGCAATAATTGATTAAACGCCACCTTCAAGCCAAGCTCTTCCTCCAGCTCTCGCGCTCCTTCTTCCGTCGTTTCACCGGCTGCAAGATGGCCTGCGCACGAAATATCCAACAGGTTGGGGAACAGGTCCTTTTCCGGATGTCTTAACTGAAGCAGCAGTTCTGGCTCGCCTCTTTCATAAGTAACAATCCAACATTGAAAAGTTTGGTGCCAAAGCCCTTTGGCATGGACTTCTGAGCGTGGCGCTACACCCAACCAATTCATTTTTTCATCATAAATATCAAATATCTCTTCCGTCTTCGTCAAAATACGTTCAACACTCCCCTCGATCTTTGTTATGCCATAACAGTAAAATCAATTTCTTGAAACCGGCTAACTTCCTTCATCCAACGTTCTGCGACATAGCGAGTATGTACCGGATGGCTATTATAAGCATCATACACAGCTTGATCCGCAAACACCATTGAGAATCCATAGTCATAATCGTTCTTCACGCTTACTTGCCGCAAAACCTGAAACTGCTCAACACCGGGAATACCGGCCAATTCTTCTGCACTGCTGCTCAGGAAATTTTGCGCCTCGTCTGTATCTTTACCTGCATGTAAATTAAAAATAACCATATGCTGAATACTCATAATCTCTACTCCTTTTTGAACGATCTGCCTCTATTATAGCGGATTTTGTCATTGATTGGAGCATAAAATCACTAACATGTGTAAACGTTAAGGCTGAACCTTAAACTGTTTGTGAAAGGATGACTTCAATGGAAAACAACAAGCATGCCGGCAATTACACAGGAACCACCAATACGAACGCCAAAAATCAAGATTTAGCCTTCGTGAACGACACTTTGGAAAATGCGCCTAGCCTAACAACCATCAATCTCGCCAAAGACGATATTAGCGAAGCGAACGAAGAGAACCAACTGAACCAAAAGTAACGGTGTCTGTTTCCTGAGAGCAGAAAATTTCTCCAACGTCTGAACGTATGGAGAGGTTTTCTGCTTCTCTTTTTGCCGACTAACTTGGCAACCTCCCCTGCTTGCGCTACTATGGAATGAGAATTCCGTTATCAAGGAGGCTATTACGTGGAACATGTCATTATCATTGGAGCTGGACCTTGCGGGTTGTCC
This sequence comes from Paenibacillus ferrarius, assembly GCF_002027705.1. Taxonomy (GTDB): domain Bacteria; phylum Bacillota; class Bacilli; order Paenibacillales; family NBRC-103111; genus Paenibacillus_E; species Paenibacillus_E ferrarius. Next base: position 73,308 of record NZ_MBTG01000012.1, on the reverse strand, counting down.
GCCGCTGTTGCTTTGCAGCGAGAAGGTCTGTCACCTTTAGTTATAGAAAAAAGCAGTATCGTCAATGCCATTTATTTATATCCTACCTATTTGCAATTCTTCAGCACCCCTGAACTGCTAGAAATTGGCGGCTATCCTTTTACAACCCCTCATGAAAAACCGTATCGTCAAGAAGCATTGGTCTATTACAGAGAAGTCGCACGCAGAGAACAGCTGCGCATCCAGTCTTATGAGGAAGTTATTTCCATTGAAAAGCTGGACGCAGGATTTCACGTACAGACAACGAATCCATTTGGCCAAAAAAAATCGTACACTGCCCAGCATGTCATCGTAGCTACCGGCTACTTCGATCACCCTAATTTACTCGGTATCCCCGGTGAAGATTCGCCGAAAACGACTCATTACTATAAAGAAGCGCACCCGTATACGGGAACCAAAGTAGCAATCATCGGTGGCAACAATTCCGCCGTCGACGCCGCAATGGATTTGATACGAGTGGGTGCGGAGGTAACCGTCATCTATCGCGGCCCCCATTTCTCAGCCAATATCAAACCGTGGGTTCGCCCCATTTTTGAAAGTATGGTCAACAAAGGACGCATTCGCATGTGGTTTAATTCCCAAGTTGAGCGTATTGAAGAACATACCGTTCTTGTACGCAAAGAATCCGAACATGTCACGTTGGACAACGACTTCGTTCTGGCACTCACCGGCTTCAGACCGGATCGTCATCTTCTGACTTCCATCGGGGTAACTTTTCATGAAGAAACCAACGCTCCGCTCGTTGATCCCGAAACCATGGAAACCAACATTCCCGGTTTATATGTTGCGGGTGTTGTCGCTTCATCCAAATATGATGCCAATGAAATCTTCATTGAATCGGGTCGTTTGCACGGACTCGCGATAACGAAACACATACGCTCAGCAATAAGCGGCCGTCCGACAAGAAGCTAAACTCGAGGAGTTTAGCTTCTTTAGTTTAACTTATTCGTGAGCTTAGTTCCCTAACCAAGCTGCGTTTACGCGAAATACCCTGCCGAAGCGCATCAGCTTTGTATATACAATATAATTTACTCGTCCACTAATTGTATTGTGCCAGCTCGTTGGGTCGCGAAAGGAAGCGGCTGGATCCTCGACTGGCTAAGTCTTACAGCAAGCCACTGTGGCTCAATTAGTCGAAAGGCACTTAAACATTAAACTCCTGCGACTAATGATTCTTCGAGCTCGAAAGACTCTTTACCACCTAAACTCCTACGACTATGCTTCCTTTGAGCTCGAATGACCCCATAGCGGATAAATTCCTGCGATTATGCATCTTTTTTAGCTCGAAGGACACTTTATCGCTAAATTCCTGCAATTATGCATCTTTTTGAGGCCTTTTCTGGCTTTTCGGATCAAATACCTTAAAAAGCCTGCATAATTGCAGGAATATCCTAATTTTTGTACGTTTCAACAGAAAATACCTGCATTTTTGCAGGCTTTTGTTCGAAAAACCGAGTACCTTGCTCTCAAGCACCCTTATTCCGGGAACTAACATACCATCCACATAGGGTTTCATATTCCGTTAACCGAAGGCCCACCAACAGGTCCTCATCATAAGCTAACCAAAGTCCATTCCACAGACTTTAACATTCTGTTAACAGAAGACCCAACCCTCAAACTCCATTATCAGTCAACCAAATACCTCTATCAAAGTCCCGCCCCGAATCCCACTAAACTGGATAAAAGCTCTAAACTTATTCCCCCCTCACTTAATCTGCAAAAGATTCTTATAAAATCACCTCATTTATATGAAAATAATTCCCATTTTTCAAAGATTCCTCTTCCAATACGAACGTTTGTTTGTTATAATGAAAACAAGAACAAATGTTCCAATTAGATGAGGAGGTTGTTAACATGATGAACACTAGTCACAATTTTCGCTTTATCGAGAGAGATTATTGGTACCACAAGGCATTGTGTGACACTGACCATCTTCTTCCCGGACAGATTGACGACATGTTGGATGAAGCACATTCCCATTACGCCGATTATACGTTCAAGTTTTATGATGACGGTTCGGTGATAATCATAGACAATGACACGAACAACCGCATTAAGCCACGAGAATTAACCGGTGCTGTTTATGATTTCTATATTCGTAAGCGGATTTACTTAATTAAAACGAACCTTATGGAGAAACAGCTTCAATACGCATAATTGCTTCAAAAATAATGAATACAAAAAAGGGCTGCCCGATAGGGGATAATTCCCCGCCTCAGATAGCCCTTTAATTTCCTACTCGCTGCCGTATCGAATACAAGTTTGAATATGGTCATTGACCATTCCTACAGCTTGCATATAAGCATAGCAAATTGTCGACCCAACAAACTTAAAACCACGCTTCTTTAAGTCTTTGCTCATCGCATCCGAAATCGCAGATGTCGCAGGTACTTGACTCATGCTTTCCCAATGATTGTTTAATGGCTTGCCGCCGACAAATCCCCATATGTATTGATCAAACGATCCAAATTCTTTTTGCACTGCCAAGAAGGAATGCGCATTCTGAACCACAGCCGCGATTTTCAAGCGATTGCGTACAATCCCTGGATTCTGCAGAAGCTCATTCAGCTTCTCATCCTGATAATTCACAATGATGTGCGGATCAAATTCATCGAAAGCTGCTCGGTAGCCCTCACGCTTCTTCAGAATTGTATACCAGCTCAGTCCTGCTTGTGCACCTTCCAAATTAAGCATCTCGAACAACTTTTGATCATCATGGACAGGCACCCCCCACTCATGATCATGGTAATCTACATATAATGGATCATCATTGACCCAACCGCATCGGACAGTCATTTTTAAACTCACCTCACCAAATATAGAACATGTGTTCTTAATTATTATAATTCTATTACGAACACATGTCCAGTTTGATTTAGTAGTTAGTATTTAATTCAGTATTTAATTCAGTTTTAGTTCAGTATTTACTAAAATGTAGAAAGACCATAGAATCGCTTGGTATTCTCCAATATAATGCTTCCTGCCTCCTCAGCAGTCAAGCCATGCAGAAGCGCAATCTGTTCAATAACGGCATGTATCATCCGAGGATGCGTTACTTGCCCCTTGAAGGGACCCTCGAACGGCCAAGGTCCGTCAGTTTCGACCATTAACTGTTTAATCGGATAACTACGAACAAGGGTTCTTATTTCTTCTTCATAAAGCACATCCGGTGTAATCGAGATCATATAACCTGCATTTATCATACGCTTAACTACATGAGGTGCCCCTTTAAACCAATGAAAATGTGCTTTGGTGATGCCATGCTTCTCCAGAAGATCACAAACGATCTCCGCATCCTCATAGACAGCATGCAGAACAACCGGTTTTGCCAATTCCGCAGCAAGCTTCAGCAAGGTATCCAGAAGCGTGACATATGGCGCCAAATCCAAAGTCAGCCCCTGCTCCTCCGCTTCCAGTCTACTATAATAAGGCAGACCAATCTCACCTACAGCTACCATCTCATTTGCTTCTTCACGTATCCATGATATTAACTCATTCAGCTGAGCTTCATGGGGCAGCTCTTGCTCAGGATGAAATCCATAAGCAGTAAATATTTGATTGGGTGCGTCTTTCTTCAACTGCTTCGTAGCTATGCAAGAGGCCAGATGCCTGGACACGGCAATGACACATTCAACATTCATTTCCGTTAAGTCTGATACGATCTCCTGCACTTCCGTTTCCGAATACATATCAAGATGAATATGCGCATCAATGGCTTTATTCATGTGACAACTCCTGACGCAATCTACTTTGTATATGCTGCCTTAGCTCATGAAATTCAGCTTTGAGCAAGACATCTTCCTGCCGAGGCCTTGCGAAAGGTACAACGAGCTCCTCTAATATTCTTGCAGGCTTATTTGACAGAACATAGATCCGATCAGACAAGAACAGCGCTTCCTCAATACTATGCGTTACAAACAGAATGGATCGTTTGTTTTGCTCCCATATATTCAGCAGCCATGCCTGCATTTCTTGCCGGGTTAGCGCATCCAACGAGCCGAAGGGCTCGTCCAAGCACATAACCTCTTGTGGGCCAAGCAAAGCTCTCAGAAAAGATACACGTTGCTGCATGCCGCCAGATAAGACATGAGGGTACTCACGCTCATAACCGCTTAATCCGACTTTAGGCAGCCACTCTCTTGCTTTTTCCAATGCAGCATCACGACTTTCTCCCGCTACTTCCTGCGCAAGAGCTACGTTAGACTCAATGTTCCGCCACGGAAACAAAGCAGGCTGTTGAGGCATATAGCTGATCAAGCCTTTCCTTCCGGTGACATTGCGGCCATCCAGCCATACTTCTCCCGAGGAAGGAGCAATGAGACCGCCAATAATATGAAAAAGCGTACTCTTTCCGCTGCCGGAAGGACCAATAACGGAAACGAACTCTCCCTCTTTCACATGGAGTGAGATATCCGACAGCACAGAAGTTCGCTGCTTTTTGCCAGTGAAGGTTTGATGTATGCTTTTAAGCTCCAGTTTGTTCATACCACACCTCCCTTACCTCTAGGATGATCGTTTCGCGTTCCAGCGAATAACCCATTTCTCAAGTCCGGCAATTAGCCAAAAGAATAGCAAACTTAGAACTACGATGATAAAAATAGCAACAAACTCACGGTCCGCACGAAAGGCAGATTTCTGCAAAATCATATAATAACCTAGCCCTACACCGCCTCCGAGCCATTCGGCAATAACTGCCCCCATTACACTATAGGTAGCTGATATTTTGAGCCCGGTAAATAGAGCAGGCAATGCATGCGGCAGCTCTAATTTATAAAAGATTTGCCGTTTGCTGGCACCAATCATCTGCATGTAGTTGTACATGCTGCGATCTGTTTGCATAAAGCCATCCAACGTTGACATCGTCACAGGAAAGAAACAGACCAGTGAAATTAAAATAACTTTAGGTAAGAGACCGAACCCAAATAAGATAATCAGAAGCGGCCCAAGGGCAATCGTAGGGACGTTCTGCGAGAGGATCAGAAGCGGATAAAAGCCTGCCTTTAGGACGGGCACTCGGTGCAAGCAGCTAGCAACAATAACACCAACTGTCACTCCGACGAAGAAACCGATTAGCATTAAACGGAATGTTGCAAAGGTGTGCATCCAGACGCGCGGCATATCGGTCGTGCCATCTTGCCATATTTTAAGTGGACTTGGCAGCAGCCAGCTGGCTGTGCCTCCCCAAGTTACTACAAGCTGCCATATAAGCAGCAGAAGGATGACCACAACTAGAGGTGGCCATCCTGCTCTGAACCAGCGCTGCTGTTTCATTATCTGTACTTCTCCGTCAGTTTGTCCATCGAGGCGCCAGACGGGTTAAAATATATTTTCACTTGCGAGATAACATTCGGACTGCCCATCTCAATCATGGCATCGTTCATATCCTGTATGATGGCGAGAAGTTGATCAAGTTCCCCTTCCATCGTTGTTTCCAGCGGGGACACGAAATATTTGACACCAGATTTAGCAATGACCTCGATCGCACGATCTACATAAGGAATTACGTCTTCGTTGTTTTTCGTTTTAGGAATAATTTGAATACTGACAAGTGCATTAGCCATGTTTATTTCTCCTTTCAAAACCTCACCTGAATTGGAAATTTATTTGGAGCTCACCGGTAAAAAATTATTCGTGAATGCAGCATCGACATCGAGGTTTTTCTCCAGCAACTTATGCTCCAGCATCCAATTCGCATAATTTTCCCAAACTGTCCGTTTTTGCTCGCCCCAACGAGGAGCATCGTCTTGATAACGAGTGCTGAGCCATTTCTGACTGGCCACAACAAGCTTTTTATCCAGATCAGGAACTGCTTTGATCAAAATGTTAGCGGCATCCTCTGGTTTGCTGATAGCGAACTGATAGCCTTTTGAAGCAGCGGCCACGAAAGCTTTAACGAGCTCCGGCTTTTCTTTGATCATTTTCTCATTCGTTGCCAAAACTGGTGTATAGTAATCTAGTTTATCGGAATACTTGTTCAAATAAATCATGTTCAGCGGCTCACCGCGCAGCTCAGCATCCACGCCTGTCCACGCGTAGTAAATCCATGCAAAATCAATATCCCGCTTCACTGCTGTGAAATAATCAGCTTCTCCAATATTGACGATCTTCACTTTGTTGGGATCTGCTTTCTCGGTTTGCATGAGGGAATCGATCATCGCACTTTCCGCAGGTGCTCCCCAACCCCCATAAGTTTTGTTTTCGAAATCTTTGGGGGACTTGATGTTCTTGGCTACCGGCGAAGCAAATCCGGATGTGTTGTGCTGGATGACAGCGGCAATAGATACCAACGGAACCCCTTGTATACGCCCTTGCGTAATGCTCTCCTGGTAACTCACGCCGAACTCCGCCGCACCTGAAGCGATCATGGCATCAGCGCCGCCTTCACCAGGTGCAATGATTTGTACATTCAGTCCCTCTTGCTCAAAGAAGCCTTGATCCTTAGCCACATACAACCCGGTATGATTCGTATTCGGTGTCCAATCCAGAACTACCTTGACATTGGTCAACGTTTTAACCGGTTTCGTCGATGCGCTTGCGCTTGGCTCGTCTGCTTGCTTGCCGCATCCTGCTAAAGCTACCGTTAAACTTACCAACATGAGTGGTGCAATTTTCTTCCATTTCATTCCTTGTTTCCCCTCTCGTCTCTCCATCCAACCATAAGAAAAAGCCCCCGTGATCCAGGAGCGCCAAAAGTAGAAAATGATAACCCCTAACGAAACAAGCCCGAAAGGACGTGCATTTGTGTGAATTCTCTACGCTGGCATTACTTCATGATTTAAAAGAAAAGATATAAAAAGCCGCAGAAGACAAATGTCTCTCGCGACTTATACGTTGACCAATAATACACTAAATTGTAGTGTATAATCATTCTCTGCGCTAGCATTAACTAGATCAGATCGGACGGTCAGCGGCATATCCCGCACTCTCAGCCTGACTGCTCAAGCTCCCGGATGGTGTTTATTCAATTCACATATGAGAAATATACCCCTACTGATCAAATTAAGCAAGTTATCCTTGAAAAATAAGTTGAACTAGTGAACCTACTCCAGTTCATTTCCATAAAATGGTCGGCTTGCCCAATCATAAGGACAAACATTTGCATAAGCTATCTTCGTAATACATTTTAGTTCTAAAGGAGAGTGCTTAATTATGGGCTACGAAGTCGAAGGCTACAGAGGTAACAGTTCCGCAGCTGTATTGGTTCTTTTCATTCTTTTGGTCATTATCACTTCCGCATTCGTATGGTAATAAGCAAGTAAATGTATTGAAAAATGCAGCATTTGGCTAACGCCAAGTGCTGCATTTTTTTATTCAACCGCCTAGATTCAACTGCCAAGACACACCGAACTTATCCCCGACCCAACCAAACCGCTCACTGAATGGATAGTTTCCCAACGGCATATAAACTTTCCCGTCTTGCGCCGGCTTTTCAAAAACACGATTAATTTCTTCTTCTGTTTCACAGGTAACATAAAGGGAAATTGAAGGCGTGAATGTGAATTCATGCTTCACACTGCTATCTATACACATAAAGGTTTGTCCATGCATAGAAAATGTCGCCTTCAGCACGCTGCCTTCCGCCCCAGCTTCATGAGGACCATATCGTTGAATGGTTAGGATTTCGGACTGATCAAATATAGAAGTATATAGGTTCATTGCTTCCTCAGCCTGCCCTTCAAACATGAGAAATGTTGTGACCTTTTGCTTAGGTGACTCCACTTCAACAGCTCCTTTCATACGGTTTATGTTAATAACCAACTTTTTAGCTGAGATCCCATTCGCTTAGCATCCGCATAGCCTAACTCATGCAGGTCTTCCAGCTTCTTCGGATTTTTCTCCATACGGCCCACGACCACTTTGGAAGATGGGCGAATAATGATCGCACTTCCCTCTTTTTCCATTTTTGCGATGGTCTCCAGTGTTCCATTATAGATTTCGCTTCGATTCACAAGTACATTCACCAAACCGTCATATTTCGGATAAAAACTTTTGGCAAGCCAACCTTGTTTGAATGGACTTTTTCGATAGCCTTGCTCTTTGGTAAGAACAATAATATGTTTCCGATTCCCATCTGCAACCGACTTCTGAACCGGAATCGGATCGACCAATCCGCCATCAAATAAGGTGCGGCCTTCATAATGAATCGGCTTTGCTACGAATGGCAATGAACTAGAAGCCTGAACAATGGGCATCGTTTGCTTCATAAGTTGATGTTTCGTGTAGTAAACAGGTTCCCCTGTATGCGCATCGGTCGTACCGATAGCGAACTGTTGCGGCGAATTATAGAAGGCATCATAATCAAAAGGAACTAACACATTCGGTAATTCATTGAAAATGAAATCCATCCCGAATATACTTTTGTGACGCCATAGATTACGGTAACTTAAATATCGGTGATCTCCAATATAGTCAATGGTCACTTTCTTATTCCGGCCAGGTTGTTTGGAGATGTACGAAACGGCGTTACACGCCCCCGCTGACACCCCTACAACATAGGGAAAATACCAATCCTGCTCCATAAAATATTCCAAGACTCCTGCGGTGTATACCCCTCGCATACCTCCGCCTTCCAGTACGAGTCCAACGCCTTGCATGGTGACACCTTCTTTCTATCTGTCTCAAGCCCTTTTCTAGCATACAGGAAATGTAAATTAAAAGAAACGCTCCTCTATCTTCGAAAAAGAGACAAAGAAGCCGATTTCGACCTATTTTCTTCGACGGATTCCGTTATTATCGTAGATTAACCGTAATTTTGCCGGATTTTACGAAGAAATAAGCAAGAGGTTGATATCGCTGACGCAGCACAAATAGAACCCTTATCCGAAGATAAGAGCTCTGAGTTGCCTATTGTTATTGCGCTTAATTTATTCCTGCATAACACGATGTGAACCATTAATGTCATTAACGTTGTTCTTTGTACAGCTCTTTAATGACCAAAAACTCGTCTAAATGGGAAAGAAAAATATCGACGATATCCGGATCGAAATGCTTCCCTCGTTCCGCCTTCAGCAAATCCAGAACACGATCCAACTCCCATGCTTTCTTATATACCCGATCGCTGCACAGGGCATCAAAGACATCGGCCAAAGCCGTTATACGACCATATAGGTGAATATCTTCTCCCTTCAGGCCCAAGGGGTAACCCGTACCATCATAACGTTCATGATGTTGTCCTGCGATAATTGCCGCAGCATTCAGCACTTGCTTGTTCGAATGCTTCAGCATTTCGTAGCCAAGATTCGAATGCGTCTTCATGATATCGAATTCTTCTGTCGTCAATGGACCTGGCTTATTCAGGATCGCATCTGGAATTCCAACTTTGCCGACATCGTGCATCGGAGAAGCTAGACGAATGACTTCTGCTTCCTGCTCAGGCAGCCCATATTTGAGCGCAAGGAGCCGCGAGTATTCTGCGACCCTTTTCACATGATGCCCGGTTTCCTTGGATCTAGTTTCCGTGATTTCGCCCATCGTATAGATGATTTCTTGCTGTGTACTCTCAAGTTCCTCATTCAAATAAAGGTTCTCGAAAGCCACGGAAACATTCGCGCAATAAATATCAACTAGATAACGCTCCCACTCGCTTAACGCCTTGAAGCCATTCATATAGATGACGTTTTCCATCCCCATTTTGCTTTGGAAATAGATCACAAAGCGATCCGAAGCAAAGCTGCTTTTCTTGGTTTGAAAAGCTTGCTCGATCTCTTCCAGCATTTCGCGTGGTACAACATCGCGTGCACGCTCGTCCTGATTCGAGGCATAATCGCCGCTTGCTGCTAGAATATAAATGTCCTCGACACCCTTTGTGACAGCGAAGCTGCAGTGAATCGCATTTTGGTGCAAATTTACAATCGATGTCATTTGCGTCAAGACGCCAGAGGCAAATTTCTTCATGGATTGCAATTCAAACAACGTCGAGGCCGATTTGATAATTTCTTCAAGTCCTGCTCTGCTTTTCTCAATCGTCTTCAAATCCCGATAAGAACGCAGCGCCGTAACCACAGTAGTAAAAAGCTTCTGTGTAGTAAGCTCCGTTTTTTCTTTGTAATCATTAATATCATAATCCATAATGACCGTGCGCTCAGGTGCTTGTCCAGGCTGGCCCGTTCGTAAAATAATACGGATTGCCGTATTTTTCAATTCCTCGCGAATGTACTTAACCGTCTGAAGACCTGCATCCTCATACTCCATCACAACATCCAATAAGATAAGTGCTGCATTCGGCTGCTGTTTCAACAGCTGTCTGGCTTCCAAGGCCGAATATGCACTGTGAAACTCAAGTTTCTTGCCAGCAAACTCGAAGTCATCCAGCACCATTTTCGTCACTTGATGAATTTGCTTCTCATCATCCACAATCAAGACAACCCATGGTTCCTGCTCGATGGAGGTGTCAACTGTAGCATCTGCAACTTCTTCCTCCGCAAAAAGAAGCTCGTCTTGGTCTATGGACCCAAATGAACTCGTCATAGCTCGGCTTCCTCCTCTTTCGGTATCGTAATGATAAACAAACTTCCTTGCCCTACTGTGCTGCAGCAATGAATGGTTCCGTTCATAGATTGGGTAACGAGGTTATAAACGATATTCATTCCTAACCCTGTACCACCTTTTCCACGGCTGGTTGTGAAGAATGGATCAAAAATATGATCCAACACTTCCTGCGGCATGCCTCTGCCGTCATCCGAATAAACAATAGTAATCGTTTCTTGATCATCTGTAACACGAATACTTAAACTGCCTTCTTCCTCGATGTCGTAAGCATGATTCAATGAGTTCATAACCAAATTCGTAATCAACTGAGATAAAGCGCCTGGGTATGTATAAAGATTCAGTCGAGCATCACAATAAACATCCACGCGAAGCTTTGTTTTCTTCAGCGTTGGCTTTAAGCTGGCGATGATTCCCTCTAAATATTCTTTCAGATGAAACGTTCGCTTCACTTCAACACTCTGATCGACGGAAATTTGCTTGAAACTGCGCACCAAAGAGGATGCGCGTTCCAAATTGGACTGCACCATCGTATTCGTTTCTCCGACAATAGACAGAAAATGTTCCAAATCCGACTTTTTCATTTTACCAGCTTCATACAAGCTTTTGAAATCCTTCGTCTTCTGATCCAAATAGGAGACAGCAGTAACACCGATTCCGATCGGTGTATTAATTTCATGCGACACTCCAGCTACAAGATTTCCTAAGGCACCCATTTTCTCTGATTGGACAAGCTGTTCCTGGGTTTTCTGCAAAGTATTCAAAGCATGCTGGAGCTCTTGGTAGCGTTCATCCAAATTTTTAACCATATCATCAAAGGCTTCAGAAACCTCAGCAATTTCGGGAGAGGCTTTGAACTGTAAATTAGGCAAATCTCCACCTTGCTTAACTCTCACCGCGGCTTCCCGCAACCGACTTAATGGACGAATAACGATTAACCGCAAAATAAGCCACAGCAGGGCTGATAAACCAACAGCAATAGAAATCCCAACGATGAAAATTAGCTTAGTCCGATCTTTGAGCAGTTGTGCTTCTTCCGATGAATCGAAAATAACTTCCACCGCCCCGACGACCATGCCATCCTCTTGAAGCGGCGCGGTTAACCGAACAATCGGTTTATCGCTTAATTCCATGGGCACGCGGTCTACGATCGTTTGATCTTGCTTGGGGATGACTATATTGGCAGGATACATATGCTTGCCTACTTCTTTCCGATTGGAAGCTGCAAGAATTTGACCTTCTTTGTTATATAACTTCATTTCAAGTACACGTGTATTCTTATACTGAATATAGTCAAAAATTTGCTGTACATCGGTAACGGACCGCGATTCCTCATAGCGCCCATTGATAGCCATGGTCATACCGCTGATTTGACTCACATAAGCCTGACGGATCGATTGATTTAAGCTCATTGTATCGAAAACCATCATGGTAGAAATCATACTAACCGTTACTACAGTGACTAGGAGCACAATTCGCTTCTGCAAGCTCATTCTTTTGGGTTGAAATGACATGTGTGATTTGCTCCTACTTCACTTCAAAAGTGACAGTCTTGCTGACGTCATAAGGGGTATGATCATTATTATGTAAGGAGACCTTAACTTCATGTTGACCTTTGCTCAGGTGTTCATAGACTTTGACGGGTTGTGTCAATATTTCTTTTTCACCTTTATCCAGCGAAAGATGGACATGTCCTTCTCCCTCTTTGCGTGCCTGGTCATAGTGTTCTTTGGAGAGCTTTAAATCTGTTGTCAGCGTAAGCGTAGCAATGTCCCCTTTGACCTCTGTGCTCACTTCAAGCGTAGGTTTATAAGAGCTTGCTGAGACCTCGTTTTTTTTCGATGATCCGCACCCGGAAATCACTAGGGCTGCGGCGGAAATTATTATCAAACCTTTGCCGATATTCATATTTCATCCCCTGTATCTGACACTAATTGTCTAATCATGTCAAAAAAAACTATCATCTTTAGATTATGAATATTCGTGTGTTTTGTCCACTTTTATTTTGGATTGTTGCTTAATCCCATTAATTATTTATGTATTCATAATTTTCAGACTTTTATTGTCGAAATATCGACGGAACGCTCACATTTTGCGCTTACCCAGGAAATAATTTCATTTCCCAACGAGAATGATTTCCCCAGCTTTGGAGCAATGTAGTAAAGCCACTGTTCTATTTTAGAAAAAAAACGATAACTATGATTCTTAGGAGGCCACTTCCCCATGACACAAAACAATCAGCATCAGCAGCCCCTTCAGCACGCCATTGATACAGCAGATTCTGCCATTCTTCAAGCTCAGGATGCTGAACATAAACTGCAAGTTGCCATTTCTCAGGCCAATCCTCAATCCATCCAATCGGCGCAAGCCGCGCTCACGCAAGCCAAACTGCAAGTTCAAGAAGCCCATGAACAGCTTCAAACTTACAACAATGAACAGTTCGGACAACAAATCAAGCAGACGATGGAACAGCTTTCACAAGCTACTCAAGATCTCGACATCAATCAGAACAAGTTCCGCACGCCAAAACAGATTCGTTAAGCGATTCGGATAGAAAAAAGTGATCGAAATTCGATCGCTTTTTCTTTTTATGTCAAGACTATGGTAAACTACTGTGGAAGGTTTTCAAGTTATTTGGGGAGGCACTACATTTCATGCTCGTTATCGGAATAGCCGGTGGTACCGGATCAGGAAAAACAACAGTAGCCAGGTCGATTATTAATAAGCTGGGTTCCACGAAAGTGACCTTAATTTCACAGGATAATTATTATCTTCATCATAGCGGTCTTACATATGAAGAACGGGAACGCATTAATTATGATCACCCCCGTGCATTTGAAAATGATCTGCTGCTTAAACATTTAAATGAATTGAAAAATGGCAATCCTGTCGATATTCCTGTGTACGACTTCTCGCAGCATGCCCGTTCTCAGGAAACGATTCGCATTGATGTGAAGCCGATTGTCCTGTTGGAAGGAATTCATGTTCTGACGGATGAAGAGCTGCGCGGCGCCTTGAACATCAAGGTGTTCGTCGACACAGATCCGGATGTGCGCATCCTTCGCCGATTGTCCAGAGATATTAATGAACGCGGCCGTTCGCTGCAATCTGTCTTTGATCAATACATGACAACCGTGAAGCCGATGCACGATGCTTTCATTGAGCCCTCCAAGAAATATGCCGATATTATTATCCCGGAAGGCGGAGAAAACCAAATCGGAATCTCCATGCTGACCATTTTAACAGAACGGTATATGACGGATCAGGCTGCCAGCTATGAAATTGGCTAACTCACAAATAAAAAAAGACACTCTAAACCTTTACGAAGGCTTGAGTGTCTTTTTTCATGCGGCTTTATGTTTAAAAATAAGTCCTGACAAAGCAAACAACAGATATATGAAGCTTATCAAATAAAACATGCTGGCTACATGCAAGTAGCCAATTGCAAAGCCTCCGATCAGCGGACCCGCTATGCTTCCAACGCTGTATTGAATAGAGGCAATAACGTTCGCTGTCGGCAGCAAATGCCTAGGCAAAATATCTGCTGCATATGCTAAGCCTAATGAAAAAAAGGAACCTACCATCCCCCCGGCAACACCAAACAAAAGTCCAATCCACCATGGATTGGAGCCGGCAAAGGGAATGCATGCAAACGCCAAGGCGCCGATAAACCCCGTCGCAATAAGAATAGATCGCCTGCCGATGCGATCGCTCCAAATGCCTAACGGCAGCTGCATGATCAGACTGCCTACGCCAATGATCGGCAGCAGGACACCTATATCCGATTCACGGAGACCCACGCGTAAGCCATAAAGCGGAAAATTACTGTTCATCGAGGCTTCCATATACCCGAACAGCAAGGATGTCAGGAGTGGAAACCAGGCTAATCTAAACACCATAGAAGCCCTCTTATGTATAGCTTCTATGCGCTCTCCTCGCTCAGGGCGTTCATTCGTCAACTTCCGGACGAGCAGCAGCACGATGACAAAGAAGCCGCTCGTGATCAAAAAGGGAAACCAAATGCCTATTTTGAGCAATGTGATGCCGATAGGCCCCAAACTGAATCCCAGGCCATAGGCCATCCCGTATAGCGAGATATTCCGTCCTCTACGTTCTTTGGGGCTGGAGGTTACGATCCATAATTGAGTCGCATAATGCAGTGCGCTGTCCCCCACGCCAACGAGCAGCCGCAGAACAAACCAAACGGCCGTCTGCTGCCATAGCGGGAACAGACATGTTGCCAGGATAATCATCCCCATCCCCACCATGATGACCGGCTTGTAGCCAAAGCGCCTAACGGGTTTCTCAATGAAAAACACGGTAGAAAAAATGCCGATATAAAGTGCCGCCGCGTTCAACCCATTGGCATCCGCGGAAACACCTGATCGATCAAGAAGTATCGTTAGCAGCGGCAGCAGCATGCCTTGACTCATTCCTGCAACGACAATCACCATAATTAATATGATTAACTTATAGTTCGAATTGGATAGATTAAGATTCATGACGTAAATCCACGGTTTCCCATCGATCCGCATAATCGTGCAGCTTCACATTGAGAGGAACATGGAATTGATTAATAATGAAGAGCCTGAGCTTCTTAATCCATTCTTTAAAAGAAGGATAGCTGATGAATTGGTTCGCATAACGGTCACTGATGCACAAGAAATGAGGTCCTGGCGTTTTGTCTGTCAAGAAATGGAGGGAAGTATCCATGGGTGTATATTTCTTGCGTTTTCCCTCCCATGTATCCAAATCCAATTGAATCGTGGTATCAGCATGTTTTAGAAGGCTTTCGAGATGTTTCACGCGAGCGTAATACGGCTCCTTGCTGGGAATGTCCATTCTTCGAAGTGTCTCTTCGTGCTGCGGATAAAAAATGGCCCTTACAAACTTGCGTTCTTCAGCCAACAAAGTAAAAGCTTGCATGTCTGCTTCTGTCCAGTCCTCAAAGGTCTCAAACACAAAGACAGTCCCTTTGCGTGTTTGTGGCGGCTCTACGTACCCGAATGGGACTTTAATCTGATCTCTTGCCATAATGTCCTCCTCTGGTTGAGTACTCTTGCTGAGTATGATTTACTATATTGGCTAGCTATCTATTGTAGCATACCCTGCCAAGCCTAAGAAATGATTGCTCACATTGGCTTTAGCTCTTGTAGTGCGATATAATTTCTAAGTATTAATTTTAAATTAAGGGAGACCTAACGAATGAGAGATCCACGACTGCAAACTTTTGCCCGCAACATTATTCGCTACTCGGTAAGCCTTCAACCCGGCGAGAACATATTGATTGAAATGATTGGCGTCAAAGATCCTGAGCTTGCCAAATGCTTGATTGAAGAAGTATACGCGGTAGGCGGCAAACCATTCATCGAGCTTCGTGATCCCATGATTACCAGAAGTTTGCAAATGAAAGGCACTCAAGAACAATTCAGCGAGTGGTCTGACTTTGAGCTCGCACGCATGAAGCAAATGGACGCTTATGTGGCTGTGCGCAGCGGAGACAACATTACTGAGTCATCCGATGTGCCTGAAGATCAAATGAAACTTTATCTCAAGTATTTCCAGCGTCCGCTCTTCGACGAGCGTATTAACAATACGAAGTGGTGCGTCATGCGCTACCCGAACCCTTCCATGGCTCAACTGGCAGGCAAAAGCACGGAAGAATTCGAAAACTTCTACTTCAATGTGTGCAATCTGGATTACAGCAAAATGGCTGTCGCCATGGAATCGCTTGTTGATCTCATGAATCGGACAGACCGTGTACGACTTGTTTCCAAAGGAACAGATCTCAGCTTCTCCATCAAAAATATTGGTTCTGTCCCTTGCTCCGGCCTGAGAAACATCCCGGATGGCGAAGTTTATTCCGCTCCTGTGAAAGACTCTGTGAATGGCGTAATCAGCTACAATACGCCTACGATTTACTCCGGTACTTCGTTCGAGAACATTGTGCTCCGTTTTGAGAATGGACGCATTGTTGAAGCAACCAGCAATGATACGAAGAAATTGAATGACATTTTGGATACGGATGAAGGCGCGCGTTATATCGGTGAGTTCGCCATTGGCGTAAACCCCTATATCCAACATCCTATGAAAGATATTTTATTTGATGAGAAGATTGACGGCAGCATCCACTTTACACCAGGGCAAGCCTATGAAACCGCAGATAATACCAATCGTTCCTCCGTTCACTGGGATATGGTATTGATTCAACGTCCTGAATACGGTGGCGGCGAAATTTACTTTGATGATGTGCTGATTCGCAAAGATGGACGCTTCGTGATTCCAGAGCTTGAGAAGCTAAACCCCGAAAACTTAATGTAGTTAACGATAAAAAAGCAGTTGAGGCCTCTGGTTCACCAGAGAGCTTCAGCTGCTTTTTTCTATGGAATATGAGGAACATTAGCCTCATTAACGATCATAATACTTAACCCAGCCAATGAAATATCACCTTTTCCGGCGATTGGTCAAGAGCAGGCTGCTTCGCTGGAATAAGCGTTTCGGTATGCTCAACCGGTACAGCGGCAGCCGAGTTCCACTTCGCAGCTTCAATCTGGACTTCGGTCCCTTTGGGGACAAAAGGAAACAATTGCTGCACGTCCTCATTCGAGAGCCGCACACAACCCAGCGATTTATCGGTGCCGATCGAGCTCTCATCATAGGTGCCATGAAGAGCAATGCTGCCCAGCCCCAATCCCGCGTCGCCATAACTGAGCACATGGCTGCCTTTGGGCTGTTGAACGCGGTCCAGCACGATGAAATCCCCCTGCGGTGTCCCCCCGTTGGCTCCAAGCCCGATTTCCTTATCCCAGATTACATAGTCGCCGCTCACCAGCTTCAAGTGATGCTCAGCTTTATTAATCTCAATGTGGACGGGTTCATAAGGAATACGGCCAACGCCTGATGCGTTTGCGTAAAACATCTGCTCCGGATCCACTGCCTTGCCATCATAGACCCATCCGCCTCGACCGTTATAAGCCGCTGAGACCTCATTAGAGCCTGTTTCAGCCTCGTTTGGAATAAAGCTTAGGTAGTTGTTTGGATAGTCCTGTAGAAGCGAATCCAGGCTCTCTGGAGCATTTCCGTGATCCTTCTTGTAGCCTTCCAGCGCCGTACGAACTAAATTAGCACCAATCGCACTAAGCGGTTGGTGCTTGTCATACTCGGAATTAAGGAATCGAATTCGTACAGAGTTATCTGATGCTGGGTAATACTGAGCGACGACAATCGCGCTTTTCGTTAAAGCGTCATTGGTGAGCAGCATTGTTTTTCCTTTATTGGTATTATCCAAGGAAACAACGCCATAAATGAGAATGCTGCGATTAGGCATTTCATCTGCTAACACTAGCGCCTGCTTGTGCAGGGCATTTTCAATCTCCTCGTTTTTGGTATCGGGCGCCAAGTACATGACGAATGGGACATCAACCGTCTCATAGGTAATATCGCTCCCTACTCCCCATACCTTCATTTTGGAGATCGTTTTGTAAATCGGACTATCTCCCACGAACAGCAGCACCAGCAGCAAGTTAAGGACGAGCAGAACGAGCAGCAGTGTTTTCAAGAAAGGCGGCAGCAGCGGCTTATTCTTCCCTGGAAATGCTTGCTGCAGGCTTGCGGCATGCGCAGCTTGTTGTTGGTCTAGATGTTGAATGGCTCGATTAGCAGCAGAATAAAACGGCGAAGGATACGTTCTTAGCACTTCTTTGTAATGAAAAACAGCTCGCTTCACATTGCCTTTCAGCTGGAATTTCTGCCCAATTTTGAAATGAGCTTCTGGCGAGTTGGCATCCAAATACCGTATAACTTTCTCATAGTATTGAGGATCGGAAGGGCTTACAAAGAAATTCTTGTGCAAATGAATCAGATTGTCATCCAGATGGTTGCGAAAACGCTGGTTTCGGCGAATCATTCGGCTCCTCTCCGTTCTATGTAGTTGCTTGTCCAATCATGGTGTTGATACATTTAGTATCTCTGATACATAATGTATCATATTGATTTTGGAAAGACAACCCTTTTGTTCTTCCCCTGAATGATTGGTCTGCGTTTAGCAAAAGCTGAAACACGGAGGTGATCAACCATGGGTGGAAGAAACAACAAACCGAAGAACACCGGACCTGCCGGCAGCCCTTCTCGCTTGGATCAATTCGGGGAGAAAGCCGTTCAACAAGAAAAACAAGAATCCAAAGAGCAAAAAAGACTACCGATTCTTTAAGGCATTAACGAAAGACAAAGACGCCCTCACCTATGCAAGATGAGGGCGTCTTTTTATTAACCAAATTCACACTTAATGCGCAACTTGGTTGTAAGTCATAATCCAGATGGAACCAGCGACAATTGTTATTAAGATAACTAAACCAAAGATCAGCGCCATGATGTTCCATTTCGCGTTCTCGCCTTCCTTCACATGCATGAAGAACAGGAGTTGTACGCAGAATTGCAGAATCGCCATAATGAGAATCAAAACCAGCGTACCAGTTCTGTTCAGCATGTGATTCATCACCACGACCAATGGGATGATCGTCAGGATAATCGATAAGGCGAAGCCCAGGATATAAGATTTCAACGAACCATGAGCGTCATGATTCTGATGTGAATCTGTATGCGGTTGACTCATCTTACATCACCCCCATCAAGTAAACGATCGTAAATACGAAGATCCAAACCACATCAAGAAAATGCCAGTACAACGAAATAACTGCGACTTTGCGCTTCGTTACTGCTGTAATCCCTCTACGTTTCAACTGAATCATGAGTCCCACCATCCAGATCAAACCAACCGAAACGTGCAAACCATGCGTTCCTACCAAAGCGAAAAAGGCAGATAAGAATGCGCTCGTGCTGATTGTTGCTCCTTCATGATTAACCATGGTAATAAACTCATTCAGCTCTAAACCGACGAATGAAGCTCCTAGCAGCACGGTAACAGCTAACCAGCCAAGCAATTGCTTCATGTTCCCTTTGTTCATGCCAAGGACGGCTAGACCGCTTGTGAAGCTGCTCGTAAGCAAGATGAAGGTCTCGGCAATGATCCCTGGCATCTTAAATAGTTCTTCCGGTGTTGGTCCACCGTTCGTATTCTGGTGCAGAACCATATAGGTCGCAAACAACGATCCAAAAAGAATACAGTCCGTTATTAGAAATATCCAAAAACCAAACGTTTTGAGCGATTCGTGATCATGCTCATGGTCGTGTGCATGGTCGTGCTGACCACCTTGCGCGGCTGCATGTGCCATTAGACTTTCGCTCCTTTCAATGCGGCTTCTGTACGTTTCACTTCATCAGCCGGAATATAATAATCCGTATCATACGAGAACGAACGTGCAATCATACAGATCCCAACACCGATTAAAGCCGGAATTGTGAGCCACATCCAGCCCCACACAAACCCGAATCCGGCAAAAAACCATAAGGCCGAAATGAGGAATGGAATAGCTGAATTCTTAGGCATATGAATCGGTTCATACACTATCGGTGCCGACGGCTTAGCGGAGGCTCCTGATTTCTCCTTCTCTTCCCACCAAGCGTCTGCTTCGCTAACTTGCGGCAGCACAGCAAAGTTATAGATCGGTGCCGGCGAAGGAATGGACCATTCCAGTGTCCGGCCATCCCATGGATCTCCGGAAACATCCGGCTCTCTGAATTTAATCGAGTGGGCAATTTGCCACACTTGGAAGAGGAACCCGATCCCCATCAGGAAACCACCGACGGTGGATACCAGATTGAGCGGTCCCCAGCCCATATCGAAGCTGTACGTGTAGGTACGACGCGTCATACCATCCAAGCCCAAGAAGTATTGCGGCATGAAGCACACGTAGAAGCCAATGTTCCACAGCCAGAAAGCCCATTTCCCTAAATGCTCGTTAAGCTTGAAACCGAACATTTTTGGCCACCAGTAGTACAGTCCTGCGAAGTAACCGAACGCTACCCCACCGATCAACACTTGGTGGAAATGCGCAATCAAGAAGTAACTGTTATGGAACTGGAAGTCTGCAGGTGCAACCGAAAGCAGCACCCCGGTCATCCCCCCAATGACGAAACATGGAATGAACGCGACTGTCCACATCATTGGCGTAGTGAATCGAATTTTACCGCGGTACATCGTGAAGAGCCAGTTGAACACTTTGGCTCCTGTCGGGATAGCAATCAGCATGGTACTGATGGCGAAAAAGGCGTTGACATTCGCGCCGGATCCCATGGTGAAGAAGTGATGCGCCCAGGTGAAGAAGGACAGTAAACTAATAATCAACATGGCGAACACCATGGATTTGTAACCAAACAACTTCTTTTTGGAGAAGGTTGACACCACTTCCGAGAAGATCCCGAAAGCAGGAACAACAACAATGTAAACCTCGGGGTGCCCCCACATCCAAATCAAGTTGATGTACATCATCGGATTTCCTCCACCATCCAAGGTGAAGAAGTGCGCGCCAAGGAAGCGATCCAGGAACAGCAGCGCAAGCGTCACTGTTAAGATCGGGAATGCAAAGATAATCATGATACAACTGGAAAATACGGACCATGTGAACATTGGCATTTTCATCAATTTCATGCCTGGTGCGCGCATTTTCAGAATCGTTACGATAAAGTTAATCCCTGTTGCTAAACTGCCGATACCTGAAATTTGAATACCCCAGATATAGAAGTTTTCTCCCACGCCGGGACTATGCGACATCTCTGAAAGCGGCGGATAGCTCAGCCATCCTGCATCTGGTGATCCACCGATAACGAACGATACGTTGAACAGCATCGCTCCCCAGAAGAACATCCAGAAACTTAGCGAGTTCAGAAACGGATACGCGACGTCTCTGGCTCCAATTTGCAGAGGAACAACGATATTAAACAAACCAAACATCAATGGCATCGCCATGAACAAAATCATAATTACGCCATGTGTTGTAAAAATTTGATTATAGTGGTCTGCTTGCAGAAATTCACTATTCGGCATAGCCAACTGCAGACGCATCAGAAGTGCATCCACGCCGCCGCGGAACAACATCATAATCGAACAGATGATATACATAATACCAATCCGTTTATGATCGACGCTTGTTAACCATTCACGCCAGAGCCAGACCCATTTTTTGAAATAGGTCAGCACGAATACCATGGCGACCATTGACAGTCCAATACTGACTTGAGCGCCTAAGATGAGTGGATCGCCCGTTACGAAAAATTCCGATGCGAACTGTTTGATTGTATCCAACATGAGCATGACTTCCTTTCTTTGAAGCTTCAGTCGATCACTTCGTCGTTTTCATTTGACTGTGGTCCATTTGATGTTCCATCGTTCCATTCTTATCTGAACCCGAGGATTTTGGCGTTTCTTTCGTGGTTTCAGCTGCTGCGCCATGTCCACTGTGAATGGATTGGCCTTTCGTATATTTCGTAACAATTTTCTCGAACAACCCATCAGGAATTGCTGAGAAATATTGAACGCCAGACTTGCCTGGCTTCGCTAATGCTTCGTAGCTTTCCATTGTAAGCTTATTTGGCACTTTTTTCGTTTTGGCTACGAATGCATCAAAATCCTGCTTGGATGTTGCATTCACGTCAAAAGTCATATCCGCGAAGTGTTCGCCACTGAAATTTGCCCCTGTCCCGAAATAATGACCAATCTCATCCGCTTGCAAGTAAAGCGTCATGGCCATGCCGGACATCGTGTAGATTTGGCCGCCAAGCTGCGGAACCCAGAATGAGTTCATCGGCGCATCCGAGGTCAGTTCGAACTTAATTGGCGTGTCCTCCGGTATTTGCAAATAGTTAACGGTTGCGATACCCAGCTCCGGATACGTGAACAACCATTTCCAATCAAGGGATGTCACTTGAACCGTAATTGGTGCTTTATCGGATTTCAATGGCTTAGATGGTTCGAGCGCATGCGTGTAACGGATAGTTACAACAGCCAGCGTCGCGATAATGACGATCGGAATTGCCCACCATACAACTTCTAATGTTGTACTGTGTGCCCAATTTGGTTTATAAGAGGCTCTATTGCCCTCTTTATCCCGATACCGCCAAACAATCCAGGCCGTAAGAGCAAGCACCGGCACGAGGATAATCGTGCATAACACGGTTGATATCATAATTAAATCTCTTTGTTCGGCACCTACAGGACCTTTGGGGTCCAATACCATCGGTTGAGTACCGCAGCCTGCCAGAAGCACAATCATGGCAATCATCATGACGGGCATCAAAGCTTGTACGAATTTTCTTTTCTTCATTCCGCTAACCTCCCTGTCCGCAAATCTGCAAAATGCTCATTTCTCATTTTTTTATTTAACTTGCATGATATCGTTCTATTAACAAGATATCAAATTGCGCTTAAAAGTACACATCCATAAACATGACTTAACAAATACGTCAAAGGATCGACGTTTTACTGTAAAACAAATGTCACAGAACGTTTGTTGACTATTATGAAAATGTATGAAAACCAAAAAGCCCTTCAAGTTACTCACTTGAAAGGCTTTATTCAATTGTTTAATTGCCGGAACCTTATTCAGACTTCGAAACAGCACGTGAATGAACCAGATGAATCGCTGTCCGAATCACATAAATATGCACACTGCCGACCATGAAGCCAACGCCAACCATTAATGAAGCATTGCGGTCACTAAAATGATTTATGTTGAGCAAGCTCAAAACTAATCCTATACCTAGTAAAGCCCATGCCGCAATCGTCATCATCTTCACTAATGGCATCACATCGCGCTCATTGTGCTCAATACTACTGATTGAAATAGCTTTATTCGCCATATTTATCACTCCAAACTCAAATGTAAGTGCTTAATAAATATAGTATACCACAAAAAAAGAATTTTGTTCATATTTTATTCACACGTTGCTCAAATTTTAGACAAAACTAAGTCTGCAAGCGCTAAAATAATATTCACTTGACTTTTAAACTAAATTATGTTATATTTAAATATTTATTTGACATATAACCTCCTTTTAGATAAGATAGCCCTATTCTTTCTAATCGATTTTCCATGGAGGGTTTCTGATGCAAATTGCTGCTGGTCTTTTTGTGCTTGAACTAGCTGTTCCTATGATGGGCGGTATAGACGTTATCCATCCCACACTTTTACTCGATCAGCATGGCGCCGTTTTAGTGGATACCGGTTATCCAGGTGTCTTCCCCCTCATTCGCAAAGCGATGGAACAACATCATGCAGCTGTGCAAGACCTACACACGATTATTATTACCCACCAAGACATTGATCATATCGGCAGCTTGCCGACTATTAGGCAAGAATCCCCTCAGAAGCTGAATGTACTAGCTAATGAATTAGAAAAGCCTTATATTCAAGGCGACAAATTGCTGATTAAAATTACACCGGAAACCATCGACAAAGCCGTTGCAAGTCTGCCTGCGGATACTTCCCCCGAGTGGCGCAAAGCTTTTCGCTCAACGCTGGAGAATCCTCCCAAGGGCGAGGTCACCGGGCTTCTCGCAGACGGTCAACAGCTGCCTTATGCAGGCGGCCTTACAGTCATTGAAACGCCGGGGCATACCCCTGGCCATATCAGTCTTTATCATACCCCCAGCAAAACATTAATTGCAGCCGATGCATTGGTCATCGTGGACGGTCAACTTCTAGGACCCGTGCCGGAATACTGCGTTAACTATGAACAAGCCTTGCAGTCAGTGAAGAAGCTTACAGCGTTTGATATTGAAACCGTGATTTGTTATCATGGCGGCGTTTATAGAAACAACGTCAATCATCGCATGGCTGAGATCGCGGCTGATCTTTAATTTCTGGGAAACACAAAGAGCTGTCCCATAAGTAGATAAACTACTTGAAGACAGCCCTCATTTGTTCTAACACTTTCCTCATTGCCTTGTTGCAGATCTGCTCTAGTTCCACTCGTAATGGCCACATTCATAAAAATTCCTGCAATTGTGCATCCTTTTTACTCTTGGAGTAGCCCCAATCAGTAAATTCCTGCAATTGTGCATGCTTTTGAGGATTTCCCTGCATTAGAAGCCCTAAAAGATGAAAATACCTGCACATTTGCAGGTATTTCCACTTTTCAACCGAAATCACCCAAAAATCCCTGCACTTTCGCAGGTTTTCCCAAACAGGTGAACCGAACTAGAAACCCAACAATCCCACGTCATGCTGCAAAGTATGAACTCCATAAGCGATCGACGCTTGAACACTAAACTCGGCTTATCGCAAAGCCTTATTTATGTACGTCAAACTTATTTCAAAAGCGTGTAATTGCCGATGATCGGCAGAGGTTTGACTTGACCTTGTGCGGCAGCAACAATACCAAGAATGGCAAAAATAAAAATCGCCAAGTTCACCAGCGGCAGCAAGAGAAAACCAATAAACGGAATAATACTCAAAACCACATTGAGAATAACAGCCACTACCAGCAAGGTGAGACCTTGGTTTGCATGATACCACGCAAATTTTGAATCTTTGGCCAAGATAAGCGGGATGAAAAACAAGATGTACCCTACAATAGCCATACCCTTATTACTTTGAATATCCGTTGAATCCATGGACAGCACCTCTTTTTCTCAAAGTTTACTCTTTCATTATATTCGGAGTTTTCCATCAATTCTATGGATTTTTCATAATTCCAAAAATATTTTTCAAGTAAAATCGGTCATAGGCGGATCTGCCTTTATCGGACTTACACACGATGCCCCAGCAGACCGTCCAGTTGTTTGATTTGCAGCTTCGCCGGCAATCGGCTCAGCAGCTGATTACGAAGCACCGTCCCCAGAGGGCTGCTCATCTGTACGAGGCGAGCCATTCTTCTGGACTGCTTTACCACTTGGTAGACGCGCGGCATCCGAATCTTCTCATAATCGGTCAAAGCAGCCCGCATCGCCTCACTCGAATTTACATCCACTTGCGCAAGTCTACTCGTCAGCACATAAGCATCTTCCATTGCTTGTGCTCCGCCTTGTCCCAAATTCGGCAGCATCGGGTGTGCGGCATCTCCAAGCAGCGTGACCCTGCCGATGCTCCACCGAGCAAGCGGTTTGCGATCATAAATATCATGAACCAGAATAGAAGTCTCCTTTGTTGCCCGGATGACATCCTCAATAGGATCATGCCAGCCTTCAAGCTGCTTAAGAACAAATTCTTTCTTATGAACAATCTCCGAGCCGTGCGCTGCATTGATCGCAGCGAACCAATAGACCTGATTCTCACCGATTTGCGAGAAGCCGAAGCGCTTCCCTTTGCCCCATGCTTCAAATCCCCCGCCGATCTCAGCCAAATACCGCTGATCCGTATAGGGGGTTATCCCGCGCAAAGCCTTAAAACCCGAATACCGCAGCAGGCTGCGACCAAACAGCATATTCGCAGCTTGTGAATGAATGCCATCTGCTCCGATGAGGATATGCCCCGTATCTGCCGTTCCATCCTCAAATCGAACCGTGACGCTTTGCTCAGCCTGCTCCAGAGCCATCAGTCTTTTATTCACATGCAGCGTTACTCGCTCATTCAGGTGTTCGACCAAGATACCTTGGAGCTTGGCTCTATGAATGAGGTAACTGTAGGTTCCATATAAAGCTGCTTGCTGATCTACCGGCACCGCCGTAATGGCTTTGCCCTGCCAGCTGCCAATGTCCGCTTTCCCCACTTTAGCTCCCGCCTGCTTTACTTTCTCCGCTAATCCGAGCTTATCCAATACATGCAGAGCATTCGCGGCAAGGACAAGCCCTGCCCCGAATTCGGAGAGTTCTTGTTTTTTTTCATAGATGACGATGTCCCAGCCTTGTTCCTGCAAGAAAAGGGCGGACATTAAACCACCAATGCCAGCTCCCAGAATGAGCGCCTTTTTTGAAGCAGGTGCGCTACTGTTCATGTCAGTTTCCCACTTTCAGCCATTTCCATCTACTGTACCATATCCATAGCAAGACAAAAACTCCTTAAATAAAGCACTAAGGAGTTAAGATGCAAAACTGCACGTAGTTGTTGGAGAGATTAGGTGGCAACCAATTGCTGCTGAACTTCAACTAATTCAAGATTCGAAAAAAAACGGCTAAGCTTTGCCATTTTCTCTGTTGCTGCCAATTGAGGCATCGGTTTGGACATCGGCTTTCCTTGATAACATACGATAAATAACAAATTCATCACCTTAACCTTCAATGAATTCTGGTTCGATACAAATTGTATCACACTTATGTATTCCCGACAATATCAGATTCTATTCGCTAAATAATTGTAAGTTCTCAGGACTATATACCCGCAAGTCCCCTCTTTCAAACAAGCATTTCAAAAAAGAATTAAAAAACTTTTTAATTCGACATCAAATGCTAGCTTCTATATAATACGAAAGACCCCCTCATAATTGAGGGGGTCTCCTAATCACATGATAGATAATTCTGAAAGCTTAGCACGCACTTGATCAACTAGCGCGGCAGCGTCTTCCTCGCGATTCACAACATCCACCCGATCCATATCGACAATCAGCACTTCTGAGGCGTGATAATGGTTCATGACCCAGTCATCATAGCCCGACCACAGCTGTCGATAATATTCGACTAAGGATTCATCTTGTTCAAAGCTGCGGCCGCGCAACCCAATACGATGCAAAACCGTATCAAAGGACGCTTTGAGGTATACCATGAGATCAGGCGCCTTCTTAGGAAGCTCAGCCAGCTCGGCCATCATATTGTCAGCTAATCCTTCATAAACATCAAATTCCAGTTGAGAAATACGGCCCAGCTCGCGATTTACTTTCGCAAAGTACCAATCTTCATAGATGCTGCGATCGAGAACATTGCGATTATGTACCAATGCCTGTTTAATCGCCTTAAATCTTGTATTCAGAAAGTGCAATTGCAGGAGAAACGGATATCGTTTCTTCTCAATCTCTTCCGGAGATGACGTATAAAATAACGGTAATATCGGATTATCATCAACACTCTCATAAAATACATTTGAATTCAGCTCTTGTCCCAGCAACGTGGATACTGATGTCTTACCAAGACCGATCATTCCCCCAACCACAATCACAGCCATTGACCCCTTTCTCCTTCTGCCCATTCATAATCTACCAATAGTCAATTCTCACAAAGCTTCCCTATTATACAAGGAATTCTATGCGGTGGGAACCCACTTTTTTTACCTGTCCCTCTCCTGGATTGCTCATATTCTACATATTTCAGGAAATCCTCAACGGAAACGTCACAAAATAATCCAAGATCATTTGTGATTATTTCTGCGTTCATGCTGTCACTACTTATATGCGCAACTTCATCAAAAAAAATAGACAGAGGTGTGAAGATGATTTACGGAACTAAACTACTGGATACAGATATAGAGATATTCATTGCAGCTCTCTCCAAAACACCAGTCTATGTTTGGTCGTTAGATCCATTAGGCGTTTATTATCAGGTAAATTCGGGGATTATCGTCAAATATACACCTGATGCAGTACGAATTCATAATGAACAAGATCCTCAAATCACACAATGGTATTCCAGAGAATCAAATGAATTTAGCATTAATTTCTAACATAAGAAACCGCCTTTCCTGTTCTCAGGTCAGGCGGTTTTTTGGCATTTGCACCTTAAGGCATATCAATTCTATCTTGATCATCTGGTTGGAGCGGCAAAAACACATCAATAATCGTGCCTTCACCCAGTTGGCTTTGAATCGTCATCGTCCCTTTATGGGCTTCGACGATTTTGAAACACATCATTAATCCAAGCCCTGTCCCTTTTTCCTTCGTTGTATAGAAGGGTTCCCCTAACTGTTTAAGCCTCTCCTCCGGAATACCACAGCCGTTATCCACAGTTCGGATTCGAATCAGATCACTTTCCTGGATCGAAACCGTCAATTTAATCTGCCCATCCTTCGGAATAGCCTCCATTGCATTTTTAACCAGATTAATAAATAATTGCTTCAAGTGCATCTCAGAGCAAATCAATTCCGGAATCTCTGACTCAAACTCCAAGACCAACTCCACATCACAAAGCACGGCTTGCGTATCCAATAAGGCGATCACGGTTTGTAAAATCTCTTTCAAGTCGCTCTTTTTATAATGAATCGCTTCCGGTTTAGCTATGACGAGAAATTCACTGACAATGAAATTGATCCGATCCAACTCGGAGAGCATAATGTCAAAATAATGCTGTTTTCCCTTCATATCGTTCTGCAGAAGCTGCAGAAAGCCGCGCAGGGAAGTAAGCGGATTGCGAATTTCATGAGCAAGTCCTGCCGCTAATTGGCCGGCAACAGAAAGCTTATCCGACTTTCGCAGCAATTCCTCCGTGCGTTTCCGCTCCGTAATATCACGCGTAATTCCAGCGAATCCGATGATCTCGCCCTTTTCATTCTTCCTTGGCGTTTTGGTCACACTGACATGGACGAGCTGACCATCCTTGCGCAAACGGACCGTTTCCAACCCGGAAATTTGCTTGCCGGCTTTCAGCATCTCATAAATTTCTTTGCGCTGTTCCTCCAGAAACTCTGGATAGATCGGCAAAGTTTGACCCAGCAGCTCATCTTGGTTCCAGCCAAAAATATGCTCATAGGCCGCATTCACAGAAATTACGCAGGAATGCAAATCAAGAACACAAATCGCATCTGTTGTATTATTAATGAATGATTCCAGAAGCTCCTTGGTTTCCCTGAGCTCTGTCTCCATCTGTTTGCGTTCTGTGATATCTACACATGAGCCGATCACTTCAATGACGCGCCCTTGTTCAAATATGGGCCTCAAGGAGGTTAGATAAGTAATCCCTCGAAAGGTCGTTTCATAGAGTACATTTTCATCGCCATTCCATGCCATTCTATAATATCTTTCAATATTCGCAGCCATTTCATATGGCCAAATTTGAAACAAATCATTGCCGATAATTTGGGACGGCTTATTGCCCAGTCGATAAAGAAGCTCCCCATCACATAACGTATGGATGAAGTTCCCGCGCATATATCTGAATTTCATCGTCATCCCTTGTTGTCTGCGGACAGTATCATGCAGATCCTGCTGCGCAATTCTAAGCGATTCGCGATCCAGATTGTGCTGGGTAATATCCCTGGCTATGAGATAGACGCCTTCGAACGTTCCATCCACAATAATAGGCACATTTTTCAAGCCTAGTTCTATTTTGTCCCCATTTTTGTGGGAAACCTTAAGCATGTAATTATCTGCTTGCAGGATTAGATTATCCGTTGAGCTTTCAATCAGACTCTCTTCGCCCCAGAAGTGGTTGATGGACAATCCAAGCATTTCCGATTCCAAATACCCCAGAATTCGTTCCATGGCGGGATTCACACTTTTGATCCAACCATCCAAGTCACAGGTTAGAATCCCTGCCGGATTATGTTCAATTAGGGATTTATAGCGCTGTTCGCTTTCAGCAAGCTTTTGTTCCATTTCCGATTTCGTAGGCAGTGCTTTGAGTTGAAAGATATAGTAAAGTGGTTGGTTATATGCGTCTCTTGCCAACGAAATTCCGCATTCCACGTCCAGAAGCGTATTATCCTTCTGCTTCATTCGCTTGTCGAATTGAGCAGAACGAATTTCACCAGACAGCAATTGAGCGTTGATTCCCCGCATTTTCACAATTTCTTCAGGCAGAAATAGGTCATTAAGATCCCTGTATAATAATTCATCCTCGGAATAACCTGACAGCTGACATAGACTAGGGTTGACCCTGATCCATCGTCCTTGAAGTGAAACAAGTGCCATTCCAACCGTACTAAATTCAAAGACTGAAGCAAACGAAGGTTCCGTACTCGAAAACAGACCCTGAATATTGTCTGGATCTGCACTGCGCATTACATTCAGCGGATTATTGACCATATTCATTCTATATCTCCCATCTTAAAAGTGCATTGGATGGTTTCCATCACCGACTGTTTGAATTCGACGATTTGCAGATTATTCCTGCCTTAGTAAGAGTTGGATCTGAAATTGTTCATGAAATGTGACCTCAAGTTTCCTTGATATGTTAAAATGTAAGGGCTCTATCCCATCAACTCGTCTATTTAGGGAGGAATATCGGTTTGCCTAATATTTGGACTCATCTTATTTTTGGTCAAGAATTGATGAAACAACTGGGCCATGCCCCCATGCTGAATGATAAGCAATTGCGGAACCTATTTTCACTTGGATGTCAGGGGCCTGATTTCCTGTTCTATCATAACTATTTGCCTTGGAAAAAGGACAAAAAAATGAATGAGCTAGGGAGTCTGATGCATACGCAGCAGTGCGGCCCTTTTATTGAAGATTTGCTCCGCCAAGTGGGAGGAAGAGGCTTATATAATCCCGCTGTCGTATATGTGCTTGGATTCGTGACACACCATATTCTAGACCGCAACATGCATCCCTATGTCTTCTATAAATCCGGCTTCAAGAAATGGGATCACCAACGGTTTGAAATTATTATGGACACCCTGATTGTACGCAAAAAATTAGGCTTGCAGACTTGGAAAACGCCTGTGTGGAAAGAAATTTATGTAGGCGAGACGCTCCCGCTTGGCATCGTACCCGCACTCGCTCATGCAGCTGCCAACCAGTACAAGGACCATGTCGCAGCTATATCTGACCAAGATTGGAACGATGCTTACCTTGATATGATTCGAGCGCAGCGGCTGTTTCACGATCCTAAAGGCATAAAACGCATCCTAACCTTCGGTCAAATATCCCCGCTGGTCTATACCAAACATCCGGCTCCACTCGATTATTTGAACGAAGCCCAGACGGTTTGGCATTGTCCTACCTCTGAGGAGGAAACGTACACCTACAGCATTTGGGACTTATGGGATATCGCCCTCAAAGATGGCATGCGTGTGCTTCAAGCGGCCATAAAGGCTTTGCAAAGCGGCTCTTCAGAAGATCACCACATATTCCATGACATGCTTGGCAATCGCTCTTATGAAACCGGCAAAGCCTGTGACAGCGGACTGAAGATCACGTATGTGAAGCCCATGATTTAAAGGCTTTTGTCATCAATCTGATCAAGCCAGGATTCTATTTGACCAATGACTGACGCTACGCAGCCGTCTTTAAAAGGAGAAATCAGCTGAGCGACTTCAACCAGCTCCGTGAAATTTCGGCTTCCTCCCTGCTGGCATAGACGCAAGTAATCTTGCCAAGCTAGTGCCGGATTCTCATTTGCTCTTTTCCAGAACTGAAACGCGCACACTTGAGCCAAGGTGTAGTCGATGTAATAGAAAGGGCTCTTGAAGATGTGCTGCTGCTGATGCCAGAAGCCGCCTCTCTCCAAATAATCATTATCCGCGTATTCACGGTGCGGCAAATATTTGCGCTCAACCTCACGCCAAACCTGCTTCCGCTCTGCTGGAGTCAGATCCGGTTGTTCATAAACGCGATGCTGGAATTCATCAACGGCAACCCCATACGGGATGAACAGAAGCGATTCGCTCAGATGTTTAAATTTATATTTATCCGTTTCGTCTTCGAAGAACAAGGACATCCATGGCCAAGCAAGAAACTCCATACTCATCGAATGAATTTCGCACGCTTCCAAGGTTGGAAACGTATATTCCGGCACTTGGAATTCGCGGCTGCTGAAGCCTTGAAAAGCGTGGCCGACTTCATGCGTCAGCACATCAATATCACCGGAAGTACCGTTAAAGTTGGAGAAAATATACGGAGCTTTGTAACTGCTAATATACGAACAATAGCCGCCGACGCGTTTCCCCTTCTTAGCCACCAAGTCCATCAAGCCATTCTCAATCATGAAAGTAAAGAACTCATTCGTTTCAGGTGAAAGCTCTGCGTACATGTGCCTTGCTTGCTGCACAATCCAGTCAGCATCGCCTTTGGGGGTGGCATTTCCTGTAGGAAAGCCAAACTTGTCATCATAATAATGAAGCGTTTCAACACCAATTCTTGCTTTCTGACGCTCCTTCAGCTTCGTTGCTGCAGGCACAATGTGTTCAAGCACCTGATCACGGAACGCTTCCACGTCTTTGGCATTGTAATCCGAGCGGTTCAATCGCGCATAAGCCAGCTCTACAAAATTGGCATATCCCAGCTTCTTGGCAATGACGGTACGTATTTTGACTAATTGATCGTACAGTTCGTCCAATTTGGCTTCATTTTCAATAAAGAAACTATATTTCACATCATTCGCTGCTTTGCGCACGTTTCGGTCTGTCGCTAGCTGAAAAGGAACCAATTGCGATAAATTTCTTTCTTCACCTTCAAAAACAAGCTTGGCCGAAGCTAGCAATTTGGAATATTCACTAGCCAATTTGTTCTCTTGTACAAGATCATCGACAATTTCAGGTGAGAACGTTTTCAATGCCAAAGAGGCTATTGTAAACAACTGCTTGCCCCATTTATTCTCAAGTTCGCTGCGATAGGTGGAATGAATCAGTGCTTGATAGAATTCCGTAATCAACCCCTGGTACAGCGGCTCGATTTCATCCAGAAACTCTTGTTCCGCTTTGTAGAATTCATCCGTTGTATCTACACTGTGACGAATTCTTGCTATTGACTCCATGGATTCAAGCTCGCTGCGAAGCTGAACGATAGCTTCCATGGCTTGATCTTGCTCTAGGAAGGAGGAAGATTGCCGGAAATGTGCCAATAGCTCCTTAAACTTGGTTTCAAACGCCTTAAAATCAGGTCTCTCATACGTAAAGTCTTGAAATTTCATTTGAATCTCTCCTTTATATGTATTTCACATCACGGCAATCCGATATGGATACAACTCGCTTATCATCAGCTGACTGGAGACAGCAGGGTCTTGTTCCATAATCAGTCTAGCTTCTAATTCATTATCCACCCTGAGGATCACGATGCCAAATGTTTTTTCGTCATATGTTTCTGTACGTCCAGCCAAAATAAGCTCTCCCGCCTCTTTCAATTGCAAGAGGTACTGAAAGTGTTCTTCGACAATCGTATTTTCTCTGTCTGTCCATGTGCTGCGATCTACATAAGCAGGTTGTAATCGGATGACATATATAAACTCTTGTTTGTCACTCATGGTTCCCGCTCCTTGGTGATAAATTTGGAATTTGCCAATCAATTTCGGCAACTTTCCATTTTCTTAAATAGGCATTCGCCTTTGAATAAGGTTTGCTGCCAAAAAATCCGCGATACGATGACAGCGGACTAGGGTGAACGGATTTGATAATAGCATGCTTAGTCGTGTCGATGAGGCGTTCCTTGGCCTGCGCATGACTCCCCCAAAGAATAAAAATAACGGGCTGCTCCCGCTCGCTCAAGGCACGAATGACAGTGTCTGTAAATGTCTCCCAGCCTTTTCCTTTGTGAGAATTCGCCATTTCCGCCCGCACCGTCAATACCGTGTTCAGCAATAAGACACCTTGGTCCGCCCATTTCTTCAGATAGCCGTTATCCGGGATCTCACAGCCAAGATCGGACTGCAATTCTTTATACATATTCTGTAAAGAGGGTGGGATTGTTATTCCTGGTTTAACGGAAAAACTGAGGCCATGGGCTTGGCCTCTTCCGTGATAGGGATCTTGCCCCAAAATAACGACTTTGGTCGAGGCGTAGGAAGTAAGGTGCAAGGCACTATAAATGTCTGGTAGTTCAGGGTAAACCGTTAAGGTCTGGTATTCCTCTATCAGAAATTGCTTCAAATCTTGGAAATATGGCTTCTCGAATTCAGCGCCTGCGATAGCAGCCCAATCGTTCGATAAGCTAGTTAACTCATTCATTCGTTCGCCTCCGCTCATTCCGTCTCGGTTCCAAGCTCGCCGGTATCGATGTTCTTCAATATAATTCGACCGTCCGCCGCGGTTCCATCCGGTAGCACGAGCTTGAGCTTCGTCGTCTTCCCTTTATTCACGAGTGCCTGCACTTGTGCATCCGTTAGATTCCGGCCAAAGCTTTCCTTCCAGATGACGAATTTACAGCCTTCTTTGTAGTGCGAGCAGCCATACCCTTTGCGCCCCATGAAAAGAGAGCCGCCACATCCTGGTCTCGGGCAAGTTGCAAGGAAGGAACTCGCGCCATCCGCTGGTTTGACAGAGGGCTCCTTTTTCCTTGCTGCCGCTTTCTTGGCAGTCCCCTCCGGCGAAGTCGAATTCGACCTCGCAGCTCCACGTTTCGCTGGAGTGGCAGAAGGCGTCTCGCCTTCGAAAGCAGTCTTCAAGGCTCTTGCTTGCCCGCGAACTTTATCGACAATCAAAGTTGCAAACTTTTTGACATTCAGCATGAACTGCTCGTCCGACGCGGTACCGCGGGAGATTTCATTCAATCTGCGCTCCCATTGCCCCGTCATTTCCGGAGAAGTCAGAAGCTCAATACCCGCGCCGCGAATCAGCTCTACGGCTGTCCGCCCCTTCTGGGTAAGGAGAATCTTCTTGCCTTGCATATCAATGTAGCCGACTTTCTTCAGTCTCTCGATGGTTGCCGCGCGTGTTGCCGGCGTACCAAGCCCAGAATCCTTCATCGCATCGCGAAGCTCTTCATCCTCAATCTGCTTGCCTGCGCTCTCCATCGCTTTGAGCAATGTGCCTTCATTGAAATGCTTGGGCGGCTGCGTATCTTTCTCCTTCACAATCGCATCGTGGCAAATGACATTCCCTTGCGAATCCAACGAGAAGGGCTCGCTTACTTCCACTTCTTCGTCTTCTTCCTCTTCCTTGTCTTTGCCTTTCACAGCTTTCGGCTTGTCTTTTTTCTGATCAGCGTAGATGACCTTCCAGCCTAGATCGAGCAATTCCTTAACTGTAGTCTTAAACATCTCTTGCTCAACTTCCGTCATCACCGTATGAACCTTATACTCAGCGGGAGGATAAAATTGCGATAAGAACCGCCGTACGATCAAATCGTACAACTTCTGCTCATCAGGACTTAAACCGGATGCTTTGCGATTCGTTGGAAGGATAGCATGGTGATCCTCTACCTTGGTTGGATTACAAATGAATTTATTGTTCTTATGCACCAGGTTGCGGTTGGCGCCTTGCACAAGCTCGTGGTAAACCGTCCCTTGCAGCGCAGACAGCGACTTGTGCATCTCCGGAATATTTTGCTCCGTCACGTAGTTGGAATTCGTTCTCGGATAGGAAATAACCTTATGCTTCTCATAAAGGGCTTGAGCGGTGTCGAGCGTCTTTTTCGCGGAGAAGGCGTATTTCCCATTCGCTTCACGCTGCAGCAGTGTCAAATCATACAATTTGAAAGGATATTCCTTCGTATCTTTGACTTCGTAGGACTGAATACGCGCTGGTTTACCTTTGACCTTGGCTGCAAGCGCCTCAACCTTAGGCTGATCCGTCAATCTCTCCCCTTGCCACATCCCTTTGTAGAGTGTGTCTCCCTGGGTGAAATGCCCTTCCAGCTCATAGAATTTCAGCGATGAGAACGCCTCGATCTGCTTCTGCCGATCATAGATAAGCGCAAGAACAGGTGTCTGAACACGGCCGACAGACAGCAGCACATTATGCTTCGTCGTGAAGGCGCGCGATCCATTCATACCGATCAGCCAGTCCGCTTCACTTCGCGAGCGGGCAGCTCGTGTCAAATTCTCGTACTCTGCGCCGTCCTTCAACGTGGCAAAGCCATTACGGATCGTCTCTGATGTTAGATCCGATATCCACAGTCTTTTGACCGGCTGGGTAAGCTTGAGATGCCGCTGGATGAGCGAAAAGATATGCTGCCCTTCCCGCCCGGCATCGCAGGCATTGACAAGCTGATCACATTGCTTGGCCAGCTCAGCGATAACTTTCAGCTGATCATACGTTCGCGGATTGGGAATCAGCTTGAATTCCTCCGGAATGATCGGCAAATGGTTGATATTCCACTTTTTATATTTATCATCATATTTATCCGGCTCAGCCAGCTCAATTAAATGTCCGATTGCCCAGGTGATGATATACTGCTCACCTTCCAAATAGGACCTGAGATTCTTGGCTTTGGGTTCTATTGCGGCGGCTATATTTCGCCCCATATCAGGTTTTTCCGCAATAATTAAAGTCTTCAAAAGAAAATCGCTCCTTAATCAATCGTTGTATTCAATCTTTCTAGATAAATCGGAATCTGTTGACTCAGTTTATCCCACTTTATAACTGGCTGCAATATGGAAGCAGCTGAAAATAATAATTTCCTGACTAGACTTTACTCCAAGTCCTATCGTTTTCTTTGAATATGATAACTGGAAACACCATTTGAAACCAAGAGGTGAGCACTGAAAATATGCATATTCTCATTATAGCACCTGAGCAAATTCCCGTACCTCCTCCTTATGGAGGCTCCGTGGAACATTGTATTTATCAAATAGCTCGAAAGATTTCCTCCAGACATAAAGTAACCATCGTCAGCAAGCTGCGGGCAAACTTTCCTAAGAAGAGCACGCTAGGACATATCACCATTCATCGTGTACCCGGCGGCAATAAACAAACCTATTTATCTAATGTGCTGAAAATGGTCAAAGGCCATCATTACGATATCATTCAAATCGATAATCGTCCAAGATTCGTGCCAGCCGTGAGAAGAGCCTTCCCTCATACGGCCATTTCCGTTTTTTTGCATTCAACTACCTTCATCTCTGCGCCTATGACTTCCAGGAAACAAGCTGCAAGTGATCTTAGCAGCGCAAATTTCATTGTCGGAAACAGCCTTTCTTTGCAAAATCATTTGAAACGAACGTTCCCAAACATTCGTCACAAGGTTCGATACGTTCATCTTGGCGTTGAACTCAATCAATTCCGGCCTGGTCTGGCTAGGACCAGAAGCAAGCACCACCCCTTCATCATTCTTTTTGCAGGCAGGCTCATTCCTCGCAAAGGAATACCGGTGCTCATGAGAGCCACTCAAATTATAAGAAGAACCGTTCCTTCCGCAAGACTTCATATTGCCGGCGGGACGGGTAAGCCCAGCTACAAGAAACAGCTGCAACAACTCGCCGCCTCACTCCGAATTCCAGTGACCTTCAAGGGGAACATTTCACGCCGTCAAATGCCGCAATTCTACCGGTCCGGGGATTGCTTTGTGTGCCCGTCTCAGGGTCATGAAGCGTTTGGCTTAGTCAATGTGGAGGCTATGGCTTCAGGGCTCCCTACAGTCGCTTCTCGAAACGGAGGCATCCCGGAA
The DNA here is from genome assembly GCF_002027705.1 of Paenibacillus ferrarius. Classification (GTDB taxonomy): domain Bacteria; phylum Bacillota; class Bacilli; order Paenibacillales; family NBRC-103111; genus Paenibacillus_E; species Paenibacillus_E ferrarius. The sequence continues at coordinate 35,769 of NZ_MBTG01000012.1, read as the reverse complement.
ATTATTCGTCATGCGTCTAATGGACTCTTAGTAACCAATTACCGAAGCCCTGCGGCTTTTGCCAAAGAAATCATTCAGATCGCCACCGATTCGTCCAAAGCCAAAAGATTGGCCAAACAAGCCAGGATCGATGTGACGAGAAGATTCAGCTGGCGAGCCACGGCTAGCAAATTAGAAACGATTTATGCTTCCAAGTCCTCTAGGTAGATCAGACAAAAAAACCTCGAAACCCCACTGATTAATTGGGCTTCGAGGTTTTATTCTATCTATGAAGCAACGCGTCTTTGCCGAACTAATCGCTTAGCTCCTATCCAACCAAGGACGAGCACGCCCGCAACAATAATCAAGCCTAATGGATGATGGAAATGGATTGATAGGTGATGCCAAGCTTTACCCAGCTTCTGACCCAGAAGAACAATAACCAAAATCCAAGCCAAGGCGCCAAAGTAAGAGACCGCTATGAATTTAGCGAAACGCATCTTGGTAGCACCTGCAATGAACGGGGCTGCATGACGCAGTCCTGCTACATAGAAGCCAACTAAGAGAAGAATGGCTCCATGCTTTTGAACATATTCCGCCCAAGTGTCCAATCGCTTCTCTGACAGCTTGATCCACTTGGTCACTTTGCTGATTCTTTGGAGGCCTATTCGTTGACCAAGCACGTAATTAAGTGTCATCCCGGCGCAAGCACCAAGCCAAGCAAATCCAATGATCCCTTCCATCTGAAGATTTGCTTTTACTGCGATATATCCAGCACCTAATAGAATAATCTCAATGGGGAGCGGTAGGCCGACGATGCCTACAAAAAGCAAGACAACGATAGATGCATATCCGTAATGCGTAATTAACATGATCATCGAATGTTGATTCATTGATACTCACCTGCCTTGTATTGATCGTACCATAGGAATGGAAGAAGAGCATGAGAGGAGGATTAGAAACGAAAAGAATTTGCATATTCCAGAAAGTCAAGGTTTTAAACCCGATAAAATTCTCATCGTTTTCTAATAATCCGGCCTTAACTCAGAATAGGACTAGCTTTCAGCCATGATTGGTAATCATTAGGCGGCTCTAGGCATGTTAAGGTTATCTCAGGTGGAAGCCTAAAACACGATCCTTAAGGAGGATATCCAATCATGAATATCATGACGAAGAGTCGCCTGAAAAAATCGCTATTAGGAATTACACTTAGTGTATCCTTAATTACTTCAATTAACCTAATCGCGATACCGCAATCCGCACATGCTGCAAGCAGTGATTCAACATCAGTTTCAACAACGGCTTCTAGCAAGGCAAAATCCATCATTTCGACTGGTAAACAATATCTAGGTGTACGCTATCAATTTGGGGCCACGAAAGATCGGACTACGTCCTTTGATTGCTCATCTTTTACTCAATTTATTTATGAGAAGAACGGCATTACGCTGCCGCGTTCATCCAAAGAGCAATCGCAAACTGGCACCTTTGTAGCCAAAAATCAGCTTCAACCTGGGGACCTTGTCTTCTTCTATTCACCTATTCATCATGTAGGTATTTATATAGGCAACGGCAAGATCATGCATACGTATGGCAGTCCAGGTGTAACCATTTCTGATATCACTTCAGGCTGGTGGAGCGACCATTACAAAACAGCTAGACGTGTGATTAACTAAGTTGAAGCTCAGCAAAAGACCTCCTTTCAGATAACCATTCTGAAGGAGGTCTTTTTTTATACATATTAAATTGCTTTGCTCTCTTCATGTTCGCCTCTTTTTCCGGGAATAATAAGAATATGGTCCAAAATGAATTGCTTTTCCACCAATGTCAAATCAGATTGCAGGATTAACTTGACTATTTTTTCTTCTAAGTGACTAATTGATTCCAAGAATTCATCGAATTCTTCACTTTTCGCCATCATTCATCTCACGCCTCTCATTATTAAATAGATATCGGAACTTGCTGATGAATTCTTTGCAAAATATCATTCACGATATGAGAAGCTGCTTGATGGTGCTGCAATCCTATCATGCGTTCCCTTACTTCATCATACAAACGTGGATGAGTCATAAATTCGTTAATTTTTTTTGTTAATTCTCCCATATTCGATGAAACTGAAGCAACACCGCGGCTGGAAAGATACAAAGCATTTTCCTTTTCTTGCCCCGCGTATGGTTTATATATGAAAATAGGAAGCTGCAAGGCAATGGCTTCAGTTAGAGTTAAACCTCCAGCCTTCGTTACAATGCACGTAGCCCTGGACATCCATTCATGCATATTATCAACAAAACCTAAAATGGTCACATCTGTATAAGCAGCAAAATGTTCTTCAAGCCTCAGCTTGATCTTCTCATTATTTCGGCCGCAGACAACAACGATTTGACATTGACTTACTCCCACTAATCCGTGCAGCAATTCCTCCAAATAACTAATAACGCCTTGATCTGAGGCCATTATTAAGATCATTTTCTTATGTTGTATTTGTTGAGCATCCGGGCCCTTAGAGAACTCTTGACGCAGCGGGATGCCAGTCACCTCAACGCGCTCTTTGCTGAAACCTTTGAAAATGATTTGCCGCTTTAATTCTTCTGTCGCTACATAGTACTTATCCACCTTCGGATGCAGCCAACTGGCATGTAGAGCATAGTCTGTAAGCACCGTGAAATTCGTAATTCCCAATGAACTGCATACTTCTGGTGAGGCACCGAACGGAAACGTATTGACAACGACATCTGGACGCTCTTGATGAATAAGCTCCTTCAGCTTCTTTTGTCCCAAATAGGTCATGGATCTCTGAAATAAAGCGGTTCGTTTCGTATCGCGAGTTAAATAGTAGCTCCACCCATAATAGTCAAGACCCAACCTTGAACTTGTGGTACTTTTGTTAATCAGCGAGGCTGTGAGCAAATGAATGAAAGGATGCCCTTCCTTCATAAGATTGACAATTTTAACATTGTCTACACCTTGTTTTAGAAATTGCTGCTGTAGTGCTTTAGAGGCTTGAACATGTCCATTACCATAGCTTTCGGTAAGAATTAATATACGAGGATTCATATTCATACTTAAGATAACCTCCATTCCATGCTTTGTACTAAATCCGAAAACGATACCCAGCTCCCCATACCGTTTCGATGTATTGCGAGTTGGACGGATCAATTTCGATCTTTTCTCTTAACTTACGGATATGAACCGTAACCGTTTGTGAATCACCTGTCGCATCATATCCCCAAATTCGTTCAAACAGGTGATCCTTGCTAAACACGCGATTCGGATTATTGGCGAGAAAATAGAGCAAATCAAATTCCTTCGTAGTTAAGTTCATTTCTTGCTGGTGGACAAAGACGCGGCGGGAACTGTTGTCAATAAGAAGTCCCTGAATTCGAATTTCATCCTTATGTTCTTTGGTGCCAATCAAACGCTCATAACGCGTTAAATGGGCTTTGACCCTTGCAACAAGCTCCCCAGGCTTGAACGGCTTCGTAATATAGTCATCCGCTCCAAGTCCAAGTCCACGGATGACATCAATATCCTCTTTTTTGGCCGTAACCATCAATATCGGAATTTGATGCTTCTCACGTATTTGCTTGCAGACTTCAAAGCCATTCAGCAAAGGCAGCATGACATCAAGAATAATTAAATCATAATCGCCACGAAGACCCAGCTTCAGTCCTTGCTCTCCATCTGTCGCAATATCCACTTTAAAACCGTTTACTTCCAAGTAATCTCGCTCAAGCTCAGCAATGAGCTGCTCATCTTCTACAATAAGTATATGTTTCATTCATACCCACCATCTTTGTGCCTTCTTTGCGGCAAGTTTATCGTCATACAAGTTCCTTCTCCCTTCCTACTAGTTGCTCCGATAGTTCCACCATGCCCTTCTATCATTTGCTTCGAGATTGCCAACCCCAGCCCACTTCCACCATGATGAGAGTTTCTAGATGGGTCTGCCCGGTAAAAACGATCAAAAATATGGGGCAAAGCTTCAGCATCCACTCCTGCACCGTTATCCGTAATTTCAATGACAACACGCGCCCCTGCCAATCTGGCATGCAAAGAAATAGTTTTCTCTGATTTGTTCATATATTTCAAGCAATTATCCAGGATGTTAGAAAATACGCGCCTCATTTTGTCTCGATCAATCGAGACTTGAACCTGCTGTGGTAGAACGATATCCGATTTATAGTGAACGCCTTTTTTGCCAAGTTCAAAATCAAGCTCATCTGACCAATCAGCTAAAAAAGATGCGAAATCTACGACTTCAAAATTAAAAGGTACTCGTTTTAAATCTAATTTGGAATATAGAAATAATTCATCAATTAAATGATCCATTTCTTCCGCTTTAGATGAAATGATATCAATATATTTTTGCTTTTTATCCGCGGTATCGGCAATTCCGTCACCTAATCCGTCTACATACCCTCTAATGGCTGTAAGCGGAGTCCGAATGTCATGGGAAATATTTGAAATCAGTTCTTTTCGGTTTTCCTCATATTGTACTTGCGTTTGAATGGATTCTAGCAGTTGTTTGCGCATTTGCTCGAAGGCGATGCTCAGCTGCCCAATTTCATCCTTGCTTGTAATCTGAACTTGAAAGTCAAGATCACCTGATTGAATCCGCTTCATCGCATTCTTGAGCTTCCGAAGTGGATTGATAATGCTTTTGGAAACAAAATAAGTTAGCAAGGTATGCGTTACAACCAGAATGATAAGCAAAATAATAAAAAGGATAGGGAAAAATTTCTGTGTAAAATTAACTAATGGATTTATCGTCGTGATAACGAAGATGCTCCCTGTATGCTGCTCGGGATAATTAAAATCAAACGAATTGATCTCAAGTAATTCTTTGCCATATCGTTTGGCATCTTCACGTTCCGGATGTCCGGGATGCTTGAATGGAGGCAGCTGCTGGAGTACGTCAGAATCTTTCAAAGCAGGTGAAACATACACCAGCGCATTATCCTTGCGAACAACCAGCTTCGAGTTATTGAGTTGAAGTTCTTGATCTATGTCTGCTATATAGGTCAAGTCTACTAAGATGGACGGATTTTTCTCCGAAGTTCGCTTCAATTCTTTGAATGTATGCTCCACATTCTGATTTTCGAACAAGCCGACACCTGAACGCAATTGCTCTCGAATGCTTTGGAAATCCCCTCGAAAAACAACAACAAGCAGCATAGCCGTGATGATCATCATAATGAGTGGAATAAGCAGCATAGCCGCATATGAATACAATAATTTTAGCCGAATAGACATGTGCAGACCCCGTTTTTATACTTCTTTTCTATCAAATTTATAGTAACCTAGTGCCCAAAACAACATACAACTTGAAATTAAGAAAAGTGATGTCGTCAATAATTTAGCCATGGGAACCGTCTGACTTAACCATAACATATGCCAATCTGTATAGGATGCGGGTGAGAAAGCGGCAACAGAACTTAACAAGAATGGCGCAACTTTGGCGGCAGCGTATAAGACTAGCGAAAAGACCATAAAGCTGCTGGCACTTTTGAAAAACTGTGAAACAAAAACAAACAATGCCGACAAGGCTACCATGGAGACGAAAGCAGCCATATAGGCTTTCACCATTCCAAACGAATCCGTAAAGCCCGCCGTTGTTCCCGTGAAAAGGTTGCAAATGAAAGTCACAAGACCAAGTATCATCAGGATACCGGCAATTCCTGTGCTTAAAGCAGCAATTTTCGTACCAAATACTTGAAACCTTGAATTCGGACGAAGTAACGCCAGCTTCAACGTTCTGGCACTAACTTCATTAGGGAACAAATCCCCCGTAATTGTCAACATAAATAATGGAATCCAAATACTTGTGTAAATCGTCAGCATTTCGATCGGGAAAGATTGGCTGACAGCAATTAATCCCAAAAGAGGCTGTAATGCCTTCAGAGAGATAGCAAGCAAGATCGGCAAGATCGCTGAAAAAACGGCGAACATGACGACTTTCTTCCGATAGAACAAGAGATAAAGTTCATTTAAGTAACCAGCTCGCCATCTATGCACAATCTTCGTCCTCCTTAGAAAGCTGAAGTTCATCGATATAGAACTGCTCTAATGACTGATTGTTTTGCAGCAATTCAGAAACGTATCCTTCCTTTTTCAAATGCCCCTCCACAACAATCCCGACTCGATTGCATAACTGTTCCAATTCGTGGATCATATGGCTCGAAATAATAAATGATGTCCCCTTCTCTTCCGACAGCTGTGTAATCAACTTTCGAAACATGACCGTTCCTTCAATATCCAACCCATTCGTCGGCTCATCAAGGATAACAAGCTTTGGTTCAGGCAAGATTGCCGCGGCAAGTGCTAATTTTTGTTTCATTCCTGTTGAAAAGCCCTTGATCTTCTCTTTACGAACCTTATGCAAGCCTACAAGCTCTAACACCTCTTCCATATGCTTTGGGGTAACAGACGGATAGAAGCGGGCTACTAGCTCTAAATACTGCCGAGCACTAAGAAAATCATGAAAATCGGCAGATTCAATCATGCTGCCAACATGCTCCATGCCAAGTTCGAAATGATCGGCTAAGTTGTTCCCAAACAAGGTAACACTGCCTTGATCCGGCCGAATTAAGCCCGTTATTAACTTAAGAAACGTCGTTTTCCCTGCACCGTTTGGTCCCAGAAGACCATATACATCGCCAGCATGCAATTGCAGGCTGATTTCACGAATTCCGCGTTTATTGTTGTATATTTTGCTCAAATGAGCTGTTTCTAATATGGTGTTCATGGCAACTCCCCTATTCATCAAAAATGAAGCAGATAGGCTCGGACAGGGAAGCCTATCTGCTGTTAACCATTTAATTCTAGAATGCAACTATTTATTCGTTGTCGTCGTGTTTCCCTTGGTGATCATGCTTCAAGGTTTGCACCGTTTTACCTGTAAGATCAACGTTGTCAGGGGTTGTGCTGTTATAACCGGAAAGATCCGCCTGAAGGTGAAGAGTCACTTGGTGCGCTGCACCGCTGGCATCTTTCCCGGAAACCGTTACATCCGCTTCTTGATGAGAAATATAATTATTAGCATTAATCGTTGCTTTCACAGCTACTTTTTCGATTTTAATGTCTTGCGTCAACTGCGGCGCTGCATGTTTGAGGAAATCCTCGTTGAACGGGAACTTGCCTGTACTAGCGGTGTCATCCTTCTTCTCGCCGTCATTCTCTTCCTTGGTAGCTTCCTTAATGGCGATTGGCGCTAAGGCGTTAACGACCGTAGGGATCTGAGCATTATCCAGCTCAATGGCGATTTCTTTGGACCCATCCGCTTTGGTATCCACTGCTACATAGTCCTTCAAATTCCCGACTAATGCATCAATCACCGTTTCAACTTGCTGCGGAATTTCTGTACCCGTTTGAGTCTTTTCGTTTTTGTGCTTCTTCTGGGTCTCTTGGTTAACAAAATAAACATCGCTGGCGTTTGATTTAAGTACGGTTTGATTCTCTTGCTTGTAGAAGCTGAGGGACTGCTGAGTGCCATTCGTCAGTACATCCGCGTTCCCGCTTGCTGTTTTGGAATCCAAGCTTACTTTGAAGCTCCCATTTGCACTGGCAAGCACATTCCCGTTATCTTGTAATGCAGCTGCTGCTTGCACAGCAACATTTTGAACTGTTTTAGTATTTTTCAGCGCAGATTTATATGCGTCATACCCTGATGTGCTCGCTAATGCACTGAACCCGGTTGTGACCATTACAATACTGCTAATGCCAACAGCGCCACCTACCATTAACCACTTCTTTTTCATGTTATCCTCCTCATTTTGGGAGCTTTAAGATGATCTTAAAGTCTCTCCTTTTATGAAATATGGGCTTACAACTACATCTTAGACAACAAAAATGAAATGCTGGTGAACCATTTCTTAAATCTTTCTTAACTCCTTGTTGGGAAAAAAGAAAAATCCGTTCAGCAACTAAACGGATTTCAAACGTCGGTATTTGATTGTCTCAATCACTTTCTGATTATATGTGAGCGATCCTCGTGACTTGGCCAAATCTTGGCCTCAACCCTCGTGTACATATCAATCAGCTGTTTCAGACCTTTCTCTGCTACAGACGAATGTTTGAATACGAGATGAACTGCAGCCGCTGCAACTACGCCAATAAACGCTCCTCCGAGTACATCCGAAGGATAATGGACCCCTGTCCATACTCTGGAGAAAGCTATACACCCGGCTAGAATCAGCCATAACCAGCCATCTTTTTTGCGATATATCCAAATCGACGTGGCGATGACAAAAGCCCCAATCGCATGATCACTTGGAAATGAAGCGTTAGCCGGGTGTGCAATCAATTGAAGGACCGTATGTGTGACAAACGGGCGATCTCGATAGAAGAAATGACCGATAATCCCACTGCTCAGAAGCGCTAAACAAGCTGCAACGATGGATTCACCAACCATACGACGCTTAACTTCATGCCTGGTAAACCAATAAATAACAACACCAACATAAAACACATACTCAGCATATGATGCGAACAACCGCATAATTGGATTTAAAACAGCCAGCGTATGCCCTAATTCGTTAATCATCTGAAACCAATGATAATCTACCTCTGTGAAACTCATCCTCATCATCCTTTGTATTTACTGAAATGCTTTGAAAATCGGCATTTACAATAACTTTAAACGAAGAAGATGAGAAGAAAATGAGAAATTCATCACTCTATGTTTGGATGGATGGGGAAACTTATCGTTACCTTCGTTCCTATATTTTCTTCGCTGGCGATCGTCATAACACCTCGATAATTATGCACGAACTGTTTGGCAATAGCTAACCCTAACCCTGTGCCTGCTATTTCACGATTCCGTGCTTTGTTAACCCGATAGAAGCGATCAAATACGTAGGGTAAGTCAGCCACAGGAATGCCTATTCCGTGATCCTTTACGGAAACTTGCACATCGTTTCTCAAACGTACGGCCTCAATTTCAATACGTTTATTATTCGCTGAGTATTTTACGGCATTATCGAGAATGATCAGCATAATTTGTTCCAAATGCAGCGGGCTAATCGACAGCCTCACATCTTTCAAAGACTGCGTGCTTTCGATGAATTCAAAATCAGGATGAAGTACCTCACATCTTTTTGCCGTCTCGTGAATAATAGGTTCAATCTCAATCGGTTCTACATTTTCGCTCAACGAATTGGATTCAACTCTGGTAAGCGTGATTAGTTCTTGAACAATCCCTTTCAACCGCCTAACTTCCTGCAAAGAGGCTTGCAGAGATTCATCCAGAACATCCGGTTCTGATTTGCCCCATCGATGCAAGAGGGACAAATGGCCCTCCAAGATAGTAATCGGTGTCCGGAGCTCATGCGAAGCATCTTCAACAAACTGTTTTTGCTGGAGAAAGGAAGTTTCCAGTTGATTCATCAACTCATTAAAAAGCTGTGCCAAGTTGGCTAATTCATCTCCGTTTTCGATCTTGCTGACCCGTGCTGTGAGACCTTTTTCCTTCACACTCCGGATCGTTGAGGCTAGTCGCCGAATGGGACGCATGAACTGCTTGGCCAGCGCTAAGCCACTGATTCCACTAATGAAAACCGCCAAAACTCCGCCAATCAACATGACCCATAGTAAAGTTTGACTGAAATGATCAAAAGTCTCCAAATTACTGGCAACTTCAATCGTGCCAACCATTTGAGCTGTAACGATCGGGCTCCGATAAACGAGAATATGATCTTCCAGGTGCGTAATATCGAAAAGTTCGGACACTGAAACCGATTTCGGCGGGATCCAGCTTTCATCAAAATGGTTCGTAACCGTTAGGAGAATCTCGCCTTCCTTGCCAAGAATACGAACTAATTGATTTTTCCCCATTAATTTCTCTATGTACAATCGACTATCGGCGACCGGAAAAGCATCCGTTCGATTCGATTTCTCCTGAAAGTAATCCTGCAGCTGTGCCATATTCACTTGAATCTTATCTTTCTCTTGATTCATCATCCAATGCTTAAGCACTAAATATTGCGCATAATTATAAGTTGAAAATAGCAGAAAAATAAGCGCAGCGGCACCTAGCATAAGCTTCCATTTAATGGGGAGGCGTCGTACAAAAAAAGTTAATTTTTCCCTCATCTCATCACATATCCAATTCCGCGCACCGTTTGAATACAGCTATTCTCCCCGACCTGGTCAAGCTTGTTCCGCAAATATCTCACATATACATCGACGACATTCGTCTCCACTAAAGAATCATATCCCCAAACATGATCCAAAAGCATATCACGGGTCAAAACGAGATTATGGTTTCTCATAAACATAACCAACAAATCAAATTCACGCTTCGTCAGCTCAACAATTTGCTTATCCTTGTAAACGATCCTAGCATCTACATCTACTTGGATATCTTGAAAAGATAGCCGAGTATGAGTTGTATGGCCCTCTAGCTCCAAACGTCTGAAAATCGCCCTTATCCGAGCTAATAATTCTTCTATAGCAAAAGGCTTGGGCATATAATCATCGGCTCCGCTATCTAACCCAGATACCCGATCCACAACGCTGTCTCTGGCTGTAAGCATAAGTATCGGCGTTTTGTGGGAAGCGCGAATACGGCGGCACACCTCAATGCCATCCATTTCTGGCAGCATAATATCTAGCAATATCAAATCCCAAGAACCTTGCAGCGCTAATTCCAGCCCCGATTTCCCGTCATATGCAGCCTCAACCTCAAAAGATTCATGCTCCAGCTCCAATTGAATGAAGCGAACTAAATTTCTTTCATCCTCTATGAGCAATATCCGTTTCATCGTCATCTCCTTTGAACCATGCTTCTCCTAACTATATGTTATTTTGATTAGAAAACAATGAGAATCCTTTAGATTCCTAAATCCAACGCTTAGTTTGAATATCTTGTTGTTCTTTTATGCAAGATGAGGTTGTGTTGTCTCAAAAGTCGAAAATGACTGCGAGGCAGCCCCTTCTGTCTCAGAAGTTTCAACTGGTACCGCCTACCCCTAAGTGCTATCGCAGTTGCAACTGCGACTGCGACTGCCTATTCAACTGTGGCTGTTGCCCAACCCTGTTGCCAAATTCCACTGGAATAACTCCAGTGTTATCGAGTTTGAGAGGTGGGTAGGCTACTTTGACTGGAGTTTATACAGTGAAATGCAAAAAATACCCACCTCGAAGCCGCAAACCCAAGTTCCACTGGAATAATTCCAGTGTTATCGGGTTTGGGAAGGAGGAAATACTACTTTGACTGGAGTTTATACAGTGAAAAAAGAAATCTCTCCTTGCTAAAATGGAGGTACCACCCGGCCATTTAAACAATAGGAGAGATATTCTGACTAAATATGCTTATTTAACTAAGCTGAATAATATTAATAGTTGCCCCTGGCGGTGCCAGTACAACAGTTGCTACAAGGCCAAATAACTGAAGAATGATCGTAGAGGATGCCGGAACCGTTATAATAAAATCACCCAAAAAGCCTGTAACACTTAGTGCAGGTGTATTTACGGAAGCCGGAACGGATACACCATTTAACAACACTCTGGACTGCGCAAGCACAGCGGCTGTTGCATTTATTTTATAAGAAATATAGTAATTGCCCGCATTCGCAAGAGTAAATGTCGTATTTGCTCCATTAATCGTAATCCCTCCGCCTAAAACTTGATTATTTGGCAATGGGATATTTAATCCACCTAAAACGACCAACAATGTGCCCGAAGTGTTCCCAGCGAATGCTGAATTAGCAGTCACCCCTGTACCCGTGGCTCCTGTTGCTCCCGTTGCTCCCGTTGCTCCTACGGTTCCTGTCGCTCCCGTTACTCCTTCGATACCTGTCGCTCCCGTTGCTCCTGCTGTTCCTGTCGCTCCCGTTACTCCCGCTGTTCCTGTCGCTCCCGTTGCTCCTGCTGTTCCGGTTGCTCCCGTTACTCCTGCTGTCCCCGTCGCTCCCGTGGCTCCTGCTGTTCCGGTTGCTCCCGTTACTCCTGCTGTCCCCGTCGCTCCCGTGGCTCCTGCTGTTCCTGTCGCTCCCGTGGCTCCTGCTGTTCCTGTCGCTCCCGTTGCTCCTGCTGTTCCTGTCGCTCCCGTTACTCCCGCGGTTCCTGTCGCTCCCGTTCCTCCTGCTGTTCCGGTTGCTCCTGTAGCCCCCGCGATACCTGTCGCTCCCGTTACTCCCGCGGTTCCTGTTGCTCCGGTTGCTCCAGTCACTCCTGCGGTCCCTGTCGCACCCGTTACTCCCGCTGTTCCGGTTGCTCCTGTTACTCCCGCTGTTCCGGTTGCTCCTGTTACTCCTGGATCACCAGTTGCCCCCGTCGCTCCTGCGGTCCCGGTTGCTCCCGTCACTCCTGCGGTTCCGGTTGCTCCCGTTACTCCTGCTGTTCCGGTTGCTCCGGTTACTCCTGCTGTTCCGGTTGCTCCTGTTACTCCCGCTGTTCCGGTTGATCCTGTTACTCCCGCTGTTCCGGTTGCTCCTGTTACTCCTGGATCACCAGTTGCCCCTGTCACTCCTGGATCACCAGTTGCCCCCGTCACTCCTGCGGCCCCGGTTGCTCCCGTTACTCCTGCTGTTCCGGTTGCTCCGGTTACTCCTGCGGTTCCGGTTGCTCCTGTTACTCCCGCTGTACCGGTTGCTCCTGTTACTCCTGTGGTACCTGTCGCTCCCGTTACTCCCGCTGTTCCGGTTGCTCCCGTTACTCCTGGATCACCAGTTGCTCCCGTTACTCCTGCTGACCCGGTTGCTCCCGTTACTCCTGCTGACCCGGTTGCTCCCGTTACTCCTGCTGCCCCGGTTGCTCCCGTCACTCCTGCGGCCCCAGTTGCTCCCGTTACTCCCACTGCCCCAGTTGCTCCCGTTACTCCTGCGATACCTGTCGCTCCCGTTACTCCTGCGATACCTGTCGCTCCTGTAGCCCCCGCGGTACCTGTCGCTCCAGTTGCTCCTGGATCACCTGTAGCCCCTGTAACTCCCGCTGTTCCTGTCGCTCCAGTTGCTCCCGTTACTCCCACTGCCCCAGTTGCTCCCGTTACTCCTGCGATACCTGTCGCCCCCGTTACTCCTGCGATACCTGTCGCTCCTGTAGCCCCCGCGGTACCTGTCGCTCCAGTTGCTCCTGGATCACCTGTAGCCCCTGTAACTCCCGCTGTTCCTGTCGCTCCAGTTGCTCCTGGATCACCTGTAGCCCCTGTAACTCCCGCTGTTCCTGTCGCTCCCGTTACTCCTGCTGTCCCGGTCGCCCCCGTCACTCCTGGATCCCCAGTTGCTCCCGTTACTCCTGCTGCCCCGGTTGCTCCCGTCACTCCTGCGGCCCCAGTTGCTCCCGTTACTCCTGCTGTCCCTGTTGCCCCCGTCACTCCTGGATCCCCAGTTGCTCCCGTTACTCCCGCTGCCCCAGTTGCTCCCGCTGCCCCAGTTGCTCCCGTTACTCCTGCTGCCCCGGTTGCTCCCGTCACTCCTGCGGCCCCGGTTGCTCCCGTTACTCCTGCGGTCCCTGTTGCTCCCGTTACTCCCGCTGCCCCAGTTGCTCCCGTTACTCCTGCTGTCCCGGTTGCTCCCGTTACTCCTGGATCCCCAGTTGCTCCTGTAACTCCTGCGGTACCTGTCGCTCCCGTTACTCCTGCTGCCCCGGTTGCTCCCGTTACTCCCGCTGCCCCAGTTGCTCCCGTTACTCCCGCTGCCCCAGTTGCTCCCGTTACTCCTGCGATACCTGTCGCTCCTGTAGCCCCCGCGGTACCTGTCGCTCCCGTTACTCCCGTTACCCCGGTTGCTCCCGTCACTCCTGCAGCCCCTGTTGCTCCCGTTACTCCTGCGGTCCCTGTTGCTCCCGTTACTCCTGCTGTCCCGGTTGCTCCCGTTACTCCTGCTGTCCCGGTTGCTCCCGTTACTCCTGGATCCCCAGTTGCTCCTGTAACTCCTGCGGTACCTGTCGCTCCCGTTACTCCTGCTGCCCCGGTTGCTCCCGTTACTCCCGCTGCCCCAGTTGCTCCCGTTACTCCCGCTGCCCCAGTTGCTCCCGTTACTCCTGCGATACCTGTCGCTCCTGTAGCCCCCGAGGTACCTGTCGCTCCTGTAGCCCCCGCGGTACCTGTCGCTCCCGTTACTCCCGCTACCCCGGTCGCTCCCGTTACTCCTGCTGCCCCGGTTGCCCCCGTCACTCCTGCTGTTCCTGTCGCACCTGTAACTCCCGCTGTTCCAGTTGCTCCAGTTGCTCCTGGATCACCAGTTGCCCCCGTCACCCCTGCTACCCCAGTTGCTCCCGTTACTCCTGCGGTCCCGGTTGCTCCCGTCACTCCCGCTGCCCCGGTCACTCCTGTTACTCCTGTTACTCCTGCTGCCCCGGTTGCTCCCCTAGCTCCTGTTGTCCCTGCTACTCCTGAATCCCCAGTTGCTCCCGTCACTCCTGCTGTCCCTGTTGCTCCGGTTGCCCCTGGATCACCTGTTGCTCCCGTAACTCCCGCAGCACCAGTTGCTCCTGTCACTCCTACTGCCCCAGTTGCTCCCGTTACTCCTGCTATTCCTGCTACCCCGGTTGCTCCCGTGGCTCCTGTTGCTCCCGTGGCTCCAGTTGCTCCCGTAGCTCCTGTTGTCCCTGCTACTCCTCGATCACCAGTTGCTCCCGTTGCTCCAGTCACACCTGTTGGACCCGACGGTCCGCCAAGGGGTCCTGTCGGACCTGTTGCGCCAGTAGGCCCTATTAATGTAGGAGCTGACAGAACACTTTCCAATTTTGTTTGCAATAGATATTCTTCTTTACTAACGACTGAAATCATATCTCTTATACTTTCGTTCACTAATAAAATGTCACTTATTGTAGCGGTTGGAGAAGTTAAGCCTGGTAATGTACCCAACACATACTGCAGCTTTTCGCCTTCCGCATTCAAAATATGGCTCAGACCCAACTCTTCTAGCGCGATAGACGTCAAAAGTAAATTAATCGCATCATCTCTCGTAACAGAAATAATTGGGGTAATGTTAGGTATATCAGGTTGAGACATTACTTACAACCTCCAATTGAACGCAATTAGCGCCAACTTAATTTCACAAAATAAAAATATTAAAAGAGTTGACTTTTCACAAGTCAACCCTTTCATAGTGTAACTAAAACTAATTTCTATACCAAACCTAAACCAGCACTTGCGTATCCTTCAATTGAATTCACTAGAGAAAGTCCAGTTGCCGTTGAAGAATAAACAAGTATAAATCTTGTTTGTGCTGTCACCGGGATCGATAACCCAGTTACAATACCGGTGCTAATGTTCCCAAGTGTGATAGTGCCCGTTAAGGCAGGTGCGAGAGTAACTACTGCTCCAGGTACGGCTGTGAACGAGTTATTTGGTGTCGTAGAACTATACAATTGAGCTGTAATAGTAACGGTCGAACCAATTAAAGATAAACCAAGAGTTGTGCTGAAATAAGCAGTAAGGGAAGTAATTGTTCCAGCTCTTGGCATCGAAAATGCAAAGTTTAGTAATGTACCACTTGCTCCTGTAAGATCAATAACCCCGCCCAAAATCGTAACGCCTGTTGCAGAGCTTCCAAAACCAACCATACTGACAGTTCCTACTAACCCACCTGCAATTGTGGTCACTGTAACTGGAAGACCTGAAGCATAAGGAATAATTGGACCCGAACCATTCAAGCCCGTTGCTCCAGTTGCCCCAGCTACACCCGTTGCTCCGGTTGCTCCGGTTGCTCCCGTTGCTCCAGTTGCCCCAGCTGTACCCGTTGCTCCCGTTGCGCCTGCTACACCCGTTGCTCCGGTTGCCCCAGCTACGCCCGTCGCTCCGGTTGCTCCAGCTACACCCGTTGCTCCCGTTGCCCCAGCTGTACCCGTTGCTCCCGTTGCGCCTGCTACACCCGTTGCTCCCGTTGCTCCCGTTGCCCCAGCTGTACCCGTTGCTCCCGTTGCGCCTGCTACACCCGTTGCTCCCGTTGCCCCAGCTACGCCCGTTGCTCCGGTTGCTCCAGCTACGCCCGTTGCTCCGGTTGCCCCTGCTACACCCGTTGCTCCCGTTGCCCCTACTACACCCGTTGCTCCGGTTGCTCCAGCTACACCCGTCGCTCCGGTTGCCCCAGCTACGCCCGTTGCTCCGGTTGCCCCAGCTACGCCCGTTGCTCCGGTTGCCCCAGCTACGCCCGTTGCTCCGGTTGCCCCAGCTGCTCCCGTTGCTCCGGTTGCCCCAGCTACGCCCGTTGCTCCGGTTGCCCCAGCTGTACCCGTTGCTCCCGTTGCCCCAGCTGCTCCCGTTGCTCCGGTTGCCCCAACTGCTCCCGTTGCTCCGGTTGCCCCAGCTGCACCCGTCGCTCCAGTCGCCCCAGGATCACCCGTTGCTCCTGTTGGACCCACAGCAGGACCGCCCGTCGCACCAGTAGGGCCAACTGGACCAGGTGGGCCTACGGAAATGGGCAAAGTCAGGATACTATCAAGTTTGGACTGCAATAAGAATTCCTTTTTGGCTACCGTATTTATGGTGCTTTTTACACTGTCATTAATTAATAGAAGATCACTAATGGTTGCAGGCGGCCCAGATAAACCTGGGAGCGTTCCTAGCACGTATTGAATTTTTTCGCCTTCAGCATTGAGAATGTGACTTAATCCCAGTTCTTCCATAGCAATGGATGACAATAATAAGTTAATTGCTTGATCTCGAGTAACCGAAATATTCGGTGAAATATTTGGTATATTAGCTTGTGACATCGTAACGACCTCCAGTAGATAATTATTAAGGTATTCAGGGTTGTCAAATTGGTGATAACTGCTGCTCGAAAACAATACAACCCAAGAAAAAGTATATATTTGAAAAATATGGAATTCGCTTCTTCTTGGGTGTTTAAAAGGCAAACAAAAGACCTTACGGAAGATTAATCTTCTCGTAAGGTCTTTGGCGAACTTATGGATTTTTCAGAAGCTTCTATAAATAATAGCGGTGGCGCCGCATGTTTATTAGCCAACCTTTTTGGCCTATTACTAGGTTTTTGGGATTGAATTGCCGTTTCTTCCTCAGCTTTGCTTACAATCTCAGTCGATGTTTCCATCCTTTGCAATGACTTATCAACGAAATAAATTTTAAATAACTCATCAAGATGACGTATGCAGTCTAGTGAAGAACGTATTTCCTTCTGGAGGATAAGCAAACGTAACTTCATGATCAACTCGCTGATTTCATCAACGTAACCCCATGATGGAACCAGCAGCCTGTTGGTTACAGTTGACGAGAGTCTTTGATACTTCCGCTGATGAAAATAATGGGCGTCTATACTTGAACTTATCATTATGTATGTATCCTGAGTAATGCTGATCTTCTCGGTGTCACTAGCCTGTGAATATCTAAGTAATAGTCCCTCAATAAGTCCCAGAACGGATAAAGTGATCTGCGAAATTGAAGCTGCCTGTGATTGCATGGCTTGCTCAATAGTCGATATTGTCATACTCCCAATTTTCCAGTCCTGAGATTTTATCTGAATATCTATTTTCAGTTTCATCCTGATTTTTCGTCTGGAGGCTCTGAATATGAGTAATGGCATTTAATTTCTTCAGCATGAGCCACTGGGTCATGATCATTGTATCCATAAATTGAATGACACCTTGATTATAGGTCAAAATGTCTTGCATAGACGGCTCTGAAGTGAAATTACGCTCACCCCCTATGAAAGAGGACGTTTTATTAGCCTCGGTTCGAATGAGATTGGCCAGTGCTTCTTCTTCTATCGCAATCGACTCTAATAAATGGGTCACCGCAGACGAATGTGAGGATGCTTCAACAGATGAACGCTGATTATTGCTATTCAACCTTTGGTGCTCCTTTCCATACAGGTATTTTTCTATTCTTCACAATCTTCGATTATACACTCGTGTTCCTCTTTCTCTTCCAACCGGATAATATCGGACAACTTAAAGCTGAGCAGCATTTGATTGCTAATCACATTTCGCATCATACGATCTATACTGGAATTAATTTGCAAGGCTTCATGGATAGTTAGGCAATGATCTCTAAGAACATGTTGAAGCTTCTCCGCTTCAGCATTAATGATGTGAGACAGTCCAATTTCTTCCAGCGCGATAGAGGTCAACAATAAATTGATAACTTCTTTTCTCTTTAGAATAATCTCTGGCTTGATATCAGGAATGTTAGGCATCGACATTGCTTTCAACTCCTGTATTTGAAATCGGAATACCTCATTATAAATATCGTACGCCGTTTAATTATATATATGAGCTTTGTCCTAAAACATGTTGTTAAACCTCAAATTGGAATAAAAAAAGCCCATCTGGGCTTAGAGAAAAGAAATGGGGTTGATTTATGCAAGCGTATTGGGAAAATGCTCCATAATGGAGTCCATTTTAAATTGCAAAAGCATTTCTTTCTTAATAACATCCTGCAGTGTTTTCCTCACACTTTCATTAATCAACAAAATATTTGAAATCGTTGGTGCAATCGGAGGCGTCAATGGTGTCAGTGTACCTAAGACATATTGAATTTTCTCGGCTTCCGCATTAACGATATGAGCAAGCGCAAGTTCCTCCAAAGCGATGGATGCCAGTAATAAATTAACTGCTCCACCCAGCGTAATGGATATAATTGGCGTTATATTGGGGATGTTGGCTTGTGACATGTTCATTCCTCCTTAAGCTCTGGTGTAACTCTTGGATGTATATGCCGCAACTTTCTGTATTTGAACATTTATCTTTTAAAATTACACAACCCCGGTTTGTTCCAAATAACGTTTATTATGAAGAATGGAAGGATGTGTAGGATGATACGAAAAGGCGATATCATTATGAAACTTTGCTTTGATCAAATCCCCAATGCGATCATAACAAAGACAGAGCTGCACATGAGGCAGCCAAGTCCAGAAGGAATGATTCACAACCCCCATCATCTCAGCAGGTTTAGAACATTGCGCAGCTGATTCATACCAGTAAATGGCTTGATGGTAATCCAACTCTTCTAGAAAAATCGATCCTATCCGGCAGCAAGTATCCGCCCGGGGAAGATCATATTCCAAAGTTCGAAATAACGCTGTCAACTGCTCATCTCTTAGCCCTTTATGGCTATAGCATTCCGCCAAATGCAGAGAAGCAGCAATTTGATCTTCCTGCCACCCAGCAGGATCTGCTAGAAATAGCTCATATAAAGGGATTGCTTCGTCAAAAAAGCCATGCTCTCGGCACTCATTTGCAAAATAGTAATGATCACGTGTGGAAAATGGCTCGCCTCTTTCCCTGCGTTTGCGATAGATTTGCAAATTACGGTCTGTGTGAACTTTGTCCTTCTGATGAGTAATGGCAACCTCACTATGATAGACGCTGCCGCTTGCATTCAAATATTCATGGACGGCGCCAATCCATTCGAATTGACAAGCACGACGAACCAGTCGATTGCGGCGCAGACTATGTGTGACTTGATTGTTCTCATCAAAACTCAAATGATAAGCCATGGTCACACGATCTACCTTTGTCTCCATCGAGCCAATCAAGGCTAAGAATAAGCCGCGATCTTTCTCGGTCAGGACATCATCCGCGTCTAACCATAGAATGTATTGCTTTGTCGCCTTAGAAAATGCGAAATTTCTTGCAGCCGCAAAATCTTCTACCCAAGCGAAATCATAAATCTGATCCGTGTACTTAGCGGCTAATTCTTTGGTCCGATCGGATGAACCTGTATCTACAATAATGATTTCATCTGCAATGCCTCTTACCGAATGAAGGCAGATGGGTAAGGCATTTTCTTCATTTTTAACAATCATGCAAAGGCTTATCGTAATCTTCCGTTCTGTTATAGCGACTGGCTTATTCGTTTTCTTGAATGCTTCAACCCCTGTTAATTCCGATTTTCGGTAAATATGATAAGCTGGATAATGGGTATCTACAAACAGTGAAAAGCCCATGGCACGGGCACGAATACAGAAATGCCTGTCTTCCCCCCAGAAGGATAAGTTAGGAATTTCTGCGAATCGCACCCCATCTTTCAACGCTTTTCTGCTAATTAAAGTACATGCCCCTAAACCACCTACTTCGTGCACGCCAGGAATTCGCAATTGCTTGAAAAATTGCCAAGTCCGTGCAGCTGCTTCCTCATCGGTTAATGTCTCTTTTCTCTCTTTGTGGTACAACGTGTACTGATCGCACACCCATACTTGCGGCATCTCAATTGTATCCGGCTGCCATTTTGTCCAGAAAATATTAGAGACAATATCCTTCTTCGCAAGTACAAGCTGCTCAAGCGTTTGTGGATGTAGGATCAAATCCGAATCAAGGAGAAATAAATAATCAAAATTCCTTTCAATCGCATAGACAATCATCGCGTCTTTCATTCTGGCTACTTTCCAAATCGTTTCCTCTTGCCAATAGTGCGTATACTCATCTTTCTGGTAGTGTTTGAGCTCAGCCGCTTCAACCTGAATTTCTGTTCGCCCTCGCTCAGCTTGAAATTGCTGTAACAATAGTGAGGAAGCTTTATCTTCATTATCATCTATAAAGAAGTAGCTTACCTCAACAGTCTCTTGTTCCAGTTCCGTAAGAGAGGTTAGAAATGGCTTCAGAATATCAGGCGATTGACGAATAGGACTGCTGATCAATACTCGCTTTTTCTTCCTCAAACAGACCTCTCCTCTCGGCGCAGCTGAGCAAAATAAGCTTTGTTATGCAAAATGCTGGGATGCGTCGGGTTGTGGACAGCTGCCAGCTCATTATGGAGCTCTGCCTTTTGTTTATTGCCTAGCCGATCATAGCATAAGCATAACTGGAGATGCGGCAGCCACGTCCATGCGGAATGATCAACGACGCCTGAATAGCCAAGCGGCTCCCCCAGAGTCGTCGCTGTGTGAAACCAGTGAGCCGCTAATTCCACGCGATTATCTTCTAAGAATAATGCTCCTACTCGGCAGCACATCTCTGCTCTTGGTTTTCCGTACAAGAGTGTTCGAAATAAAGCTCTCATCTGCAACGTTCGCTGATTCAATCTGCCGTAACAATCTCCCATTTTCAAGCAAGCTGCGAAACAATCCTCACTCCATCCCCGCTTCGTACGCAGAAAACGCTCGTAATAATCCACAGCTTCCTCATCACAGCTATGATCCCTTAGTTCATTAGCGAAGTAATATAAATCCCGAGGTGTAAATTCTTCTTCAGCTGCTTCCCGCTGCCGATATATACGCAAATTGCGATCCGTATAAGGTTTATCTTTCTTATGGGTAATCGCAATATCGGTATGAATGATATTCCCGCTTACAAGAAGGACTTCATGCACAGGTCCTTCCCAGCGAAATCCGCAGGCCCGCCGAACTAACCGATTGCGCTTTAGGCTGGTAATAACCTTGTTATCCGCATCTAAACCCAAGTGATAATGCATCATAACGCTATCTACGCTTGCATCTAAAGTTTGCTTAAGGGCAATGAATTTCGCTCTATCCTCTTCTTCAAGCTCATCATCTGCATCCAGCCATAAGATATACTCCTGTGTCGCTTTGGAAAAGGCATAATTCCGGGCATCTCCGAAATGATCGTTCCACACCTGATCATAGATCAAATCCGTGAATGCGGCGGCGGTCTCTTTAGTCTGATCCGTCGATCCTGTGTCAACAATAATAATCTCGTCTGCAATATCCTTAACGGATTGAAGACAGCGGGCCAGCGACTGTTCCTCGTTTTTGACAATCATACAAAGACTTATGGTGATCAACGGGCTATTCCTCCCATTTTATAAGACGTGGCTGATCGTCCAGGATGGATTCATATTGTTCTTTCCAACCAAACTGGGCATTCGGATCCAGCCTCATATATCTTTCATACTTCATCTTTCGATCCTCTGCATTCGCCCAGCCAAAGTGCTTTACTCTTGCAGGATGGCATACGTAGCTGAACTGATTGATCGTGGCCGGGAATCTTCCGCAATGCTGCGCCGTCTCTTTCCACAAATAAGGAAAATTAGGCTTATAGCGCAGAAGGAACGGCCGGTAGGTATGATGAGCGCTCCAATAGGCATCCTCTCGATAGCAGGTCTCATTCCACATATCGTACAACCGAAAATAAACAACATCCTGCTCACACTGTGATAATAAGTCAGCAACTTGTTTGGCAAACTGATCTTCCATGATTTCGTCTGCATCCAAGTTCAGAATCCACTCTGGATTCGTTCTGATCGTTTCCTCCCACTGCTGCTTGCGTAAAATCACCTCATTCGAGAAACGGGATTCCGCGTTCTGGATAAGTTGAAGCGGGATACCTGTTAGCAGCTCTTTACATATCTCCACCGTGTCATCGGTGCTTCCGTCATCTATGATGACCGCTTCATCAATCCAGTCTCGATGCTTGATCAGCGCAGTGCGGAGATACCGGTGACTTTCATTTTTGACAATCATGGATAACGTCAATTTACTCATGGCGGTGTCCCACAATTCCGAAGATTTCATGACCATGCCAGCCGGCCTGCAGGCCAATCATCATTTTAATTTTCTCGGTTTCTCTCATGTTCGTCAGGTATCCTTGAACAGCCGGATTCAACTGCAAGTCACGCTCAAGCCTTGAAGGCTCTTCTCGGGAAAATAAGGAAATAATGTCATATCCATTGAGGCTCATGAGCTGCTCAATATGTTCTTTGGCGTAATGGCACAAATGGTCTTCTTCTACTAAAATAGGCGAAGCCGTTCCCAGTATCGCATTCGTTAAGGAATGCAGATTCGGCAAGCTGAACAGAACGCGCCCCTCTGGTTTAAGAAGACGCTTCACCTGCTTCAGGAATGATTTGGGATTCGGGATATGCTCAAGGACATGCCAGAACACAATCGCATCAAAAGATTCCCCCTGCTCAAATATGGATTCATGCCATATTTCATTATGAAGGGCTAAGCCATACCGATGATTGGCATATTCACAGGCTACAGCGGATGGCTCTACCCCCGTAACTTCCCACCCGGCCTCACGCGCTAGCCACAGGAATTCACCAGTGCCTGAGCCAATCTCCAGCAGCTTTCCTTTTTTCTGGACAAACATATCCAATAGCATCGTGTTGAAAGAAGCATGCTCCCTTAGGGTATTGACCGCATATCGATCCCGCATAGCTACCCAATTCTCGTCATAAATATCCCTGATAAGTTGATCGTGCTGCACGCTTTCCAGACTTTCCCGATAAATCACTTCACATCCGCTGCACTTCATTAGATTAAAGCGCGGGTAACGATAGTACAGCTTGCTTTCCGCTTCTTCACAGATCGGACATGACGTCATGCAGAATCCCTTCTTTCATTTTATTGCTCGAAGCCGCATAGGTATGGCCATAAGATTCGCTCCAGCTCATATCCATCTGATAACCGGAGGTGTCGTCCAATGAGCCGACCAACAATTTCGCTTTGTATGATCGTGAAAGATGAAGAGGAATTAATCGCAGCCTGCTTGAACAGTGTGAAGGACTGGATTGACGAGATGATTATTGTGGATACCGGCTCTACCGACCGAACCGTTGAAATTTGCCAGTCATTTGGTGCTAAAGTGCTTGCCTATGAGTGGAATAACCATTTTGCGGATGCGAGGAACCACGGATTAGCCCATGCGACTGGGGATTGGATACTCTACTTGGACGCAGATGAAGAGTTAGCACCATTAGGCGATTATGATTTGCATGCACAGCTGCGTCAGGAACATGCTTCCATCCTTTCGCTGCATTTGATTAATTATATTGGCGAAGTGCCAAATGAAGACGAAGCATTTCATATTGCTCATCCACGTTTTTTCCGCAACTATAGGGGTCTCAAGTTCAAATATCCGATTCATGAGACACTGAATGTTGATGAAATTTACGAGAATCAAGATCTGTCCGCCATCATGGGGCATGTCCCTTTGAAACTATGGCACCGCGGCTATATGGATTCTATTACCCAGCAGAAAAATAAATATGAGCGCAATATGACCCTGCTTTTGCAAGAAGCGAATGAGCAGTCATCCAATCCTTGGACCCAGTATCATATGGCTAGTGAATATTACCGTGTCCACAGGTATGACAAAGCGTTCGAATATGTCAATTTATCCATTGTACGTTTCATTCAAAGCGGCAGGATGCCGCCATCGCTTCTGTACAAATTGAAATATGCCATCCTCTTCAACACCGGAAGCATTGACGGGGCTTGGCCTGGAATTGATAAAGCCATTGCGCTCTATCCCGATTATGTTGATCTTCATTTCTACAAAGGGGTTATTTTTTATTTGAAAACCTGGTATGCAGGCGCGTTAGATGTGTTTCAACATTGCCTTGTTTTAGGGGAAACGATGGGTCAACACTTGACGTTGCGAGGCACGGGCAGCTTTCATGCGTGGTATTACATAGGTTTATGTTCAGAGAATCTCGGTAACAGCCAGCAAGCAGCACAAGCTTACGAAGCCGCATTGCGGTTATCGCCGACGTACACACTAGCTTCCGACGCTTTGTTGAAACTGAGGATAGGAAGAGCAAACAAGGAGGGAACAGAAAGTCGAGGCTAGGGAGTCATGCTGGGAGCATCTGAAGTGCCTACCATGCTAGTTCAAGCCGGATGTATCCTATGAAGCCATAGATTCGGAGAACTAGCATGCACAGCAGCTTTGCTTAAACCTTACTTTCATAGTAAAAATGCTCAGCTTGAATCGTTTCTCCTAATTCGATGATGCCGTAGGAGTACTGGGGCTGTCTTCTTTTATCCGTAGGCGAACCGGGATTGAACATCAAAATGCCATCTACCGTTTGCTTATAGGGAATATGGGAATGCCCGAAGATGACGATATCCGGCCGATCGGCTTGAAATGCTTCACGAGCTCTTTCCTCCGTGGTTTTCCGAAATCCATCTCCGTGAATTAATCCGATTCGGTAATCTCCCAGTGTGAGGATTTTCCTTAATCCGAACCGCTCGATTATACTTGAGCCATCATTGTTGCCTGCCACAGATTCACACGGCGCTATCGCTTCCACCAAATCAACGATGTGCTCGCTCACCCAGTCGCCTGCATGAATGATGAGATCAACCCCCTGCAAGCCAAGGATAAGCGCATCAGGAAGCTTGGAAACGTGTGCCGATAAATGGGTATCCGATATAACACCAATCCGCATGGAAATCTCTCCTTTGATTACTTCGTCAGCTCATATTGTAGCATATTCGATGTTTGCGCGGCAGTTTGGTACAATGAAGCATACGAGCTTTGAATACGTCAAGGGGGACACCAGTCATGAAAGAACCCATCGTTATACAGAATAAATTACGAGAAGCTATGGCGCATCTCGAGAACAGGTTCATGGAACGGGAGGAGCTTATCAGAGTCTTGCTGCTGGCTATCATGAGCGGAGAACATCTGTTATTAGTCGGACCTCCCGGTTCTGCCAAATCACAATTGGCACGTGCCGCGGCAGATCTTTTTGGCAATGAGCCTTATTTCGACTATTTGCTGACACGCTTTACAACTCCCGATGAATTATTCGGACCCGTCTCGCTGCAAAAATTAAAAAACGACGAATATATTCGACTAACCGATGGATACTTGCCCAGCGCTCGCTTCGCTTTCCTTGATGAAATATTCAAAGCGAACAGCGCGATATTGAATTCACTCTTATCCGTCTTAAATGAACGTATCTTCTTCAATGGTCGGCAGAAGCAAACGTCTCCACTGCTGTTCCTGATGGCTGCCTCCAATGAGCTTCCAGAAGACAACGAACAATTAGCTGCCCTTTACGACCGCTTCCTGTTCCGCTTTGAGGTCGAATATGTCAAGCAAATATCCAGCTTTGAGCTTATGTTTCAAGCGCCCACTTCCAAGCTGCCCATGCTATTAACGACTGATTTGGTTAAACAGCTGCATACGCAAACAGCCGATATCCAGCTGCCGGATGCTCTGATTTATATGCTTTTTCAATTAAAAACGGCACTGGAAGAGAAAGAATACGTGCTGTCGGATCGCCGATGGCACAAGATTGGCCATACATGGAAAGTCTCTGCGGCGATCCACGGACGAAGTGCTGTGAATGTCTGGGACACCGTGCTTACGCCGCACCTATTATGGGACTTCCCTGAGGATTTGGTGGAGATTAGGGGCATCTTTGATACGTTGTTTCAAGACATGCTCAAACGTGAGATGGAACAAGAGCTGCCTCTGCTTCACTACAATCTGACAGTTAAAAAGTGGCTGGAAAAAGAAGACGAGCTGCATGCTTTTCAGTTTAAAAAAGAGATCGGCGGCGCTCTAAACAAAGATACCGTTGAACGTTTGAAAGCTACCTCCGAGGAATGCCGCTTAGAGCTTGAGGAAACAGCAAGAAGCTTGCGCGGCAGACTCGTCTCTTGGCAAGAGAAGGAGAAGAAGCTGCCCGAATGGATTGCTTCCCAGTCCATTTTCCTGCAGCATCCTGATCAATATGCTGTCAAATTTACACACCTTCGGATTCAAGGAGAACGTATTCTGCAAACCATTCAAGGCTTGTACCGCACGCTCTTCGACCGTGAAATTCCCGGTATCGTTTACGACTATACGCTATAAGAGGTTACTCCTATGATCATTCGCTGCACTCGTGTAGACAGGTACGTATTCGATGGCTATGTCCATTCATCACGCGTTGCGGGGGAATGGATGCGTGAAGCTGTCCGGCAAGCCCCGTGGTTCAATTTGGAACTATTCGCTGATTTCTTTATGTGCTTTTACCTATCAAAGCCTGACATTGATGGAACGATCGAGGAAACTCCCTTTCACCGTTGGATGATTATGACGCTGCGCAAGCAGTATTTCTACGTATCCATCCACCCTCGTACGATCGGACAAGTGAATGCTTCCTTCAGAACTGCGCTTAAAGCTCTTATGTGGCTGACGGAGTCTTACGAAAAGGAAGTCAACAAGCGTCAGAAAGAGCAAAAGCAAAGCGGTGTAGGTCTTGAAAGGAAGCAGCTTCAAAGCGGACAAGAGGAAAAGAACGTCTGCGAGCGGCTCTCCGAGAAGCAAATCGAGAAGCTGCGGCTCGTAGGCTACACGCTGCAGCAAGGCAAGCGTGCTGTCGAAGACAAGCACGAAGCCGTTGACTCTCGGCCGCTGATTGCCGAGGAGATCCGTGCGCTGAAGCAGCGCATCACGGAGCTGCAAAGCGAGATGCGCACTGAGTTCATGAAGCGCGACAAGCTGAAAGCGAAGCTGCGCAAGGCGGAAGAGGAACTCGAGCGCCGCGAGCGGCAGCTGAACCGCATGAGCGCGCGCGAGCTCGCCGCCATGAAGGAGATTGAGAGCGAGCTGGGGGACTGGCTCGGTCGATCCTTGAAGGAAACGCTGTCCCTCGAGGAGGTAGACAGCTTCAATGTGCACGAGCTCGTACAGGCGAGTCAACGGCTTGCGAACCGGCGCTGGGGCAGTGAGCTCGGGAAGCTGCGAAGGCAGACGTTCGAGCATTACGTCCAGTGGATCGAGAAGCTGAAGCGCAGCAAGGATCTGGTGTCTTTCCTGCAGGAGGTCGGACGCAATGTCCATCACCTGCGCGTGGAGCGCAAGAAGCTGCGCTCGCCCTATGTGCCGGAAGCCTACGATGATCTGCGTCAGTCCGGCGATATCGCGCATATGCTTCCCAGCGAAGCCAGCCTGCTCGCAGATGAAGAGTTTGAGCCTTATTTTCTTTTCAAATGGATGGAAAATAAGCTCATGACTTACAACTACACAGGCGCCACCTTGGAACCGCAGAAGGGTCCGGTCATCTGCATGCTCGATACCTCGCATTCAATGCGAGGCAGCAAGCTGCGGCTGGCGCAGCTGTTCACCGCGACCTTCGCCTCCTTCGCTCTCCTTGAGCGGCGTGACTTCGTTTTGCTCCTTTTTGGAGCAAAGGGCGAGCTGATTGAGCATGTACTCTCCTATAAACGTCCCGATTGGGAGCGTTTCTATGGGCTTGCTCAATTGGCCTTCGGCGGCGGCACGAATTTCGACGCCCCGTTAAGCAGGGGCATGGACATCGTTCAACATCAGCCGCAATTTCATGATGCGGACTTCGTGATGGTCACCGATGGCGTCGGCCAGATGACCAAGGCGGTTCAGCTGAGGCTGGCGACACTTGGTCAGAAGAAGCAGCTGCGCCTTCATTCGCTGATCATTGGCTCAGCAAGGCAGCATCTCGTTCAGAAATATGACATTGCCGGTGTTTCGCATCAAGTCAGATTTGCAACCGCCTGGGATATGCAAGATCCCGTAAAAGATGAGCTTCTGCTGGATGTGTTTGCGAAGAGATCCTAGCTGTTCATAACCCAAAGAAGAAGATGGGCCAATTAGCTCCTGCTTGAATGCTGGAGTTAATTGGCCCATCTTCGACTACAATTATATGCTTTCTGGAACCGAAAACTTGTACTTTCTATTGTGGTAATAATAATCACAACCGAAAATATCATTTATGCGAATATCTCCATCTTTGCCTCGGTGGCTTTCTTGGATATATGTGTCCTTCGGCAGCGAAAGCAGCTCATCTATCCGTTCTTGTATACGATCCCATTCAAATATATGCTTACCCTCTCGCAATGTTACATGAAGCACGTTGTACAAACACCACGTTCTCCAATCTTCATGCTCTAATACAAAATTATTATCCTGAAAAACGAGAGTTGGCAACGGAATTCTCACTTTCTGAGATTCGTGGATTCCATCCTCATTAATATAGGGGACTTCCCAGCAGCCTTCCATATCCGCAGGTATATTAGCTTTTATACGGAAAATATGAGGTCGAACGCCAATTTCATATAGTCGATCCTTGGTAACTTGAACAGCCTGCCAACTAGTATCGCTGGCGATCCACTTGCGTCCCAAGGCTTGTGCCATGAATGGCATACTGCCGCTGCCGCAATAAAAATCACCAATCAGATCTCCCCGTTTTGTTGTAGCTTCCAGAATTCGACGCATCAGTTTTTGCGGCTTTTGTGAAGGGTATAACGTGTCTTCTTCCCCCAGTTCTTCGTAAAATCCAACATCATCCCAAATGGAGGGAAATAAGAGTCGATTATGCTTCTTAACCATGTCTGTTTTGGCATAGAAAAAAAGCGATTCATGAGACAGCCCGAACTGGCCTCGAAGTGGGTAAGGCTTCTCTGCCATCTTCCAGATGACTTCACATAGAAAGTGCTCTCTACCAAAGATCGAATCGAGAAGCACCTTCAAATAGTGTCCTTCTTTCTGGGAAATCTGCAAAACCAGCACACCTCTGTTGTTCAGCAGCTCCCTTGCCAGCTCAATTCTTTTTTTATAATCTTCCAAATAAAGCTCAGGCTTGTCATACAGCTGCATGCTCTTTAACTCATGCCACGGATCGACCAACTCTACGTTTGTTCCCCGAATTTGTCTAGTAAATATACGACCAGAGTTAAAGGGCCCATCCAAATAGATCATGTCAAAGCAGCCGGCATAGCCTTCATCAATCAATTTCTTCATAATGTCATAATTATCGCCGTGATAAATGTTCATAATCTCAGCTGCCCCCACTATATCATCTATACCACTCTAATATGACATTAATTCCTTTTCTTGTATATATAATGAAATAGAAAAAATGAGATAGATACATAACAAAAAAACCATGGCATCTTGGTATAAGATAGTCATAGTTTTATGGGTTCAGCTTATCATTGTGGGATACAATCATGCCCTCATCAGCTCTTTAATCGTCTTAAGGGAGACGCCTGTTTGATGATACACTTCAATAAGTGTCGCGTGCGGATGGTTTCGAACGAAATCCTTCACCTTGTGTGACTCGTTCAACTGCAGCTGAGAACATGCCTTGCAGCGCTTTTCAAACTTCGTTATGAACAGTTGTCCGCATCTCTCGCAGTTGCAAAGGGTCATCTTCCACACCTTCCTTGGGCATTTCTCTATCCGCTATATTTAGTAGCTTTCGAGACACAGCGCATATTTCGGGGGGGGCCCTGCCCTATTCGCCTGCCTTGTACTGAGTATACCACTGTCTGCTTCTACTCTTCCAGTTGCGCTGCAATTTCGGGCTTAGGCCACATCATACCATCCTGCCATCCTAGGACAAAGGCTTCAAAGCGCCGCTCCTCAGGAAAAGCAGTCAGGTCGCCGAAATATTTGGCAATGGCAACATGCTGAGTCGCATGAGCCTGCAGCGCGGCTGCTTTCATCTTCCAGTTTGCTTCTGTATCCACCACAATTGAGCTCTGATGACCATTTGCTCGCAAAGCAGCAGACGACGCGTAATAGAGCTTACGCACGCTTGGACATTGGCCGCTTAAGACCGCTGCAGTTGTCGCTTTGGAAATCGTTACATGATCCGGATGGCCGTTGCCTCCATCTTCCGCAAACGAAAACAGAATCTCCAGTTCGTGCTTTTGGATAAAAGCAATAACTCCCGCTACCAATTCTTCGAAATCGATCGTGGCGAGCTGACCATCCGGCCAGCCTAAGTGCTCAACATCTGCTAGGCCAAGAACTACCGCAGCTGCCTTCATTTCCTCCTCACGCAGTTGAGCTAACTCTTCTCTGTTTGCAGCCCGTTCAAGCCCTTGCCTGCCGGCATCACCGCGTGTAGCAAGCAGCAGTACGGGTGCTTCGCCCTGATCAGCCAGCTCGCGTATCAGACACGCGCTCAGAAAAGTTTCGTCATCCGGATGCGCATAGATAAATCCATAACGTGTTCCCATATGTTTCACTCCATTTCATCGCATAGTTAGGTGAAATTTGCCGGTGGATACTGCTTCTCCAGCAAATATATAGCATG
This sequence comes from Paenibacillus ferrarius, assembly GCF_002027705.1. Lineage (GTDB taxonomy): Bacteria > Bacillota > Bacilli > Paenibacillales > NBRC-103111 > Paenibacillus_E > Paenibacillus_E ferrarius. The sequence goes on along the minus strand of NZ_MBTG01000012.1, from coordinate 5,132 downwards.
TTCTATGTGTAATTTCCGATTCTCCTGTTCAAACAAATCCCATAGTCGAATTTGATCTGACCCTATTTCTTCCTTGCAAATTTCAAGGATATAACGAATGCCCAGCTTATCAGCCTTCTGTTGAATTTCAACTATGCTTTCACTTACCGTTTCTACAACTATCCCGACCATAGCCAACTCTACAGTCAGCAACCGTGAAGCTGCCGAGTCCAAGAAGGCAGGCGTTCTAACATAGACCACCGCTTGCTCTATGCCTTGAATTGACGTATTCTCTTCCTTCCACTCATCTTGCGTTTGATTGACGTTTCGCATACATTTATCTTCCCCTTCATAACGAGATAAAAAAACGCGCCGGACCTATGGTCCTGCGCGAATGCTATCCCGCAGGGAGGCCAACGCGAAATGCGTTAGCCCACCCTGATTGTTCCAGGTGTGTGCTAACGCCAATGAAAATGATGAAATTGTACGAATCCATTCTTATTTAGCATGTGATTCGACTCCTTCGTTTCATAATTATTCTGATTATAGCTGTCAACACGCTTGGACGCAACTATCTTTTTTCCTACGCCAACAACGCTTCAATATCTGCCGAGATTTCGGCTGGTTCGGTACGTGCGCTATATTGTTTGATGACTTGCCCGTTTGCATCCACCAGGAACTTCACGAAATTCCACTCAATATCGCCTGTCCGAGACGGCTCTGGCGCATGGTTCAGCAAATAAGTAAACAAAGGGTGTGCATTTTCACCTTTAACATCTACTTTAGCAAACATCGGAAATGTCACTTGATAATTAAGTTCGCAGAAACTTTGAGTCTCTTCATTCGTCCCAGGCTCTTGACCGGCAAATTGATTGCACGGAAATCCGAGAATGACCAAACCTTTATCTTCATATTGTTCGTATAAGCTTTGCAGCCCTTTGTACTGCGGAGTAAGTCCACAAGCACTTGCCGTATTCACAACAACCAGCACTTTACCTTTGTACGCAGAAAGTGACTTTGTTTCACCTGTAATCGTCTCAACCTCAATATCATAAATGGACATAATCTCTACTCCTTTGTATGTAGAATGGCAACAATTTCATTATACCATTGATTCCTCTTATGCCCAAATGTCGCGCTTGACAGTTTAGCTTCCCATATACTGACAGGTATGATATATTGTTTACCTGTTTATTCACGAATAGACAACATCTGATCTTAGGAGGTAACTGATCTTGGACACAAAGACTCAAAGTGCCTATCAAGAAGAATTGCAGCGTCTTGAGCAAACCAATATCGAAATTGATAAACAGCTTGAGCGTCTTCGAAAGACACCTGTTTATTATGGACCCGATTTAACCGAACAAGCGCTGGAAGCCGCTCGCGAGAACGGACGCCTTAACTTGACCAAAGCGGTTGACGAACCGTATTTCGGACGTCTTGACTTCCAAGAGTCTGGCACAGCGGCTGCTAATCCGCTTTACATTGGCAAAGCAGGCGTCGAGGACGAACGTACCGGACACCTGCTCGTTATTGATTGGCGCGCGCCTGTAGCCAGCCTATTTTATTCGTTTACCGGCGGACTTGATGCGGCTTCTTATGATTCACCTGACGGCCTGATTGAAGGCCTCGTCTATCTCAAACGCAATCTTGTCGTCCGCAAGCAAATTTTGCAGCGGGTTGTAGACACTTACGACCGGACAGAAGATTCCATGGCCGTTGGTGATGAGTTCCTTCTTTATCGCCTTGGCGAAAATAAAGACAACAAGCTGCGCGATATCGTTTCTACGATTCAAGCTGAGCAGGATCGCATTATTCGTGCCGCGAAAAATACGGCCTTAATTATTCAAGGTGTCGCAGGAAGCGGTAAAACAACCGTCGCCCTCCACCGGCTGGCTTTCCTGCTCTATCAATATCGTGAGCAAGTCCGTGCTGAGCGGATGATTATTTTTGCCCCTAACTCCATGTTTCTCGATTATATCTCCGGGGTACTTCCAGAACTCGGCGTTGGCAATATTGGACAAAGCACCTTTACGGATTGGGCACTGGACGTACTGGATCAAGAAGTGAAATTGGCGGATCAAGCTTTGACCCTTCAAACCTGGTTCTCGCTTGGCAGCAAGAGACCACCCGTTGACGATCACGCACCTGGCCGGTTCAAAGGCGCCATCGCTTTCAAGCACTATCTCGATGAGTGCCTGACCAAGTTTGAAGAATCCTATGTTCCTCAGGCTGACTTCAGCCCATGGGAAGGAATCAAACTGCCGATCACTTCTATTCGCGAGTGGTTTTTTGTCGAAAACAAGCATTATCCGCTTGTCAAACGCCGTGAACGGGTTGTTGCCCGGATCAAGCGCTGGATGGAAATGCAGCTGGACAAGATTTGGGAGCAAAGCAAGAAAAAAGAACTGAAGAAGAAAGCAGCTCAACGCCTTCGCACCTATCTGACAAGCTGGCCTGAGCATACTGCGTTCACCTTTTATAAGATGCTGTTCGCCGACAAAGGTCGTCCTGATCAGCTGCCCGTTGATCTGCTGGCTCAAATTCCAGAGTCGATCGTGGCCTCTTCCAACAAACATTTCAAGAAAAAAGAAGTGCAGCTTGAGGATCTCGCTCCGCTTCTTTATATTCATACTCGATTATATGGCATTCCATCTGATCGACTGTTCGACCATGTTGTCATCGACGAAGCGCAGGATTTCTCACCTTTCCAGGTAGCTGTTCTTGATGCCTATACGCGAAATAGCTCCTTCACCATCTTGGGCGACTTATCGCAAGGGATTCATGCTTATCAAGGCATCACCGATTGGAAAGAGTTTTCAAGCCTATTCCAGACTGAGGCTACCGGCTATTTCGAATTGGAACGAAGCTATCGTTCGACGATGGAAATCATCCAATTTGCCAATCAGGTGCTGCAGCGCGGCGTTGAGAATCCGCTGCTGGCTGTTCCGGTATTCCGCAGCGGGAACAAAGTTCGAGTGCTTCAAACGGACATCAAAGGCAGATTCCCTTTGTTGCAGAGCGCGATTGCGACTTTGCAGCAAGGAACCTCCAGCACGATTGCCGTTGTTGCCCGTACGGAGAAGCAAGCGCAAGAGCTGCATGAGGCTTTAAGCGCTGCAGGCATTGAAACGAATCTCATTACCTCGAAGCAGCGCGTTTATCGCGGCGGCATCTCCGTCCTTCCCGTCTACTTGACCAAAGGACTGGAATTCGATGCTGTATTGCTGATGGATGTCACAGCCGGACACTACGAAGCAACCTTGATGGATGCGAAATTGCTGTATGTAGGCTGTACGCGCGCCCTTCACGAGCTTTGGTTGATGGCGCCGGGTGAGCTGTCGCCTCTCGTTTCTACGGAAGATCAAGAAATCGTGACCACGCAATCACCGGTTTAGAGTGTACTGGGCAGCTTGATGCCTCCTACCTATAGCACAAGCTGCCGTTTGCGGTTTCACTTTTCGCCAGTAACACCTTGGTCATACCTATTTCGCATGCATAATCGCATAATTCCTGCGATTATGCATTTTTTTGGGTTTTGGTAACACCCAAATCAATAAATTCCTGCAATTGTGCATGCTTTTGAAGCATTTTCTTGATTCCAGGATGGAAACGCCAAAAAAGCCTGCACATTTGCAGGCTTCCCCCTCTTTTCACACCATTTCGCCCAAAAAGCCTGCACAATCGCAGGTTTTCAAAGTCGGCTAGCCATATGGGCAGCCTTTCCTTTATGTTATCCCCCTTGGTGGTCCAAACTCTCGATCATCCCACATCCAAAAGGAACTACGATCCGCTATATGTGCCAAAACGCCGTGATTTCATATCCAAAGGGAACTATGATCCGCTAAATCACCGTTTCGAGCCCTGAATGTACTTCTGTCAATAGCGTAGACACAAAATTAAGGAACAACCACGGCATTAGACAGCCTGATTTCTGTAGTAAATTTGTTCGAAATGATGAGCCGTCTCGTATCCTAGAGTAGAATGTGGTCGTAGTCGATTATAGTCAAACTCAATGTAAGCATAGAGTTCTCTCATGGCTTGTTTACGGGTCTTAAATTTTGTTTGGTACACAAATTCTTTTTTCAACGTGCTATGGAAGGACTCGATACAAGCGTTATCATAGCAATTTCCTTTACGGCTCATGCTGCCAATCATTTTGTACTCTTGTAACTTTGCGCGGTAGTCATGACTAGCGTATTGAGAGCCACGATCAGAGTGATGAATTAATCCTGGCTCAGGCTTGCGACGCTTATATGCCTTCTCTAGCGCGTCTAAAACGAGCTCCCTTGTCATTCGAGCTCCCATTGAAAATCCTACAATTCTGCGAGAGTACAAATCCATTACGCTTGCCAAATACAACCAGCCCTCGCCCGTCTGGATGTAAGTGATATCCGTTACCCAAGCTTTATTCGGCGCTAGCACAGTAAACTGACGATTTAACACATTTTCGAACACAGGCAAGTCATGTTTAGAATTCGTCGTAGCCGTTACTTTCCTTACGGTTATTGACTTCAATCCCATTTCCTTCATACGCCGACTGACCGTTTTGGAAGAAACCGCAGTCCCATTTTTTCTTAATACGGCTGTAATCGTCGGACTTCCTGCGCGTTTTTTAAAGTGATTAAACAGTCTTCTTATCTTCCGATCTAGCGCTTTTAAGCGCTTTTCACGAGCACTAGGTTCCCTCTTAATCCATTTGTAATATCCGCTTCGTGAGACTTCTAAAACGGTGCACATCTTCTCGACCCGGTACTGGAAGCGGTGTTTATAAATAAACGAATAAATCAGCACGGGTCCTTTGTGAAGAAGTGCATCGCCTTTTTTAAAATCTCATTTTCCTCTTTTAATTCGAGGATGCTTTGCTCCAACTTCTTCATTCGTTCATAGTCTACAAACACCTGAGACTGAGATTCTACAGTTCTACTGCCGTACTGTTTAATCCACCGACTTAGGGTACTTTTAGGAATATTTAATTCCTTAGAAATTTCAATTGGTCTCTTATTAGCAGACTCCATGTGTTCAACTGTCTTGCGTTTAAATTCCTCATCATAACTTTCACGTTGTGATCCCATGCCACACCTCGACCTTATTTAATATCTATATTATAAAGGTTGTTCCTTAAGGTGTGTCTACGAAATAGTCTAACTTCA
>NZ_MBTG01000011.1 GCF_002027705.1 Paenibacillus ferrarius | reverse complement strand
CAATGTCATTAAGATAAGTTCAAAGACAAAATACGGAATAAAGATGAATCCGAAAACGGCATGGGAAAAATCCCTGTGCCGTTTGTTTTTTATGCAAACAAGGAAAAAAGCGCACAGCAAACAAACGGATGGAATATCCGCTAAAAAAATGGTCTTGTTAAACGATTTATGCTACTCTGTAGACGAAGCTAACAGCTGATTTATAGCGGATTTTGCGCGTATTCTGCTGTCCTGGGCGGATGGGTCGAATCGGCAAAATGTTTTTGTGAATCAACGCTTCAACATCGGGCGGGGGTTCATCATCTTTTGAACGCAGGAAATATCTACAAACGTGAACGGCAACCGTGAAGTTGACTTGGTAGTGGTGCCGTTTATCCATTTGGGAAATGACGACGTGTGAGGTCATCATTTCAGCGAAATTGTACATGATCATTCTTGCGAAAATCTCTTGGATGATGGACTCTTGTTTCTTTGCGTGAAAACTCGTCAATCCGACGGTGTATTTCAACGCTCTGAAAGAGGTTTCAATGCCCCATCGCATGTTATAAATGGACTCCAGTTCATCGGGTGGGAAATCTGCGGCAGAAAGATTCGTGATGACAGTTTCATAGGCGCCACTTGGCAGGACGAAACGAACAACCCGAAAGGAAATCGGGTAATACAAGTTTTCATGCAAATCCAAAAAATCAAATGTTGACTTGGAAGGGATGAACTTGTAAATCTCGGGATGAGCCTTGACCTCTTTGGTTTGTTTTTTTGTGAGTGTCAGATGAACTTCAATATCAAACGAACCGCTAGAGGGCAAACGCAAGCCCGAAAGAATACCATTGGAATCCAAATCCTTTACCCGTATGACGTAGTTCCATCCTTTGCGCTCAATATGCGCGAAATTGTTGTAACTTTCATAGCCTCGATCGGAAATAACAATGATTTTACCTTTGATGGGGGAACGATCAACCATAGCTGCAAGTGCTCTTCCCTCGCTACTCAATCTTCGCGGCTGAACAATGGCATCCACGTAAAGTCTGTTGCAGAGGTCATAGGCTGCGTTCAAATGCAAAAGGTTGTAGCCTTTCGTGTTCGGTTGACTTTGAAAATAGGTGTCCGTGTTGGCAGGGTCCGTTGCGATATGTAAATCCGAACCGTCAATCGCAAGTAATCGATACCCGTGGTAGTCTTTGATATCCGTATGCGATTGAGTAAATTCGTGAAACAGGAATTCCACAGCAGACGGCAGGATTTTATTCCTCTGCTGAACAAAAGCAGAAGTGGTTGCGGTGTTTACATCATAGCCCTGCGACTCCAAGAGTTCCTTATAGATGCTGTTACCGCCCATCGAGATCAGGAGTTGCATAACCGTTTCAAAGGGCAGCTTTTTCTTTCGGGTAAAATCTCTTTCGGGGTTTTTGACATATGGTGCGGGTAGCGCTGACATTTCTCGTATGAGAGATGTCAGCGTTTCTTTTAGCGAATTCGCGTACTCATTCATTGGCGTAACCTCCTCGTTTTTCAAGGGGCTTCGCCACACACTTTCAACTGCTTGTCAAGTTCTTTTTTTCTTTTTCATGCAAAAAAAGAGCGGGCTATCTTTTCAGATAACCTGCTCTTTTTTTGATTTTAACCCTGCGCCTTAACTTAATGACATTGGCCGTCTGCTCCTTCTTTTCATCTTTATTTAACCCTTAAGTACAGCTGTCAGTTCTTCTAAACGATGAAGCCGATAGTCAGCAGCTGCTGAGCTGTTTATTACAATTCCAATGGCAGCTGTCTTCATGCCGGCACGCTTTGCAGCGATAAGGCCAGCCTCAGCGTCTTCAACGACAATACAATATTCAGGATCAATCGCAAGCTTCTGCGCTGCGAGTAGAAATACTTCAGGATCCGGCTTACTGTTGACGATCTCATTACCATCCGCAACCGCTTCAAACAGGTGCTTAAGGCCAAGACGTTCCAGTATGACCGGTGTATTCCGGCTGGATGATCCGATCGCCACTTTAATTCCCTGCTGCTTGCAGACAGCAAGGATATCACGAGAACCAGGTGCCGCATCGGCAGGAGTCAAACGGTCAAGCAGTTCGCGGTAGTAGCCGTTCTTTCGCTCGGCGAGAGCCTCTTTTTCCACGCTTGTATACGTTCTGCCGCTCTTCTCAAGGATAATATCCAAGCTCTCCATCCGGCTAACACCACGTAGTCTGTCGCCCGCAGACTCATCGAATCCTAGGCCTTCTTCGTCTGCCATTCGCTTCCACGCTTTGTAGTGATACTGATCTGTATGTACAAGCACACCGTCCAAATCAAAAATGACAGCAAGTATCGGCATGTTAGAATTTCCCCGTATGCTCACAGACGTGTATCCCAATAGCCGCAGAATGGGTCTACTGGGTTAGTCCCCTTAAAAGAAGAACGTCCCAACAGCTTCTCGATAATCGCATCAACGACATGCTCGGTGGCTGAATACGCATTAATAAATGTCGGTATGCGCGGTACATCCAGCAGATGGTACGGATTAGCCACGGAGATAAACATCGTTGGCAGCTCCTGAATGAACCAAGGCATATCAAGACCAAAAGGAGGTGCCCAGTTAATCCGGACAACGGTTTGGTTGCTATGTGTCTCTATATTGGAGAAGTAGATAGCAGCATCATGCTGATCACGCATCGCCTTCACCCCTGCAAACATCGTTCTGAAATCGACGTTTTTCGGGTCAAAAATGGTGATCTCGAAGCCCTCCGCTTCCAGTTTGGAGATAATGTAAGGCGCAATGTTCGTTGATTTGAACAAGCCATCCTCGCCACCAAGAGAGAACAGAAGAATACGCTTGTGACGCTCTGGACTGATGGGCAGCAATCGCTGCGTGTCCTTCACAAGCGTAACGGATTGATCCGCACATTCCTTAGCCCATCTCAGATGTTCGTCGCATTTCAGTACGGGCAAAGCTTCTTTGCCCGGCACAAGTGTCCCATCCCGCTTCTTCTTATGCAGGCCAAGCGACGCTTTAACACCAAGAATGCGTGTCACCGCTTCATCCACGCGTTCTAAGGACAGGATGCCTTGCTCGATCCCTTTCAACATAAAGGAAAAATCTTCCTCTACGCTTTTATTAAACAAGAACATGTCGCAGCCGGCTGCGATCGAAGCCGGAACGGCTGTCTCACGTTTCATCGCCATCATAAATCCGGCCATAGGCGTAGCATCCGTCGTAATAAGTCCATTGAATCCGAGTTTTCCTCGCAGCAGATCGTTCAGCAGCTCCGGCGCCAAAGTCGCAGGCATAATGTCCGAATCTTTGAGCTCTGGACGAAGCTGCCTGCTATACGCAGGCTGAGCGATATGTCCGACCATTACACTCAAGGCTCCGGCGTCAATACAATCTTGATACACGCTGCCGAACGTAGCGTCCCACTCCTCAACCGATAACGAGTTGATCGACGTTACCAAATGCTGATCGCGTTCATCCACGCCGTCACCTGGGAAATGCTTAATCGATACAGCCATGCCAAGCTCCTGAACCGCAGTTGTATAAGCTTTGCTCATGCGAGCAACACGCTCTGGATCAGAACCAAACGTTCTTACATTGGTGATTGGATTGCGGAAGTTGAAGTCGATATCCACAACTGGCGCGAACGCCCAGTTTGCGCCTACTGCGCTGCCTTCCCGCGCTGCAATGACACCAAGCCTGCGGGCCATTTCCGCATTGTCCGTAGCTGCAACTTGTAATTGCTTGCCGAAAAAAGTACCGTCCACAGCGGAGCCGTTGCCCCCTGCTTCCAGATTGGCCGCAATAAGCAGCGGAATTTCCGATGTATCCTGCAAAAAGCGATGCATCTCCTGAACTTTCTCCCCGGGACCAGGTCGATACAGGATGCCGCCAATCCTCATCTTTTGCGTCAGCTTCGCTAGCTGCTCCTTGTCATCGGTGAATCCGATCGGGCAAAACAGCTGTCCTACCTTGGCAGTAAGATCCATGGCGGCCAAAGTATCCTTGACCCACTCCATCCCCTCATCGTCCAAATGAAAAGGTTTTGCCTGCAAATCAACCATGTATCGTTCCTCATCTCTTATGACTTATTTGGCAATATCACCTTTACTCTAAATAAAAGCTTTTCAATTTCGCGCGCGCCTCAGTCGTCAAGCCAAGCACTTCTTCCATATAACTTTCCATGGTCCCATAGTTCTTTTGGATTTCATTTAGCGCCGTAGTCAAGTATTCCTGCTTTACAGCCATCATTTCCCTAACCTTTGCAAGCTTCTTGTCATCTCCCAGCTTCTCTTGAATCGAGCTAAGCATGTGCTCAATCGCTTCTTTCCGGTTATTATTGCTTCTCAAGAAATCTTCCATGACGGTTTCCATCGGCACTTCTAATGCAAGAAGCAAAATGGCTCCAGCAAATCCCGTTCGGTCTTTACCTGCTGCACAGTGCCAGAGCAGCGGACTGCCTTCTGCCTGCAGCACCAGATCAAAAAATCGACGATAAGCAGCCTGAGCGACTGGATCAGAGACAAACTGTACATAAACGTTTTCCAGCCAATCTCCCTTGAACTCGGCTATGTCCATGTTTTTAATCACGGCAATCATTTCCTGTGGATTGACAACGCCACCCAGAACGGAAATATGAATGTTCTGCGCACCAGCGACGACTGGGTTCGGCTTTGCCTCTTGTTCACCTTCCGAACGGAAATCGCAAACATAACGCAAACCGTTTTCTTGCAAGTAAGCAATATCCTCTTCGTTCATTTCCGCCAGTTCTGCGGAACGAAACAGTAGATTGTGCTTGATTATCCTTCCATCTTTTGTGCGATATCCACCTAAATTACGCAAGTTTGTTCTGCGCTCTATTTCCTCTATTCTTTGCTTGTAGGCAGTTTCCATCTTATCCTCCTAAATTTCTCCAATATTACGCTTATTTCACGTTATTTTCTTTGGCCCACACATCCAACTGTTTTTGCTTTTCGGCAATAATTTTATCGATTCCGGCAGCTTTCAACTCCGAAATGAACTTAGGCAGTTCTTTATCTGGATCGAAGGCACCGTCCTCTAGTCCCAAACGATACTGGCTCACGACATTAGTAACCGCAGCAACCTCTGTCTTCACCGGCGTATTGTCATACGTAAACCCAAGCGCTTTCGATCTGGTTGCACTCTCGTTAAATTTCTTCGTTTCCTGCCATATATTTTTGTCATTACCTTCCCAAACATCCGCAAGGAACGAATTGCCGAACATAAACCCTTGGTTCAAAGCAAAACCTGTATTATTCTCATCCACTCCTGCAGGGTAGCTGATCAAACCATCCTGCTTTTTGACATAATGCTTGCCTTCGATACCCCAAGAGAATAAGTTAACAATATCTTTGCTAGCGTACATCAGATTAAGGAATTGCATAGCTTTCTCGGGGTTTTTGGAACCTTGGGAAATTCCCCACATCACACTATTAACTGTACTTGTGTTGGCTGCTGATGGCGCAAGTTTGACCGCGGTCATTTCAGTTCCAATTATTTTCGACTGCTGTTCAGCAAAACCCGGTTTCATATGCGTAAGATTCCCAACTGCTTTACCTGCTTTAATAATGATGTTTTCACTTTCTTTATTAGTCACAACATCTTTAAGCATGTATCCCGCTTGGTTCCATTTTCGCATGAGTTTCACCATGTTGGCGTATTCGGGAGTCTCGTACCAGTTGACGACTTTCAACTCGCCTTGACCATTATCCAGAAGCACGCCTAAATCATCGCCCAAAGAATCTCTAGTGCTAAACGTACCATATATGGAGGTAGTCCCCTTATTCGTCATAGGAGCAATGCTCGGCTCTTTGTCTTTGAGTGTCTTTAATACACTTTCAAGATCGTCCAATTTCTTCACTTGACTCAAATCTATGTTGTATTTGGTCACCAAATCTTTTCTCATGATAAAGCCGTAATCTTGCGCTAAATCACGAATAGTCGGCACGCCGTAAATTTTACCCTTCACTTTCGGAGCATTCAGAAAAACGGGCCCTAACGATTCTGAAACATCTTTGCCATACTTATTTAGCAAATCATCAAGCGCAAGCAATTGTCCTTTGGCAATATAGCTGGAGTAAAACGCTCCCCACTCCACCATTAAATCGAGCTTTTCACCGCCGGTCATCATCAAGTTCATTTGATTTACATATGCACTGTAGCTGATGGGCAGCAGTTTCACGGTGGCGTTGATTTTCTCTTTGGCAATTTTGTTAATTTCGTCATTCACCAACTGCATGTCTTTCGGAATTGCACCTTTAACTGGGAATGCCACTGTAAGCTCATATGGCGCTTCGGACTTCTTTTCGTCCTGCTTCTTGGAGCTTGCTCCACCATTCTCGGAACCGCAACCCGAAACAATAACCGTCAATGCAACAATTGAACTTAAGAAACTCAATCTTTTCTTCATGGTTATCTCCTTTTATTTGTTGTTCTCCGATACAATTTTCATTATAAGTACCCAGCACAACGGTCACTACTCCGTTTTCGACTTTCCGTTTGTACCATTCCGACCATGCTGCTGTCGATAATCATTCGGGTTCATCCCTGTCACACTTTTGAATCGTTTGGAGAAATGCGCAAGATTCGAGTACCCAACATGCGCGGCGATGCTGCTGATCGACATGCCGCTTTTTGACAACAGCTCCTTGGCCATTCCCATACGCTCCTGAACCAAATATTCAGTGACGGATATACCGGTTTCTTTCTTAAAGATGCGATCCAAATAATCCGGATTCAAATAGACATAATTAGCAATTTCCTCGCGTGAGAGTTCCTGTTCATTCAAGTGAAGAGCAATGTGACTTTTAACACGCTCCGCTACCGACTGCGTTTGTTCAACCGTATTCACGTATTGAAGTGATCTTTCCATGATGTGCTTGATCCATGCCATCGTATCTGTTACAGAACGTGTAGCACGTGGTGCAAGCTCAATCGAAACGGCATCGCTTAACAGCTCTCGTGCCTGAATGCCTTTCAGCATAATGACGTGATACAGCATTTGCAGGAAATCGTGGTGAAATTGATGCAGCACCCTCGCATCCAGTTCTCCTGTCTGCATCATGCTCTCCAAATATCGCTCAGCCTCCGAAAGAACCTTCGTCATTGAACCCTCCTTCAACATGACCGACCATACAGGCAGATCCGGCATTGAAACGTGTTTGGAGGATTGCTTTTTTTCAGATAGCATGAAAACCGTATTGTTATAGGCAACATTGCTTTTCTCGCGATGAGACAGCTCGTGAACCATCGATGGCAGTTCATGAACGTACGCCTTATTCCCGATGTAGCAGGAGATATCACAATAGAAAAACTGTCTGCAGGACGAGATGAAGGCTTCACACTTTTGTTTCAATCGCTCCATCTCAGGTTCAGCTTCTTGATCCCAGGACACGATTGCAAGCAGATTTTGGCTGCCCAGCAACAGTACTTGTCCCTTCTCTTTTTGTTCAACGATCATTTCTTCGGCGCTGTTTTGAATGGCATATTCCAGAATCTTCTCATCTCGCAAACTCAACTCTTTATGATAACGTTGTATGCTGATCAGAATAGGCAAAAACCTCATTTCCTCGGAAAAAGGGATATTGCGATCCTCAGCAGACGCTCGAATAGCTTCAAGGTTTGACGGTATGGTTTCATGCAAAATATCAAGCCAAAATCGTTCAATTAGGATCGGCTGGTGCTGGACCCAGAATTGGCCGTAACGGCTGTATTGCTGAAGTTCGCTCTCTTTATTGATCTTGGCCCCTGCTTTCACAATCACCTCTTCCAGCTGAACAAGCGCTACTGGTTTCAATAAATAATCAAAACAGCCAAGCTGAATGGCTTGCTGCGCAAATTTAAAATCAGCATGACAAGTTAAAAATATCGATTCCGTTTTTGGATAATGCTCCCGTACCCATATCAAGAGTTCTAGGCCGCTGCCTTGCGGCATTTCAATGTCACAAAGCATCATATCGATGGGATGAGTCTCAAAAATCTCCTTCGCTTGCCTAATATTATAAGCCGTGTGGACGGTTGAGACCCCAAACATCTCCCAGCGCAAATCTGATTTGAGTCCTTCCACGAATAAAATTTCATCATCTACAATGAGCATTTGCATCATAATCGTTCTCCTTTCGCCATATCCGGCATAAGTGGCAGTGTAATGATAATGACAGCACCTCCAGAAGCCACGTTGGCAAATGAAATGTCAGATCGGCTCTGGTACAACAGCAGCAACCTTTGTTGAACATTCCAAATGCCGATATGTTCACCTTGTGCACTCGTCATCTGGGTTCCACTGCGAATTTCCTCCAGCACGTCCTCGGGAAAACCAGGCCCCGTATCTTGTATCGTTATTTGGAGAGTGGGGGCTGCAGCCGCATCGTCAAGTTCCATATCAATCGTCAACAGAACCAGTTCGTCCATCGTTACCGCATGCTTGATCGCATTTTCCACAAAAGTTTGTACGACAAGCGGCGGGATCGGGGTACGTAGCAAATAGTCAGGAACCTGAATCGTACACCTTAAATGATTCGGGAAACGCAGCTCCTGAATACGCAAATAATTGCGAACGTGCTGTAATTCTTCTTGTACAGAGACAAAGGTCAAATTACTTCGGAACATATAGCGGAAATAACCAACCAAACATAGCGCCATCTCTTCAATCAGCGCATAATTTTTGGCGCGCGCGAGCGTGTGCATAATATTAAGCGAATTCAAATAAAAGTGCGGATTGATTTGCAGTTGCAGATGCTGGAGCTCCGCCTTTTGCTTGTTCATCTGCTCTTCATAGACATGAATCCGCAATTCTTGAATTTGTGACATCATATTATTAAAGGTTTCATACACAAGTTGAAATTCATCCGATGTCCGAAAGGATTGAATCCGCATATCCAAATTGCCGTCCTTAATTCGTTTCATCGCTGAAAGCAGACGATTGATCGGAAGGAGTACCGTTTTTCGGAGAAGCAGTAAACAGACGGGCAACAGGATGAGAACTCCGACGAGAATGAAATTAACAATGTTTCGGAGGATCGGAAGATTTTTCAGTATTTGCTCATCCGGTATGAGGGCAATCAGATTGAAATTCCCCACAGCCGATTTATCACCGACTACCAAATAACGATGATCGTCTCCGGTTAAATAATAATGTTGCAGATTTTTATTGACATCTAGCCGGTTATTCTTAACAATTTCCGCATTCACCAAAGGCACGCCATCATTTGTCGTAAATAAGGCTGCTCCTTTATCTCCTAGTCCGATAAGATTTAGCGGCATCATTAAATTGTCGAATAAAATCCAGGTACCCACATACGTATTGCTAACCTTGATCGTACGCAACAAATAATATTTTTCTCCAATTTCCTGCACGTACCAACGATTAATCGGTAAATTCGGCGTTGCCTTCCCAGTTTCATCCTCTATAAAGTTTCTGACCGATTCGCGTTCCGCATAACTCGTAACTTCCCGGAAGGCATTCATGTAATATTGATTAGGAGCCGAATAAATAAAAAAGCCGTCCACCGATTTGAAATTCAACATATTTTCGGTAATCCGGTTAGATAGTCTTCTTAATGCGAAGTAGCGATCACTCTCTGAAACTTTGTTCTCAATGCCGGTAAAGTCGGCTTCGGCGATCGTCAAGCCCATTAGATACGATTCTGCGAACCGTAATTGCTCATCGATTTGTCCCATATACAACGACATCATTTTTTTGTTGGAATCAGCGACTTGGCTCCGAACAACGCCAATCGCATAATAGTTGGTATAAATGAGCAGCAAGCTTAACGGTACTGTAATTAGCACCACACCTACGATCAGCTTGAAACGAATGGAATTGAAAGGAATTCGAAAAAAACGGCCTGTCATGCATGCTCCCCCTGTTCATATTGTTCTCTATCATTATTAACGGAATATACGAATAAAAAAAGCCAGCAATCTGCTGGCTTCGCCTATTAACAAGAATAATATATTTATTATAGTGACTGGGTTGCAGAATCACTACTCCGTTGTTGACTTCCCGTTTGTACGATTTCTACCATTTCAGATTTAAATGCCGCACCCTGATCCACATCCTGCTGGGTGCTAACAACCTCAAAAGCCTCGCGCGTAAGCTCCGTATTCATCGTTTCTCCCAAATAAATCATTTCATAACATCCAGGAGCTAATCGTAAATTGAACCTAATTACACCATCTGGCTGGCAGACTGTATTGGTATTTATACTCGCTATTGGCGTTATGAGACTTGTCTCACTAGGTACCGTTCCTCTTGCAAATATCCCAAAAGCATCAGCGCCCACTGAACCTGTATAGGTAACCTGAATGGGTTCCTCTACTTGATAGACCTTCTTATCGAGCTGCATGGTCGGATTGCCTAGGTCCAGATCCGGGTCAACGGCCTTATCGACAACTGGAATTTGCGCAGGGAGCGCTACGACATACTGGGCATCAGGAATCCAAGATTTAGCCAGAAAATCTCTTCCTTTTACAAGCACCTTATCATTGTATACTTCAACAAAGAAGCCCTGCGAACCGGCTTTGCCGATATCGTTATCCGTCCATAAGTATCCTGCAGAAGCACAGTTGAACATCGTCGCATACTTGGCATTGTACATGGTATCTTTGGACCCTAGCTCCCAATGTGTATGCCCGCTAAACAAGATGGACTGCGGGTGTTTAGAGAGTATGGTTTTCAATTCCCTGTCCTGCCTCACCCCATACCAATTAAAATCTTTATTATTGGCAACATTAGCACCGGCTACTGTATTTTTCAAAGGCTGGTGATGGAAAATAAATATTGGCTTATCTCTAGCTTCATTTTCTGAAAGCTTTTCATCCAGCCATTTTAGTTGTGTTTCTGATAAATAAGAAGAATCCTTCAAGCCCTTTTCTGTTCCTAGGAAAATAAAATGATACCCCTTAATCCATAAATCATAATACGGCTTACTCACACCTGTAATTGCCGTGAAACGACTTAGTCGCTGATTAAAATCTGCCCATCTGACATCATGATTGCCTACGGTAACATGCATTGGCGGTAAACTGTCTTTGTGTAAATTCCATATGGACGAAAATGTGTTATACTCGGCAAGTGCGCCGCTGTCTGTGATATCACCAATGTGCATAATGCCGTCGCTATCCGATACAGTTGTGCTAATATCTTGTAAGGCAGAATTGAAGTTTCTGGAATATGTTTCGGTTGGAGAACCTTGAACGTGCGTATCCGTAATAACTTGAAATTTCACAAAGATCAATTCATACTACCCCATTTCAATTCAAGGAAATTTTCTGCTTATTTGCAGCCTAACAAAGGAGATAACCCATGCCCAAACAACGTCAACTCATAGAGCCTTCAGACTTCGAACGAATGAGAGTATTTCAACAACCCATCTCTGTCTTTTTGCAAGGTGAACTGATAGGCGAACATGTCATCATTCAGTCTCATGACGACGAATTCGTATTCAGCACCCATGGAGAGCGGTACGTTAAAGCAAATTGTGAATTTCTTAGTAAAAGATAATTCGACATGATCGTTGCACTCCCTCTTTTCAGTACACAACGAGAAGAAAGGCTGTGCCAATGCACAGCCTCCCACAAGGAATACAACTCACTCCGAGAACTTGTTAATTCTATTACACCAATCTTCTGCACCGATGGAAAGCTCTAAATACCATTCAAAGGATGTATTGGCCGGTATCAGCCGCGCAGTCCCATTCCCCACTGCCATGTCAAGCGAGTCATAATAGCCGATACTAGGCTCCAGCGCACAAGTAACCCGATCATTGAACTTGCCTTCGTCCATCCAAACCCCTAGGTACGGAACCTTATCCACTGGAACAGTCACGATCAAGTAGTTGCCGCTCTCTTCCCCGTATAAACCAGACCAGCCCGCAGGTACTTGGCCTTCGTAATAGAACTTTCTACCGTCTCCAGTAACCACAGGAGAAAGCAATGATACATCATTCCAAGTATATGATTCTTCCCTCTTAAGGGTAAGACCTTCGTACACACACATCATTTTCTCCATGTATTCCGGAAGCAGTATGCGTGTTGGCTCCGTGATTGCGAATTGGGGATGCGGCACCCACAAAAAGGGCATAGGCTGGTCGCTCAAATTGTCAGCACGATAATCCATTCTTATCCGATCTGATGAAGGAAATGAGATGCGTCTCGTGAACTGATAGGGGAGCCTCGGACTCCGCACAGAGCAAACGATTGTATTTTCTTCGATCCTATACGCCCAGGGAAGCGCCCAAAGCTCTCCATGATCTGGCAGATTCATCTCCTTATTTACTGTGGGGAAACATTCATCCCATCCGCTCATATCCCAATCGGAGAAGATGGAGCCGTATTCCGGCTGTCGCAAAGCGCGACGACCGGAGTCCAGCATCCACTCCCTCCCAGTAGGTTTGTAAACGATAGAAACCAATTTTCCGCCGATATCAGGTACCGTTGTTAGGCTGATTTGTTCGCTTTCCATGGTTATGGATGCGAACCCTTTGTAGGTTCCCGTGATTATGCTGACCATTTGCTCGTTCTTCACAAGCTCATGCCTCGATGAATGCGCGCACCAGTATGATTGGCTTCCTGACGGAGCGCTGAATCAAACTGCTCTCTCGCCAGCTCCATATTCCTTAGTCCGAGATGCCCAAGTCCCATCATGTAGCGGCAATGAACTTCATTGCGTACGTTCAAATCATCCTCGAACACTAGGAAATCCGGCAAGGATACAGCGAAATAGTCAAATTTCACGACATCGAAGAGGTGCTTCTCCGCGTAATCAATCAGTTTATTAAAGCGACGCTTCGCTTCCTTCTCATTGCCTAAGGCAAGCCAAGCCATCCCTTGATAAAATATCATATCTGGCGGTTGGTCATTATAATACATGGCGCTAGCCGGCTCCTCCAATCCCTGAGAGGCAATCGTGAAACATTCCTGTGCAAGCTCAGATTCCTGTAAACCTGCATGAGCAAGTCCGAGATAGTAATAGACATTGTTTTCTTGCGCGCCAGATAGCTTGCCTTCACCTAGATTATCCGGATAAATAAGTGCTTGTCGCAATAAGCTGACGGCTTCTACAAATTGTTCTTCAGCCAAAGCTCGTTTGGCCAATTCGACATGGGCAAAAACATGCTGGCCCGTTACTTTGCCTTCGCCACCCTCCCATGGGTGGAAGTTGCGTGCTTGCAGAGCTTGAACAGCTTTCTCATGATAACCCTGCGCATTCAATAGGGTGATGTACTCCACGTAGAGATCATCGCGTTTGTTTACCAAAGCTAGATGTTCGCCCAGCTTGCCGCAGCGAGTTGCTGCCGAATAACCAAGTTTTTTATACAATTGGTCCAATTCATAGAAAATGCGTGCATCTTCCGTCCCATAGGCGAAAGCCTTTTCCATGGCAAGCAGCGCCGATGCTGCATCCCCGCGTTTATTATAATAAGCAAGCGACAGATTCCGATGTACAGTCGGGAAATCTTCCCGAATGGAGCGTGAAGTTTCCCAATGCGTGATAGCATCTTCATGTCTTCTTTTATCGTAATACCAATTGCCCACATAATAATGTGCTTTATCATCTTTCGCGTTGGCCGCAATAACACTCGACAAGACGTGTAAATCGAATAGGCTATTCGGGAAACAATAATCGGGTGCTGCCACGTTGCCTGACTTGCTATGAAGTCGAGCCAGTTCCAGCTGACCTAATCTCTCATGCAGGTAACTGAGCGTGTAATGAATCATCGGGTACACTTTAGTAGAATCGTAACCTTGTACAATGCGATCAAGCACATCAATCGCTTCCTCGTACAAGCCGCAATTCGCATAATCAGAAGCTAGATTGAGATAATTATGAGCATCTCCACGCATAAGCCGCAGCAGTTCAGCTTTCACTTCGTTAGCCATTGCTTGCTCACCTTGGCTTACTAATGTAAGGTACCGTTCGTTGGCTGAACCAAAATCAGCGATATCGAGTGCCAATGTCTCCTGCGAGTAGACGAACGCTTCTTCTAAACGTCCTAACTTGCGAAGCAGCGCAGCTTTCAGGTGACGTGCTTTGTAGTTGCGAGAATTGCGAATGAGCGAACGCTCAACTAGTTCAAATGCTTCTCCGAAAGCCCCCTTCTCGCAAGCGATTTGTGCCAGTGTGAAGAAGCCGGCATCTTGCCACGCCGCGGACCATGTAGATTTGTAAAGCGCTGCAAACGCTTCTTCCAAACGTCCTTGAGCTTTAAGCGCAATCCCTAATTGATAGAACGCTTCACTGTCATAAGGGTTCGGATTACGCCAAGTTAATGATTTCACAGCAGTCCGGAAGTGACTTTCCGCCTTGGCATACAACCCTCGACGCAGCAGAAGCGTACCGTATGCCACGTTAATTCGGCTGTCGCTTGGATCACGTTGCAAGCCTTCTAAGTAGTAATCTTCCGGTTCGAACGTAGCATGACGATACTGCTCCAAATGCAGACCGGCCAAATACAGCTGCTCATTTGTTTTGAGCTCAGCCGGGGCAAGCAGCGGTTTAGCTGCATCCGGTACTTGCTCGATGGACGGCTTCGCAGGTTGATAGGCAATGAGTAAGGTGCCACTCTCATCCCGAACAGTCAGCTTCAGATCATGGGGCTGATCGTTATCATCCAGCGTGATGACAGACTTGAACGTTTGGGTCGGCGACAATAGAGCGACTTCCTTCACATACGTGCGGCTTCGGCCTGTTAGCTCCACAACAGCGTTCTCGAACACAGAAGTTGCATACGCTAACACAACCGCTTCGCGCGCCTTCTCATCCACTTCTAAGTTGACGGCAGCATCAATGGAAGCATTTTTCACAACACCGATATTTTTGTATGGCATGAAATATTGTTTGAACGATTTCTCCTCATACGGCTGCAGCCACGTGAAATCCGGTTGATTGTCCGTGTACACACCGGTCATGAGCTCGATGTAAGGTCCATCTTCATCTGTCAAATTGCGATCCCATGCCTGCCCGAATTCGCCATTCCCCCAAGTCCATTGTTTCTTGCCTGGCGATACATGATGATTCGCCACATGCAGCAAACCTGCCCCAACGCCGTGATCATAACCCCCCACGAAGTTATAATCGGATTTATAGGCCATATACGAAGTAGGAACGGGAATATTCTTATACCGTGAGATATCAACGCCAGCAGAATAATCCATCTTGTAATACGTTCCTGTCGCGATTGGAAACCTGGAGACGTCGCGTTTGCCATGGTCGAAGACCGCCGTTACATCTGGCGGAAATACGGATTGCGTATGCTCGTTAACCGCAACAGCGGGATTCGCCCACCACAGGAAGGTTTGCGGTTCCGGTGTCCGGTTATATAACTGTGCAGAAATTTCCAGATAGGCTTTGCCTGGATATAAAGTGAAACCTGCCGTTACTTTCGTCCCGTACATGCGATCGATCTCACTCACCCATACCGTCGCGCTTCCATCTTCATTTGCGGTTAGTTTGTATTCCACTTGACCATACGTATTGGGACGGTGATGCTGCGGCCAGTTGAATTCGATGCCGCCAGAAATCCATGGACCCGCTAAGCCAACAAGTGCTGGTTTAATAACTCGATTGTAATAAACGAAGTCATAGTCATTCGTTTTGTCCAGCGCTCGGTAAATCCGTCCGCCAAGCTCAGGCATAATCTCGATGCGAACATAGTCGTTTTCCAAAATAACCATTTGATAGGACTGAGGTTTCTTCTCATCTTCAATTTTATCGATGACCGGATGTGGATACACCTTGCCTGAGCTTCCTTGATAAACACGCTTCTCTAAGAACATCGGATTGCGATCCGGCTCTCCAATGCCATAAGTCGGAATCGACGTCTTCTCTTCCCATATGCGAACCTTCTGACTCATCCTCACCACTCCCTTATCTTATTGTCTCTACTTTACCTCTGCAGAAGCTAATATCCAATTGACAAAATGCTTAATCTAATGGATTATATTCTTATTTATACTGGAGGTGTGCAAGTTGGACATAACGAGAAAGCCGGAAGGCTTTGAAGCAGAGAAATTGTTTATTCTTCCTGACTATATGCAGACGGAACTCTCCCGCTCGGAACTGACGCGAGATTTATTTATAAGTGATATTGGCTATTTCCCACATGCTCGCCACCATTACCGTGAACGCAGCGAAGGAAGCAGCTCCCATATCTTCATCTTTTGTTCGGATGGGGAAGGCTGGATCGAGATCAATCCGAACAAATCCATCGTTTTAACCCAAAATCATCTTGCTGTCATTCCTGCCAAAACGCCGCATCGCTACGGCGCATCTACCCATGCACCATGGAGTATTTACTGGTTTCATCTTCAGGGCGATCATGCAGAGGCCTTTATACAGATGTATGGAATGGATGCAGGCCCCGTTCATCTCCCCATCGGCGCGATATCTGAGTTCAAAGATGTTTTTGATAAATGTTATGTCCTCCTATCCGATAAAACCTATTCGTTGCCTATCCATACGCATGTATCACAGTCGATTCGCCAGCTGATTAGCAGTATCGGCATCAGTGCAGGTGGCACAGCTAGAGATAAAAAAAGAGAGCAATATCTAGAACTCGCCATCCGATACATGAATGATCGTTTGGAGGATTCTATGAAGCTCCCTGAATTGGCCAAGCACACCGGCTTGTCTAAACAGCATTTAATTTTGTTATTTAAGGAAGAAACAGGGTTCCCGCCAATTGACTATTTTTTGCGAATGAAAATTCAGAAGGCATCCCAAATGCTCAGTCTAACGGGTCTGTCGATCAAGGAAGTTGCCGCAAAATTAGGTATCCCTGACCCCTACTATTTCTCTAGATTATTCAAGAAAATAACCGGTTCTTCACCTAGTGCTTATAGGAATGTTCCGAAGGGGTAATATCCAAAGTTGATTACGGAGTAACTAATGTCAATTTAAATAATTGATGATCGCCTCCGGTATATGTTAATTGATCGAGTTGCGTGCCCTCCGTTGTATTGGCTCCTGGCAATTCCAACGCCTTGCCGCTTCGCCGGTTGATGAATTTGAAGTAGCCATTCCCTACACTGTCTATCTTCCATTCGTCATTTTGGATACTTCCCGTGTCATATGGGTATTGAACAATCTTGCCGCCGTCTGCTTTTGATGCATATTGCACAACGAGCGCTCTTCCGCTGTTATTATTGACAATTTTGTAATACGTATCATCAATTTTTGATAAAACCCATTGCTGATTCAATGCCGTGCTTGCCGGATTTTGAACAATTTTTGCATCATCTAGAGTGCCAGCCCCCTGAACGTCCACGTTCATTCCGGAGTGCTTGACCGTTAGCGTGTAGGTTTGTCCAGTTGCAATCGTATTCGCCGGCAGGAGTTGGACAACGTCAACCCATCTGTTGGAAGGCGATACACTTAGGCTTTGCAGCACACCTCCCTGATAGTCCCCTTCAAGCGCTGTGTTCTTAGGCGCCCACAACTTGAATTTGACGTTCCAATTCGAAGGCCATGCGTTAAACAAATTGATCTTGTCTCCCGCTGGCTGCATCAACATCGCCTGCAGCGCAATTTTGCCGATCGCTAGCGGTTCAATGCTGTGTAGCCCGTCCGGATTGCCATCGATAAACCCGATATATCGATATTTGATTCTGTTGAAGGCCAACACGGTTTGGAATTTCGCTTCCTCTGTCATTCCGAGATAAGCCGCATGTGTGGCGTCATGTCTCCAGCCAAAGTTCCCTGAAGGAGCTTTCCCCCTCCTGTTCAAATAAGAATCGATCCCCACCTGCAGATCCGGCAGCCCTTTGCCATACATACGCAGCGGGAATATCGGCCACAAGTTCTGGTTATTGGTGTCTGTCCCTAAAGCGAGATCCTCCGACGTCCTTAACTTTCCATCGCTAATCGGCAGCGGCGGAAGCTGGGACTTGATCGTTGTCCAATAGTCCCGATCGGCCTGTATAGTCAAGTTGCTCGGCAAGGCGAGCAACCCGTTAACAAGTTTCGTCACACTTGCTATATCGGCCGTAGTGTTTGTTAAATTACGGTCTGCTTCTCCAGAATAGATAGGATACATTTTCATTTTCCCGTTTTCCTTCGGCCAATGCTGGTCATACCAGATGACGACTTCTTTCGCAAACGGCAGCAGCTTGTTCGTCACAAAAGCAGCATCTTGCGTATACTCGTAATAATCGAGCATCATATCGGCAATTTCCGGCGTGCCTGTGTACAAAAGCCTTGTCCACGCGTCATAAATATAGGATGGAAGCTTGCCAGTCCGATCCCACCCATAGTGAGAACCGGATTGAAAACCATACGGTATCATGTGCTCGGAAAGAATGAATCCTTGATGTCCCCACATCGCTTGCGTCTTTGCCTTGGCCACAGGAATGGAAGCGACATTCATATTGAAGTATGGCTGCATCAGATCGAAATCTCCAGAAGCCAGCATACTCCAATAAGCAAATCGTTGATTAAACTGCGTGTAATCATGCCACAGCTTCTTGTCGTTCTCAAAAGTAAACAAACCGCCATTAAATTCGATCGGACCTTCGGACCGGCCTTGCGCAGCCATCAAGTATCGCGCTGCGATCCAGCCCTTTGTCACAATATCCGCTTTGGCATCGCCTGCAACGAACATATAGCTTTTGTTCCAGAAGGTTTGCCACCAGGATTCGTGAGCGCCGCGCAGCGTAGCGATATCGGTGCCAAAGAGGGTATTTGCTTTATTCGTAATGTTCGTCAGCCATGTCGAAACCTGAGGAACGATCTCTGTTTGAGCGGTGATATCGAGCCGGTAATTGCTGCTAGGGGCTGTTGATATCAATTTCTCATCCGAAGAGCTCTGCAGATTCGTCCCCTGCACAACCGCTCCGGAAGTTCGGTAAGTGAACGGATCTGCAATCACGTTTGGATTTACGCCCTGATTGCTGGCTGTCGCATTCCACTGCGATGTTTCATTGCGATGATACCAGATGATTTTGCCGGCTTGTCCAGGGACAACCTTATCGGCAGACTCGGTAACGACCAACCCCTTACCCGGTAAATTACTACTGGCAGTCGAATTAGCTACATGAATATAATCTGACCATGGCGTAGTCGTCAACGTTTTATCGACCGTGCGCCATCTTTCAGAAATGACCTCCATCGTGAAATTACTGCCGGAGTCCGCTTCCAGATGCACGACTGGCTGATTCGCATCGGCCCATAAGGTAAACGTAATCGCAGAAGGCGCCGTTCCTGCCGTGATGACAATTTTCCCTTCTTTGTACTGCAATTTTTGCTCAAACGGCTGGCCGGAAGCAAACGGGTTCGGGCTGACTTTCACCCGCAAATCGCCTAATCGTATGGACCGAATGTTCTCATCCCACGAGTCGTTCAGCGCTAAACTGATTCTGAGATCTCCATTCGGTTCAGCCCATGCAAGCGCTCCCAAATTTCCGTTGCCAATGGGCATTGAACCTGTAATGTCGTTACTCGGCGAGTTCCATACTACATTGTACTTAGGCAGTTCCGTATCCACTACAGACACAGATGCGTGAGTAACAGGCGTAAGCAATGTTGAGGATAGCAGCAATTCAAAACTGAGAATAAAACTGAGAAAAAAAATAACAAACCGTTTTGATCTCCAACACATATTTGCCATTTGCATAATACCAACTCCTTTTTGTCATATAATTCAAGATATCCTATACATGAAAACAGCTGTAGGGTAAATTCATTTAAAACGAATGTTAAGCCAACAAAATAACAAAAGCCTCCTTTCACACTAGTATAAAGCGCTTCCATTTTAACGCGGTAAAATGGAACTTTTCTACAAATTTAGCTCTGTCAGTCAATAGCGGAATCATATACCTCCAGACCATTATTTGAAAACAATCACCTCCTTAACTCTCAGTAAATTCACTTCGTAATGCCGTCTCTATCAAACAACTTTACGAATTCGTAAGATCGTACTTTGAAAGTCCCCTTTAAGATCAACCTTAATTCCTATCTTCATTAAAGCCTTGCCACTAAGTGGACGCTCGATCCCTTCAACGTGATACACAGATTGCGCATCCAGTCCCTGCAGGCGAATTCGAGGCAGTTCATCCGCAAAGTTGTTCGAGTGTAAGAACGCAAAAACGACTGCTTCGTCTCGGCTTTCACTTACATACATCACCGATGCCAATTTACTTTCTCTCACGGAGAGAAGTCTATATTGGTGTCCGTGCTGGATGATTGATCTTATTTCCTTATATAAATGAATAAGTTCTTTGGCCTCCTGATTTTCATCGTCACTCCATTTCAATAAGTTATCCCCAATTCCCAAATTCCCCATCATGGCACAGTGAAAACGATAAGCCAAGGTGAGTTTTCTTCTATTTAGCCAATTAAATTCATCCGTAACCCAGGATTCCATAATTTTGGAGCAATAGGCATAAGAGAACCCTTCTTGAATTCGTAACCGATCAAACGCATCGGTATTATCACTTGTCCATACTTGGTCAAAGTATTGCAAGATCCCCATATCAACACGTCCTCCTCCTCCGGAACAGGACTGAAGGATGACATTGGGGTGCTTGCGCTTGAGCTTTTCTGCTATTTCGTAAACGCCCTGAGCATGCCGAACCCAAATTTCCCTCTGCTCCTCTGTTGGTGCACTCGGGTACCCTGGCTCACTAAAGTTTCGATTCATATCCCACTTAATGAAAGCAATCGGATGCTCGGATAGGAGGCGATCTATAGCGTTATAGATAAACTCCCTTACATCCGCTCTAGCTAAATTTAATACGAGCTGATTTCGGATTGGCGTTCGTTCTCTTGTTGGAAAATGGTAAACCCAGTCCGGATGCGAACGATATAAGTCACTGTCCGGATTAACCATTTCCGGCTCTATCCATAATCCAAACGCCATGCCTAAATCGTTTACTTTACGAATTAAACCATGCAGTCCATTCGGAAACTTATCTGAATTAACGACCCAGTCCCCAAGTCCTGCCTGATCCGAATTTCGAGCACCAAACCACCCATCATCCATCACAAACAGCTCCACACCCATCTTGGACGCGATCTCTGCCAGCTTAATCTGTTGTTCTTCGTTCACGTCAAAGCTTGTAGCTTCCCACGAATTATAAAGCACTTTCCGCAGCTTGCCTCTGTTCTCTTCAGGCAGCACATAGTTCCGTTGATATTTGTGGAGGTTTCGGCTAGCTTCACCAAACCCGCTATTTACATAACCAACGATATACTTCGGCGCATGGAAACTCTCTTTAGGCTTTAAATTCCAAGAAAAATCAAAATCATTAACCCCTGCGCTTACTTTCAACATATTAAACTTATCTTTTTCGAAAACCATTTTCCAGTTTCCGCTAAAAGCCAATGCCCCAAAGAAGACTTCCCCTTGAATTTCATCCGCTTTCCCACCTTGATCCAACATGAAGAAGGGATTGGCATAATGACTGGTTGTGCCTCTTCTGCTTTCAAGTACGACCTTCGTATCTGGCAGCATGACGCGATCTAATTGCGTTTCAGCCGGCCATTTGCCAGAAAGATAAGTAAGTCTATAATCTCGCTCTCTTGGCAAGTACATGGACCCTGTCAATGCTTGTTCCAAGCATATATTTGTCTCACCAAGGTTAATAATTTCAGCATACCGTTCAATGAGGTCGCAATCTGCGATAACCTTATAATAGAGCCTTACCTCTAAGGGGTAATGACTATCTTTCAGTATGAAGAGAAGTCTGTTCTCCGAAATTTCGAAATCTACAAATGTTAAATGGAGATCCCTTACATAATCATGAAACGTAACTTTTAAGCTTGGCTCCGTAAATTTAGCCTTCCCCCATCCCATATACTCCTCTTCATTTAGTTCACTTCCAAGGGTATAAGGGTACTCCGATATCTTCGCTGCTGCCGGATAATCCGAGAGGCGTGGGAGCTTCTCTCCGAAATAAATATGATTGAGGGTACCTTGCTCACTTAATCCCAAAGCGTAGGAAATATGATCTCCTTCAAGCACCCAAATATTCCTTAAAGCATCATGCCTTATCATCTATCATTCACCATCCTATCCTTTTACTGAACCGGAAGTCATACCGGATATAATATATCTCTGTCCAACAATGTATAAAATAAGAACAGGTAATACGGTCAAAATAATAATGGTAAAAATCATATTCCAGTCATTAAAATGAACTCCGAAAAAATTATATATCGAATTGATCATTCCCAATTTTTCTTGTCGATTTAATAGGTACAATGGGGTTACAAAATCATTCCAAGCACCCAGGAAATTTAGGATAAAGCCAGTAATCGTAACCGGTTTCAAGAGAGGAAATACGACGTTAAAGAACAGTCTTCCTAGCCCACAGCCGTCTATAATGGCAGCCTCATCTAGCTCTCTCGGCACACTACCGATAAATCCATAATAGAGAAACACCGCAAAGGGGATACCTAACGTGGCGAATATCAAGATTATTCCTGTAAACGTGTTTTGAAGATGAACCGTTTGAAGCACTTTAATCGTCGATACATAGTTGAGTGGAGCAACCAGGCCCAGGAAGAAATAATTATAAATAAATTTATTCCATTTATCTTTGTTCCTGACTAGTATGAACGCCGCCATGGAGGTAACAAGAATACTGATTGCTGCCGAAACAGTGGACATGAGCAAGCTATTGAAAAAGGAGTGAACGAGGTTCCCTTTTTCGATGGCTTCCGCATAATTGGACCATTGAAAGATATGCGGGAATTTGAAATTCATCGTATTCGCTTCACTTGATGTTTTGAGTGAATTAATGATAAGCAGGTACACAGGGATAAGGACAGATAAACTTAACAACCAAGTAAGAATCTCTTTTACATTTAGAAAAACAGCGTTTCTAGTCATTAAGCATCTGCCTCCTCATCCGCAACAACCCTCTTCATGATGAACGCAATAATAAGTGTAATCAGAAATGCAATGATCCCTAGTGCGTTTGACATCCCATATCTGCCAAATGAAAATTCTTTGAATATTTGCGTATTGATAACTTCCGTCAAATTGCCAGGCCCGCCATTGGTTAACGCATAGATAATCTCAAATACCCGAAGTCCATGAATCGTATTTAGAATAATCGCAATGGTTAAAGCTGGTGTGAGAAATGGAAGCGTAATTGAGATAAATTGCTGCCATTTATTCGCTCCATCCAGAGAAGCCGCTTCATAATAGGATTTGGAGATCGTCTGTAGCCCAGCAAGCAGAATGACCATATTCCATCCAACCATTCGCCAAACTTCCACGCCCATCGTTGAGGAAAGCACAACACTCTTATCCGTAAGCCAGCTGCGTGTGAAATCACCTAGACCGACAAACTCTAATATCACATTAATGGGACCGTGAGGTCCGAGAATAGACACGAATATAATGCCAATAATGAGTGGGGATAGCGTATATGGCACAAAGAAAACCATGCGCAGAAGGTTCCTCGTCTTCAAGCCTTCATTTAATAAGATGGCCAGAAAGAGTCCAATAAGCACTTTAAAAATAACGGTAAAAAAAGTAAACGAGAAGGTATGAAGAATGCTCTTCATATATGGTCCTGTGGACGAAAATATTTCTTTGTAATTATCCAGTCCAACGAATTGAATATCGGGTCTCATCATATTCCAATCGGTGAGCGAATAGTACAATCCTCCTGCGACAGGAATAATAAAGAAAAGGGTATATAATACAATGGCAGGAATTACAAATAAGCGACTATACAATTTATTCATGTGCATGATCTTATCACCCGGACTTTCAAATTGAATAAAGAACAAAGGAAGCTTGATGAATTGTCAGATAAACTAGTCGTCAAGCTCCCTTTGTTTACTTATTTAAACATTTTTGCGCGATCAGCATCGATGGATTCTAATACTTGTTTTGGCGTTTTTCCACCTAAATACAAGTCTTGAACAGCCTTACCAATCGTCGATTGATTAAAGAATTGAACACCGCCTTCAAAATCCAATCCTGCTCCATCTTTCGCATTAGCCATGACAGTCGAATACGCTAATGTCGACTTACCTTCGACATCTTTGAAAGAAGTAGGTCCTAGATCAGGTCTTCCAGCATAATAGACCTTAAGATTGTCTGCTTTTACCAAGAAGTTGAAGTATGCTTTCGCTGCATCAATGACTTTGGAATCTTTATTGATCGAGCGAACAATCCCGCCTGATGAAGTAGCCCATGATTTATTGTCATTCAAAGGAACAGGGAACATTTTCCATGTATCCGCTTTACTATTAGGGAATTTCGCAATGACTTCATTCTGATAGGTGGAATACGTTAGCATCATGGCATATTTTCCTGATCCCATTGCATCTACCGAATTCTCCCACGTTTGCGACAAGAAGTCTTTACCGAAATAGCCCTTATCCGCTACTTCCTTCATTTGCGTAAGTGCCAATTCTAAATCCTTTTGGTCTGCAAATTTTGCTTTGTTTGTATTGAATTGTTCATATATGCCTGGCGTTTTCTTGGCAATCATCGGTCCGAATGTATTTAACCATATCTCTTGATGCCACTCTGCCTTTCCTGGCTCATAGATTGGCGTGATCCCTTTAGCAGTCAGCATTTCACAAACCTTTAAGAATTCTTGATAGTTCGTTGGAACTTGAACCCCAGCTTGTTCGAATAATGCTGTGTTATAGAGTAAGCCCCATCCATCGACAGACCAGGTATTCAACGCGATAACTTTACCATTACGGGTAGTTCCAGCTTTGGCCCAATCCTTGTATCTGGTAACCCATGGCTCATTGGAAAGATCCAGCGCATGCTGGTCTGGTAAATATTCATTCATCGCTACACCGCTTGATGTAAGGTATACATCAGGACCTTCGCCTGTTGCGAATTTGGCTTTCAAGACATTCGTATACTGATCGTCCGGTGAAATAACGAATTCAATCGTATTGCCTGTTTCAGTTTTGAATTGTTCGGCTAGTTTTTTGTCAATATCTTTGGTCCAGCCAGCAGATGATGCCACTTTGATCGTCACACCTTTTGCTGGTGCTTTCGTCGGATCTGCCGATTTCGTTGTTTCAACGGGTTTTGCAGTCTCAGTTGTTGTTGAGGATGAAGTTCCGCATCCTGCTAATACACCTACTAAAGCCAATATTGTAAACATTCCGCTTATCGTTTTAAATTTATTCTTTTGTTTCATGTTAAATCGACGCCTCCTTTTAGTGTTTCTTTATTGGGGTGGCCTACCTTGTTACTATCATAAAACAATTTTCGACATTGTTACATGGATGAATTAAGCTGCACCTTGTGGACATTTTTGTTCTATCGTATTTAATTTTCATGTTTGAATTAAACCAAACCAAGGTATATAATAATTTCATTTCCTAGCTATTTATCAAATACGGGAAGATGAGAGGATTTTTACATGTTTAAGTTTAAAACCATTCAATCCAAATTATTCTTAAGTTATTCCCTGCTGATTATTGTTGTTATACTAGTTTTTGTTAGTTCGTTCTATGTTTATATATCCAAAATTTTAGAAAATAAAGCTTCCGAATCGTTGTATCAAGTCTCAAGCCATATCACGGCTGAATTTGATTCACAGCTGCAACTTATGAACTCCACTTCCGAAAAGCTCCTATTTTCAAAACCGCTTAACCGACTGTTCTTCTCCGATATGTTTCAATTAAACAAATCTACGATCGATCAACAACGCCAATTCAATGATATTCTGTACTCGATCATTGGCTTAAACAAAGAATTTTCTCAAATAAATATGTTCCGATCGAGTGGAGAATTTGCCAGTATTGGCGATAACTCTGTTTTTTCGATCATTTCACCAGAGCAAATAGCAAGGTTTCAATGGGTACAAGATGCCTTTACGAATAATGGGACAAAGCTGATTTCACTTCACAAACAAGATGCTTGGAATTTGAAAACACCAATAGTAATCTCATTAAGCAGAGCCTTTTCACCAAGTTGGGGCGAGAATGAAACAAGCATTCTTGAGATTCAACAAGATTATCATGTTTTTTCAAATATAATTAAATACGCATTAGTAAAACCAGATTTGCAAACAGGCCAAGAGATCACCGTATATGTCTTTAATAAAAATGGTGAATTAATTTACCCTATGGAAACTACGCAATCCGCACAGTTATATTGGGAAAGCGTTCTCACACATACAAACACCTCTAATTTTATTATTAAAAATGCAAACACCCACAGCGATGATATGATATCATACAAATATTCCAATTTTTCGGAATGGACCGTTATAGCGGCAGAGTCAAAAAACCTATTGTTGAAACCTGTAACAACCTTTCGAAATGCGATCCTTTTTTTAGGCCTGATAGCCATCTTGATTACCTTGCTTATTTCCTATATTGTGTCCCAAACCTTAACAACGCCGATTAAAAAAATTCATAGATCCATTCGGAGTTTAAGTCTGACTTCTTTATCTCCCGCACTTTCCCAACCCATTGAAAGCCAAAGCCACTTAAATGAATTAGAGCAGCTAAACTACTCATTTCTAGACATGCGATTACGGTTGCAAGAGTCGTTACAAGAAGCTTTTGCTTCACGTGCTCACGAGCTTGAAGCACGCATGTTCGCCTTACAAGCCCAAATGAATCCTCATTTCCTCTACAACACCATCACGAATGTTAGTATTATGGCCGAAGAGAATGGTCAACAATCGATTGTTGAAGTATGTGAAAACCTTTCTGCCATGTTGCGATATATTTCTTCTGAACATGCAGCTCCTGTAAAATTAAGAGAAGAGATGGAGCATACACGCAGCTATCTAAACCTAATGAGGCTAAGATACGAAGATGATATCGTTGTTCATATCGATGTATCGGACTCACTTCTTGACCTGGATGTACCTAAATTAATGCTTCAACCCATCGTAGAAAATTGTATGAAATATGGCATTCATATCGATCCGCCATGGATCATCACAATAGTTGGCCGTACGTTACCAGGCGGATGGGAATTAACGATTCGGGACAACGGAAAAGGCTTTGATGCGAATGAAATTGTGCACTTACAGGAGCAACTTGTTAAGACGGATCCTTTAGTCAGAATTCCTAACTTAAAAATTAACGGCATGGGACTTCTCAATATATACAGCCGATTAACCCTATTATTTGGAGACGCATTACGATTTACTTTGAGCAATCACCCAGAGGGTGGTGCAGTAGTGACCATTTGCATCAAACACTAGGAGGGATTAGGAAATGTCGAAATTAACGAAGCGTCGCGTTGTTGTCGTAGAGGATGAACACAAAATTCGGAGAAACACCGTACAAAAGATTGAAGATTCTGGGCTTTCCTTTGAAGTTGTTGGCACCGCCTCTAACGGACTAGATGCCCTGACTATCATTCATTCACTTCAACCTGATGTTGTATTTACTGATATTATAATGCCCAAAATGGACGGCTTAGCATTGATAAAACAACTAAGAAACGATAACCCGGAAATCCATATCGTCATTTTAAGTGGATATAGTGAGTTTGAATATGCGAAATCTGCTATGAAACTCGGAGTTCGGGATTACTTACTTAAACCCTTGAAATTGGAAGCATTAATTGATTGCTTAAGTAATATTAGAACTAGCTTGGAAATGAATGACTCCATCACAGTCAGAAATATATTGACCTCTGATATTTCGGGGTCCCTTTCAGAAACAAACGCTATTCGGAATGAGGAATTTATCCTATTTCTAATCTGTATCGGGAACCTGTGCCCTTCTGTCACAGCCATATCACTAACGACTATTTTTCATGATAATTGGTCAAGAATACCACTGAATGATATTCTCAGAAGCTCTTTGCAAGAGAATGAACAGTGGTGGGTCATTGATGAGAAATCACCGAACCAGAAATTTCTCCTCATTTCAGCAAGCAATCGACAGCCTAGATACATCGTTCATCTTGCTGAAGAGATTCAACAGAAACTAGTAGACAATTCACCTTTGCATTCAGTGAACTTATGTCACGGTGGCACAATTACTCAACGTAGCGGCATTTGGGAGAAAGCTCAAGCTCTTCGATTTACGCTCGATTATGAATTATCTATAGGAACTTCCCGTGTTATTACACAGACTAATGGGAGTAACCTCAAAAAACCGCCCATTTCCATTGATCCGTTACTTCGTAATAAGTTGACTTCTTTTCTGCAATCTGGGGAGAAAGCGCTATTAAAACAGGAGATTTTTCATTTACTTACTAACTGGGATCGCTTGAAATACCCACAACGATTATTGGAGATAGCAACTATGCAATTAATCCGAAACATACACCTACAAACAGGCAGGATATCTGAGGAAGAACTCTATCAACTCGAATATGGGTTATATGAGAAACTTGCTATTTGCACCGACTTTCCAAGTATCTTCGAGGATGTTTGGGGAATTATTGAAAGAATGCTCACCGTTAAGCAAGATGAAGATATGGGCACTCAGAAACTCATGCATCAAATCGCTGAGTATATGAAGTTGAACTTTACCGAATTTATAAATATTGAGGACATTTCTCAAAGATACCATTTCACACCTGCCTATCTTTCTAAATCATTTAAAAAATACTATGGGGAAACTCCCCTTAAATTCTTAATCAAACTACGTATAGAAGAAGCCAAGCGATTGATTCAAGAAAACCCTAACTATGATATCGGAAAAATTGGAGAAATCGTCGGCTATACAGACCAACATTATTTTAGTAGAATTTTTAAAAATTCAACAGGAAAAAGCCCCTCTGAATTTAGGGAGCTTGTTCGTAAAGCACACGTCTGACTAGAAAAAAGGGCGTTCACCCCAAGGAGGAGTGATCGCCTTTACTGACGAATTCTATCGAATCCGATATTCTTCAAAATATTTGGGAAGAATCGTTGTTGAAGCGCCCGGCATTTGCGGCAGCACATAATGTCCTTCCTTCACCGTAGCAGGCTCTTCAAAAATATGCCTGATCCAAGGTATGTATTCAAGCATAATGGCATTTTGCGTAGATGCTACAAGATGCTGATGAATTTGCCCCATATCCCCAACGTGCGGACAAATCGGCACATCATAAGCAGCCGCTAAGCCTGCCACTTGCAGCCATTCTGTAATGCCGCCAACACGCGTAACGTCAACTTGGCAATATTCGATTGCACCTTGGTGAATGTAATCTCGGAAGGCATATTTGTTATAGACATGCTCTCCTAATGCGATTGGAACATTCAGCTCATCAGCTAGCTTTTTATGACCCATAATGTCATCCGGATTGAGCGGCTCCTCTAGCCAAAATAGATCAAACTCTTCCAGCTTCTTCCCCCAAGTCATAGCCGTATTGATATTCCATTGCTGATTGACGTCGATCATGAAAATCACATCATCGCCGATCGCTTTCCGAACCGCCTTGCAACGATCATAATCCTCCCGCGGATCGGGCTTGCCCACTTTTATTTTAACGCCCGTAAAACCTGACTCCACAATCTCCGTTACATCCTGAAGCAAACGGTCCTTCGACCAATTCAACCAGCCACCGTTGGTATTATAAGCTTTAATCGGTTTCGATTTAGCTCCCCCAAGGTATTGCCAAAGCGGTTTATTCGAAGCCTTTGCCATAATGTCCCAAATCGCGATATCCACAGCTGCAAGCGCCATATGGGTAACTCCCGATCGGCCAATCCAATGCATTTTGCCAAAACGCATCTGATCCCACAATTCCCTTACCATAAACGGATCTTTTCCAATTAAGAGAGGTGCATAATATTTATCAATCGTATCGACGATCATCTCATCGCCGTGGGCACACGTACCTGTGTAACCATATCCAACAAAGCCTTCGTCTGTATAAATTCGAACGCCGGCTAATCCCCAATGTGTAGCCACATTAATTGCGTCCGTAATCGGCGGGGTAATCGGTACATGCAAAACAAAGCTCTCAACTTTTGTGATTTTCATTAGATCCATCTCCTTAATTTTCTGAATGTACGGACTTCCCACTACTCCTCTTTTGTATATCATATATCATACACGATTTATATCGTGGAATAAAGAGGAAATTTAAAAAAAGAAGCTGGATCATCTGATCACAGCCTCTTCTTCCTTGAGTCATGGACTTAAAACGCATATAAGGTAAGGAGAATGATGGCACCAACGATCCAACAATAATAGGCAAAAGGTTTCATCGCCTGAAATTCATGTTTTTTGAACCATTTCATAAGGGCCCAAACGGCAATCAAGGCAAATACTCCCGATAACACACCGCCAATTAGGGACATACTCAATAGTCCATCCATACCATTTCTCAGTTTGGGAACTTCCAAAATACTAGCACCTACGATAATCGGTGTAGCCAAAAGCATGGAGAACCGTGCGGCGGCCTCATGCCTCAGTCCCATCCAAAAACCGGCGACCATACTAGCCCCGGATCTTGAAAATCCAGGTACTAAGGCTAATGATTGAAACAGGCCTATCACCAAAGCTTGTCCTACTTTCAAGTCTTCAATCTCTTTGTCTCCCTTTCCGGAAGCTTTTTCTCCAAAGTACAACAGGATACCATTGATAATAAGAAAGATAGCAGCACTGGTCACACTACTGAACAGATGCCTCAGTGATTTTTCAAAAAGCACACCAATCAATGCTGCAGGTACGGTTCCCGCAATAACAAGTACAAGGATTTTCTTAGACTGGGACGCTCCGCCTGAGAATAGGGAACGCAGCATATTCACCCAATCCCGACTGAAAAAAAGAAGCAGGGCAACAGCTGTTCCCAAGTGCAGCATGACAACATAGGGTAGAAAGTGTTCCTTGAGAAATTGTGGATCCAGGTTCCAATGAAACACATAAGGAGTTAATACGCCATGCGCCACACTGCTAACCGGAAACAATTCTGTAATTCCTTGGATAATGGCAAAAATGATAGTTTGAATAAAATCCATGCTCGTTCTCCTTTTACAAATGAAGTATTATCTTGGCAATCGTGAAGTATATGATAAGGCCCGTACCATCCACCAATGTGGTGATAAATGGACCGGAGATGACAGCAGGATCTGCTTTCAATTTATGTAAAATCAACGGTAGAATCGCAGCGACGAAAGATGCCCAAATAACGATGGTCATACAAGTAATGCCTACTACAAGACCAATGTTCCATTCAACCCCAAGAAACCAGGCTCGCATACAAGCAATCAATGAAATCGAAGCGCCTGTCATGAGTCCTGTGGTTACTTCCTTTCTTATTACTTTAAGAATGTCTCGGAAATGCACTTCTCCTACAGCCAGTGCCCGCACCAGCGTAGACACCGTTTGTGTCCCTGTGTTCCCTCCCGTTCCGATCAGCAGCGGAATAAAGAATGCCAGTGCAATAACCTCAGATAGTGTTTCCTCATAGTGTCTCAGAACAGAGCCGGTGTAGGCTTCGGCCACGAATAAAACTAATAACCATACGATTCTTTTTCTATAAAGTTGAAAAACAGATGATTTGAAATAAGTATCTGTTAATGGCTGGCTTCCGCCTAACTTTTGAATATCCTCCGTCGCTTCTTCACGAATGACATCGATCAAATCATCAACGGTGATTACGCCAATTAAACGGTTCTGCGCATCGATGACAGGAAGAGCAACCAAATCGTAACGCGATAAAAGTTCGGCGGCTTCTTCTTGTTCCATGGATGCCGGTACATAAATGACATCTTGCGTTACTATTTTTGATATTTGGGTTTTGGGTTCTGATAGAATCAGTTCCTTCAAGGAGACTACACCCAGAAGCTCTCCCTTATGACCAGTCACATAAACATAGGAAGTGATCTCTGCTTCATGTCCAATCTTACGGAAATGCTGGAGTGTTTGTTCAATTGTCCAAGAGCTGCGAGCAGCAATATAGTCAACCGTTGCCAAGCTGCCCGCGGTATGTTCGGGAAAGGTCATTAATGTCTGTACTTTTTTTCGATAATCCTCTGGGAGATGATTTAAGAGTTTTTCCGCTTGATAGCGATGTATAGCCAGCATCATATCAGCTACTACGTCGCTTGACATCTCGTTTAGCACCTGCGAAGCCAGCGTCTCATCTAAATGGTACAGAATTCGATACTGCAACACAGGCTCTAAGTACTCCAAGATTTCGGCAGATATTGGAGGAGGCACGATCCCCATCAATTTCAATTGTTCTGTTTGATCAAGTTTTTCAACACAGTTTGCCAAATCAAAAGGTCGGAACAATTCAACATAAGCGGTTAGGGAATTTCCATCCGATTCCATGATTTTACTTTTTAATTCATCGAGCTGAATCATGCAGGTGAACTCCTTCGGTTAAAATGATGCAAACGGAATAAGCCGTGCAGCAACTCCGTAATAAACAAAAAGGGCCAAAATATCGTTAATGGTTGTTACAACGGGCCCTGATGCAACGGCAGGGTCAACTTTGAACCGTTCAACGATTAGCGGCAGAACTGCTCCAGTTATCGTTCCGAACAGAATAGAAATAGTCAAAGCTATACCGACGATCACGCCAAACAACGGTATCGAGTCAAACAAGAGGACGGCGAATAGCGATGCGACAAGTCCGCACACGATCCCCGTCACAACACCAACCCTTGCCTCCTTAGCAAGCAAATTCCACTTATCCTTGCCCTTCAATTTACTCACTGTCATTTTTCTAATTACGACAGATAAAGACTGAATCCCGCTGTTCCCGGACATGCCGAGAATAACAGGAATGAAAAGGGCCAGCAGGGCAAACTGTTCCAGCGACGCAATAAACGGGGCCATGATCCTCGCCATAACAAAGCCCGTTGCCGTTAGTCCGATGAGCCAAGGCAATCTTTGGCTAACTGATCTTAACGTGTCAGAGGATGTTAGGACCCCTCTTTTGAGCCCGGCGATATGATGAATATGCAGCCCCAGCCTCTCTTCCAATAAGTCGTGAACTTCATCTACCGTTATGATGCCAATCATGCCCCCTTGTTCATCCGTAACAGGCAGCACATGGAGATTATATTTTTTCATCATTTCCGCGGCTGCTGTCTGTTCCGCGTGATCATCAATGAAGAAGATATTTCTATTCATCAGCATGTGCATTTCCTTGTCCAAAGGGGCTCGTAATAGTTCAGGCATCGATACACGGCCAATTAAATGGAGGTCGTAGTCGGTAATAAAAAGGTCATAACAGTATTTTTCTTCTTCGGATTGACGTAGTCGGTTCAATACCTCATCTACAGTTTCTGTTAAATGCACCGTACAAAAATTCACATTTGTAATCGCACCCACCGCATTTGCCGGATACTTCATGAACTGTTCTACCTTTTTTCTTGCTTCAGATTCCATAGACGCGAGAAGTGAAACAGATTTTCGCACCGATATGCTTTTTAGGAAAGCCGCTGCTTCTTTTGATAACATGGAATTGAGCAGTTCCGAAACATACGCAGCGTCAAGACCAGTCACAATGAGCCTTTGATCTTCCAGACCCAATTCTTGAAACAATCCGGCGAACTCATGGGGTTGCAAGTACTCCACAACCTTCTGGCGATTCCTTTCATCAAGTCTCATAAAGAAGGCTGCTTGGTCTGCTGCATGCAGACTTATAAACATAGAACGGAATTGTTGACTATGTTCTTTGGCTAAAGACAATGTAAGGAGATTGGTTGTTTCATCGTCATGTCTAGTTATCTTGAAATTCATTTCATTCCCTCCCGCTGCTGTCTACCTTGGGGGATCATTGTGAATGGACAAGCTGTTCCTTTCGCCTTCGATTATTATCCCGAGAAATGCTTAATAAAATTCCAGTGCTTG
This sequence comes from Paenibacillus ferrarius, assembly GCF_002027705.1. Taxonomy (GTDB): domain Bacteria; phylum Bacillota; class Bacilli; order Paenibacillales; family NBRC-103111; genus Paenibacillus_E; species Paenibacillus_E ferrarius. The sequence goes on along the minus strand of NZ_MBTG01000011.1, from coordinate 172,860 downwards.
CCATGCAAAGAATCAATGACGATCCGCCGTAACTGATAAATGGAAGTGGTACCCCAGTGACAGGAATGCTTCCAGTAACAGCCCCTAGGTTCAACAGGAATTGAATACCGATCATCGAGACTAGCCCCATTCCAAGTATCATTCCGAATGGATCATGACTTTGAATTGCCGCAGCAAATCCTCGCCAGAAAAAAAGAAAGAAAACAAGAAGAAACAAAGTTGTGCCCAGAAGCCCTAATTCCTCTCCGATAACGGCAAAAATAAAGTCCGTATGTGCTTCGGGCAAATAAAAAAGTTTCTGAACACTTCGTCCTAATCCCGTTCCAAGGAGCCCTCCGTGTCCCAAAGCATAAAGAGACTGCATGAGCTGATACCCTGAATCGGACTGGTTATCCAATGGATTTAAAAAAGTTTGGATCCGTTTAAGCCGGTAGCTTTGACTCATCGCAAGATAAATAAAAATCGGTACAAGTCCAAGACCAAGCATCAACAGATGGCGCAAATTAATCCCGCCGATCATAATGATCGTCCCTGCTATAAAAGCCAGGATGAGCACGGTACCGAAATCAGGCTGCTTCATGACAAGCGCAAGAATCAAACCAACCATGATCAATAAGGGAAGCAATCCTTTTTTGAAAGATTGAATTCCTTCTCCTTTCTTGCTGATCAGCGCCGATAAATACACTATGATGGATAATTTCGTGAATTCGGACGGTTGTATATTAAAGCCGCTCACAACAAACCATCTTTTCGCTCCGTTTATGTTCGTACCTACAATTAATACGGAAACAAGCAGGATCAACGAGAAAATCATCAAGCCTGGTCCAGCTTTTTTCCAAATTGAAAAGGGCAAGCCCATAAAAATGAGCATTAACAATAGTCCGATTCCCGCAAATGAGCCTTGTTTCATTACGTAATACCAGCTGCTTTGATGGGTAAAGACAGCTTTAGCTGTGCTAGCACTAAAAATCATGACCAGTCCAAAGCCGACCAGTAAAATAGTTGAAAACAGCAGCAGAAAATCTGGACGACCTTTCATTTTATGAGCCAAATCATGATACCCCTTCATCAAACGTATCTAGTTAAACTTCATTTGCGTTCCCAGTACACAAAGAGGCTCAATCGTGCTTGGATTTGTATTGCTTGCTCTAAACCTGCAATTATGCATCTTTTTGCTCTTGAAAGAGCCTCAACGATTAAATTCCTGCGTTTGTGCAGGTTTTTGAGGCTTTTTCTGCATGAGCGGCTGAAAAAGATAAAAATGCCTGCACAATTGCAGGCATTTCCACTTTTTAACCGAATTCGCCCGGAAATTCCTGTATGTTCGCAGGCTTTTACACTCGGGTGAACTGATCTGTTCTGGAAGCCCCTTCATCCCGCATCCACTCACTTATTATGGATGATTTTATCCAAATCAAGATGTCCTTGATACCATTCCTTGGTCCATAGTTTTAAAGAATTGTTTCTCCATTCATAAATGTCCAGTCCGTTTTCTCCCGCTCCCAATGACCACCCCAGAATGATGTCGGGATGACCGTCTTTCGTAACATCGGTAAGCCCTGCGAAATCCAAGCCTTTACCGAAACCTTTTGTATCCCAAATGACTTGCCACTCTTCATTATGCTGCTTCAGCAATGCTGCTTTAAGTATTTTGTCCGTAGCGGCGTTCTCTTCATAAACAACCATCGCCTCATCGACGCCGTCGCCATCCACATCTCCGAATGTAATGCCATTTTCCTTCTTCCCCTGCCCATGGTCTGAAGCCAGCAGCCGTGCACCGTCAGGAAGTAAATTTCGAAGGATCGAATTGAAATCCTCTCCTTGGGCATTCATTTCAGAGGACGGCGATTTAATTAAATCCATTGGCGTTGAAGGCATTTCACATCCGCTGATCCATCCGAAAGAAGTTACAATGAGCCCTGTACAAATCCATTTACTAAACATTTTTTGCTCTGCTCCTTGCATGTCATTGTACTGTTCTATTTTATATTTTTAAGGAGAATAAAAGGTTATGAAAAAGTTAAAATTTATTACTTCCTTATCGGGGAAGATAAATCTCTACTTTCGTTCCCCTTCCCACCTTACTGCTAATTTTCACCTGTCCGTGATGCAGTTTGATGATTTGTTCGGAGATGGATAGTCCCAAACCACTCCCGGCGGCATGAATATTTCCTTTGTAGAACTTTTGAAAGACATTCGCCAAGTCCTGCTCATCGATTCCCGAACCCGTATCCTCCACAGTAATGATGACCTGATGCAGCTCGGAGTGAGCATACACTTTAATACTTCCTTGGGGTCCGGTGAATTTCAGTGAGTTGTCTATCAGATTAATCAACACTTGTTTCAACCTATTTTCGTCGGCTTGAATGACAGGGAGCGAATCGTCAGCATGCACCTCCAATGAAATCCTTTGCCGAGCAGCCCTCGGAGCAAGCTGTTTTCCAATATGCTGAAGCAGCCCTTGAAGATGTACTGGCGTAAGCCACAGCGCGATACGACCGTTATCCAATTTAGCAAAGTCAAGCAGTTCATCTACTAGACGAGTTAGCCTATCGGTTTCTGTCTCAATAATTTCAAGGCCGTCTTTTAACATGTGCCGGTCATTCTCTTCCGTCGCAGATAAGGTTACAACCCAGCCTTTTATAGACGTTAGCGGCGTACGAAGCTCATGAGAGACCGATGAAATGAAATCGTTTTTGAGCTGTTCGTTTTGCAGTATCTTGGCAGCCATCGTATTTAACGTATCAGCCAATGCCCCTAACTCATCCTCATAGCGTTTATTAGCTCTTACGGAAAAGTCCCCCTCAGCCATTTTTTCTGCTGCTGACTTAAGCTCAGTGATGGAGCTCGTGATGGTCCGAGAGAGGACAATACCAAGAACGGCTACTATCGCAATAACGAAAAGTCCAACGGCAATAAAGATAGCAGAAACTTGGTTAACCGTCTTCGCCGTTTCCGTTAAAGACGTAACAAACCTCACAACGCCCACCGTGGTATGGTTGGTTTGTAACGGATAGGATACCGCCAGAACAGCCTCTTTGGTCGTTGGCTCAGTTCCTTTCCAAATGCCGATTTTTCCATTACACGCCTCTTGTACATCCGGATATTCGTTCATCCTATCACTTGCAGGAAGACCGGTGGAGTCCTGGAGAAGTTGACCATTCAAACTTATGATCTGAACTTGTGCTGCGGAATTGTGGGAAAATCCATTCAGAAGTCGTTCAGATTGCTTCTCTACATCTTCGTCAGCGGCATATTGATGAAAAAAAGAAGCGGATAGTTCCGCTTGATTCATCAGAATGCGTTCAACATTGTGAAAATAATAATAGTTCACCAAAACAATCAGCAAAAATTCCAAAATGGAAACCGTAATGAGTATGACAACGAAATAACTTCCCACTAATCTTTTTTGAATACTCAACCTGTCAAGCCTCCTTGCTCCAGCGGTACCCAAGTCCCCAAACGGTTTCGATCAACTGCGGCTTGGAGCAATCATCTTCAATCTTTTCCCTTAGTTTCCGAACATGGACATCCACGGTTTTGGTGTCACCAACGAAATCTTCTCCCCAAATAAGGTTCAAAAGTTCATTTCTAGATAAAGCTTTATTCGGGTTTTCCAAAAATGTCTTCACCATTTGATATTCCTTCGGTGTCACTTCAATGATACAGTCATGTTTAAACAACTTATTTGCATCCAGATCAAGGCGGATAGAACCAGACTGAAGTGTTTTTCTTTGAGGTTCCGCCAACTTCTGGGTACGACGCAAAACCGTTTTGATTCTTGCAACCAGCTCTAGCGGATTAAAAGGCTTCACAATGTAATCGTCAGCACCAAGCTCAAGCCCTCTGATCTTGTCCAAATCTTGTGCACGCGCTGTCAGGAACACAATGACGATATCAGGGTCAACTTCCCTTAGCTTCCTGCAAAATTCGAATCCATCCATATCGGGCAGCATGATGTCCAGTACAACAACATCCGGCCGACTTATGGTGAGACTTTTCAAAGCCATTTCCCCTACAGCAGCCTCGGTGACTTTAAATCCAGCTCTGTCTAAATTAATGGCTACAAACCGTCTAATATTGTCATCGTCCTCAACAATGAGTACTTCGTTTCGATATAAATTGTCCATAAGTACCTCCCTCAAACCCAAAAATTCAATTTTATGACAAAAAAGCTCTCTATACACAACGAGAGCTTTGGGAAGTCAGATATCCAACTCTGTCTATTTATCATATCACATCCTCATTAATGTCATAAAATACTACCTCATGCGTAAAATATAGGATACGAGAATGACGATAGGCTTCAACCAAACAAAGAATTGCCGGCAATTAACAAAAGCATAATTCCACTCAAAATTGTCCCGAATTGGCCAACTGTGAACGAGCCAATACGAATCCCCGCTACTTTTCGACCGAGAACGACACCGAACCATACCGTAATGAAACTACCGAGAGCGGCGGTTATGGATATAGCAAGAGGCGATAATCCAAGCAAACCTGCACCTAAGCCATTCGTAATTGCATTAACGGATAACGCAACCCCCAGAATGATGGCCTCACCCAAACCAATATCTCCCGATTTATCAACATCTGCCATATCAGGATTTTTCAGAATTGACTTCATAGATGCCGGATCTGTTTCAATATGTTCAACCTCTCTGGATACATGTTGTTTTTTTCGCGGAAGTGCTAATAAAATAATGCGGATCCCCACAATGAACAATAGAAATGCACCTACCAAGACAGGATAAATGCCTGGCAGAACCTTCGAAAGCCATTGTCCAGAAAGAATTCCAGCCATGCTAAAAAGAAAACAAATAATGGCGATTACGACATTTGAAGAAAAACCAATACGCGTACCGCGAATACCATAAGAAATTCCAACACCTAAATTATCCAAACTTGATGACACCGCAAATCCTAGGATCAAAAGCCATGCTGTCATTGTGTTTCACTCCTCCAACTGTTTACAGTCAGAGTATTGATGATGTTGCAATAAAGTGCTTTTCCACCTAAAAAATGTTGAGATTAATTCAACACTAAGCCATAAGGGGTGAAACCATAGGATGTCCGAAAAAAACAGGGAAGAAACGCTGGGACTTACGTTAACAGCTTTATTAAAGGCACGTTCCTTTTCCATGCGGAAACTAAGTTCACTCACGGGGATTGATACAGCTACCATTTCTCGAATCATCAGTGGTAAACAAAAGGCTAAGCTCAACCACTTGGAAACTTTCGCCTTCCATCTCGGGGTTCCAACCGCCCAGTTATTTCAAGCCGCAGGATTCGATATCACCATGCCTCAAGCTGAAACGCACTCAGATATCTACACGTCCATAAGTAGTGTGCAAAAAATTCTGCAGTCTTCAAATTTTATTGATCATTTGTTCACAGCCGAACTCGTCCAGAAAGAACTGATCAAGTATGAGCAATATGCCTTAACCGAAGAAGGACGGCAAATCATTATCGACGACTTCCCTTCCAAAGTTGCAAGTGTCAATGGAGCCGGGCCTTTCATTGATGGGCTTAAGCAAATGTATCTTCAATTTTGCGAAGATGACAACACCTCAGAAAGACGTGCATTACTTGGAAGCGCACTTCTTTATTTTGTTATGTCCGCTGATCTTATTCCCGATTACGTTTTTCCTCTAGGCTATTTGGATGATGCCATTGCCGTGCAATTGGTACTCGATCGTTTAAATCAATCTGACAATTAAAATCAGGCAATGAATAAACTTTGTTCATTTCCCTTGCGTCAAAATTTTTATGCAATAAAATAAGTATGAGTATGTATGCTTTAATAATTTTAGGGAGACACGAAGAAACATGGAGTTAAAGAACATCGTTTTGCCAAATAATAGGACCAGAGTCCGCTGGGGTTGGCTGAAAAAGACACTAATGGCTATAGGCGCTTCTGTCATTGTATGCTCGATGCTCCTTTTCATGACACCGTGGGGAAATGATCTTCGGACGAATCTTGCCGAAATGGTGATCAACACCCAGCACCGTGAATGGGCATGGCTGTTGGTTGGCGCCGAGAAGCGCGATGACATGGTCAATAAGATGCAGAAGCAAATCGATGTTTGGGGAGTCGACAAGCAGCATGATGGCTTAATCAAGCTGGACAAACGCAAACGAACAGCAAGCGAATTAATAAAGGTCGTTGACATCCAAGATGAAATTCACAAGATTCCTACTTGGCGCGGCAAAAAAATGTATGTCTACGATCCAAGAACAATCCGTCTTGTAACAACCAGCCATAAACAAGAGGGCGAGAAAATTACGGACATGGTCAAACGGACAGGTGCGCTGGCAGGTGTGAATGGCGGTGCGTTCGATGATCCGCAAGGTTTAGGCAATGGCTTTGCACCGATTGGTTTTCTAATGTCAGGTGGCAAAGTCATACTTACGGAATATGATGGTAGTGTCAAGCAGCATGTTGTTGGGTTTACCAAGAACGGAATTCTGAAAATTGGCTTGTATTCCATTGATGAGCTGATTAAGGATGGAGTCACAGACGCTGCCTTCTGGAAACCACGCATTATTGAAGACGGCAAGGGACTCATCACCAGCGGAGACGGCGGGGCGGGCCGCGATCCAAGGACAGCCCTTTGCCAGACAGGGAACGGAACGATCATCTTTCTCGTTATTGATGGACGCCAGCCGGGACACAGCATGGGGGCTACACTAAAAGAAGTGCAAGATATCTTTCTATCCGAGGGATGTATGAATGCGGGCTTCCTAGATGGAGGGGCCTCATCCGAATTAGTCGCTGACGGCAAACTGCAGACAAAGCCTGCGAGTCGTTATGGGGAACGCCGCTTACCTGACGGTTTCCTGGTATTAGCAGATCCAAGCAGCTATAAACCAGATAACATGTGGGAAGGTCTAACGAAGATCGATGCTGGAGGTGCCTATGACAATCCAGGATTCCAGCAGGAGCAAGCTAAGCTTCATGGGAAAGTGGAGCATAGTTCTTCACCGCCAAAACCAAATGCAACCCACAAACCACAAGCGGGCAAAGGCACTGATCAGCCCTCAGCAACGACACCAAGAACTTCGTCGCCGAGTCCAACGCCTACAAAAGGGAAATCAACTGCTAAGCCTACCCCAAGCAGCAGCCCGAACGAGGACAGGACAAGCTCTGTCAAAAAATAAGGACTGCAACCCAAACCCTGTAGCCAATTTCCACTGGAATAACTCCAGTGTTATCGGGTTTGGGAGGAGGCAATGCTGCTTTGACTGGAATTTATCCAGTAGGATGCAAAAAAACGCCTTCCTAGAGGTCTCAAACCCAAATTTCACTGGAATAAATCCAGTGTTATCGGGTTTGGGAGAAGGCAATGCTGCTTTGACTGGAGTTTATCCAGTGGGATGCAAAAAATGCTTTACTAGTGGCCACAGGATCTCATTTCAATATCTCTTCAATGCTCAGCAGCTCTTCCTGGCTGAAAGCTAGATTATTCAACGCAGCAGCGTGTCTTCAATTTGGCAACATTTTCATTTCAAGAAAAGACTCTTCCATCCGGATGACGTTCTCAAATTTCAAAGAAACGGTGTCGAATGCAAAAGCGCCATGATCCTCCAGAGGATCGCGGCGCTTTTGCATTTTGCTTTATTCTATGATTTCCATGCCTATTAGCATTCCCTAATGTTTCTCGCTTTTCTGAAAGGCTCGAATTGGTCTATGTTCTCATTAATTCCTGAATTCCACTTGTCGAGGTTTACTGTTTAAATTTTGGAATTGATCCAATCCCCACATCCAAACCGTGCCATCTTTTTTGATAACGGACTCCGTCGACAAAGTATTCCCATATATAGTTATATGAACAGAAGCAGCATCTTCAAACCCATCTAATTTAGATAAGTCCTTCCAGGCGTTTTGAGGGGTAGCTCCAAGAGCTTCCCACTTCTCGACAAAATAGCCCCAGCCCCAAACCGTACCGTCTTTCTTCACAAAAAGCGAATGATCATTGCTGCTGGCAATGTCCACGACATCAGAGAGTCCTTCAATTTGATAAGGTGCAACTGGCGTCAGAGCAGGCCCGAGGTTCTCTTTGGATATAATTGTTCGTCCCCAAGTCCATACCGTACCATCTTTCTTAATAGCATAGTGGTTGCTTTCTAGCTGAACAATGTCTTTTAGATTTTTAAGCTGCACAGGTTTCGTATTTCGGATCGAGTCGTATAGGGACCAGCTCGAACTTGGCCTTGGGCTGTACTCATCAATGTTCCAAACAGTACCATCCTCTTTTAAAAATGTCACGTCATAAGAAAATGACATGTCCTTAATATGATCCAAACCTTCAAGTAAAACAGGCTCTGATTTCAATGAAATAGACGGATCGTTTCTTACCCAGCTAGGTGCGGTTTCAAATATCCATGCCTTGCCTTCTTTATCAAGGGCTAGTCCAATGCTACCAAACACATCAATTTTCACGATATTTTCTAAGTGAGGGATACGCTCTCCCAAAGTTGCAGATAGGGTGTCTTTTAGATCGATTGTCGCAGTTCCGGAGTTGCGTTCCACCGTCCATACGGTACCATCATTTTTCAAAGCAAGCGTGCTACCGCCACCTGTAGCAATACTTTTTACATTTGTAATGCTTGTTGCTCTAACCATCAGATCAGGAAAAAAGCCCTCCTTTACCGAAATAGCATGCTGTGCCAAACACCAAACATCACCTTGATCGTCAATCGCCAAACGGGTATCTGTCAATTGGACGATCTTGGACTGATCTTTTGGTGAAGTATCTGCTGCTATTGCTGTTAGCGGAGCAACACTGGAAAGCGACAGTACAGATAGCAATGCAGCTGATTGAGCCATTCGTTTTGGCCAATAATTAAACTTCAAATTCTCCATCTCTCCTTCAATTGGGCATTTCATCATTTAAACCCACTTTTATCCATAGTTTTAGACGTAAAGGCTCGGAAATAGTTTCGAAAAATCATACATCTTGTAAACAATTTCCATAAGTGAGAAACGCAAAAAGATCGTACAGTTCCATCCTTGAGAAAAGACAACTGATCATCATACATATAATTACAATTTATTTACATGGAAATAACATCCAACAAACAAATAAGGCCTATGATTACGTTAGATGGTGTCTAGACATCTATTACGGCAGCACCTGTCTAATAACGAAACAGGATGCGCCCAAACCAAGGAGGCTACTATTCCAATGAAACCTGTAATGCTTACAAGATGGCGACACAATGTGATGGTCACTGCTGCTTTTGCTTCAATCATGTTCAGTTCGTTGCTTACTTCAAGTGTTACCTTAGCGGCAACAGACGCGGATCAAGACGGAATTGATGATGCTGTGGAGCAAACGCTGCTTGCACAATACGCCCCCAAGCTGTATCTGCATCCTAGTGAAGACAATAAACTTTCCAGCGTAGATTGGTATCTGCAGCGTGTAACGATGCGTTTCCATCATGATGGCGGGTGCAGCGACGATCAAATCCTTGCATTTAATGCTGTCACACAGACGAACTTGTCCCAGCAAGCTCACCAAACCAAGAATTTGATATGTTCGCACTCCGGAAGCAACATCCTCTCCAGCCAAGCCCGCAATACACGGGCTGACGAAGGGTTTTTCCTGCAGCCTCCTAATGATAACGGCTATGACAAAACTGTATATCTGGGATCAGCGAGCAGTGATTGGAAAACTTACGCCCATGTCAAACCAAGCAGCGTACAAGCAGGCGGCTACGACCTGCAATATTGGTTCTTTTACCCTTATAACGATTCCCCGTCCGTTGCAGGTCTGGACTTTAATCATGAAGGCGACTGGGAGCATGTCACAGTAACCGTGAACAGCAGTCAACAGTTTGTTTCCGCCTATTATTCCGCCCATAATGGCGAAGGCAAAGACTACACTTCCGCCCAACTGCAATTCGCAACGAAGGATGGTGCGATTGCCACTGACAGCCAGAAGCTGACCAACGATTACAAACATCCCGTTGTCTACTCCGCAGTCGGAACACATGCCAGCTATCCAACCGCCGGGCAGCAATCCCGGGGCGTACTGCCAAGCGATTATACTGGCGCTGGCGACAGTTTCAATACCTACTACAACGTAGTCAATGTAGGTGAATTGTCCCATCCGTTGAATGGGCAAGCGTTCATTAACTATGCAGGCTTGTGGGGTGAAATTGGCGAAACCGATATCTCCACTGGTCCAGCAGGGCCTGCTTTTCAAAGTGCGTGGAATAGCAAATAGCCTTGTTTCAGTCATACAATGTGATACCTACCCCATCCATAAACAAAAAAACTGCTTCTCAGTAGATCATGATCATCTACTAAAAAGCAGTTTTTTTTCAGCATGCGTTTATTTTTTTAATGCCAATGCTCTTAGAATGACGGCTACAGCTTCCGCGCGGGTCGTGTTCGCCTGCGGCTTCACGGTGTGGTCTTCAGATCCATTAACCAACCCTTTGGCAATGGCCGTCGCAAGAGCTGATCGAGCCCAGTCGGATACGGATGAACTATCCACAAAATCGATGTTCTTGCCAAGCGGTTCCATCTGAGCGGCACGAATGATGATTGCTGCCATTTGCTCCCTTGTTATGAAATCGTCAGGGCCAAAAGACTGTTCCGTGTACCCGTTAACAACACCAAGTACTGCGGCAATTGAAATCGCACCTTTTGCCCAATGAGTTGACGTGTCTTCGAAACTTTTTCCACCCTGAGCTTTAAGATTCAAGGCCTTGACGATAACAGTAACGAATTCAGCTCGCGTGATTTTGTTGTCTGGATTAAAGGAGTTGTCCGAATAGCCGTTGATTGCACCTTGTTTAACTAACTCACGAATGTTAGCTTCGGCCCAATGTCCCTTGATATCGATAAGACTAGTTCCATCCGAATTCACAGCTTTTTTGTCGGAAACAAGAACAGCGAATTTGGTGAAATGCTTGACAGATCCAGAAGCCGTTCCATTGGCTTGGTCTATTTGCAGATCGTCCAATTGCACCCATGAATGGGTTTGTTCATTGAGCCAATATACACCTACCAGCGACTTCGTAAAGTCTACGGCCGTCTTGTCGAAAGGCAATGTGAGAACAACAGACTTGTTAAAATCGCCTTCTTTATCTTTTTTGATTTCGTAGACACCGCTTATTAATTTAAGAGACAAATCAACGGGCAGCATGGAAATATCGCTTACTTGGTGTGAAAGCGCCATTTTTCACGTAGCCAACAGACTTATCTCCTGGTTCGGCATGAGCAAACGCACCGCTTTGTCGAAAGTTAGCGTTACATCCGGCAAGCCTACTTCAATGACGGCGCTCACGTTGGCATCGCTAATGGATACGCTGCTGTTGCTCAGTACTTCCGGCAGTTTGATCGTACCATCCCAGCTATCGGGAGCTGTAATTTGGGTACCATGAGGAATAGAAACATCAACCGAGGAAAAACATGATCGCCGTTATTTAAATGAAGTTGCAACGACTATTTATGAACTGACTCCTGAAGGTTAAAGGAAAATAATATAGGAATGGACAAAAAAGCGGAACGCCCGGCTTGGTCAGCCTGCATTCCGCTTTTTCAATTAAATCAGACCTGATTTTTGCAATAATCTCTGTATGATAGTTGCAACCTCGGCACGGGTCATGTAACCCTTCGGCGCAAGTAAAGCCCCGTTTCTTCCATCTACAATGCCAGCCTTCACATTGTCCGCAGCGCTGCTTTGCGCCCATGAGGACACTACGGCCGCATCTTCAAATGGACGGAGAGCAGAGTCTGCTGATTGTTCTAGGAGCTTGTCTTTCAGACCGGTTATCGCCATCGCTTTGGATAGAATAACCATTGCCTGTTCTCTCGTAATCTTGTCATTCGGTCGGAACGTACCGTCTTCCATACCGCTGATAAGCCGATGTGAATAAGCCGTACTAACCGCGCCGCTGTACCAGTCTTCCGACTTCACATCCGAGAATGGCGTTGCTCCATTCTCCAGCTTGAGGCCTAATCCGCGAACGATGATAGCTGCAAATTCGGCACGTGTGATTTCTTGGTCAGGACTGAACATGCCATTCCCCGTTCCGTTGACGACCATCCGGGATCCCATGTCGTTAACGGCACTTTTCGCCCAATGATTCGCCGCATCGCTGAATTCGAGCGGATGCCAGACGACCGCATACGTGCTGTTGGTCAAGCTGTTGATTTGGGCCTCATACTTTCCGTTGATATTTCGGACCTTAGTCGGTACATGACGTACTGATCCGTCCTGCTCAACTACAACTCCTGTAGTAATCTTGCCTGGATCAACCTCAACCGGAATCGCAATTGTTCTTTCCACATAGGCGTCGAACTTCGTTACTTCGACGTTTCTTTCTCCATAAGCAGCTCTCACCGTAAAGTTCAGCGGCTGGGCAGCAAGCGTGAGTTGACCTTTGGCTGCTGCGCTTTCCACAACCTTCAACGTATCCGTTGTTGGGACGGCGATTTCAATCCGCACTTTAATGTCCTGCAAGTTTATTAATTCACCGACTTGCTGAGATATAGCGCCGATATTGATTTGGCGCGCTGGAAGCGTGTACGTCGCATGATCGGTTTTGAACTCCAGAACTGCTTGCTTGTCCTCCATGTTCTTCACCATTTGACCGTTCAGTTCGCCAATGACGATATCGAATGTTTGGTTGATGGGAATCGTGACCACGGCATGTTGCCCTTCCGCTGCGAGCCGTTCATCCAGTTTTTTCTGATCCACAACTACAGTCATTTCGGTTTGATTGTTTCGTTTGGTAACTGTGGCAGTGCCCGCATTCTCAACTTTACCGTTAACAAGGATATCCACACCTGTGTTTGGAGTGTTCGTAGTATTCGTAGAATCCGTTGTCGTTGGAGTGGAAGGCTGAGATGGCGTATCCGTATCCCTATCGGAACCTCTCGGAATCACTGTATTCGATTCTGCAGAGACTGCGCTTCTCCCCGCGCCATTGATCGCTTTTACCGTAAATGTATAACTCGTTCCATTCGTCAATCCCGTGAGCGTAATCGGACTTGTGTCTCCAATCACAACCACATTTCCCGGTGAAGCAGTCACTTCATATCCAGTTATCGCACTTCCACCGTTATCTGCCGGAGCCGTAAACGTAACGACGGCTTGTCCGTTGCCTGCGACCGCCGTCACATTGGCTGGCGCTCCCGGTATCGTTGCCGGAGTCGCGCTTACTTGATTTGATGCTGCGCTCAAGCCCCCCGAGTTTTCTGCTTTTACCACAAAGTAATAGCGGGTTCCGTTGACTAGATTTTGTATGCTGTAGGTCGAAGAAGTGACTGTCGCAATTTCAACGATGTTAGTTAGATCTGCATCCGTTGCCATATAAATATGGTACTGCGTCGCATCCGATCCTGTGCTCCAGCTCAGATTAATTTGACGGTCGCCGACATCAGCCGCAAGATTTTGCGGATTGGCGGGAGCATTCGGCAAGTTCACCACTTGCGTAACGATAAACGTTACAGGCGTCATGTGATCCGCAGATACAGTGACCGTTGCCGTGTAGGTATTTGCTGGCAAATTGTTTTTGGCATGAATCTCAAAGCTTGTTGAAGCACTGCCAGCTAAGGTAGAATCCAGCTGTGTCATTACAAAATCGTTAGCGTTTGCGCCGCTAAGCGTTACCGACAGATGCGTCAAATTACCTGTGCCGATATTCGTGACGGCAATGCTTCTGGTCTCTTGGTTACCTGAATCATATCCCTGAGTAAGCGCCGTTAACGTTTGATTAGTGATTGCAGCGATCTTATAGGAAGATGCTGCCGTGACGGTTATCGTCGTTGTTCCTTTTTTGCTGTTATCCACTGTCGAGGATGCTGTGACCGTATAATCGCCCAGCGCAGTGTCCTCCGCCACGGTCACGTTCCCCGCGCTGTCTACCGCCACTTTGGCGTCGTTGCTCTTCCATGTTACTGTCGTCACCGCTCCGCCCACTGCATCTACCGAAGCTGTGAGCTGCTTGCTTCCTCCCTGCACCACGCTTGCGGTGCTTGGGCTGACGGTGACACTGTTGATAGCGGGAGCTGCCGTGACGGTTATCGTCGCTGTTCCTTTTTTGCTGTTATCGACTGTCGAGGATGCTGTGACCGTATAATCGCCCAGCGCAGTGTTCGCCGCCACGGTCACGTTCCCCGCGTTGTCTACCGCCACTTTGGCGTCGTTGCTCGTCCACGTGACCGTCGTTACCGCTCCGCCCACTGCATCTACCGAAGCTGTGAGCTGCTTGCTTCCTCCCTGCACCACGCTTGCGGTGCTTGGGCTCACGGTTACGCTGCTGATAACAGGCGCAGCGGTGACCGTGATCGTCGCCGTTCCTTTTTTGCTGTTATCCACCGTCGAAGTGGCTGTGATCGTATAATCGCCCAGCGCAGTGCCCGCCGCCACGGTCACGTTCCCTGCACTGTCCACCGCCACCTTGTCGCTGGAGTCGCTGCTCGCCCATGCGACCGTTGTCGCCGCTCCGCCCACTGCATCTACCGAAGCTGTGAGCTGCTTACTTCCTCCCTGCACCACGCTTGCCGTGGTTGGGCTGACGGTTACACTATTAATAGCAGGCGCTGCCGTGACGGTTATCGTCGCTGTTCCTTTTTTGCTATTATTCACTGTCGAGGTCGCCGTGATCGTATAATCAGCAGGCTCAGCATCCGTCGCTACAGTTACATTCCCTGCGCTATCCACAGCCACCTTGTCGCTGGAGTCGCTGCTCGTCCACGCGACCGTCGTTGCCGCTCCGCCCACTGCATCTACCGAAGCTGTGAGCTGCTTGCTTCCTCCCTGCACCACGCTTGCCGTGGTTGGGCTGACGGTTACGCTGTTGATAGCTGGCGCTGCCGTGACGGTTATCGTCGCTGTTCCTTTTTTGCTATTATTAACTGTCGAGGTCGCCGTGATCGTATAATTTCCAAGCGTGGCGTCCGCTGCGACGTCTACATTCCCTGCGCTATCCACCGCCAGCTTATTGCTGGAGTCGCTGCTTGTCCACATGACCGTCGTCGCCGCTCCGCCTACCGCATCTACCGAAGCTGTAAGCTGCTTGCTTCCTCCTTGCACCACGCTTGCGGTGCTTGGGCTAACGGTTACGCTGTTGACAGCCGGCGGCATAGCCGTGACGGTTATCGTCGCTGTTCCTTTTTTGCTATTATCCACCGTCGAGATCGCTGTGATTGTATAATCTCCTAGCGTGGCATCAGCCGCAACGGTTACGTTCCCCGCGCCGCTGACTGCCACCTTGTTACTAGCGTCGCTACTCGTCCATGTGACCGTCGTCGCCGCTCCTCCCACCGCGTCGACCGCAACCGTCAGCTGCCTGCTTCCGCCTTGCGCGACGCTCGCCGTGCCGGGAGTGACGGTTACGCCGTTAACGGCTGGAGGTACGGGTACCGCATAGTTAGCCGCCCGAAGTTGTTCAATCGTACTGTTTTTCTCCTGCCACGCAACGTATAAAACGTTGTTTAGCGCGGTCACGGCAGGATAATTGGCAACTTTCGAAGAATCCACAATCAAACCGTTGCTGCCGGCTTCGGCGCTCATCCAGGACGTACCGTCATACTTCTTTGCGCGAATTTTAAAAACGGCAGTTGATCCTACCATTCCGGAATTTTCTTGCCACACCGCATATACATCATGATTAAACGTCGTTAATTTCACATAATTGGCTCGGAATGCGGAATTCACGTTGATTCCATACTTCCCTCCGCCGTCAATACTTGACCAAGCGTTGCCGTCGTATTTCTTCACCCGTATTTGGTCATCCGTCGCCGAATCGACCGGTTCATTCCAAGCTAAGTACAAGGCGCCGTCGATCGCGGCTACTGACGGGTAGAGCGCGCTTTTCCCGCTAACCATATTTAACCCGGTCGTTCCTCCGTCTATTATCGTCCAGCTTGTCCCGCTATACTTTTTCGCTCGGAGCTGATAAGTAGTCCCGGATACTTCGGACCAGACCGCGATTAAATCATTCCCCAATACGGCCAAAGCAGGATATGCCGCGAGTCCGGATTGATTTATATTTAATCCGTTCGGGCCTCCGTCGACGCTCGTCCACTCCTCGCCGTTATACTTCTTAACGTAAATTTTACCCGCTTCAGACCACGACGCATACAAAGCATTATTGTATTCAACCAAAGCAGGAAAGATAGCATCCTTCGTCGGATCGACGTTAATTCCGGTCGTGCTTTCCCCTTCGGCGTTTGTCCAGATTCCGCCGTTATATTTCTTGACCCGAATTTGACCATTGGACGATGTAACCGCTTCGACCCATGAGAGATATAAAGAACCGTTAAATACGGCCAGAGTCGGCCTCGTTCCCACTTTAGCCGAGTTCATATTTAATCCGTTCGTACCGTTGCCGTCGACGCTAACCCAATTCGTGCCGTTATATTTCTTGACTCTGATTTGATTGGCGGTTACGCCCGGAACGACTTTTTCTTGCCAGGCGACATAAACTTCGCCCTTCCATACGGCCATGGCAGGGTATTCCGCCCGATTGGCTGAATTTACGTTAAGGCCGTTAGATCCACCGCCGTCGATCATCGACCAGCCGGACGCTGCCCAGGCGTTGCCGCCACCGCTAGAAAGAAGCGATATCCAAAGGATAACGGCGAGCAATAGATAAGCCGTTCTACGAATTCTATCTTTATTCTTTCTCTTTCCTTGGCTTTTCTTCGGGATCAAAACGCATCTTCCTCTCCTGAACATCGTTCTTTCTCAAATATCGCATTTTCTAGCTAAGCATATCCGAGTGCACCTTAAAGAAACCTTAAAAATCGACAATTTTCACCAAAATCAAACAGGCCCCATCTGAAATCGATGAGAACCTGTTAGGTAAATCGGCATAGTGCTGTTAAACCGACGAAGCAGGGATGCATATAGTGACTCTCGTACCACGTCCTGGTACGCTTTCCAGCTCCAGTGAAATGCCATATTCGTATTTCAACCGCTTGTTAATATTCCGTAAGCCGACCCCTTGCGGCTCCTCTGTTCCGGATCGTTCAAGCAGCGTCTTCACTCGTTCAGGTGCGATCCCGACGCCGTCGTCGGCTACGACGAACCGCCATTTTCCATCGGACTCTTCCGCCGTCAACGTTACCGTACCGCCTTCAATGCGATCACCGATGCCGTGACGGATCGCATTTTCTACAAGCGGCTGCAACAGAAGCGGCGGCATGCGCAATCCATAGGCAGCTTCTGCGATATCATATTCGAAGCGAATACGATCTTTGAATCGGGCTCGTTCAATCTCAACATACGTTCGAATGAGGCTGAATTCTTCTGCAAACCCGATGCTTCTCTCCGCGTTGCTGAACCGAAAGCTTCCTCGCAAGTAATCAGCAAGATCGGTGATCATCTTCCGTGATCGCTCCAAATCCTTATAGCTTGATGCCACAATACTGTTCAGCACGTTATACAAAAAGTGAGGTTTGATCTGCGATTGCAAAAATGCCACTTCCATGTGGACCGCCCGACTGAGCGATTCCTTCATCGCGAGCAAGCTGCCGATTCTTGCTCTAAGCTCCTCCAGATCAAACGGTTTCGGCAAGTAATCGTTTGCCCCCGCTTGGAATGCGGCCACCTTATCTTGGGGTTGAATGGCTGCCGTCACCATCAGAACAGGCAGTTCCAGCAGCGAGTATCGTTTGCGAATCTCCTGACACACTTCATAGCCAGACATGCCCGGCATCATCAGATCGAGAATGACGAGATCAATTCTGCCCGATTGATCAATCTGCTCCAGCGCCTCGTACCCATTTTTGACGGCAATCACGCGATAGTCGAGGACTCGAAGCGTGTCCAATAAAACTTTCAAGTTCACGTACTGATCGTCGACAATAAGAACCGTATGCTTGCCGCTCTGATTGGTGTGATAAGGCGTAACGAAGGAATATTCAGTTTCCCTTGGCATGACCTGTGGACTTGAATAGGACAACGGCAATGTTGAATCTCTTCGCTGATCGGCGATCGGAA
This sequence comes from Paenibacillus ferrarius, assembly GCF_002027705.1. Classification (GTDB taxonomy): domain Bacteria; phylum Bacillota; class Bacilli; order Paenibacillales; family NBRC-103111; genus Paenibacillus_E; species Paenibacillus_E ferrarius. The sequence goes on along the minus strand of NZ_MBTG01000011.1, from coordinate 154,891 downwards.
GAGTGAATGTAAAGGTCGAACCGACTCCAGGTGTGGAAGCAACCCAAAGCGCACCCTTTTGCAGTTCGACCAGTTGCTTCGCGATCGGTAGTCCTAATCCGAAGCCGCGCTGCTGATCTCCCTCGAACGATTTGAATGGTTCAAAAATGAATGGAATGTCTTGGGGGTCGATGCCTTTGCCTGTATCGTGCACCGCAATTTCCAGCCTGCCTTCATGCTCCCTCCCAGTAATGACTATCATTCCGCTCTCCGTATGTTTGATCGCATTGTCCAGCAAATTACCAATAACCTGGCTCAGACGGATTTCATCGGCATAAGCCGATGGCAGCTGTGCAGGCACATGGTTGACCAGTTGAATATGGCTTTCCGTGCACAGATAGGAATAGAAGCGCACTTGCACCTCAGCGACTGAACGAACATCGATCGGCGCTGGAATGATTCTTAGTTCACCCAGCTTCAGCTTGGATAAGTCCAAGATGTCATACACAAGCTGCGAAAGCTTCCTCGTAATGTCGGTAATCAACTGAAGCTTTTCCCGCTGTTCGGCAGTTGGCGGATGCATGGCATCGTCCAGCATGGACCGGGAAATATTCATCACGCCGTGAAGCGGCGTCTTGAATTCATGCGAGGTTCTGGCCAGAAAATCGTCTTTCAACTTGTCTGCTTGAATCAATTGTCCGGACAGCTCCTCAATTTTTTGGAAAGCATTCGAGAACCGGAGCGACATCAAGAGCGCAAGCATCAGCAGAACAAGAAAAGGTTCAACCGGCGCAAGCGAATAGATCGGCACGCCGAAGTAAACGTTCATATTCTGGTTCAGCACCAGCGCGTTCAACGCCATTGCCGCCACTGCCAAATACCCGCTGCCCGCTACATTGTGCAAGGCCGTATATACGAATACATATGTTGCATACAGCAACGCGAAAGTAACGTAAAACGACGTCAATTGACGAAGCGGTCCTGTTGTAAGCTGGGAGGCGAAGCCGATATGCAGCAGGGCAAGTATCACTCCTGTGGCCAGCCCGCCTCGAGTGAGCCATTTAAAGCAGTAGGGCCTGAAAGCGGTATATATATATAGGAAAAATCCAACGCCTACGCCAACTGTCGAAACCATCTGGATTCGGAAATAAAGCCAGAACGGAAACGGACCGACCGCATCAAATAGTACTCTCTCACCACTGACGCTTGTAAATGCAGCAATACATACACAAACGATGCCAAATACCGCAAGAGAATAATCGTTTCTTCGTTGAGAAAACAATCCGATAAAATATAATCCCATGATCAGGAAGGCGGTTAACGCGATCCAATCATGAGCTGTCGCTCGATCGCGAAGCACGGCAATTTGCTCAGCCTTGCCCAAGAGAAGCGATTCGCCAATCCCGCTGCCTACACGAAATTCATAGTTGGCCACCTGAACCAGAATTTCATTCCAGCCCGGCTGCAACGTGAAATAGCTGACATACGGTTTGTTAAGCGCGTAGTAATGCTGCTTATCTGCAGGATTCCCGCTGGATCCGACGATTTGACCATTGACGATGAGTCGATTGGAAATCAGGACAGACGCTGTTTTCAATCCATACACCGCGCTTGCATCACTGATCTGGATCTGTAATCGGTAGGTCGCCATGTCAATCGCATCCATCTGTTTTAACCATGATCCGGGGACCTGAATCATCTCAGGCGTTAATCCCCCTGTTGCAGCAGAAGAGAGCGAAGGCTGGCGAGTAAGCAGTTGATCCGGATACAGCTCCCACTGTCCATCCAACCGAACGACTCCATCCTCCTCGAATTGCCAAGCGGTTAAGTCCATAGCCCCATTCGCCGCTACAGGCATTGGCATTTTATGGAAAGAGAAATAGCTTAACAAAAGCCCATAGGTTGCAATCAACAGAGATAACGTGATAAGCGCTGCCGCAACTTTTTTTCTCATTGGACTTGCTCTTTCGTTTGTTGGAATAGCCGCAATGTCTCTTCCTCAAGCTCTGCTCCCAATTGAACGCGCACCGCTTGTTCCAATTGCAAGCAGACTCGATGCGCCTCATTTCGATTGCTCATCTTCAGATGCAGCTTGATCAACTCGCGTCCGTCGATCTCGGAATCAGGGGCAAGCGATAACAGCTTTTGCATGCTGTCCACCGCAAGTATAGGATTGCTCTGACTTTGGAAATACGCGTACCATTTACGGAGCGCGCGAACATACGAGGCTTTGATCTCCAACTGTCTGGCGGTGGCCCAACTGAAATCGCAAGCTTCCATATATTCGCCAGTGTACTTCTGGTTCATTTTGCCGTAAGTCCTTTCATCCAGTACATCTTCAGCCAAGATTCTGCTCAGCAGCTGCTCAAATTCGGTTACATCGACCGTGGCCCCGTCCAATACAGCGACGAATCCTTGATCCGCTTTGCTTATATAGATCGGAATATGATGTTCCGCCAAGCTTCTCCTTAAATAGGACAGGCACGTATACAAATACGTTTTTGCCTTGTTCAGATCGTACCCCGGCCATAACGCCTCAATAATTGATGCCGTATTCACCGATTTTCCTGCATAATGAATGAGAAATGCGCAAAGCTCCTTTTCCTTCTTCGTTTTCCACGTCAGCACCTTGTTCGCGTCACCTGGCAATCCAATATGGAAGCCTCCCAAACAATAGACGGTTGGGGTCATGCTTTCGTGCTGACGTGCCTGAATGATGGAATCGGATAACGATTTAATACGCGCAACCGTGTTTTGCAATCTATCTCTCGTAAATGGCTTCAGCAGGTAGTCAGTCGATTGAATTTCAAACGCTTCAATCGCGTATTCCGCATATGCTGTTGTGAATATGATCGGCATTTGAGGGATCATGCTTCTGATTTTTCTGGCAGCTTCCGTGCCCTTCATTCCCGGCATATGAATATCCAGGAACACGGCATCTACATGTGATTTGCCCAAAGCTTTAATCGCTTGAATCGGATTGATATACCTTCCAACTACCTGAATGTTTCCAATTTGTCCGAGCAAAATTTCCAACAAATCCAGCGAATCTTCTTCATCATCAACAAGCATTACACGAATCATCGGCTCATGTCTCCTTAAAGCTTATTGCAAGTATCCATTTTCTGCACAGAGAACACAATTACTATAAATCCGATTGCTATAAAAAGAAAGAGCCTCGCGAAAAAAGATTGCGAAGCCCCAAGTATACCGATAATCGTTCTCAACGATGGATGATCGGCAAGGAATAGTAATCAAAAGCTTGATCCAACAACGCACTGGCTTCTTGACGCTTCAGAAGCTGCTTGGAACGGAAGTCTATGGAAGCGTCTGTTTTTATCTTCGTATCCGGATCTATGATACCTTGGGAAACAAGAGCCGTGATGGCTTCAACTGCCCAAGAATCCGTTTCGCCACTCAATTTGACATTAGTTCCAGGCGCAGCATGTTTCAGGTTTTGGATCATGACCGCCGCCATTTGTCTAGTGATAGGCGAATTCGGCTGATAATCAGGCAGTCCTGTCATCATCTGCTTCTTATTCGGCTCAACCGCGTAGGGCATGTTCTGCCACCCTTGAGCACGCAGCAGCACTTCTGAGAATTCTTTCTGTGTCATCGTTCCTTCGGGATCGAAGAGGTTGGCTGATTTTCCGCTCATGACTTTCAAAGCATGAAGATTATTAATATATGACTTATATTTGCTATCCGCAGGTACATCAGAAAATGGTGAACTAATGTTAACTTTTTGCGCATAAGCTACGATGTCTATTGCGGGATGCATGTAATACAAATAGGCAATATGGCCCGCTTCATCTTTATTAAACGTCAATTTAATCCCTGATTCATCTTCAAATAATAAAGGATGGATCATTTTCAGCGTATGCTTGCCAGTAGTTCCTGTCTCCAAAACTAATTTCCCATCCGAATATGAAACTTGAGTCCTTATGGCAGCAAGACGCGTGTTTTGGTATAATCCCACGTAATCTTGGGCTTGCTGCTCATTGATTGTCGCGTAGGTTGGCTTTGGAGTTTCTGCTTTTCTCGGATAATAATGATTCATAAATTCCTCATACACGTCAAGACTCATCATGGAGTCGTTGCTGTAGGACATGTACAATGCTGTATTCTTCTCTGGCAGAATAGCAACCAAAGAAGAATGCCCTGGAACATTCCCTCCTTTGAGAATGACATGCTGATCATTCATCTTTTCTTGGAAATAGCCTTCAAATCCAATCGTTGTGATCGGAATCGTCTTATCAGCAAACAATTGATAGGTTTGCATTTGTTCCATGCCCTTTTGGCTCACGATTTCTTTACCATCATACTTTCCTTTGCTCAAATGCATAATGAGGTACTTCGCCATGTCATCTGCTGTCGAGACCATGCTGCCTTGAGGCCATTCTGTTGGAGCAAACCCATTCAGGGGAAGCAGCTCGCCTTTGGGTCCATAATGAGCAGACATTCTGCCTAATAGTTCAGGGGTAAAACGTACATTCGTCGAAGTCATGCCCAACGGTTTGAAAATATTTTTCTCCATATACTGAGAATATGGCATGCCCATTACGTTCTCTACGGCATATCCCGCTAGCAAAAATCCAAAATTGTCATACGTGTACGCTTCTCCCGGAGGTCTGACAACAGTTGGCATATGCGAAGCGAGGTACTCCTTCATTGAAATATCCTTATTCACATATTCTGTAGACATATCCGTGACGATATCCGGCAAATCAACGCCACTTGAATAAGTAAGCAGATCAAACATCGTCAGCTTTTTGCCCGTTGTATTCGGAACCTTCATTCCTCCCAAGTATTCTTGAATATCGTGTTTTAAATCCATTTTCCCCTTATCGACCAACTGCATGGCAGCCAATGCCGTGAATGACTTTGTCACGGAACCAATTTGGAAAACCGTATCTTTATCTACTGGAATTTTCTTTTCCCTGTCCGCATAACCGTAACCTTTGCTAAGCACCACTTTCCCATCCGTGACGACCACGAAATTAGAACCAACGGTATTAAATTTCTTCATCTTCTCCGCAAAAACGCCATCTGCAAATGTCTCTATTTCCTTGGCATCTCGAGGTCCTTCCAAGCTGACCTTCTCAGTTGCAGCAGGTGTCGGGGATACGCCACTGGGTGCGGTACATGCGGTAACTACCGTAGTAGATAATAGTAGAACGGCCGCAAGACTGGTGGTGCAAATCGTTTTCTTCATGAATGATTTCTCCTTGAATCGTATTTAGCCCACATAACGTCTGGCTAAATCCAAGTATGGCAAGGAACTTGTCATACCAACAAGTTGCATTTCGTCATCATTCGCCTTTCCAAAGTGTCATATGTCATTAACCACAGTTACACCTGTTGAATCGGCGTTTTGCAGTTGTTTCCGTTCCGGAAGTCGCACCTACTTTCACATCGCTCCATGCTGCGTTGTTGAAGGAGCTTCCTGTTGTTAGATTTTCAGATGAGCCTTCGCCTGATAGAATTTTTCGCAACCTTGAACATTGATCGCGATTTCGTTGTTAGCAGAAACATAAACCTTCATATATACAGTTTGTCACATTTTAATACTACCGATTGTCTCGCTGGAAATGTGGAAAGAGCTGTTCACCCAAGTTTGCTTGCTTAATCACCAATGTTCCTGATCTCTTTCTCTTTTCCAAACGTGCTCGACTCCCTAAAATTTCTTCATGCGTTTCATACTTTTAGGCGAGGCAGGAGATCTTTGCGGAGTGTGCAGGAAATATTTCATTATAGCTGTTACAGGTTCTGATCATCTCTTGACGAGTCTTCTACTTTCTCTGACCTCTAGCTCCAGTTGCTTGCTCTAAACCTGCAATTATGCATCTTTTTTACTCTTGGATGAGCCTCAACTGTTAAATTCCTGCGTTTGTGCAGGCTTTCGAGGCTTTTTCTGGATGATCGGCTGAAAAAGATAAAAATGCCTGCACAATCGCAGGCATTTCCACTTTTTAACCGAATTCGCCCGGAAATTCCTGTATTTTCGCAGGTTTTTACGCTCGGGCGAACTGAACTGAATTGAACTGAATTGATCAGATCAGATCTGATCTGATCTGATCTGGAAACCTCTTCATTCCACATGGAATTATAAACCCTATCATCTATCGACGCTTATATCCTAAATTTGGCTTACGGAAAACCTCGTCACCCTTTTCCCTATGACTGGGATTCACAATTCCTTCGTCATAAACACACTATTCGTCTCCCACATGCCATTCAGTCCAATCGCTTCAAACGGGCATGGACGACAAAGCGGCCGTTCACTGGATCCAGAAGATAGTCACAAGTTGACAATGTCAGGATGCGATCTTTGGAAGTCAATGTCATATCGCTGGCAAATAGAGATTTCCCCTGAATACTCTCCGAAAAACGAAGGAATGCCTCATCATCGGCAAAATCCGTCTCGATATAATTAAAATCAGTCGTCGTATAATAAGCCGAAAACACCTCGGCCACATAGGAAGCCGTCAAGGTGTCGAAGCGAAATTGACGATGCGTCAGATAATAGGGCTCATCCACAAAATGCTTTAAATCGCCAAACATCGTGCCATCTTTCATCCGATGGCCATAGAGAATAAGATGCCTCTGCTCCGTATTCGGGTCATTGCGGTAATCCATAAAAATGCTGCCGGCGCTAGAAGATTCGCCCTTCGCATTGCGGGTTAGATACGTCTCGTTATCGTCCCCCTGCATAACGGGATAATCGATATGGCTGTCTTTCAACTTAATCCAGCCTGTGAAATCGGGGTTCAGCTTCAACAATGCTTCGAAACCGACCCGAACTTGCTGGACGGTCTCATGATCTTTGCCGTAGACGCTTTCACTTGCAGACTGGGCACGACCCGCTTCCTGAGATTGAGCCTGCTTATATATATCGCTTATATCTGCTAAAACTTTACGGTTTTCGTAGTATCCCCAACCGATCGCGGTCAATCGAAAAGCAGCATACAGACAAGCAGCTGCAGCTGCAGCTATCCAAGCTTTGCGCAGCACATGCATTCAACAATGACTTCCTTTGCTGTCCGGTTTCATGAGAAAACCTCTATCGAGGCCATTCGAGGATGAGCGACCGCGTCTAGAGGTAGGTTTTATCGCCAAATAGAAAGACGTTTTCGGGAACCGAAAACTTATACTTTCTATTGTGTATACTTTCTATTGTGGTGAGAAAACGAGGATACCTTTTCAGTATCCCCGCTTCTGTTCAAGAAACCTTATTATTCATGATATAAAGCTAGAATTAACGAGACGGCTTCGGCACGTGTGGCACTTTCATTCGGTGCGAACACATTGTTGTCTCTCCCGCTGAGTATGCCCTGCTCATGAGCTGCCGCCACTTCAGCTTGCGCCCATGATGGAATGCTCTCCACATCTGCGAAGCTCGGCTTCGCGTTCGCATCCACTTTCAACTTGAGCGCCCGTGTTACGATCACAGCCAGTTCCGCACGGCTGATATCCCGGTCCGCCCGGAAGGTGCCGTCTTCATAACCGTTCATTATATCGGCCTTAATAATGGAAGTAAGCTGCGGCTTCACCCACGTCGGTATATCGGATGCATCCGTGAAGCTTAACGGCTCTTTGCCCGCTTCCAGCTTCAATACTCTGCTTAGCAGCACAGCAAACTCTGCGCGTGTAATCCGGTTGTCAGGACGGAAAGTTTGGTCTTCATATCCACTTACCAATCCCAGCTTAATGGCGCGCTCAATGAGCGCTTTGGCCCAATGTTTCTCAACATCGCTGAACACGTTGACAGCAACAACCGGCGGCTTAACCACGTCTACTTCCTTTGGCTGCTCTTTATATGGCTTAATGCTGAAACTGTCCCAGACGAATTCCACTTTGTAATCGCCTGAATATTGGCCTTGGGTCGTGATTTGCGCCATGACTTTGGAGTCGGTATCCGTTATCGGGAACTGCAACGTTTTTTCATTGTCTTTCGCGTTCGTCGATACGATCTCCGCTTCCGTCAAAGTTCCATTATTATCGATCTTCAGCGACTTCACTTCTTTGTTGGCCACCGTCACTTGCAAATAGCTCTTGCCATCTTTGACGACGAACTTCGCGGGATGTTTCATATAAACATCCACTTCTGCCTTTTTGGCAGAACCACGAACATTGAACGCGTACTCCAGCACATATTCACCAGCGGTATACCGAGTGGCCAGCGGTTTCTCACCAGCTCCTGGGGCGGCACCGCCTGCAATAGCTTTTAAACTCGATCTGTCAAAAGCCAGATGCACATCGTATTTATGCACATAATTCATAGCCGGCCAATTAACATCGATCCATCCATGAAGTTTCTCATCCAAATTGGTGACGTTGAATTTATACGTTCTGGTGTTGTTCTTCTCATCCGTTGAAGATACTTCCGGTGTAGACAAGCCACCGCCGTTGTCGATTTGGAAATCAGGAATTTCTTTACTGTTTTTAAGCGTAAACTCGAAAAACATCAAGCTGCGGCTTACCGTCAGTTTTCCTGGTATAACTACGTAATCCTGCATGACAGAAGTGGACGAAGCATTGTATTTCAGAAACTTATACGAAATACTATACGTTCCGTCCGAAATCCCGTGCACATTCACCGGTGTAACCGGCCCAGGTCCTCCCGTTCCGGGATTGACTTTCGTCGGCTCCAGTTCTGCAAAAGCGATTTCGAACACCCGATCCGTCTGATCGGCACCAACCAATGTCAGCAAATAATTAGTTGTGCGATCCACATCGAAGCTGAATGAAGATACGCTCAGAATCGCAACCTCGTTCTTCTGTTTAGCCGCAGCCGCAACTTGTGGAAGCACATCTTCCAGGGCGCCGTCAGCTTTTTTCTTTTGAATCTTTTTCAAGATTACTCCGTCTTTTAAATTAAATGTCGCTACCTGCTTGCCATCGCTCACCTTTAACTTGGTCTCGGATGACACATAGTTGCTGATAGGCGCACCGGTGCTGTCTTTAATCGCAGTCGGGAGTGTAATCAAATAGTCGGCTTCTTCAAGAACAATCGAAGCATGGAATACTTGAATCCCTTTTTGCAAGGATGAGACGGCTGCATCCACCGCCTGCTGGGAAGCAGTCGCACTTAAGGCCGAAGCTTTGGCTGCCTCGATGGCTGCCTGCAAAGCTGCTTTGGCCGTTGCAGGATATTTACCTGCCTCCGTTCCTTCAACAGCCGCATCAAACTTGCTTTGTGCCGAAGCAATAAGTGCGTTCAAGGCAGTTTTGTCCGTTGGGGACAGTTTCAAACGGATTTTATGGTCCATTTCGTAAGGCTGACCGTTAAAGCTCGTCGAAACGTGCACTTGTGCGTTTAACAGCGTTGTCAGGTCGGCCGTCTCGAATTGAACCACACGCGTATTCGCTGCCGTATCCGTGCTGATCACTTTGGTCTCTGTCAAAACGCCGTTCTGCTCGACTTTGAAGCTCGGGACGATCGTACTGTCTTTCAGCGTCAGCGTGACTTTAACCTTGCCGCTCCCCACGCTGTACTTGCCCGGCTTTGCGAAATATTTATCCATCGAAGAGAATTCATCTTTCGTCGCATGAAGGACACTGAAGTTCAGCTCATGCTGATCTTCGGGAATAACCGGCTTATCGAATGCCAGCTCCACTTCATATTCGTGATCATACACATTAATAGGCGGCGGGAGTATCCAATAAATTTTGACCCAGCCGTTCAAGCGAGCGCCAAGATCGCTGACTGGAAAACGAATCACGCGCGTATTCGCAGCCGTATCTTCGCTAATTTTGTCAGTTTCCACCAAAGCGCCTTTTCTCTCCGTCTTGAATGAGAGAATTTCTGCATTCTGCTTTAAGGTAAATGAGACGTATTGGTTACCGCCTTCCACATTCAGTTTCCCGCTGCTCGCCACGACGTAGTCGTACATGACCGACGGTTCGCTGGTTCCTTTTTTGTAAATATGGAAGCCGATCGGATAGACACCGTCAGCTAACGGTCCATCGCCTGGTCCTGGAACAGATATGACGGACGTTGCTTTAAAATCATCCAGCGCCTGTGCCAATCCTGAACTGGCTGCTTCTATTTGCGTCCGGGGTGCCGCCAAATTAGCCGTCGTTGCTTTGGCTGCAGCCAGCTTCGCTTGCAGTGCCGACTTGGCAGCCGCATAAGTCTGCTCGGCGTTAGGCAGCGCCACCGCTGAATCGACATACTTTTGGGTGTCGCCAACCACTTTGTTCAAGGCGTCGAGCTGATTGCCGTTGTAGCTGATATAAACTTCTTTCGTTATACCATTCAGCTTATAACGAAGATAAGAGCGGCCTTCCCATTTCGTATTGTCAACGGCTGCTCCGCGAACGAGCACTTGATATACGTTCTTTTGCGCATTGGAGCTTTTGGCAAGCAGCAGCGCCCGGTTGGCTTCATTCGCATAATCCAATCCATCTTTCATGAAGCCCGCGCCATTGTTCTGGCTCCATCCCTCAGGGGTAGACTGAACCACCTCGGAAGGCGCTGTTCCATTGAATGTGAGATTGGCTCTTACATATTCGCTGTTATTATCTCTTGGTTGAATGAGATCAGCCGTACCGGCAATCTCCGGAGCTTTCTGCGACGGTGCCGATGTCGGATTCAGCGAATCGAGGATGATCAGCTTAACCGGTTCGGAGACAACGTACTCATTGCTTGTATAACCTTTAAGCTGATTGATCGCTTTGGTCACATTAGCTGCTGTCGCGTAAACGTTCAACAGCACAGTTTGCGCTTTACCCAAATAAAGCTGTGTACTCTCTTTAGAGCCTTTGGTATATTCGCCTGGTGTGACAGGAGGATAGTTATAGCCCTCTTTACACTCCACGTATCCTGCTTCATGCATACTCGCCTGATCTTTCAGAGCCGTATGAACGAGCGAGCGGAGATCGCTTTTATCTACTTTCGAAACAACCTCGTACTGGAATGTGTTCAATGCCGCCGTAAGTGAAGTAAAAACGGCTTTCACCAGTTCAGGCGCCGTGCTCCCCATAGCGACAAAGTTATCCGCGAGCACAATGTTCGTATACAACGGCTGCTTGGAGCCTGCCGGATAATTTCCATAATCGGTTCCTTCGTACGTGCTTGCATAGACGGACTTGGAAACAGTAATCAAATCTTGCAGTTGGGGTAAGGTAATGGGCTGCTCTGCATAGACGCAATTCCCAGCGTTGTTATTGCCCGGCAAACCGCTTGTATCGATTTCCAGCTGAACGTTGTACCAGTTATCGTATACAAATCCGGGGGGGTACTCAGGATCATCTTTGATAACGACATGCATAAGCACATCCGGCTTCTTAACAATATCCTCCATTGGAATTGTCGTAGTCCAGTTGCCCGAACCGTCGGCAGAAGCCCGGACCGGGTAATTCTGATAACCGTCCAAACCTGTAATTTGCTGTGTATCAGGATTAATTACCGCCTTGGCGGAACCTGCTTTGCGAAAACCGATGTATTTGAAATAGCTGTAGTATTTTTGCGTAATTTGATGCTCGAACTTCAAGCTCCCGTCCTTCACAATGAGCTTGCCTGAGCCTGGTACGGACAAATAAATATTGGCAGCGGATGAATCGGTCGCCCCGTCTTTTAAATATCTGTAGGTAACTGCGTAATCGTTGTCCGGGATCGCACCAGCCGCCTTTGCCGTACCGGTATCGATAGACAAGGCAGATAGAAGCGAGGACAGGAACAAGGCTAGCGAAACCCATACGGCCATGATTTGTTTCAAATGGCTCTTCAACTTTATGTACACTCCTTCTTATTCGGTCTTGGAGCAAAGGCAAGCGCCAAAGCGAAAGCGATCAGGATGGATCACGTTTCACCTCGGCGCATTGACTTATCAGCGTCTCTTGGACACTGTATTATTTCCAGTGAATAGTAAGATTATATGTTTGCGAATGAGGTCCGGCATTTACGTAAAGCTGAGTATCAATATCTTCCGTTGGGTCGGAATTAGTGAAAGTGAATACCGAGTTGCCGCTGCTATTAATGGATTTGGACGCAGTAACGAATGTACCGGAACCGTTGTCCGCTTTCAAATCGCCATAGGTATTGCCTGTCAGAGTGACAGTAACCGTTGTTCCTGTTACGTCCGCGGAACCGACAATAAATCCGCTAACATGAGAGTTGTAAGGGGAAGTGGCACTCCCGTTGTAGTAGAATTCATAGGATTTGCTTGCGGCGAAAGCTGGAACTGCAAAAGCAAGAACGAGGACAAATACCAACATCATCATCGAGAAAGATTTTTTGATAGACAAATTCATTTAGAAACACTCCTTCATTATTTTTAATTTTTTATTTCTAACGGATTGATTTGGTGCAAAGCGGACTTTCAAACCTTTGAAGCAGCGCTGTTACGCAAGCCTCCTTTCTACCAAAGACTCGTGAACGCCACGAAAATATCCGATATGTGCAGATAATGATAATCATTATCAATCACGCTGTAAAAAAAAAGCTTCTGGGCTTCGACACGTTGATCAGGCCAATAATCTGTGTCTCTTCACGGTGAGCTTGCCGAAGATGTGTGCACCATCTATCGACAACCCTATCTTAGCTATGAGCCGCAAAATTTGTCAACCCTTTTTTTATCATTTTTTCTAAAAATTTCTTTTCGTCAAATGCAGCCTGCAATTCATTCCCACTGCAAACGCCTCCGCATAGGTTCATAAGCGAAGTTTGGCTGCTCAACGTCCATAAACGCGCTCGCTTTTCCTAAGCAAAAATATGAGAAATGGACCTCCGATAACGGTCATAATAATAGACGCAGGAATTTCTGCAGGTGCAAGAACCGTCCGGCCCAGCGTGTCCGCAGACAAAATAAGCAGAGCTCCGGCAAGCGCTGAGAACGGAATCAATATTTTATGATTGGAACCGACCAGCAAACGGGCAATATGAGGCACCAGCAACCCGACGAACACAATCAAGCCTCCGATGGCCGTAGCAACCGCTGCCAAGAGGACGGCAATCATTGAAATCAACAGACGTGCTCTGGATACATGGAGTCCCACGCTTTGGGCGGATTTATCCTGCAAACCCAGCACATTGCACCATGGACTCGTGAGCCAAGCCAGCAAGAGACCGATCAAACCGTAAATCAGCATGATCCGGACATCCCCCCAATTTTTCATCGTAAAGATCGAGGTTACAGCCTGATTTATGCTGGTTACGGCGTAGCTGCCCCGGTAGTTGAACGACTGCCCCAAGCCGCTGAAAGTGGCATTGATAGCAATGCCAACGAGTAGAATACGGATGGGATTCAAGCCCGATTTCCACGCAAAAGTATAAACGAGAAAACAAGCCAAAGCTCCCCCCACGCAGGCCAATAGCGGCATCCAGAAAAACAGATTGGGAAAGATCGAGATGACGAGAATGGAAACAAATCCTGCTCCCGAAGAAATGCCGATCACTCCGGCGTCCGCCAACGAACTGCGCATAACGGCTTGCAGCAGAACACCGGAGACGGCTAATGCCGCCCCAACAAGCGAAGATACTATGATCCGGGGCAGCCTCAAATCTCTGATGACTTCTACCTGCTTGTTTGTTCCTGTAAATAATCCCTGAATAAGTTCGATCCAGCTAACCTTAATGCTCCCCGTACAGGCCGAGTAAATAAAAACGGCAATGAGAAGAACAATAACGCCCCAGATACTCCATATTTTTTTATTCATCACAAGCAGCTTCCTTCACAAGTTGTTCGTACTCTTTCATGGTCTGTTTAAGGGAACAGCATCTTAACCGCAGCATCGAGAGCTTCTCCTACAGCCAGGTTCCCCGTCGTCGGAAATAACTCTTCCGGCAAATCATACACCCTATCGTTCTGCACCGCAGAAAAATGCTTCCAAATGTCATTCTTCTTGAATTCTTTTTCGAACATCTTCACGACTTCTTCCGGCATGCCGTGGGCTGCGCGCAGAATGACATCGGGATTGGACTTCTGCAAATATTCGGTGTTGGAAGCCAAGTACTCCACCTTTTCGCCTGCTACGATATTTTTGCCGCCTGCCAGCCTGACCAGATCGCCGATATAGGAATTTTCTGTCGCCACCAGATAACTCCCCGGGACACCCAGCAATATAAGCACTTTCGGCTGCTGCTTTCCTGCAATTTGCTTCTGGATTTGTTCAACCTTGGCGTTGTAGCCATCCACCAGTGCGGCAGCTTGCTTCTCTTTCCCAAACCTGCTGCCCATATCCAGAATGGCCTTATTCATCTGCTCCAGACTCGTAAAATCGAGAAAGCGGGCTGCGAGATTGGCGTTCTTAAAAACCGGAGCAAGATCGTATTCCAGCGTTGTCACCGACAACACATCTGTCGGCTCGAGCGACTTGACGATCTCCATATTCGGCGTCATCGGATTTCCGACTTTCGTTACACTGTCATAACGCTTGGGCAAAGTCTTAACACTCGTCGGAATCCCGACTAGATCGAGATCGAGGGCGTCCATGAACTGCGTAACCGCCACCGTTGTCGAGATGATTCGTGGAGACTTGCTCTCCGGCGGTACTGACGTCTGAGTCGCCGCACCGCCGGAACCGGTATCCGCCGTAAGATTCCTCGTCGCATCGTTGCCGGAACAGCCTGACGCCAGAACGGCTATCGCTATTACGGAAACATTCAACCATCTACTCGTGCGCATGCGAAAGGGATCACTCCTTACTCTTCTTTTGAATCAATTTCATTACGAGGCTAACGGCTTCAGCTCTTGTCGCGCTCGCCTCGGGAGCGAACTTGTTCTGATCACGTCCGCTAATTATGCCCGACTCTGAGGCGGCTGCGACTTCAGCCTGTGCCCATTGCGGTATGTTCGCTGCATCCGTAAATAACGGCTTCGCGTTAACATCTGTTTTTAATTGCAGCGCACGCACAACGATAACGGCTAATTCCGCACGTGTAATCGTGCGATCGGCACGAAAAGTCCCATCTTCGTAACCGCCAAGCAAACCGGATTCCGTGGCGGAGCTCAGGTCGGACTTTGCCCATTCCGGTATGTTCTGGCTATCGGTAAAACTTAGCGGCTTGGACGCCGCTTTAAGCTTCAAGGCCCGATTCAGGAGCACAGCAAACTCCGCACGGTTGATTTCACCATCAGGATGAAACGTGCCGTCTTCGTAACCGTTCACGATTTTAAGATTGACAGCTTGCTCCACAGCCGCTTTGGCCCAATGATTCGTCATATCTTTCAAGCCGGAAACAACCTTCTCATCCTGGACAGGCGCAGGCTGGGGTTCCCCCGGAATGGCTTTGAGCGTTGACGGATCCATAATCAGATCCACATCATACTCGTGGTCATAAAGGAATGTAGCACTGACCTGCCAATAAATTTTCACCCATCCCTGTACTTTGGCCTTCAGATCTGGGACTTCAAACTGCACGGTACGCGTATTCTTGAGCTCATCCATTGCGATGATTTCCGGTGACGACAGATTGCCGGTTGTTCCCAGCTTGATTGACGTAATCTCCTTGCTCTGTTTCAGCGTAATCTGCATAAGCATTTTGCCGTTCTTCACCAGCAGCTTGCCCGGGTTTATCACATAATCCTGCATGACGGAAACTTGTTCCGTATTGAACTTATGAAATTCGTAAGCCACGCTGTAGGTCCCGTCGGCAATCCCCTGAGGGTTCGTGGATACCGCTGAGACATGGGGTGCCTTGCTGCCCCCTGTGTCAGGTTCTAGCGCATAAACCGCCGGGTTTTGACCGGAGGCAAGCAAAGATACCATCAGCACCGACGCGCTTACCATGGTTTTGATTGGTTTTTTCAGACGCCGTTTGCCTCTTATCAAGTATATGATCGTTACACCGGATAAAAGGAATAAGCCGGCAAACATAGCGATTGGGGCATCATCACCGGTTTGCGGATTTACGACCGGCTTCTGCTGTCCGGTATTTACAGTCGTTTGGGTTATCCCGGAAGAAGGCTTGGCTAACGGGCTCGTACTTGTTGAACCTGCTGCTGCTGTGCTGCCCCCAGCTTCTTGCGCTTTCCCGGCCCCCTGGACGCCTCCCGTTGATTTAAGCGACTTAAGATCAAACAGAAACCGGATCGTGTAATCGTGATCATAGTCGATATCTGGTACAGTGACATGAATTTTGGCAAGCAGCGGTTTATTCAGATCCTCAATCTGGAAACGAGCTACGCGAGTATCCTCCGTTTTGTCGCTTTTAGCGACTTCCGCACTAGTAAAATCACTACCGATAGCGGTTTTGAAAATCGTGATCCACTTGCTGTGATTCATTTGAATTTCAGCCGTCACCGCCCCGTTCTTAACTTGCAAGACAGCAGGCTTTTCAAAATAGTCATTCGCCATTGAAGCTGAATCGTTCTCCGCTTTGGTGATCAGATAATCTATCTTGTAGGTGCCATCTGACAAATCGGATGCAGCAAGGATCTTCGCTGGACTAATTAGTTGCAGCAGCCCGAACAAGGCTATCGCAACAACGGGCAATACGAACTTTATCTTCATGGTTGGACATTTCCTCCTCTGAATGTTTCAACAAAAAAAGACAATGATTATCATTCTCAATTAACATTGAAAAAAAATGATGATTTCTCATCCTGTAACAATCCACTTTTCGTTATTTCCCCTTTCGATCCCTCCTTCGATTGGAAAATATGTATGTTTTACTGTTGAATTTTACCAATGCGTTGATAATAGCTCACTTTTTCGAAGGATGTCAACCTTATTTTGCGAAGATGTCTTACAAAGCGATTAAATCTCAATACAAATGAATGTCTCCGCCATCTGGTTATTTCTCCCAAAATAAGTATTGACAATGAGATTGATTCTCAATTAAAGTTGATGATGAGAATGAGAATCATTATCTTGATTTAATCAAGATTGGCTCTCGTATTAGCCCATTGTACTTTGTATGAATCACAGGAGAAGGAGCATCATGATGAAAAAGGCGTTTTTATGGCCCATGGCAGCACTTCTACTGCTGGCTGGATGCAGCCAACCCGCAGGTGAATCCATTGCGACGACGGCCTCGCAGACTGTGAGTGTGCAAGACTTTGCTGGAAGAAACATCTCCTTTTCCAAGGTCCCTCAACGCATCGCAGCGCTCAGCAACGGTGAATTGGATATCGTCTATGCCTTGGGCAGCGAAGTTGTCGGCAGACCAACATCCACCTCGCCCGTATGGGTGAAAGAAGCCGAAAAAGCCTTGCAGGTCGGGTCCGCCCACGGCATTGATTTGGAGAAGATCGCTCTCCTCAGCCCGGATGTTATCTTCGGCAACCAGCCGCTGAACAGCAAGGATATCCCTTCCCTCGAAGCTCTTGGCAGCAAAGTTGTCTTGTCTTCCGCCAATTCCATTGAAGACATTAAGAAACAAATCCAGCTTGTCGGCCAGGTTATACAGAAACAAGCGAAAGCTGCTGAACTAGTCAGCTTGCTTAACGAGAAGCTGCGATCCTATACACCCGATAGCGGCACTTCCAAACCGAGAGTACTGCTCGTTTACGGCGCCCCCGGGACCTATATGGCTGCGCTCAACAATTCATTAAGCGGGGACATTCTGACCAAAGCGGGCGGAGAAAATATTGCCGCCGATTATCCGAAGTTGGAAAGCTACCCGCAATACGCTCAGTTAAACACGGAGAAAATTGTGAAATCCAATCCCCAGCTTATTTTGCTGATGAGCCACACAAGCCCGGATCAAGTGAAGGAAGGCTTTATGAAAGAAATGTCGCAAAACAGCGCCTGGAGCTCCTTGGATGCCGTGAAGCAAAACCGGGTGGAAGTGCTTCCCGCCGACCTTTTCGGTTCCAATCCGGGCACGCGCGTAACCGAGTCGCTGGACATCCTGCATAAGCTCCTGCTTGCGGTGAAGTAGCCTATGAACTTGCAGCAGCGCAGCTTTCGCCGCAAATGGGGATATATTCTTGCTCCCTTTCTCCTGCTTGCCGTTACGTTCTATGGCTTGACCAGCGGTTCTGTCCCTCTTACACTCCATGACATCTGGCAGGTATTCACCTCTGCCGGCGAGCCGCTTCATCATAAAATCGTGATGAACCTACGGCTTCCCAGGGTTCTGATCGGGCTGTTGGTCGGTGCCTGCTTGGCAGCCTCGGGCGCTCTTCTGCAAGGCGTTATGAGAAATCCGTTGGCTGATCCCGGCATCATCGGCGTATCCGCCGGCGGCGGACTGGCGGCCATTCTATCGATGATCGTGTTTCCACAGCTCAGTTTCCTTCTGCCGGTATTAGCTTTTGCCGGTTCTTTCGTTACTTCGGTTTGCATCTATTTCCTGGCTTGGAGCAAAGGTTCTTCACCGCTCAAAATTGTGCTGGCCGGCGTCGCCATCAATGCCTTGATCGGTGCTGCGACCAATGGATTCATGGTCATTTACAGCGAAAGAGTGCAAGCTGTCCTCCCGTGGCTCTCCGGAGGACTCAGCGGCAGAAGCTGGTATCACTTATCGTTCATGGCGCCTTATGCTCTGGCAGGGCTGGTTCTGACCCTTTTTGCAATCAAACCCGCCAATCTGCTCATGCTGGGAGAGCATACGTCCAAACTTCTCGGGCAGAAAGTCGAGCTGCAGCGCTTCCTCCTGATTCTGCTCGCCTCCTTATTGGCGGGAGCCGCCGTCAGCGTCGCCGGTTTGGTCGGCTTTGTCGGACTGGTGGTCCCGCACGCCGTACGGCTGCTGGTCGGAGATGATTACCGCTTTCTATTGCCGTTATCCATTGCCGGCGGAGCCGTACTCGTCGTCTTTGCCGACACCATAGCGCGCTCCGCTTTCGATCCGATCGAGCTTCCTGTCGGTATTTTGCTGGCAGCGTTAGGTGCGCCATTCTTTTTATACTTGCTCAAGAAAAGGAGGATGACAGGATGAGCGCTATCGAAACGAACCACATCGAGCTGAGCCTGGGATCCTTTGGTCTGCACGACCTGTCTGTTTCGTTCCCGCCTGGCGTCATGACTGCCATCGTCGGCCCGAACGGTTCGGGCAAGTCAACGCTGCTGAGCATCATCGCCCGATTGCAGCAGCCCGACGGAGGCAGCGTCAGCGTGTCTGGACGACCGGTCGAATCCTATAGTGCCTCTCAGTTCGCCCAAACCTTAGCTATGCTGATCCAGTCCAAAGATCAGCTTCCCGAACTAACTGTCCGAGAACTCGTTGCTTATGGACGCTCGCCCTACAAACGGATATTTGACCGTCTGAGTGCAGATGATCATGAAACTGTAAACTGGGCGCTGCAAATGACGGGTACTGCCAGACACAGTGACCGGATGTTTCATACTTTATCAGGAGGTGAGCAGCAAAAAGTACGCATTGCCATGGCCTTAGCCCAAAAAACGTCGATTCTCCTGCTGGATGAGCCGACGACTTACCTCGATATTGCCCATCAGCTGGAAGTGATGGATATGCTGCAGGCCATCAACCAGGAGTATCGACTCACGATTGTCATGGTGCTTCACGATCTACAGCAAGCAGCCGCATACTGTCATCATATGATTGCCATGAAGCGCGGCCAAGTCGTTGCGTCTGGTCAACCAAAGACATTATTGACAGACCAGTTTTTACAGGACGTATATCACATTGAGGCCAAGGTCAGATTCGAAGAAGACTATCCTGTCATTATCCCAATGAAGGCTACATACAAACCCAAGGAGGATTTATCTATGATTATTGTAACGAACACTTCGCACATCACCAAAGGCGAGGCGCATAAACTGATTGAGCGCTTTGATAAAATCGGTAAAGTCGAATATATGGAAGGTTTTCTCGGTCTGGAGGTTCACTTGACGGAAAACATCAAAGAATATGATGAAGTGAGTGTTGTAACCCGTTGGCAGTCCAAAGAAGATTTCAACGCGTGGACCAAAAGCGAGGCTTTCCGTGAATCTCATGCCCATCGAGGGACACCTTCGTATATCATCTCGAACAAAATATCTTTCTATGATGTGAAAATTGTTCGCCAGCCTCTTAAAGCGGAAGATGCGTCGGCGTCCGCGAGTTAATACTTTCTTTGCGCAAATAAATATTGGAGTTAAGCCGCTGCTTGCGGCTTAACTTTTTGCTTTTCAATTACTTCCAATACCTTCTAGATACGCAATGCTCTTTGGCCAGGTTAAATGTGCTCAAGTCAACAATTTCAATGCTTTTTATAGTTTCAGGGGAATGTATCATTTGATTGTCTCCGGCGTAAATCCCAACATGGTGAATAGCTCCCTTCCCTTCTTCATGAGCGAAGAAAAGCAAATCCCCCGGTTCCAGCTGTTCCTTGTCAACGAAAGTTCCCTCCTTCGCTTGGTCAGAGGCATCTCTTGGAATCAAAATGCCGACATATCTGTGCATGGCATAAGCAAAACCGGAGCAGTCATAGCCAAAAGAGGACATTCCTCCCCATAGATAGGGCAGGTCGAGGAACCTCCTCCCTTGCTCCACGATCCCCCGTCCAATGTGGACTTCTCCATCTTGGGGAGCTATCGGACCATCAATCAAGCGAATGTCATTCGCCTTGAGATACCCCTCCCCCTCCGGAGTTTGCACTTTCACCCATGCTTCCGTTTCCCCTAGCACAGGAAGCGAGGTCAAATAGCTCAGCTCGATCAACCGTTCGGTCGAATTCTTATACAACCAAGCTTTATCGGAGATCACTTCTGCTCTCTTCGTGTCGACAAGGGCTTTCACCTCGCCAACTAATTGGCAGCTAGGTACCCAGCCTGGATAACCTAAAGCATCTTTGCGTGTTCCCTGCTGCGGGATAAGCACCTTGCTCCAACTTTTGCCTTCTTTCGCCACTTCTTCAACTTCAAGAACGCAAGTACCATAAAGAATCTGAGTTTGCACCCGGTTCTCCAGACATAGATCCAGCTTATCTTCAAGCGTCATATGCCCCAGCCATTCTCTTATTTCGGCTGGATATTTGAGTGCAAGCTCATCCATAGGCCTTGGAGATTCCGGCTTCGTCCATACCGTTGCGACAGAAACAGCGACCATCTTTCGTTTGGGTATGCTCATGATCCCACTACACTTTGGTGGCTGTGGATCACGTCCACAATACCAAGTCCCGCCGCTTTGGGGAAGGTCATGATCCTTCCGTCATACTGCACGCCTCCAACCACGATATCTTGAAGCATCATGAGTGGCGCATCGAAATCGCAGCGCGTAATATTTTTCTTGCTGGCAGCAAGATGAGCTGCAGCTGTTACAGCCACGCGGGATTCAATCATACTGCCCACCATGCACTCGACACCGAATTCTTCCGCGATGTGATTAATGATCTGTGCTTTGTATATACCGCCAGATTTCATCAATTTGATATTAATCAGATCAGCTGCGCGGTTTTTCAGAACCTCAAAGGCTTGAATGGGAGAAAACACACTCTCATCCGCCATAATGGGAGTTTCCACGTGATCTGTAACCATTTTCAATCCTTCGATATCCCCGGCTTTCACAGGCTGCTCAACCAGTTCAATGTCAAGCCCTAAATCCTCCATACGGCGGATCGTGCGAATGGCATCCTTCACCTGCCATCCTTGATTCGCATCGATGCGAATTTTCACGCCGCTGCCTACGCATCTGCGGATTTCCTGAATTCTTTCGATATCCTCTTGGAGATTATCCTTACCCACTTTAATTTTCAGTACATTAAAGCCTTCTTGTACATAACGAATCGCGTCTTCTCCCATTTCCTTCGGCGAATTCACGCTGACCGTGAAATCCGTTTCAATCTGATCCTTATATCCTCCTAGGAACTGGTACAACGGGAGACCACAGTTCTGTGCGACAAGATCGTAGACAGCCATATCCACTGCCGCTTTCGCACTGCTGCTCCCGATCATCGATTGATGAATCTCGTGCAGAATGCGTTCGTAAGCCAGCAAGCTTTTACCAATTAAAATGGGTGTGAACGTATTTACGATAGCTGAATGGATACTATCCAGACTGTCACCTGTGATGACGATGGTCGCCGGAGCTTCTCCCCAACCAACTCTGCCGTCGTTCGTCTGAATCCGCACAATAATAGATTCCGTTTTGTAGACAGTACGCAGCGCTGTTTTAAAAGGTTTTATGAGTGGAGTCGACTGCCGCATGACTTCAACACTTTGAATAATATTCATATTTACTGCCTCCTGAGCTGTAAGCTTATGCCTCTACACCGGGTTCCATACATGCCAGCACCTTCTCGTAAGTGCTCATTCGTGCTCTTAACCCCATTGGAATCGCAATATTCGGAGAACAATGACCGATTTTAAATCCAGAGAGTGTCGGCTTCCCTGCGGAAACGATGTGATCGTTAAAAATCTCTTCCAAAGTCAGCGACACTTTACGTTTATTCGGCACGCAATTATTAAAATCACCGATCAGGATTCCAGCCGCGTCGGCCAATTTCCCAGCGAGCTTAAGTTGATTTAACATTCGATCCAATCTATATGGCTCTTCGTCGATATCTTCAATAAAAAGCAGTTTCCCCCTCGTATCCAGCTCATAAGGCGTTCCAAGCGTACTTACGATCAAAGAGAGGTTCCCTCCAACAATAGGTCCAAAAGCTTCCCCTTCCACTAACGTTTGCAGTGGGGAAATCGCTTCTGTGTAACGCAGTACGGAAGGATGAAGGAGCGTTTCATAATTTTGAACCGTTAGCGGGTGCACCTCATCTTTTCCCAGATCAATCAACATAGGACCATGAAAAGTAACTAAACCCGCAAATCGTGAGATCGCTGCATGCAGAAAGGTAATATCGCTATAACCCCAGAAAATTTTCGGATTCGCGCGAATAAGCTCGTAGTCCAGAAGATCTGCTATTCTCCCTGTACCGTAACCGCCGCGCGCACATATGATAGCTTTAATGGCAGGATCGGCGAACATGGCGTTCAACTCCCCAGCCCGCGCCTCATCCGTTCCCGCAAGATAGCCGTACTGCATGGATAAAGTCTCTCCCAGCCGAACGTGCAGGCCTATCTTCTCCAAGTAGAGTGAAGCCGCTTTCACCTGCTCCTTGTCTACCCAACTTGCCGGAGCCGTAATAGCCACCGTATCGCCAGGGCTTAACCGCCGAGGTTTAATAAGCTCTGCCATAATTGAATTTCTCCTCTCCCGCATGTAAAAAAGGGAGAGGCACCCCTGACAGGTGCATCCCTTCATCATCCTTTTATTTCAAATCTGCCCACTTGAAGTCTAGGAAACCAAAAGCGTGTCTAACGACGCCCTCTAATTTATCGCTTTGCAGGTACGTGGAGTTATAGAAGTAAAGCGGCAGAACCGGCGCTTCGTCCATCAGAATCTTCTCCGCATCATGCATCATTTTGTAGCGTTTAGACTCATCCGATTCTACATAGGCGTCTTTGATCAATTTATCGTAAGAAGCATTAACCCACCCTGTACGGCTGAACGGATTCGTCGATTGGAAGCCGTCCAGGAAGTTGATCGGATCGGCAAAGTCCGGAAGGAACGAAGAACGGGACAATTGCAATTGCAGCGCCTTTTGCTCGGTAGTCAGCACTTTGCCTTCTTTATTTGCCAGTTTCACATCGATGCCTAAATTGTCTTTGAGCATAGCTTGAAGCGTTTGAGCAATGCGTTGAGAGACATCGTTCGTGTTATAAGTCATAGTAACTTCAGGCAGTGTTGTGTATCCGGCTTCCTGCATCCCTTTTTGCAATAGCTTCTTCGCTTCGGCGGCATCAAACTTGATCAGGCTGCCGCCTACCTGGCGGAAGTCTCCACCCGCAGGGTCCTTAAGCCCAGGCGATACATAACCGTCTGCCGGTTTCTGCTTTTGCTTTAAGACCAAATCGACAAGTTTCTGTCTGTCTACCGCCGCAACGAAAGCTTTACGGATGTTAACATTATTGAATGGTGCCATTTTCACATTAAAGCGGTAGAACGCAGTTCCTGCGGCATCTTCCACTTTCACTTTATTTTCTGCGAACAATTTATCGCTCATGTCAGCCGGAATGGAGCCCGTGGTATGAAGCTCGCCCGTAGTGAAGAGCTGATACGCGGTATTGGTATCATTGATCATTTTGAATGTAACGCCCGTCAGCTTTACGTTGGCGGCATCCCAGTATTGATCGTTTTTCACCATTTTCAGCTCGCTGTCATGCTTCCACTCCGTAATTTTGAACGGCCCGTTGCTTACAATCGTGGACGCTTCGCCTGCCCATTTGGCATTGCCTTCGACAGTAGCCTTATGCACCGGGAAGAACGCTGGGCTGGAAACCATGCCGACCAGCCAAGAAGCAGGTTGTGTCAAAGTAACCTCTAGTGTCTTGTCGTCCAGAGCCTTAATTTTCACAGCGTCCACTGTCTCCTTGCCGGAGTTGAAAGCTTCCGCTCCTTCAATAGGATATGCGAGGAAAGCCGCATCAGAAGCTGTTTTTGGATCCAACAGACGCTTCCATGAATACTCGAAATCAGCCGCTTTTACCGGGTCTCCATTGGACCATTTAATGCCGTCGCGAAGCGTAAACGTGTACTTTTTCCCATCAGGTGCGACTTTCCACTCTTTGGCCATCGCCGGCTCTGGAACCTGATTCTTGCCAAGACGCGTCAATCCCTCAAACGCATTGTTGACAACGTCATAAGAAACTTGGTCAAATCCTTTCGGAGGATCGAGGGAAGTTGGTTCTTTTAAATTGTTATAAAGGAGGATTTTGGATTTCGCTTCTTTGGCTGCTTCTGTCTGCTTGGCTCCGGACTCTGGAGTTCCGGCGCCTGGATCTTTGCTGCATCCGGCTAGCAACGTACCGATGACCAATACGGAGCTGATTAGCAATGCTGAAACTTTTTTCATGAGCACTTCTCCCCTTTGTTCAATGTCTTATTTATCCTAGAGCCGTCAAGATATTTCTCTTGATCGGCGGCTGGAATACAAGTTGAGCGCGCGGATCCTGAAGCCAGCAAGCCGCCGAATGGCTGCTCGATACTGCTGTCTGCTCCGGCTGGTAGGCACCGCATACTTCCATGGCATACCTGCAGCGCGCTGCAAAAGCGCAGCCTTCTGGCGGAGCAAAATCCGGAGGTGTTCCCGCAATCGGTGTAAGCGGCAGCGACTTGTCTGTGTCCAAACGCGGCATGGAAGCTAGCAGTCCCTTGGTGTAAGGATGCTGCGGATTGTGGAACAGCTCATCGACCGTCCCTGCTTCAAC
Source organism: Paenibacillus ferrarius (assembly GCF_002027705.1). Taxonomy (GTDB): domain Bacteria; phylum Bacillota; class Bacilli; order Paenibacillales; family NBRC-103111; genus Paenibacillus_E; species Paenibacillus_E ferrarius. The sequence goes on along the minus strand of NZ_MBTG01000011.1, from coordinate 129,814 downwards.
GACTTTACCGGCATACATCACATTGACTCGATCGGCCATATTCGCCACAACACCAAGGTCATGCGTAATAATGATGATGGATACACCCGTTTTCTTCTGCAGCATTTTGAACAATTCAATGATTTGCGCTTGTATAGTGACATCCAGCGCCGTCGTCGGCTCGTCTGCAATAAGGACCGAAGGCTTGCACACCGCTGCGATGGCAATCATAATCCGTTGTCTCATGCCTCCGCTAAATTCGTGCAAATATTGCTTCAAGCGCATCTCAGGATTGGAAATACCCACCAGCCCTAGCATTTCCGCTGCTTGCTTGCGTGCCTCCGCACGCGATAACTTCTGATGGCGAATGATCCCTTCCATAATTTGCTCACCGATGGAGATGGTGGGATTCAGGGCGGTCATGGCATCTTGGAAAATCATTGAAATTTCCGAGCCTCGCAGCTCTCGCAGCTGCTTTTCGCTAAGCTTGGTCAGTTCCCTGCCCTTATAGCGGATGCTGCCTTGGCTGATCTTCGAGCTATGCTCGGGAAGAAGACGCGTCATGCTGCGTGCTGTGACACTTTTGCCGCAGCCGGATTCGCCTACGATAGCCAAAGTCTCTCCCTTCCTTAACGTAAAGCTGACTCCGCGAACCGCCTTCACTTCTCCACCATGCGTGGTGAACGAGACATGAAGATTGTCCACTTCCAAAATAACATCGGTCGAGTTCGTTGCTTTCACCTCGGCTACCTCCTCCTTTTCGGATTAAAAGCGTCCTGCAAGCCATCCCCAACCAGGTTAAAGGCAAGCATCGTGATCGATATGAAAAATGCCGGATAAAATAACCGCCACCACTGACCTGACAATATGGTCGACAGCCCGTCGTTGGCCATAACGCCCCAGCTTGCCAAAGGAGGCTGGATGCCTAAGCCAAGAAAACTTAAGAACGCTTCTGCGAAAATAGCCGAAGGTACTGAGAACGTCACTTGCACGATAATGACGCCTATCGCATTAGGCAGCAAATGTTTGCGGATAATGTAACCCGCGCCTCCGCCTAACGTTCTTGCCGCGAGCACGTACTCCGACGATTTCAAACTGAGCACTTGTCCGCGTACAATCCGCGCCATCCCGATCCAGCCTGTAGCGCTTAAGGCCACGATGATCGTTAACAAGCCTGGGCCCATCACAACCATCAACAGGATGACGACAAGCAGATACGGAATCCCATACAGCAGATCAACGAACCTCATCATGATATTATCGATTCGTCCTCCGAAGTAACCGGCGATGCCGCCATAAATAATACCGATGACCAGATCGATCAAAGCTGCCATGAGGCCGATAAATAGTGAGATGCGTGCTCCGTAGAGGATACGCGCATATACGTCTCGCCCAAGTTCGTCCGTGCCGAACCAGTGGGCTGCCGAAGGGTTCTGATTGGCATCCAGCAGCACCTGCTTCGAATAGCTTTGGTCCGTAAGGAATGGCCCAACTATGGCGAGCAGCGACATCGCGAGCACAATGACCAGCCCTGCCATAGCCAGTTTGTTTGCACGCAGTCTGATCCATGCTTCCTGCCAGAATGACAGCCTCACGCGAACAATGGCTTCCGCTGTCCCTGCGCTCTTGGACATAGGGACGAATAAAGAATCCGGAACGTTCATCGTTTACCCCTCCTTCCTGTGCAGCTTGATGCGGGGGTCAATGAGTCCATAGGCGATATCTACCAGGAACATCATCATGACTAATAGCGCGCTATAGAATACGGTCGTGCCCATAATGAGCGAGTAATCGCGATTATTAATGCCATCGACGAAATATTTCCCCATTCCCGGGATGGCGAAAATCTTTTCAATCACAAAACTCCCCGTTAGAACGTTGGCTACCAACGCGCCGAGCAAGGTAACGACCGGAAGCACCGCATTGCGAAGCGCATGCTTGATGACGATCGTAGCAGGCGACAGCCCTTTGGCCCTTGCCGTTTCAATGTAATCGGCGGTCAACACCTCCAGCATGCTCGCTCTTGTCAATCTGGCAATAATCGCAAGGGGACCTGTTGACAAGGCAAGTGCAGGAAGGATGACATGCTTCCAGGTTCCCCAAGTAGCTACAGGAAGGAGCTTCCATTCGACAGCGACATATTTGATCAGCAAGGTAGCTACTATGAAGTTAGGTACCGCAATGCCGATAACCGCAAAAATCATGGCGAGGTAATCGATCATGCGATTCTGCCGGAGTGCGGCGACTGTTCCGAGCGCGATACCGGTAAAGATAGAAATAAGGATGGACACAGCACCGAGCTTCAACGAAACTGGAAATCCACGGCTGATCATGGCATTCACGGTATCGGGAAAGTGGCCGATGGAAGGTCCAAGGTCCAAGGAAAGCAGTGATTTCAAATAAAGCAGGTACTGCGTCGTAACGGGTTGGTCCAAATGGTAAAATTCCATCATGTTCTGAACCGCCGTCGGATTCGAATTCTTGCCCTCTTTCTCAAAAGGCGACCCCGGAACCGTATGCATCAATGCAAAAGTAACCGTAATAATTAGCCACAGTGTGACAATCATGGAGATAAACCTGCGAACAATATATTGTGTCACGCTATCACCCGCTCCCGCTTTTTAACAAAATGCCGTTCTCATCGCCAATTCCGTCATAACCAACATAGCTTGGTAGGCTTCCAACATATTTTTAGCCTGAAAAGTAACCGTAGGACTGTTATCGTCTATAGACGTACCCGGCATCAGGTGGGCCCACTCCGCTTGGCCATAGTTGGCAAATTCAATCTTCAACACCGGATGATCCGGCGGTACGAGCGGCTTTACTCGGCTGCGGTTAGCCAGCGCCTCCTTCGTTTTTGCGCGGAGCAGCTGCCCGCTTTTTTCGGGGGTTAAGCACACAGCCGATGTTCGCGATATCCGCTTTTTCACAACCGCTGTCGTAATACCCGGAATAAGCTCTTCCGCTTCAATCGCGGTTTCATCGTCCCCTGCCACTAATAGCACAGGAACGCCATAATGGCCGGCAACATAAGCATTAAAACCAAGCTCGCCAATAACTCTGTCATTTATGTACATATTACGAACGCCAAAAATCATCGTATGGCTAAGTACACCTTTGGTGGCTGCTCTAGTATGGTAGCCTAGAAAAGCCGCTCCTGCGAAGGAGCTGTCCAGTCCCTGTACCATCGAAAAAGGCTTCACGTCACCTGAGATCAGCTGGGTTTCGGGATGCAGTTTCTCGATTAGCAGATTGTTCATTTTGGAGTGACTATCATTCACGATAACTTCCTTACAGCCTTCTTCAAAAGCAGTTCCTATGACATGATTGGCTTCATCCGTCATGATATGCTGCCCGCGTGTGTAGTTGTATTGTCTAGAATCGATGAACGTGTTATCAACAAGTCCGGTTATCCCTTCCATATCAATGGAAATATAAAGTTTCATGGGTTGTCCTCCTTCAATCTTGTAAGGTAGCAAAAACCCAGCAAACAGCCTCGGGAGCATTCATCCCAAGAAACCATTTGCTGGGTTTTATTTACGGGTATGTTGCCATACGGATAAATAAAGCAGCTTACACTGTACCGGAAGATTGGAAGCCCAGCTCTTCCCGGCCGTTAAGTGCTAATTTGTATTTTTTTTGTGCGTCTTTATAGGCTACGACCAGAGCCTTCTGGGATGATCCATGGTATCTTCGGCGAATTTCCTCCGACACCACATCAAGGAGAAGCATATTATGCCCGATGAAGATGGAACGGACAAAATCCGATGTGAGCGGAATGGTGGATGAACATCCTGCATCAACAATTTTATGGCTTGTCGTATCTACAACAAGACCAATGAAAAATGCGTTGTACTGCTGGGTAATAGGATTGTTCACGGAAGCTTGCGCATCGCCGATAATATAAATCGTGTCTTTGTCGTATAACAAACGGCCACTCTCCTATTAGTCCTCTGTTCGATTTCTGAGCGGGATGTGGGAAGAGTTTCGGTCTCCCTACGACCGCCAGAAGCCAGACCACTAATGATGTAATATATTCTAACATCGAATTCACATGTTGTAAATAGGATTTGAACGCCGTTCAATTTACCCGTGTTAGAATGCGCTTTCAAAAATCCTCCTTTGACTTTATTTAGAAAAAATTAATTCATATAGTTACATTATAATAAAGTATATTCGTGCTGTGTAGCATTTTTTTTGTTGGGTAAGGCAAAAGGAACATATCCTTATAAGAAACCGGCCCCTCTACTAGAGTCCGGCTCCTTTTCCTACCTATCTAACCTCACTCAATCGCCCAACCCGCTTCGTTCTCCCCTGATCAAATCCATTACCACAGCGGCTCCACCGCCATGATCATGTTTTTTCATTTTGGCAATGTACGCAAACCGATTCTCATACAATTGCTGAATTGCCTTCATAAAGCTTTGATCTGTCATTTGTTCTTCAAGCAGCATATCAGCATAACCTGCCTGTTGAAAATATTGCGCATTGACACGTTGTCCTGATCGACTTCCACCCTTCGTATGTGGAATTAACAACATAGGTTTCTGTAAAGCAAGCAGCTCCATAATGGAGTTGGAACCTGCACGGGAAACAATGATGGCTGCGGCAGCCAATAAATCAGGCAGCTCTTTTCTGACAAATTCATACGACTTATAACCGGGAATAGAGAGGGAATCCTCTACTTTACCTTTCCCGCAGATATGAATAACTTGGAACTTCTCTACAAGTTGATAGAGTACACTTTTCACCATTTGGTTAAGGCTATGCGCCCCCTGGCTGCCTCCCATAATAAGAAGAACTGGCTTCTCAGAAGTAAACCCACAGGCGGATAATCCACGTACAGTGTTGCCAGATTTATAAGCTTCTTTGATGATAGGTCCCACATAAATCGCTTTCTGGTAATGGGGTTTCTTTGCCGTTTCGTGAAATGCGGTACACATATGTGTGGCAAATGGCAGGGAAATTTTATTCGCAAGTCCCAAATTAAGATCTGGTTCATAAATAATAATAGGCACTTTATTGAGTCTCGCCCCAAGCACAACGGGTACAGCAACAAAACCGCCTTTTGAGAAAATGACATTCGGCTTCAATTTTTTGATAAGTCGGAAAGATTGACAAATGCCTCTCATGACTTTAAATATGTCTATCCCATTTTTCCAAGAGAAATACCGTCTCAGCTTGCCTGTAGAAATAGCATGGTACTTCACTTCTTGGCAGTCGGACACAAGCATTCTCTCAATCCCCTGTTTGGACCCTATATAATGGATGTCCCACTTCTCTTCTGCACACTTGGGAATGAGTACAAGATTCCCTGATACATGGCCTGCCGAGCCGCCTCCGGTGAATACGATCGTTTGTTTCATGCCAAGAAACCACCTTTTTGCAACATTCCTCTTATTTCTTGCTTACTCATCAATGAATGATCAGAATGGTAACTATGAAATTCTACGGGAATGCTCGTTGCATAGGATTCTTGTAATCCTTCTATATGAAAAGGGGGGAAAATCACATAGTAGTGATCATCGAGGCTGATGGAATTGCTGCTTTCGAATTCAGAAATAAGCGTTTCTTTCAGACTCTCACCAGGACGAGCCCCTGTTACATGGATTGGGATTTCTGCCGTTGATAAATCTTCAATTAATACTTGTGCAAGATCCTTAATGCTGCAAGCTGGCATTTTCAAGACATAAACTTCCCCTCCTCTACTTTCTATTGTCGCTTTAAATAGTAGTGCAATAGCTTCTTCCAAGGTTATAAAAAATCGAGTCATTCTCGAATCGGTTAAATTAATTTCAACTCCTTTTTCAATTCGTTGTTTAAAGATTGGAACTACACTGCCCGCCGACCCTAGGACATTTCCACTTCGCACGCATATAAATTGAGTTTTGCTGTCTCTTAAATTGGCATGAACAATCAGCTTTTCTCCGAGCGCTTTGGTCATTCCATATGTACTTGATGGATGGGAGGCTTTATCCGTTGACACATAAATCACTTTTTCAACCTCATTTTTAATAGCCGCTTGAATGACATGCTGAGTCCCCATTACATTCGTTTTCATCGCACTGTCCGGTTGCTCTTCACAGATTGGCACATGCTTTAAGGCAGCTAAGTGATAAATATAATCCACATGCTGACAAGCCTGCATAATCTCATCTTGATCGCGAATATCTCCAATGATAAATGTTAATTTAGGATGATGATGAAATTCCTGTTTCATTTCTACTTGAAGGGCCTCGTTTCGGGAAAAAATACGAATTTCCTTGGGCTCTTTCTCCAATAGCCTTTTCACGAGTTCTCTTCCCCAAGACCCTGTTCCTCCGGTAACTAATATCGTTTTGTTTTTCAATGTTCGTTCCTCCCATGAACTCATTAATTGTTATCATTGCATCAATAAAGCTTTACGAACAATCATACAAGCGCTATGTTACGCCAATGTGGCAAAACAAAATAAAGGTTGGTTGGAGAGGAACGGACGGTTGACACACATGTTCGCAGGTTAGCCAAAGTCTGATTCTGACTATACTCCCTAAATCTAAACAATAAGAAAAACCGTCAGGGTAAACATCCTGACGGTCCTTTTGCGTGTAAACCCATACTTTTGTCCATGGGGAGGGATGCATGTGGGGTTCCAACCGCTGTTGAAATCGTGTTTTTTGAATTTATTACGCGGTATAAACACGATTTCAAAGGCGGCACGTAAACTTTCCACCCTCACACTCATCCCTCTTCTATTCTACTTTGTGCTGCCTTCCACTTTCGACCAGGTCAAACATATATATTTCGCTGTCTGTTTCGACAGCACATAGTTGCTTAGGGATACTTGGGGTTTCTTCTTAAGCTTCGCTCACCCCAAACCCAAAAACATATAAATTCTGGCGTGTTGAAAAAACTGTGGGTATAATAGCACCCACAGCTAAAATTTAATAGAATACTGCTTGAGAGAAATAAAATTTATTTGTTTCGTTGTTCAAACTGTATATTAAGTAAACTCCAAATTTCATCTTATATCCAGTAGTTACCGCGTCTACGAAATAATCTGCCTCTCTAGACTTAGTTAGACCTTCAGATCTGCTGTCTTTGTTAAACGTTTGGTCCTTAGCAGCAGCTATGGCGGAGTTTGCTAAATCTCCCAAAACATTAAGGTCTTCAACAGCCCTAGTAGCTTTGAGAGTTTTCTCAATCGATTTGCTTGTTAATTCATAGGAAGTTGAACCAAATTCACTTTCTACGAGGTTGCTTTTCAACCATTGATTGATTTCGGAAGTATCTCCTGTTTTTAATGCTCTCGCATAAATTTGGATTACAGCAGATGCAGCAGCTTTGTTATCTTCGAAAATCTGAGATGCAGCCACATCTGAGTTATAAGTCTTTACTGGAGATGCAGAACCTTTACTTGTTGAGGTGGTTGGCGGGTCTTGTTTTATTGGTGGGACCGTATTGCTGGAATTATCTTTTGTAGGTTCGGCTGATGTTTGGGTGTAACCGTTCGTTGTCACATTTACGGTCTTGCTGCTTTCATCATAAGAAACTTTTCCACCCATTGCTTCTGCCAGAGCTTTTGCAGAAACATAACTATGTCCGTCATATACCAAAGGATACATAGTCCCGTCTTCACTTGATAGATCAATTGCTTTGCCGTTCACCTTTACTTGAAGGTTGCTGTTTTGGTACGCCGTAATTTGCTTTAGAGCTGTGTCTGCAAAAGCGCCCAAACTAAAAGAGCTCGCTACAATTAGAGAAGTTAAACCAACTACCATTTTCTTACTTTTGAACATTTTCAAAAAATGCACTCTCCCTTACTTTATCTATTATTTACATCTGGAATCAGAGTGTAACCTAGTAAATAATCTCTCTAAAGGATGCTTGTAAAAATTTACTATTTACACTAACTATAGCTGAAATAATAAGATAAATAAAGTAATTTTTTGTCGATATATGTAATTATCAAAGCCAATATCATGACATAAAGGAAAGTTGTAGGTAATAAGACACATACTTTCATATGGCTTTAACAATAAAGTTCTTTTCAAGGATTCACTTTCACGACGATCCTCCCGTTGATCGCCTTACCGGCATCGTTGATCAATTCGCCTTGATACTCGTACGTCCCTGTCGTTCTGTTGGCGATTGTCGTAACCGCCGTCTGCGCGTTCGGCGTATGATCGGCAAGCACTCGTATATCGATCAGATCGCCGTCTTCATCTTCGGCCTTTACGACCGGAGTCACTTGATCCGTGTAGCTCTCCTCAGCAGTGACCATGACAAATCGTCTGATTTTATACACATTTTGTTGAAAGCCTGCCTTATTCAGCGACCATGCGACTGGTCAATATGCAAAATGATATCGGGGGTTGTACGTTCGACTAAGTCAGATTGCAATTAAACAGAACCTAAACGGCAGCAGCAAAAATTCAGCTGGTCTTCATCCATTTGTTTAGCTTCTGTTTAATTTGGGCTTCTATAATTGTAAATGAAGAAGCGCTACAAATTTATAGTGGGAGTGTTTATGATGTCAATCAATAGGCTGCAAAAATCTTTGGAACCTGCTCTTCGGGTTCGTCCCCGCGTAGGATGGGCTGTTCTCACATATTTCCTCTACAGCGCAGTCTTCTACGCGATCTTCGTCCTCAACGGCATCGACTACACGCGAGTGGGTGAAAGTGAGCGGACTCTTCTTATCTGGTACATAGCACCGCTGTCCGGCGGTGCTGTGCTGACCATCACAATGGTCACAATCTACGGATGGTGGCGCCCCAGCCTGGTTGAAAAGCGGCGTCTTTCTCGATGGACAATGACTCTCCCGATCATCATGATGATCATCGCGATCGTGAACATGCTGACCGGCGATTTCACCCGTGTCACACCCCTCATGTGGCTGTATCTCATCTTCGGCAGTATCATGGTCGGCTTCAATGAGGAGATGATCAACCGAGGTCAGTTGATAGTTGCTCTGCGCAGCCGATTCGGCGAAACCGGAGTCTGGCTGCTCTCATCAGCGATGTTCGCAGTCTTCCACCTGCCGAACATGTTCTGGGGCATCGGGGCCGGGGCCCTGTTCCAGGTAATGATCGCTTTCGGCCTCGGTTCGATCTTCTATCTCGCCCGACGGTCTACCGGATCGCTCGTGGCCTCCATGTTCCTGCACGGGCTCTGGGACTTTAGCGTCTTCTCAGCGAATGGCGCATCGGCGTTACCCATCGCTGGTTTACTAGCTCCGTTGTTGGTGATCGCTGCAGTGATCACGGTTCCGATCATCCTCCGCCGTGAAAAGCGGCGCGACAGCGCCCAAAGCGTGCCACAACCAGTCGGCTGATTCATTCGTGCGGTCGACGAGCGCGCTCCTCGTCTCGCAGCCGTTTTGGCTACGCTCGAACGGGTAAGGGCAATCGTAGATTTCATTCGGATAACTCCTTGTAAGCAAATTAGAGCAAGCAGATCATAGGCGCGACTTCAGGCCCGTCATACTTGATGTATGCGGGCCCTCTTTTATTTACCGCTTTGTAAATTCAACTTTTCCAGAATCCCCCGCAAATGCTCGGCACCGCTTGCAATCCTTTCCTCCATTTGCGCCAAATAAGGTATCGCTTCATAGGCATCGACGGCTGGCAGCTCTCCGGAGGCTAGCTTCTGCTCTACCGCTTTAACAAGTTTGATGAATTGTCCGAATTCATAAGGCGTCAAGTTCTGGTTTGGAGTGAACCACTCCTGCTCGAACACCGGGAATTCAAAAATCCACTTGTGATCTTCGATCGACAAAGGCAAATTCGGGTTATATTCACCCAAAATGGCAATGATGCTCGCGAGATCGACAATCCCTTGGCCGGGCGCCTTTCCTTGCCTGCTGACCCCGTTCGCCGAGAAGAAGACGATGCCATCCTTGATGTGGGTCAAGTGCGTATAGGGAGCGACTCGTCTGGCCGCCAATACAGGATCTTCCGCATTCACCAGCGTATTCCCGGTATCGAGGTTTACGCCGCATATATCCGAACCGGCGGCTTCGACGACATGTAGAATATCGAAGGTGGAGTCGCCGTGATTCTCGAGATTGATCCGACTGCCGCACGCCTCCAGCACCGGTCTCAGGCTTCGCACGAAATCGGCACTCTTCGATAAGTGCGTATTCCATGGAACGGGATGCTTGTATCGTTCGTCACTCTTGCTAATGATGCCCGCCAACTCATGCCAGCCAGCTTTGGCGAAGGCTTGAATATCAAGGATCATCGCCGTTCTCGCTTCGTCTTCCGATTGCTGCAGAAGCGGATTGCAGACACCTACGGAAACGTTGATATACATCCCGAGTGAATCGGCGTAATCCTTTATGTTCAATAGTTCACCCACATCGCGTTTGCTGCTCAATCCGTCCATGCCGCCAAACTGCACGCCTTCCAACCCTCGTTTGTTGGCATAGTCCAGACATTGATAAGGATCCAGGTTCAATTCCCGGAGCGTAAAGCTGTCGATTCCTATCTTCAAAGCCAATCCTCCTTTAATCGTCTGACTGCCGCATTCAACGTGCCGGTTGCAGGGGAAGGCTGACTACCGCCTTCGTTTCCTCAGCCCGATAAGCGGCTTCCGCCACTTCAACCGTTTGACGGCTGTCTGTTCCATCGGTTAAGATTTCCGCCTGTTCGCCTCTTAAGCTTTTCACCCATTGCTCGATACAACGCTGATGACCCGTTAATTCTTTCTTGACGTCTACCTTGACGAAGCTTCCTTCGCCTTTCAAGTCATACCGAAACTGCTTGGATGATCCGTCATGAATTTTGACGTATGTGCCTTTGCCGCTCATAAAATACGCTTCACCCTTCGTACCAGTGACATGATTGAATTCGTACCATAATCCATCCGGAGCTTGATGCGATTGCGTATACCAGTTGATGGAGAGCAAGGCCAGTGCGCCCGATCGCATTTTGGCCAATACAGCTCCGATGCTTTCCCCTTCCATGCGATCCGGTTCCGTCTTCGTCATGCAAGTCACCTGATCCACTTCGCCTTCATACCATCTGAGCGAATCGATCTGATGGGTGAGACAGCTCATAATGGCACCGCCACCAAGCATTTCCTTCGATCGCACCCAGCTTCGCTCGGGGAAAACGACGTTCTGATTATGCTCCAACTTCCAGAACAAAATGTCCCCCAGTTCGCCGGAATCGACCACCTGCTTAAGCGCCTGCCAATCGGCATCATAGCGCCGGTCATGGCAGACGGTAAGCGATACGCCGGCGTTCTCGCAAGCTCGGATCATTAGATCGCACTCTTCCACATTGCGGGCCATCACTTTCTCGATCAGCACGTGCTTGCCTGCTTCCGCAGCCGCAATTGCCGCAGGCGCGTGCAAATAATGTGGAAGAAGGATATCAACGGCATCCACGTCTTTGTCAGCCAAAATTTCAGTATAATCTTCTACAATGGCAACATCCTCGCCCAACAGTCTTCGGATCTCACTATGGCGGCTTGCGTCAGTCTCGGCCACAACGACTTCGCAAAGATGCGCAAGACGTGTATACCCTGGGGCATGTGCAGTCAAAATGCCTCCTCCGCCCAGAATGCCGATCTTCAGTTTAGCGCTCATTCTTGTTTCAACTCCCTCATAATTTCTGTCACGGGAAGATTATCTCACTGGGGGACATAACGTTGAAATGACAAATTGTCTGATTTTATACACCTTTTGTTCGAAGCCTGCTTCATTCCGTTTGATTCAGCTGCGCGATCCACTATAATAAGTGTAATTACACGAAGAAGGCGGAAGAAGTATGAATGATTCCCCGTTTTTGCTCACAGTCCTGAATTCGCTTGATTTTACTTATTTCAAGGGCAATACGACGCGATTTGACGTGAAGAAATCTCATAGTTTCGATCAGCCATTCACACTCATCTCCCAAATTACGGACGGCCCGCTGCTTCTTCATATTGGCAATGAGAGCTATAAGGTCGAGCCTGGCCAAGGGTTGATTATCCCCCCGCATACCAAATATGAAGTCAACATGCTGGAACCTCAATTCGTCACGCATTGGCTGAATGTGGACATCACTCTTTTTGACCATTTTAAACTGTTCGACTTTATAGAAACGCCTTATGTCACCTCCGAAGCTATTGGAAATAACATCGGTCGGCTCCAAACTGAAATAACCGCCTTGATGAACACAGATCCGCTCGACGCCAGTACATCCTTGTACAAGGCGGCCCAAGTCAAGCAGCGACTGTTCGCTCTGCTGGAAATTATTCTTTCTGTTTCCCGATACAAAATCGGCAGCTTCGAGGATATGAGGAATCTTCAACGGTTCCAGCCCGTATTCGACTACATGGAGAAACATCTTGCCGAGAAAATAAAGGTGACACAGCTGGCCGAGCTGATGTACTTGTCTATCTCCCATTTCCATAAAGAATTCAAACAAGCTTTCCAAGTTTCTCCGATGCAATATATCCAAGCGCAGAGATTGAAGAAGGCGCAATATTTGTTGGCTACGACGGATCTGACGATGGGGGAAATTGCGAATCGGATCGGCTACGATCATACGTATCCGTTCATCCGATTTTTCAAATCGATGTACGGCAGCAGTCCCGGCAAATACAAAAAAGCGCTGACGCGCTTATAGTCCAGTTAGAACTTACAACAAAAAACTGCTAGGCTTCATCGAGAAGGCACTAGCAGTTTATATTTAAGATGGGTTGCTTCTGATAAATAATCGGTAGCGATTAAGGGCGTGCGGAAGTGCCATCTGGCAGACGAGCCAGCGTCCAAGCCGGAACAACGTTCTCACAAGGAAACTTGGCAGCCATTTTCTCATCGATGTCAATACCTAGGCCTGGTTTCTCATTCGGGTACACATACCCGTTTGTGGCAACAGGTACACCCGAGAAAACCTCGTAAATTTCGTCTTTAAAACCGTTCCATTCCTGAATGCCGAAATTGATGCTGCTGACATCCAAATGAACATTAGCCGCATGCCCGACTGGAGAAACATCGCCAGGACCGTGCCATGCTGTGCGAATGCCATAAGCCTCGCAAAGTGAAATCATCTTTTTGGCTGGGGTGATCCCGCCAATTTGACTTACATGGATACGAATATAATCAATCAAGCGTCCTGAGATCAATGGCATCCATTCGTTCGGATTATTAAACAATTCCCCCATCGCGATAGGCGTTGTCGTGTGTTGGCGAATGAGTTTAAACCATTCAATTTGCTCCGGAGGCAGTGCATCCTCCAGATAGAACAACTGGAATTTCTCAAGCTGTTTGGCAAAACCTACCGCATCGATCGGTGTCAATCGTTCATGAATATCATGAATCAGCTCTGCTTCCCAGCCTATTGTGCTGCGCAGATGTTCGAACATCTCGACGATGCCTCTCATATATACCTTTGGATCATAGTAAACACCGTCCAACGCGTTATCCGGCTTCACAATTTTGTGATCACGTCCACCGTACAAGCCCATTTGGCAGCGGACATAACGATAGCCTTCTTCTAAGCAGGCGCGCACGTTTGTCTCTACTTCCTCTTTGCTGCCGCCATCGGCATGTTTATATATGGCAGCTCCTTCTCGGCATTTCCCGCCAAGCAGTTGATACACCGGCAGTCCTGCGATTTTCCCTTTTATATCCCACAAGGCCATATCTACCCCGGACAATGCATTATTGAATTCCGGTCCATTTCTCCAATAGCCGCTGACCATGGCCGTCTGCCATATATCTTCAATCCGCTGCACATCCTTGCCAATCAAGAACGGCTTCAAGTGGTCTTCTATAGCTGAAGCTACGGTCAAATAACGCTGTGTGAACGTTGCGCAGCCGAGGCCATACAAGCCGGGCTCCGAGGTTTCAATTTTCACCACAACCAAATTAATCCCCTCTGGAGCGGTCAGTATTGCTTTAACATCGCGGATCATAATCATATAAGTCTCTCCCTTATCCGTATATCTATCTCTATTGTTTTACAGCTCCTGCTGTCAGACTGCTAATAAAATACTTTTGCAAGAATAGGAACAAAATGATCAAAGGCAAACTGGAAACAATCGATGCTGCCATGAGATCATTCCAGACGATTTTATAAAATCCGTTCAACTGCCCGATTCCAACTGGCAAAGTCTTCATGTTATCAGAGGTCGTGAGAATGAAGGCAAACATGTACTCATTCCATCCGACGATAAGCGAATAAATAGCCGTTGCAGCCAATCCCGGTAAAGACAATGGCAAAATAATTTGCACAAACGTACGAATTTTGCCGCAGCCGTCAATTTTCGCTGCTTCATCCAGTTCTTTGGGTATCCCTTGGAAAAATCCTAACATCATCCACGTACAAAATGGGATAGAAAAAGAAATGTACACGACAATTAAGCCCAAGTGCGAGTCAATCAAACCTAGCTTCTGCAGTACTTTATAGAAAGGAATCAACAACATAATCGATGGGAACATCTGAGTAATGAGCAAAAACGTAAGAAATGACCCTTTCCCCCGAAAGTTGAACCGTGATGCCCCATATCCCGCCAAGGCGGAGAATACTAAAGAAACACCGGTTGATACAAGCACGATATACGTACTGTTCATAAAGTACGTACCGAAAGGATAATCCTTCCAGATTCTCGAGAATGCTTCGAAGGAAATATGCTCCGGAATCCACTGAGGTGGAGTCACCATAACTTCCTGTGCTGGTTTTAACGCAGTAGACAGCATCCATAAAACAGGAATCAAAACAAGCAGTGAAGCAATGATCAAAATGACGTACATGGAAGAGTTGAACAACAATTTTTTCCCTCTACTCGTTGGCACTGCTGAACACCCTCCTATAAACATATCCAATCAAGAAGCATACGAAGAACACGATGACAGCCATCGCTGCTGCTTTACCGAAATCAAAATATTGGAACGCTTGCTTAAAGATATCGATACTGACTACGTTCGTAGCGTCTCCTGGACCACCTTCTGTCAAAATCCATATCATCGTGAAATGCTTGAACCACCACACTGTATCCAGAATCAATGTTACTAACAGCACTGGCATTAGCCCTGGGACAGTCACATAGCGGAAAGATTGCATTCGATTGCATCCATCGATTTTGGCCGCTTCATAGGTATCCTGCGAAATGGATTGAAGACCTGCCAGCACCAGAAGCTTGACCATTGGGTAGCCCTTCCAGATGCAAACAATCGTAACCGCGATAAAAGCAAAGTAAGTGTCTCCAAGCCAAGAAACCGGATCCGAAATGAGATGAAGATCCATCAAAATATAATTGAACAAACCGTACATCGGGTTGAACAGCCATTTCCAAAGCAAACCTACAACGACTTCTGGAAGAAGCCAAGGGAGAATCAGAATCGCTCTGAAAAAAGTGCGTCCCCGCAGGTCCATATTTAAGACCAAAGCAAGAATGATACCGAGGACAAAGTGTCCAACAACGGTAAAAAACGTATACTTGAGTGTTAAAAAGATTTTTCCGACAAATTCCCAATTAGAGAAAATATCGATATATTGATGAATGCCGACAAAATCCCATTTGTTCACGAGGTTAGTGTTAAAAAAACTGATATATGCGCCATAGATCAATGGATAAGTTACCAGCAACAGCAAAATGATAGCCGCTGGAGATACAAATCCATAAGCAGCCCACTGCTCTTTCGATACGGTATGCTTCACGTTGTCCTCCCCAAAAATAGAAGGGGGGAGCCCCCCTCCAGCTGATTCTGATACTGCTTACTTACCTTCCTTGCCGATCAGCTCATTTGCACGGTCTGCCGCCTTTTTAGCTACTGAATCCACATTCATTTTAGAATCGGTAGCTAACAGGGTTTGATATTCCTCGGCTACAATATCATAAAATTGTGAATACGCAGAGAATGTAGGAGTTGAATAGGCGAACTCTAATGCCTTCACAAAGCCTGCCTTTTCCGGTGTAGACATTTGCTGACTCTTACCCGCTTCGATTTTCGTAGGCAAGGTTCCGGTTACATCATTCATTTTCAAGGCATTTTCTTGACTGACTAGAAATTTCAAATAATCCGCAACCGCTTCCTTATTTTTGCTTTGAGCCGATACGGAATAGCCCAGCAAACCAAATGTTGCTTTATGCTCTTCCTTTTTCGGAATAGGAGCACTATAGAGCTTCCCTTTCAGATCTGGGTTTTGAGACAAAATCGTACCGATCGCGTTCGGGCCGCTAATGATCATCGCTGCTTTACCTGTCGCCATCAAACTCGCCGCTTCGGGAAAGCCTGTTTCCGTTACTCCTGGTGGAACAACATGGTACTTATTGTTTAGATCTACGTAGAATTGCAGTGCTTCTTTGGCTTTAGGCGTATCTAGATCGGTAATCCATTTGCCGCTTGCATCTTTACGGATTTCTTCCGCTCCAAAGGAACGCAGTACAGGCAAGAAACGAGTCCCTCCTGAGGTATTGCGCGTACCGATGAGCGCGAATCCCCATTGATCCGTCTTTCCGTTCCCCTTCGTATCCTTCGTGAGCTTTTTAGCTGCCTCAAGGAAATCATCCCACGTTTCCGGCGCTTTAAGTCCTTCTTTCTCAAACCAATCCCCGCGGTAAATCAAAGCTTGAGGAGTCGCTGTCCAAGGAAGCAGCTGCAATTTGCCATCAATGCTTGATTCTTGAATCATATTGGGATAGAACTCTTTTAAATAATCCGCCCCAAACAGCTTCGTGAGGTCTTCCGTAATGTTCATTCCATAAGCAGTCCGCATAAACTCAGGTGTGCTCGTAAAAGCATCGGGAAGATCTGCAGCCGCAGCAAGCACCGATATTTTTTTGTACATTTCATTCATTGGAACACCAACAAACTCAATTTTGACATTGGGGTGCTGTTCCATATATTTATCTGCAATCGACTTCTCTGCTGGTCCCCCTGGCGTTTCCGTTTGTGTAGCTGACATGATTTTGAGCGTAATTACACCTTTCCCTTTGTCTGTGGTGCTGGCTCCAGCTGATGGTGGTGCTTCTGATTTTTGTCCACTACACGCGGTAATACCAAGCGTTAGCGCCAAGATAGAGCTAGTCCAAATCATACGTTTACTTTTCATTTTTTCAACCCTCCGTTTTGGAATAAAAATTACATATATTGCTAATGCAGAACAATTCCACCTTAGATTTAGTTCTACATCCAACAAACACAATAGAAATGCGGCATTCTCTTCATAGTTATGTAGGCCAAATTAAACAATGGGCGGGCATCTTGTAACATGTCATACATGTTATATCGAGAAAAAGAAGTGCTTTTAACGGCCCATTCTTTCCCGGATTTTAAGCATATTCTCGTCCATACCCTGTTTAATGTTGGCTTTGACTCTTGCACTATCTTTATTCCGCAGCGCTTGAAATTGCTCAATATGACCTTGCAGACTTTCTTCATTAACTCCCAAGACTCGGTTCAATTCCTCCAAGTAATGATAAAATACATCCTTGGTGTTTTTCATCACCATAAAAAGAATATCATTCTTGGAAGCCTTCGCAATGGCAAGGTGGAACTCAAAGTCAGCTTCGGAGTACTTCTTGTAATCATCTTTGTTTGCAATCATTTTGTTGAGAGCGTTCTCAATCTGAAGCATATCTTCTTCATCGGCTCTTTGAACAGCGAGCTCAATGCATTTGAATTCAATCGTCTCACGAAATTCCGACATATCGAGAATCTCTTTCTCGCTCAAATTCATTTTGGGAATGAAATTGTCGACCATATTATCGTTGATCGATTGGGAAACAAAAGACCCTTGGCCTTGGCGCGTTTGAATAATGCCAATAGCTCTTAACTTTTGAATCGCACTTCTTACACTCACTCGACTCACATTAAACATTTGGCACAGCTGATTCTCTGAAGGAATCTTGTCTCCAGGTTTCCATGAACCGGAAACAATATTCGTTTTCATCTGATCATAGACCTCGTCTACGATATTTTGCTTTTCAATTGTTTTGATACGCAATTCAAACACCGTTTAGTTATGACATGTCATACAAGTTATTTCGTTTTTATCTTAGCAGATATTTTTCAATTAATCTAGAGGGAAAAATCAATTTGCTGAAACTTTGACAAAGCAGCTTTTTCAAAACCCAAGCACCAGAACCAAAAAAGCACTCACCCAAGAAGGTGAATGCACAAACTTTAACCCTATACTGTCATTTCCTTCAACCAAGCTGCAAGGGCTGCGCCAATCTCATCAGGCGAGTCTTCTTGGGGATAATGACGCCCACGAACGGTGATTTCGGTTTGCGCTGGCCAGGTACGGCAGAAATCCACCTGTGATGACGGCATCGTGCCTGGATCGCATTTGACGAATAGTTTTGGAATCGAGCACTGTGCCAGCCACTCGCCGTAAGTGGTGACAATGTCAGTCACATCAGCCGGATCGCCATCAAAAGGAAGTTGCCGCGGCCAAGTTAGTGTAGGACGGCGTCCTTCGCCAGGCTGCGAGAATGGCCGACGATATTCTGCCATCTCTTCCTCCGTCAACTTACGCAGAATACCAATTGGAAGGTTAGTCTCAATGAAAGAGTTTTGTTCTAGAACCATCTGTTCACCTTCCTGAGATCGCAATGCCTGGAAAATTTTCCGTCCCGATTCAGGAATTTCGCTCCAGCTGCGAGGTTGTATAATTCCCTCCATGTAGGCGATTGCTTTCACAGCCTCCGGATGACGATACGCCCAATCGAATCCCAGTGCGGACCCCCAATCGTGCACAACAAAGGTAACTCGCTCGTGAACGCTAAGTAGATCCAAAAGGGCATCAAGATAGCGACGATTCTCGATAAAGGTGTAAGAATCAGGTCCACTATTGGGAAGTTTCTCGGAATCTCCCATGCCAATAAGATCAGGAACAATGCAGCGACCAAGATTTTGAGCATAAGGAAGAATGTTCCGCCAGAGATAAGAAGAAGTAGGGTTGCCATGCAGGAAAACAATTGGATCGCCGCTTCCTACCTCCACATAGGCCATATCTAAACCAAACACCTGTTGACGCTTCTTTTCGTAGGGAAAAGACGAACTAATCATTCAACATCTTACCTTTCATTTTTGATTTGAATGCAAGTACATACTTACATAAGTTGTTTAAGAAAAGCCCCGAACGGAGCTGTTTAAAGAGAACCATTGCTATTATTAGGGACTTAACGCCTTAGTAAATAAACGTACGCTTTCGTCAATAAATTCGTTCAGCGTCTCTTCCGAAACCGCTTCTTTCGCATTTAGGCTGCTGATAAAAGCTCCAAAATTCATCCACATGAACGATAAGGCTTGAATTTCAGGATTTGAAGTGACAACTTTACCTTGTGATGACATGGCAGTTAGATATTCTGCGAGCAGATTTTTCAATTGCTTAGGGTTGTTGGAAGCCTCTTGAAGAACAGAATCCGGAAGAGTACTGCTTCCTTTTAGTGAGATTGAAATTAGTTTTCTATTCCTATTCATGAGGTTATGGTACGTTCTGCTGAGTGTAAGAAGATCCTCGTGCAAATTTCCTTTAAGACCCTCTTTAAAAAGCTTTGTCATCTCATTGCCATAGTGAAACCGGCTGAAAGCGGCCTCAAGCAGTTTCTCTTTCGTTCCAAAATGCCGAAATATGGTGACTTCGTTCACTCCGGCAGCTAATGCGATTTCTTTGGTAGTTGTACTGTCGTATCCTTTTTCGGCCATGAGGTTGATGGTTGCCAGCAATATTTTTTCGCCAGTAGTTGGATTAGCGCTCATGGATCTCCCCCTCCAAATGCAAGTACTTACTTACATTTTGATTTTAGATGAAATGTAACTAATTGTCAATCGAATGTGATAATTCATAATTTGAAAGCTAGTCCAACACTTAAATTAGTCATACGTCCAATCAATTCCTAATTAACCAACATACTTTATACCGTAGTGACAAAACACCAGAAGGGAATGAGTAAACATGGGAGCAGTAGGTTATGGTGGAAGTTGTGCAGGTTATGGTAACAGTGCAGCAGCTATTTTGGTTCTTTTTATTCTTTTGGTTATCATCACATCCGCTTTCGTATGGTAATAGCTTAAAACACACAATTATACCGTAGTGACAAAACACCAGAAGGGAATGAGAAAACATGGGAGCAGTAGGTTATGGTGGAAGTTGTGCAGGTTATGGTAGCAGCGCAGCAGCTATTTTGGTTCTTTTTATTCTTTTGGTTATCATCACATCCGCTTTCGTATGGTAATTTCTTAATCCAACACGATGAGAAAAGGGGCACTCCTTATGGAGTGCCCTTAAGCTTATCGAATGGTTCAAATTTGTCATTTTAGTACCTCCCCGTTACTCCCGATCTGCCCCAACTTCACAAGCAATCTTATGTACAGCTATTTGTCCCTCATGTCTTATACTTTAAGAAACCCCCTTGCAAAACGCGGTTTCCGGGTCGCTGTATGACTACACTTTGATAAATTATAAGCACCTTGTCCCATGCGTACATATATTTGTCATCACTAAGATATAATGAAATCAACTTAAAGTGCCGAAATCCGCCGTGAGCGGGGCACATGGCTGTGAGATGAGGTGATCTGCGTGAATACGATCATATCCGTTGTCGGAGAAGGTTTATTGGCCGACTTCGTATGTGGAAAGCTATTGGACTGTTATCAAATCGTTCGACAGACAGATTTCACTTCAGACATCCCGAAAGCGGCGGAATTGGTTGTTGTGCTGCACGATGAATGGCCTTCCTCCGGATACTCCGAGGCTGAAGAAACGCTGCAGCAGGTTGGCATCCCGTGGATGCGGGGCTTTATTTCAATGGATGAAGGCATAATCGGACCTTTGGTTCGGCCTGGTGTGCCGGGATGCAGCGAGTGTGCGGATAACCGGCGTTTCACGGCGTCGCCTGGGGACACACAACGTGCCGTAAGATCCTCGCCTGCAGGGCTTTGGCATGCAGCTCACTTGCTGATTGCCGAGACGCATCGAGTTCTGCGGGGCAGCCGAGCCCATACGGAAGAGCATATGTATATCGTTAACCTGCAAACTCTGAATAGCTCGCTCCACTTCATTCTGCCTGACCCGCTTTGTCCGGTGTGCGGCCGTTTGCCCGACGATTCATCGGCGGCGGCTAACATTTCGCTCAAGCCAAGACCGAAGTTAAGCGCCGACAGTTACCGCTGCCGTCCGATAGACGATCTGAAACAGCATTTGGCCAAAGACTATATGGATTCCCGGACCGGCGTTTTTAATGACAAAATGCTTGACCTCGTGTCGCCGTTTGCCGGGGTCGGGGCTAATCTGCCGTCGTTTCTGATGGGAGATGAGATAACGGGAGGCCGCAGCTTTTCTTATGCGGAAAGCGAATTGACCGCAATCTTGGAAGGATTGGAGCGACACTGCGGTATAGCCCCTCGCGGCAAACGGACTGTAATCTACGACAGCTACAACCGTGTTGCAGATCATGCGCTCGACCCCATCAAGGTTGGACTATATTCAAAGAAACAGTACGCACAGCCTAATTTCGCATTTGAACCGTTTGATCACGATCTCCCGATCGATTGGATATGGGGTTACTCGCTAGTGCGGAAGTGTCCGATCCTTGTTCCGGAGAGTTTCGCTTATTACAGCTCGGGATTCGGCAGCGGTTTTGTCCAGGAAGGCTCCAACGGATGTGCGATAGGCGGGAGCTTGGAGGAAGCCATTTTGTACGGAATTTTGGAAGTGGCGGAGCGCGACTCTTTCCTGATGACTTGGTACGCGCAGCTGCCTATCCCGCGCCTAGACCCCTATTCCGCTAACGATCAGGAACTTCGGCTCATGGTCGAAAGGCTGCGTGCAGTTGCCGGATACGATATACATTTGTTTAACATGACGATGGAGAATGGGATTCCGAGCATTTGGGCGCTCGCGAAAAGCGTCAGCCCTGGGAAGATGAATCTTATCTGTGCAGCGGGAGCTCATTTGGATCCGGTACGGGCGGCGAAAAGCGCCATTCATGAATTGGCCGGCAGGATGATCTTCCTGCAAGAGAAGTTGGAGACGGATCGGGAACAGGTTATGCCAATGCTCGACGACCCTTTTCTCGTATCGCAAATGGAGGATCATGCCATGCTGTACGGTTTGCCGCAAGCAGAGGAACGGCTGCAATTTCTGCTGGGCGGACAGCGTCCGCTCAGAACGTTTGACGAGGAGTTCAAGATTAAGGCAAGTCATGCGGATCTGACCGATGATCTGAAGGACATGATCGAAGTGTTTCGCCGCTTGAACCTCGATGTGATTGCGGTGGATCAGTCATCGCAGGAAACATTGCGGAACGGGCTGCATTGCGTAAAAGTTCTGATTCCGGGAATGCTGCCGATGACGTTCGGGCATCATTTGCAGCGTTTGACGGGGCTGAAGAGAGTGCTTCGGGTGCCGGCGGAGCTTGGATATGCGAAAAAGCCGCTGACGGCCCGGCAGCTCAATCCACATCCGCATCCGTTTCTATAAGACGCGAAACTCTGCCAGCCTGCAGATCTCCATAAGCCAGACGTAAGAAGCGCAAGAGATAACGAACCAATGATTGTGAACATCGCGCCACCCATATGAGTAAGAAGACCAAAAGTACGCTCAAGAAAGGTATGGCTTATTACATGATTGCACCAGAAAAACATACGCATTTCATGGTTCTGCATTCTCTGCCAATAACTACTTTTCATAACTACCACCTCCATTCTACCAGCGAAGGAAACCAATTATTCTCCACTGTATAATCAACCTCCTAACGTCAGTAAAGTTATATTAAAGGAAAATAATAAAGAATTTATGTGGATAAAACTAAAGAATTTCTGAAGGAAACAACTCCAAACAAAAACATCCTGTACAGCACAAAGGACGGGGCTGCCGCCCCGTCCTTCCTCATTTATTCTATGCTTTTTAACGATTCAATCATATTGATTCGGGACACCTTTCTTCGAAGCATCAAGCTAGAGAGAGTGGTGAGCAAGAATGCAAGCAGGACTGATACTAGTATAACAAACAGACTTAATTGATCTGGTATTTGCTGATGGGTACTCGAGAGCGCCTCTACAATAATAGCATACATGTAGCCGCTGATCGGCAGCGCTACAATGACCGCAAAGGTGGTGAGTATCATGTTCTCTAAAAAGATTAGTCGGTTTATTTTGCTTTTTTGATAACCCAATACCTTAAGCGTGGCCAACTCGCGATTCCTTTCATAAATATTGATGGAAGATATCGTGTAGATGGCGCCAAACGAAAGAATGACAGCACAAATAATAAACATGATGAAAAGAAAACTATTTTGCTTCAAAATATATTGTGCGGATTCTTTCAAATCATTCTTGTCCTTGATGAATTCTATCTGTTTGTCTTGTTCGAAGAACTGACGTACGTTAGCAAGGTCTGCGGCGC
Organism: Paenibacillus ferrarius; assembly: GCF_002027705.1. Taxonomy (GTDB): domain Bacteria; phylum Bacillota; class Bacilli; order Paenibacillales; family NBRC-103111; genus Paenibacillus_E; species Paenibacillus_E ferrarius. The sequence goes on along the minus strand of NZ_MBTG01000011.1, from coordinate 106,505 downwards.
TGCTGGCTTTTACTAGAAGCGAAGTTGGTTTGTAGTCGATGCCAAAACTCTTGAGATACGCTATCGTGCAATAGAACGACGGATTCGAATACTGATTGGAAATTTGCGCAACTTTCATATCGACCGTGTTGTTCGCAAACGACGGATTGGCGAATTTGATTCGGATCGTATCCCCTACCGCAATCTGATAGTGGTCTGCATACGATTTGGGCACCAGCACACCGCTGTCCTCCAATACGATCGGGTTATCGTTCTCACCAAAAAAATGAATGAGATCGTTGTCCTTCTCCGTAACAATCAACGTGGCGTTCTCTTTATCATCCCCTTTGACGAATTCCACAGGGAAGGAGGATAGATGATAACTACTTTCAATCCCGGTGGGCAGCTGCAGCTTCTCAAGCTCATCTTCCCTCGTATATTCGACCTTCAGATCATAGGTATTCACCTCTTCAATCTGATCAGCCACCCTTTGCAAAGACATTTGCGTCCCAAAGGCAGTGATCAACAACACAGTGCTCACCACCACCCCAACGGAGCTCGCTAATGCTTTTTGCTTATTAAGGAAGATGTTTCTCAAAATGAGCTTGTTGCTATAAGAAATGCGTCTCCAGATCCCCGGAAACTGTTCGATGAGCAGCTTCTTCATCTTCTTCGGCGGTTTAGGCCGCATCGCCTGCGCTGCACGTTCTCGCAGCATGCCTATGCCGCTCAAGTAACAAGCCATCATGCCGAATGCGCTCGATAACAGGATGGGCGGAATAACCGAGAAGGAAGATAGAGAGAAGGTAATGTTCGGCAGCGAGTAGGATCTAGCATTCGACGCCTCGATCATTGGAATGAATAGGCTCGCCGCAACGACGCAACCAAGAATGGAGCCTATGATACTCACAAGCACCGGGAATCCCATATAATGGAGCATGATGCTGCTGTTCTTAACTCCTAATGCCTTCATAATGCCTACTTGGTTCCTTTGCGAATCGATGATCCGAGACATGGTAAGGAAGAGAATGATTGCTTCGATGATAAAGAGAACCAATGGAATAACCTTGCTCATCAATTTATTGTTATGGATCGTTTGTTGGAGCTGCGAATAATTGAATGTCCGTTCTTTGCTTATTTGGCTTACATAGGAAAGATTTTTGGATTGCGCTTCAACGTTTTGACCTAACCTGTCTACATCGTACCCTTCAACTACATCAATCATCATTTCATTATTGTAAAAGCTGCCGGCGATTCGAGGTACTCCCGCTTCAGCCACATAGGCGAATCCGGACGTTTTATGGTCTTGGGTTTCGTTCTTTTTGGCATATTCCACATTCTCGCCCAAACCGCTTATGGTGAACGCCACATCCTTCTCATTGATGCTTAACTTTATTTGCTCCCCGACTTTGTACTGATGTACGTTAGCGTAATGGGAGTCCAGCAAGATTTGATCCTTGCGAGACGGAATGCTGCCCTCGATCATCGTAGGCTTATTAATGGTATTGTTGACAGGGATCGAATGGACCTTTAAGGTCGCTTTCGTATCTTCAAAAGATTGCGTCGCATCGAAGGAGTACCGTCCTTCGACGTTTTGTATCCCTTCGATTTTGCCGAGCTCCGTCACGTCCTGCTTGGAAATTTGGTCGTAGTAGACGTTCAAATCGCTTAAATTATGCGTTTGAAAGTAGTCCTTCGTATAAGCGCTAAGATTATCGCTTAACGTAACCAGCCCCGTGTAGAAAAAAGCGCCTACAGTGATAACCAACACAAAGGCAAGAAATTGGCCGGTCGTTTGCTTGATATCCCTTAACAATTTCTTGAATAATTTCATCACCACTCAATCCCTTCAACGCTTTGCTTATGCTCATTGACCGTTACGCTTTCGATTTGTCCGCTTTTCACCCGAATGATTTTATCCGCCATCGGCGCAATCGCGGAGTTATGTGTGACCAGCACAATGCACTTTCTCGTTTCCCTGTTCAAATCTTGAAGGAGCTTCAAGACGGACTTGCCGGTCACATAATCCAACGCGCCGGTGGGCTCATCGCAGAGCAATAGTGAAGGGTTCTTGGCAACGGCACGAGCTATCGCTACTCGCTGCTGTTCTCCTCCGGAGAGCTGGGACGGAAAGTTTTTCATCCGGTTATTTAACCCGACTTTATTCAATATTTCTTTGGCATCCAGATGGTTTTTACATACTTCAGTCGCGAATTCAACGTTTTCCAAAGCGTTCAAGTTAGGGATTAAGTTATAGAATTGAAAAACAAAGCCTACCTTCTCGGCGCGATATCCCGTTAGTTTCTTCTCGCCCAAGCTAGTAATATCCTGATTGTCAACGGTCACTTTACCCGACGTAGCCGTGTCCATGCCGCCAAGTATATTCAGAATCGTGCTTTTGCCAGCTCCGCTTGCTCCCAGAATTACGACGAATTCGCCCTTGTTGATAGAAAAGTCAACGCCGTTCAGCGCCTTGATCGGCATTTCGCCTATTTTGTATTCTTTCGTTACGTTGACGAATTCGATTAACGATTTCATAGATTCTATCTCCCTGTTATCTATTTTTCACAATGCTTCCTTTGGACAAAAATGTTATCGTGTGTTAGTATGTTAGTCATGTAGTACACTGTAATTCATACACAAATGATTGTCAATAACCGGAATGTATGTCAAAAACATAACAAACTATGATGCTGAGTGGTGAGGCAATGAACGTCACGTTCGACGAAAAGCAGCCAATTTTTCAACAAGTAGCTAATATCATTGAAGACGATATCCTGAATGGAACTTACCGGGAAGACGAACAGATTCTATCCGTGGCTCAGTTTTCTCAACTGTTCCAAATCAATCCTGCGACCGTAGTGAAGGGGATTAGTCTGCTCGTAAACGAAGGTATTTTGTATAAAAAAAGAGGGCTTGGCATGTATGTCTCGACGGATGCCAAGCAGAAGATTAAGAATCAGCGAAGAGATCGTTTCTACAAGGAACTGCTGTCCCATCTACTTGATGAAGCCGACAAACTCGATCTGACAACCGAAGATATCATTAACATGATTAAACAATTAAGGAGGGAATGAATTTATTATGAGCATCGTACTGAGTTGCGACAAATTAAACAAAAAATACGGACGAACCTACGCATTACGGGATCTGGATATACAGCTGGAGGAAAACGTTATTTATGGCTTGCTTGGGCGAAACGGCGCTGGCAAAACAACCTTGCTCAACATCATCGCAGGCGGCATCTTTGCGGACGATGGTACCGTTGAGGTGAGAGGAAAAAAACTGGGCAAAGGAGCACTTCCGGAAGATTTCTGTTTCGTAGGGGAGAAAAACAAACTATTCGGAGGAGCACGATTGATTGAGGTTTTGCAGTTCGCAGCGAATTTTCATCCCAATTGGGACTGGACGTTTGCTCATAAGCTGCTTCAGACGTTTCGGCTCGATCCAAACCAAAAAATCAAACAGCTCTCAAGAGGCACGGAATCGCTCGTAGGAAACTTGATCGGTCTGGCCAGCCGGGCGGCGTTGACATTATTCGATGAGCCGGTGCTTGGACTAGATGTCTTGATGCGGGAAAGATTTTACAAGGAGCTGTTGGAGGATTACGCCAATCACCCCCGTACAATTTTACTTTCTACGCATTTGATTGACGAAATCGCCCCGGTCGTGGAGCAAGTTTATATTATTGATGAGGGCTCCCTCCTGCTTCATGACGAGATGAATCAGATACGCATGGCAGCTCATTTGATTCGTGGACATTCGGATGCCGTAGCTGCGTTTACGGAGGGGAAGCGAGTATTACATACGGAATCCTACGGCCACGGGAAGCTTGCCGCCATTTTCCAAAAGTTGAACGATGGAGACAGGATGCAAGCACGCCAACTAGACATTACGATTGAAAATTTGACGCTTCAAAAGTTTTTCTCCTATTTGATCGAAGGAGGTCACTAAATTGGGTACATTGGCCGTTCACTTAAAGGCGACCTATTTGCAATTGAGGATTTACATCTGGATGGTCATTATTTTCATCCTCCTTGGCAGGTTGGCGGAATTCATTGTTGGTCTCTTTGCAGACGGCAGCCAAAACACAGTACTTTCGGATGGCAACCTGCTGCTGCTCATTTTGCTCCTTATCGCAATCATACTTCCTCTTAGCTATTACAAACGCATCGTACATTTAGGCGCAAGCCGAGCACAATATTATTGGGGGCTTCAATTCGTTCATGTCGTATGGGCAGCATCCCTCGCTATATTCAATACATTATGGCCTATGCTTGAAGTGAATGTGCTCCACAAGAACACCGTTAATCTTATTGAAGCGTTTCATTGGCATGAATTTGGCATGGCAGGTTCTTTTCTCTACCAAACTGTTTTTTATTTGATGGCGATGGCGCTCCTAAGCATGCTGATCTCCGGCTACAACCACCTTATCGGTTGGTTATTGTGGGCGCTGTTCGTTGTGGCGATCCCGACCGGAACGGCGATTCCTTCGCTGTGTGTTCATGTTGTTTCTTTTTTCGAAGCCTTATTATTCAATGGCTCGCTGCTCGCCGGCGTCGGATTTAATCTTGTACTTCTCTTTATTTTCATGGCAGGCGGTTGGTTTTTTACCAGGGGAAGAACACACTAAATGTACTTCATTATTTTTTTCTACCGATAAATGCGAATGATAGCAAACTGCCACTGATACCAGTATGATTTTCAGCTGCAACCAAGCAGCTCGTTTTTCACCGTTTTGTTAAAATTAATAGCCCTATCGAGTCATGCTAAAAAAAGAATATAGACTAAGGTCCAGTGACCGCTCCTACGTTAGGCGAGCCCCTCTACCGAACCACAGACAGAGGATATGTCCATTTTGTTGTGTTAAATTTTAGGGGTAGGCAATCTAGTTGGAAGGAGCAAAGCAAGTGAAAACTGTATTACGCATCATGATCTATCTCATCGTTTTTGTCGTCGTCGTAGGGGGGACAGGCGCGGTGGGTTTCGTCAGTACAATGAATGCCGGAATGTCCATTTACGATAAAGCACCCCCTGTATTGACAGATGTGCAGGTACCGAACTATGACGTAAACAAACCGACAGTGGCTGTGCTGCTAGCGAACGAAGTGACGGAAGTATTCGATTTTCTCGTCCCTTACGAGATGTTTGCGATGACTGAAGCTTACAATGTATACGGTGTTGCCCCTGATCGCCAAATTAAATCACTAACCGGCGGACTTGATGTTGTCCCGCATTACTCATTTGGCGAAATGGATGCAATGCTCGGCAAAAGCCCAGACATTATCGTCATTCCATTTATGCCGATTTTGGACGAGAAAAAATATGCGCCAGTCCGTGAATGGATTCAGAAGCACTCTGGCACCGAGACGACATTGATCTCCATTTGCAACGGGGCTGAAAACTTGGCGGATAGCGGCTTGTTGGATGGGAAATCGGCCGCGACGCACTGGGGAGACATCAACCGGCTCATTAAAAAATATCCAGAAATCCAGTGGGTGAAAGATCAGCGCTACGTTCCGCAAGGCAAGATCGTATCTTCTGCCGGTCTCACATCCGGGATCGACGCTGCGCTATACGTCATCTCCCAGCAGTTAGGCGAGGCCGCGGCGAAGAAAGTGGCGAAAGAGATGAACTATCCCTCATACGATTACGTGACAACCCCCCAGATGAAACCGTTCGTTGCTGGGTTAAGCGATATAACGTACATACTGAACAACGCTTATCAATGGAACAAAGTAAAGGCGGGCGTGCTGCTATATAACGGCGCCGATGAACTGGCTTTGTCCGCAGCATTCGATACTTACGCCGCTTCCGGTACGACGACGACGTTGACCGTCTCCAGCGCGAACGAACCGATCTTAACGAAGCACGGCCTGAACCTAGTCGCGCGTTATCAGATAACAAACGTGCCGAAGCTGGCGAAGATGATTGTCGTGGGTGCCGATGCCGAGTCTGCAGCAGCCAAAGACATCAACCAATGGAAAAGCAGCGGCAACAGCGCGAAACTGCTGTTCCTGCACCGCGACGCAGCTGATCGCTTTGCAATGGATCCCGCATTCGAGGATTTGGCAGGGCAGGAGGACATCCAGACGGCGAAATTTGCCGCGAAGCGGCTCGAATATCGCGCCACTGACCACCTGAAGCTGGAGGGGAGCTCTTTTTCTTTTGAAGCGTTTGGCGTACCAGTTTTGCTCGGTGTCCTATCCTTGCTCATCGCTTTTTACATCGATCGGCGCTTCATCCTTAGGAAAAAAGGATCGTCCGCTGATATTAGCGCATCTCATACAATAAATTAAAAAAATCTTAGCTTTTTTGATTAATTAGAAAACGGAGCTCGCAAACCCGCGGCGCTCCGTTTTTGTTGTTTCAGAATTCGTTAGATCAAATATTTTAACCTTTCCCTACACTACAACGTCTCCGTACTGAGGGTAAATCCTTCGATCACGGCGTCTTCGTCGACCTCGATCAAGATACATCGTTTTCCTTGATAATTCACCTGTTTCACGTACTTTAAATCTTGCGGACTGACTGAAATCGTGGCGACCTTCGTATCAATCTTAATCGATTTGGAAGTGAACTTCGGAAGGACGCTGCTTGCTTTGAGTTCATAATTTTTGTTGTCGACGACCGTTTGAAACGCGCGTTCTACCTTTTCCAGCGTCACGTTCTCCACGCCGCTCACGCTTAGCATGCGTTCCACATCTTTATAGTCCAACTTCGGAGGTTCCTCTTCCTCGTTAGTCTCAATGACACGATGAATTTCCTCGTACACGTGAGCGATCGTTGAAGCGTCAAGCTGATCTCCTGCCACTTCTTTCACGATTTCCTCAAAAATGACTCTCTCTTCTTGCGCCGTCACGGTCTTCTCGGCATTCAAAACTTGCTCGATGAAATGCCAATTCGGTTCATTCGCTTTACCCGTGCAATACAGAACGCGATTCATGTCGGAATAGTTGTCCGTCACACTTGGGTAGAAAAAACCTTGCTCCGGCGAGTTCAATTTAATGATCGGATCTACGAAGACATTATACTTGAATTCCCGCTCGACGTAATCAAACATGAGGGTTTTCCGCTGTTGCTCCGTGGAATTCACACTGCACAGAATGAACGGATTCGCGAACATCTCGTCCTTTTCGCTCACCTCAGCTTCTTCATTCCTGAGCTTGGTTGGCTTAAAATATTGCCCGTGGACGAAAGTAATGACCGTATCCCGTTCATATTTGGTATCCGCCAACATTTTATCCACCAACAGGAGCATCAGATCTTGCCATTCTTCAGGATTGCCGGTTACTAGACCTTGATGGAGAAGCACCTGTGAAGGCGTCTCCGCATCCTCTTGGAACTTTAACTCGAACATCTTCTGATCCAATTCACCGGTCAGCAGTTTTTTGAAATTGGCCATATAGAGTTCCTGCTTCTCCCTGTCCACTAGAGAGAACGACTGACGCTCGCAATGATAGATCTCGTTGCTTTCCTTCATGATATACACGTTAAGAATATTGAAAACTTCAAGCATGTGATGATCCAACTTAAACTGCTTGCGAATATGTGCGAGTTCTTTCTTCATCATGGTCCTTCAGACGCTCCTATGCAGTAAAATGTTCACATCAAAACAAAAGCCCTTCATGAGAAGGGCTTCCACCGTTACTTCCCTTTACTTCCATTCCAAACATAGAGTGAATAGCACTCCACGTGTCTCGTAAACTACTTCTTGTATGTTAATGCATTATTACAGATTTCTCAACAATTTTGAGAATCTATTCTAATAAAGAACGTTGCATATTACCAATTCGTTCTGACGGCAGCCTCGCCACGCTCATGTTTGCACTACCGTTCATCGTAAGCTGTCAAAACGATTCAGATCTCTTTTCCTGTTCTCTAGACTTGGCTGTATGCTTTCCGATGGGTTTCGCCGCTTGAGACAGCAAGCCGGCAACGCTTACCGCAATAAGCACGACAATCAGGGCGCGAAGCAGACCAAACGATTCGCCGAGAATCCCCAAAAAAGGCGGACCGACGAGAAATGCGAGGTAACCGGCCGTTGATACTGCGCCTACCCTTGCCGCTACTCCGCGTGGATCGTCTCCCGCAGCAGACAACCCCACCGGAAAGCCAAATGCCGCACCAAGTCCCCACAACACAATCCCGACAGCTGCGAATGTGTAACTCTGCCCTAGTATTACGATAAGCAGTCCTGCAATTGCAGAAAGCGCGGATGCCCGCAGAACGATAACTCTGCCGAAGCGATCGAGCAGCATGCCGCCTGCTGCACGGCCTATAGTCATTGCAGCCACAAATAAGCCAAAAGTGAATGAACCTATTGCTGGGGTAACCTTATAGCCGTCCACCATAATAAGCGGTAGCCAGTCATTAGCGGAGCCTTCCGCAAAAGCCATTCCAAGCACAACGATGCCGATCAGAACCGTTCTACGCTCTTTCCATACGGCAACGCGTTCCCTAGCACTCATTGGCGGATCAATTGAATCTCTGCTGTTTTCCTTCCCAGTCCCCTCAGGTACGAGCTTGTATAAATAAATCACAGACAGCACGGTAATCGCAACGGCTAACGCCATGTGGACAGGGACCGATATACCGACCTTAATCGCGGCCGATCCAGCCATTGAGCCAAGCAGTGTGCCCACGCTGAACGCGGCATGAAAACCAGTTAGGAGCGACTTTTGTGCAGCTCTCTCAACTGCTGTTCCTTCCACATTCATCGCCACATCGCATATTCCGTTTCCGAAGCCGAAGACAGCCAATCCCAAAAACACCGCAATGCCGCTTGTCAGCCAAGAGCCGCCAACGCCAACAATTACAAGTCCAATCGAACTGACGAGAAGACCTGTTACTATGACATAGCGCCCGCCCTTATGCGCAATAAGATGGCTGGCACACAACAGACCGATTATGGAGCCTGCAGCCAGCCCGAAAATAATCCACCCCATCTGTGCCGTTGTAGCCCCCAGAGCATCCCTAATCGTTGGCGTACGTGATACCCACGATGCTATAGTAAAACCGGGAAGTGCAAAAATAAAATAAACGGCAATACGCCATATATGAATTTGACGAGTGTTTAATGAATGATCCATGTTTTTCCCCTAAACTAATTAATTTTCAATCTGCTGCCAACATACACCTTACCGTCAACTGATGAAGTCCGTAAAAATAATGCTACTCCCAGTCACTAGCTACAATCCGTAATCATCAGATTAAGTGCTAAATGCTGCAATCCGATTAAGTAATCCTGTCTCCAATTGCTCATCAGAAGGATTGGCAAATGTTCTTGTGGGATATAGGCCGAGCTTCTATCTGCGATTTTAGCCAGAAGCGCTTCGTCTACCTCATCATCACAAAAAACGACTGCCCGAGGGTTAAGGATGGCGGCGAATGTGGCGATTAAACGGGCGACGGCATCAATCTGATTGTCTTCAGCTAATATTATCCGGCGATTGCTCTCTTCCATCTGCAGCGCTTGCATGAAAGATTGATTATCGTACTGAGGTACGAAAGCAATCTCACCGGAGAAAAACGTATTACCTCGTAAGACATCGCCATTGATCATAATACCGGAGCCCGGCCCGTTCTGACCAAAATACAGATAAACCAACGATTCATTCTCAATCTCGAAGTTCGACGCATATCCAAGCACGGATGCATTCATATCATTTTCGACCACGACCGGTATTTGGAATCGGGATTCGAATTCCATTTTTACATCATAGTTATAGAATTGTTGATATGGCGGAATAAAAATGACTTTCCCATTACTAACAGCACCAGGCACTCCGATAGCGATGGAACGTAGTCTCGGATATTTCTCGATCAGTGTTTCAATAAGATCTTCCAGCAGACGCACATCTTGTAATACGCTCGGCTTCGTCTCCTGCTCTTTGACCTCCCCGATACAGTTAAATATCGAATAATTTGTCTCGTTCTTCTCAAGAAAAATGGCTAGTCCCAACATGTATTCCGGATCATAGGTATACCGCTTTGCCCTCCTTCCTCCACTAGAATCATCATTGCCTGTATATCTGATTTCTCCCTCCATCTCCATTTGGGCCATAAACTTGCTGATCGTCGGAAAGCTTATCCCCAATCGTTGACTGAGTTCTGCTTTCGTTGCGCTTCCCATCATGATTAGTCCTGCACGGATGCGATAGATTAATGGTTCCCTTATCTTTTTCAGCGTATTAAATGGATTCGTCATGCAGATCACTGCCTTTCAATAAAACGATATCACTTATTAAAATGATTTAATAAGTCTTTAGGTCATCTTAGCAGAAGTTGCATGTAAGGGCAATAAATTAATAAATCTCCATTGAAAAACAGAACATACTTCAAAAATTTTCATTATACTCTTGAACCTTACGTAACGTAATGCATTATGATGTGGATACTGGTAAAAACCTAGGTCAAATCCGCTATTTCCGCCTAGGGTAGCGCACACAAAACGCAGAAAACGTACGATAAGCTTAAAAATGAGAGGAAGTTGAAGAGAATGACGAAACAAATACGAATTGGCAAAACAGACTTAGTTGTCAATCCAATCGGACTTGGAACAAGCGCTGTAGGTGGGCACAATATTTTTCCTAATTTAAATGAAGAAGTAGGAAAAGATTTAGTCCGGGCTGCGCTCAACCATGGAGTGAATTTTTTAGATACAGCATTTTTTTATGGAACAGGACGTTCAGAGGAGCTAGTAGGTGAAGTGATAAAAGAAACAGGAAAGCGTCATGAATTCATCCTTGCAACAAAAGGCGGCCTTACACTTGTCGGCAATGATATTGCCATGGACAATTCGCCTGCTTTTTTAAAACAAGCTGTTGAAGATAGTTTGAAAAGACTTCAAACAGATTACATAGATTTATTTTATATTCATGTTCCAGATCAGGATACACCAAAAGATGAAGCGGTTGGAGTCTTAAAACAGCTAAAGGACGAAGGCAAAATTAGAGCAATTGGCGTTTCCAACTTCTCACTTGAACAATTGAAAGAAGCAAATAAGGATGGTTATATCGATGTCTTACAGGGAAACTACAATTTGCTGCAGCGTGAAGCGGAACAAGATTTCTTTCCATATACGACAGAGAATAATATCTCGTTTATTCCATACTTTCCACTAGCATCAGGCTTGCTGGCCGGTAAATACAATAAGGACATGACATTCAATGATCTACGCAAAGATATGCCTCACTTCCAGGTCGATAAATTTACAAAAAATCTAGAAAAGGTAGAGCAGCTCCGTAAAATTGCAAATGAAAAAAATGCCGAAGCTGCTCATGTAGTCCTCGCTTGGTATTTAGCACATGATTCAATGGATGTTGTCATTCCCGGAGCAAAAGCAGCAGGGCAAGTGCTGGATAATTTAAAAACATTGGACGTCCACCTGACAGAAGAAGAAATCAACGAAATTGATCGTATTTTTAAGTAGGTTCTCTGTGGCGAACACATTCATGTTGATCCCGAAACTTCTTGAGCATGTGAAAGCCTCTTGAAAAATAAAAGCCGACAAAAACTGGAACAATACAGTCTTGGTCGGCTTTTTCTTTCAACTGCCTCGGTATGATTTAGTTTTCTCACATATTCATCTGCTTACAATGATACGTTACGACTGCTCAAGAAGAACTCAAACTGAAGATTCTGATGGGATGGAATCTGATATTCCTCATGGACAGGTGCGCCCCAACTATCATCCCCGCCAACACCCATCTGTTTGCCAGCAACGGTCACTACGGTATAATGAACCTCCGGCAGCTCAAAAGCATGATCCGCATGTTCAAGTTCAAATGCCGTATACGGAGACAAGTTGCACTCTACAGGTGCTAATGGGTCTGACTGAATCGATAAACCAATCCCAGACGCATCCGTTACATTCACACGGCGTACGCCAGTACGATTGCCAGATTCCTGTGGAACCAGATAAGGCGTAGGCAACTGGTCCACCTGACGGCTAAATACGCCCAAACGAGCACCGAATTTGCGGTCGATATAATTTTCTTCTGGTCCCATCGCATACCATTCGGATTGATTATAATCCGCTGACATCTTGAACGATACAGCGAGTATCGGTAAATTCGGCAGACCCGCGGCACCCTTGTAGAGCGTGTTTACGCGGATCGTTCCGTTCGTTAGTACCGTGTATGCAATCCGAACACTAACTTCAGCGCTGATGCTGAAGTTGTAATCAAAAATGACAGTTGCTGAACCCTTTTCTTGCTGCAGCTCCCATTTGACACATTTGCGCGCCAGACTAGCTGCATACCAAGCTCCGGCCGTAAAGCTCATTGCGGTTCCTTTGTCATTATCCGTAGTTGCTCTCCAAAATAAAGGAGCAGGCGGCGTCGCGATCATTTCGCGACCTTCGTATTTCAACGAAACGAGTGATCCTACTTGTTTCGAAAAAATGGCGATGAAACCTTTGCCTGACACGCTCATGTTGACATCACCTTCAACGACGACGACTTCGCCTGAAGGCTGCTCAACCTGACGGCTTGCCCCAACCACAAACGTCGTTTCACCAAAGGTAGTCTCAAATCCAGCATCAGCCCATAACGTAGCTTCTCTTAGAACTAACGAAGCTTGAATGCAGTACTCACCTGGCATTCCTTCTACATTCGGCAGCTCTATTGGCAGGCTGAATTCGCTCTGAGCTTCGACCTCGATATTGGCTTGCCCCGCGGTAATTTCTTTTCCCTCATGGAACAGACGGTACACAAGCACCAAATCATCTGTATTCGCAAATAAGTTCTCATTCACGATGTTAATATGAGTTCGAGTTGGTTCCAGCTTGATATTTTGATAAAGGAATTTCACTTCCTGCATTTTAGGCGTGATTTGACGATCTGCAAAGACGAGACCATTGCCGCAGAAGCTGTAATCGGTTGGACGATCTTTGAAATCCCCGCCGTACGCCAAAAATTCGCGGCCATTTCGGTCTTTTTTCACAATCGCCTGATCGATATAATCCCAAATAAAGCCGCCTTGATACATTGGATATTTGTTCTCAAGCTCCGTATATTTATGAAGACCTCCCACGGAATTCCCCATAGCGTGCATATATTCACAGCTAATGTACGGTTTATCCGGCTGACTATTGAGGTACGCCTCAATATCCGCTGGCTTCGCATACATGCGGCTTTCCATGTCGCTGGTCGCCCCATAATTGCGGTCGTAGAAAACACCTTCATAATGAACTAGTCTCGTAGGATCCGTTTCGCGGAAATAGTTGGACACATTGAGAATAACTTGGCCGGCATACGATTCATTGCCGCAAGACCAAATGAGAATCGAAGGATGATTCTTATCCCGCTCCACCATCGAAATCGCACGATCCATGACAATATCTTGCCACCCCATATCGTTGCCTGGAATATTCCAAGAAGGTTCAACAGCGCCCATCTTTTGCCATGAGCCGTGCGTCTCTAAATTCATTTCATCAATGACATAGACCCCGTACTCGTCACAAAGCTCGTACCAGAGTGTCTGGTTGGGATAGTGTGACGTACGCACCGCATTAATGTTGCTGCGCTTAAGCGTTTGAATATCCCACAGCATATCCTGCTTCGTGATCGCTCGTCCGCTGCGGCAGTTAAATTCATGTCGATTAACGCCTTTGAACACAATGCGTTTCCCATTGATGCACATTAGCTTGTCTTTCATCTCAAAACGTCGGAATCCTGTCCTCTGGACGATAGCTTCAATTAAACTTCCGTTCTCATCGTAAATCGAGATACACGCGGCATATAAATAGGGGCTTTCTGCACTCCACGGCTGAACAGGACCTGCTGAAAGGTTAAAGAGCAGGTTGCCTTCGCGGAACTGACCTTCTTCGGAGAGGCAAACATTCCCCTCAGCATCCTTCAGTTCAAGTTTAGCACGGACGGTTTCCATATGTTCATTGCGGAGCTTGAGCTCAATCTCAAGCAGCCCTTGCTCATAGGCATCATCCAAATCTGCCTTCACACGCATATCCCATACATGCACCTTAGGTACTGTGTACAAATAGACATCGCGGAAAATCCCCGACATCCGCCAGAAATCCTGATCTTCCAGCCAGCTTCCTGTGCTGCGCTGATAAACCTCAACTGCCAGTTTATTCTCACCTTCACGAATATGAGGGGTTAAGTCAAACTCGGCAGGCGTAAAGCTATCTTCGCTGTAACCGATAAATTCGCCGTTAAGCCATACGTAGAAGGCCGATTCCACGCCTTGAAACGATATGTAGACGGGCTTACCAATCATCGTATCTGGTAATTCAAAGTTTTTTACATAGCTGCCAACGGGATTATGCTCTTGCGAAATGTGCGGAGGACGAAGCGCCTCTACGCCATCCCACGGATACATCGTGTTGACATATTGCGGGACTCCCCAGCCTTGAAGCTGGATATGACCAGGCACCTGGATATGCTCCCAAGCGCTGCAGTTATAATCCATCTGATAAAAAGACTGCACACGACTTGCGGGGTTAACCGCATAGCTGAACTGCCAGCGTCCGTTCAAGCTATGCCGCATGTCCATCGGCGCACTCGTCTCCGCGGACGCCATCGAATGATAATAACGATGATCAGAATGGGCTTCCAGCCGGTTCACTTTGAATACATTTACATCTTGAAGCCAATCAAGGCTTGGTACCGAATGTTTCATTGATCTATGCCTCCCGAAAAATAAGACCCAAGAAGGGCCTTCGAATTATACACTATTTTACTGATCCTACCATGCCCGCAACGAATTGTTTTTGCATCAAGAAAAATACGAGTGCTGTCGGCAGTGTTGAGATGACAATCGCCGTCATGATCACCCCAAAATCCGGGGAGTAACTCGAACCCAAATTGGAAATCAACAAAGGAATCGTTCGTTTCTCCGGTGTTTGCAAGACAATAAGCGGCCACAAGTAATTGTTCCAGCTAGACATAAACGTAATGATAGCGGCAGCTGAATACGTTGTTTTCATAGTTGGCATATATACACGGAAAAACAAGCCTAATTCCGTCAGTCCATCAATACGCCCAGCTTCCAGAAGCTCCTTCGCAAACATTTTCGTGCTTTGACGGAAGAAGAAAATGAGAAACGCTGTCGTGAATGTCGGAAGGACGACCGCGTTCATCGTGTTGATCCCGATTAGTGGAACCGTACGCGAAATGCTGGAAAACATCTGGTAAAGCGGAACCATCAACGCCGCGAACGGAATCATCATGGAGACAAGCAGTAAATTAAACACGATATCTTTGGCTTTGCTCTGATAGATTTCAAAAGCATAGCCAGCCAGCGAAGCAACCAATAAAGCCAAAATGGTTGTAGTTAACGAGATCTTCAATGAATTCCAAAGTGCGGGAACGAGATTAATCGAATCTGTTAATTTATGAAAGTTGTCCATGAAATGCGATCCTGGTAACATTCGGCCCTGCGTAACGTCCACAGACAGATTCGTGGAACTAATGACCATCCACAGGAATGGGAAAATGGATATTACAGCCACAGCAGCAAGGAAGAGATAGATGATTGTACGTCTTAAAGCTATCATTTTTTATCACCTGCCAATTTGATTTGAAGGACAGATAACACAATGATCATGACTACAACCGAATAGGAAACCGTTGCCGCATAGCCAAAATCAGGTGTGTATTTAAAGGAAAGATTGTAGATGTACTGCGATATGGAGAGGGTAGCATTACCTGGGCCACCCTTCGTAATATTCATAATCTCATCGAACAATTGCAACGTACCAATCGTCGAGGTAATGGACGTGAAGAGAACAATTGGCTTAAGCATTGGAAACGTAATAAAGAAAAACTGTTTGATCGGAGAGGCTCCATCAATACGAGCTGCTTCATAAATAGAGCTATCAATGTTTTGCAATGCGGAAAGGAAAAAAATCATATTATATCCTGTCCAGCGCCATGTAATGGCAAGGATAATCGTAATTTTCGCCCAGAAAGGATCGGAAATCCATGCAATAGGCTGTCCAATCAAGTGAATCTTAATTAAAGCCATATTAATCAAACCATCGTTGCCAAACAAGTATTTGAAAACAACGGAGTAGGCAACAAGTGAAGTCACGCAAGGCAAGAAAATAGCTGTACGGAAAAAACCTTTGAACCGAAGCTTGCTGTCATTCAACAAGACGGAAATCATCATGGACAGAATGATCATGACCGGCACCTGAATAATCAAATAGATAAACGTATTCTTAACAGCAGTGATGAATGTCTTATCGCTGAAGAGCCGCTTATAGTTGCTGATCCCGTTAAAATGCAGATTAGCACCCGCACCTGTTTTAAAGGAAAGCAGCAATGCCTGAATCATAGGATAAAAGTAAAACAAACATATCATTAATACGGCAATAGCGATAAACAGCCATCCCGTAAGCTTTGCTCGGCTACGTATCGAGTAGTTCATTAGCTCCAAATCCTTCCTATTCATAGCGATTAAAAATTGAAACGCTGTCCTCTTCTTTGCATATTTCGCAATTCAGAGGTCAGCGTTCATAAGGTTAATGGGAAGAGAAACTTATTTAAGTTGGGATTCTGCTTGGGATTGTGCATCACTGAATACTTTGGCGATGTCTTTGCCCTTCAGATAGTTTTGCATCTCAACTTTGAGAATATCTTCAATCGCATACGTATGCAGACCATAGTTGACTTTTGGAATTTGAGCCGTCCATGTTGCGAAATCAGAAATCACCTTTTGACCTCCGAAGAAATCGTCGGCTTTCGTATATGCTTCACCTTGCGCAGCAGGTTTATAAGTACCAACAACCCCTACGTCTGTAACTAATTTTTGATACAAATTCACATCAGAACCAAGCGTTTTTGCAAGGAAATCAGCTGCCGTATCTTTACCATCACTGTTCAATACATACCAGGAGCTTCCCCCAAGGTTCGATGCGTTCACAGAACTAGCTGTGTTTTTCAACTTAGGAAAAGGAACAACTGCCCATTTACCGGATTGATCCGCTTGTGATTTAATGGATGGCGTAATCCAGTTACCTGTTGGAACAGAAGCGACAGCACCGCTGTTGAAACCAGCAAGGAAGGAGTTCCAATCCGAGTTAATTTTCACAATATTTGCGTTCATGATTTCTTTGTATGTCTCGAAAGCTTCTTTCAATACTGCGTTATCTTTGAGGTCCGGCGTGGTGCCATCACTTTTCAGATACCAAGCGCCAGCGGATTGAATCATCATACGAATTAAACCAAGATCATTGGGATCCTGCGTCAGCAAATCTTTACCTGTTTTTGCTTTAACAGCTTTACCGACTTCAATGAATTTCTGCCAGTCTATATTTTTCAGATCATCGACCTTATATCCTGCTTGTTCCAAATAATCTCTGCGCACATATAGTCCTGTTACACCGGAATCAAATGGCACACCGTATTGTTTGCCGTTCAAACTTGTTGGACCCAACTTGTATTCAGCGAAATCCGAAGCCTTAATGGATGCGGACATATCTGCAAATGCATCTGGATATGTTTTCAAAAAACCTTGTGCACGGTAATCTTCAATCAATACAACATTCGGCAGACCTGACTTTGAACCGGAGTTCAAACCCGTATTCATCTTTTGAATAATGTCATCTTGCGCATATTCAACAACATTGATTTTCACATCAGGATGATCCTTGGCATAGGCATCTTTCGCTAGGTTCATTGCTGCAATATTAAAGTTCTTATCCCAAGCCCAAACTGTAATTTCCTTGCTCGTGCTCTTCGCACCGCCGCTAGGAGTGGTCGTTGATGATGTGTCAGACGAATTACTTGAACATGCCGTCAAAAGCAAAAAACTTGCAAGTAAAACCGTTGAAATTGTCTTCTTCATGTGGTCCCCCTTGATGATTTGAATTTGTAAGTGCTTACTTATAGATAATATCATTTGGGCAAATCGTCTTGTTAGAACGAAATTTACTGAAATTAGCGTTTTTATTGTATCTGATATCCCTTCCTCTACCTGTCATTTGTAATATTTTTATATTTTGCATTATTTTTAGATTTTTATTCTTCTACGTTTACTGTTCTGTGCGCCATGGAAGGCATATAGATATTTTCGTCCCTTGTCCTAAGGTGCTAGTTATGGTTACCCCATACTGTTCTCCGTACAAAAGAACCAAGCGATCATTCACATTGCGAATCCCAATCCCTGTGAACAATTGCCTCGCACTTGTGGGATTCGGTATCTCATCCGCTTCGTTTGTAAGTTCCATGCCATCCCCATTGTCAACCACTTCACAAAGCAGCGTATCTTTCTCTTTCGTGATGATGACGTAAATATATCCAGTGCCTTTCTTATTAAAAGCATGAAAAAAAGCATTCTCGATGAAAGGTTGCAGCATCAACTTAGGTACTTGCGCAGGCATACAGTCCGGTGAAACAAAGTAATCCACTTTAATCCCTTGGCCATAACGAATCTGATTAATGAACACATAATGCTTTAAATTCACCAACTCTTGCACAATGGGAATCGTTTCATTGACATTGCTGATGGTATTCTGCAGGAGAGAAATGAGTGCATGAATCGTTTGCGTGGCGGACTCTTGGCTCCCTCGCTGAACGAGGATGTTAACGGAAGCCAGCGTATTATATAGAAAATGCGGGTTAATCTGCTGCTGCAGTGCGGCTAATTCTGCCTTGCGCTGCTCCTTCTGCGTATCAACAAGCTGGGAGATATAGTCGTTCAACTCGTCGAGCATAAAATTGAAGGAGCGACTAAGCTCCCTAGTCTCATAAGTGCCTGTAACCGCCATATAATTGTTAAAATTCGTTTTCGTGACCGTAGACATTTGCTTAACAAGCCTTCTTAACGAGAGCATTAACCTCCGCGTGATCACATACACAACGAGCACAGCAATAGCCACGATTCCCGCAACAATGAAGAAAATCGATTTCCTGTTGAGCATTTGACCGAGTGTCACCTTCTTATCAATGACATTCATAATGTAAAAATCGTACAAAGCCAAATCATCAGCCAATACAATGACATCCTTATCGGCCATCTTCATTTCATCCTTGACCAGACCATGCTGCCGAATCTTCTGAGCACTATCCAAAAGCTCTTTCGATGTTGTCCCGATCAACTCGGCTCGATTGCTGGAAACGATTAGACCCTGACGATCCAAGATCATCACGTCATTCCCATCACTTGTAAAACTTGCGTAAAACGATCTTAAAACGCTTTCTTTCATGATGATATAAAGAGTCCCATACCACTCTTTGCTAACGGGATCAGTCATCGTTTTGGCGGCAACTACTCCTTGATCCCCAGAACCTGGTGTTCCTTCACCCAAATAGCTATACAACAAGCGTCCCGGCTGATTCCGCGACTCCTGTGTAATCGGATTTCGCTGTAGATCCGCCGAAGTACCAGACCAGTAGGTATTGTATCTCGTGTAGTTTTTTCCATTTACACCCGAAATTATCATCCCAATGCTCTTAGCCCCAATACCCGACTGGATTCGCTTCATCTGCTCGCTCATGTCAAATGTCACTACGGAGTTGGTTTCCGAATCGACATCTCCTTCGGTCAAAAAACGCTTAATCGCACCACTTTGCGAGGTGTTAATGATAATATTTACATTAGAATAATGAATGGATTCAAGACCGCTTTTAATTTGCTCAATGATTTTGGAATTCGTGATACTGAAAGTCTTAACAAAAAGATCCTCCGACATTTGCACGGTAACCCAGGAAGTGGCCACCGTAACCGTAATTATGCTAAGAACCATAACTAGAAACAATTTACTAAACAAACTTTGATCAGAGATCCTTCTTAGCCATACCCTCATATGCTTGATTCCTTTCGTCTTTATTTTTTTCGATAATGGCTAGGTGAAGTTCCCATCAGTTTACGAAACACTTTCGTGAAGTAACTATGATCGGAATATCCAACAAGAGAGCTAATTTCTGAAATCGTAAAATGCGCGCTATCCCTTAATAATTCACAAGCATGTTCAATCCGAATACGATTCAAATACTCATTGAAACCTTCTTTATTATGAATGGTAAAATAATTGGACAGATACGAAGGGTTGAAATGAAACTGTTTGGCTACTTCAGTCAGCGTAAGCGGCTCAGCAAAATGCTCATCCAAATACATCAAAATCTTTTGTATGCCCGGAGCATTTGTTTTATTTCCTGTTACACAGTCAGTTGCCTCATTCAGAAACTTGGCTAAAAGAGCGCGCACTTCCCCAATATGTTTGGCCTCATGAATGGCACGAAAATACTCATACTTCGCTTCATCAAGCGTGCGAGCCTCAAAATGAAAATGCAGCAGCGTGACAATAATATTGAATAGGCTGTGTCCTAAAAAAGATTTAAACTCAAACATATCCGTATCAAGCCTATCAGGCATGGAGTCGACATATCGGCTGAGACGTTGAAAAGCTAAATGAAATTCTTGATGATTCAGCTCCGCGGTAAACGCCTCCGAATCAAACGTTTCGCCATTGCCGACCACTTCCACCAATTCATCAGCAAAGAACAGTTGTTGATCCGATAAAAAGAACCGGTGATCCAACACTTTGAGAATATCATGCGTATAAATTTCATGAAGTTCTTGGATTTGCGTGAAATTTTTGCTGAGTGCTGCATAGAAGGATAAGCCCGCTCTCACACCAGATTCCACCAATTGCTCAGCCAAATGGATGGCATCCATTCTGCCAGCATCCGCTGTATTCAGCAAAAAACGGATGTGGCTATCTTGATGTGAAAGACGGTGAACGACAACAGGCTGCTTAACATCCTGAACCATACCTTTTAGAAATGCCTCGATCCATTCCTCATTTCTTTTCATCGAGGATGTGCTATCTTGCATATCTACAACTAATAAAACGAAATAAGGATATGGCAAATGAGTGTTGATCTCCGCACCCTCAAGCTCCATGGCATAACCCGAAATCAGCCTGTCCAACACATAGTCGACCGACTGTCCTTTTTCATTCGTAAAGTCCATATGTCGGAAGGCTGGCATTCCCTGTACGGTCTTTTTTAAAACGGCAAGCAGCGAATTCGCATCCAATTTAGGCTTTAATAAATAATCGGCTACACCGTGCTGAAACGTAGAGCGCACATACTCAAATTCACCGTAGCTGCTGAGAACCACAATTTCAATTTCCGGATATAGTCCCTTCACAACTCTTACCAATTCTTCCCCACTCATAACCGGCATAACAATATCCGTCAGAATCATGTTAGGTTGGAATGATTTAACCATCTCAAGCGCATCCTTGCCGTTAGAAGCCTCGCCAACAATTTGGAAGCCTTCGCTTTCCCAATCGAGAAGATGTCTGATTCCTTGACGGACCAGCATCTCATCATCAACAATTAATAACTTGCAATACGTCTCCATGACTAACTCCTTTGCGGATTATACATAGGTTCCCACTTTTAGTTTGAATGATGTATCAATCTCTGTCACATTGTAAATTTATTTGTTCACTTTAACAAGAATAAATCGACTTCCCCTTCCAATCCATTGAAATTAGAAAGGCGAAAACAATTCCGAAAATAAAAAAAAGCAGATGAGGAGTTATCTCATCTACTTTTTTAGTAATTTCATTTCGTTTATTTAACTGGGTCATTTCCTCATAGCTCGTTCCGTTCTAGTTTCTAATCTCATCCTTCCTTTTTGAATACAGAAAATAAATTATTTACCGCTTTCGAATTAAATTAAGCTTTTCATGCCCCGCAGCCACTCATAGTAACCATCATCGAAAAAGAGATCAGGGATGTATGTCTGAGTATAGTTGCAATTAGGGCAAAGAAGTACCAACCCTTGTTCAAGCACCTTTGGGTATAATTTCTCGTGTTTATTGTTGTTTCCGCAAGTTAGAGGATGCACTCCTTCTGCCTGCTGGTAATCTTTAATACGTTGCTTAACATCCTCTTTGTTCATTTATATCCCCTTTATTTGTACAAGATATATATTGATAGACATTTGATTTCTTGCGTTTCAGCTCTACCATCCTTGAAAACCTTCAAATAGAATTTCCACCAATCTTTACGATATAATTATACACGAAGTACTCATCTACAACACAAAATAATCTAATCGCCCAATAAATTTCCAGCCATCATTCGCGGGGTAGCAATTTAATTTGTTTTCAGAATTCTCCCTTTCTTTTTCCTTATATATTCATTCATTTTCTTGTATATTGTTGTGTTTAAAAAAACTACAACGAATTTTGAAACAATTACAATTAAATATGAAAACGGAGCCCGCAAACCCGCGGCGCTCCGTTATTGTTGTTTCAGAATTTGTTAGAAAAAATGCATAAATATACATCTTGAAACAATTAGCCCTTCACCGCGCCTTCCGTAATTCCTTGAATGATCCAGCGCTGGAAGATCGCGAAAATAATCACGATCGGAATCGAAGACAAGATCAGCGACGCGAGAATGAGCGACCATTCGCGGCTATATTTGCCGAAGAACATGTTGATTGTCAGCACCAGTGTATATTTGTGGAAATCCGTCAGCATCAGGACAGGCAGCAGGAAGTCGTTCCACAGCCACAACAGGTTCAAGATGACAATAGTAAAGGTAATCGGCAGCAGCAGCGGCAATATGATGCTGAAAAACGTTTTGACTTCACCGCAGCCATCTATTTTTGCGGACTCGTCGAGCTCGCGCGGAATCCCCTTTACGAAGCCGTGATACAGGAACACCGCCATGCTGACGCCAAGACCGGCGCACACGATGCCGAGCCCGAACGGCGTACCTTGCAAGCCGAGGTTTTTAGCCATTTTCGTTAAAGTCACCATAATCGTTTGGAACGGAATGAGCATTGACGAAACGAACAGCATGAAGATGGCGTTGCTTAATGCGCCCCGCGTACGCGAAAGCTTGTAACCGGCCAGCGAGCTGCACAGCACGATGCCGCAAATCCCGGTCACGGTTACAACAACCGTGTTCCAGCCGCTCTCCAGCATGTTCGCTTTCTTGAACGCTTGCACGTAGTTCTCAAAATGGAATTTCGTCGGCAGGCCAAGTACGGAAGCGTACATTTCTCCCTGCGTCTTGAAGGAGTTCAAGATCGCCATATAAATCGGGAATAGGAAGAAGCAGGCCACAACGATCAGCACCACAAGGGTCGATACGGAATACAGCCGTCTGTTCACGCTTCCACCTCCCTTTTCTTCATGACGGTAACTTGAATCAATGTAATGACAAGTATGATGAGGAACAGGATAATGGCTTTCGCGCTGGCATAGCCGTAGCGGAAGTTTTGCTGATAAGCCTCTTCCAAAATGTTCATAGAAATCACCTGTGTGGCCCGTGCAGGACCACCTCCGGTCAAAGCGTAGATCAAGTCGTACACTTTAAACGAGTTGTTCAGGGTCAGGAAAATACAGATTGTCAGCGCGTGCGC
Organism: Paenibacillus ferrarius; assembly: GCF_002027705.1. Classification (GTDB taxonomy): domain Bacteria; phylum Bacillota; class Bacilli; order Paenibacillales; family NBRC-103111; genus Paenibacillus_E; species Paenibacillus_E ferrarius. Next base: position 83,162 of record NZ_MBTG01000011.1, on the reverse strand, counting down.
GATCAGCGGCAGTGTAATGTAGCGAAGCATATGAAAAGGTGTGGCGCCGTCGATGATGGCGGCTTCTTTCAAATGCTGCGGAATGCCTTGAATCGCGGACATATAAATAATCATCAGCGTTCCGATCCCACCCCAGACGGAAACCATAAGGATCGTCCAGAAGGAAATGTTCGGATCGCCAAGCCAGGAAATATCGAGAAACTTCAGAGCCGCAAACCGGGACAACGCCGGCATAACTTTAGTAAAGACAAACGCCCACATAAAAGTACTGATAATGATACTGAGCATGCTAGGCATGAAAAAGATCGTCCGGAGCAAGCCTTTGCCACGGCTGCGCGATTCAATCATAAGCGCCAGCAAGAGCGCGACGGCATTTTGGAAAATAACGGCAAAGACCACGTACTTCGCTGTAAACAGAATTGAAGACTGGAAGTTTTTATCGTCGCTGATCGCTTCGATAAAGTTCTGCAGGCCGACAAAACTGTAGTTTTTATTCAGTCCGTCCCAATTTGTGAAACTATAGTACGAGCCCTGCAGCATAGGAATGACGAGAAACGTGACGTACAGGACAAAAGCGGGAAGCACGAACAGGATCAAAGATCTATGAGTCTTAACAAGGCGTCTTAGCACGGGGCTCACTCCTTAGGAAAATCCGTGCCGTGCCCTGATCTTGTACATTCCAAGCAAGGCACGGCAGCTGTTATCCATTCTTTATTTTTTGTTAGCTACAGCGTTAGCATTTTTCCATGTTTTATCCAGATCCTTAATCACATCGTCAGCCGTCATTTTTTTGCTAAAGTAGGCTTGAAGCGCTTTTCCCGACTCATCTTTAACAGCAGCTGGGATTTGCGGATCTTGATAGGATTGTCCTTTATTGACATAAGCGGACGCATCTTCAACCCAAGGATACGGTTTGAACGTGTGCGCTTTGGACACCGGATTGAATTTCAAGCCTTGGTACAGCGCATTGGAAGCTTGGTCGTCCAGGATGAAGTTCAGAAGGTCGGCGGAAACTTCTTTGTTTTTACCGCTCGAAGCCATCGCCAGGGAGGTTGATACGGACACGTTGATCAGCGTGGAAGCCGGATTGTCGTTCAGCGGAAGCGGAGCAACCCCGAAATCGAAGCTGCTGTTCGCTTTCAGCAAGCTGTCAGCATCCCAAGGACCTTGTACCCACATGGCCGCTTTGCCAGCTGCGAAATCCGCGGCGCCGTCGTCGTTGCCAACTTCGAATACGCGGCCGGTTCCGTTGCTGTTCACGAGGTCGATGATGCCGAACATATCTTTCAGCTCGGCGAAGCTGCCTTGATCTTTGTTCATGCGGTCAACAAACCCTTTTTGAGTGGAATTGCCTAGACCGCCGACAGCCAGAGGCAGGAACAATTGCGGAATCCAGCTCTCTTTGTAGCCCAGCATGAATGGCGTAATTTTGTTGTCGTTCAGCTTCTGCACGACAGCCTTCATTTCTGTTAATGTCGTAGGCGGTTTCAGGCCCAGATCATTAAACATTTTTTTGTTGTAGAGGTAGCCCCACGCCAAGCTTTCCAGCGGAACCGCAACGACTTTGTTGTCGATCGTCACGAGCTTGCGGATGCCGTCAATCAGCTTGCCGGAGAACGGTTGGTTCGTCATATCTTCCAGGAAGCCGGCTTTGTAGTAATCCGGCACGTCGTTCACCGCGTGAAGCGCGAATATGTCCGGCACGTCGCCTGTAGCCAAGCGCGTTTTCAAGATTTGTGTTGCATTTTCAGAACCCGGATACTCGGTATTGATCGTAACTATGATGTTCTTCTCTTTCTTTTCCTTTTCGGCGAACTGCGCGAAGTATTTATCGAATTGGTCGCGGAAACGGTCTAGACCACCCAGGAATACTTTCAATTCGACTTTCTTCGCAGGCGCGTTCGAACCGTTTTGATTCGAAGTGCTGCCAGAGTTATTGTCTTTTGTGCCTCCGCCGGAAGAGCAAGCGACGGTAGATCCCACCATTAACATGGCCATAATCATGGTAAGTGTTTTTTTCAATGTGTTTAGCCTCCCCTTGTTTTGATAGCGCTTACTATCCTTGATTATATAGAAGAAAGCGGCCCCATTCATTCAACAGAAGTAGCGTTTTGAATTGGACTTTTGTGATATCGCTTTCACCATTGTGATAATTAGCTGCCTTGTCGAAACTGGATGGGCGTCACACCTGTTATTTTTTTAAAAATCCGATAAAAATACGTAATATCCGAATAACCGACAGCTTTCGCAGCGTTCTTGATCGAGACCGACGAGTCCTGCAGCAGCTCGCACGCTTTCTCGATCCGTTTGGTGACGAGGTAATCCATCACTGTCTGGCCCACTTCCTGCTTGAACGTACGGGACAGATGCTCCCGGCTTATGAAGAACTGGCTGGCGATCGTGCCAAGACCGATAGGCTCCGCGTAGGAATGATCGATAAACTGCCGGATTTCGTCAATTTTGACTCCGACTTTATTTTTCCGCTGATAGATTAGCGCCTCCAGACTGTCGGAGAACGCATCGGACAAGCCGGTAATCCAGGCGGAGAGCGGCGTATTGTCCGATACGAAAAAGGTTGCGGCCCACGACTGGGCGTTCGGCGTCAACTCGCTGCCAAGCAGGTCCGCTTGTTCCTCCAGCAATTGCATGAATTGCTTGTACAGCGAGTTGCTGACACCCGGTTTCAATGGCTCGTGCTCCTTCAGCGCCGCTTCCAGGTGCTTGAAGCTGCTCTTGATCGCCTCCGGGTTCATTTCATGAATGTACCTGACGATCACACTTCTCGTCTCCGTAACAACCTTGAGCAGTTGCTTGTCCAGCGGTTGGGCCGCGTGGATGCCCTGTGCCGCCCGCAGCTCGCGGACTGCCTTCTCCAAAGCGCGATTCAGCTCTTCCGGCTTGATCGGCTTGAGCAAGTATTCGTCGACTTTGGACAAAATCGCTTGCTTCATATAGGAGAATTCATCGAACCCGCTGATCACTATTTTGCGGATATACGGGAACTCCTCTGTCAATTTTTGCAGCAGACGCGTTCCGTCCATGCCTCTCATTTTCATATCCGTGATGACGATTTCCGGGTGCAGCCGCTCCACCATCTCCAGCCCGCTCAGCCCGTCCTCGGCTTCCATCACCTGATCGATGCCAAACCGCTCCCAGTCCGCCAAATGCCGGATGCTGTTCCGAATCCAAAACTCGTCGTCGATAATAATAACCTTCATTGAAGTAGCTCCTCTCCCCTGCGTATAGCCGGGATAATCACTTTGACCGTCGTCCCGTCCCCTTCTACGCTTGCGACGAACAATCCGAACTCTTCCCCAAAAATAAGCCGGATTCGCGAATTCACGTTGTTAATTCCCATGCTTTCGCCCAGCAGCAGCTCATCATTCGTTTCAAGTTGCCGCTGAATATCTTCGAGACGCTCGGGTTCGATCCCAACACCGTTGTCCTCAATGCTGATCTCAATTTCATCCACCACGCGCTCGATTTTGATCAGGACACGACCTCTCTTCATCATCCCTTCCAGCCCATGAACGAAGCAATTCTCCACAATTGGCTGGAGCGTGAATTTGGTAATGCAATAGTCTTCGCAGCCCTCTTCCACATCGAGCTCAAATTCGAGCATGTCCTGAAAACGGAGCTTCTGGATATGCAGATAGTTGCTGACATGCTCCATTTCATCGAATATTGTCACCAGCTCGGACTGCATTTTGATCGTATACCGGAACAAGTCGCTGATAGCTCGAAGGTAATCGTAAATCTCCGGTACTTTCCGGTCAATGGCAACGCCGCCGATCGCTTGCAGCGAATTGTACAGAAAATGCGGATTGATTTGCGCTTGCATCGCCTTGATTTGCGCCGTGCGCGTCTCGATTTTGCTTTTGTACTCAATCTGGATCAGCTCCTTGATCCGCTGCAGCATCGAGTTGAACCGCCGCTCCAACGTCCCGATCTCATCGCTTCGAATATTATCGAGCCCGACGTTGAAATTTTGATGCTCGACCGCTTTCATCGACTTGGTCAACCGGATAATCGGCTTCGTTGTGAAGTAAGCGATCAGCACAGAGAGCAGTATAGCCGCCAGGATCGAAGCAACCGCCGTGTAAAAGCTGAAGCTCAGTGTAGTCGCGGCGCTCTCGGTCACGTAGCTCATCGGGACGAACTTGACGATCCAGATCTGACCCGAGACGGCAGGTTGGAAAAATAAAATGCCTTGCTTGAGCTGAACGTGCCCGGGTTCCGCAGAATCCCCTATCGCCTTTTTCAACGTCTCCGGGTCCATCGAGGCTTTGGCGCCATACGGATTGTACATCGTGTTGCCTTGGGCATCCACGATCAGCACCTCGCTGTTCGCTTCCGAGTGAATCATGTCCATGACGTTGTTCATCATTTTCCATCGGACTTCCAGCAAAACACCGCCCAACACTTGCAAATTCTCAAAACGGTTCATGCTGCGGGCTAAAATAAACGTGTTCGGCGGCACATTCACAACCTTATTGACGCTCTGATTGGTTTTGGCGATCTCCCCCCAGTTGCCGATGGACGTGTCCAGATTGTCCGTGAAACGTACCGCGTCTTTGTCTACCACATACAGGCGCTGTTTTTCATTCAAATACAAAGAAATCCGCACAATGTTGTTATTGTTAGCCACATACAGCGACCTTAATTTCTCCTCAATATCAAAATTCCCCATATTAGGACCCTTTATGTCGCCTTCGTTTTCGCGGCCGGATGTTGGAAAAATATTGTTGTCCAGCAGGAGCGAATAGGCAACCGAATGAAGTTGGCTGAACTTCTCATCAAAATACTGAGCAGCCCAGTTCATTCTCGATTCGTTGGAACGGATGATTTCCGAGCTTAAAGACTGCTTGGTCGTCTGCGCCGCAAAAAAAGTCACGGTCGTCAAAGGTAAAATAGCGACAATCACCATTAATATCATCAGTTTGTACCGCATGCTCATCTGAAACGGGGCCATAAACCACCGCTTCATTGTGTTCATCGTCATAGGCAGGTCCCCCTTTTTACAAAAAAGAGAGCGCCCCGGCGACAGCGCCTGCCGGGCTACAAATCCCGGTCAGATCACTTTTTCAGGGAAACGCTCTGTTCTAAAAGCTACTTGTCCGTCAAAACGGGCCGCAGCCGGATGGCAAATGCAAATTCTTTTTCTTCCAAACGATAAGCCGGCATTAGATCCGGGCCGCAGGAATTGGAGCCGGAACCGCTCATTTTGTAATCCAAATGGAGGATCGTCTCTTGGCGCTTAGTCAATTCGTGGGGGTGGCCGGCTTCTTCCAGTTGCTCCGGCGTATAGTGCGCCGCATTAAAGGAAAATTCGTGATCACAGTCGATTTGCAGACCCATGCCGAGCGCATTCGTGACCAACAGCCACTCCGTACCGTAGCGGGAGCCGTTCTCTTGCGGCATCAAATAATTTTCAAACAATTGATCGACCGACGCCGCATACTTGCCCTTGCGGACGCTTCGGCGTTTGTCGATATACGATTCGTGCGGGCCGTTGCCGAAATACTCGACCGCTTCGTAGCCTTGCGGCATCGTAAGCTGTAAGCCGTAGCGCGGCAGGAACGGATAATCCTCCCGCACCTTCACTTGGTTATGCAGGGCAATTTCCCCAGTGCCGTCGACGGTCCAAACCGCCGTTCCGTGCAAAATCGGGTATTTGTGGTAGCCGCCCAACGAATAACGGACTTCAATTTTCACAAAGGTGTTGGCCGTCTCCACGACCTTTGCTTCGTAGACATGGATTTGAGCGCGTTCGTATCCATATTCCCGCCACTGGGATTTCACGTTGCGGTCGTTGTCCATCGGCGCTCTCCAGATCGCGAACTTGGTCGGCTCGCTGATCATCTGCACGCCGTGCTTGGAGATGCGGACGAACGCGCCGCCAATGAGATCGAACACATACTCGAAGTCGAAACCTTCCAACGTCACGCTGTCATCTTCCTGAACAACGCGGATCGGATAGATTGGGAACAGCATCTCCGCTTCCAGCCTCGCAACCGGCAGTTCGAACTGCTCGAACGTCACCTCATGCCCTTTGGCCGACCAGAACGTTTCTTGCTTCTGCTCCAGCAGCAGCGTCAAGAAGTAGCGTTCGCATGCCGCTTCCGGGAAGCTGTAGCCCAGCGTAAGCGTCTGCGTCTGATGAGGACCTGCCGCAAGTTCGGTGACTTCGCCCTGCTGTACCGTCTCGCCGTCCTTTTCAACTTTCCAGAACAGGGAAAGATGTGAGAGGCCGATAAAATCGTACAGGTTCGTCAAACGAATACGGCCCTGCTTCAAATCGTCGGCTTCGATCCGCACCGGCGCAATGACCTTCTTCAATTCGAGCAAGCCCGTATGCGGCGTGCGGTCCGGGTAGACCAGGCCATCCATACAGAAGTTGCCGTCGTTCGGCTTGTCTCCGAAGTCGCCGCCGTACGCGTAGAACGGCACTCCGTCCGGCGTTTGCGTAATCACGGAATGATCGCACCATTCCCATACACAGCCGCCCATGAGCTTCGGATATTTGTAAATGACATCCCAATATTCCTGCAAATCTCCGGGGCTGTTGCCCATCGCATGGCTATATTCGCATAGGAACATCGGCTTCGCAGCGTTTTCGTCGCTGGCATAAGCTTCGATCTCCTGCGGCGACGCGTACATGCGGCTTTCCATATCCAGACAGGAAGTGTCCGGATGGCCTTTGTACACAGGCGCTGCGCTTTCGTAATGAACGGGGCGGGAAGCGTCCCGGCCTTTCGTCCACCGGGCCATCGCGATATGGTTCACATCGTATCCGGCTTCGTTGCCCATGGACCAGATCACGACGGACGGATGGTTTTTATCCCGTTCGACGAGCCGCTGCGCACGGTCTACAAAAGCCCGCTCCCACGCCGGGTTCTGGGTGAGCTGGTGAATGTCCGCTCCGTTGCCGCCGTCCCCGCCCGTGCTGAGCCCGTGGCACTCCAGATCGGCTTCGTCCACCACATAAAATCCGAAAGTATCACACAAGTCCAGGAAGCGCGGATCGTTCGGATAATGCGCCTCCCGAATCGTGTTGATGTTATGCTTTTTCATCAGCATCAAGTCCTGAATCATATGGGCGTACGGAATCGTCTGCCCCAGCTCCGGATGCGAATCGTGGCGGTTGACGCCCTTGAGTTTAATCGCCTTGCCGTTAATACGGAATACGCCGTCCGTGATGTCGATTTGGCGGAAGCCGACGGAGAAGTGAATCACTTCTTCGCCACTAGTCAAAAACAAACGGTACAAGTACGGAGCTTCCGCGTTCCACAACACCGGATCGTTGACTGCCAGCTCGATGGAGCCTTGGCCGTCTACCGTCGCGCTTCCGCTCGCCACCGGGTTGCCGGCCGCATCCCGAAGCTCAGCCTGCACCTGACATGCGCCCACCGTCTCAATTTCGCTGCGCAGCACGGCGCGGCTGAAATCGGCGGACAGCTCCTGCTTGTTGAATACGTCCTGGATATGCGCTTCATCCCGCGCCAGCAGGTACACGTCGCGGAAAATGCCGGAGTATCTCCAAGCGTCCTGATCCTCGATGTAGCTGCCGTCGCACCATTTGAGCACCAGCACGGCCATGCGGTTTTTACCAGGCTGGACAAACGATGTAATATCGAACTCGGCAGACATCCGGCTGCCTTGGCTGTAGCCGACAAATTGGCCGTTCACCCAGACGTAGAAGCAGGAGTTCACGCCTTCGAACACGACCCGCTTCGCTTTGCCGTCCCATTGCGGCGCCAAGTTGAATTCCCTGACATAAGCTCCTGCCGGATTGACATTCGGCACAAATGGCGGATCGCATGGAAACGGATAATTGATATTCGTATACTGAGGCTGGTCGTAGCCGTTCACTTGCCAGCAGGAAGGGACGAGCAAGTCATCCCATGCTCTGACATCCGCACCCTCCAGATAAAAGCCTTCCTCTACCTCTCTAACGCTCGTATGGTATCGGAATTTCCAGTTTCCGTTCAGCGTCTGGTAGAAAGGCGATTTCCCTCTCGTTTTCGCCAGAGCGGCTTCGGCATCGCGGTAAGGGATATAGTAAGCCCTAGGCGCCTGCCTGTTCACTTCCAGCACATTTAAATCTTCCCAATACTTCTCGATCTGCTTCAAGTCAATCCCCCTAGCCTCTATTAATATGTTCAATAAATTGCAGCTTGATCGTTACGATTTCCTTTGGTCCGAGTTTCACCGCAAGACGGCTCGCCGCCTCGGCGCGGACATCCAACTGCACCTCCGGCTCTTCCAGCAAATTGCAGGCATGCGCCGAAGCCAATTCGCTAGCGAACGCCAGTTCGGCGTGATGCGGCTCGTTCCAGGCGTTTTGCAGCCGCAGCACATAGCCGTTGCCGTCTTCCGCCACTTTGAAGGCCAGCAGCACGATGCCTTCGGTGCCCTCTGTCAGCAGCGAGGAGCGCGCAGCGCTTCCTAGGAAGCCGCGTACCGTTTTCACAGGGTGGCTCCACTGCTCGAGCTGCTTCCATATTTCGCCTTGCTGCCAGTCGCCTTGGTGCAAGACAATCCGGAAGTTATAAGTATAGCTGCCTGCCATCCACTGCGGAAAGTTCGTGCCCCATTGGTTGTTGAACAGGTTGAAATACAGAGAAGGTCGCTCCGGCTGATACGACTTGCTGTAGGTGAACACACCTTTCTCCCCGATGGAGAATAGCGGCGTATCTTTCGCCAGAATGGCTAGACCTGCCCCGCCATCCGTCACATCAACCCAGCCGTCCCCACAATGCAGGCGATGGTTGGCGCCCCGGACGATATCTTGTGTCGGGTCTACGACAGCACCCAGCTTCTGGAATCGGTAGCCCGACTCCCTGGCTTGCAGATGGAAGCCGACGAAACCTGCTTCGGCGAAAGCCGTGGCCGCTTTGTCGTTCAGCTCCAGCGTGTAGTCGAAGAACGCCTGATCCGGCTCCAGCTTGAGCAAGATCGCGACGCTTTGTGCATTGCCGAACTCGGTACGGCTTGCCGCAGGCGTGCTGAATGTCAAGCGGATCGTGCCGGTGGCAGCGTCATTGGCCGTTTCCAGACTGTCCAGCTTCAGTCCGAATTGCTGGTGCCCGATGCGCGGATAGCCCGGCTTGCCAAAATCGTTTACATACCAGTCCATCAAATCATAAGCGTAATCCTTCACGAATTGAAGAATTTCGTCTTTGGCGTAAACATCGTATTCATAAGCGCCAAACGCTTGGCCGGACGCTACCCAATCCTTGCCGCGAGTCTTGTCAAACAGGCGGCGAATCTCGCCCGTTGCGGCATCGACTTCGATCCGCAAATGCGCATTTTCCAGCACCGCCTTGCCGTCCTCGGTACGGGCGATTGCCACTGCGGCTTCACCTGCGCCAAACACGGCCTGCGGTTCATAGGTATACGTGCGGTAGCCGCAAGGCTCCAGCAGCGGAATCCGCACTTCGCCGGACGCTTGCACCGGCAAGCTGTCGCCGGTGTTCAGATCGACCAGCCAACCACCGGACACATTGTCGAGGCGAACGAGCTCGTTCGTTCTTGCCCAAGACGACGGGTTGAAAATCCCGATCATCGGGGATTCACCCTGCTGGGCACCGCTTTGGAACGGTGTGATCCGCTCGGCAGCCGCCCGAGCCATTTTTACGTAAGCGCGCTTCTCATCCCAAGAAAGCTCTATCTTGTCATAGGTTTCGGGGAACGCTTCCCGGTCCCGTGCAATATCTTCCTTCGTAAACGCCCGCATGCTGTTCCGTCCCGGAATCAGCAGGAGCTTCACGTCATGGCCCCACGTATGCTCGCCGAACAGCAGCGATTCGCGGTACGCCTTGTCGATATCCGCGCCGAATGCGCCTATCGCTTCGCCCTGCTCCCACTGTTGCAGCGCTGCCATGGCCTCCAGCGTCGTCGTCTCGCTGCGCAAGCTTCGAACCTCGGACACTTCCTGCGGATACGAGCCGATCCCGTGAATCCACGTGTCCGCTAAATCCTTGCGTACGACCGGGATATCCGTGTAGCCTCTGCTTAGGAAATCCGCAGCAAAGTCGTCCATCGTGCCGATAACCACCCGCGTATTTGGATACGACGCCTTCACGGTTTCAAGCAGTTCGGTCACGACCTTGCTGTCTTGCGGCCCGATGTTGTCATGCGTCTGCAGCAGCGCCATCCAGACCGGATACTCCCAGTCGTCCGGCGGCAGCAGACTTGTGCCGTACTCGCCTTTGGAGTAGAACGTCAGCACCTGTTTGCCGTCCGGTCCTTCCCAATTGAACAGCCGCGGCACCTCGACAGGCTGCGAGCAAGCGTTGACTCCGATGTGCAGGAACTCGATGCCCGCGCCTTTGAGCAGCGACGGCAGCATCCAGGTGTGGCCGGGCACGTCAGTCATTTTGGCGGAAATAACCTTCTTGCCGAACTTCTTGCCGAGGCGCGCCGACATGTAGAGACCACGAATCCATTCTTCCAGTCCGCAAAACTCCGTATGCGTCGTGAAAGGAAGACCGTGCCAGCTTAACTGCCCGTCCACGACCAATTGCTCGATCCGCTCCCGAATGCCTTCCTCGGCATGGATCAACGTCTCGTCCAGTACCCATGAAGGGACCGTCCATACAAAGCGGTGTCCGGGTTCAAAATGCTTCGTTCCTTCACAGATGGTCAAAACGTCCTTTGCCATATCCTGCGTGTACTGCTTGACAATGTTGCTCGGCAAGTCGGTAAAGCCGAGGTCAACGTGCGTTTTAAAGACTACATATATCGTATCTAAAGGCTTCATAAACTACTCCTCCAATGATGCTTATCTCATCTAATAGTTTTGTGATGATGCAGCGGTTGCAGAAAATGAAAAAAAGCCGAATCATCCTGCTGATCCGCGGACTCTGGGCTTTGTGGCCCGTGCCATAGTTAAACGAAATGTGCTCATCTTTAGGAATCTCCCTACACATGAAAAGGGAATGTAGACATCCAAAAAAAGTTAAGCGCTTTACCTTTCGTAGTAAAATTCATTTGCCATGTTTTTGGATGATATTGTTGTCCCTGATTGGATGATATTGATCCTATCAAATACAACCAAGTTAAGCGCTTAACCCAATCTTACAACATAACTTGACTCGGTTCAATATGCCCGCAAAAAAAATATATAAGGAGTGAATTTGGCTCTCCGGTTCCAATCGTCGAGGTATAAAAAGCATCATTAACCATGCCAAATTTGTAAATCCCCCCCTCTTCACATCTGCAACCATATTGACCAGGTTGCAGATGACAAAAGGAAGGGACGTGGTAACCGCGATAAATCCGCTCGCCATAATGAAATACTTAAACTTCGAATTTAGATAACGTCTCGTTAAGCGAATTGGATAGTTGGTCCAGCTGTTCCGACAGCTTAACCAAGCCATTGCTAATGCTGAGCTGTTCTACACTTAAGGAAGCTACCTCTTGGGAGGTTGCAAGTGACTCCTCGGCAACTGCGCTGACGTTCATCATCGCATCGGATAATACTTCTTGCGACTGCTCCAGCGTACTAATGGAATCGCTGACCGTGCTGAGTTGTACGATAAAGCCACCCATGTGTGCCGTGACTTGTTTGAAAATGGTATCCGCTTCTTTCACCGCTTGAATTTGTTGCTTGAAGATCGGTGTTGCCGTTGACAGCACATTCACCGTCTCGTTGATTTCAACTTGAATTTTTTCTGTAATTTGGCCAACGACATAGATAGACTGTTTCGATTGATCCGCAAGTTTACGAATTTCATCAGCAACAACCATGAATCCTTTACCGGCTGTACCCGCACGTGCGGCTTCAATTGTAGCATTTAGTGATAAGATATTCGTCTGCTTCGTCATATTGCTCAGTACATCAAGAATTTGGCGGATCGATCTTGTGCTGTCTTTTAAGTTATCGACTTTATTCACCATGGAGTGGATCATTTCTTCCGTCAGACTCGTTTTATCAATAAGTTCAGCCATGTACTTCGTGCCTAGTTCACTAGAACTTTGAACATCCGTTGCCGCTGTGCCCATTTCAAAGTTCGCCTCAGACACGTTTTTCATTTGCAGGCTAATATGATGCGTCAGCTCATTACCGCGCTCTGACTCTGTGGCCAAGCCGGCGGCGCCACCTGATATTTCTTCGGTAGCGAGTGCAATTTCTCGGGCAGCATTTGCTGTTGTTTTGGAGGAATTCGTCAGTTCGGCCGCCGTTTCGAGTACTTTCTGGGCAGAAATGCTCGTTTGTTGAACTAATAACGTAATTTTCTCCATCATGATATCGAAGCTAGTGCCTAATTGGCCGATTTCATCCTTCATTGTGTAATTCGAGCGTACCGTTAGCTTACCCATAGCCCCTTGGTGCATGAGATTACGCAAATTAATCAGTGGTTTTCCGATCATGCGCACAACGAACAGACCAATCATAAGAGCTGCAATAGCTGCAAAAAACGCAACAATCAGCGTATAGTTGAAAATCTTTTTAGCCTTTTTGACCATAGAGCTTACTGGAACGTCTCCAATCAGATTCCAGCCGGAAACCTGCGACCTATAATAAGCAACTAGATGATCATCTTTCGTCGTAAACGAATTTCGCTCCTCTTCAAGCTGCTCTTTCGTCAGTTGGATGTCAGCTGTTTTTTCTATTTCAGTCATATCAGGTGTCGCGATGTTTGTGTTGCTGCTGTTCGTAATGACAACGGAACTGTTCTCACCCAGCGTCATTGTACCTAATTCGGTTTTCAAAATATCCGTGCTAAACTCTACGACCAGTACGGCGGATGTTGCGTTGCTAATGATGCGTCCAATCCCGAATGTGCTGGTGGAATCACTCGAATATCCTGTTGATTTACTATCGAGCCAAGCCGCTTGACCGCCTGCTTCGTTAATCTGCTTGAACCACGCGGTATCACTAACACTCGTATCGGATTCATAGCCTCCACCACCTGTCCCGACAAGGAGTTTGCCATCCGAACTGTAAATGCGAAGTGTTTTGATGACTTTGTTGGAAAATGCGACAAAATTCAATTTCTCCGTCAGTTGACGACTGGTATCCGCAGCGTTGTACGATAGGGGGTCGAGTTTTGCCATTTTTTCCAATAGCTTCTGCAAATCATCATTGTACATCACTTGCAGGGTCAAATCTTCAAAATTTTGATAGAGCAAATCAAGCTTTTGCCCCGCTTGCGTTACCGTCTGGAGACTGGAATCAGCCATGTTGTCCTTAATCACGTTTTTCGAAACGAAGTAAGAAATGGCACCAACAACCATGACGAAAAACAAGATGCTTGCGAAAAACATCAGGAACAGCTTCATCCCTACCGATTTCGTCGGATTTTCAAGCTGTTTGAATGAAGAAATAGACTTCTTTAGGAATTCTTTCAAGTCGCTCACCCACCATTAGTTTCTATTGGTATGCCTCCCAACTCTGTGGAAAAAAAAGACATACGTAATTAGTTGGTTTAATGATTCGCCGCGATTCGACAGATTCCTTCAAATTTTGTTATTTTATTTTAAATCAATATTTCATATTGAAATTTTATTTCGAATAATTGAGTGGCACTAACTAATTCTGAGCAAAGGTACAATCCTTCAGATGACCTTAACAATAATTGGGGGCTGAATCCATACCGTCTCTTTTTCTCGTTCCGTTTAGTATTGCACAAAAAAATGGACCTATCACTTATGAAGTGATGGTCCATTTTCTATTATGCAAGTATGTTGGTACTACTAATTAACATTTGTAGAGTGAAATAGTATATTACGCATGATTAGCGGTGTACTGTCTGACGAAGCGAAATATAGTGGTTCCACCACTATTGCTGTATCTCCAAGTAGCAGTGACAGTGACATTCTTTGCAGACATAGTAAAGTTGGTGGAGGTGCTGTTTGCGTTAGCAAAGATCACACCTTCGGTTGGACTCCTGCTGCTGAAAGTATAATTGCTGCGGCTGCCTGCATGAATAGCGACAGTAGCGCCTTCGGCGTGACTGCCCTCACCTGACTCATAAGCGTAGCTGACATTTACTGAAAGAGTGTCCTTTGCCAGAGGTTTTTCTTAAAAATAGCTTTTACAGCCACTGGCGTTGCAGTCAGCGTAATTTTCGTATTCTTTGCCGCAGTCTGAATAATAAAACTATAAAAATAATTATTGTAAATGAAAGTCCTACATATATACCGTAATGATATACCATTGTCCCAACACTTTGCACATGGGATCCTACTAATTGACCTAATACAAAAAAAATAAATGTCCATACAAGTCCTGCCGTGTAAGAATAAAGCACATAATGACGATATGGCATTTTATTCATCCCAACTAAATAGGGAATAATATGTCTGACGACCGGAATGAAGTAACTAAAGCTTAAAGCAAAATTTCCGTATTTGTTTAACATATTTTCTGCTGTTTTTAAATGCTTATCGATATTCTTTTTACGCCGAAGTTTATCAAGCACCGGTGATCCAAGAAATCTGCCGAGAACATAACCAAGTGATAGCCCAGAAATCACACCTAAATAAGTGATAATAAAAGCTGGAAACGTAAGGAGAATACCCGTTTTGCTTACAGCTCCTCCGGTCATCACGATGACCTCGTCTGGTATCGGCATACCAACGATGCCAAGCCAAAGCGCAAAAAACAATGCGGCATATCCAAATTGTGAAATAGAATGTATGAGTGTGTCGTAGTTCATGCAATCCCCCCTTTTTTACGGCATACATAGACAAATGCTGGCGGGAAATTAAGTGGCACATAATTTATCCTTACGATATCGAATACATGTGCTAAGTTCTTTTTCATCTGGAGAGAATACTGAAAGGCAACAAAGTAGCCGCCCGGTTTTAAGGCTTTAATAATTTGATCAATTAACCTTTCTCGAAGTTCTTTTGGAAAGTTGAAAAATGGTAATCCGCTAATTATGCAGTCTAACTGATGGATGCCGTAGTGATTTATTACATTTGTTAAATTACATGCGTTTGTGTGACAAGCAAAATTAGGGTATTGCTTCTGCAAAATAGCTTTCATGCCCTCATCGTTCTCGAATAAGAACACTTTGGTTGAGTCAGATACACTCGATTTGATAAACCGAGTGACAGCACCAGTGCCGGATCCAAGTTCAGCAACAGAACCAACTTCGCTCCACGGAACAGACTGAACCATTTTATTAGCCAAAAATCGAGAACTTGGCAATACACTACCGATTTGCTTAGGATTTTGAATAAATTTTTGTAAAAACATTAAATATTGATCAGAAGCCATGAATCTCCCACCCTTCAAATCCTCAGTTGATGTCGATAAGTTTATATTAAGTTAAAATTTTAAAGAACCTGCTGGGATAAAACTAAGGAATTTCTAAAGAAAAAATGCAAAACAAAAACGTCCTATACAATAGGACGCTTAATGAAAGAAAGAAAATGGGTTCTAGGGCCTTAATGCGTGCTCGGAAATGTTTCGTAGACAATAATACTTCATTGCTTCATGTCAGAAATTCAATGAATAAATTAACTTCATAACATTTGTACCACCAATTTTAACGCTATACGTTTTATCTGAATCGTTACTGTAGTTTACCTCATTCAATGTTATTAATTACTTTGTCCATTAATTGTGAAATGTATACTACACATATGGAAAAGTTGTATTTATAAAGTGCAGATATACTTTCTCATATCTATCTGAAGATGATATACCAAAATTCGCGCGAAAAAGACAGTAAAAGACCTTAGTAATTAAAGTCTTTGACTGTCTATTATTTCGCTATCGTTTCCCGTATGTAAAACGAAAAATTGGGTCTTTGCTCAGGAAATTCACGTCGCTCGAGCAGTCAGTTTCTGGGACATCGGTCTTGGAACTCCAATCGAGTTTGGCAATCATGAAAGGGTTCTCGGCTTTTCAAGGTGACTGAAATGGCGGGCCCGTAAACAAGCGATATTTCACGCCCAACCATAAAGCCCATCTCATCTAAGGGGAGCGGAACCAAGGCTTATGGGAATTTACAGGTTGGATACTCTCTTTCAGCAAGGTATACAAACTTCATAAATTCATTCGTTTTTTTACCAGCCCTTCTTCATTTGAGTCCTGTATTATGACTTACATCAGGATAAGAAAGGAGCAAAACGAATGAAGAAAACGATTCTGTTAAGCTTATTAATCGTCATTACGGCTGGAATGATCTTGTGTAGCTGGGGGCTTGTTTGGTCAGGCCAGAATCAGCCGGTCTATACAGCTGGCACCAGCGCCTGGGAGGAAAATAGGCTTATTGCACATGCACTTGGTGGAGTCCAAGGCGCTAGCTACACAAATTCTTATGAGGCATTCATAACCAATTACAATAGAGGGTACCGTTTGTTCGAGGTTGATCTTGTGCAAACGATGGATGGGGAGCTTGTAGCCAGACATGATTGGTCGCACAGGCTACAGCCGGATTTGGCCGCTCATAGCGGACCAAACGTAACAAATCTTCAGTTTGCAAACTCGCTTATAATGGGCAAATTCCACCCTCTTACACTGCCCGATATACTGCAGCTGATGCAGCAATATCGTGATTTTGACTTAATCGTGGATACGAAGGCCGGCAGCAATGAGCAAATTCAGCAGCAGTTTACGCATCTAGTCAAAGAGGCGCGCCGTAATGGTCCTGCACTACTCAATCGGGTTATACCTGAAATTTTCAGCCCAGAAATGTATGACACAGTAATGGGAATCTACCCCTTTCCTAATAATATATATTCACTTTACAAAACTGGTGCCTCTGCCGAAAGTATTGTAGAATTTGTAAGGGATAAACATTTGACAGCCGTCGCCATGCCTGAGTATCGCGTGTTTGTCAACCCCAATCTAGTTCCTGCACTAAATAAGCTCGGGGTAAAAAGCTATGTTCACACCGTCAACAACAAACCAGTTATGCAGTTGCTGCACAGCTTCGGGGTGCATGGATTTTACACGGATCAGGAAGAATCACCGGAGGAGTTGATGCTTGCAGGCGCTCCCCCCGGCCATTTTGACTTTCCGGGATACATCAGTTCCGGATTGGCAAGTATAAGTAATATCGTGATGAAAGTGAGAAATAATGGCTAAAAATAATATTCTTGTTGTAGACGATGAACCAGAAATTCGAGAAGCGCTCGTTATTTACTTGAAAAGCGATGATGTGGATGTATTTACAGCCTCTAACGGCCTCGAGGCACTGGAAATCCTTGAAAAGGAAACAATACATCTCATTCTCATGGACATCATGATGCCGCAACTTGATGGAATCAAGACGACATTTAAAATTCGTGAAAGCAAAAATATACCGATCATTATGCTTTCCGCCAAATCGGAAGATGGCGACAAGATTTTGGGTCTCAACGTTGGAGCCGATGATTATATAACGAAGCCGTTCAATCCTCTGGAGTTGGTCGCTAGGGTCCGATCTCAGTTGCGTCGGTTTACGAATTTAGGTTCCTTCCAGTCAAACGGGGAAGAGATCATTCAAGTGAGAGGACTCATGCTGAACAAAAGCATGAAGACTGTTGAGGTAGATGGAGAGGACGTTAGACTGACCCCGAAGGAATACAAAATTTTGGAGCTACTGCTGGAGAACAAGGGCAGAGTTTTCTCAATTGAAGAGATTTATGAGCTCGTGTGGAATGAACCGATCTTCGCCGCTTCCGAGAATACAGTTGCCGTACATGTGAGAAATATTCGCGAAAAAATTGAAATCAATCCCAAAGACCCAAAATATTTAAAGGTGGTATGGGGAATTGGATATAAAGTTGAGAAAAGGTAAAGCAGATCGGATTGTCCTAATCGACCCTCTTGTCTTAATTGTCGCCGTTATCTTAGGGGGCGTTCTACTGATTGACGAGTATTCATACGTGCCTGGGCTGAATCTAGGTTTTTCAACTTCAAGCTTCATCCAGAAACTGCTTGCCGCTATTATCCTTGGCTTGCTGGCAGGCAGACTGTTTCTTTATTTTCATCGGCCCCTTAATGAGCGTTCCTTATGGCACGGCAGTGTGCTGATGGATTGCTTTCGTTTTTGGAGTACCGGTATTAGAACCAGTCTGCAAAACTGGAGAATAACGTTTGTCCTCATCATCATGTTCCTGCTAACTGCGATAGCTGGCATTTTTGCTTGGCAAGTAGCCATATACAGGTACGAACTGGGCTGGTTCATACTTTATGAATTGCTGTATTTGCTGTTCTTTGTTCCCTATATACTTGCCAAGCTCAGACGCTTCATCGCCATCCTCAACGGAAGTAAAGAAATTTCCGAAGGCAATATTCAGAATGCGATTCAGGATACCGGCAAGGACGCTCTATCCCAACTTGCTGGCTATATTAACAATATGAAAGCCGGGTATCAAAGCGCGCTGGAGAATCAAATGAAGAGCGAACGATTAAAAACAGAGCTGATTACCAACGTATCGCATGATTTGAAGACCCCACTTACTTCCATTATCAACTATGTCGATTTATTAAAAAAAGAAGATCTTTCTACGGAGACAGCCCGAACCTATATTGAAACCCTGGACCGCAAGGCACTCCGGCTGAAGCTGTTGATTGAAGACCTGTTCGAAATTTCAAAGATGACCAGCGGCACAGTAGAGCTGGATATTGAGTACGTCGATGTCGCAACCTTGTTGACACAGGCGATTGCCGAGTCCAACACCAATATGGGACAAGCGTCGCACGTGATTCGGGAGAGAATCGCAAAATTCCCGATCCAAGCGCATTTGGACGGCAATAAAATTTGGCGTGTATTCGAAAATTTAATTGGCAACGCGCAGAAATATTCGCTTCCAGGAACTAGAATCTATATTTATTTGGACGAATCTGATGATATGGTATTATTCAAAATTCAAAACACCTCTGCTTATGAGATTGATTTTGCTGCGGAAGAGCTGTTCGAACGCTTCAAAAGAGCAGATGAATCCCGCCAGACAGAGGGTTCCGGACTAGGACTGGCAATTGTGAAAAGCATCATTGAGCTGCACGGCGGGGAAATCCGAGTCGAGATTCATGGCGACCAATTTAACGTTATTCTGCATTTACCCAAGCAGCGTTTAATTTATAAGTCATAAAACTAGGTTAACCCTCATGCTTTTTTTCAGAATGTATGGGGGTTAACTTTTTTCATTAACTTTTCTTCACGAACTAAACTTCCAACCCCTTCGCAAACTTTTCATCTTTCTAGGATGGTCAAGGGAACTCCAATTGGGCTGTTTAAATTCCCGACTGTTTTATGAACTCGCTATTTTGTCTGTAATACAGAATTTATCATATCTTTTGTGGTTGTCTTACCATTGCTACCAGTAACACTAATTACTTTTATTGATAATTCCCTTCGATAATTAGTGGCCAATATTTGAAATTTTATGAGAAATGTGATATTCCAGAATTAATTAGAAAACGGAGCCCGCAAACCTCGGCGCTCCGTTTTTATTGTTTCAGATTCGTTAGAATTTTAAGAACTCCGAGGTGAAAATGATGGTTTGTTGCAGAATGAACTTTATTCTAATCTAATGTTATATCAAACTTCACGACACTGAAACCTTGCCAATCACTCAAATCATGATATAATAAAGATACCGATCGGTATCTTATATTGTGCAACAAGCCCGTTGAGAAAAGCTAATTTCTTTTGATTTCATGACAGGCATTCGCCTGTTTGGAATAAATACAACTTATAGGAGGACTTGAGAATGACTGTAAAAGTAGGCATTAACGGTTTTGGACGGATCGGGCGACTCGCTTTTCGCCGAATTCAAGATGTGGAAGGCGTCGAGGTAGTGGCAATTAACGACCTTACCAATGCTAAAATGTTGGCTCATCTACTCAAATATGATACTACGCAAGGCACTTTTCGTGGTGACATCGAAGTTCTTGACGGAACCTTCAAAGTAAACGGGAAAGAGGTTAAGGTGCTGGCTAACCGTAACCCTGAAGAAATCCCGTGGGGCGAGCTTGGCGTAGACATTGTGCTCGAATGTACAGGCTTCTTCACCACGAAAGAAAAAGCCGAGCTTCACCTGAAAGGGGGAGCGAAGAAAGTCGTCATTTCCGCCCCTGCTACAGGCGACATGAAAACGATCGTATACAACGTGAACCATGACACGCTGGACGGAACGGAAACGGTTATTTCCGGTGCTTCCTGCACAACGAACTGCCTAGCCCCGATGGCTAAAACTTTGCACGATAAGTTTGGCATTCAATCCGGATTAATGACGACCATTCACGCCTTTACAGGCAACCAGAAAACACTGGACGCTCCGGATCCAAAAGGAGACTTCAGAGCAGCACGCGCCGCTTCAGAGAACATTGTTCCCTATTCTACTGGTGCTGCAAAAGCCATTGGCCTCGTTCTTCCCGAACTAAAGGGCAAGCTGGATGGCGCATCTCAACGTGTGCCTGTTGCAACAGGTTCCGTAACGGAGCTGGTTGCCGTATTGAACACCAAAGTAACGATTGAGGAAATTAACACCGCTATGAAAGAAGCCTCTGATCCAGAAACTTACGGATACACGGAAGACGAGATCGTATCTTCCGATATCAAAGGTATCACATTTGGTTCGCTCTTCGACGCCACGCAGACGAAAGTTCTGACAGTCGGTGACCAGCAACTGGTGAAAACCGTAGCTTGGTACGATAACGAAATGTCTTATACAGCCCAATTGGTTCGCACTCTGGAGTACTTCGCTAAAATAGCTAGGTAAATAACTTCCCAAAATCAATAGATGGAAAGAAGAAAACTTCGATGAAGTATGCACTCAACAATACGATAGTCGAGAAGAACGAAGCGCTCCTTCTTCCCCTCGAAGGGGTCATTATACGTTGCTTTGCATTACCATTGTATTGGTCACTATGAATACAGCCATGTTTAATTTGGGTTAAACGATTTAAGCCATTATTTTAACTTGCCCTCATCCATCGTTTCATTGACGGTCACCAGTTATTCGATTATGTTCGCCATCTCCTCGATCAGCTACAGCCGGTTGTCTGATATTGTTCCGTTGAATCGGGTCTGTTAGGCATGCAAATACAAGGGGCAATGGCAGAAAAATGCGACACCCTCTGGAAAATCCAGATCAGGTGTCGCATTTTTTTGCCTACTGCCAAGATTCCTAATTAGTATTCCCCTCAATGAGCGAGTTTGTTCAGTAATATGGTTCCATCATTAAAAACACTACTACTCCAGTAAAACTGACATATAGCCAAATAGGCATTGTCCATCGAGCAATGCGCCGATGCTTTTGAATTTGATTCGTCCATCCCCAAACAAGTGTGAATAGGGCTAGCGGTACAATTATTGCGGCAAGGATGCTGTGCGAAATTAAAATAATAAAATAAAAGGGTCTGATAATACCTTGGCCGCCAAATGTCGCTGTTTCTGAGGACATGTAGTGAAATGTTAAATAAGAAACTAGAAATAATAATGTCGAGGTAAAGGAAGCAAGAATGAAACCTTTGTGCACCTTAATGTTTTTTCTCAATATTGCAATTAAGCTCGATATCAAAAATATAAACGTAAAGCTATTTAAAACTCCATTTATTCTCGGGAAGATGACTAAATCAAATTTGATACTTCCTTTGTATCCTATCGGTGAAAAAAACAAAAGAAGTATAACAAAATTTACAATCAAGGACGTTACAATTATAGGAATCGTATAATTTTTATTATTGGCTGGTTGATCATTTGAGTTCATTTGATCCAAACGCTCCTTCTGCAGACAGTACCCAATACAGTATTTTCGATCAATCAATACGGACGAAAGTTATTTCTTTTTTTCCGAGCTTACCTTAGACATAAAAATTCCTTTGTCAGACGCATAAGTGACTAGCTCAGGTACGACTCTTTAATTTCGGCTGTACGCCATGTGGGCTATTCTCGGTAACAAATTGCTTTAAAATTTGATATCCAAGCTCTCTCGGCAGAGTCGCATCCTCGATCACGAGCGACCTCAGATACTCGTGAAAGGAAGCTGGATGCAGCGACTTGAGCAAGTAACCTTGCGCCCCGCTTTTCAGAGCTTCAAAAAAACACTCAACGTCAGCGCTTTCCGCTTGCAATACGACTAACATTTGGGGATTCATCTTTTTCATTTCTTGAATGGTCTGTGTACCCTTCATATCGTGTAATTCAACCGCAACAAGCGCAACCTCCGGCTTTAATGAATCGGCGAGTGATATCGCATCCCTTCCGCAGTCAGTTTCCGCTACGACCTCAAAGAGCGGATCCAGCTCCAGCAGGTACTTGATCCGCTCTCTATGCTCTTGCGATGGTTCTGCAAGCAACACTCTGTTGATTTGGCTCACCCCTCCACAACTCCTTTATGGAACCTTAAACCCTATGCCTGTTGCTATTATCGCGTTTTATGTGTTTAGTCGAATGGCCCGAATTAGTTATTTTCCTCGAAAAATATGACCATTCAGTGTCAGATAAGTAAAAGCTCATTAGGGATGCAGATTCAACTTTTGGGCTACAGGCTTACCATAAACTTTTATTCTGATAATAATCAATAGAAAAGCTAGTACAGTAAATCCAATTCCACTCCATACAAGTTGACGTACATCCCATTGCAAAAGAAACCAGCCACCGATAGTTGTTCCAATCGTTATTCCTAAATTCGCAAAGGTTATAAACAAGCTGTTCCCAAATTCAGGAGCTGACTGTGATTCGATGACCAGCCAGCTTTGTCCAATGATAAGTCCGCCGGCATGGACAATTCCCCATAGAAAGATTAGAACAAACATAGGAATAAAATGAATCCCTAAAAAATAAAGCATCATATAAATACATAATAAGATTAAAGGAAATAAGGTTGTTGTGAGAGCAATGTTTTTCTGCACGAAGGCTCCAAATATGAAATTCCCCAAAATCATGACCAATCCAAATACGAATAACATAATGCTTATCCATGAGCCATTCACTTGTGTTACTTGTCTAAGATATTCGGCAAAGTAACTATATACAGAGAACATAGCTGCAAATAAAAATATAACGGTCGCAATGTTTAACCACAGATCAGGTTTACGTAAAACATTGAGTTGTTGTCCATAAGTCATTTTTTCTTTAACAGGCATCGAAGGAAGCCAGATCAATATGCCGAAAAAGGCTATGAAACTAATTATGGCACCAAACATGAATGCTACCTCAACTGAAATTCGCTCTGCAAGATAAGAGGTCAATGGCACCCCAAATGCAAATCCTGCTGTAATACCTGTAAACACCTTGGTCACGGCTTGACTGCTTTTCTCTGGAGAAACCAATGATGCTGCCACCACAAGAGCTACAGAAAAGAAAGCAGAATGCGCCAATGCGGGAATAATCCGAAATACCACCATTACGTTGAAGCTCATAGTAAAAATATAAACAACGTTGGAGACCGCAAACATTAGCACCGATATTAACAAAATGAATTTACGATTTATACCTGAAGATAGCAAGGTTATAAAAGGCCCTGACAGTGCTACGACCAAGGCAAAAATACTGACAAGTATTCCTGCCGCTGAGGTAGTTATGTGAAATTTTTGTGCTACCTGAGGTAGCACACCAATAATCCCCATTTCTGTTGTGATTATTCCGAATACACCTAAAGCCAAAATTACAATTAGCAAAGGGTTAGTCTTTGTCATTAGATTTTCCACCTTTTCACAATAAAGAAGCATACTGCTTAGGAATGTTATTCTTCCGTTTCCGTACGAGGTAGATGGTCTGGGTAAAAACAGTACCGTAAAGGTCGTATAAAAAGAGAATGCTTAGTCCCCCGTTTCGCCGATTAATTGCAACTCAATTTGTTTCATCTTATAAAAATAGCCGTTTTGCTCCATCAACTCGGAATAAGAACCCGTTTCGATCACCCTTCCTTGCTCCATAACGACGATTCTGTCCATTCCTTCCAAACCGTTAAGCCGGTGACAGATTAGCAGAAGCGTATCTTCGGACGCCTGCTCGTATAGGTGCGTCAAAACACGTTGCTCTGTCACATAGTCCAGCGAAGACGTCGGCTCATCCAGCAGCCATAGCTTTCCCTTGCGAAGCATGGCCCGCGCCAGGGCCAAGCGCTGTTTTTCGCCATCCGATAAATTTTCTCCCTTTTCGTACACGGGGTCCGTTAACGAAATGGTCGGCAATTGCACTTTAGCGAGAATATCCAATAGGTCGCCGTCAGAATGATTCTCACCATCCATGAGCAAGTTATCCCGGATCGTTCCCCGGAAAAAATGGCTTTGCTGCAGCACGACATTAGCCGTTTTCCAAATGCTCGACTCCTCCAGCTCTTGTACCGATATGCCGCTCAGTCGCAAATCCCCAGCCGTTGGCGTACGCAGCTTGAGCAACAACTCAATCAGCGTGGACTTTCCCGAACCGCTAGGTCCGACAATCGCCGTTTTGGATCCTGGTGGAATTTGCAACGAAAAGTTCTTTAACGCTGGCCTCCACTCCCCTTCATATTGTAAGGAAACGCTGGATAGTTCAATAGAAACGGCATGGTCGGTATTCAACGTACGACTTGGCTGCACTGGCTGCATGGCAGGAGTTAATACTGCTTCCGTCAGCCGCTTGGCTGCATGTTCGCTATCTTGCTTATATGCTGGCAACGTGGCCATAGCCGCTGCTTCTTCAAATACAGTTAATGAGGCCATGACAAGCATAGCCAGATATACGCCAGCTAACGTCCCATCCGATATCAGATAAGCACCAAGTGCCAACACCCCCCAGGCAATCAGATATGTGACAAAAGCATGCATCGATTGTCCACGCAGCAGTTGTCCGGCCGCTCGCTGCTGCTCGGCTGCCAATGCAGCAGAAGCTTGGCGAAGTTGCTGTTCCCGCTGCGCAAGCTGCCCATAAACTTTAAGGTCCCGGAAACCATACAACACCTCTGTTACTTCCGTAGACAACAGCGCTCGCTGCTTGCGAACATGGCCATTGATTTTCCGATATCCTAGCAATACGATTCCCGGCACGACCAATACGGTTCCCAGCATACCGAGCAGCATCAAGCAAGCCATCCAGAAAGAAAAGGAGGCGGCAGCCAGCATTGTCGTCAAGAACACCATGACAACAATGATCGGCGGATACGCGACGCGTAAAAAATAGTGCTGCAAACTCTCTACATCCCCAACGATTCGTGCAAGCAGATCCCCGCTTCGGTTTTTATTTAAAATGCCTGGCGTTAAAGGAATGAGCTTGGCAAAAAAGGATGATCGCAAACGGCTAAGCATAGAGAATGTCGCTCGGTGTGAATATAAGCGCTCGCCATAACGACTCACCGCTCGAAGTAAACCAAGCAGCTTGACCAACGAAGTAAGTACGATCAGCGTATAAAGCGGAGGTGCAAACACCGTTTGCGAAATCAGATATCCGCTCGCAGAAAAGAGGATCACACCGGCAATACCGGCGACAAATCCGCCTAAAATCGAAAGAATAATATCTTTGCGCTCCCGAATCATAGCTTGGAACAAAACAGCGAACTCGTTCATCCCGGCACCCCTTTGCGTTGGACATCGACCATCTCTGCATACGCAGGCAGGCGTTTCATAAGCTCTTCGTGATGTCCCGAGCCCACTAGGACGCCATGGTCCATAAACAAAATGTTGTCCGCATTTCGAATGGTATACAATCGGTGAGCTACCGTAATCATCGTCGCCGATTTTGCCAAGGTTCCAATCGAATGTTGCAGAATGCTCTCGGTGTGAAGATCGAGTCCGACGGTCGGCTCATCGAACAAAATAATGGAGGGTCGCTTCAAAAAAGCCCGCGCTACAGCAAGCCGTTGCTTTTCCCCACCGGATAGTCCTCTACCGCCTTCACCGACAGGGGTATCAAATCCCTGCTCCAGTTGGGATACAACCTTCGAAAGACCCGCGTCCGCAGCCGCCGCCTCAATTTCAGCCCTGGAGACTTTCCGCCCGGCACCGATCGCGATATTATCGGCGAAGGTACCTGCAAAAATGTAAGGATGCTGCGTAATGTAGCTAATATGTTCGAACCATATCGTCTCATTCTGTTGAGTAAGCGGGTTTCCATTCACTAAAATGGTCCCCGACGCCGGTTTTAGTAATCCCGCTATAAGATGGAGCAAGGTTGTTTTGCCGGATCCGCTATGACCAACAAGGGCAATATGATCTCCTGGTCCAATTGTGATCGAACCTGTATTCAGCTCAAATGAGTCAGGTGCATACTGAAACCGGACATTGTCCAATTCAATGGTGGGCGGCATTGGAAACAGCTTCTTCGGAAATGTCCGGAGCCCTATCGGCTGATCCTTCAGATCGTTTCTATCGTTCGTGTCCGCGAGCATGGTTTCAACCTTGCTAATCGCCCCCATACTGGTTCGCCCATTGTGAAAAGCTGTGCCCGAACTCTTTAGTAAGCTGTAAAACTCGGGCACGAGCAGCAAAACAAAAAAGGCAGTGCGAAACGACATCGATTTGAAGACAAGCAGCTGAATGGCCAGTTCGAGAGCAACAATCCCGATGCTCAGCATCACAATCGATTCCATCATGAGGGTATTCGTAAACGCAATCTTCAAAATATCCATTGTGGCATCACAGTATTTTAAGCTACTGCGTTCGATTTCTTGCTGCTGACGGCGGGCCCGTCCGAATATTTTTAACGTAACGAGCCCTTGAAGGGAATCTAGAAATGTACCGGCAAACTCGGCTAACTGCGCATATTTTTCTTCTGATTTATTTTTCGTTTTCAGCCCCACCAAAATCATAAAAATCGGGATAAACGGAGCCGTAACCAGCATGATGATCCCTGAATTGGCATGTTGGGTAAACGTAACGACTAAAATCAGAATGGGGATAATGACCGTTTCCACCATACGTGGCATGTATTGACTGAAATAACTATCCGCCTCATCCACAGCATCCAGCGCCATACTGACCTTTCCCCCCGTTTGCCCTCGAAGAGAGGAAGGCATGGAAGCATGCGTAAAATTCTGAAGCACGGCTGCTCGCATATTTTTTTTGGCGGTTGCTGCCATTTGCAAACCAACTGTCCCGTTCCCATATGACAACAGTGTACGTATCGCCATCACGATCAGTAGGATGCCGAGCAGTAGGGAAACCGATGAAAAAGATACTCCCTCCACAAAGATCCGCTGGACGGCTTCAGCCAGCAATGCAGCCTGACTTACAATGGCGGCGCCTAGTGCGAGCGAGATGAATACCAGGTAAATGAGACGTTTGCGTTGGGCAGTCATCTGTATAGCGATTAAGCTTCTTTTCCCCTTCACCCAACTCAGCTCCTTTATGGTAATAACCTGCGAGTAATCGGCCTATTTTTCCCCTTTCACGTAATCCGCATCGAACAGGAACAGCTTGAAAACCAAAATAAGGGAAGGAATCAATAGACACATGCCCCCGATAAATACGACAACTAGCGCGAAGCCCATTGAGGATGAGGTGACACTGCTCTGAATCGTAATGTAGGGATCAAGAATATAGGGATACTGCCCAATCCCGTAAGCGAAAAAGGCACAGAAAAATTGCAGCATGATGCAAACAAATGCTAGCCCATAGCGGCGACCGCGGTATAACAGCCACATCGCAATCATGAAAAAGGCAACAGAAAGTGCAAGCATCCACCATAAATCCATCATATTTTGATAATGTCGCTCATTGTGTTGGCCCAAATAGATAAAGGCTGTCAGGGCGATAATAATCGCCGGCGTGCTCCAGAAAAGCGCATAGGTCCGCATTAGCTTTAGCGCAGTGTGATCCTCTGCCCGTGAAGCGTAAAACGCCAGAAAACAGGCGCTAATAAACAAGACAGACACAATCGCCAATCCAACGATGCTCCACGACAATGGATTGCTAAATAAAGCCCAGTAATCCAGAGAAACCGTCTGATCCTGCTTCAAGATAAAGCCGCCTTCAGACAGGGCCAGCGTCACAGACAACGAAGCCGGGATCAGCAAACCCGATGCGCCGTACAAAAACAGATAGACGATATTATTTTTGGAACCATAGTTTTCAAATGCATAGAACGAACCGCGAATAGCAAGCAGCACGATCGCAACACTCCCCGGAACAAGCAGCGCCGAGCCATAGTAATAGGCTGTATCCGGAAAAAATCCGATCATGCCGATGTAGAAAAAGACGAAAAATACATTTGTGATCTCCCATACGGGTGACAAATAACGAGAAATCAGACGATTTATGAGGGGGTCCTGCTTGGTCAAGTGGGCATAAAAGGCAAAGAAACCGGCTCCAAAGTCAATGGAGGCTATAATAAGATACCCGTACAAAAACAGCCAAAGTACCGAAATTCCAATCAAATCGTAACTCATCAGACATGCGCTCCCTTCCCTGTCCTCTTGTCGCCCGCATGCTGCGCCCACTTCTCCATCTCAGCTTCTGCCAGATTATTGTTGAATAAGCGCCGAAGTACAAGAACGCTAACCATGCCTAAAACGATGTAGAGAAGAAGGAAGAGGAAAAAAAGAATTCTCACGCTTGGCGATGTCGTCGCCGCTTCTTCTACACGCATATATCCTCGTAAAATCCACGGCTGCCGCCCCAACTCGGCGTAAAACCAGCCCAGCTCGACTCCCAGGAATGCGAGCGGCGTGCCTAAAGCAATAATGCGAAGTAGCCATTTGTTGTGCTCATTGCGTTTTTTCCATAATGTAAATAGGAAATACAGAACGGACATGCCCAATAACGCAAACCCTATGCCAGCCATCAAGTCAAAAAAATAATGCACAAGGAGCGGAGGTTGTTCATCTGGAGGAAATTCATTCAGACCTGTTACTTTCGCGTTAAAATTTCCAAAAGCCAGGAAGCTGAGAATCTTCGGCAGGTGAAGTGCGCCTATAATTTTATGCTCGGCATTAAGCCATCCAAATAGAATCAAATCCGCGCCGCTCTCCGTCTCAAAATGCCATTCCGCAGCAGCCAGCTTTTCCGGTTGATGCTCGGCCAAGAACTTGGCGGACGCATCTCCAGCTACGGTGTTTAGCAGTCCGAACAACATGACAACGGCCATCATAAGCTTTAACGCTTTTTTGTGGTATCCAGTGACCCCTTTTCTAAGCATCGTAAAGGCCGCAATTCCTGCTAGCAGAGCCGCTCCTGTTAAGTAGGCCGAGCTTAATACATGGAACACTTTGGAGAACGTCGCCGTATTCAGCATCGCTTGCACCGGGTTAACGGCTGTAAATTGTCCGCCTTGCATGGTAAATCCCCCAGGTTGGTTCATAAAACCATTCACAGTCGTGATAAAAACAGCAGACATGCCTGCCCCTGCGACAATGGGGAGTGTGAGCAGCCAATGAATATATGGGTTCTTGAACCGATCCCACGTATACAGATAAATGCCTAGAAAGATAGCTTCAAAAAAGAATGCAAATACCTCCATGAATAACGGAAGCGCAATGACGTTCCCCGCCAACTTCATAAAATTCGGCCACACCAATGCCAGTTGCAGTGAGATTGCCGTGCCTGTTACGACACCGACTGCGACGGATATAACAAACCCCCGCGCCCACCTCTTAGCCATCAGTGTGTAGTGAGAATCTTGCTTGCGGATGCCGATGAGCTCAGCAATCGCGATCATGAGAGGGATACCGACACCAATTGTCGCGAATATCATATGGAACCCTAGTGTCATTCCTGTCACCAGCTTGCTCCATAGTACCGTATCAATTCCCATTCCTTACTGCCTCCCTTCCAAAGCGATTTGTAACTTGAGTTGATTATATCTCTGTCCTTCAGCAGTTCAATCGCGGTCACATCTTCTCCCCTATTCGTTCAAGAAAGGATCAATTGGGCACTTCGTTTTCCTCGACATACGTATAGTTGAGTACGTCCGTCATGGACTTCAATGTCACCGTGATAAGTGCCTTGCGTTGTATCATATTTGAGCAGATGAGCCAACACTTTAGCATTCGTAAGGTCGTTAATTGCTACAACCTCGACGCCTTCCACATCTTGTATTCGGCGAAAAGCGAGTCTCGTCCGATCCGTCCAAAGCCGTTAATGCCTACTTTTACAGTCATTCTCAAGTCCTCCTATAAGTTTTATTTATTCCAAAGAGGCGAATACCTCTCATGAAATCAAAATAGCTCGGCGCTATTTCATTCTGGACCGTCTTGTTTTATAATAAAAGGTACCGAATGGTATCTTTTATATTAGCATAATTCTTGCGAATGGCAAGGTCGGAAAATTGTATAATTTGTTTATAATACATGATTAGAATAAGGTTCATACGGAGGAGCTCATGAAAAAAGGGGACAGAACACGGGAACATATCATTATGAAATCAGCTGAAATTTTTAACCAGAGAGGATATGCCGGTACATCGCTAAATGATATTATTGCCGACAGCGGAATTAAGAAAGGGGGCATCTATCGACATTTTGCCAGTAAAGACGAGATAGCGCTTGAAGCCTACAATTATGCTGCCAGTTTGGTCGGCAGAAAATTTGCTGAGGCGGTCGATCAAGAGCAGTCTGCGTCAGGAAAGCTGATTGCTTTCTTTCGTGTCTATGAGGATGTCGTCAACGATCCACCGTTTATTGGCGGATGTCCCATGCAGAATACAGCTGTAGAAAGTGACGATACTCATTCGGAGCTTCGTGACCGGGCAAGGCAGGGGCTGCATACCTTCTTGGATATAATGAAAAGTATTATTCGTGACGGGATTAAAGCTGGGGAGTTTAAGGGAGATCTGGATTCGGATGCGCTTGCTTCATTTGCATTTTCCTTGTTGGAAGGAGGCATTTTGCTCAGCAAATTGGATGGGGATAACAAGCACATGCTAATGAATATTTCAATCTTCTCGTCCTATTTGCAGCAATGCTGCTTAAAGACCTTTTCCTTCAAGGAAACACACAAAAGGCATTAGATTATTTAGATAACAAATATGGTATCGATCTATTGAAGAGGGATCCGGATCAATTTAGGCAGTGGTCCGAAGTGAACTTCTTAAAGGAATACGAAGAATAGAGTATCAGATTATCGAATTCATTCCCGGTATAGGCGGCTGCCGGAAGATGTCAGCCACCAGCATGCCGCATAGAGAACGCCGCTTCTACTGGCCAACCACCTTCGGCATGCCATACTGTGCAAGACTTTGATGGCGGGAGCTCTCGGCAAAAATGAGCACTCTATGTTTGCCATAACCATCTGAATCCAGAGGAATTTTCAGCGTCCGTGCGGGAAACGGATACAGTCGCGTCGGGAACTGGGGTTTTATCGGATGTCAGGAGGGTATCGGCACCAATATAGCATCGCTATAGACATACCAATATAGCTGTGCTATATTGGTCACATGAATACACACGACACTCTGCTCAATGCGGCTTTACAAGTTCTCGAGGAAGAGGGCGAGGCACAGTTCTCGACACGCTCCGTCTGCGCAATTGCGAAGGTGACCGCACCGACGCTGTACCATCACTTCGGCAGCGCCGACGGGCTTCTGAGCGCCGCCATTACGGAAGCATTTGCACAGTTTCTCGAAAGCAAAAGAACTGCCACCCAATCATCCGATCCGGTGATGGCGCTGCGTGAGGGCTGGGACGATTACGTGCGCTTCGCGGCGGCTCGCCCACGGCTCTACGCGGTGATGATGAGCCGCGTTCTCAACGATGCTGATATTCCCGCCGCCGAGCAGGCCTTTGCGCTCCTGATCCAACGCATCGCGGCCATCGCCGCTGAGGGCCGACTCAGGCCAACGGTGGAGGTGGCTGCCGATCTCATGTGGGCGTCTGCGAATGCTGCATCCCTACTTTACGTCACAGCTCGGCTACGCAAGGTGGTGCCACCCACTTCTGAGGTCCTGGAGCAAATCCGCGAGGGCGCCATACGGTCCATCCTAAATCCCGAATAGAAAGGACGAAAACAATGAAAATTCTCGTCACGGGAGGCTCCGGTCTGCTCGGCGGCCGCCTGATCACGAAGCTCGTGGAGGACGGTCACGAGATTTTCGCTCTCACACGCTCCACATCATCTCACGCCAAACTCAAGTCCATGGGTGCGACGCCAGTCGATGCCGATCTCGAAAGCAACACGCCACTCATATTGCCGGTGATTGATGCGGTTGTGCACGCGGCCGCCCTGTTCCGCTTCTCAGGGCCTCGCGAACCCTTCTTCCGTACCAACGTCGATGGCACCGTAGCCTTGTTGAAGGCAGCTGAGTCCGCCGGTGCGAAGACATTCGTCTACATCAGCGCGGCGGGGATCCTCATGGATAATGGCGGTACGCCCATCCGCGACGCCGATGAAAGCGCGCCAGCTTTCCCGAACCACTTCTCCGCCTACCTGGCGAGCAAGGCACGGGCCGAGCCATTGGTTCTGGCAGCCAACAAACCCGGCTTTCGCACCATCGCGCTCCGCCCACCGGCTATCTGGGGGCCTGGTGATCCGTTTAGTCGAGCGCTTCCCGAAGCAGTCAGATCTGGACAGTTCGCCTTCATCGACCGCGGCGACTACGCTTTTGCAACCTGCCACGTGGACAATGTGGTCGAAGCCATACAATGCGCTCTTGAACGCGGAGAAGGCGGTCATGCCTTCTTCATCAAAGACCAGGAAGGGCAGACTTTCCGTGAGTTCGTCTCCTCGCTCGCGAACTTGCAGGGCCTGTCCATCGATAAGCTGCGTTCGATGCCCTACTGGCTTGCCTCTGCCATTGGCCGGCTGCTCGACACTATCTGGGCCGTCACGCGGAAAGACGGCGATCCGCCGATCTCACGCTCGATGATACGCATGATCGGGCGTGAGTTCACAGTCAACGATGCCGCTGCACGTCGAGAGTTGGGCTATGTCGGAAGAACTTTGCGCGACGCCGGCTTGCAAAGCTATGAGGAACCATCTACTCGACGATAGTGCTTTGGAGGGCGAGCGACGACAATCGCCGGCTAGTCGTTCTCTGGACTTGCTCTTTTTGTCGATGTGGCAGACAATCCTCGATAACATTATTTTCTCATCACTAAGCGCAAGAGCAATTATGGTTAATCGATTATTAATTATAGTAGAAATGACAGAAAGGGACTCGCGCATGCACGTGAGTCCTTATTGCCGACATCCTTTCATGATCCAAATCGGTCGAGCCTGAAGAACCTGAAACAAGTGACCTCAGTTCACGCTATTAAGCACAATTTAGTGCTGCTTTTTTCTTAGTAATGAGGTATCTACTTTCCTCAAATGCATTTAAATATGAATTCTTTTCCACAAAATATTGCAGGTTGTGGTGCAAAGCTCTAATTCGTGATAACGTAATTGATAATGAAGTAATGGGATGGAGCAAGATCACCGGTTCATAAAAAAAATCACAAAACCAAATCTCGGTTTCAAATCGTTTCTTACAGCGGATCAGACGTTAAAGGGAATTGAGGCTTTACATATGATAAGGAAAGGGCAGGCCGAAAATAATTCGTCTGTCCTCTTTGATGTTGAATGGCTAAATAAGATATTTGATTTAGTGGCATAGACAAACTATACTTTGTCGGGTAACTGCGAACTTTTTTAAATCCTTGCACCAGAACCTTCGAATCTAACAGTGCCAATGTCTTTCCAATGTTAGTCTTGGTATCCTCCACACATGTTGTAAAATCAACCCATGGAAGCCATTGTCGTAAGTGATTTCTATTGGTGTCTATTAAGGTGAAAAATTCTTGAGCATCGTCAATCACTATCGCATTAAGTGAAATTTCACTATCTATTTTTTTTGTAAATGCCATATTTAGCAATCCTTTCAGATAAAATCGTGCTTTCATTTAATTTCAGCTATGGATATACTCCAATGTTCTGTTTGTTCCTTATTCACTAATACAACTTCGTCAGAGGAAACCCAATCTAATGCTCCAAGATTCTGTGCATACGCCCATTCATTCGGTCTGTCTGACTTTACTTTGACCCGTTTCATTTCGTTACCGTTTTTACTTTTAATAATTATACTAATGTCAAAAGAACCTACTTCATGCTCACAAAAAACCTCTGCACTATATTTTTTATCTGGACTCTTTTTAGGCTTTTTCCAAATCCAAGTATTTGTGTAGTTATTCATAACAATGTTGTTGTAAGCTTTATCAAAAGGCGTATAATCCCACCCTTTGGCTTCAACAATCTTTTCTATACCTGATTTAAGTAATCCCAAAACAATTCTTTTCTTTTCGCAATTAGAAAGATGGAAATATTCCTCTATATCAAGTTCTACTTGAACAGTACATACACCTAGTAAATTTCGCACACGACTATCTGTTATTGTATCAACACATTCAATTAGTACCTTCCAGTAATCATCCACAATAGATTTTTTTTCAAACACTCTCTCATAAAATGAAGCTATACACCGTACTTCATCCCTGAATTTAATTCTCTTAGCCTTCCAATTATCATCATAATCTTGTTTGCCATTCTTGCCTGTGTAAGGTAAATCTAAATCAAACTCTTTAAGAATCATATTACGATTACACCCTTCAAATAAAATCATTCTTTTCTTAACCCTTACAGATTGCTTCACTCGTTGTTTCCTTTCCAAACTAACAGTGAGCAGCACTCAACATGTATGGTATGTGGGATATGAATATATCGTTCGTCATAGATTCAAGTTTGTATTATAAGAATAATTAATCTTTTGTTGTCCAAATGTCTAACGCAAGTGAGCAAATTTCAATGTTTATGTGATCTCTATATAATCTTAAAAGGCGGATACAATCCGGACTCCACAATAAAACACTTCCAGTAACTTCAAGTAAAGAAAGTCCAATAAATTGAGAATCGTTACGGCCCTCAGACCATATTACGTTTACAATTTCTAATATTGTATCTGGATTCCAATACCCTTTGCTATCTTTTAAATTTTGCGCAACCTGTCTATATGCATCTTTCAAAAGATGTGGCTGTTGTGTAATGCAATTAACAAAACTGTTTAGATAAGCAACGGATTCCTCTACATCATTCCAATCAATTGATGCTATATACAATTTCATCACAGCATGCTTTAATGTCTCATTTAACGCAAGACAGTCATTTATACCCATATACAAAAGCTTAAGGTTTAGACGTGTGTTCTTTGGCAAAGATATCAGTTTGTCTGTAAATTTCAAGAGCCGTTGTCGATGAGGCAAATCTCTTTTGGCTGTTGCATTCCACTCATCACTTATTTTAACATTAGCCAAATCCTTAAAAACACCAATTACAAATTCATTGACCTTACCATCACGGCATGTTTCTACCAACGTGTTCATTGCAGCATTCCATCTAGTGCTATCTTCTAAATTAACAATAGCTTCTGCAGTGGCATTCGCAATTATTACTTCATTTCCATTTGTCCAATGTTTCATGCAATTGAAAGCATCTCTGCCGACAGTCGCATCTGTATGACTTGCAATTTTAATGATTAATTCTAAATATCGAGATCTATAGTCTACTGGAAGTTCATTAGGCTGTTGGAATAATAAACTTTTTGCAATATCACTTTGTGATGAAGAAGCCATTAAACTTAAAATATGCCATCCACGTTCATCATCTAAAAGTTGTCTCGCTGCATGCCCTATTGCAATGATTACATCCTTATGTGAATTTACTTTTTCAAACTCGTTCATCAATAACGAAACGCTTTCGCTACTTTTATAAGCACCCAGTAACCTGATTGCCTCTTTTCTGACCGTGATTTTAAGTATATCTCGATTTAAAAGTTCTTTAAGCATTGAAGTCAACAAAACCGGATTAACGCGACGTACGCATCTAGGTATCGAGTACATGGCTACACGGGCTCTATCTCCATCTAAATTATTCACTAGAAGTGGAAGTGCCTTTTCGGGCTCTTCTAATAATGAAAGTGCATAAAGTGCAGCTTCTACTACAGATACTTCCTCATCCTTTAAAAGTTCTAATATCTTATCTGGGCAAAGATCAGGCATTTTTGCCATTATCTTAATAGCTCTTGAACGCTCAAAAAGACTGCGCTTAGTATCGAATGCAACTTTTTCTAATAGGGAGCTAAAAGATTTTTGCTGACGTG
Source organism: Paenibacillus ferrarius (assembly GCF_002027705.1). GTDB lineage: Bacteria > Bacillota > Bacilli > Paenibacillales > NBRC-103111 > Paenibacillus_E > Paenibacillus_E ferrarius. Next base: position 47,220 of record NZ_MBTG01000011.1, on the reverse strand, counting down.
GCAACCACCTATTAAACCCATCCATAGCTGGCACAAGATGAATGGTTTTGCCCGTTAAAAACTTACCTTTTATAGCAGCACCAGAAATAAACGGATCTAACCAATCTTGACGTTTTAGATGCAGATGCAGGAACACTTCATTTATTGTAATAAAAGAGGCATCCAAAGTTAATAATTCTTTGACTCTTTCATCACGTGTTTTATTTGGTGCAAGCCAATGTCTGGTCGCTTGTACTGCTATAGAATCTGTTTTCGCCTTCGTCGCTTCCTTTAATAAGTTTTGAAGTTTGTTTATGTTAAAGCCTCTTTTTCCGAATGAGTTTGCCAAACTAATTACAAAATTGTAGTTTTCTCTTTTGTTCGCCTCCACAACTAATGGATAAATCTCGTCAAAAATTATCGTTTCTGTACCCCAAGGTAAACTTTTCTCTAAAGATGGTAGTGTAAGCTGACCATTCTGCTTAGCTAGTTTTATAATCGTTCTTAAAGAGAACTTAAAAATCTCGCTTTTTGGATTTAATGCATTATAACGCATAATGACAAATGCTAATTTTTGGAGAGCAGCCTTTGTAACATATGAAGTATCTCTAGCTTCAATCACACTATCCACAAGTAAAGTAAGTTCTTTTATATTCTCATCAGTAAACATAGACGAAGGACTGTTTGAAAGCTCTGTAATCACTGCGCCTCGCACAGAATCCTGATCATTTTTGATACGACCTAAAAATGCCAAAGTCTTATCAACACCATGTCTCGATAGAGCAGTACACTTAATCAATTGCGCAAGTGCCAGTGCGCGCTCTTCTGCATTGGATACATGTGTTGCTTTTTCAAGCATCTCTCTTGAATTATCAATAGAACGGCAAGCAGTAATCCTAATCGTTTTTTCCCGATTATCATAGATTTCACGGAGACCAAGCATTCGGGATGCTTCCTTATCGCGTAATTTATGCGGTAATTTATACAGTAATGTTTCTGGAAAAATGCGCTCTTTACGTTTATCTTCTTCATATACTGACTCAAAAATCACTTCACGATTTGAAGGAGCAATACAATGAAGTAATTTCGCAATATGCATTGGATTTTCTGCAAGTAATTTAGCTATTTCAATCCATTGATCTATTGATAAACAATTTCTTCTACTTAAAATGCCATCGGGTACACCATGAGAAATCAGATCGCCCCGCGACTCATTTCGTGTTAGCAGCATATACACTGCACCAGGATTTATGCGAACTAAAGTACCAAGTTGTTTTTTTAACACAGGATGTATGACACCCATTGAGCCATGATTCATTGCACATTCTAGAACCAAATCTGCCTTTAAATTGCAAAAAATTTCGATAGCTGATGAAAACCTCCACCACACGTATCCCTTTTCACTAAGTGGTGTGCTTTCTAAAGTTGTTTTAAAATACTCCGCAACCACATCAAGATGTCGTCTAGCTAATTTGTACCAATCTTTTATGACATACCCAATGTCCAAAATCCATTTACTAACAGTTTCCTTATAACATGCTGGTAGTAAAATGGATGCCTCCTGTGCTCCCCATCTAGTATACACAATAGGCAATAAACGCTCCGCCCATTCTTGTCGATTTAAAATCGAAATACTGCGCAATAATTTGCGACGACAATCATGTGATAAATTTAGTATTTCACGTTCAATATCAATATCAATATCTGAAGCCACTTTGGCCAAAAGACCTGCTGCCTGAATTCTAACAGTGGCCATCGGATGCTTTAATGCCAACAAAATAATATTTGTATCATGTGTGACACTAGCACCAGTTAATGCAAGATGTGCCTCATAGGCACCACCCTCCAGTAACGAAGAAAGCAATTTTGAATACTGGGTTGATCCATTATTATTACGGCCTAGTATTGCTATTTTATTTATTCTGTCTGAATATCCTTGTGAATCTAATTCTTTAAGTAAATTCTTTTTATCCATTAGATCTTTTTTGAAAATCATAAGTCTCCCTCTTTCACCTGTTCTTATTTAATCCAACGTTATTCTCCGCATAGCGAGTTATAGTATCATTATCTCTTATGCAGATGTTGTTGAGCAGGGTATAAGTATTACGAGAAATCCGAAATAGCTTACTAAATACAAGAAATTCGAACAACAAAAAGTCCAAGTAGCGTATTTAACTTGGACTTTTGAAGAATTAAATAAGTTAAGCGAAACTGCCACATCTCATTCTCGAACCATCAATATTACCGACTCCACATGTGTACTATGCCTGGTTGAATGATGGTGCTTTCATTTGGCGTTACCCTAAGGCAGTTTTATTTTAAAGCTGAGCCCACGCCGACCCGCAAAACGCATCCACAGGCGAGGTGCCTAAGAAGGGCTGATTACCTAGCAAACAGTTTAGAATCTCCCTTTGAACAATAGCCGAGGCATTATAGCCATTAATCATGGTTGGCATTGTTGGCATCTCATATAAGGTATAAGGGTTACCTAACGAAATGAACATCGTTGGCACGTAAGTAGGATACCAAGTGAAAATCCCGCCTGCTTCTTCTGGAGACAAACGAAGGGGATTTTGCATAAAGCCCGGCGATCGCTGCGTCAAATAAATGACCAAATCAATGTCATTCTCATCCTGTTTGAGATGGTAATTTCTAACCACTTCAAACCCTTCCTCCACCAGCATTTTCTCAAATCCGCTGCCTCCTGCACCATTCTCTGTGAATAAAGAGCCTTCACTTCCTAAGGCAATGAGAAGAACTCTTTTATGCTTCTCAGGTGAAATAGGTAACAAGTTTTGCGTGTCCTTCACTAACGTCACAGAATTTCGTGCTAATTCTTGGGCTAATGTCACATGCTCAATTGATCCTACACTAGCTAAATCTTGCAGAGCTGGTCTTTCCAAATGCAGCCCCAAAGAAGCTTTTAGAGCAAGCACTCTCGTAACAGCATCATTCAGGCGCTCCTTCGTAATAATGCCTGCCTTAACACCTTGAAGCATCGCTTCATAGTCGTATCTGAGATCTTCAGTAAAAAGAAACATATCTACACCGGACGCGATACACCCAGGAACGATTTCGTTGCGCGGCCCCCAACTGGTCATGCCTATCATGGCTGACGCATCGGAAATAATTAACCCATTGAAGCCCAGTTCTTCTCTTAGAAGCTTCACGTTCAGCTCATAGGAAAGCGATCCCGGCGTATGCTGTTTTCTAATATCGTCAATCCCAAGCTCTTTATAGTAAGCAGGAAGCGCGATATGCGCGCTCATTACACTTTTCACCCCGGCATCGAAAGCTGAACGATAAACGCGGCCGTAGGTATCGCGCCATTGCTGCATCGGCATGGAGTTCACTGTCAGCACTTTATGCTGATCACGGTCATCCATCCCGTCACCTGGCCAATGCTTAACGCACGCTGCCATTCGCCTGCCGTCCTGTACTCCCTCCATTACGGGAATCGCGTACGATTCCACGATCTCAGGTGTATCTCCAAACGCACGTGTATTTACAATCGGATTTTGATAATTATAGTTAATATCCAGCACTGGGCCGAATACCCAGTTAAATCCAATAGCAGAGCCCTCTGCTTCAATGCCTTTACCGAATGCTAGCGCTAGCTCTGGCCTGCCTGTAGCTGCAACTTGCATATTCATGCCGAGATTCGTGCCGTCAATTGCCCCGCCAAATCCGCCAGATTCTAAATCTCCACTCACCAATAAGGGCAGCTTGCTGCAACTTTGCATTTCCACAATTTTCGCCTGTTGATTTACCTTCGTGGCATCAGGACTAAAAGCAAAGAGATGTATCCCTCCTGGCTTAATGCTCAATAAATCCTCCGGCTCCGGTGAAAATGGTTTTTGAACCACAACGAACAACTGTCCGACTTTTTCTTCCAAGCTGAGTCCATCTCGCGTTTCCTTCACCCAAGAAACATCAGACTCTGATAAATAAAATGGTTTTTGTCTAAGTTGATCCTCTTTCATTTCGTGTATGGCCTCCCGTTACAGCAAATACTTACGAATAAAGTATGTAGGCGTGCAGCTCCATGCATGACAATAACTATTAATTAAATTGCTGCCATAAGGAGATAGCTTCTTATCGTTGGGGTTGTAGATTTCCCAGAAGCAATCCGCTCCGTCTTTGACCATTTCTCCCCAGTACGCTCTCATTTGCTCCAAGGCTTTCTCGGGTCTGCCGCTTTCAAATAAAGCTTCAATTAAATGATGGTACATGTACGGCGTTGTCATCCCGATTTCCGGCGAGGAGTCGAATAGCCGATCCATCAATTGACCATTTTTCTCTTCGTTCAACACACCTGCCAAAGCCATCCACACCTGAGACGCCCATGAAACCTGCTTATTCGCGCCACTCACGAAGAAGCTTAGCTCATCATCCCATAAATGGTGGTGTGCCGCTCTTGTCACACGATCAATTTGATCAGAAATGAAAGTTGCCTCTAGTTTTCTCTCTAGCACTTCAGCCAGTCCAAGACCCCTTTTGAGACAATACAACAGTATCGCGTGCGCAGATGCTTGTTTATTCAGCTCCGGATGCCAATCCGTGAAGCACCACCAGGTTTCATCATCACGAACTACACCGTATTCATCCAACCGCGCTAAGCCGATGTGGATTTGTTCAAGGGCAATAGGCCATAGGTCTACCAGTGCTTCGTGATCCTCGGAAGCCTCATAATAATCGAATAACGTCGCAACGAAGAAGAGTGAATAATCATAAAGCCTCGTATCATCAACGACCGGATTGGGTTTTTCAAAAACACAGGCTCCAACTGCACCATCAGCTAGCGTCATGCCGCCAAACAAATATAAGCAGCGCTTCACCAAATCATGATGATGAAAGGTCTGATAGTTCGCCAGCGCTTGGAGCCTTAAATCCCCGATCCACAGCCTACGATCCCGCTTCGGTCCGTCTTCAAACACCGTTTGCATGCAGTCCTGAAGCGTCTTGATGCTAATGGCATCCATCACTTGTAAATCTTCCTGAACATTAGCGGGAAGCGGTTTTAGATCCCTCACATCAGCGGAGGTAACTGCCGTACAATGAATATCGGTGAACGAGACCGTATACTTACGGGATGTATCGATAATTACTACCTTCAAATAGCGGAAGCAATATCGTCGAGGCAGCCGTAAAACCGTAGGAAGCACATCTACGAAGATCGTTTCTTCCTGCAGCCAGGATTTGCTCAACCAGCCCTCATAACTGTCGAAAGGTTCAGCCACCTCACAAGGCATCTCCCCAAAGATTAGCTTCAGCCCCAGCGGGGCATCTTGAGGACTACCCACAGACTTGATCGATAGGGAGATATAACCAACCTGATGATCGCCAAAATCCAGAATAAAGCTGTCATCCTTGCCGAAGGATTGCGTTTGTAATGCTGCGATACTACCCGTTTGTCGCGTTCTCCATCCCTGGAAAGCTTCTTCATCCGCTACGACCTCAATGACGGATCTTGGCAGAACAATAGACTCATACAGATCAGGGGTCAATTTCTCCGCTAATTCCACGAAGTATTGATGAATTCCCATTACAACTACACACTCCTTTTTCAAATGGCCACATGCCTTATATGAGAATCAATTCTTCAAGCAACCCTTCGATTTGTTGCTTCGTAACGCCTGTCATCGTATTCTCACCCAGCTGCTTAATCGTTGATTTGCGAACGAAGTTAAGAAAGGGGCCTTCGAATAAGGCTGACATATGCTTTTTGAAAATCGCCATCGCCGCTTCATGATCCAGCACATCATCGATTCTCGAATGCTCATTAAATTTAACGCGGAAGAAATCACTATTCCCATATGTGAATGTGTAGTCTCCAGATCCTAGAAGGACGCGCACACCTTGTGCAACTTCACTTATGGCTTGAATGCCAGGGATCAAGGTGTCGAGGGAATTTCCCCCTTCTTTCACGCTGCCAACTGCAGCTCCTGCAAGAATGACATCTGCGGTTGTGTTTGCTGGGATACGTACCGTCACTTGAATTTGTCCCTGATCCACCTGCCAGCCGGACTCGATTCGTCCATATAGGGAGGTATGCGCTGCTTTGGCATAAGAGAGACGATTCAATCCAAACATCGGCTCGATATGAATACGCTTGAAGGCCGGTACTGTAACGTCCATATCCAGGCCGGCTATTTTGCGGTACATCCAGTCTCCGATGGCTCCATAAGCGTAGTGGTTAAAAGAGTTCATATCATCGCTCCAGAAGGAACCGTCCGATTTAATGCTGTCCCAATGCTCCCAGATGGTTGTCGCTCCCTTGGAAACGGAATACAGCCATCCTGGATAGCTTTCTTGCAGCAGCAGCTTAACCGCTGTTTCGTGATAGCCGTTATTCGAAAGCGCGAAGCACAAGTAAGGTGTGCCCACGAAGCCTGTTGATAAATGATAATCATTATCCAGAATCAGTTCATTGAGATCTTTCGCCACTCTTGCACGTACCTCGTCATCGACTAGATCGAAGACAAGCGCAAGGATATGCGCAGTTTGCGTTGGGGCCGCGACGCGCCCATTTTTCGTCATAAATTCATCGCGGAAAGCTTGAATAACGCCTTGATAAAGCTCATCGAAAGCAAGGGCTTCTTCTTCATGCCCAAGAACTCTTGCAGCATCACGAACAATACGCGTCGAATACGCATAATACGCCGTTGCAATCAAAGCGACAGGTGTCGCACCAATGTAGCTGTTTTCCTTCGCATCCAGCGCAAGCCAATCTCCGAAATGAAAGCCTGTGTTCCATAGGAATTCTTGATCGCCTTGGGAGCGGATGTAGGAAATCCATCCTTTCATGCTTTCATATTGTTCAGCAAGCAGACGCTTATCCCCATAGTATTGATAAACTGTCCACGGACAGATTACCGCAGCATCTCCCCATGCAGCTGAGTTCTCTCCGCCTACAACGTCCGGAACAACAAAAGGAATGCCGCCATTCGGTCTTTGTTCAGCCTTCATATCATTCAGCCACTTCGTGAAGAAGGGTCCGCCTTGGTAATTAAATAACGCCGTGGAGATGAAAACCTGAGCATCACCCGTCCACCCTAACCGTTCGTCACGCTGCGGACAATCTGTCGGTACGTCTAGGAAATTGCCACGTTGGCCCCAGCGAATGTTGCTTTGCAATTGATTCACTCTAGTATCCGAACATTCGAACTTACCTGTCGGCTCCATATCGGTATGCATGACTTCACCGAGGAAAGCATCCAGCGGCAGGCCATTCTCTTGGCCGGGAAAGCCCTCGACCCTCACATAGCGAAAGCCCATGAAGCTGAAATAAGGTGCATAGGTTTCGGGACCACTCCCTTTCACGATATAGGTCACGACCTGCTTCGCCGGACGCAGGTTACCAAAATATATATTCCCATCCTTATCCAAGACCTCAGCATGTTTAAGCTCAATCCGCGTACCTGCAGGGGCAGATACAGTGAAGCGCATGCGGCCTACCATATTTTGTCCCATATCCAGTACATGATCGCCGGCAGGCGTTACGAAATAAGCAATCGGACGTATTATCTCAGTTACACGAGTCGATGCATTTTCTTGAGGCACCAAAACATCAAAGCTTACATCTGTACAAACCTGAGTGGCACACCACTTGTCATCTCGGAAATTGGCCGAGCTCCAGCCTGAATGCTCTAACCGTGCATCATATGTTTCACCATGGTAAATCGTTGCATATTGAATCGCTCCCGTAGAAGCCTTCCAGGTAGTATCTGTGGCCACAACTTCTTCTGTACCATCTTTATATTGAATATGCAGCTGTGCGAGGGCAGCCCGGCGTTCACCGTATTTAAAGTTTTTATTTTCAAATCCCATCCCGCTCCTGTACCAACCATCCCCGAGCAGAATCCCTATCCCATTACCATCACGTTGAAGCATATCCGTTACATCATAGGTTTGAACCTGCAACCGAGTTGGATAACTCGTCCAGCCTGGCGCCAGCAGCTCATCGGAAACACGAGTTCCATTTACATACAGCTCATAGACGCCTGCAGCCGTCGCATAAATACGTGCAGACAGGACATCCCCTCCAACCTCAAACTGCTTGCGAAGCAGAAATGCAGGCTCGGACTGCGGATCCATTTCACTTTCATGAGGTGTGATCCACTCGGCTTGCCATTCCCCTTGATCCATCAAGCCCATCTCCCACCAAGCGACTTCACTCCATGCGGATTCACGGCCAAAGTTATCCCAGACTTTCACTTTATAGTGGTAACGAGCTCTGGATAGCAGCTCAGGTCCCACGTAAACAAGTTGAATAGACTGATCGGATTCCATATAGCCTGTATCCCACACTGGGTTTGTAAAATCACCCACTTCGTTAGCTACGACGATCTGATACCCTCGCTGCAGCGTGCCGCGGCGATCGGACTCAATTTGCCAGCTTAACTGCGGATTCCGAGCTCCGATGCCAAGCGGATTCGTTCTATATTCACATTTCAACGCTGTAACCTGTAAATTCCCCATAGTTATCCTCCTCATTAACGATCCCATGATTAGCCTTTAACCGAACCCGCTGTCATCCCTGCTACAATTTTTTTGTTAAAAACAATGAATAATACAAGAGGCGGTAAGGTGATCAATAAAATGTTCATAAATAGCAAATTCCATTGCGTCACGAACTGGCTTTGGAAATTATAAAGCGTTAATTGCACTGTCGCATTCTTAGCTCCTGGGAAGAAATACAAGGGGTTAGTAAAGTCGTTAAAGATCCCTACGGACGATGTGACAATAATGGTTGCTGTTACAGGTTGTAGTAGTGGCAGAATGATTCTATAGAACAATCCCAATCCGCTGGAACCATCCACCACAGCAGCTTCATCTACTTCACGCGGAATGCCTGCCATAAACCCTTTGTACAGCAAGACCCCGAAAGGAAATCCGAGTGCCACCTCTACGAGAACGAGACCTGGCAGCGTTTTGAACAAACCAATACCATTTAAGACCCAGATCGTGGGTACGATAGCTGGCGGTATAATTAATCCAGACAGGACAAGGAAGTTTAGCCATGGCGTCGCACGATCATTTCTGCGCTGCATCACAAAGCCTGCCATCGCACAAACAAGAATCAACACAGTAATTGATATGACCGTCAGCAAAGTACTGTTGTAAAATGCCCGCAACAACATGTAATCCCGGGCAGTAATTACTTCCTTCAGATTGTCCCAAAGATGAATCGTTGAAGGCCAAGCTAAGTTCAACAAGGAAGATTCTTTCTTGTCCTTGAGTGCATTGACAATAACAAAGTAGAATGGAATCCAGAAGATAACAATGGTCAGAAGAATGGCAATGACTTCAATGCCTAAGCCTTTTATTTTTCTGCTCATAGTTCCGCCTCTTTTCTGTTCAGGTAAGAATACAGCGGAAGGGCAAGCGCCGTTACCACAATAAATAAAATCACGTTTCCTGCTGTAGCCAGACCATAATAACCACCTTGGTACTGCTTATAGATGATGGAGGCGATAAGGTCAGTCGTAAATCCAGGCCCCCCCTTGGTCATTGCCCAAACGAGGTCGAAGGATCGCAATCCACCGATAAACGATAAAATGATAACGGAATTCGTTGCCGGACGGCTTAACGGGAGAATAATATTCCAGAACTTACGGAATGCTCCTCCGCCATCCATCTCTAGGGCTTCGTAATACTCTTGAGGAATAGAGAGAATTCCAGCGATATAGATGACGGTTGCGAAGCCAACGCCTTTCCATACATCAACGAGGGCAACGGACAGCAGTGCTATGCGTGTATCACCTAACCAGTCAGGTCCAGCAATACCAATTGCCGCTAATGCCGTATTGATTAATCCTTGTGTTGGATGCATCATCATGCTAAAGGTAATGCCAACTGCAATGGTGCTAAGCAAGGTTGGAAAAAATATGACAGACCGCAGATAACCCTTGGCTCTTATTTTTGAAGTTAGAAATACGCCTAGCAACAAGCCCAAAACAACTTTTAAAACGCAAGTGACTAAAGCATAAATGAGTGTATTCTTAAATCCGATTAGGAGTGAAGCTTCTTGGAAAAACATTTTAAAGTTATCCAAACCGATAAACGTCCAACTCGTTAAATTCCATCTTGTCAAACTGAAGAAAAAAGACATAATGGTTGGAAAGATGAAAATCAATAAGTAAATAATGGCTGCAGGAATAAGAAAAGCATATGAGTACGTACGTTTGAACACCTTGGCCACCGAGATCACCCCTAAGTTTAAGAAAAGAGCCGGTCCTGCATGAATTTCGCATCGTCGACTCCTCTATTATTAATCTTTAATTACTACCATCCTTGAAGACCAAGTTGCTTGGCTTGTTTCTCTACATCTTTGTCATACACTTCAGCGCCTTGTTTACCTGTTTTGATAGCGGCTCCGACTTCGGTTGTAATTTGCGGTAAGCTGGAACCTTTAATTGGGGAAACGAATTCCAAAGCTGGTGCTGTCTTATTGCCGTCAAAATATGGCGTCATATCTTTCACTGCTTGTGCAACATTATCCGGCAGTTTGGCACCTTTAATTGCATAAGGGCCTGATGGCATGGACGCTGCCGACTGTGCGGCTACACCATCCAAGGAAGCGATGAATTCGACAAATTTCTTCGCTTGCTCCGCATGCTTAGTCGCTTTGTAAATGTAGGCACCGCTTGGCATCCACACCGTTAACCCATTCGTTGCCGCACTGTCCCCCGGCTGTGCAAAGAAGCCGATATCCTTCATTTTGTCTGGGAAATTCTGCCCAAGCGCTGGCGTTGCAAAGGACAGCATCGGATATTGAGCACCTTTGCCCTCCGCAAGCATCTTCAAGCCCGCATCATACGTTGTTGCTAAGAAATCTTTGTTCATGTATCCTTTTTTCGCAATTTCCTCCAGCTTTTCAAAGCTTTTAAGTGCTCCTGCATCCGTCGCATATTTCACTTTATTCGCTGTATATTCATCAGCAAACTTCGGATTGGCGGCCTGCACATTGTAATAATCCGCTAATACAACGAGTTGTGACGTCCAATCATCTTTATAAGAACCGATGACAGGTGTGATGCCAGCTGCTTTAATTTTCTCACTGTTCGCCATCAATTCGGCCCATGTCTTCGGTACGGAGAGACCCAGATCAGCATAAATCTTCTTGTTGTAGAACCAGCCGCCGGCCATCGTTGAGCCAATCGGGCCTGCATAGACTTTACCTTTGGAAGAGACCGTCGGTTTAAAGGAATCAATCACATTCGCTTGAAAAGGTTCACTCGTAAGATCAAGCAGGTTTTGTTCTGGATTAAGCGCTTGCATAAGTGATCCGCTGTTATAGAAGAAAACATCTGTCATATCTCCAGTTGCTAGACGAGTTTTGACAATGTTATCGCCTTCTCCGCCGCCTGGGCGTGTTTCTTGTTCAACATGAATGTTCGGATATTTCTTTTCGAATGCTGCAACAATCCCTTTTGCAATATTGACAGAATCCTGTGTATTATCGATTAATAGTGAAATGGTTACTTTCTCATCCGCTTTCTTGGAGCCGCTGTCTGTCGCTTGCCCTTTCGTATCGCCAGATGATGTGGATGTCGTTCCACAGCCTGCTACCACACCTGCCAATAGTACCGAAGTGGAAATCCCTGCAACCCATTTTGATGTCTTTTTATTCATCTTCAAATCCCCCTTAGTCATCTTGGTTAGGATGAATCGATTCCTATGTTTACCACGAGTTCGTTATCCCCGTGCTTTAATCTTAATCGTTTTTCCTAACCACAGGCAGTGCGTCATTCTTCTGATTGATGTCCGTATTTTTTAGTTTCCTGCAGGGTTCGCTAACTGATCTTTATATTGGCCAGGCGTACAGCCTGTGTATTTTTTAAATACTTCAGAGAAGTGTCTATAGGTATGGTACCCAACTTTCTCACTCACATCATTTACTTTCAAACCGCGGCTAAGCAGTGTCTTGGCAAGCTCCATGCGAATACGAGTCACATATTTAATATACGATTCGCCCACTTCCTCTTTAAATAACACACTGAAATACGTGGGATTCATGCCAACATGCTCTGCTACCTCCTGCAGTGTGACATCACGTGTATAGTTAAGCTCCATATAATTGCGCGCTCGTGTGACGGAAGCATGCCTTGCGTGCTCACGAGCATCCATCGTACTGTCTATGAGCATGTCAAGTTGACTCCGAAACCATGCCGTCACTTTCCCTCTTGCTGCCATTTCCCGTAACTCTACATGCGGTCGGTACGTTTCAGCGATGCGACTGGCTTTGTCCCCAGATGACCTTTTCGCTTCTTCGAACGCCAAATAAAGCAGCTTAAGCATTTCATGTTCAGCAACTTCGCTATCAAGCTTTTCCATTTGGATCCACGCAATATAGCGATCAATCTGCTCGAGCATGCCGGCCTTATTACCGGAACGCAAACTCAGAATAATGGCTTCCTCACGTTCGCTTAAACCTTCTGGCCGGGTAATCAAATCACCTAAATCCTCAAACCGCACGATCCCTTTCTCCCCCAAAAAATGTGCGGACCGTAATGCGCGAAGCGCTTCTTTATAGCTGTGTGCGGCATCCTTCAGCTCCGTATAAGTCCGACCGCTCCCAACGGAGATGTCAGCTTGTTCGGAGTCCAATTGCAGTTGCTCCCAGAACTCAGGGGTTGGCTGCTGGGCATGCACACATACAAATAATCTCTCTTGGCCATGACGTAGCGGAATCGCTGTAAAGTCCGTCTGCTCAAGCATTCGCAACTGATCTGATTCCGTCGCCAGAACGGTCACGCCAATGATGGATTCAGCACCTGACCCATAAATTTCTCGCCACTTCTCTTCAGCTTCTTCTCCAAGAAATAGCAAATCGAATGTTGCCTTCACTAAAAGATCGCCTTGACTACTCCTTACTTTTGTCTTAAGCTCCAGCACTTCTTGCTCCTGGCTGATTTTGTCCAACACCTTGCGAATCGCTTGCTCGATCGTTGGAATTGTAATGGGCTTCTCTAAATAATCAGCAACCCCGAGATTAATCGCTCTTTTCACATATTCAAACTCATTAAATCCACTAAACACGATACATAATGTCTCTGGCGCTTCCCGCATAATTTCTTCAATCAGCTGAAGTCCGTCCATGCCAGGCATCCGAATATCAGTGAAAATAAGTTTGGGCCGATGTGCCCGAAATAGGTCTAGTGCTGACAAACCATTGTCAGCTGTGCCAACAAGCTCGATGCCAAAGCTTGACCAGTCTATCATTTCACGAAGGCCCTGAAGCACAATATATTCATCGTCGAAAACCGCGGCCTTAAGCATCTGCATCCCTCTTTTCACCGAATAGTTGAAAGCGAATTTGGAGTTGAGTGCCTTGATTGACCACACTCGAAATCGTTAACGAACTCGTAGTTCCATAGTACAGAGTCAGTCGTTCACGCACGTTTTTCAATCCATATCCTTGTTCCGTCACAGTTAAATCTGCTATACCTACACCGTCATCTTCCACTGTAAAAACAAGAAATCCCTCGTCCCTCTTGCCCGTAAGTCGAATTGTACCTTCTCCCACCTTGGGTTCTAACCCATGGTAGATCGCATTCTCAACAAGAGGTTGAAGCAGCAGCTTCATAATCTCCATGCCCATTAAGGCTGGCTCGACCTCTTGCACATATTGAAACCGATTATGATAGCGAATATTCTGGATCGTCATGTAATGCTCGATATGCTTTAATTCTTTAAATACGGAGATCGTATCCTTTCCTTTATTCAAACTCAATTTAAAGCTTTCTGATAAGGAAATCGCCATCTGAGCGACATCGTGATTCTTCTGCAAGGTTGCCATCCAATAGATCGAATCTAACGTGTTATATAAAAAATGCGGCTTAATTTGCGCCTGCAACGCGCGAAGCTCAGCCTCCCGCTCCTTTAATTCAGAATGAACCAATCGTTCATTTAATTGTTTATTTTCTGAGACAACACGTTTGAAGGTTTCCCCGATCGTCCCAACCTCGTCCTGTTCGAACGTCTCATCGAATTCGCGAGCCCCCATCGTCCAATCCACCATCATTTTTTTGATTTGTAGAAGCGGGCGGGTAATACTGCCGGAAATAAAAATGGCATACATTAGCGCAATAATGCCCATTGATACAGCAATGAGTGTTGTGAGCGTGCGAATTTGATTCGATTGTTTGAGCAGTTCATTCACTTTAATCAAATGTATAAAGGTCCAATCCGTCGTTTGATTCTGGTATTGGCTAATGAGATAACCATTTTGCTGCAATTGCTGAATAAGGGATTGGTTGTCCCCCTCTTTGAGAACGGATTTGTCGGTCAGACCATTATTAAACACGATTTTACTACTTTCAGAGGAATTATCCAGCGCCATGAAACCGCCGGTATTGCTATTTTCGTTGAAAATATTCGTGAAAATATCCGTTGAAATATTCACGACTAACAGACCAATCGTCTGTCCGCTCGGACTTGACGCATCCCGAAATAATTTTACCGTGGAAAAGGAATTCTTCGAGTGATCGAGTATATCATAGCCCAGGAAAACAACCTTGCCTTGATCCTGTAAAGCACTTTGATACCAATCCGTTTGTTGTATGAGCTTGATCTTATCCGGCTTCTCATATACACCCGCATCATCAGAGCGTCCAGTGCAGAAGGTCTTGAATTCCAAATTAAACACACAGATGGAGTTTACAAATTTGGTGTCAAATTGATTGTTGTTAATCGCTTTTTGCAGCTTATTTGAAGTCCATTCACTTGTCGATTCAGTTGAATCAGCAGATTTAGGTCCGCTGCTCTGAGCCGCGTTGCTGTTGGACAGGACCTCCCTCACCTCATTGTTCACCACAATTGAACGATTCATATTAATAATGCTGCGAAATAGTAAATCCGCCACTTCACTGGATGTTTCCAAATGATTCTCATAGGTTTGGGCATTCGTTTCCATCAATGTGTTCTTAGCAATATCGAAAGAAAAATATCCTAATATGAAGAGCGGCGGTAAGGAGATGATGATCATAGCAACTAGAAACCGACTTCTAAGCCGTTGTAAACGAAATTTGGATAAGAGAAACCGCAACCTTTTATTCATATTGTGCCTCCCTCATCTTTTGTCGTATGTCTCATAAAATATCCTAAAGACTATAAAGGTATTATAGCTAGTTCACCCCTAATTACATAATGTGCTTATTTTTTGGGTGAGTGTCCGTTTTTTTTGGAAGAGGATTGAGACTCCTTGCCTCGAATGACAAAAAACCATGCAGAAAGCATGGCTTTATCATTTAACGAAAATATTTCCGGTTATGGTGCAAGAATATAAAATGGATAGCAAATACGAAGTTGCCAGAGAGGTAGGCATCGAGGATCCGGCATATTTTACTCACGTATTTCTCTTACACGTTAACTGAAGGGCTGCCTCTCCTCTATACATTACTCTCCACATTAAATCGAAAAAAATCAAAATCAGCATGCCCGCCAACATGCTTGGTCGCATAATTAAACAACCCAAACCGGTAGCCCATAAAATGATCCAGGGTATACTTCATCTTCAAAGGAGCCCCGATTTGCTTCCATTCTTCACAGTCGGCTGAGTAGTAAAAGCTTGCAAGATCAATGCTGTTTTCAAAATTGAAATGAATTTTCAAATAAATCATACTTTCCTCGTATGGAAAACGCTCGACCGTTTCTTCACTACCGTCGCCTCCATTGACACACATCGCAACATATCGCTTTCCGTTCGCTGCGGCTTGAATACCGACTGTTCCGAAATGATTTTGAAGTGCAACCATACCAGCATGATCACCCGGCTTCATATGGGAAACATCCATTGCCGTAATTCCGATGCATACAGGACCTTCTGTCCGCTGCGTCAATGTATTGCGTGCAAATAGGATACTGTCGGTACTATTCCCCGTCTCTAATTGCAACCAGCCAGGACGCGCGATCACAGACCACAGGCGGTTATCCGGATTATGATTCCATTGCCAATTAAGGTGCAATTTATTTTCGTTATAGTCGAACTCATCGCTAATAACCAATTGGGTAGGCGCCGTAGGTGCCGTGCTCGGGAATTGCGCCTGGAATGAAACTTGCGCTTTACCTTCCATCCCAATGACCGGCCAGTCCTCCATCCAAGTAACTTGAAGCACAATGGGAATTCTCCCCACAGCATCATGATCTTGAAAGAATAAGGCATACCACTCATCCTGCGGTGTATCCACAATGCCTCCTTGAGCGATACCATGATTGCGGTAACCCATGTCGTCGTCAAGAATCACTTTATGCTCATAAACACCGAGCAACTCCCTGGAACGGTAACAAAGCTGCCTACGACGTCGATTTCCGGTATTGGGCCACTCTATGAAAAACAAATAATAATAACCGTTCAGCCTATACGCATGGCACCCCTCGCATCGCAGCATGATGCCGTCACGTTCCGTCTCGAAGAGCCGCTGATCAATACCTCCAGATTTTACTGTCATCACATCAGCCGTCAGTTCCGTAATGCGAATACTACCGTTGCCATGAATGACATAAACCCTGCCATCGTCAAACAGCAGACTTGGATCATGATGGATTCCTGCAATGACAAATCGCTCCCACTTCCCGTTCTCGATATCCGCTGTCCGATATATGTAAAACTGGTTCATATCATTACTTGAGAAACACACATAGAACGTGCCATTATGATGCCGTAAACTTGCCGCCCATGACCCTTTACCGTAAATGCCTTTCCCATCCAGCAAGTTGTTGGCGTCATTATCCTCTAAGGTATCGTAAACGTAGTTCACGATCTTCCAATCCATCAAATTCTCAGACTTCATAATCGGGCATCCAGGCATTGCATGCATGCTTGTGCTTACCATATAGTAGGCCGTTCCTACTCTAATAACGCAAGGGTCCGGAACATCCGCCCAGATAATTGGGTTCGTTATCGTCACATTCTCCATCGCTAACTCTCCTAATACTTAAGAATTGCTAATCCCAATACGCTTATTTCCTTACAATCTCACGATACTCCGCTGGAGTCATACTGGTTGATTTTTTGAAAAATCGAGTAAAAGAGTGTGGGGTTTCATACCCTACCTGAACACCCACTTCAGCAATTTTAAGTTCATCTTTCTTGAGCAAATTTTTGGCTTTCTCCATTCTAACTTCATCAATATATTCAGATAGATTGACGCCACTTTCCTGCTTAAAAAGCCGCGATAAATAGGACGGATTGAAGTGTATCACGCTAGCTAAACGTACGAGAGACAAGTCTTCACCCAGATGCTCCTCAATGTACAACCGGATCTTCTCTATCACCGCTGCTGCTCTATTGCGTTCTACACTTAATCGAAGATTAAACAAAGACTCTGCGGTCTGTTTCAAAAACTCATAGCTATCTTGCCAAGACGAATGCCTATCTCTTTGCATAAGCCCGGTTGTTCCAACCTTATCGTGCAGCTCCCAACGGTTAATATAGGATAATAAGTTGAGAGCAATTGTGTAATACAATTCCAGGGCAAAAGGTCCGCCATTTCCTCGTTCATCAAAGGCTATTTTCATTAGTTCGTTGAACAGATGGAGAAATCCCTCTCTATTTCCACCTTCTAGATGAATCGCCAAGGACTCCGCTTTTTCTCTCAACGTTCTTGAGTTAGCCGCGGTTCCAATGGTTTCCAAGGTGACTGTTTGAACCATCTGGGCACCGTCTCCCGCTCGCCAGTACTGCTCACTTCTCATTCGATCGTATATCTCAGAAAGCTGCTTCCATTCGCAGGTATCGGCGCAAAGCGTTATAGCAAAAGTAATTCCCAAAGAATCATGACAAGCTTGCTGCATAAGCTCAAATTGTCCCTCTAGAAATTTGACCGTGCGGGAATAGGCTTCTTCCGAATCCCTAACTTGGGCAAGCTTGGGTTGAACAAGCCAGACGAGGTCGCCGTATTGATCTAAGATTCCTAGACTGTTTGTGCGTTCTTCCAAAAATGTCTCTGCCAAAAATTTGACAGCAAGTGCTGCATTCTGACTTTCCGCAAAGGTATGGTGTGTGTTCGTTCTTTGCAGGTCAGCTAACGCCACAAGGATGGGCAAAGTTGGATCAAGAGCAATGCCAAGATTACGGAAATCAACGACTAACTCCTCCGTTGTTCTTGTCCCTTGAAGCAAATAACGGAAATAATTCCCTTGAGCAAGGGTTTCGAGTGTAGTAAGCTTTTCTCTCGATTGCTTGACTAGATCGTGGAACTTTAAACTGTTTTCCAATTCATGAATCGCATCTGTTACGGCCTTAATGATCTTATCGTATTCTTCACTCTTCAAAAGATAACTAACTCCAGGTGATTGAATCGCTTGGTAGACATAATCAAAGTCATTGTACCCGGTTAAAAAAATGATTTTGCAATGTGGCCAACTACTGCGTATGTTTCTCATTAGCTCGAGACCATCCATCCCGGGCATACGAATATCGGACATCACGATGTCCACTCTTGTCGTATTCATCCAATCCAACGCTTCTTCACCGGAATAGGCTTTATACAAATCAAGATTGAGATTCAGTTGGCTAAATACGTCAAACAGCCCGTCTGTAATGATTTCCTCATCATCAACGATCAGCATTCTAATCATGAGCATCACCACCTTGATAAGGAATAGAAATAATACCTTTCAATCCCCCCAGCTCGCTTCGGCTTATTCGTAGACCGTATGCTTCACCGAATGTCATTTGGACACGGCGGTGAATATTCACCAAGCCCGTCGTCTCCTCATGTTCATCACCGTTATCCAGCGTGTCCGAGAGACGCTCCAGTGTCTCATCCGTCAAACTATCACCATTATCCTCCACAATGATTCGTATCTCATTCTCTTCCAACTCGAAGCGAATCATAATGTTTCCACTGCGTTTCATTTGTTCCAAACTGTGTTCAAATGCATTCTCGATAATCGGCTGCACAATTAGCCTTGGTACTGATACCTGTTCTATTTCCCGCGGGAGAGCGTCGAATTGTACCCGGATACGCCGAGAGAAGCGTAATTCCTGAATCTCCGTGTACATTCTGGCATGGTGAATTTCTTGTTTCAGCAGCACCTCGTCAGAAGCATTCCTGGTAACAAATTGGAAATATTCACCAAGCTGTGTGACGAACTGTCCGATCCGTTCAACGTCTCCAATCTTCGCCATCGTCCTCAGGATAAAGAAACTGTTGTATAGAAAATGTGGATTAATCTGCGATTGAAGCTGCTTCAGCTCCGCCCGTTGTGTCATAATTTTCTGCTTATACACCTGATCGATCAAAGAGCCAAGATTGGTGACCATTTGGTTAAATCGGCCATACAAGTAACCGAGCTCGTCCTTAGACTCGTGCTGGATGTTCACATCCAGATCCCCATTTTCCATACGCCGGAAGCTCTTAACTAGCGTTAACAACGGTTTGTGAATAAATTTGTAGGTAGAGAATGCATAAATAGCAATGATAACAATAGCAACGAAAATAAATAACCATGCCCACAGATAAAACTTGTCTAGCGGCTTCTTAATAATTTGCTCTGGGATAAACCGATAAATAGACATGTTTAAATAATCAGAGCTTGCAATTGCGGTATAATATCGGCTGCCCGAAATGGTAAAGGTTCCCGTACTGTGAACTGGATTTTGTTTGATTTGTGCAATGGTGGCCGGTATATCCTGCCATAAGTGCTCTAAAGATCCACTCGTGAGAATAACACTGGTATTCTCCTTGGTCATCAACGTTCCACTTCCAGGATAGGTGTTAAACTGGCCTAACGCCTCCTGCAATCTCTCCTGATCCAGTTCAATTTCAATAATGAACAACGGCTGATTCCCATTGGTTACTCCCTGCTTCGCAGCACTTAAAAACAACCCGCCGTTCCACTCAATGATTTGGTTATTTCTACTGCTCAAAGCTGAGCGCAAGCCATTGTACCGTTCGGTATCAAATTCGCTTGGGCCATTGGCAGATGAAATCGTTTTGAATATCGGATAAATATGAGCACTTACATTTTTAATATAAGGACTGCTGTTTTGAATGGCATAAAGCCGTTTTCGCAGTGAGTTAATTTTTTCAGTGCGTTTAAACACATCCATCGTGTCCCAAGTCAGCGTCAGTTCGTTGAGATCTTCGTCCTCGATAACGCCAAACTGCAGCAGCTTCATCCGTTCTATCTCTTTCTCAAGATCGTTGATATAGAAGGTTAGTTGGGACACCGCCGTTTTGGAGATGTCTTCGCTTGCCGTCTGGACGATCCAGTTATACAGGTAGACACCAAATAATAAAATCGGCAGCATGATAAGCAAAAAAGTGCTGAGCAGCCGAAGGAAAATCGTGTTTCGTAAAGTAAATGGCTGACGGTTGATCAAGGTACAAGCCCCCAACTTTTTTCTTCCATTATAGCCTGAAGCTTGTAAGTTTCCTAAGCATTTTGGTTAGGAAGCCATCCATGCACTACCCCTTAACACTACCGAGGACAATCCCTTTAACAAAATACTTCTGCAGGAAAGGATACGCCAAGATAATGGGAAGGGAGCCCAAGAAGATCTGTGAAGCTTTCAGCGTCCGATCAGAAATAAGGGCCATATTCAAGGCTTCATCACGTGATATATTCGTTAAATTTTGTTGAATGACGATCGTTTGAATGTAGCTCTGGAGCGGATAATGACTAGGGTCTCCCATAAGCAGGAGGCCGTCAAACCAACTGTTCCAATGTTCGACCATGGAAAATAAGGCAAGAGTTGCAAGAGCAGGCATGGATATCGGCACATAAATTTTCCAGAGTGTTGTCCAATAGCTTGCACCGTCCATGACCGCCGCCTCCTCCAGCTCCTTCGGCACCTCTCGAAAGAAATTAAGCAGCAGGACCACGCTGAATACGGGAACCGCACCGGGCAGCACGAGCGCCCAAATCGTATCCAGCATATTGTATTGCTTAAGTGTCGAGTACCAAGGGATCAAACCACCATGAAAGAGCATCGTGATGAAGAAAATCCAAGCATAAACCATACGCATGCGAAACGCCTTCGTTTCCTTGGATAAAGGAAATGCGACGAGAATGGTTAAAATCAAATTTAACGGCGTCCCGATCGCGATGCGTTCTAAGGATACAAGCATGGACTGCCAAAATGCTCCCCGACTAGCCGTAAACTTGTAAGAGGCTAATGTAAAGTCAACCGGCCACAGTTTTACATGACCTGCTGCGGCTGCCGTACTTGAACTAAACGAGATAGCAATGATATGAATTAACGGGAGGACACAAATTAATGATACGATGATAAGAAAAGATACATTCAGAACGGAAAACCACTCGAATCGGATTCGACTTTTGGGTACCCGGAGATAAGTATCAGACACAGAACTGGGTGTTGGTTGTACCACGGTTTTCCCTCCTCCTAGAAGATTCTATATTTTGCAAATCGATAGGCCACAAAGTAAGAACTTGAAATTAAAATAAGTGAAACTAGCGACTTGAATAGTCCGACGGCCGTTGCTACACCGTATTGAGCATCCAATAATCCGATCCGATATACAAAAGTATCCAGAATATCGCCGCTTTCATACACCTGAGGGCTATATAAATTGAACACTTGATCGAAGCCTGCGTTCAAAAGCTGTCCTAAACTGAGAACTGATAACAAGACAATGACCATTCGCATGCCTGGAATCGTGATATGCCATATCTTATGCCAGCGGTTTGCGCCGTCAATCGTGGCAGATTCGTATAAGCCAGGGTCAATGCCCGTGATAGCCGCCAAATACACGATAGTCCCATAACCAAAATTTTTCCATATATCCGATGAAATGAGTGTAAACGGAAACCAATGATTGTCTCCAAGGAAAAATATCTTATTCAAACCGAAAGCACCTAATAATTGGTTAACAATACCGGTAGAAGGCGATAGAATATCGATTAGTATCCCTCCTAGAACAACCCAAGAGAGGAAATACGGTAAATAAATGGTCGTTTGTACGCTTCTTTTAATGACCTCATTCTTCAATTCGTTAAGAAGAATGGCGAAAATAATCGGCACGATTAAGCCTAGAATAAGCTTAAGACTTGAAATAAAGAGGGTATTCCACAGGACCTGATTAAAGCTAGGCAGGTTCATGACATATCTGAAATTATCCAACCCCACCCATCGCTGGTCACCAAATAATCCCTTTGCAGGGATGAATTTTTGAAATGCAATGATAATTCCCGCCATTGGGACATATGAGAATAGCACAATGAGTACTAATCCCGGTAACATCATTAGATGCAGCGGAAGCTCTCTCCACATTTTCCCGATACCCATAAAATAACCTCCATTATTTAATGCATAAAAAGCAGAGGAAGGATGGTTAACCCGTCCTCTGCCCGCATCTACTTCTTCGTTGCTGCATACCATTCATTGACTTCTTTCGTAATTTGCTCGCCGCCTAGCTTAGTCCAGTCTTTCACAAACTTATCGAATTCATCTACAGAGCCGCCCATAATAATTTTGGTATATGTCTCATTCATTAATTTCTCTAAAGTCGATTTCCGCTCAACCATCGTTGGCGTAGGTGCGCCTACGAATTTATCCATCAGGAATTGACTATTTTTATCGTACTGGTCAACGACACCCTCAGAGCCTTCCGGACCATAAATGCGTTCCCAACCCCACAAGGCAAACCCTTCTTTTGAACCCGAATTGAAAGCCTCTATCTTGCCTTGAATCGTTTTAGCTTCTCCCTTCAGGGTCGAGAAGTCGTTCGCTTTACGTGCCGCATCGATCGCTCTGAATGCCTCTACATTTTTCTTTACCGGGCTTGGAGTTACCGGCGACAGCTGCCATACGCTTTCTGCTTCCGGCGGTGCATAGTATTTGTCAAACTCCGCTGTTTTGCCAAAGTTTTTCTCCAGATGCATATTGAACAGCTTGATAACCGCCTCAGGATGCTTGAAACCTTTTTTTACCGCAAAAAACTTGCTTGTACTGAACCTTAAAGGAACTTTAGGTGTATCTCCGGACTCCGAAACGATCGGGAATGCCCGCCATTGTGCATTCGGATCATTGTTACGGTTCAATTGAAGCGGCCAGATCGAGTTCCACTGTTCGCCATACTCCATTCCGATCTTGCCAGCAGCTATTTGCTCAGATACCTTGCCACCGTCTTTAATCCCGAATTCCTGATCAATTTCTCCATTCTTAAACATGCCTTGAAGGGCTTGAAGCGCTTTCTTAACTTCCGGCTGAATACCGCCAAACATCAGCTTTCCGGATGCATCGGTAATCCACATATTCGGATAAGCCTTATACCCTGCCATGAACCCCTCTAACCCTATAGCTCCTCCCCACAAAGCTTTGTTTAAACCGAGGCCAAATGTATCTTTTTTCCCATTGCCATCCGGGTCCTTCTCGGCAAATGCTTTTGAAATCGTTTGTACATCTGCCATCGTCTTTGGCGGCTGTAAGTCTAATTTGTTAAGCCAATCCGTACGAATCCAGATAAACATAGCGCGTTCAAGCGAGGAGTCGACCTGCGGGATCGCCATCAGTTTGCCATCGATCGTAGCAGCATCGAATGGGCTTTTCCCTTCTTGCGATAAGATCTCTTTGGTTAGGGGAGCCGCATATTTCTCATACAAAGCTGTCATATCTTCAATTTGGCCGGAATCTGCTAATTGCTTTAACTGAGTCGCGTTCACTGGAATAACATCAGGCAGATCGCCAGAGGCCAGCGTTACATTCAGTTTCTGTAAATACTGATCAGAAGTATCGCTCCCCTTTACGACCCAATTATTTTTAATATTGATGCCGAGCTGTTCCTTATATAGACGTGTCCATCGGTTGTCTTCAAACGTTTCGCCTTTTAGCACACCGAGTACGTTATTCTCAACAACATCGTTGAGGTTCCGGACAAACGACACCTCAATTGGTGGATCATACTTGCCAAGCGGTTCTATATTTGCACCTTTCACATCGGTATTCCCGGCAGTGCTCACTGCTTCATTCTTTCCAGTACTCGTTGAATTGTTTTGGCTGGTGCATGCCGATATGAGCGTTGTTATGGCGAGTAAGGAAACAGACAACGCTTTCATTTTGTGTTGGTTTAGCTTCATGTACATCCCCCTATATTGAGTATTTAGAGCTATCACTGCAGTGACGTGGTTATGTTTTCATTATAGGGTTGGCAAAACATCCAGACAATGTACAACTCTTTACTTTACTTACCAAATCTTGTTGTAATGTAAGCGCCGTCATTGTGTGCAAAGCCCTACAAAATATCAAACATCTTCTCTCCTTTAAACGGATTAAGGACTGTCCACAAATTCTCTAACAAAAGAGGTGTTGTTAATTTTGTTACTCGCTGTTGCTCCTCACGGAACATAATCGGTGTTTGCCTTTCTTGAACGCCTTGAAGAGGGAGTGCCCACATATTCCCGACTCCCTCGGCAATTTCACTGATTTTGATATTCGAGTTAGCAAGTTCCGAAATTTCACCGCCCTGACGGCCCAAAAAATTTACGATATGGATGCCTCGAGATTATATACTCCTCCAACAACGGTCTCGAAGACGACGACCCCATCCTCCTGCAAAACAACGATCGGTGCTCCGTTAGCCGTTACCGTTACTTGGATGCTGCTACGCACCTTGCATAGGCCAGCGCCTTTATCAGAAACAACTCGAGCGGCTTGCAGCTCTCCTTCCGCCCACTCAATGCCGACCGAGAAGCCGCCTCTGGCGCGAAGACCCGTCACCTTCCCCGAATGCCACGCCTTTGGTAGAGCAGGCAAAAGATGGATTTCGCCTGCATGGCTCTGAAGAAGCATTTCAGCGATCGCAGCCGCACCTCCAAAGTTCCCATCGATCTGGAATGGCGGATGATTATCAAAAAAGTTTGGCAGCGTCGAATGTGTGAGAAGCGCGTTAAGATTGTTCATCGCTTCCTCGCCGTTCCTAAGTCTAGCCCAGAAATTAATGATCCATGCTCGACTCCATCCAGTATGGCCTCCGCCGTTCACCAAACGCCGCTCCAGCGTACACAGTGCAGCTGCCGCCAGTTCGGGCGTTCCGTCGGGCGTAATCTGGCTACCGGGATGCAAGGCAAATAAATGGGAGATATGGCGATGACCCGGCTCCGCCTCTTCGTAATCTTCATACCATTCCTGAAGTTGGCCGTACCGTCCAATTTTGGACTGGGGAAGCTTCATCAGTACTCGTTGTAACTTCGGTCCTAGCGCCTCACTTTTCCGGATGCCGAGTATCCGTTCAGTCTCTAGTACTGCTGTGAACAGTTCACGAATGATCTGCGTGTCCATCGATGGTCCGGCACATAGTACGCCAGATTCTCCATTTGGAAGGATATATGTATTCTCTGGTGACACAGATGGGCAGGTAACCAGCTCACCTCCCGGAGTTTCCACTACGTAATCAATCAAGAACAACGCAGCTTCCCGCATGGTGTCGTAAGCGTTGCTGAGAAACTCCACGTCCATTGTAAATTGGTAATGCTCCCATAGATGCAGCGAGAGCCAGGCAGCTCCCATCGGCCAATACGTGGAGGGCAGCCATGTATCTTGTGGAGCAGTATCCGCCCAGATATCGGTATTATGGTGAGCAGTAAACCCCCTGCAGCCGTACATAACGGACGCCGTATGCCGGCCAGGTTCGCGCATCCGTTCCAGTAACTCAAAGAGAGGTTCGTGGCATTCGGAAAGCGCGCACGATTCCGCCGGCCAGTAATTCATCTGCGCATTGATGTTGATCGTATATTTGCTGTCCCACGGCGGAAGGAAGTGCTCGTTCCAGATACCTTGCAAATTGGCGGGCAGCGAGCCAGGCCGGCTGGAGGAGATGAGCAAGTAACGGCCAAACTGAAAATAAAGCGTAAAAAGGTCCGGATCGGACTCTCCACCGCTAAGTCTGCCCATACGATGTGATAGGCTCATGCGTCCGTTTCCCACGTCTTCCGTAACCATCGACAACGATACTCGTCCAAATAATTCGCAATAGTCGTCTAGGTGTCTCCGATATAGCGCTTGATAACCCAGACGGACGGCAATCTCCGCTTTCTCCCTTGCTTCTGCCAAAGGATCAAAAAAACGGAATGTCGTTGCTGCGGACAGAACAAGTGTCACACTATTTGCGTTCTCCACAATCAGGTGCTCGCCTACCGCTTTCACTATGCCGCCTTCAGCTGCTGCTCTAAGTACTACACCATACTGGTTGCCTCCCTCACCGCCACAATTACCGCTCATCCAGATCGCGTTGTTTCCCTCTCGTCCGGCATGGTCAGCGTAGCGCCAACGGCCGCGCTCCAGACGTGAGGTGAAACCGATTTCACCAGACCGGTTTGCTGTAATCCTCATGATGATTGCCTGATCAACGTAACTAGCAAAGAGCTCGCGCTTAAATAAAACGCCGCCCTGACTGAAGGTGACCGTAACAGTGCCGCTTTCCAAATCTAGTGTGCGCTCGTAATTATCCGGTTCGCCGTCTGGAAGAGAGAAGTCAAGTAAAAGATGACCGAGAGGTAAATAATGCCGCTGCGATTCCGGTAAACCGGACAACGCCATGACAGCGAGTCTCTCAGCTTCCTTCAACTTTCCTTCAAATATTAAACGTCGGATTTCCGGAAGATTTGACTTTGCATCCGGATTATTACGATCCCGTGATCCGCCGTACCAAACGGAGTCCTCGTTTAATTGCAGTCGTTCCTGTTGCGTCTGTCCATACACCATCGCTCCCAGCCTGCCGTTACCGATTGGCAGTGCCTCATCCCATTTCATTGCTGGACTCTTAAATAACAGCTTAAGATCTGTCAACAGCTATCCCCTCCATCGGTAGATTCAGTCACTCCATCCTCACGATAAGCTCCTGGAGTGATGCCCATGTATTTTTTGAAAACCTTCGTGAAGTAATGCTTGTTCTCGAACCCTCCCCTCTGTCCAATCACGTGGAAGATGCCAGCATTCTTCATAAGACCCTTCAGAATCAGTGGCTCGTCATCGACAATCCGTATGTGCCCTTTCCCTGTTCGCTTGTAAGTTCTAGCCGTGAAGCACCGAGATAGAAAGATTTGATACGCTCGCTGACATTATAGAGCCCTAACAAATTAATTATCATTAATAAAAATACAAAAATAAGTTGATCTACATTGCATCGGTAGATCAACCTTTTATTATATGATTTGTGAAATGCTCGTATTTTTGAACAGGTCTTACTTTATTCCCGTCCCAAAGCATATTGACGAGCCACTTGCACCCAGATTCCACCGAATCCAAGCTGCCTTCCATATTTATTTGAGACTTTCTTGATAGTGGGTGACGAAGCAGCTGCCAATGTATAAGATCCTTTGAATGATGAATTTGAACACTGGGAAACCATTCAAACATGGATGTGGCAATATAGTAATTATCATCTACCCTAAAAATAGAAGGAACAAGGATTGAATCCGGGCAAAATCGGGTTCGTAATATGGGTCATCTCATCATTCCCCTCCTAATTGTTCTGCACAGCCAATGCTTTTGTACCTGCTTCCAATACAGCGAGAATTCGATCCACATCATAAACACTCCCTGCCCAGGTTCCACCGCTGACAGACTGTAAGGCAGCCCATAAACGAGTATCTGCTGGTAGTTTTTCGTCTGAGGCGAGCTCTGGGTGAGGGTCGCGGGCAGCAAGCACACGGGCTCCTTCTTCTGGGGACAGCAATTTGCCACCATCGCCTAGAAAATGGATGCTGCCTTCCAAATGATTTCGGTCAACTACGATGTCGATTGTATCTCCATCCCGCAGTTTACCAATCGGACCGCCAGCCAGCGCTTCAGGTCCAACATGACCGATGCAGGCACCTGTGGATACGCCCGAAAACCGGGCGTCGGTAATTAAGGATACGTATTTGCCGAACGGCAAATGCTTTAGTGCTGAGGTTAATTGATAGGTCTCCTCCATCCCGGCACCCAATGGTCCGCGCCCAATCAACACCATAATATCTCCGGCTTGAATGCCGCCTTTCTTTATTGCCGAGATAGCCGCTTTCTCCGAGGTAAACACCTTGGCATTGCCCCGATGGCGGTATACCCCATCCTCTCCAATAGTTGACGGGTCAATCGCCGTCGATTTAATCACCGAACCTTCCGGAGCCAGATTCCCAGTAGGAAACGTAACCGTCGAGGTCAACCCCCTTTCTTTGGCATGTTCTGGACTCATAATTACGTAGTCCGGATCGATGCCATCCATTTCCATAAGCAGACTTCTCATCCGCCCTCGGCGCTCGCTCGTTTCCCACCAATCCAATACAGTACCCAGCGTTTCACCGGTTACGGTCAACGCATTTTCTTTCAGTACCCCCAAACGTCGGAGATGCAGCATCACTTCCGGTACCCCTCCGGCCAAAAACACGCGCACAGTCGGATGATATTCCGGACCATTCGGCAATACGCTGACTAGCCTTGGTACGGCTTTATTGATACGAATCCAATCTTGAACAGACGGAATGGGCAGCCCTGCCGAATGAGCGAAAGCAGGGATATGCAGCAGTAAATTGGTCGATCCGCCGAAGGCCGCATGAACAACCATCGCATTGTGGATGGACGCTTCGGTCAATATATCCTTCATCCGGATTCCCTTTTCCTCTAGCGTCATCATCGCGCGGGCCGACTGCCTGGCCATCTCTTCCCATACGGGCTGTCCTGATGGTGCAAGCGCAGCGTGAGGCACCGTCATGCCCATAGCCTCTGCAATAACCTGCGAAGTAGCTGCCGTTCCAAGAAACTGGCAGCCTCCGCCCGGTGTGGCACAAGCCCGACAGCCGAGGTCGGCAGCATCTTCTAGGCTGATTTCGCCATTAGCATACCTTGCACCTATGGTTTGGATTTTCCCGGCATCTTCGCCCTCCGTGGGAGGTAATGTCACTCCGCCGGGCACAATTACGCAAGGGAGCTCGTGCATCCCAGCGAGAGCAATCATCATGGCAGGCAGTCCCTTGTCGCAGGTCGCCACACCGATCACTCCTTTGCGTGTAGGCAAGGAGCGGATAAGTCGCCGGAAAACGATCGCTGCATCGTTGCGGTAAGGAAGAGAGTCAAACATGCCTTCCGTGCCCTGGGACCTGCCGTCGCAAGGGTCGCTCACATACCCGGCGAAAGGAACCCCTCCGCTTTCTGTGATCACCTCTGCAGCAGCCTGTGTCAGCAGGCCAACCTCCCAGTGGCCGGTATGATAGCCGAGAGCAACTGGACTCCCGTCTTCCTTACGTATGCCTCCTTGCGTGCTTAACAACAGATACTGTTTACCCTTCAGGCGAGACGGTTTCCACCCCATCCCAACATTTTGGGTAAGTCCGAACAATTCTCCGCTTGGAGCATGCAATAACATTTCTTTTGTTAGTGGCAATGAGCCTTTTGGGCCCTGCGTGTGCGTACGGATTGTAAACAAATCGTTATTTTCATTTGCCATAATCGATTTTAATTGCTCTGTCATCAACCCACACCCTTCCGAATTAGGTTTCATAGCAAAAGTGATACGCTTACGCTTTGAGAAATACCGTTTTTATCGATGTGAAAAATTCAATGGCCGCCTGGCCTTGCTCGCGCGAATGAGAGCTAGACTGCTTCATTCCGCCGAACGGAGCCTGCAGCTCCACCCCGGCTGTCTCGGAATTAATTCTTACTAAACCGGCGTCCATATCTTGAATAAACAAAAGAATGTTGCTTATGCTTTGCGTGTAAATAGAAGCGCTCAGACCATAATCCGAATCGTTAGCCAGTTGAATGGCTTCTTCCATGGATTCGACCTGAATTAGCGCGAGTACCGGGCCGAATATTTCTTCCCGAGCAATCGCCATTTCCGAAGTTACTTTATCGAACACGGTGGGCTGAATGTAGAAGCCTTCGGCGAGATCCGGGTGATCCGGTGATGCTCCGCCGAATATAAGCTCCGCTCCTTCCTCTATCCCTTTCTGAATGTAGGACTGCACCGTTCGCAGCTGATTTTCGTTGGTGCAAGGGCCCAGCCATGTACCGGCATCCAGACCGTGACCAACTGTTATACCTTTTAATTTGATCAGAAGTTTTTCTTTGAAAGCTTCATACACAACACGCAATACAATGACACGGCTTGTTGCCGTGCATTTCTGTCCTGTCGAACGGATTCCGCCACTGATCGTCGCGTCGACAGCCAAATCCAAATCGGCATCCTCAGCGATAATGATCGGATTTTTCCCTCCCATCTCAAGCTGATATTTCGCCCCTCTGGCTAGTGCCGCTTGACCGACCCGTTTGCCAACTTGATTGGAGCCGGTAAACGTAATTCCGTTTACATCCGGATGCTCTGCAAGACCTTGCCCGATCACAGATCCGCTGCCTGTCACCATATTTAATACACCTGCAGGAAGTCCCGCTTCAGCGATGCATTCCACGACTTTGGCAGCCGTTACGGCTGTCTCCTGAGCAGGCTTCAGCACAACCGTATTGCCATAGATTAAGGCAGGCGCCATTTTCCATATTGGAATCGCCACTGGAAAATTCCAAGGTGAAATAACTCCGACAACCCCAAGGGGCACACGGGTCGTAAACATCAGCGCTTCGCTATCCGTGGAGGGAATCACGTCCCCGATTTTCCGCATCCCCTCCCCGGCATAGTAGCGCAAGATTGCGATCCCTCGTGCAGTTTCGCCCTTTGCTTCCGGCAATGTTTTGCCCATTTCCCGTGTCATCGTCTCGGCAATTTCATCGATGCGTCTCTCAAGTGCATTGGCCGCTTTAAACAGATAATCCCCTCTCGCCGATCCCGATAGCTTCCTCCAACCTTGCTGCGCCGCTTTGGCGGAGGCAACGGCTTGGTTCAATTCCTCCAATGACGACAATTGGACATAGCCCACGACTTCAGTTCTTTTAGCTGGGTTTATGCTGGGAACAGTTTGCCCAGCGCCGGCTGCACACCATTCACCGTTTATATAGTTTAAATAAGTTTGCCCTCCAACAAATACGGATGTCATATATATTCCTCCTTAAATGTATGTTATCTACCAATCGGATAATTATAGATTAGCTTCCTGCACCTACAACATGATTAACAAGTTTCCCAATACCGCTAATCTCAATTTCGATCCGGTCTCCATGAGCGAGTGTAAACTCGTTAGGCGGCACAATACACGTTCCCGTCAGAAGCACGGTCCCGTCAAACAATTCATTATCCCGAATTAAAAATTCGGTCAATTCGTCAAGCTTTCGTTTTAGCTGATTGGTATTAGCCGTTCCCTCGACAGCTTTTTCCCCATTGCGATATATTCGGCTTGTAATCTGCAAGTTGTAAGGGTCGTCTACCGTTTCGGCTAAACGGATCGCTGGTCCCAGGGAGCAGGAACGCTTCCATACTTTGGCCTGAGGCAGGTAGAGCGGATTCTCGCCTTCAATATCCCGGCAGCTCATATCATTGCCAATGGTGTATCCTACGATTTTCCCCGTAGCGTTTAGAACAAGACCTAACTCAGGTTCTGGCACCTGCCACACGGAATCGCTTCGGAGTTGTACTTCGCCGCCTGGACCTACCGTTCGAGCAGCCGTCGATTTTAAAAAAATCTCCGGGCGCACAGCGTCATAAACTTTATCATAAAAGGTCAAGGCATCCAGTCTGCCTTCGGTCGCCTCATAATTCCGTGCGTCTCTGCTTCGCTCATAGGTAACCCCAGCAGCCCATACTTCTGGTGCTTCAATTGGAACGAGTAGCTCCAGCTGATCTACTTGACATGTTAGCGCTTCACGGCCTTCGATCATTTTCAAAACCAACTCGAGCGGTGAAATCTCTTTTTCGTCAGCTTCTTGAATCAAAGCTAAAAAATCGCTTTGCAGCAATACGAAAATTTGCCCTTCGTCATTAACTGCAGCTAGCTGTGAAAGCCCTTCATTTATAAAACGGATAATTTTCATAAATTGCTCACTCCCCTAATTTTGTTTTATATTATAAAACAGCGTTCTCAAATAATGGTGTAAAAAATGCCTGGACTCGACATGCTTTACAAAACTTGCCGAAACCCCAGGGTCTGTGAAATCGTTTCTGCTTCTTTCTTAAGTAAGGCAATATACTGTTTGAACAATAAATCATCTACCGTTGAAATCAATGATGATATGCTGATCGCTGCTACAACCGAGCCATTATGCTCGAAAATAGGTGCTGCAGCGCATCGTACGCCCGGTTCGTTCTCCTGATTGTCAATGGAATACCCTTGCTCCCTTACCTGATTCAGCTCATTAAGGAATGCCTCTATCTCCGTAATCGTCGCTTCTGTAATCTTGGAGAAATGGTAATTCCGAAGGAGCTTATCGATCTCTTCCTTTGTTCTAAAGGCAGCCAGCACCTTTCCTACCGCGCTACTGTGAAGTGAAATTCTGCGGCCTATTCGGGAATAACGGATCGCTGCCTTTTCCCCTTCCACTTTATCCAAATACACGCCTTCCTTCCCATCAAGAATAACAAGATGGGTTGTTTGACCTGTCTGCTCCGACAAAGCAGCCAGGTGCTTTCGGGCAACTGTACGGATGTCTAGGCTTTGCAGCATAAGCTGTCCCTTTTCCAGGAGCTTTAACCCTAACTTGTACCTTCCCGTTTCCATATCCTGATTGATGTAACCGTGTAACTGAAGAGTTTTCAATAAGGAGTGTATCGTACTCTTGTGAAGTTCCATTCTTGCGCTGATTTCTGTAATTTTCAGCTCAGTCGTATGCTCGTCGAATAAGTCCAATATTTTCAATGCTCTGTCCAGCGCTTGAATAATAGGCATGGTATCACTCCTATCTACAAGTCCATAATATTCTTTTACAACCATACAATCAAGATTAAGTTATTATTTATCACTACAATAAATGCTTTTGCATTTGAAATAATTGTGTGAAGCCATGTCAGATGATCTAGATTTCCTTTCATGAGCAGTACGCAGGACTCTATTGTTAAGGTAGCTGTTGATGACGGCCTTCCATCTGCTTGTGAAACTTTCTTGGTGTAAAGCCCGTAATCTGCTTGAATTGACGGCAAAAGTGCTCCACGTTGTTGTATCCGCAGCGCAAAGAGACCTCCGCGATGGATAGTGAGCCGTGCAACAAATATTCCTTGGCTTGGCGGATGCGACTTGTAATCACGTCATCCATACAAGAAATCCCGAAAGTCTTCTTGTAAATTGACTGCAAATACCCAGGACTGATGCGGATAGAGTCGGCCATTCTCGGAACCGCCCAATCCTGGCTAGGATTACTGTAAATGGCGGTCCGAAGCGTCAACAAATTGTAGTATTGGGGCGTAATTACTTCTTGAAAGTAAGATTCCAGCAGCTTGTTAAACAAGGTTCTCAGTAAGCAGTCGATGGATGATTCTTTATAATCTTTTTGAAAAGAGTGTTCGCTGACGAGGAGTTGGAATATTTTATGGCAGTATTCAGGGTCATTCAATGAAAATGGCACTCCGAATGGAAGCGAAGTTTCCATTACATATGATTCATTGGATTCAAAACGAATCCAGTCGTTCTTATATTGTTCTGCGCATGCCCGGTAATAAATTTTTTGATGGGGATGGTATATAACTCCATTGTGTGCTGGGTACTCCTTCAATTCTCCATTAACCCAGAACAGCGCGGGTGTATGGGTCACGACGAGCAGCCAACAGTTATGGCCTTCTGGGATATCGAACACAAAATTGCTTGCGTGCGCGGCATCATACTCAACATAAAAAATGTTGGTCATCATGATCCTCCAGTATCCAAAAAATAACATTTCATCAATTATTTATTAGCATATATTACTGATTGAAAACAGTCAACAAGCAAAGGAACGACGGCTCGTTCGTCACTGTACTGGTCATTGCGTCATGAATCGCGGCCATTCAAGTTTCGAATGACTCTGATTCATTTTGTCAATCTAACCTTCCACATACGAATTCAACGGATTTTCTCTTGAAATAATGCGTCACCAGGAGTTGCATCATATCGCTGGGTTGTTCCCTCGAAAACTTGGCTTGATCCACGAATCGCATACCGTACGGTGCATTTGGCGTAAAGGGCTCCCACAGTGGCAAGTCCTCTCCTGTAGAATCTTTGCCGTTCGGATCGCCACAACGAATGAAGTTCGCCCAGTAATTGCACATTTGGCGGGCAAGATCGTAATGTTTGCCAACGAACGGCCTCCAGCATTTGGCGAGGGTCTCGAAGAAGAACCAGAGATCCACCGAGTGAAACGTTCCAGGGTTATCCCAACCTGGGATTCCCGCATCGAAATTATAATAATAAAACGGGAGATTGGCTCCGGTATCCGCATTAGCCTGCCCGGCAATACGTATCGCGTATTCGATGACACTTACCGAAGCTTTTTTCAAGACCTCATCGAAGTTGCCTGATGAAAATCCGCAAACTTCAAGAAATTCATTGGCATCGTCGCCAAATAGGTCTACAGCCAAGTCCTTGACTTCATCCAGCGAATCAGCCTTCGGAGCGTTGAAAAACTCGGATGACGTATGGCCGAACATAACCGGTACCTGCAAACGCTTGTTTTGAAGGAACAATTCGAACGCGTTGCCAACACTGAACTTATTGTCGACGACGGTGCCCCAGGATGCCTTGTACTCCAGCATCTTGTCCCGGAGAAAAACCGCATCCAGCTTCCTGGCTTCCGCAAGCAAGGAAACGCCGAGAAATTCGAAGAATTGAACACCTTCCTGTTCGGCTTCAGCTATATCGCGCAGAAACCTGGGCGTGTGGACTCCCGGGTAGAGCTCCGTGAATACCCCACTCTGCACGATCACTCTCTGAAAGAGGCCGTTGTTCTGCGGTGAAGTAAGCTGGCACATGACGCTTCCGCCGCCGGCAGATTGTCCCCCGATGGTGATGTTGTCCGGATCGCCACCGAAAGCAGCGATATTGCGTTTGACCCATCTTGTAGCAGCTTGTTGGTCGAGATGGCCGAAGTTCGCGGGAGCTTCTGGCGATTCCGCCGTGATTTCAGGGTGGCATAGAAATCCGAACACGTTCAGACGATAGTTAATTGTAACCACGACGATGCCTCTTCGAGCGATGCGTTCCCCGTCGAACTCCATCTCGGCCGTATGACCGACCTGCAGGCCTCCTCCGAAATACCATACGTACACCGGCAGATTTTCATCGGTACGGTTAGCTGGGGTCCAAACGTTAAGGTAGAGACAGTCCTCGTCCATGGCGATGTCTGGTTCCACGGCCCATTCCCGGGTATAAATATTGTTGTCGTCGATTTCTTGTCTGACCTGCATCGAGACCGGCGCGAATTCGTATGCTTTGAGCACGCCCTCCCAATCATTGACCGGCTGGGGAGCACGCCAGCGGTTCTCTCCTACCGGTGGAGCTGCAAATGGAATCCCTTTGAAGCTCGTGATGCGGGGATCGGCTGCTGATTGCCCTTGTACCAATCCGTTTTCAACGTTAACGACTCTAAGCATGCTTGATTCCTCCTTTCATCAGGTGAACTATTTCCACGAAAGTGCCTTTGCCAGAAGCTGCGGAAAATCATCGAAGGACGGTGTATTCGTCTAGAATTAGAAAATGAATAAGGGATATATAAGATCATACATATCCCTCATTCATTAAAATTATAATTTTACTTTTTAGCTAATGCATCGGCACGCATTTTAACAATCTTTTGCGCTTTTTCCGTATCCGAGGCAAAGACATCATTCCAACCGAGGCCTATCACATCTTTCTTCATCATTTCCCACAGCTTGTCGAACTCTGCTTGATTCTTTGCGAATACCATTTTCCAGGATGTGTTCTTTACATAGTCAGAAATCTGGCTGCGTTTGTTTTTAATATCTGATGAATCGCTTCCTAAACTTGTATTGATATTGGGGACGATATCGATCATCTTATGTTTCAGGTAGTAATCTGTTGCGTTTTCTGCATTATAGGTGTTCTGCCAATCCGTCGTTAGCGCTGTCTTGTTCGCTTCAATTGTTGCGGCCCAGTAATTGCTGTTATAGAACTCCCCTGTCTTTGGATCTTTGGCAAAATCGCTTATGATCATCGTGTTCAGTTTGCTTTGTCCGTCCTGATATCCGCCGCCTCCGTACTCATCTGGAACAGGTGTATTTTTCTGGAATGCGGTTTGACCCACCTCGGTCAGCTTAAATTTACCGTCTGCCGTCTTTTCGTAGTTGAAGCCTTCAAATCCATTCACATAGTAGCGCAGGCCTTCAGGAGAAGCCAGCCAATCCATGAATTCCATGATCCGATCGGGATCATTGGCTTTGGAACCGATAGCAAATACTCTTCCATTGCCGTAATAGGCATCGCTTGCCTGAAAGATGTGCGTGTCAGCGATCGGGATCGCAACATTCCCGTCACCCTTTTTACCTCTTTCAATTGAATTGTAGAACCCTGTTTCCCATGAGTACCACAAAAGGAGTACCTGCTTGTTGGTCAGCTTTTCCGATACTTTGTTCCAATCCTGGGTTGGCGAGTCAGGGTCAACCAAACCCATCTGATTTGCTTTATAATAAAATTGCAGAATTTTCTTGTACATACTGTTGTCATCGATGAGTGGAACGATCTCGCCTTTTGCATTCAACTGGATGGTCGTGGTTCCTTCTGGCTGCTCATAACCGTACCAATTGCTCAACCAGCGTGCATTTTCCATAGTGCCTCTGCTGTCCCAGTCCTTCCACAAGGTGATCGGAGCTATCGGTTTACCGTCCGGCGTCTTCGGATATTTCTCATGCATAAGTTTCAGCACATTCAAAAGATCATCCAGATTGTTCAGCTTGGGAGCCCCAACTCCCTTGTAATAATCCCAAGGCATTATAGGGCTTGAGTAAGGGATCTGCTCCGAGTATGTCGTTGGTGAAGTATCTGCCTCAAAAGTCGGCAAAGCATAAATCTTGCCATCCGGATTTACTTTTTGGAATGCTGCATTGAAAGGTTTGAAATGATTGTCCATATATTTGGACAGGTTCTGGGTATTTTTGAGCTTACCCGTGAGGTCCATAATTAGACCGGCTGGAATTAATTCTTCCAACTGATTATTATTGACGATCAAGAGATCGCCCAAATTTCCTGCTGCCGATCTTGTCTTGTATAGCTGATCGCCGGCAACCTGAGGAGCAAGAATGTTCAATGTGATATTGAACTTATCCTTAATAAGCTTTCCATACCACCCTTTCTGCTCGCCTTGATAATTTGCTGCATTGTCAAAAACGGTAATGGTCAACGGTTTACTGTGATCTAGTGCTGTACTAGCCTTGGATGTAGCTTCAGTACCGGAGTCTGGTGACTTACTTGGTTCCGTTGATGCAGCCTTATTGTTAGATTCGTCTCCACACCCGGTCAATGCTACCGAAACCATGAAGAGGCTAGCAAACAATAACAACATCGGTTTTTTTACTGCTTTACTTGATTTACTCATACTTAAGCCCCCTATTCTTTCAATTTATTAAACCAGTGCAAGTTATCCTTTCACTGCACCGATCATAATCCCCTTTACAAAAAACCTTTGGAAAATCGGATAAACCAGCAAAATGGGCGCTACAACAATAATGGTCACCGTCATTCGAATTGACGTAGTGGTTTGCTTTGTTGCCAGACTTGCGATAGCTGTCGAACCGGCATTCTGCAGGTTTACCATGCTGGATATGGAACTTGCCTGATTAATATAGTTATATAGAATAAACTGTAAGCTATAAAGCTTGCTCTCCGTGACCAACAACAATGTGTCCTGGAAGGAGTTCCACTGATCCACTGCAGCGAATATGGCAACTGTAGCCAATATGGGCTTACAGATGGGCAACATGATTTTGAAAAAAAGGGTCATGGTCCCGGCCCCGTCGATACTTGCCGCATGCTGCAATTCCTTCGGCGTTGATTCCACGAAAGTCTTTACAAGAATGATGAAGAACGGAGCTACGATTGTCGGGAGAATATAGGCCAAAAAATTGTTTGTCAGATGCAAAGACCTCATTGTCAAATACCACGGAATAACCCCGGCATTAAAAAACATGGTTAAAACCGTATAGCGATACCATAATTTTCGCCTCCACATATCCTCCTGGGTAAACATGAATCCCAGGAAGGCGGAAGCCCCTACCGTCAAAGTGGTTCCAATCACGGTCCTTCCTACAGATACAACGGCTGCATCCCACAACCCCGGTATTTTAAACGCATCCACGTAGTTATGAAATTGGATATTTATCGGGTAAAAGATAACATCACCTTTGGCACTGATATCGTTTGCGCTTATCGTATTAATAACGATGGAATAAAAGGGATAGACACATATAAGCGCATACAGGGAAAACAGGAAATATATTAAAACAGTAATCATTTTGTCTGTTGGGCTAACTTGGACTTTAATTTTTCTGGTGAGATGGCTGCCGGGCACTTTATCATTCGGCGCCAGCCCTGCTGCTGTATCACTCATACAATACTCTCTCCCCTTAATCTTTTTGATAGTCCGTTCACAGAAAAGAGAAGCACAACACTAATCAAGCTTTTTAGCATACTGATCGCGACGGACACGGAATAGCTGCCGCCCCCCATTGCAAGGTTGTAAACATATAAGTCTAAAACCTGTATGGAATCCTTGTTAAATGCATTTTGAAATACGAAATATTGCTCCAAGCCATTATTCAGAAAACTCGCAATTTGCAGCATCAACAAAACAAAATAGGTCGGCACCATACTCGGCAATACGACATGCCAGATCACGCGCATTCTTGTCGCGCCATCTACATAAGCCGCTTCATATAGAGAATCATCTATCCCCATAATCGCCGCTATATACAATATGGCTGACCAGCCCAATGTTTTCCAAGTCGTCCACATCCACATCATAATCCAAACATGGTCGGAGTTTTGAAGAAGTAATATCGGGGAATCGATAAATCCAAGTAGTTTCAAAAGGCCGTTGACTATACCTTCACTAGAGAACATTGAAAATGCCAGTGAATAGACCAATACCCAACTGATGAAGTTCGGCAAGGTTGTTACCGTCTGTATAAACCTCCGGAAACGTACGGATTTGATCTCAGTTAGGAATATGGCAAAAATCATTGGAAGCCAGGAGAACAGCAGATTCAAGCCACTCATCCCAAACGTGTTCTTAAGTATTTGAAGGGTTTGATCGATCTTTACTTGGTTTTCGAGCAAGGTATGAAACCACTTCAGACCAACAAACGGCGATTGGGACAGCGGAATTGGCGGCGTATAGTCAAAGAATGCATAAACCCAACCATATAGCGGGTAATATGCAAAGATAACAAGTAAAATCATAAAAGGAAGTATAAAGAGAAATTTTCTAATTGAACTGCTTGTCATGCTGTTTTTTTGTATTTGCACCATGTAACGCTCCCTTTTTTATGGTATATTCAACATATTTATTGACACATAACGATATCTATAAAAATATATGGAATGCCGAAATGGCAGTCTCCTCTACTGCAGCGCAAAAGGTCATCGATGAATTAGAGGACGCACCTTACGTTGATAGCGTTTTCATTTCGTTTCGTTAAAGCAATTATAAGATATCATTTTTTTCAAAACAATGACCTATTCTCATTGATTATTGATCTATTCTCATATAGCTCAAAGCCATATTCCTCATCGTACAACCCATATTCAAAAATATTAAGTTTCAGGGTTCTGGTGCAAGGATTTAAAAAAAGTTCGCAGTTACCCGACAAAGTATAGTTTGTCTATGCCACTAAATTAAATATCTTATTTAGCCATTCAACAGCAGTGAGGACAGTCGAACCGGTGATCTTGCTCCACAATGTTGTTTAGATACTTTGTCTGTCTAATCAAGGTTTCTTTTGGTAAGGCTTTCTCAGTTATTAATTCTTGTATGGCTGGTGGATATGCTGGATTTTTATCCAAGGTGATTACACGTGGGATTTGAGTATGTGGAGAGGTCAAAGCCTTTGTAAAGAAGCGCTTAGCTGCCGGCATATCCCGATTTTCAGATAACATGAAATCAATGGTTTTCCCCTTAGAATCACCGGCTCTGTATAAATACTTCCACTGACCTTAGCTCCCGTCCTTGCGATTTCTATTCATTTGATCTATTCTGTTCCAATCATACGATTCAACGGATTGAATAAAGGTAAAACCCAATCGGTCGGCCCAGGCAATTCCGGGAAATACAGAAGTAGAATCCCAATGGTCATGGCTATAACGGAGATACCTCCGATAGCTGCTTTCACTTTGGCACTTTTTTCATGTCTCGCCTCCATCATGTAGATCACCAAAGCTAATACAATCATTCCAAGAGCAGGGAATGCATTCAAGCATACTCGCCTCCTATTTTTTACGAATATAGCTCTCGGGGCCCCCTTGGGGGACAGTCGATTTGCCAATTCGATTAATTTGTGTGCTGATGTGAGCATTGACTTGTATTTCGGGAAATACTTGATCATTCCATCGTTCCTTGACTTGGTTAAATTGCTTGGGATAATGCCGATAAAATTCGTTGGCAAATCCGAAGGCATCCGTTTTGAGTTGCTTCTGAACACGCAATAGACTGGCTTCGATGTCCCTGCTTATCGCGTGGGACCATGCTTGTTTGATTTGTTGAACAAATTTGGGGTCAAAGTTCAGCTGATCGGTTGTATTTAACACTAATTCTCCGTTCATCTCAACAAACATCTCGATACTCCAAATTCCTTTTTTATCAATGTGAGGAACAATCTTTGTTTTCGAGTGAACCAGATTCACCGAAACATAATCTGCAGATTTAGTAAGGGGAAACGAGAAAATTTTCGTCTCCAGCTCATTGCAGATCGTAAGGATGCCTAAGCTTTCCTGCTCATCCAGGCTTCCTACAAATTTATCTTTATTAAATATGTCAATGCCGGCGACTTTAATATTATTGTGAGTAGCATCAACTGCAGTGGCAAATGGAGTAATCTGAATACGGGTCAGCATAGCTGCTTGAGAGGCTCCATTTATTTTTTGTGCAAGCTCTTTGAGGGTAATCTGGGCACCTAGTTTCAAATTACCCATCTCTCGAAGCACTTCCGCAGAGCTTCTCTCCAACGGGGGCTGCAGCTTGATCAGATCGACAGCTTTATCTTTGCTTATGTAGGTATAAGCATGCTCACGAAATTGAATATATCTCAGGAAGAGATCGATATAGGAATGAATTCCCTTCGCTGCAGCTTCTTTCCCGATAATAATCACCTCGCTTTGTCCCCAAAATAAGGAGCGCGACAGCTTAAGCTGCAGTTGGGTCAAGGCGTCAGCGATGGTCACTCCCTCGGCACTCATCATGATCGTCTGTCCTGCAGCATTGCCGCCGCTGCCTCCTGTATTGCCTTGAGGACCACCCCCGGCCACCTTTGGGAAAAAGAGTTGTACCGAAAGCAATATGTTATTATTCGGGTTGCGATCTACACCAACAGCTAGAACGATAGCCAAGTCATTGATCTCTCTGCGATCCCAACACCCTGCCGCAGCTACAGCAAAGACTAGAAGCATCAGAAGACTGAGGAGCCTTTTCCC
This sequence comes from Paenibacillus ferrarius, assembly GCF_002027705.1. Taxonomy (GTDB): domain Bacteria; phylum Bacillota; class Bacilli; order Paenibacillales; family NBRC-103111; genus Paenibacillus_E; species Paenibacillus_E ferrarius. Next base: position 5,805 of record NZ_MBTG01000011.1, on the reverse strand, counting down.
TGTACTCATAGGGAACTTTCCTTCCCCTTTATTCCCTGCTTTCGAATGACAGCAACAGCCCATAACAATCCCGGTAGAACGATCAGTAGGGTAAGTGTGTAAATGTTCCCACCTGCGCCTAACAATGTGCCCATCTCGCTCTGATTGGACACGACCCAGTAGCTGTATGCAACGGTGAGAAAAGATAATGGGAACACTAGAGGACGATAATCATTGATGTTCAGCCATTGTGCCGTGGCGACCGCATGAATATATAAAAACAACGAAACTTTCACAAAAATACCGAAAATCCAGATGGCTACAATTAGGGATTCAATGTGCTGGAAAAAATCCGCATAGCTGATATAGCGTGCGGCAATCATTACCGGGTACACAAACGTATCTGTTAAGTCCCCGAGGAGCATAAGACAAGACAGATTAATGGCAACCATCGTAATTGATACAACAACTAATGACAACAGCGTAACTTTGAACGCCTTCGAACAATCAGATATGCTGGGAAGAAAAAAAGAAACAAATATATATTCCGAAAACCAGGCTGCCGGTGCAATCGCTCCAATAATAGAAGGTTTTAAGCCCTTCTCAGCAAAAGGCAGCAGCTCGCTCGGATCCATCTCCGGGATGAGTAAAACCAATATAAAAAATAGAAGAAGCCATGCCATAACGATCAAAATTTGACTACTACGCGCGATAACCTGAATTCCGCTCTTTACATTCATGGCACAGAACAACATCAGCGAGCCCATAACAACAAATAAGGGCGTGTGATGAAGAATTGTACTTAAGATAAATTCACCATATTCTCTTAATACGATTCCGCACAAATGGGGCAAATAGAACATATAAATCAGCCCGAAGATCTTGCCGCCGACCTTGCCCAATACAATTGTGCTGCATTGTATGAGGGACTGGCCTGGAAATTTCACATTAAGGCGGAAAGCTATCAGGATTGCCAAAAAACCAAAAATGGAAGCGTAAATTGGGGATAACCACATATCATGACCCGCAAATTTCATCGTGATGCTGGGTACACCGAGAATGGATGTGGCCAGAATAGCCGGATACATAAACACAGCCATCTGCTTCGAGGAAATCTTCTGAGGGATCAAGTTGTATCCTCTCCTTTATCATGCAGACCTATAGTTTCATTCTGCTGCTCTTGGTAGCCGCTCAATTGAGGATGATGCTCCTGCTTCCAGACAGGTGCGCGGAACAGCAAGTCTTTAAATTCCTTGAAGCGGGTCGGTGAAATAGGTGTTAAATAAGGGACACCTAAGGAGCTAAGTCTGCAAAGATGCAGAATAATACCGATAAAACCGAGGATCACACCTACTAATCCAAGGGTTCCTGCCATCAGCATAATAGGAAATCGGATTAATCGAAGAGGAATACCCAAGGTATACCGAGGGATCATGAAAGAAGCAATCCCAGTGATCGCCACTACAATAACCATCGGGGCCGATACGATACCCGCAGAAGTAGCCGCCTGTCCAATTACGAGGGCGCCAACGATACTGACAGCAGCACCCACCTGTTTCGGAAGGCGAACCCCAGCTTCTCTCAGTGCTTCAAATGTAGTTTCCATGATCAATGCCTCAACAAGGGCAGGGAACGGGATCTCTTCTCTTGATTTTGATATATTAAGCAAAAGAACGCTCGGTATCATCTCTTGGTGGAAGGTAGTGATAGCAACGTAAGCGGAGGGAAGTAGCACCGATATGATGAAAAAGACGTATCTTAGCAAACGGATAAACGTACTCATAATTACGTTCTGGTAGTAATCCTCTGCTGATTGCAGCAGCGAGAACAACCCCACTGGAGCTATCAAAACAAAGGGAGTCCCATCGATCAAGACAGCAAGCCGTCCTTCTAGTACATTGGCACAAACGACATCCGGACGCTCGGTTGGTAACACCTGAGGAAACGGTGAGTACGGATTATCGGAAATCCATTCCTCGATCATTTCGCTCTCAAGAACCCCATGGATGCGAATTCGTTCAATTCGCAATTTCATTTCTGCCACCAGATGGGGATCCGCCAGGTTCTTCATGTAAGCCAATGTTATTTGTGTTTTCGTATAAGTCCCTATCGTCATGTTGATCATTTTAAGCTCTGGGCTTTTAATTCTTCTGCGAATCAGCGGGATGTTCACCCCGATTGATTCAGTAAACCCTTCACGCGGCCCTCGAATCGTTGATTCGGCCACCGGTTCTTCTACAGTTCGTTGTGTGATTTTGGTCATCCCGAAGGCAAATGCAGCACTAGATCCATCTATCCACAGAATTGGGTGTCCGCTACCGATTCTCTCAATAACGGTCGACCACTCCGTCAACTGCTCTGCCTTGGCAGTGAGTTGTTCAACAAGCTGGGACAGAAATTCCGTTTTCCCCAGCTCGATGTGCTGCAAAGGCTCGAGGATCTGATGCTGGAACAAGTCTTCGTCCGCTAATCCCTGAGCATACACAACAGCCGCCTTGATTCCATTCGCTAGCACGAAAGAATGGAATACAATATCGCCGCACTCTTCATACAGCGAAGTCAAGTAAAGAAGATTATCGTCCAGTAGGGAGGAATGTTGTATTTGGATTCCAACTTCAGATACAGAGGTAGCATCAGATGTCTTTAAGTACCTCTTCCACCCTTTGTTGAATAAGCGCATACTCGCTCCTACTTTCCATAACTCAGCTCATTTCACAGCCTAAGTATGTCCCAATAAAAAGGGGATTATCCAATTTTATGATACTACGCTGAAGTCGCCAATATATTTCGCTGTTGTAATGGCTTCTGCTTTCATATTCAACTTGATAAGCGATATGATCGTTTCAAGTGTATTATACAAAAAATGGTTCTGGTTCAAGGATTTAAAAAAGTTCGCAGTTACCCGACAAAGTATAGTTTGTCATGCCACTAAATCAAATATCTTATTTAGCCATTCAACAGCAGTGAGGACAGTCGAATTATCATCGGCCTGCCCTATATGCTCTCGTTCCTCGTTAGCGTGATATCCGACTCAATTTTTCTTTAAAATGTGCCTTGGTGTTGGGAAATAAAAAATGGGGCTGGACAAGCGCATGCCGTTCCTGCTCGAATACAAGCTGATTGAACTGGGATGTGAATTTGTCGGGGGCGTAACACAAGCCCCCAAGAGAGCGTGCTTTTTAGATAGGCTGTCCGTTTACGACCAACTTCACATCGATATTGCCGCGAGTTGCCCTGGAATACGGACATACGCCATGCGCGGCTCTCACGAGCTCTTCCGCCTGGTCCCGCTCGACTCCGTCCACATTCACGTGCAGCTGGGCGGCTAATTCGAATCCGCCGTCGACAGCTTTGCTGATGCTGACATGCGCGGTCACGTCCGTCCCGGAATGCTGGACTTTTTTCATCCGTGCTACCAAATTCAGCGCGCTGTCAAAACAAGCGGCGTACCCGGCCGCGAACAGCTGCTCGGGATTCGTACCCTCCTCCCCGGTGCCGCCTAGCGCTTTAGGCATGCGCACATTAAGCTCTAATATTCCGTCGACCGAAGTGACCTTTCCGTTGCGACCGCCCTCGGCTGTTACAATCGCTGTATAGAGTGCTTCCATGAATAATCTCTCCTTTTAAATTAATAACTGATCGCTCCCCACTTGTAGAAATTTCCCTATGTTAATGTAACAAATCCTCCTACATTCTCTGTTGCTTCATGCGATATCATTCCCTCCATCTGTTTCAGTAACACTCTTCTTGACAAGTGTTCAACCAATTTATATAATTGACCCATCAATCGTTGATATATCAATTAATATTAAAGGTAGGAGGGATAGCTTGAAAGATTCAATGGATAATTCCATTATTGATAAACTTCAAAACTTCTATATCCAGCTTATCTCTCAATTCGGACACTGTACCGGTGTAAGCCCATCGAGATTTCGGCTATTGCAAAAACTTTACCATGTTGATGAAATCAATCAGACCTCTTTACAAAAAGAATTGCAAATCGATAGTGCCGCAATTACCAGGCATTTGAAACAGCTTGAGGGGGATGGTATTGTCACACGACGCAATAATCCAGATGATAATCGCTTCACCTTGGTGAGACTTACCGAACTTGGCCGACAGGAAATCGTTGCTTACCAAGAAGAAAAGATCCTTTTTATGGCACAGCTGCTGCAAGGTTTTAGTGAGGAAGAACAGAAACTTTTCTCACACATGATTGAACGCATGCGAAATAATATTACTAAGGGGAGAAATGAAGAATGAATACAACATTAACCACAAACGATTTTAATCAAATTGTTGCCGGGCGCCGTTCCATTAAAACATACGATCCAACTGTTAAAATCAGCCGGGACGAAATGACGGAAATTCTTAGAAAGGCTACCTTGGCTCCTTCTTCCGTCAATATGCAACCTTGGCGTTTCCTGATAATTGAAAGCCCCAAAGCCAAAACTATCCTTGCCCCCCTTTCACGCTTCAACCAAAGACAAGTCGAAACCTCCTCCGCGGTTATCGCCATCTTCGGTGATTTGAACAGCATCAACTATGCAGAAGAGATTTATGGCAAGGCCGTGGAACTCGGGTTTATGCCTAAGGAAGTAAAAGAAAAGCAATTGGCGGCTATATCCAAGTATTATGAACAAATGACCCCAGAAGTAAACAGGGAAACCGTGCTAATTGATAGCGGGCTAGTATCCATGCAACTAATGTTAGTTGCCCGTGCCCATGGATATGACACCAACGCAATCGGCGGATATGAAAAGGACAAGATTGCTGAAGCCTTCGGACTAGACCCAGAGCGCTACGTTCCAGTCATGCTAATATCGATCGGCAAAGCTGTAGACAACGGTTACCCATCGGTTCGTTTGCCTATCGATCAGGTTATAACTTGGAAGTAACATTAAATTCACGCCAATTTCAGAGGAGATGTGTCAACTGTGATTATTCTACATGCCAATTTACAAGTAAATCCGGCCAGAAATGACGATTTTATACGGGAAGTCAAAGCGTTGATTGCCGCTTCCAGAGTCGAGAACGGTAATATTGCTTACAACCTGTATTTGGACATTGAAAAGGAATGCACTTACACAATGGTGGAAATATGGGAAAACCTCGACGCAGTTGCCTCACACAATAAGACCGATCATCTCAAAACTTTCGCGAGCCGAGCACGGGAATTTCTTGCTGCTCCATTGATAATCAAGTCGTACAAGGGGGAGCCTCTAGAGACTCCTACCCTTTAGTTGTTAAAGTATTAGTAACGTTGTAGATTGGACAGCAGCGTTATTAGTAATTGAGAGACAGAATAACTCAAACAAGCCTATAGGAGAGGATGATTCCGCATGACGGATGCAAATCAATTATTTGGACAAGCCCTAGTAAAATCGCTGGTCGGGGAACGCGGACATATTCGTATTGCCCGCGCTTTACCGGACATTGATGCCGAACTGGCTGGGCGCGTACATGAAGCCATGCCGTATAGTATCTATCAACTGTTGAGACACATGCATTACTGGCAGCAATTCATGCTGGAGCATTTGGAAGGACGTAAACCGCAGCTCCCAGCTAACGTCATGGGAAGTTGGCCGGAAGAGACAAGCCCTCAAGATGAGATGTCTTGGCAAACTGATATCAAGATGTTTCTGGATGGGGTCGACCGGGCTGTCACCATTGCAGAAACGGCACAACTGGACGAACCACTTCCACATTTCCCAGTTGAAACCCGAGCAGGACTGCTGCGCAATATCGCGTCCCACAACTCATATCATCTGGGCGAAATTGTGTTGCTGCGCCGCTTCTACGGCGCCTGGCCTCCGCCCGGAGGTG
>NZ_MBTG01000010.1 GCF_002027705.1 Paenibacillus ferrarius | reverse complement strand
GTTCCAGTTCCAGTTCCAGTTCCAGTTCCAGTTCCAGTTCCAGTTCCAGTTCCAGTTCCAGTTTAAGGGCTGCTTCTCATCAAGTAAAGTCTCACCCTCATCTAATTTTCAATATTCCTGCAATTATGCATCTTTTCGCACCTGATTTAACCCAAAATCAGTAAATTCCTGCAATTGTGCATCTTTTTGAAGCATTATGCGGACTAAAGGCTGAAAAAACAGAAAAATTCCTGCACAATTGCAGGAATTCCCATTTTTCTCGCCATTTCGCTGAAAATGCCTGCACTTTCGCAGGTTTTCAAAGGTTTTCAGCATCCGGCTGGCAGATCCGCTACACTAAGCCGTGCCTCCTGCCTCCGTTCACCGCGTCTTGCGAAATATTCCTGCAAATATGCATCTTTTTGAACTTGATTTAACCCAAAATCAGTAAATTCCTGCAATTGTGCATCTTTTTGAAGCATTATGCAGACTAAAGGCTGAAAAACTGAAAAATTCCTGCACATTTGCAGGAATTCCCATTTTTCTCGCCATTTCGCTGAAAATTCCTGCACTTTCGCAGGTTTTCAAAGGTTTTCAGCATCCAGCAGGGAGATCCAGCACCCTCAAGCCGTGCCCCATACCTTCCCCGATCCCCTGAGAAAAATCCCTACAATTATGCATCTTTTTGCTCTCTGCTTAACCCAAAATCAGAGAATCCTACAATTAAAAGTATCTAATCCATCTACTTCTAACCATTCAACCCTATTCAGCAGACTGCCTAAACGAAGTAGGCGAAACGCCCATCACGCGCTTGAAAGCTCTGCGGAACGAATGCGAGCTGTTGTAGCCGACATGCGTGGCGATTTCATCCACATTGAATTCGTTTCGTTTTAGCAGAACAGCTGCGTGATCCATCCTTACTTTTTCCAAATGATCGGATAAATTGGTGCCCGTTACTTCTTTAAACAACTGGGAGATGTACTTCTCTGGACGTTCTACTTTTTCAGCGATTCGATATAGATTCAGATCCGGGTCCGAATACATCTCTGCGATAAACTCGTTAATTTGTTTCACGGTTTTGATATGGATATCGCTCTTTTTACTCGAAATAACCTCACACATCGCGACGATAATGTCTGATATTTCTCGGGAAATGATTTCAATTCCATCCTGCGTTTGAATACCAATGATTCGGTCTTTGATTTTCTCAAATAGGGGGGACTCCATCAACGCTTTCTGATCCAGCAGCTTCAGCAGGGTACCCTTCAATTCGCCGATAAATTGATGCTTCATTTCCATCGACAGCTCTCGATTACGCGTGTTTTGTTCAATAATGGATTGAACGATGCGCTCAGCCTCATGGATGTCTCCTGCTCTAATCGTACTGATCAAGCGCAGCTCCACATCAATAGGATAATAATAGGTGTTGCTCTCAATCTGAGTGTCGCTGAACCAAACGATCCCTTTTCGATTCATATAAACGGCGTATTCCCACGCTTGCCTAGCTTGCTCATAGGAACGGCTGACCTCCACAATGGAGGAAAAAGGATCGCTGATTGCTGCTGTAATCGTAATACGATATTCACTAAAGGCTGATTCAGCCAGCGTATTCATGAGTCCCTCGATGTCTTCCTTACGAATTTCCTCTAGTTCATCCTGCTCAACAGCGGTGAAAATGGCTACTATGCGATCAGAGCCAACATCTGTCATTTGAACGTTCAATGGACTGCCGGATTCCAGCAGGAATTGCTTCAAAATAAGCCTAGCGGCATTAAGCTCATTCAGAATTTCAACGCTGTCCATGCCTGAATAGCCGTTGATTTGCAAAATACCGGTATAGCCGGCATTCATACTCAAACCCGTATCCGCTTGCGCCGCAGCAGAAATAATCTCTTCTCTGGATTGAAATTCCCCGGCAATAAGCCGTTTCAGAAAAGCATCCCGAATGAGGGGAAGCTGGCGATTCAGTTCAGACTCAAGCCGCTTGTTGTTCGTAATAATATGAGAAATGTTGCCCTGCAAGAAGTCATATTCATTACGCCCCAGCGTCGCATCCTTGCCGAACTGCTCTTTCATTACACCCAGCAGCTTCGTGATAGGAGCGGTATTGCGATAGGATAACAGAAACCCTACAATGAGCCCAATAAGCAGCGCAACGCCCGTTACAGACCAAGTGATGTATTTAATTTTGTTCGCATTCTCCATTAAATTGTGTCTGGGAATGCCTGCACGGTATACCCAACCGGACGAATCGGAACGAATCGTAATGACGAGGTCATCGGCATAAAATTGACTCATTTTCTTTTTATCCAAACGGCTGTCCGAGGATAGCTGGTCAATCTCCTGCTGTTTGATGCCCTGCAAACTAAGCGTACGTCCCTGCGCATCGCTAATATACGTCCAACCGCCATCTGGGTCCCGCAGTCCAGAGAGCACGCCATTGATCGTTTGCTCATCGATAACCGTAACCACCATAGCGGGCGATGTATCATTGAAGCTGTCTAATGGGAGCGATTGCATAAAGGTAATCACAGACGTTTGCACGCCATTATTGATAAAAGGACTAAGCGGCAGCATCTCACTTCTATGAGTTTTGTCTAAAATACTGCTTTTCCATTCCTCCAATGTTAAATTGGCATAACGCGAGGTCTGATAATAATGCTCGGGCCGAAAATAGGCATTTCCCGGTGTGATGATCACATTGAAATTTCTTAAATAAATGTAAAAATGCTTTAAAAAATCATTGGTCTGGCTGTAAGCCTTAATGTCTCTCGTGATTTTCCAGATGCCATACACGTTTGCTTTCTCATCCACTAGATTTTCGCTCAACAATAAGCTTAAATCTTGATTTAGAGCCAGCTGTCTTGTAAAGCTCTCCACTTCGGCGATTCGACGCTCCAAAATCTCTTGACTCTTTTGCAGCTGCGTCACTTTATTTTCGATGGAGATGGATTGGGTAACCGAAATAGCCGTACGATAGGACATATAACCGGCAATGCTCGGAATGATTAAAATAACAATATAGGAGATCAAAAATCTCCGAAAAATACGTGAATATTTAGGCACGGCAATTCTCCCTTCCAATTTGGAAGTTTCGGAATGCTTTTGATGATTAAGCGGTATCGCTCAAAATGAATGCTATGCTCGTATGAAGCGAATATGCTCACCTGGTGTTGTTGGCATCGTGATCATGTGTCCAAATTTTGTTTCTTCTCCGCTTTGGCGTAAGCACCTCACGCCCTGTTCCCATGGATTATAAAGGCGAAGCTCCGAGCCTGCTTCACTATAAATTTCTATCCACTGGATATCGCCTTGATTCGCCTCTGCACTAACAAGAAATCCGCCTACAGCACGCAAGGTAGAGAACTCCGCACGGGTCTCCAGCGACCAGTTGGGAAAGAAGCGCAGGATGCCATTATAGCTTTGCAGCAAACATTCATTAATAACAGCAGGCAAAGCGAAATTCTCAAACCAGACACCCATTTCTCCCATGTAGCCATACTCTGTCGTATCGGAGTATCTGCCTCCGGATTGCAGCAATTTGTCCGTACAGGTCCCATTGGGCAGCATGCAGTAGGCCACGTGACGCTTAAAACGTTCTAGATCAAGCTGACCTAAACGAGCCCCGGCAAGATGATAAAAGACAAGATCATTGCCGCCTTCATTGCGGTGATTCCGATAGGAATTAACGGCGATCTCATACGTTTCCGGATCCGAATGCAAGCCATGGTCTTCTCCGGGAAATACCGTTGATACCCCATTAGGGACATTATAGACCACCTCCGGGTCCTCGCTTGGAACAGATACGAATACCTTGCCCCGCTGCGACTGCGCAACCGGATAGTCGGGAAATTTAAGCAACACCTCTTCAACTTCAGCCAGCAGTTCCGCCTCATCTTCGCTTCGCTCAAGCTCACTGCACGCTTGCTTATAGGCATGAAATAGAAATTTCGTTAAAGTCAGATCCACGATGCAGTCGCTGTTCTTTTTGAAGCCAGGCGTTAGCTCGTATAGCTCCGGCACCACTGTCGGGAAAATGTGATAGCGGTCATCTCCCCAGGATTCGCCGTGCGCATCCGGCCGTTTCATATAATCCACCATAAACAGAACCGCTTCTTTCATTGGCCTGAAAGCCCGTTCAGCCAAGAACGATTTGTCCATCGTATATAAATAATGCCACCAAAGGCTCTGCACCGTCCATGGAGTTTCGCATATCTCCCATCCCCAATGAGGCACTGGATACGGCATTACATTCATCTCAACCGGGTAAGCAGAATGTGGATAGTAGGCACCTCGAAGCCCATAGTAGTTTTTGGCCCATTTCTGGCTAATAGGCAGGACATGGTCCACCATATTCACGTAAGCCAGATGCTTATCCACATGATTGCTTGAGAACGCGACCCAAAAAGGCTGCTGTGTATTATAATTCATATGGTAATCGCCATGCCACTCCGCACCGATCCTGCCATAGCTCCAATTGGCAAAAATGCCTGGACATGTCGCTTCCGCTTTCACTGAGCAGTGGAAGAAATATAAATTTCGATACCACATTTGCTCCAGAAACGCATCTTCCAAGGCAACACCCGAACGAGACCAGTAAGCCTGCCAACTTCTTTCGGATTCCGAAAAAGCGGATTCGCAAGACTGCTTCGTAGGTGAATCGATCGGCTTAACTAATTCGGTAACGGTTGACGCAAGTCCTTCTTCCAATTGGACACAAACGAAGAAATCAGTTCCACTCCCGAGCCGCAGCTCCAGCTCCTGATCACTTTCCTGAACCGGGATGGTGGCGGAGAGCTTCGCGGATAAGCGAAAGGCGCGGTCTTGGGAAATATCCGCTGACGCATCTTCTTCTCTATCGGAGTACGGCAAAGTTTGACGAAAGGCAACCTCTTTGCTTGAAATATCAACCATAGATTGAAAGCGGGGAAGTTCTTGCGGCGTGGAAGGGTCAGGTATCAGCTTTAGTCGATTGACAAAGGAAGCTATCGAATCGGTCAGACTCTCTTCTTTCATAGCAACCCATAGGCGATCAGCTTGCTGATCAACAAATACTTGGAGCGTGGCAGGTGCCCCATGAACTAGAAAATGAATATCGCATCGTCCATTGTCGATATGTAAAGTATGTCCAAGCACTTCCGTCGTGCGTTGGTCAAAACCGAGCAGCAAGGAACCGCAAGGCATTGGGCGCGGATACGGATAGCTATAGTTCTCAGCAGCCATAGCAACGTACTCTTTGTACCAGTTCTCTTCACTTAATGAATCATAATGCTCAGGGATTTCCTTCAGTCTTGCAAATAAGCTCTCAAATGTGCCAAGTTGATCTTGGTTTTGCTCCGCAATTCTTATATCCCAAACGTTGTTATGACCAAAATGAATAAGCACCGAATCGGGGCGTGTCGTAACAACAGCTCCCAATCCTCCATTGCCCAGCAATGCCCCTTCAAAAAAGTGAACAGCTGGACGATCGTATAATATTGCATGCTGACTTGCCTGATGGAACGTATTCATTTTTTTAACCTCCCCAAATTACCCAAGAAGCATCAAACCATATCTCTATAATGATAGCGCTTACTTGATACACGCTGATTATATCGACTTTGGTTCATGCCGCCTAGGTACAATTGGGGTGCAGAGCATACAAATTTCCTTATTTCTGCTCCGTTATTTGCAGCTTGTTATTAAGTTTGTAGACTGCGCCTGGCTTCAGTTCAAGTGCTAAGCTCTGATTTCCATAAAATAAAATGGTGCGTCCGGAGGAGTACGCTTTTATCCAAGCGTCGCTTAACTCACCGTTTTCCCAAGTTATATCGACTTCGATATGCCCTTTGGCACGCAAGCCTGTCACTTTTCCTGTAGACCAGCTCAGGGGCAGTGCAGGAAGAAGCGTAATCTGTCCTAACCGGCATTGCAGCAGCATATCCGCAATCGCCGCCGTGCCTCCAAAATTACCGTCTACTACAAATATTTGTTTCTCCGCCCCAGCGATGCCCGGCTTGGAGTAGGTTAACAAATTATCGAAACAAAGCTCGCCAATCAAATGCGTCAAATGTTTATAGGCGTTCTCTCCATCCTGCAATCGCGAGAAGCTGGCTGCAAAAGCGGCAACTGTGAATTCAACATCTTCCAGCTCCTTACGCGACATCCGATTGCGAAGGGTTGTTCGTGCCGCTTCGCTTAATGCAGGTGTATCTTGTACGGTTACTTGGTGGCTTGGGAACAAACTAACCAAATGTGACAGATGCCGGTGATCCGGTTGGGCTTCCTCATAATCCTCAAGCCATTCTTGCAATTGTCCCTGCTTGCCGATTTGCAGCGGCGGCAGCTTGGCGATTGCTTTGTTCAGCTTTTCCTGCCAAGCAAGATCCACTCCCAGCCGTTTGGAAGCCTCCAAACAAAAAACGAATAAATCTCGAACCAGCACTTGATCAAGCGTTGGCCCCATCGACAACTGATGCTCATGACCATGAATATAAAAGCTGTTCTCCGGCGAATTAGAGGGTCCCGTTACAAGCCAACCAAAGGCCGGATGTACAGTCATATAATCCAGGAAAAAGGCTGCCGCTTCCTTCATGACCGGATAAGCCCGATTCAATAGAAACTCCTGATCCAAGCTGTATTCGTAGTGCTCGCGTATTTGCGCTGCAATCCATAAGCCGCCTGTCACATTCAGTCCCCATGAGGTCTCCCAGCCTGGCGCCGTAAACCCCCATGCATTGGAGAACACATGAGCAACCCAGCCTTCACATCCATAAAACTGCTGGGCAGATCTTCTGCCTGCCGCCGCCAATTGTTCAATATAAGACACTAAAGGAAGATGACACTCTGCCAAATTGCTCGCTTCCGTCGGAAAATAATTCATTTGCGTATTAATATCCAGATGATAATCGCAGCTCCACTGCATGCGGTTTGCCTCGCCGTCGTTCCAAATGCCCTGTAAGTTCAATGGCAGCGGAGAATTGGCACGTGAGCCGGCAATCATCAAATACCGCCCATATTGATAAAAAAGCGCATACAATTGCGGGTCATCTACCTGATCTTTGCGGAATAAACGGATTCTCTCATCCGTTGGAAGCAGACTGGCTTCAGAATGACCCAAATCTATGCTCACCCGATCATACAGCTGTTTGTAATCGGATAGGTGATTAGCCTTAAGCTGTGCATAGCCTTGTGCCATAGCTTGCTCCAGTTGACGATCTGATTCGTGGAGCCATTGCGCATCGCTTTTCCGATAGTCGGTATTGACTGTCACGTAAATGAAAGCTTCATCTGCATCAGTGACTTCGATTTGGCCGCCATTCATGCTCACGGTACCCCCATATGCGACTACTTTGAATATCCCATAGCTGTGTACACCGCATTCGCCGTTGCTGTGCATCGTTTCAGTCGCATGAGCTTTGATAATCAACGAATCGCCAGAGGCTGTCTCCCTTGTAAACCGCTCCGTCAACCCTTCGACACCAAGCGTAAAAGAAAGAGAGCCTTGCTGCTCGCCCCATAGATGTGAAACGATCAAGTCATCCGCATGAGAAGCGAAAGTCTCCCGCCGATAGGTAATCCCATTGGATTGGTAAGAAATCTGTAAAATCGCCGTTTCTAAATCTAATTCACGATGAAAATCCTGCCCTTGATGCGAAGTATGTAAAATGAGGTGGCACATCGGCAAATTCGTACCGAAATTTTGCTTCTTAGGCTGGAGCAACCGCTTGGCTTGCTCTTCCCCTCGCTGATAGTCGCCGGCGAAAAAATGCTGTCGCATCTCTTCCAAATCTGCTTTGCTATTGAAATCACCCTCAATCGGTTCCGACTGACCTGACCAAAATGTGACTTCTGACAACCGCCAGACTTCTTGTTCACTCCCCCCATACACAACGGCTCCAAGTCTCCCGTTCCCCAGCGGCAACCCCTGTGACCAATCCTTCGCTGATCTTGTATACCAAAGCTTCCAGTCATTCATGCTGAAGTCCCCTTTCTATCATCATATACTATGTATCGTGTATGATTTAATCTTAACACCGCTTTTTCCTTGTGTAAAGATGGAAGCTCTCATTTGCAATCGCATACATCTACTTGTTTATTTCTCGGGAAATAATGGGTTTCCGCTTGTCATTCCAATATATAATCTCGTATAGTAAAGAGCAAATGATGAGAAAGACTAGCCATCATGGAGGTGATTATCGTGGATCGAACTAAGCTTGAATCTGTTCCAGCCTATGCCATTGACACTTATACGAATCATTTTCTCGCCGCTTATCCTGTTCATTGCGAACTTCGCACAGTCCCTTTGGATATGCAGCTTCTTCATTCTCATAACGGGTATGAATTTTATTTTGTCTTCCAAGGATCAGGTTCCTATATTGTAGGAGACATCTTGTATCCCTTGCATGCCGGCACTTTAACGGTTGTGCATCCGAATGTCATTCATCGTCCTTTTCATGTCCTTAACAAAGAATTCCATCGTTATGTGCTTTCCATAGATGAATCTTATCTCGACAAGCTTCACACGATATGCCATCCGTCCGATTTATCGATTCAAAGACTCTTGAAGGAAGTACACCCCGATTCCAGTCATTATTTCTTAACTGTTCAACAGCTCAATCAGCTGCAAACCCTCATGTTCGAATTAGAACGTTCCCTGCGGCTTAAAGAACCTCATTTTGAATTAAATGTTCTGAAAGGGATCTCCGAATTCTTCTTGCTGCTTCTTAGCTTGCAAGGTGATCCTACAGCCATTCGTCCTGTCAAATCAGAAGATGAGCAAATTGTCGGAGATGTGCTTTCCTATCTAATCACGCATCACCAAGAGGAATTGTATATTGATGATCTGCTTGCCCGTTTCCCGGTTTCCCGCTCCCGATTGTTCAACTTATTCAAAGAGACAACCGGGATCACAATCAAGCAGTTTTTAACGGAGTATCGGCTAAATAAAGCGAAGCGGTTACTAGCTGAAACCGATTTGGCGATAACCGAAATCACAGCAGCTACAGGCTTCGGCGATATCTCTCACTTTTTTAATGTTTTCAAAAAAGGGACAACGCTCACGCCAAACCAGTATCGCAAAGAAGCTGTGAAACGCCAACTAGGCAACCCAGCGGATGCCAAGTTGCCTGATTCTAATCTTAATTAAGGAAGCTTCTCCGACTTGAAGCATTACATGCCAATCAGCTTTGCGTTTGAGGACTTCCTGCCTTTTGCCTTCTTAGCGACTCGGACAGCAGCATGAGCACCAGCCCTTGCCCGTATAGCGTTGGATAGATGGCAATCTCTTGATATGCCGCGATACTCTCCATGACGGGTGTCCCCCCAGATACGCCTCCGACAATTCCCTCCTCCGATATATAGGAAGACACGGCTTGCACGACCCTCTGGGCAGCGGCATCATACCGCGCATCATTCTCAATCAAACCGATATCCATCGCTTTCCATACCCCGTAGCCGATCCCTGCGCTTCCCGATACTTCGTGATAGAACTCCGGTTGATCCATCACCGTGCTCCATAAGCCGTCGGCTTGCTGAAAGGAAAGAAGACCGGCAATCAATCGGGAATAACGTTCCTGCAGCTCACTTGGGATTGCAATGAGCGGAGAAATCTGTTCCACGATCAAAGGAACCGCTGCTGCGATCCAGCCATTCGCTCTTGTCCAGCGCGCAGCCGACATATGATCGCCGGAATTGCAGTTCCAACCATGAAACAACACGCCTGTCTGCTCATCCTGAAGCACTCGAAGGTGAATGAGCACTTGCTGCAGCGCTTCTTCCGCATATTTGGTGCTGCCTACCAACGCTGCGGTGCGCGCCAGAAACAATACCGCCATAAAGATCGTATCCGCCCATACTTGCTCAGCGAACTCGGCATTTTCGGTTACCGTGTGCTCGAACGCAAGTTCGCGTGTCCGTGGTGCTTCGGATACCATCCACTCCGCTACCCGGAGTGACTCATTGCGAAACCACGGCTCATTCGTCAAGCGATAGAGCTTAGGGAAAATGGCAAAAGGTGCAACTGAGTTAATGACCGTGTTCCCCAAAGCTTTCTTCTTATTCTTCTCAACCCAGCTCAGAAGATAGTCCAGTACTTCATGCTGCTGAGTAGTCTCATAATACGACAGCAAAGCAATCACACCTACCCCAGGCACCCAATCCCAGTGATCGATATCCATTCCCCATTCTCCACTGTGATCCTTCAGCATTTCTTTCCAAACCTTTTCTGCGACTTTCTCCATCGTCATGAAATCAGCTCCTCTTCGGGTTACATAAGCTATACAAGTAATACCTCAACTGTATCACCGATGTATCCGAAGAAGCTTGGGGTTCCGTCTTAAAAACATGGGGAAAAGTCCAGAGAGATCACGCAATGAAAGATGAAAAGGAACTAGGATCCGTTAAATAGAGCTGAAACAAGTATTTCACACAGGTAACGGAACTAGGGTACGCTATTTTAACATTTAACCCTACATTTGAGTTAAAAGAACCCATATAGAGGATCCTAGTTCTCTTTGGATGAAATCAGAACCGATAATCGCCATTTAGAGGATCACAGTTCCGTTTCATCACTAGTTGAACAGTTTCTCCTAGTAAGGCCCCCGAATATGATCCTTCACTTGATTATGATAAAATTGCTGAAGACGTTCCAACTCAGCTGTCGCAAACGAGGCAGCTTGCGCCGTCCCAAGGTTATCCTCGACTTGATGCTCATTCTTAAATCCGGGAATCACACAGGTGATGTTCGGATTGTCCAGAATCCAACGCATGGAAGCCTTCGCCATGTTGCCACGGCCTTCCGCGATCCAAGCCAGTTCTCTGGCCAGCTCGACACCTTTGGCAAAAGGCAGGCCGGCGAAGGTCTCGCCTACATTAAACTGCTCGCCGTTCGCGTTGAAATTACGATGATCATCAGCCGCAAATGTGCTCGTTTCATTAAATTTCCCCGTCAATAAGCCGCTAGCCAGTGGCAATCTCACAAGAATACCTACACCGGCAGCCTTCGCTTGCGGAAACAAAGCTTCCGTAGGTTTCTGGCGAAACAAGTTATAAATAACTTGAAGCGCCTTCACACCCGGCACATTTAGACAGAACAAGCCTTCTTCAACGGTCTCGACGCTCACACCGTAATGACGGATTTTGCCTTCAGCTTGTAACTTCTCCAATACTTCAAATACATGACCATCCTTCAGAATCGCAAGAGGCGGGCAGTGAATCTGATAGAGATCAATGCGCTCGCGTTGCAATCGTTTCAGGCTATTTTCACAATAGGCACGGACAGACTCCTCTGAATAGGTATGTAAATCATGAATATCACCCGCACGGCAAAACTTCGTGGCTACATGAATATTGTCTTCTTTGCCTTTGGTCGCTTTCGCCAGCAGCTCTTCGGCATGACCGGAGCCATACACATCCGCTGTATCAAAAAAATTGACTCCCGCATCCATCGCTCGGCTCAAACCGTTCAATGCCTCATGGTCATCCGCATCTCCCCAGCCCCCGCCAATTGCCCAAGTGCCAAAACTGACCTCACTAACTTGCAGCTCCGTATTTCCCAGTTGACGATATTTCATCTGTCTTCCTCCTCCACTTATTCACGATTGCAAAGAAAGAACCGAGTGCACCAGACTACTCTGATGACAACTCGGTTTTCCGCTCCATTGAACATGGCACTACTATTCCTATTATAATCGTATTCATATCGGGCTGTCTAATCGTTTCAAGCCAAGGTGGCAAAGGTGCAAACAACCGGTCCTGTCTATATAAACCTGCCGATTGTGCAGCTTTTTGGGCATGATTTAGCCTGAAATCAGTAAATGCCTGCAAATGTGCATCCTTTTACGGCCTATTTCTGACTTCAGGATGAGAATGCTTGAAATACCTGCATAATCGCATGCTTTCCCACTTTTCAACCGATTTTGCTGAAAAAGCCTGCACTTTCGCAGGTTTCAGACTCGCCCTTCCTTTCATTTATTCAAAAGCTGCCTCTTGCTCGCTTGAAAAGTAAACCAAGCACTCCATGCATACAACAGCGCACTCGCGTAAAAAAGCACATTGATTGTAAGCCAATCAATAATGCACCCGCCAAGAACTACGGCAAATCCGGAGGCCACAGATGTCCAGAAATGAAAAGCTCCAATCATCGCCCCACGCTGGCCTTCCCTTGTGTGATCAGCAATAAGCAGGCGCTCGCTCATCTTTTGCATAGCATTGCAAACTCCCATGAGCAGTTGTATCGCAAGCACCCATGTGTAGCTCTCCACCCACGGAAACATAAGCATCGCAGCTGCCATCCCAAGAGAGCTCCAGGTCAGCATCTTGATCCCTTGTTGATCAATCCGAGGTGCAAGCCACTGCGAGACAGCCGCAGAACTAATAGTAAACACCGCAAAGGCCAGCCCATATTTCGAGAAGCTGTTGCCTAAATTTTTGAGAAACAGCAAGTAATAGGGATAAATCAAGCCAGCCGCTAGAGTCACGACGCTTTGAGAGCGAATAAGCCATTTGGTGTCCATTTCCAGCTATTCCCCTTTATAATCCATATAAAAATAGTTCATGAATAGATGATTCGGATCGTATTGCTCCTTTTTCCGAAAAAAAGCCTCTTGCGCAGGATAGACAGCTTTAAACTGATCAATCCTCGGATATGCGGCATACGGCAAATAATAGCTCCCACGGTGCTGAATAACTTGATCAATTACTTTTTGAATACCCGAACGTACTTGCGACTGCCCTTGATCTGACAAAGGAACATGAAACAAACAGACTAGCGCAAACATATCGTCTTTGGCATAAGAAAGCTCTGCTTCTTCATCCTGATTTACATAACGCACAGTAATATTGAGCAGATTCAAATTTTCTGACTTCAACAGCGCCCTAAACTCATTCACAAAACCGGCAAATTCCTGTACGGGCACAAAATATTCCTGCAGCAAATCATTGCTACCCGCTTGGTCGTACGCCATGAAAGCCGACTCCGAACGCATCGCGTTATTTCTAGTTATAGATTTGCCTGCTTGTTTGGCGAAATAAGGCTCTTGCAGCTGCCAAAGCAGCGTTTTCCCCCAGTCAAACGTTCGGTTCAAGTTAAACAATAGCTTGGATAGCTCAACGCCTGACTCTCGTGTTTTCAAAGCATCATGATCCTGCAAAGAAATGGAACGGTCAACCACATAATTCATGGCGTACATATCCGTCAAAAAGTGGTCCGGCGCTACCGAAATCCGCGCAATATGCATGTGAATATCGGGATTTGCCTTTACCTGCTCCATAAAATAGGTGGAGTATTCGCTTGCATCCATTTTATCAAATGCGATTTTATACATTTCATTGTCCGTTAATGAGAGCGTTACGTCCAGAATGATGCCAAAAAGACCGTACCCGCCAATTGCGAGCGGAAACAACTCGGCATTGTCAGAGCGGCTAACCTGTTTGATTTGACCATCCGCAGTAAGCAAACGGAACGATTCCACACTTTTGATAAGTGAACCATTGCGAATATCACGGCCATGCGCATTGACGCTTAATGAGCCCCCGATTGTAAATATGTTTTGAGATTGCATTGTTTTTACGGCTAAACCATACGGATTAATGTAATCTTGTACATCTTTCCAAGTCGCTCCGGCTTGAACGTTAATGAGCTTATGCTCCTTATCGAAGGACAGCACGCGGTTATAAGCAGTCATGTCCACTACAATACTGTCTTTGTAAAAGGTATGCCCACCCTGACTATGCCGCTGCCCGGCAATAGAGATGCTCAAATTTTTCTCCTTCGCTTCCTGCAAAATTGCTGCCAACTGCTCCTCTTCATGTCCTTTCTTTACACTTGCAACTTTCACAGGATGAAGTCTGCTGTAGTCTGTGATCAGGTAAGGATTTTGGTCCGGAGTGCCATTCCAGAAGTAACTGATCAAACAACATACAGTAAGAAGGAGGAGCGCAAGCCATTTTTTCATGAGAACCTCCTGAGCTTTTACAAACTACCAATTCCAACTTAACTTTCCCAACTATTCTACCACAATATGGGTATTCTCGGTTGTATCAATGAAGATCCTAATCCGCCGTTGCTCAAAATCGGAATGAAGAAGGCCACTCAATTCAATGGCAAACGGCGAAAGCGGCTATCTGTCTATGTCTGCAAGCAAAAACCTGCGATAATGCATCTTTTTATGCAAAAAAATTCCGCTTAGTAGTAAATGCCTGCAAATGTGCATCTTTTGGAGTCAGATTTATCCGTTTGGGGTGAAAAACAAGAAAATACCTGCACAATCGCAGCTATTCCCTTCATTTAGCACGACTTCACGGAGAAAACCTGCATTTTCGCAGGTTTTCTCCATCTCTGCGTGGCGCCGCCTCTCATTCGCCGTCTACCAGAGAGCATGCCAGTTGTTTTGCCCCACGACTCACGACTCACAACTCACGGCTCATTCACGAATCCTCATATTTCTGCCAGCCGATCGTATTCGAGCCAACGATAGGACAGCTCTTGTTCTTCAACTTAGCCGTCACCTGCACAATACAACCACACATCGAACAAGTATGGCCGCCATGAAGCTTGGGGCATTCCCTGCATATTCGCAATCTGTGCTCATAAACGGAGTCCGGAACACAGTTCGCCTCTTGAAACATCGGTGCGGCTAGTATCCTGCTAATCTGAGCATCTGTGACGTTGTAGTCATCCCGGCATCCCTTGCATGAACGATCAGTCTGCATCCGTTTTATTCCGAAGTCAGCTCTAAAACAGTAACAGACATCGGAACCAAATCAACTCGCAAATTGCGACCCTCCAGCGTAAAAGCTGTAAAAGCTGCCGGAGCCACTTGATCGGGATGCTCAAACGTATTGTGTCCATCAACCTTGTCAGCAGAAAGGATCGTTCCAGCAACCTTCACTTTGCCTTCAACCAAGCCTCGAAGTTCAATCTCTACGACCGCGTTCGACTGATGGTCCAGATTGCACAAGCTGATATGGATGCGTCCTTCATCATCTTTTGATGCTGAGCTCGATATTTGCGGGATCACCTGTTTGTCATTTTTTACATCCTGAGAAATTAGGTGGAGATCAAGCAGTTGTGCATCCTGATGTACTTTGTACATGTCAAACACATGATACGTGGGCGTAAGAAGCATCTTCTCGCCTTCCGTTAAAATGACAGCTTGAAGAACATTCACCAACTGGGCCAAATTTGCCATTTGAACGCGGTCACAGTGTTGGTTGAACATATTCAAAGTAATGGCTGCCACAAGCGCATCGCGAATTGTATTTTGTTGATAAAGAAAGCCAGGATTCGTTCCCGGTTCCACATCATACCAAGTTCCCCATTCATCGACGAGCAAGCCGATTCGCTTCTCCGGGTCATATTGATCCATGATGGCAGAATGTTTTACAAGCAGTTCTTCCATATAAAGGGCTTGCTTCAAGGTACGTGACCACTGTTCTTCGGGAAAACCCGTTGCTGCGCCTTTCTCCTGCCAGGAATCACCTGTGATCGTGTAATAATGCAGCGTTGTGGAATCCATAAACCGATGAGCTTGCTTCATCAACGTTTCCATCCAATGGTAGTCATCCCCGTTAGGTCCACAAGCAATCTTATGTATGCGATTATCTCCGTAATTTCGGACATAGGTCTGGAATTGGCGGTACAAATCAGCATAATACTCCGGGCGCATATTGCCTCCGCATCCCCAGTTCTCATTGCCGACACCGAAGTATTTCACCTTCCATGGCTCAGTTCTCCCATTCGCTTCACGCAGCTCAGCCATGGGGGACACACCTTCGAAAGTCATATACTCCACCCACTCTGACATTTCCTGAACGGTACCACTTCCGACATTGCCATTAATGTAAGGCTCACATTCCAACAGTTCACAGAGCATCATGAATTCGTGCGTACCAAAATGGTTATTTTCAACCACGCCGCCCCAATGGGTATTAATCATCCGTTTTCGTAGTTCACGCGGACCGATACCGTCCTTCCAATGATACTCATCTGCGAAACAGCCTCCTGGCCATCTGAGCACGGGGATCTTCATTTTCTTCAATGCCGCTATGACATCGTTGCGAATGCCATTGGTATTGGGAATGGGAGAATCTTCTCCTACCCACAGTCCTTCATAAATACAACGCCCGAGATGTTCGGAGAAATGACCATAAATATTGCGATTTATTGTACCTTTAACCCTATCTGCGTTTACAGTAATCCGGTTCGTCATGGGGAAGTTCGCTCCTCTTATTAATAAAATAATTAATCGATAAGTAAAATCATTAATTAACTTCTATCATAAAAGGATACAACTTCTTTTGCAACCGTTTTATTTGCGTACTGAGCAGGGAACTGCGCTGCCCTTTTGATAGAATCATCGCAGATGAGATGCTCTTCTCCTGGGCAGTCCCAAAAGTAGATTTATCCTCTAAGCAGCTTCTTTTTCTGTTTGCAAAGCTTGGAAGTGTGGTTGGCGTTCCCCAAAATAAGAGCCTCCAACGACTTCTATTCGAGAAGAATCATCCCTTTTTGCATAGATAGGAGCTAATGAAGACTCTTATTTGCGAAATAAAGAAGGGCTGCCCACAAGGTCTTGTGACCTTAGGGACAGCCCCTTACTTCGCTGGGACGCAATCTTCTTCCCCCCATATAAAAAACCTCAGAAGCAATTGCTTCTGAGAGTATCATTAATCTGCTTATGAAACAGCAACTGCGGGTTTTCTTGCAATTCGGACCGCCATCAAAGCGGCAATTAAACAAATGAATCCGGCTCCGAGGAACGGAAGCGTATAACTGCCCAGCCATTCCCGGACAAGTCCTCCGCTATATGCTGCTGCGGAAGCGCCGATTTGGTGGGCGACGACAACCCAGCCAAAGATCATGCCGGCTTTCTCTCTGCCGAACTCAACAGAGGCAAGCTTAACCGTAGGCGGCACCGTTGCGATCCAATCCAAACCGTAGAAAACCGAGAATATCAACAATGAGCTTGGACCTGCATCCAAAGCAAAAGGCAGGAACAACAAAGAAAGTCCACGTAACCCATAGTACCAGAATAGCAGCCAGCGATTGTCGAATCGGTCTGATAACCAACCGGAAAGCGTCGTGCCAATTAAATCAAACAGTCCCATTAATGCTAGCAAGCCTGCCGCCATAATTTCGGGAATGCCATGATCGCCGCAAGCCGGAATCAGGTGGGTGCCGATTAAACCATTGGTCGAGAAACCGCAGAAGAAAAAGGTACCTGCCAGCAGCAAGAATGTTTTGTTTTTCAAGGCAGAGAACAAGGTTTTGATAGGCGTTAAAAAGATGCTTCCTTTAAAAGCGTCCGGCTTTACGACCTCATCTGCCCCATATGCGGCAACTCCCAAATCATAGGGATGATTTCGCATCCAAATTGCTACAATGCCTATGAGTACTACAATGACAGCTACCGTTGTATAAATGGCAAAACGCCAGCCGATATCTACAATAATTTTGGCGAGAAGCGGCAGGAACAGCAGCTGCCCCGTCGCCGCGCTCGCAGTCAGCATACCCACGACTAATCCTTTTCGCTTCACGAACCATTGATTGGAAACCGTGACACCTAGCACATTCGCCATCATCCCAGTCCCAAGCCCCGCCACTAAGCCCCAGAGAATTTGAAACTGCCATAAGTGCGTCATCCAGGGCGTGACAGACAAACTTAACGCTAGAACAGACAAGGAAATGAGCATGATTCTTCGAATGCCGAATTTGACTAATAACGCCGCTGAAAATGGGCCAACCAAGCCATATAAGAATATACCGACTGAGATAACGCCGGATATCCCGCCTCGCGTCCAACCGAACTCTTTCTCGAAGGGAAGCATCAATATACTTGGCATTGCCCTAATTCCCGCAGCGACAAGCAATGTGACGAAGGTAATCAGCACAACAATCCATCCATAAAATAAAGGGGATGACTTAGCACCAGAATTCAGTTGATTCACGAGAACACACTCCCAATTTTAGTTGTACATACAAAATAAAACAAAAAAATTATTGTTCCAATTCCTCACTCGTCACAACAAGATGGTTTGAAAGATTAACTGCACGCTCATCTCCCAACACTTCACTGTAGCGTTCTTTTAACCTTTTGGAAGCTTTGCGAATTTCATCTAATAGCGCTGTGCCTTTGGGAGTGGGATACACGAGCACTGTTTTGCCAGATACTTGGCGTTCAACCAATTGTTTGCCTTCCAATTTATCGATAAATCTTGTCAATGTGGACGCAGCAATATACAGCTTTTCCGCTAATTCCTTCTGGGAAATGCCAGGCGTGTTATTCACTAGTCGAATTAAATAGCCGTACATCGGCGTCAATCCGGTTGGGGCAAATTCTTCTTCAGCCATTTTTGTAATGGCACGACTTAATCTATTTGTAGTAAAAAACAAGCAATTTTGCAGGAAGTCTTCATCCATGATCGTCTCTCCTATCTGCTAAATAGTATATGCAAAGTTGAACGTTCCTATTTCGTATTTTGTATGTACAACTAATATAAAATGTGATCATAAATCTGTCAATAAGGATCTCGTTATATAGGCGAGTAAATGTCGTATCCGAAAAACGACAATGATTGACATTTACCCAAATAAAGCTTATGATTATCTCATAATAAAGAATCTTAAATTTAAGACATAATTGGAGTGTGTACCTATGAATGATTTTATATCCATCGTGAAAGAACGTCGGTCAGCCAATAAATTTATTCCGAATATCGAAATTCCGAATGAAGATTTAAATGACATATTCAATACCGTCAAGTTTGCCCCGTCAGCTTTTAACCTCCAGCATTCCCATTACATCGTGGTAAAAGATCCTGCTGTCAAAGATGCCGTCTACAACGCTGCATACAAACAGTACAAGGTCCAATCAGCTTCGGCTGTCATTGTCGTATTAGGCAGTCTCGATGCCTATCAAGATGTTGCCAAAATCAACGAGGGTTTCCTTCAACTTGGTGTATTCAGCAAACAGGAATACGATATGACCGTGGAATCCGTCACTCAGTTTTATCAAGAGCGCGGCGAAGGCTTCATGCGCGATGAAGCTATACGGAATGCCAGCCTCTCCGCTCAACTCTTCATGCTCGCTGCCAAAGATAAAGGGTGGGATACCTGCCCGATGATTGGCTTCGACGCAGGAATGCTAACGCAAGCGCTGAACATTCCAGCTAATTATGTGCCTGTACTGTTAGTCGCTCTTGGGAAGGAAGATACAGAGAAACGCAGACCTCGCGGCTACCGTAAACCGGTCGGAGAATTTGTGAGTTTTGATAAATTCTAAGAATCGCTAGATCAACGAAAAAACGATGGAGCCAGATCAAACATCTGGATGCCATCGTTTTTTTATTAAGCCAAAATGGCTCTAGCTTCTTGAACCGTCTGTGCAACGATGTCTTCCGCCGATTGCTCTGAGGTCAGCAGTCGAGTACCCTGTCCCGCCCACAATGACATATACTCGGCATTCTGCGCGGTAGCGGCAGCATTTCGGATTTCGCGTGTCAGCGTATTTTGCGTCGGGAATGGGAGTGGATCTATACCGCTTGCTTCCCATTGCCGGATAAATGTATTCTTAATCCCGCGGGCCGGACGACCTGAGAACCCTTTCGTCAACACGGTGCTTTCTTCGGTGCTTTCGAGCAAAGCACGTTTGTACGCGGTGTGGGCACCAGATTCTACTGCCGTTAAGAAGCGCGTACCCATCTGAACGCCTTGGGCACCAAGTGCCAACGCGGCAACAAGCCCTCTGCCATCCATAATGCCTCCGGCGGCAATTACCGGAATGCTCAGTTTGTCCACCATTTGGGGGACTAACGCCATCGTGCCAATGTTCGCTCCCATCGGATGAGCCGTTATATCAAATGTGCCGCGATGCCCTCCGGCTTCTGTTCCTTGGGCAACTACCGCATCACATCCCGCTTCTTGCGCCAGCAACGCTTCTTGAACCGTCGTCACCATCGCAACCACGAGAAGGCCGGCCAACTTTGCCTGCTTCATATAAGCTTCCGGCAGTACGCCAAAAGCCGTGCTGATTACAGGGACCTTCTCCTCCAGCAGGACAGCAATCTGCTCTTCAAACAGGTCCGGCGACGTTATTTCCCTAAAATCAGCAGCCGATAATCCAACGGCTTCCCTTATTGGATTCAATACACGCAGCGCTTCCGCCAATCTCTTTTGATCATCGCTGGTCCGAATCGCAAATAGATTAACACCAAAAGGCGCTGCGGTTTGCATCCGTATCTCCTGAATCGCTTTACGAATCGCGTTTGGTTCCATATACGCCGCTCCCAAAGTCCCAAGTCCACCCGCATTGGATACGCCGCTCGTCAACTTAACTGTCGAAGGTCCACCTGCCATTCCTGCCAGAAAGATCGGATACCGAATGCCGAATTGGTGACACAATGCTGTTTCAAGTTGAATATTCATCGGTCCCTCCATTTGATTTATTCGTAATTCATTAAACATATCGCAAACGCTGTACTGCTTGCAAGATTCGCACTACACAGCATTTGCCGGCTTTCGTGATCGATACAGGAGCATAATCAGGTGAATGGCAACACCAACGGCAACACCTTTGGCCAGATCACGCGTGACCACGGACACGGCTGCGGTCATCACCATAATCACCCCATCGCTCTTAGGCTTGCGGCGCATGGCCCAGACATATTTCCAATCAAAAATTTCGTAGCAAACCATGAGCATGACACCGATCAATGCAGCCATAGGAATCAAAGCGACTACTTTCCCGAACGCTACGATAAGCAGCAGTAAACCAACCCCTGCGGCCAAATTGGATAATCGGCCTCGTCCGCCGAGCTTCGTATTAATGACTGATTCGGCAACAAGCGCGCAGCCCGCCATTCCGCCAAACCAGCCCGACACGAAATTCGCTATGCCTTGGCCTTTCATTTCCTTTTCCTTGCTTGTCACTGTTCCCGTCCGTTCATCTATTAAGTTTTGGGTCAGCAGTGTTTCGAAGTACCCAACAATAGCGAGTGACAATGAGTATGGCAAAATGATAAACAACGTCTGCAAATTCCATGCTACTTGGGGAATATGCAGAGTCGGCCACGCCGCAGTCAAAGGGGCAATGTCCCCAACCGTTGTCATGGCTCCACCGAGAAACAGCGTCAAAACGGTCATTGCCGTTACGGCAATAAGCGGAGAAGGAATCGCTTTAGTCACTTTGGGCCATAAATAAATAATGGCTAAAGTACCAACAACGATAAGTCCCATCCACCACGACTCCCCATGGAAATATTTTAACTGGGATAGGAAAATCAGGATAGCTAATGCGTTAATAAAACCTATAACGACCGCGTGCGGCACGTAATTCATCCATCTCCCCATTTTCAACACGCCCATTAGCCATTGCAAAATACCCGTTAGCAAAGTCGCCGCGAATAAATACTCAACGCCATGGTTAAGGACAAGTGAGGTCATGAGTACGGCCATGGAGCCGGCAGCAGCAGACAGCATGGCAGGCCTAGCCCCGAAGACCGAGAGCACAATGAGCATGCAGACTGACGCATAAACACCAACCATTGGGTTCACGCCAGCAATAAATGAAAACGCGATAGAATCTGGAATAAGTGCCAGTGTAGCGGTCAAACCAGCGAGTACGTCTGCCCTAACATTAAACAGCCAAACTCCCTTCAATCTTTGCAGCATAATGACTTACAACCCCTTTACTATGTACAAACGTCAGCTTTGTTTTCAGCTCCAATGCATGTATGCGGTTACTCCACTGAGCCACTAAGCTTCCTCCTCCGTCCATGTCTGATTTCTATTTTTCTTATCATAACGACTTGTCCTTATTTAAGCAATATGCCTTAGCGACATCGGGATCACCAGAATTATCATCCGCAAATCAATAATTGCCGTCCAGATCAAAGCCAAATGGAACGAAAAAAAGGCTGTACCTGTAGTTAATACTACAAGACAGCCGCAATTGCTTTCCTCTAAACCTCGCCCCAATAAACTAGCGTCTCATAATCAAAATGAACAACGCCCTCCTGCTGGGTCCTATCGAAAATCGCTTCGATCTCGGCGATCATCGGCTCATAATTCGCATGCCCAGGCAAAGGGCTGTAGGAGGACGACAGCAATCGACCCTTCAATGCCTCCAAATCAAGCTCCTGGCCCATGGTAAATTGTGCTTGCTTCATACCGCCTTGTTTAAAAAATTGCGCCAAACTGTCAGCAGATATGTTCTTATGCTTCACTTGCTCATAATCCGTACCAAATGTAAGAAGCAGTTGTTCATACGCCTCCAGAAACGGGGTCCCCTCTGTTAGACGCGAGTTCCAGATGAGGACTACCTTGCCCCCAGGTTTTAAAATTCTCCTAAACTCCGCTTGTGTCGCGGCTCGATCAAACCAATGAAAAGATTGCGCACATACGATAAAATCGACGGATTGATCAGATAAGCCTGTCGCTTCCGCTGCGCCACCAACCGCCTGAAATTTCGCTTCGGTATCCAGCTTCTGTTCAGCAGCTGCCCGCATCGCCTCATTCGGCTCGACAGCTATGACATTGCTTCCCCGTTCCAGAAGCAGACCGGAGAAAATGCCCGTTCCAGCTCCAACGTCAGCTACAGTGCTTTCCGAACTTAGTCCAACTGCACTGTACAAATAATCAAGCATTCCCGTTGGATACGTCGGACGATATTTCACATATGCATCAACACGATTGGAGAACCTTTTTTTATTATCCATACTCAATCACGCTCCGCTTTCATCTATTTATCAAGCTGTTCTAGAAATTCTAACCGATTCCCGAATGGATCATGCATATAAAAACGCCGAACCCCTTCATCACAACGCGCCTCATCATCCATAACTGAAATATCCGATCGAATCAAGTATTCCCTTAATTTATCGAGATGTTGAACTCGAAAAGCGGGATGTGCTTTGGTCGCGGCAGCAAAATCCTTCTGAACGCCAATATGCACCTGATGTGCACCGCACTGCACCCAAATGCCGCCACGCGCTTGCAGCAACTCAGGCTTCGGGATCTCCTGCCAGCCTAGCAAATCAACGAAGAAACTTCTCGCCTGCTCCTCGCAGCCTTCAGGAGCAGCCAATTGAACGTGATCTAAACCAATGAACGAATAAGTCATCGCATCACCTCTTAGTTTCATTGTATGAAATCAAGTTTCATTATATTCATTTTAAACGATAATTGAAGTAAAATCTACCTCTCGCTGCAAAAAACCTTCAACACCACGAAACGCGTAGTATTGAAGGCTCATCTTTCATCCTATAATCATCTACATCATCTACAACAAATAAAAGCCATCCGTTTCTTTGCCTTTCAAACTATAACGTTGGTAATGCTGATAATGGGCTTTGTACAAATCGCCATTTTTGCTTGGGGAATAGGTCAAGTACAGCTGTTTCCGGCTGACATCCGACACATTCGCTCCGCTTTGATGGGGAGTAAACGAGTGGAATATAATGATATCCCCCGGATTCGTTTCCACAATTGTACCGGTTGTCAAATCGATTTCTGCAATTTCTTCCGCATTCATATTCCGCAGTTCTCCCGCCGTGGAACGCAGTCTTTCGTGATAGCCTGGGAACAACTCCAGCCCTCCGTTAACCGTAGTTGCCCCATCAATGGCTACCATGACAGAAATCAAACCTTCGATTGGGAAACCTTGCCACCACGCTGCATCCTGATGCATGGCATAGCCATTTGAGCCTGGCAGCTTAAAGATCAGCTTATCTTTGAATAGCGTCGGCTCATCCAAATAAATATCTCTCAGTGGAGATAAAATACGCTCATCTTTCACTAAATCAGCGAAAACAGCCGAAATATCATGCACGGGATCCAGACGCTCAATGGCAACACGCCCATCCGCGTAGCCCTTATGTCCCGCACGGATATTGTATTTATCCGTATAGTCACTAAGCGTAAGCAGTTGGTCGCATTCCGTTTGAATCACCTTCGCTTCCTGCTCTGAGAAAACGCCTCTTAGCACGAGATACCCCTGTTCGTTATAGGTCTGTAATTGCTCTTCTGTTAAAATGTTCAATGCTGTCTTTTTCATCATTATTTCCGCCTCTCATTTGTTTTTTTGTTAATTCACTTAAGTGATCAGCTTGCTTATAAGCTAATAATAAAGCTGAATATTCCCTTTATCCATGCAGTAAGTTATACTATTTCATATACTTTTTTGCATCGAAGTGGGGGTCAATTCGTGAGTTGGAAAATCAAGTTCATGCGCTACTATTATGGTAAACAGAGAGAACAGTTTTCTCTCGCAGAAGATACCTACGGAGGCTGGTGCATGCTCGCTGCCGAATCCGGCAGGTTCACCTTTTCTGTGGAAGGCACCGATCAAGGGGAGCAAACAGCAGAGTTTGGCGAGTTGGTTTTTTGTCCACCTGGATGCACGCTGAAGCGGCGAGCTTTGGAACCCGTCACCTTTCACTTTGCCGAATTCTCGCATGAGGGCAATTGGACACTTCCCAGCAAAATACGCATTGCAGATGTTGGCAGACTTAGCTCAACCTATCGGTATTTGCAGAACTGGCAGGAGGAAGATAACGCAGGAGATACTCAGACTGAAGAGGTTCAACATCTTCTGGAGGACTTAATTTACATAGCCAATCGTGAATTTAATGCTGCCAAACGCGACACATCAGGCAAAATTGACCCCTTGATGAATCAGGCTGCAGCCTTTATTGAAAAGCAGGCTTTTGAGCCTGATCTGTCATTGCAGCAACTAGCAGATACGCTCCGAATCGGGGCTTCCCAGCTTACAAGGCGGTTTCAAGCCGCTTTTGGCATGTCGCCCGTCAAATACGTCACGAAGGTCAGGCTGGCCCGAGCTAGATTGCTGCTGATTGAATCCACAGATACACTGGATGCCATCGCAGAGCAATGCGGCTTCCAGAATGCTTTCTACTTCAGCCGTGTTTTCTCGCAGCATATGCAAATAAGCCCTTCGATTTACCGAAGGACTTTCCGCGTATGAGTGCACGATTTCTCAGTTAGTTAACATGCACAAATGACTCCTTTTTTTTGGGGTTTCAAACCCTCAAACTTTACTTTTCTTTGAAAATCTCAGAACCCTACTCACCAAAAGGAACTATGTTCCTCTATTTGACTCAAAATCGCCTATTTGCAGCTGAAAGGGAAGTATGATCCCCTATTTCACCTCTCCAGGGGGAAATTCCAGCAAATCAGACAAAATAGCGTACCGTAGTTCCGCTTGACTAGCCTAATGGCTCGTTTGAGCACGAATAAGGGAACATAGTTCCCTCTCTCGGCGGTACAATATTAGTTGAACTCAGCTCATTTGCGCACCTTCTCGCCAACAATTCGCATCGGAGCAAAAAACACATTCTCCACTTCATCGGCAGGCAGCGGTCGGCTAAAATAATAACCTTGTATCTTCTTGCAATCATTCTCCATTAGAATTTCAAGCTGTTCCTTCGTTTCGATGCCTTCCGCAATCACATCCATATTCAAAAACTGCGCCATGGAGATGATCGTAGAAACAATGGCTTTATCATTCTCATTTTCCGTAATATCTCGAATAAAAGAGCGATCAATCTTCAGCTTGTGGATCGGAAGCAGCTTCAAATAACTAAGAGAACTGTACCCTGTCCCGAAATCATCCAAACTGATTCGCACCCCGTACTCCGTTAATTGATTCAATATGGGACTTGATATCGTTGGGTCCATCATCATACTTTCCGTTATTTCCAGCTCCAAATATTGGGGTTCCAGTCCGGTTTCCTCTAGAATGGCTTTGATTTGTTCAATTAAATTAGATTGATGGAATTGCTGGGACGAAAGATTGACAGAAACCGGAATAAGCGGTCCTCCCGCGTTATGCCACTCTTTCATTTGCCGGCAAGCTTCACGGAGTACCCATGTCCCCATTTCATAAATCAACCCCGTCTCCTCGGCAATCGGGATGAAAAGGCCTGGAGATAAGGTCCCTTTCGTTGGATGTCCCCAGCGTACCAGCGCTTCAACGCCTATCATTTGACTGTCGCCTGCACGGATTTGCGGTTGATAATACAGAAACAATTCATTATGAGGAATGGCTTTCCTCAAATCATTTTCTAATTCAATTCTTTCTTGTAAGTGATTGTTTAATTCCTGGCTGTAAAATTGGAAGCCATTTTTACCATTTTTCTTAACCTCATACATCGCGGTGTCCGCATGCTTAAGCAGTTGAACGGCATCTTCGCCATCAAGCGGATATAGGGCGATTCCGATGCTCGCAGTGACGTAGAAATCATTTTCCTTGAGTCGATATGGAAGCGCGATAACCTGAATAATGCGTTCCGCCAATTCGGAAATCTCTTCTATACTTTCATTTTCATATAAAAGCGTAAACTCGTCGCCGCCAATTCTTGCAAGTGTGACTTGGAAATCACTTATACACGTGCGGATTCGCTCACTCATCTCCTGTAAAAATAGATCGCCATACGTATGGCCCAGCGAATCATTTATCATTTTAAAACGATCAATATCCATAACCATAACCGCAAACTGTTTCGGTTGGCTAACAATCTTTTGAGCAAGAACCTCGTTGAACATCCGCCTGTTCGGCA
Source organism: Paenibacillus ferrarius (assembly GCF_002027705.1). Lineage (GTDB taxonomy): Bacteria > Bacillota > Bacilli > Paenibacillales > NBRC-103111 > Paenibacillus_E > Paenibacillus_E ferrarius. Next base: position 189,500 of record NZ_MBTG01000010.1, on the reverse strand, counting down.
TCCCAGTTAATTCATCGTGGTAAGCCTGATATTCGATACGATCCATGGCTAATTTTTCTGACGTAATGTCCCGCACAATGATATTGCTTCCTACAACTTTTCCCTCAAGTATGACGGGCACGTTAATCACGCTTAGATTCACTCTATCTCCATTTTGATGAATAATGACGGTTTCATACCTCTGCAATTCCCCACCTAGCGAGCTGATGAAGAAATTTCTGGTACGCTCTTGCTCTTCCATCACAATAATGGGATAAAGCTTATCAACGGTTTGATGGTGAAACCAATCCCTGGGTAATCCGGTTAGTCTAGATACCGCTGGGTTGGAGCCTTTAATTCGATAGTCGAGGTCCACCGTGAGGATGCCATCCTGATTGTTCTCGAACAAGGATCTGTACCACTTTTCATTCTCCATAAGCTCAAAGTCCTTGCGCGTCAAACGATTTGAAATGAAAATCCCAAATAAGGACAACCCTAAGGTAAGCAGCGTTCCGCCTGTGATAAAATAGGCCAGAAATTTCTGATCCAGTATCATCCCTGTCGTTAAGGTAGATTTCACTCCCAAGTGAAATTCAGCTGCGACCATTCCTGTGTAATGCATGCCAACAATAGCAGCCCCCATGATGAATCCACTGCCCAGCTTCTCCCAAACTTTTCGGGAGCCAGTCCCTTTTCGGAAGTAAAAAGATAGCCATAATGCCGCTATAGAGGCGACGATAGCAATTAGAATGGATAAATTAAAATATAATGGACGATATGATATATCAATCTGCATCGCTGCCATGCCAATATAATGCATCGCAGAAATACCGGCAGCCAGCAGTACGCCAGCTAACAGCAGTTGGCTCAACTTCAGCTCGCTTCGACCCACCACAAATAAGGCAATGAACGAAGCTGCAATAGCCACAATGACGGATTGTATGACCGTTAACAAATTATAAGCAACCGGGACGCTTAATGAAAAGGCAAGCATGCCGACAAAATGCATCGACCATATGCCCATTCCCATCGCTATCGCCCCAAAAAGCTGCCATAACCATCGGTATCCCCCTTTGGAGCTGCTTATTTTCCCGACTAAATCAAGAACCGTATAGGATGCTACTACGGCAACTATATAAGAAAAAATGACTAGCGCCACATCATAAGAACCATGTATATGCTCCATGTTTATTCCTCTTTTCAATGCTTCTGTTACTTAATTATTCATGGCGCACTAATCAATTCCCTCTTTTTAGCAATCCTTGATTTCATCGTACATAAACGCTGACATTGCAGCGATTCGGAGGCAACGAGAAGCTGGTTGGACGTGCACTCGAAGATCCGCGGGATAAGGCGATACTTGCAACCAAATTCGGAATAACGCATACGCAAGGACCAAAGGGAGACCCGGCATTTATCAAAAAGTCTGTGGATGCCAGTCTGTTCAATCTCGGAGTTGATTATATTGACCTTATGCAGGCTTTTTAAGCTTTTCCATCCTAAAAACGAAAAAAGGTCTCGAAAGGATGCATATTTGCAGGTTTTTCGCCAATATGCCTATTCCCAAGCCAAAAAGGATGCATATTTGCAGGAATTAGGCGAAACAAACGTCATGAAGCAAAAACTCACAGCGTGGGCGGGACTCCAACTACTTCAGCCACTCCAGCTACTCCAGCCATTCCAGCCACTCCAACCACTTCAGCCACTCCAGCCACTTCAACTACTCCAGCTACTCCAACCACTTCAACCACTTCAACCACTCCAGTCACTACAACCACTTCAGCTACTCCAACCACTTCAGTCACTCCAGTCACTACAACCACTCCAGCTACTCCAACCAACTCCAGCTACTCCAACCACTCCAGTTACTCCAGTTACTCCAACCACTCCAGCCACTCCAGCCACTCCAGCCACTCCAGCCACTCCAACCACTCCAGCTACTCCAACCACTCCAGTTACTCCAACCACTCCAGTTACTCCAACCACTCCAGTTACTCCAACCACTCCAGTAACTCCAACCAACTCCAACTACTTCAGCTACTCCAGCCATTCCAACCACATTTAAATATTCGTTTGGTTATCTTTACAATAATAAGGAACTAGCACAAAACCAAGGTTAGCGAATGTGCCAGCTATAGGTACCACCGATTTTGCAAAACCTGCAAAAGTGCAGGCTTTTTTGATCAAATTGTGTGAAACCACAAAAAATATTCGCTTCATTACGTTCGGGTCCATACCTCTATTTTACCAAAAATTTTAAATAAGGGGTAAGCTTCGCTCACCCCAAACCCCGAAACATATAAATTCTTATATGTTAAATAAGGGGTAAGCTTCGCTCACCCCAAACCCCGAAACATATAAATTCTTATATGTTAAATAAGGGGTAAGCTTCGCTCACCCCAAACCCCGAAACATATAAATTCTTATATGTTTAGAAAGCCTGCGATTATGCAGGCTTTTTAAGCTTTTCCATCCTTGAATCGAAAAAAGGTATCGAAAGGATGCATAATTGCAGGTTTTTCACCAATATGCCTATTCCCATGCCAAAAAGGATGCATATTTGCAGGAATTAGGCGATACAAACGGACGTGAAGCAAAACTCACAGGTTGGGCGTGACTCCTACTACTCAAGCGACTCTAACCACCCCATTATCAAAATATGTATAAAGGAAGCCGGCAAGTTTTAGCCTTGCCTCCAACTATGTTCACTAATAAACAGCCAATTTCAGAATGAAGAAGGCTGCCGTCTGCCCGCCACGTCGAATAAAGGAATTACGGGGATATTCGATAAGACGAATAACACAATTAAGGCGAGAAGCGGATACTCGGCAGCAGATGGATTTCGGCTTGAGCAGTATTCCGCAGTGGGGCGCTGAGCAATTCATGACGCGGACATTTCGAGCATCAACTGGCAACCTTGCGCAATGGGTTATGGACCAAAAGAAATGAAATGATTCGAGGGCTTCAGCAATGCATGGGCGATTCCGTCACATTTACAGAGCCTCTTGGGGGGCTTAACGAGTCGATCAAAAGAGGCGTGCTTTTCGTTCCGGGAAGCGTTTATGGCTCTGATCAGGGGTTTATTCGCATTAGTTATGCCAGACCTCAACTGGATGAGATCCATTCTGGACTTGCACATATCAATGACGCTTTGCAGCTTCATTTCAAGTAATAAGAGGACAATTTCTTCCTGTTGACTAGGAAAAAGTTGTCCTCTTTTTTTAAGCTGAATAATGAATATACGCCAGCAAGGCTAGCAAGCCTGCAGCAATTGAAACGACATATAGAGCTGTAAGACGAACCCATTTCACGCCGGTTTTTTGAAAATATGTTTGATCCCCATCACGGTTTTTGCGTGAAAGACCTATCATAAAGGTTGCAACTGAACCAGACAACAAAATCAAAGCAAATATCACATAATAGATATACAGGTTCATAAGCCATTTCTCCAATTGTTTATTTTAGTACCTCATTGAAGAAATTATATAGGAATAGCATCTGAATAGCATCAACCACTTTCAGCCTTTTACTACCATCCAGTTGCAAGATTAGTACGAGATGGTTTCGGAGCTAGCCTTGTCGGTGAATGTGACATTCGGCCAAGTCAAATTAAACTTCATGCCGCTATCTTCTACGATCAGGTTGCTTAACGTCAATTTGCTTGCGTTGGCATATGTCGGTGTAACCGTGAAGCCTTCTGTGCTGCCGCTTGCCGAATATTTCATGACCATAACAACCCAATCCCCGTTCACGTAGGACACGTTCGAAGCACTGTCAATGAGATTCACGCTTAATCTGTCCGTGTTTTTAATATTTCCCCATGTAAAGTTCGCTTTGCTGCCTTCGTCAGGATTCTCGCGCAATTTCTCAATGGTTTTGTAGTAGTTGCCTGGTACGTTAAAACCGAAGTTCGCTGTATCTGTGTTATTTTCCATGAGCAAGTTCGGCCAACCGTTTAACTTTAGACCATCCATCGTTAATTGCGTGCCGCTAATCGAACCGCTGTTCTGTGCGAGGTCCAAGGTCGCAGTTCCGTTAGATACGTTGATGATTCGATTCGCCGCCGACATATACGGCATGCCTACTAAATGATTCAGCGCTTTGAGCGAAACATTGCTATTGAACTTCACAGCCATAATGTTGTAAAGGGTCGTTCCATTCGTCACCCAATATTCACTGCGTGTATTCGAAATGGCTGAGTTTGTCTTATCCACTTTGCGCACCTGATAGTTCGCTGTACTGGCATACGCATTCGTACCTGATCCAGAATTCACTAAGAAATTCCAAGCATTATTCGTATCCTTGTAGTAAAGCCCTTCGCCCCTGCCGCCATTCACAGCCGCTTCCGTGAAAGCAGCGCCTTGAACTGAGATGGCTTGAGGCGTAGCCAAATTCGTGCCTGATTTATTGAAATAGACCGATACGTTATTTTTGCTCAAACTGAACTCATTGTTGTAGGTTGGCTTGCTTCCGCTCCAAGTCTTGAAATGTTCATGCATCTCAATGTTCGAATGTGCGCGGTGCCCAATTACTTCAGGGGTATAGCTGCTGTCTGCGAAATTCACCCTGACCGCCAGCAATCTGCCTAGATCATAGCCGGTTTCATGGCTGAATACATTATTCCCGTAATAGGTAATGTTGCCTTCGTCTCCATCAGACTCATCGTGTCTGGAGCCGGCGTACAGCCATCCGTTTTCGGAAAGGCGCTCATTGATATAAGCAGCCATTTCGGCACCGTCCAAATAGAAATTGGACGTTTTGTCGTTGACAAGCAGGTACAAGTCAGACAAGAACGAAAGGGCATAGAAACCGTAATGCGCATCGAACTTTTCTTTTTCATCGAAAATCATATGTCCATTTGCCAGAATACGATCGTTTCTGACGCCGCCAAATGCCCCGCCGTTCCCCGGATCAGCAATTGGATTATTCGTGCCATTCACGCCTGTATTGTAATAAGCGATGGCTTCATTTTGCAGAGCCGTGTCGTTCAGAACCTTGCCTAACGTTAAACCGCCTACCACCGTGCCAATGGCTTGGTTATCAGCATTTTGCGGATTGTAAATCGAGGTTCGGGTCAGCCATCTCCAAAGCGATCTGGCAATCGTCTCGAGCGTCGTTTTCTGAGCAGCGGTGAGCAGCTGCGGCTTGCCGCTTTCCGCACCGTATTTCAAAATTTGACCAATCGAGTTTAGTGCCCATGCCGTTGTCGGATAGTCGCCAATTGCATCGCCCTCACCGTCAATATAGAAGCGATTGTAGTATTCTCCGCTGTTAATCGTTCTTAAATAAGTCGTGTCCGGGTTGTCGAGCGTGTATGTTCTTTTGTTAATATAGAAATCAACAGCTTTCTGCGCAGCCTTCTGCACATCGGCATCCGATCTGCCGTTTTGGTTCCACCAATAGGTTAGAAGCGCAGCACCGCCGATCGTATTGTCAGTCATATCCCCGCCTTGTCTAGGCGCAATCAATTCTGCATCGTCAAACCAAACGGTCCCGCTGGCATACCATAATCCCAAATTGACCTCAACCTTCACGGTACCTGTCGGTACAGAGAAGACCGCACTGATTTCCTGCCAAGTCGTTGATGGCTGTGCCGTCACATAGACAGAAGGGGCAACATTCGTCCCATCGGCCTTCAAGAAGTTAACACGCAGCGTAACACCGTTAACAGCCTGAGCCCCGTCTGAGCTAAAAGCGGCCGACGTTTTATACTTCGCTTTGAATACCCTTCCGTCTCCCTCACGATATGTTCCTGTATATTGTTGATTCCAGTAAGCTCTTCCCGTGTTTGAAGTGGAGTTGATCCCAATGCTGTCAGCTCCGCTGCTCGCGTTCGCGCCTGTTGTATCATACAGTTTGGTTGGTTTCGGACTGCCTTCAGGGGCGCTGTAGCTCCAAGCATCCGGAGTCGTACCGCTTGCTGTTGCTTCGAAGCTTCCATTGCTGAGCACACTCGCGTATTCAACTTGCAGCTCATCAAACCACACCGTACCTGTCGCATTATAGAGATACAGCGATATTTCTACGTGATCCTGCGCTGTGGAGACAGGGACCGTGAATTGACCAGCAAGGCGTGTCCAGCCGTTCGTGCCCGCGGTGCCATTCAAGAATACTTCCGGTGCCACATCCCCGTTATTCGCGTCTTTAAAACGAATGCCCACGGCAACACCTTTGTCGGATGAGAGGACATTGCTCGTTTTGTACCAGGTGGAAATATTGAATGTTTTTTGCGTCAAATGGACGTCTTGCGTCCAAGATGCGGTAGTCGCGGTGCTTGCCGTAATTTTAGCGCTTTTTGTTCCCGTTTTGGCTTGCCCGGCATCAATTGAAAAGCTTGGATTTCCAGTAGATGTCACGAGTCTCCATGGAATCGCATAGTTATTGGTCGTATCAATGGTTACATTCTCAAAGCTGGTTTCCTTCGGCCCTTCCTTATTGGCAGCCACTTTGCGATTCATGAAGCGTGCCGCATCAAAAGCTACCGAGCCGGTTGCATTCCATAACATCAGCTCTATCGTCACGTGATCCAGATTGCTCAGGTTCGCCGGAATTTCCACGTCTCCCTTCAGCTCCGACCAATCTTGCGTGCCAATCTTGCCATCAAAGTAAACGCTCGTCGAGACGGAATTGTTCGCAGCATCCATGAACGATATCCGCGCAGTCACTCCTCGATCTGTCGAGACTATATTCGTCGTCTTATAATAGACGCTGAAGTAATAATTCTGGCCAGGCAGAACGCTGGCAAGACTTGTTGTCCAAGCCCCCATCGTCGAAGCCGCGCTTGAATCAATTTGCACCATTCTTTTGCCCGCTTGAGCGCCTGCCACATCATTAGTCACATAGGTATAGGCCGGAGTACCTGCATAGCTTATCTTCGACCAATCCGTCGGCGCGGTTCCGCCATTTTCGAAATTCCAGTTCGGGATGATATTCGTATTATGCGGAAAATCCTCGAAATTGCCATCCGGCTGCTGTCCAACAAGCAATTTATCCTTTTGTGTTGTCAGATTGTTCATGACGCTTTGCTGCGTCGGGTAAATATCCTTAATCGGTACCTTACCGTGCGCATAATCTGTTGCTGCATAGCTAGTCCCTTGAAACAACAAGCTTAGCATGACAACGCAACCGAGCACTTTGTGAATGTACTTTTTAGGTTGAAACATAATATATTCCTCCTGTTTGGGTGTTATTTTGACAGCGTTTACATTTACTTCGTTAAACTTAGTTGCTCATTTAGTGAAGAGGAGCTGTCCTACAAGTAAGAACACTTGAGGAAAGCCCTTTTTCACTTTAGGATGGCTGGGACTAGGAGTCCTGCCTGCCTTTTAACCGGAAGTCAGGCATCACTAAGCCCCAGTCAAAGATGCAGAATCCCATGAAGTGCACAGTTCTTCTTTTTAAAAACCTGCGATTATGCATCATTTAGCGCTTGGTTTAGCCCAAAATCAATAAATTCCTGCGATTGTACATCTTTTTGCGGCTTATTTCCGATTTCAGGATGATAATGCTTGAAATTCCTGCATAATCGCAGGCTTTTCCACTTTTCAGCCACATTCCCTGAAAAAGCCTGCACTTTCACAGGCTTTTCCACTTTTCAACCACTTTCTCTGACAAAGCCTGCACTTTCGCAGGCTTCGGACTCCGTGAACCAGCCGCAATGCCTAGACGTCAGTCCTACTTCGCGATTTGTGAAGCATTCTTCTCGTATTCTTTGGCTTTTTTAACAATTTCATCATACGTTTTGTCTACTGTACTTTTTCCGAAAGAGAGCAGATCTACGATACTGGCATAATCTTTCTGGAAGTTCCCCCAGCCAACAGCACCTGGATTGAATGGCTGCGCATTAGGAGCAGTTTTGTTAATGAGGTCAACTTGCGCTTTGTCCGTTGGATTGAACGTTGGCTCCATAACCTTCAGAATTTTTTTGGAAACCGGAATGCCTCTGGATGTGCCCAGGATATTCGCCGCTTCCTGATCATTAATGAACCAATCAATGAACTTCTTGCTTTCTGCGGCATTTTTGGAATCCGCGCTCACGCTCCAGAACATCGAAGGCTTCAGATAGCCGCTGCCTTTGGGACTTGTTACCAACGCAGCCCCCTTCAGGTTCGTAGCTAAGCCTGGGAATTCGGAAGCAAATGTCCGGCGTATAAGGGACTTGCCGTTAATCACAACATCCTGCTTCGGATCGCCAATCTTGTCAGTTGCCCACTGGTCTGGCGGCAGCACAACGCCGGCCTTGGTCAGCTCGAGATGCTTGTTCGCCCATTCCATCCATGTATCTTTGTCAATGTTGAATTTGCCTTCTTGCGTAACTGAATAGCCTTTTCCTTTGCTCAACTGGTACATATCATAGCTGAACAAATCGTTCAGCGAGTTATATAGGGCAAATTTATCGGCGCCAAGCTTGGCTTTCGCTTCTTTGCCGAATTGGAAATAATCATCCCATGTCCACCCATCGCTTGGTGCCTTGATACCCAAAGAGTCTACAACCGCTTTGTTGTAGCCCATGCCCATCGCGTTATTGCCCAGCGGAATGGCAAATTGCTTACTGCTGTATTTCCCTGAATCAACCAATGTTTTATCGACATCGGCTAGATTAATTCCTTGGCTCAGATCGGCCAATTGCCCGCGTCCGGCATATTCCGCCAAGTAAGCCGCATCCATTTGAATGATATCCGCTGCGTTATGAGCTGCCGCTTGTGTCGACAGCTTTTGGAAATATCCGTCAAAGCCTGAAAACTCCGGCTCGAACTTTACGTTTGGATGCTTGGTGGTATAAAGGTCCAAAGCTTTCTGCGTCGCTTCGTGCCGTGTCTGAGAACCCCACCATACAATACGCAAAGTAACCGGTTTATCTGATGTCGCCGGAGTTGCCGCTGCTGTCTTGCTATCCGTCGTTGCGGCCGGCTTCTCTCCTCCTGCTCCGCATGCGGAAAGCGTGACGACCGAGGCGACCATCATCGCGCCCGTAAGCACTTTGAACCATTTCTTTGTCATTGAAACCCCTCTTTTCTTCGTTTGAAATAAAGTTCTTACCTCTCAAAGTATAAAGCGGTTACAAGCGAACTTATATATAACAAATGAATCATTCTAGTTAGATATCGCACACATCGTCCGAAACAACCTCTCTATCTTTCATTAAATCGCTCGGATTTTTGCCTGTATACTTCTTGAACACAGTGCTGAAATAAGAAGGAATTGAATATCCCACCTGCTCGGCTACTTCGTAAATCATCCATTTGCCTTGGAGCAGCAGCAGTTCCGCTTTCTCCATTCGCACACGAATCAAGTAGTTCATGAACGTCTCGCCTGTTGTTTTTTTGAAAATTTTATTCAAATAATTCCGTGAAATGAAAATTTTATTAGCCAACGTCTCCAGTGTAATATCCTCGGCATAATGCTCATGGATATACTGAATCATGAATTCCACTGCTTCCTTATGGCGAGGATTCTCGTTCGTAGAACGATTGCCATATAGCTGATCCAGCTTGCCCAGCAGCCATTCTTCCAGCTGCTGCGTGCGATACATATTCTCCATTTCCTTCTGGATGTCGATCTTCATATACATATCCTGAATGAAGTCATCCAGATCGTTCAGCGCATAGCCAAGTACCGCCCACAGCTGCATGCCCAAATTGCGGACATACCCATCATCGACGTGAACATTGTCAAATTGGCGAAAGAAGTCTTTCGCGGTTTGGCGGCCTTGATCCAGCTGCATATAACGCAAAGAATCGGCTAATATTTGAAAAAACTTAACAGGCCCCGTCTCTAATTGTTCCAGATTCAAGCGGCCTTCCGTACGCTTCTGTTCAATAACGCTAAAGAACTTTACGGATTCTGACAAACTCCCCTCCGTCGCAAGAACCTGGAACGCTTCCTCTGCTGAGCTGGAGATTTCTCTCCAAGATAGCCTGGAGCCGCCAATGCCAATGCGCACCTGAAGCTTCAGATAGGTGTCCATACAGCGTACGATTTCGTGACCAAGCGCCGCGATTTGATCAACGGAGGTATGTTCAGGCACCGCCTCCGGTTCATGAAGCACAATCATGATGTGACTGCTTTGAATTTCTATGCATTGGGATTCCGGCCAATGCTGTGCGAGCAGCTCATTGATAATATTGCCAATGCCGAATCGAAATAAATGCCAATCCTGCAGACTGGCGTTTCTGATTCTTGGCGTCCTCAGCAGCTCCACAGCCATAACAAAGTGCCGCTGCTGATCCCAATCTTCAAAAGCATCCGGCAGTTGTGCAAATATAACCGGGTCCGTTGAACCGGAAATCAGCGCACGCAGCCATTGTTTCTGGACAAAAGGCTCATACATGGAAATTTTCTGGGAAAGCGTTGTCAATTCTTGACGGTTCTCCACCTCTTCATTTAATTCATCTAATACTTTGCCCAGCACCTGTTTCAAGTCGTCCAGGGTGATCGGCTTGCTCAAATAATCAGAGACGTTCAGGCGCAGCGCCTTCCGTGCATATTCGAAATCCGAGTACCCGCTGAGCACGATATACTTCGCTTCTATGCCTTCTGCGCGCAATCTATCAATCATGTCCAAACCATTCAGCTGCGGCATATAGATATCAGTAAGAACAATATCCGGCTTCTCTCGGGCAATAAGCTCATACCCGTCCTGTCCATTCTCCGCTTCTCCAACCCACTCAATGCCGAACTTTTCCCACATGATCGCTTTCTTGAAGCCTTGCAGGATATGAAAGTCATCGTCCACAACAACCAGTCTCCACATCTTCTTGTCCTCCTGTCATGCAATGCTTTCTATTATGGGCAACCGAATGACGACTTGCGTCCCTCCTTCGGGCACGGTAGACATCTCTATTCCGTAAGGAGCCCCATATAACGCGGTGATTCGTTCCTTCACATTTTTGATCCCGTAACCCCCAGCGGTTCTGGCAGCCGTTTGATCCCAGCCCTCTTGCAAGCCGCGACCGTTATCCACAATTCGTATCCAAAGGTCACACTCATCCTTGTGCAAACTAATGCATATACGACCTGATCGTCTTCCGTTAAATCCATGTATAATCGCATTCTCGATGAATGGCTGAAGGGTTAATTTCGGCACATAATAGTCTGTGCATACGGAATTCAATTCAAACTCTACTTCCAGGTTGTCACCCCAACGGATTTGCTGAATGGTCAAGTAGCACTCTGTATACACAATTTCTTCGGAAATGCGAATCAAGCTCTCCCCATTGGACAGCCCAATTCGGAACATTCGACCCAGCAGCGATATCGCTTTGCTTATATCAGACTGGTCAGCCTGAATAGCCATCCAATTAATTTGATCCAGCGTGTTGTACAGAAAGTGGGGGTTGATCATCGCTTGCAGCGCCTTTACTTCGACTTCTTGACGCAGCTTATACTGCTGCTCTAGGGACGAATAAAGCTCACCAATCCGTTCCTGAAGGTTCGTATACCCCTGAAATAAAGAGCCAAACTCGTTGCTATAGTCGGAAGGCAGCTGAACCGCAGGCTCCTCCAAAGAAAACTGATTCATTCTTTTGATTAATAATCGCAAAGGTTTTGTAAAGCCTCGCGATAATAAAAGCGCGATGACCAAAGCCAAAGCAATGGCAATGCAGCCGATAGATAAGGATACTTTCACACTTTTGATACTGCTCTCCGTTACGCGTTCCCAGGGTGTTAGCTCAATAATCGACCAATCTGAATTCTCAAAATTAGACCAAACCATGAGCTGGTCCTTATCGCTGTGCAGCTGGATCCGCTGATAGCCGGTTTCACGGTTCAGCTCTTCGGCAAATTTCTTGTAATGATTCGCATAAAAGGACTCGCTCCGACTGCCAATCGACGTGATGAGTCGTCCTTCATGATCAATCAACAGCCGGCTGATGTCCTCGGATTCATTGGTCATCGTTTTCTGAATACCCGCCGCACTTGTATTCAGCATCATAATCCCGTAGTACTGCCCAGAATCCGAGACAATTTTCTTCGTATAACTGATCATTTGCATTTTATTTTTCAGATAGCTTTGCACCGGATGTTCCGGAATCCAGGCTTGCGGCTTGTTTTCAATCAGAGGATACCATGATTCCTTTTTCAAGCTCTCCAAATCAAAGATTTGCACGGGGCTGTAAATGTCTGTTACCAGCTTCGGATCTTCGATATATATCGAGATTGATTTAATAAATGACGAGGTATACACGATGTTCGAGAACGTATTGCGCATATCCTGAAACCGAATAACATCTTCCTGCTGAGAGAATAGAAACTGCTGCAAATCATTATTTAACGAAGCGGTTGAAGCCGTTTGCTCAATAAATTTGATCTGGTTGTTCAGCTCGTCCCCCATGCGATTCAACAGTTTTTGCTGGTAAAATGAGACGCTTTGGACGTTCTCCTTCGTGGTGAAGCTGGAATTAAACCAGGTCATAATCGTGACCAGGATGAAAATGAGGACTGCAAAGCCGCCAAACAACAGCCAATCAATGCTGGACTTTTTGAACGGATTTTTCGTCAAACGCGCACCTCCTGAAAGAAGAAAAAAGCTACATCTCTGCAGCCTTTTAATATTAACCTTTGAGTGCACCTGCGGCAATGCCTTCAACAAATTGTTTTTGCACAGCGAAAAAGAAAATCGTGGAAGGCACGATTGAAATTAACGACATGGCAAGCAGCTGTCCCCAAGATCCGTCACCGGATTGGGTGTCAACAAACAGTTTAATGGCTAATCCCACCGTATATTTGCTTACTGAATTGATATAAATCAAATGGCCGAAGAAATCGTCCCAATTCCACAAGAAACAGTAAAGCGCGGTCGTCACCAAGGCCGGACGAATTAAGGGAAGCATGATGCGGAAGTATATGCCAAACCAACTGCAGCCATCCATTTTGGCCGACTCATCCAGCTCTCTTGGAATTCCCCGCATGAATTGGACGAGCAAATAAACGAAGAACGAACCGCCAATGCCGCCTGCCAGCAGATGAGGAATGATGAAAGGCAAATACGTGTTGATCATGTTCATGGAATGGAACATCGTGTATTGCGGAATTAATGTGACCTGCCCAGGCAGCATCATCGTGACCAGAAGAATGCCCAGCCACAATTTACGCATGGGAAAATCCAAACGCGCAAGGGCAAACGCCGTTAAACTGCAAGAAACCAACGACAACACGATCAAAATGATAACCAGTTCGAAGGTATTCGCATAAAAATGGGTAAATGAAAACTTCGGAATGGCGCTCCAGCCTTGTGTGAAATTACTGAGAACTGGATGTTCGGGAAATAGCCCGGGAAGCGTCAATTCACTGTCATCCTTCAGAGAAGCCCCAACCCACCACAAGACCGGATAGATCATAATTAGGCTGAAGAGAAGAATGCTTATCTGTCTGCCGGATATTTTTCTGATCACTTCTGTTTCCCCCCTGTTTCCGATTCATAGAACACCCAATATTTGGATGAAACGAAAATAAGTGCTGTTGCCACGCCGATAACAATTAACAATACCCAAGCCAGCGCTGAAGCATAGCCCATTTGCAATTGATCAAAAGCTCGTTCATATAAGTACAAAGCATACATGTAGGTGGAATTGGCCGGACCGCCTTTGGTAATAATGAATGCTTGTGTAAACATTTGAAACGACTGGATCGTTGCCAGGACGAGATTGAATAACAGAATAGGCGAAAGCATCGGCAGTGTAATCGAAATAAACTGTCTGAACTTCGAGGCTCCGTCAACGCTTGAAGCTTCATAGAGATCATTCGGGATCTGTTTCAAACCCGCCAAAAAAATGACCATCGTCGAGCCGAACTGCCATACGGCCAAAATAATCAAGGTTCCCAGCGACGAGCTTGGATCGCCGATCCACGATTTTCCAGCTATGTGGAAATAACTTAACAAATGATTAATGAAGCCGTCCTGTCCGAAAATTTGCCGCCACAAGATGGAAACCGCGATGCTTGTTCCGATCAAAGAAGGAAAATAAATAAACGTGCGATAGAAGGACATGCCCTTTATTTCTTTGCGCAGCAGCATCGCAACCAGCAAAGCGAAGATCAGCTTCAGCGGCACGGAGAAAACTACGAATTGCAGTGTGACTTTCAAGGACTGAAGGAACTTGTCATCATCAATGATAATCTGCGAGTAGTTCTCTGCGCCGATCCATGTCGGTTTCGCCAGCAAAGAGAAGTTGGTGAAGGAATAATATAGCGATAATCCCATTGGCCATAAGATGAAAACAAACAATCCGATCAACCAAGGCGCCATAAACAAATAACCGATATACGGGGTTTCCCATCTTTTTATTTTCTTGACTGTCTTTACTTGTACGTTAGGTATGTGGAGCTCAGTTGACTTCATACCGTACACCTCCCTGTTGCTTCAAGTATAAGGAATGGGCAGGTGCATTAGTATACTAGAATCGAGCAATAAACTTTAGAAATCGCGCACAAATCGTGGAGACAAACTTCACTTCCAGAACCATTTGTCATAAATGAAATATCCGATTAATGACAAGCCAGACAACGTTATATTAAGCCATCCTACAAAAAGCGCGCCTTTTTTTTCTTTGCTCATATTCTCTTTCACATAGATTTTCACGTCGAAACACAAAACCAGAATTCCGGAGAGCAGCAGCAGCATAATCGTATAATAGTTAAAAGTAATCATCGATGCTCCCCTCCTCTCTAGTTGCGCTATTTGGTTTTGGTACCAATACGCCGAATTTTAATGTGTAATTTAACGTCAACGGCTATGTCTTTGTACATGTCTTCCCATTTTTCCTTGCTTTTAATTTCTCTGTTCCAATAAGCCGGCTGGAAAGCGCGCACATTCTCACCGAAACCAAAAATGTCACTGCCATCGCTTTGCGTTTGTTGAATCAATTTTTCAAAGCTGACTTTTCCGTCTTTTTCAATTTTTTGTTCTAATTGTTTCAGCGTTTCTTTGGAAATGGTTAAATTTTCATTTGATTTCTCACGCAAATCCCCTTCAATTAAGCACACAACCGTGGCATGAACTTTGCCATCTTGAATCGATGTCGTTATTTTCGCTTTGCGGTGTGTGGATTGAAAGAAAATAGACGTGTCCGAACCGGGAAACTGCTCCATCACACTGTAACCGCCAGGATTGATCTGTTTCATCGCCAGAAAATGACCGATTTCCAAAGGCGTAGTCGTTCCTTTCATTTTATCGCCTTTGAAATAAGCCAAACCGGCAATTTCAATATTTGATGCTTTTTTCAGATCAAGGTAAGGAAGCACCCCTTCTTGTCCTTTGGCAGAGCTGGCACTATAAAAAACCCCCAGGAAATAATTAGGAAGCATCCCCATTTCAGTCGCATGGTCCAAAGTGGCGAGCAGATATAAGGACGGAACACGTTCTAATTGCGGAGTAGCATGCATGAACTCTGACGCTTTCCCTTTGGAAACAACCATCCAAACCGTTCTTCTGACTTGAGGCTGACGTCGAAAGAAATCTTTTTCGTTCTGAATCCCCTTCCTCGCGAGCGCTTCTGAGACTACGATGACCCTCAAATGCCCAAAAAATAATCGATCGGCCAGCTGCTGCTGAAGATTCATGAGCGAGTCGTCAATCGTAGTGCCAAAGCTGCTGAGCACCCAAACCGGCTTTTGTCCGGCTGTGCTTTCGCTTGTTCCTCCTGGCCCTAAGGGAATACGTCCAGGTACAGCAATTTGCACAGTCATTTTTATTAATGGTTTTTTGGAGCTCCCATTATTCTTTATGATTTGAGTGGCATTGCGGCTCTCATTCTTGTCTTCGGATGTAACCTCATCAATGGCAATGGCAAGAACAACAGCACGATATTCGATTTCCAAACGATCCCAGCATCCTGTAAGCGTAGGTACGAGCAGCAGGAACACGAGAAGCCGTTTAATCCGACTCAGCCACAACTTGATCACCCCGGCTCCCCTTACTTTTCTGTCGAATCAGGGCTATTACTAGCAAACCAAACGGGTATGCGACCGTGAAGAGCAAGCCCCAACGACCGACGATTTGAATAAACGCATACATGTCGAGTAGATTCTGTGGAAACATGGCAATGACATAGATGAAAGGAAGCAGGAAAAAAGAAAACATCTTGTGATCGCGCAAGCGCAATAGTTGGGTTAGAAAACGAATAGCCAAATAATAAGAGGAGAGCAAAGTAGTAAACACCGCTGTAACCCAAACAGCCAGAAAAGCTCCATCCAACCTCTCCAAAATATTAGCAGGCAGCGACGTCGTTTTGGCTAATTCCAAGGTTGGCCAAACCAAATTTTTGACCTCTTCCGCCCCGAACACGCCTACCGTCGCAACGACGATAAGCAAATAAAGTCCTCCCGCAATCAACATGCCGACGAAGCTCGATATCTTGGCTCTTTCCGGTCGGCGCATTGCAGGAATCACGATGGTCATGACGAAAGATCCCTGGAACAAGGAAGCCATTGTCAGCGTTCCCCCGAATATCCCACTAGGTTCATTGCCCCACACTGGAAATAAATAGACCATTTGCGCGTTTTTAAGCGATAAAACAACGATCAATACGAGAGGAAACACAATCACTGGAAAATAAAAGTGATGAAAATAGGTAAAGGTCGTCATGTTCGCACGGGACGAAAGGGCAGCTAACAAAAGCATGACAATAACAGTCACTTCCAGCGGTGTTTTGGTTAATACCGACGTCACAACGACCTCACCGAACTCGCGTGATGCCAGCGCCGTGATTATGCCAAAGAAGACGATTATTAAAATGCTGAATAGACAAGCCGCCCACTTACCGATCAAAGCTTCGCTATATTCAATAATGGATTGATTCGGATAACGCATACCCAGCAGGGTAATTAACCAAAGCCCAAAGAAAGCGATGATGATCCCCATCACCGTAACGAGCGGAGCGGCTGAATCGGCAGCTTTGACAGCAAAGAGCGAGAGAGCTAGCACGCCTACGCCTACAATGGTACTAATCAGTATGATCGCCGCTTGAATCAACGTTACTTGGCGAGCTTGCTCCATCTGTCTTCCCCCTCCTTGTATTCCCTACTTTCAATGGATCTAAGGTATTATTAGGCGCTTCCTTGAATGCCTCAACATCCATACCCAAGCGGGTTTTATTCGGCGTATGCAAAAGTACCGGCCTCTTGGGCATCGACCAGAGCGGAAACCGAGCGATTGTATCTTTCATGCCCTCGAAATTCCCAGGGACAATGGGGCTTAAATAGGGGACACCAAATGATCGTAGCGAGAGCATATGGTTGGCGATTAGAATTAAACCGATCATCACCCCGTACAAGCCAAAGATGCCTGCTATAATGACAAGCGGAAAACGGAGCATCCGTAATGCGAGAGCCGCGTTGTAGGCCGGTGTGGCGAAGGAGCCAATCGTTGTTAAAGCGATGATAACGACCGTAATCGGACTGATGAAGCCTGCCGCAACCGCAGCTTGTCCGATCACCAGCACCCCCACAATGGAGAGCGCTCCGCCGACCTGCTGAGGCAGACGCAAAGTCGCTTCCCTCAACACTTCCATAGAAATTTCCATAACGAGCACTTCGATGACAGAAGGAAACGGTACCCCAGCTCTCCCCCCCGATACCGCCACCGCGAATTCCGTCGGGATAAGCTCCGGATTGAACGAAATTAACGCCACATACAAGGAAGGGAATATCAAAGAGAAAATAAGAGCAACCAGTCGTGCTAATCGAATAAAGCTAACTAGGAGAAACCGTTCCGAATAATCCTCCACCGTCTGGTAGAACTGACTGAACACTGTCGGTAGGATCAATGCAAATGGCGAGCCATCTACCAACAGGATGACCCTGCCTTCCAAGAGATTGGCGACCGCCTTATCCGGTCGTTCTGTATTTTGAATTTGCGGAAAAGGAGAGAGATGGTTGTCTTCAATAAATTGCTCCAGATAGCCAATATCAATAATCCCGTCAATATCAATCAAGGATAATCGGTTAAACACTTCCTCAACCAGCTCCGGGTTCACAATACCGTCCAAGTAACAAACAGCCACTTTGGACTTGGTCACACGTCCTATCCGAATCGTTTTCACCCGCAGATCCGGCGTTGGCAGTCGATAGCGCAGCAGGGAAAGATTCGTACCCAATAACTCAATAAAGCCTTCCCGTGCTCCGCGGATAACTTGCTCAGTTTCCGGCTGTGTAATGGATCGCTTATCCACATGGCGAGTGTTGAAATGGAAGGCTTCCTCCAGCCCCTCCACCAAGAGAACCGTTTCACCCTGCACAATGGCCTGAACGACCTCCGTTAACCGTCCTTCCGTCCTGCCTTCGCAGGCGTAAAGGGTATCGTTTAATAAAACTTCCTTCAACGGAATGCTATTCGCATGGCCTTCGTTTTGCGACGAAGTTGGCATTAACGGTTTTAGGATATGCTCGTTCAAATACTGCTTATCAATCAAATCTTCAAAATACATAACGACTGCCGAGTACTGGCCAAAAATGTGAAACTTGCGCATGACGAAATCATCATTGTCGCCAAGAACTTGCTCTACGAATGCAATCGTCGCTTCAACATGCGGACTGATTTGTGCATTTTCTTTTTTCTCCATCATCTCATTGACAGGAATCGCCTTAGGCGGAAACTTTCCAAGCTGCTGCTGGTTAAGGGAACTTCGTCTTGCCCTCCGTTTATACCATTGCCACATGGCCATGTCGCTAATGCCTCCTAACCTTGCCGACTTCCATTCATTTCCGTCTACGTATTTTTATCCAATTCGCGGAATATATACTCTTCCAAAATAAAAAGACTGCATTCACCCCAGAAGGAAGAGTGATTGCAGTCGTCTGAATCAAATATTCAAATTTAAAGATGTTAAACTTCTTGCTCTATTCATGATTTTCAGAAACGTTTGGAGATCCTCTGCCGCAACATCTTCGTTCGATTTATTGGAGTCAAAGTTATGAGTCTTTTGATTTTTCAAATCGTTTATTTCAATCCTGAGCTTCGAATTCTCTTGAATTAACTGCTCAAACTTAAACGCTTGATCCTTCGCAATCTGAATGATTTGTCTGAAAGCTTCATCATATTTGATTGAAGTACCCTCATCATCCAGTGCTCGAACTGCAGAGACAGTTGGATGAACGTCTCTTTTTTGCTGTTTTTGTTTAATCCGATACAATTTAGCATCGTTTATCTCAGCTTCGTATTGTTTGCGCAATTCTTTATTCCATCGGAACCCACAAGCCGCCACAGTCCGATTCATTCTACTCGCTGATTCTTCAAATGCTGCAAGCTGCGTACTGCCATTTTTGATATGACTAATAACTGTTTTGGCTAAAGTTATATCATGATTCTCTATCCATGCATCTTCTCGTCTCTTATCTTTCATTCGGGTCCACCTTCTTTACTATGTTATTAGAAATTGTTGCCTGTAATAATAATTTTATTCAATGTTCATGCATAAAAGACCCACATATCGTATATGTGGGCCTCTTTCTAGCTTTTTTTCAGTGGAAATCGTTCCCTCCAATGATTCCAAATGATATTCTAGAAGGCAAATCTCTATCTTTTAAACTGGCATGGACATTTTGAATATCTGCCGCATACTCCCTCGTAATTATCATTCCACCAATGATTGATTTAATATTTTGCAAATCCTTTTGGTCCATTTTGGATAATTCGTCTATTAAGAATCTTACTTGTTTGCCGTAGTGATGCTCGAGTGCAGTTGATAGTGAATTTTTATCATCATCAGACAAGCGTTCGAATTCGGTCAGTACTTCTTTAGCAATCTCGTTCTTCATAAAAAACCCCTCCTACATATAGAGTTATATAATTTTTCTGCTTGTCCAAGTTCGGAGTTAGGGTCCATCACCTGCTGAGAACCGCCATTCACTTTCTGGAAGCTGGTCATTCTTTCCATATACATCTATCGCAGAACTAAACTCACTCTTTCGTCATATTTATTCCTATAATATCATAATATCCCATAATTTAGATTAGCCAAATGATTGAGTAATCCTGTTATTCTATTGTAGAGATATGAACTCACGTTTCTTGGAGAGCAGATGGTGACTTCGCAGTATATATATGCGGAACATAATCGAACGGAGAGTGACTAATGGTTTTTTTTAAGTGATCAAGTGACAAATATGTAAATTTGTCACTTGATTATTGTCGCGAAACAGGTTATATTAATTTCCAGAACATATTCAACCACTAAGGAGTTTATCAAAATGAGAATTCATGCTAAGTATCGTCAGCTTACTTTCATTTCCACGATGTCGATCGTGTTAACGTTCATCATGTCTGGTATCATGACTTATGTACTCGAGGGCGGATTTATCGCACATTTCATGAGCGCATGGATGAGAGACTGGGGCATTGCTTTCGTAATTGCGTTTGGACTTAACTTTTTCCTTCCGGTTAGAGTTCGTCGTTTCGCAAACCAATTTAAGAAGGCTCAGTTAATCGTCTATGCATTCACTATTTCACTCATCATGACGTGTATCTTGTCCTTCGTCTTGACTGCTGTTGCCATGCATGGCTTCACCTCAGAATTTGCAAGTCATTGGTTGGGGGCTTGGCGCATCGCCTTCATCATCGTCTTTGTGTTGAATTTCTTTCTGCCGCAATGGGTGGGGCGAATCGTGGGTAAACTAATCGCCAATCCAACGAAAAGCTCTGCCGGCACAGCCGCATAAAGCTTGAGAATCGGAATTCCTGCGATTATGCAGGCTTTTTTACTCCAAATCATCTGAAATGTGAAAACACCTGCAATTGTGCAGGTATTTTCAGCTTTTCCGTCCTTTATTCAGAAAAAAGCTTCAAAAAGATGCGCAATTGCAGGCATTTAAGGGGAAAGGCTGCTCCAGCAAACAAAAAGATGCATAATTGCAGGTTTGCAAAAAACTCGGGGTCCAGAGATGTTTTCTACTAGACAACACACAAGCAGCCTCAACTCTTGCGCAACCCCAGTCGTATGCTTGCTCAAGAACGCGGCCGATCACTCTAAACAAAATAGGACGGAGCAGTCCATACACACAGCTCCGTCCCATTATCATTCATACTCGAACTTCCTCACCCGCAAATCATCATTTCCCTAGGAAGCTTGTGACAATAAACGCGAGTTGCGCTTCAAGGGCACCGTGCAAGATTTGAACACTGCTCACACTATGTATGGAATCATCCAACCAAATCTTCGCACGGCCGCGAACAGCGCACAGGAAGGTGCTGGCCGGAAGATTGTATTCCCGCAATGTATCGCCCTGCTCCAGAAGTATATAGCGTACATCCAACATTTTAATTGAAGCATGGTTCCACAGCATAATATGCTCGTTCAAGTTCATCGCAGCGCTTCATTCCCTTCAGCCGCACAACTGCGGTCAATCGCCTATTTTTCTTCTGCCTGCAGACCTCTGAGTCACATTCCTCGTTTAAATCCGCAGGGTGTTGAGCCATTGCATGAAGGAAGCCATAAAACCGCTGCGCAGTTCTTCTTCAAGAGAAATGGCAAGTTCGGGATAATCCGTAATGATGCCGTCGACGCCCATGCTGAAAAAGCGTTGCATACTATCACTTTCGTTCACCGTCCATACGTAGAGCGGTTTGTGCTGTTGATTGGCCGAAGCGACCACCGATTCGTTAACCATATATTCCTCCATGACGACAAAATCGGCCTGAATCCGCTTGATATCAGGAACGCCGGCGAAAATAATATATCCGACCTGAAGCTCAGGCTCCGCGGCTTTGATCTTTTGCACGATTTCATAATCCAGAGATTGCACGACGCAATGGGCCTGGAAATTATTTTCACGCATGGTCCTCACGAAGGTATTCACCAAATCATGTTCTTTGCCATGTGTTTTCACTTCGATATTCAGCTTAATTTGTCCTCTAGCCGCGTTCATCACTTCCGCAAGACTGCTGATTCGGCCTGTTAAATTCCCCTGCTTCACTTCCAGCTTCCTTAACTCATCCATCGTTAGATCATAAACTTCCGCATTGCGGCCTGTCAGCCTTTTTAGATTGGTGTCGTGAATAACCGCGAGTTCTCCGTCTTTCGTTTCCAAAATGTCAATTTCCGCATAATCGGCATGGGCCGCAATGGCGCCTTGAATCGCTTCGATCGTATTCTCGGGACCTTTGGACGTATATCCCCTGTGAGCCATAATCGTCGCTTTCTTATCGCCAAGCTGGACATCTCCGATCGCCGGAACAAGTACAAGCGCTGTCGCAAAGGCGGTGATCAGTCCGAGTATGATCAGCTTGCTTCTATGCTTATGCAGTAATCCGTAGCTCGGAGAGGAACGGTTTTCGTTGGCATGACCGTCAGGCATTTGCAGCACGGCCTGGCTCGGGTCCGCTTTAGTAGTGTACATCTTGGTAAGCGTGGTGATATAAAGCGGCGTTACGAATAATGAGGCAATGTACAGGGAAATGACAGCACTCTTCGAAACGACAGATCGCACGACTTCAGCCAATTCTGTCTGTTGAGGCAATCTGTAATAAACGAAGATCACAATCCCTAAGATCAAGGCCATCAGCAAAGCCACGACGATCAGAAACAAAAGAAATACGCTCAGCATCACCACAGCCATTCGGATATAACTTTTTTTCTGAATGGCTGCACTCTTTTTGGCGGCTTGCCGGAAGCGGGCTGTCCCCTCGATGACAATCATATGCAGCAGGAAGGTCCACCGAACGTTGAAGAAAGCTATGACCGCAAGCACGCCTATATAGAGAAGCGTGCCTCCGCCCGTTTTGAACAGCTCGCCTGAGATGAAATTCGGAATTTCCAAAGAGGGCAGCAGAGAGGATCCTAGGCTCAAACTCAATGGGAGAAAGAGAAGCAGGTAGAGCGCCCAACCTACGAACCCGTATTTGAAAAGCGAAGGGAGATAGGCGAGTGATTGCAGAAAAGCCGGAAGAAGCCCGATTCTCCGTTTGTTTTGCCCGTAATAGGCAATGATGATCAGAACCGCAAACTCCATAAAGATAAGAATCGTAGCGATTGGAACCAAAATCAGCATGCTTAAAAAACCGTATCTGCTAACAACGAAATGCAGCAGCTCGTAATTCGTGGCGCCGGCAAACCCGCCCAAGCGGAGAAGCCAATGAAAGATGTAAGATATCGCCGGAATAAATATGAATAGCGTAAGTGTCTTGTATAGAAGCTCAAAAATGAAAACTTGCCGGTAAGTGAAAGCCAGCGTTGCGAATACATCGGCAATCTGCTTGTGTATCGGAGTTTTCGAGGATTTTCTCATGTTCTGCACCTGCTTATAAAAAAATAGAATATGACCCGGTTAGGCGATTGGCGCGGCCAAGACGAAGCACCCCTCATTTTAACACACGGGTGGGAAGATATAGAAATTGCGATTATCTATACGAACTCAAAATAATATTCCCTTACTCTAACATGGATTTCTAAATATTGTGCATATTAAAAGCATCTTAATTAGGAGGTGCAATACGTTTAATGAGCATGAAAAAGAAACTTGCGACTACAGGAATCGCGATATCCGTTGGTATTCTTGCAATGGTCTCGACAGGCTGTACGAATAAAGCCAAAAATGAAGTCAAGCAGCAAGGCGTACACATGCAACAAAATCACATCACACCCTTAGCAACAGCAAATACTGATAATCGAGTTCAAATTGCCAAACAGGCATCGGATCAGATTATTAAGTTAAACGGGGTCAAACAAGCTAATGTGCTTGTTACCGGAAAAAATGCCTATGTCGCTGCAGTCATTAACGCAAATCAAGGTCAACTGAGTTCTGACATGGAGCATCAAATAGCTCAGCAAGTCAAGGCAGCCGATCCGAACATTCAGAATGTCTATGTTTCCACCAATCCTGAGTTTGTTGATCGCGTTAACAGATATGTCTCAGATGTCAAGTTAGGCCATCCAATCAGTGGATTCTTTCAGGAATTTACCGAGATTGTCAAACGCGTTTTTCCAAAGGCACGTTAATTCGAATCCTTAAATCAAAAAGCTGATCGGCAGATAACGCCAATCAGCTTTTCTCTAGTTATGCCTATTGCCGTTGATAGTGGCTCACAGGTTCCGAAATCGTTAACAGCTCTGGTTCGGCCGAGTATCTTCTTTTAAGCTCAAGCACCGAAATAGCTACAATGCGCGGCGAGAGCAATCCTTTTTTCAAATCTATCCGCTGTCTACCGTTTGGATGAAGAACGAATAATAGGATTCTTAAATAGATAAGAGTAAAATAGTTAAATAATCCTTTTGGAAGTTCCTCCACAGTAAAGCCTAATTGTTTGGACCCTCGATGAATCATTGTTATTCCGTAAATGCCTTTAACTTCCGTGTGACGATGGAGATACTGCGTCATCTTGGGAAGGAAACGCTGTACATCACGTATCATATTTACCGCGAGTTGAACCATTGTGTTTGATTCGGCAATCAGTTGAGACAGCTTCTCATTATTGAAATGCAGTTCGACGACCTTATCTCCAGGACTAATTACTTCCCCATTTGCCAAATGGATCGTTTTACCGTGATATTTGCGCACCCTGCTATAAAAGATTTGATTGTTGACATCAATGGGATGGATATTAAAAAGCCTGTGAAACAAATGCTCCCATTTTAGCCACAAATAAATAATCAATCTTTTCAGTAGCGGTGCGGGTCCCTGCTTCGCCAAATTATTCAGCTGCATATACGTATCGATTCGTAAAAAATGATACCCGCGATGCTGGCAAATTTCCAAAAAATCGTCCAAAGCTGCCAGCATGTATTTTGGCGCATTTTTGTCAGCTCCAAAAGTTTGACCACTATCGTGAAGCACGATGACATCGTTGTTTTTTAGTTTGGCAAGTAATTGGGTTTCTATTCGTTCTTTTCCCCCTTTACTTCTCCAATCACCAACCATAATAGACCATAAAACCAATCGAAATTGTTTGAGCAGCAATAAATCAAATAAATTAATAATTCCCCATGGCGGCCGATAATAGATGGGCTTAATCCCAATGATATTCTCAATCACATTCACCGAAGAATCTAATTGTCTCCTCACCTTATTAGGGGTCATGAATGCATTCGCCCAATGAACGTAATTGTGAATCCCAATCAAATGCCCTTCCTGATGAATCCTTTTGATTAATTGCGGATATTTCTCCGCTTTGGATCCTAGCACAAAAAAGGTTGCTTTAATCTGATACTTTTGAAGTAGATCTAGTAGAATGGGTGTAAACTCGGGGTCGGGACCATCGTCGAATGTCAATGCTATCCCGCTGCCAGACTTTTTCTTTTTGTACATCCATAATCCAAACAGACGAATCAGGATAGTTGGTAAAATCGTATAGAGCATCAATAGTAAAAATATGATCCAGAACAATTTGCTCATGCCCAATCACAACTCTTTCCCAAGAGGATGGTCATCCAGATTCATTATGAAGATGGGGCTGAAATTCTTTTATTGTATCCAAGAATATGTTTTATAACGTCTTTGACAATACGTTCAGCAGCTCTTTCTCGATGAAAGATTTCCATTCTGGACTTTATTTGAGAGGCGTAGACATCATTAGATAAATAATCTTGAATCTGGTTAACTAATTCATATATATGATAAGAAATGAATGCAACGCCTTTTTTTGAAAAATAAGTCGCGTTGTCCATTTCTTGTCCAGCGAACGGCCGAAATATGAAAACTGGAATCTTTAGCGCGAGGGATTCTGCTAATGTTATTCCCCCTGCTTTACTTATAATACATGCGGCTGACGCCATTAATTCATTCATTTGATCGATGAATCCTAAAATTGTAATTTCTGAAACACCGCCAAATTGATGATGCAGAAATTGTTCCAGCTTTGTATTCCGTCCGCATACAATTGTAATATGATTTCCCTTTAAAGCTAAAAGCTTACGTATCATTTCTGATATTAGATGATGCTCACTGTGTGAACCTGCTAATAAAAGGATCATTTTTTTTCGCTTGTTTTCGTTTGGATAGGAATGCCTTTCGAAAGCTTCGCGGATCGGTATACCTGTCACTTCAATTAGCTCTTTATGGACCCCTCTATTCATCATATCCTGCTTTAAATCATCTGTTGCTACATAGAATTTGTTAATATCTGGATGAAGCCATCTTGCGTGCATCAAGAAATCGGTGATGATCGTGAACGTAGGAATTCCTAGCGAATGTCCGACGACAGGTGCCGAACCATAAGGAAATGTATTGATAATCGCGTCAGGTTGTTCCTTTCTGATAATATTTACAAGCTGCCTGTTTCCTAAGCGATTTAATCCCGCGAGAACAGGACTGCTGGGATTTGTTTTTTGTGTTAAGTAATAGCTCCAACCATAGTAGTTGATCCCGAATCTTGCAGCATGGA
Source organism: Paenibacillus ferrarius (assembly GCF_002027705.1). Lineage (GTDB taxonomy): Bacteria > Bacillota > Bacilli > Paenibacillales > NBRC-103111 > Paenibacillus_E > Paenibacillus_E ferrarius. The sequence goes on along the minus strand of NZ_MBTG01000010.1, from coordinate 163,210 downwards.
AACTTCCCATATACACGGCTGTTGATATTTTATTTAAGAGTGGGTGCGCCTCTTTCATTAAGTCAATGATTTGCACGTGTGCAAGTCCATAATGAAGACAATATTCTTTGATTGCGTAGGATGCTAGTAAGTGGCCTGCACCATAACTCGCTGTAAGCAATAATATTCGAGGTAATTGATTCACCTTATCAGCGCCCCCAATCTGTAACTCTCAATTCAATCATTATACGTTTCCAGAATCCGTAAAGTTTCTTGCTCCTTCGTTATAATTGCCGCACAATGCTGTCCGTTGCGTGAAATAAGCAAAACCGTCAGGGCAAACTTCCTGACGGTCCTTAAGGGGGAAGCTTCGCTGCCCCAAACCCAAAAACATATAAATTTTATGTAAAAAAAGAGAAGCCGCCGCGAAGCACGTTCCACTATTATTAATTGCGTAACTCGGCTTCACAAAACTTCTCTTACGACCTGACAAATCAAACTGCACCTATGACGCGATGAGGAACATACGGCTCTTCCAGCGAGGCAATTTCTTCAGATGTTAACGTAATTGAAAGAGCGGCGGCTGCATCTTCGAGATTAGATATTTTCGTAGCCCCTATAATCGGAGCTGTTACTGGTTCTTTCTGCAACAACCAGGCCAGAGCGATTTGTGCGCGGGGAACGCCATGCTTTTCTGCAATAGCTGCAACCCGCTCTACGATCAATTGGTCTGTGTTTGCAGTTGCCTCATATTTAGATTTCTGCACTTGGTCGGTTTCAGAGCGGTGCGTTGTTTCCGACCAATCACGCGTCAATCTTCCTGATGCGAGTGGACTGTATGGAATCACACCGATTTTTTCTTCCTTGCAAAGCGGCAGCATCTCCCTCTCTTCTTCACGGTAGATGAGGTTCAAATGATTTTGCATCGATACAAACTTGGTCCACCCATTTTTTTCGGCTACATGCAAGGCCTTTAGGAACTGCCAAGCATACATCGCAGAAGCACCTATGTATCTTGCCTTCCCAGCCTTCACAACATCATGCAACGCTTCCAGCGTTTCTTCAATAGGCGTACTGTAATCCCAGCGATGGATTTGATAAAGGTCAACATAATCAGTTCCCAATCTCTTAAGGCTCTTATCTACTTCACTCATTATTGCTTTCCGGGAAAGTCCTGCTCCGTTTGGACCTTGATGCATGCGGAAATGAACCTTCGTTGCAAGGACAATTTCATCTCGATTGGCATAGTCCTTTAAAGCTCGCCCAACAATCTCCTCGCTTGTTCCATCTGAATATACATTCGCCGTATCAAAAAAATTGACACCAAGCTCCAGCGCTTTTTTAATAATAGGACGACTATGTTCCTCATCGAGCACCCACGGATGAACCCACCGCTCTGCTACGCCAAAGCTCATACATCCAAGACAAAGCCGAGAAACATCCAAGCCCGTATTTCCAAGTTTCACATATTCCATTTAGTAGTTCCCCACTTTCTAATAGGTGTTGTTTCTTCATATATATAGCTTACTCCTTGGAGTTAACTCCAAGTCAAGTGATTTTACTATGCAAGGCAAGTTCTAAATTTCCCAACTTGGTAAATATAGGTTAATATATAAAATAAAAAGAGGAGGTTCCTGTATGGAAAGAGCAGAAATCTTGGCAATTATTTCATTACTGATATCCGTCTTTCTTATTCTTCGGCTAATCAGCCTGCAAGCTCGAGTGAATGAACTGAAATACGCTATTGCACGTCTGGAGGGCCGGCCGGAAGCTTATCCTTTATCCAAACAAGCAACGGCTGCCCCCGTTTCCTACGTGAAGCCCCAATTTGCTTTGGAACTTGCCCCGGAGCTGGAGCAGCGGCTGCATCATCTGCTGATAAGCGGTAAGAAAATAGAGGCCATCAAAGAATTAAGGGATGTCACTGGCCTCTCATTAAAAGCTGCCAAAGATTACGTGGATGCTATGAGAACCCGCTAGGAGTACTCAAGCTTGCGAATGAACCAACCTACGAAATATGATTTCTTTATCTATCTCATGTAAACTACTGACTTAAACTTGACTGCTTTTTCATCTTGGATCCGGAAGCTCTAACTTTGAAAGAGTAGATAAGCTGATAGATAATTGGCACGATGACCAGTGTAAGAAGCGTTGAAGTCGTAAGACCGCCAATAACCACTACAGCCAAGCCTTTTGAAATAATAGTCCCTTTGGATAATCCAAGTGCCAGCGGCATTAGGGCTATTATGGTTGCTCCTGCAGTCATAATAATGGGTCTTAGTCTCGTTAAGCCTGCTTCAACAAGTGAATCGTGAACGGAGTGTCCCTGCTCTATAAGCTGTTGAACACGGTCAATCAATACTATTGCGTTAGTAACGACAATGCCAATCAGCATCAAGAACCCGATGAGAGATGTTACATTAACCGATTCTCCGGTCACTATTAGCCCTAGTAACCCACCGATAACAGCGAGTGGCAGTGAGAATAAAATAGCGAAAGGAGCCCTGCCATTGCCAAAAGCAAGCACCATGACAAGATAAACAATAAAAATCGATGCAGCCATGGCGGCGTACATTTGCATGAAACTGTTATCAATATTTTTGGATACACCCTTCAACTCATGGCTAACACCGGACGGCAGTTCCAATTTGGCAAGTTCCTCTGATACTTTTTTACTGACACCTCCTTTATCCTTACTGTCAATTACCGCCGTAACAAACACTACCTGCTTCTGAGACTCACGACGTATGGAAACCGCTGCATCGATTTGTTTAACTTTCGCAATGTCTTTCAATTGAACGGTTTGCCCGGTATGTGTACTCATAAATAGATTACCTAATTGATTGGCTGAATCTTTAAACTTGGAATCCAACATGACTTTGGTCGTATAGGTGATATTATCTAATTTCAAATCACCAAGATTCTCTACCTTAATCCAGTTATGCACATTTTCCAGCACTTCTGTGGTTGTAAATCCATACAATTGGGCTTTATTCTCATCAACCGTGATTTCAATCTCGCTCTTCGACTCGCTCAAACTGTCTTTCTTATCCGTTAGTTCAGGAAACTCCTTCATTTTCTCTTTGACCATACTTGCTGCTTGCTCTAGATATAACTGATCGTCACCTATCAGGAAGTAATAGAAGTCTGGGCCGCTCCCACCACCATCCCCAAAACTAATGAGTTGACTGTTCACAGTTGAGCCTTTGGGAAGCAGATTAAGGATTTCGCCTTCGTACTGTTTCATTGCTGTCTTAGCATCTTGCTTTTGGCTAACCTCTGTAAACATCGTAGTCTTATACGCGGCGCGATCCATGCTAAAATCATACCCAACAAGCGCTTCATTATAGTTGAAAATAGCGTTGCCTTCCACATCTTTGGCATCCCGAAGCATCACTTCAATTTCCTTTGACTTGGCATTCATCATCTCGAACGAGGTTTCTCTTGGCATTTGAATTAGATAAACCACTTGTTTATCCGACTCGCTTGATGGCATAAAAGCTATACTGAGATGCGGTGCGATCAGCACGATTGATAGAACGAATACAAGCGCAGCAATGGCTAGAGTCTTAATCCTATTTTGCAGCGACCATACCAATGCCTTCTTATATCTGTTCAACATCCAGCCTTTTTGTATTTCATTATGATGCTGGATTTTGCTGCTTTTCATGACTAAGAGCTTTGCCAGCATAGGAATCACTGTCAATGCCACTAAAAGTGAAGATAACAGTGCACAAGCCAGCGTTAGAGCAAAAGGGCGAAATACTTCCCCAATCTCCCCACTGACGAAAGCGATTGGCGCGAAAACTCCGACTGTAGTAATTGTGGACGAAGTGATGGCTGAAGAAACCTGCTTAGTCGCCAATTTGATGACGGATTCATTGCGATCATGTGCTTTTTGCAATTGGCTGTATATATTCTCAATCACAACAATACTATCATCAACAACACGTCCGATCGCAATAGCTAAGCCCCCTAATGTCATAATGTTAAGCGATATGCCTAGGGGATTCATGAACAATAAAGTTATAAGTATAGAAAGCGGAATCGAGACGAGTACGATTAAAGTCATTCGTACATTTCGCAAAAAGAGCAATATCATAAGTGATGCTAATATCGCACCTAAACTGCCTTCTTGAACCATGCCATGAATAGATTCTTTGATGGAAGTAGCTTCATTAAGCACAATATGGAACTTTACACCGGGCAGTGTCTGTTCCCACTCCGTCATCATCCTATCTGCTGTATTGGCAAATTCAACGGCATTTGCCGCTTTTGTTTTGTACAAAAGTACTCCTATCGCTGGCTGACCATCCACTCTGGCGATGAAGGAAGACTCACTGATTGCTTCTATTTTAGCGATTTGTTTCAGTACCAGAGTATCCCCTTTCGGTGTCGATATTGGGAGATTATCCAACTTATAAATGGAGTTGAGTTGACCTTTAACACGTACCATCTGCGAATTCCCACTAACTTCCACGGAGCCCGCAGGGCTGGATACAAGTGATGCTTGAATTAAGTTTGAGACCTGGATCGGGCTAATCCCATAGTTATTGATCGCTCTTGCATCCAATTTTATCGTCAACATGGCGTCTTGATTACCAACCGAATCAACGTGATCAATACCTTTGATCGATTCAAAACCAGGCAGGATAGTATCTTTATATACCTTATCCAGCTCATTTTGATTCATCCCATTCCCTCCATATACCGCCATATAATAGACGGGACTAGAGGCGAAACCAGCAGTAAGTACCTTTGGCCTCTCAACACCTTGCGGTAGTCGAACATTGGCAACTAGGCTCTCAATATCTTTCTTGGCGTCATCTAATTTCTTGCCTTGCTCGAGATCCACAACAATTTGCGCGTAATTGTCCTGCGAGCTGGATGTAAGATTCTTTAATCCATCTAAACCAGACACGGCTTTCTCAAGTGGCTTGGTGATTTGTTCCAAAATATCCTTTGGCGAAGCTGTATACTGAGCAGTGATATAAATTCTAGAAGATGAAGTATCGGGCATCATTTCCACCTTTAATGTCGTGGAAAAATAACTGCCTCCCGCAATTAAGAGCAGCATCATAATGAAGATTGCCGTTATATTTTTCATTGAGAAATCGGTTAACTTATTCATTAATTCCCCTCTCTGCCAATCATTATGATTTGACAAATGTTTCCTTTCCTGCATTCTAACTAAAAAATCTGCAGAAAAAGCAAGGGTAATTATGAATTTATTCTTAAGAATGAAGAACACTATTCGTAAATTCGGCTAAACATGGACATACTTGGTCTCAAGGATTTTATTTTTCAAAAAAAATGACCAGAATAGCTTTTTGCTATATCCGGTCTCCCTTCCTGAAATTCTAGTATTATAATTCAATAAGTTATATGCCTCTACAACGATGGAATGGATTCACAGTTTCTCCCATACTAGCTGGCATGCTGCCTGAAACCGGCCCTTCCTGTTCAAGCAATGGTCGGACCAGGTTCTTCCACGGCCAGTTCGGCTGATCAAGCATTGAGGCTATGACTACAGCCTTCGCGTCTTCCGGCAGCTCAGCAAGAGCAATAGCCTGCTGCAAACTTTCCAACATAATTAACCAGAGCTGCTTCTCATCCATTTTAAATTGCTCAGCTATGGCTTCAAGTATGGCGTAGAGGTTCACTTGAATGCCTAATGTCTGCAAATAAACCAGCAGCTTCTGCGGCGTTTCGTTATACAGCGAATTCGGATAACCTGGCTTCATCTTATATTGCGGATCTTCCAGTCCATTTTTTATCATCCAAGGCACGTGCAAACGAACGGAATCATGATCGCGTAAAAGCAAGCCGCTAATCACCTGATCTTTTAGGATCAGGAGTACGTTTTGACCGTGGATTTCCGGCATCACGCCGCATTGGAACAGACGCAGACAAATCGTGAGGAATGTGAGGCATACCTCGCCAAATAGGGTGGCCGCAGATGCTGCCGAATGAGGCAAGTTCCGCTCCCTTATCCAGATATCAAGTATCGTATTTTGGTCCTCTCGTGGGTATGCTGCCAATGCCGACATCGGCAATAAGCGAATATTCTCCGTCTCCGTAAGTGAAGCAGGATATTGCCTTATCAAAGCAGAAAGATGCCGGGGAGGATCAGCAAAAAAGTCGCCACTTGCAGGCAAATAAGCCCACCATGTTCTTTCATCGCATAGGAATAGCTGATCTTTCAGCACTGAATCGTGCATTTGCGCCTGCTCCAGCAATCGCTGGCCTCGCTCACCGTTCATCATGTGCACAGCAGGCAAGTAGCGAACAGCACCGAGTGAAACGATGCCAAGCGGCAGCTTCAGATGGCGGTTGCTCCCGTTCCGAGGAGCCAACGATCGCGCAGATGAAGTCGCATAGTAAACGCCTGTTTGCACATCAAGGGGAATACAGATGCCCGATGCCAACTCTTCTTGCAGCATTTGCGGCAGCATGGCCGTTCGCTGCCATGGATGCACAGGCAGCGCAATATACAGCTCTTGCGACAGACCTTTCAGCTCCATCGCTTTATGCACAGCCTTGCGTTCCTCAGGTGCAAGCAGCAAATCGGCAGGTGTGAGCGCAGCTAAGGCACCCTCCTCACTTGCTTTGCCGCTGTATATAAACGCCTTGCTTACGGCCAACCACTCCAGTGTAATGGGTTGCCCAGATTCTGCGCTGAAGGCCTCATAATCGGCTTGTGTCCAGCCCCCCTTTGCCTTGGCTACAGGATGAAAAGGACGATCCCGCCATGCAGCTTGGCGCTCTAAAGCAATGAGACGCCAAGCCGCGTCATTTGCGTGAGCAGCATACGAAGTATCGCACATAGGCGCAGCGTAAGCGTCTGACCAACTTGTCTGCTCAAGCGACAGGCGAAGCAGCTCTTTTAATCGCGCTACCCCGTTGTTATCTCCGTCCCTCTCATGAGGAGCGCAGCGCTGCTCTGCAACCAGTTCCAACAGCTTCATGGCATCAATCCGGGTAGGCCCGATTTCCCTGCTGTACGGTTTCCCATCGCTCGCGGATCTTTGGCTCATTTCATTCACTTCATATATGCCACCGCCAAAGCAGTAACAGAATGCCTGAACCACAGCTGGACGCACAGGGAAAATCAGAAATCGGCCTGACTCGCGATTCAACCACCAACGGAAATAGAAGCCGGGATGTTTCTGAGCCTCAAAGAATGAATGCAAGCCGGCGGAGAACCTTGTCATCTCTGACAGTTCCAACAGTTCGCCTCTGCCATCCTCTTCTAATACGCCTTCCGCCAGCAGCGCATTAACTAAATCCATGCATATACGCTCCTGAGATTTGCTTGCAATAGCTCCATGAGCTGAAGCTTCTTGGACCGTTTGTCGTCCCATTTTGAAGTCCCCCCCTTTATAGAAAAATATGCTCAGGATGCTCATGGCTCAGGAAATCATGGGCTGAAATCGTCCAGCCATAAGCTCCTGCAAGACGAAAAAGCACAATATCCCCGACGCGAAGACGAGCAACATGAATGTCTCTTGCCAGCACGTCTTTTGGCGTACACAACTCACCCGCTACAGTTATTTCCTTATCCTGAATTTCTGGCCTTGCGAACGGATAATCCCATCGCTCCACAGGCACAACCTCGAAAGGATGGCTGTGCTGCCAAGCGCCTGGCAATCTAAAATGATGTGAGCCCCCGCGTAAAATCGCATAATGCTTATCATGGTTGCATTTCAGATCTACAACCTCTGTGGCATAGAAGCCGCAGGCCGCCGCCAAATAGCGGCCTGGCTCAAACAACAGCTCAACGCCAGCTATACCCTGCTCCTGCACAACTGTACGAAGCCCGGACGTAAAGGTATCCCACTCAAATTTGCGTTCCATATCTGTATAGGAAATCCCAAAGCCGCCTCCAGCGTTTAAATAAGACAATTGAAGTCCGAAGCGCTCCTTCCAGCCCCTAACACGTTCAAGGTAGACGGAAATTAATCTGACGTGCAAGCTGGCATCCAGATTATTGGAAATGGAATGCAGGTGGAATCCTTCCAACTGCACATGCGGCAGCGACAGGGCTAATTCAATGGCTTCAGCAACCTGCTCCTCGTCAATTCCAAACTGTGTCGGCCGTCCCGCCATAACAAGCGTTGCTTCAGGAAACGATGCTCTGAGATTTACTCGAATCAAGACGGAGGCTTGGACGCCAAGGCGAGCGGCAATAAGCGAAATACGTCTCAATTCAAGTGTACTTTCAGCATGAATCAGCTTAACGCCAAGCTCCAAAGCTTCTTCAATCTCAGCATCCTTCTTGCCGGGTCCGCCGAAGATAACAGGCTTATCTGCCGACACCTCGCGTATCTTCCTAATTTCCCCAATGGAAGCCGCTTCGAAGCCGTACACGATTGGCTCCAAACATTCCAAAATTTCTTTGGCTGGATTAGCTTTCATTGCGTAAAACAGGCTGCATCCTTGTGGCAGTCCGCTAACGGTTCGCCTCGCATGTTCTTGCAAGCCTTGCAAATCATAGATAAAGGCAGAGATCGGCTGGGCATGCGTTTCTTTCCACTGCTGAATCGTTGTTAATACCTTATTATCCAACACACTTTGTATCATGAACGCTTATTCACACCTTTCATGGGAATTGACCACCTAGCTTTGAACGAAACCTTGAAGATGTGCTTTCAGAGCCCGGAAAGCAACGCCTCGTTCATCCCCAAGCACAAATGCTTGAATACCTAACTCCGACCATTCTGCAAAATCTTCCGGCGCTCGCGGGATTGCACAGTAAGGAACATGACATTGCTTCGCAGTTGCAGCTACTTGCCGCAGCGCTTCTTTGACAACCGGATGGCGGGTTTGCCAAGGGATGCCATAGGACTGCGATAAATCAGCCGCCCCTTCCAATACCATATCAACCCCTGGCACGGACAAAATGTCATGGGCCATCTCCACGCCCGCTCTCGTTTCGATCATGGGGACGATCATGATTTCCTCATTGGCTCTTTGGACATAGGCCGCTAGATCATGCTTCCCGAATATGCCGGCCCGCCCGCTGTTGAGACTGCGGTTTCCAAGCGGAGCATACTTGCAGGAACGTACGATCAACTCCATTTGCTCTCTGCTTTCCACTTGCGGGACAACGATGCCTAACGCCCCCGCATCAAGCGCTCGCAATATTTCCTTCGCATTAGGCTCGGACACGCGTACAAGAGCAATCAAGTCAACGGCTTCAGCCGCCCGTATCATATGCTCAAGTGTTTCCGGATTCACTTGCACATGCTCATCGTCGATGATAATGAAGTCATAATCGGCACAGCCGATCATTTCAACGACGAGCGCTGAGGGAATAGAGACCAGCAAACCGAATACGGGGATGCCATTTTTTAGTTTTTGCTTAAGTTTATTCTCTTTGAGCATCTGATTCACCTAAACCTATGCAGTGGATTGGGTACTTCCTGGAGCCGAACTTCGGAATCGCCGAATAGTCGTCGTGCGGTCAACTGCTCAACTTGGATCGTTTCTGCAAATAAATCAAACGCTTGATAACGCATTTCATGCTGAGGGTGCGCCTGCCTGTAACGATGTATAATTTGAGCGGCTGCTTCCCAGAAATAGGCTTCGGACAGCTCATAATGCTCTTCAAGAAATAAACAAAGTTCCGTTAAATTGATAAAAAAGAAGGCATCATGCACGAAATCACGCACAATCGAGGCGTCCTTTGTTTCAATGAAGGAATTCGGATTGATTCTTGCATGATGGGCAGGCAGCGTATGCAGCCTTGGACAGCCTGCCGGATTAGCCAAATGTTCACGTGAGAAGCGGATACCATCATGAAAATCCTTAAAAGCAACGCGAACCGGTACCCCTTCACAATGAATTAAAATAATATTCTGGGCATGTGTCTCCAGCGCCACGCCGTGAGCAAATAATAAATGAAGCAAAGGCTCTATGGTTACTTGCAGCAATTGGTTAGTCCATGCTTCAACGCCCATATCCTGCACCCATGGAGCAATGAGCAGACGGCTCAAGCGGTCCACAGAGGTTAGCGCATTATAAGGGACCGCCTGCTCGTTGCCACGCAAATACGGATGCAAACTTTCCCGCCAAATGGCGCCAAGCGCGCCATACGCCCGTGATCGCAGCGTTTCCGGCCATGTTTCATGATCGTATGCGACGCCTGCAACTTCACGCAGAAGCACAAAATCAAGCCGCTTGGCATCAGGATCATCCTGAACAAGAGAATACAGCCAATCCGAAATTAGCGGGGCATTCAGCACCGTATGCTTGGCAAGCATTCGACTTGTTGACGTATTCGTCAAGCTCATCGGAAGCTTGAGATAGGGCTTCTCCTTAGAATGAACATTAGCAAGTGTACGAATCGATTGCTGTGGAGCATACGGATCCGCCCCCTCGCCGATCAGGATGATCCGTCCATCTGCCAGCTGGCGATGAAAGACGCGAATAATCGTTTCCCTCCATTGCCAAGGGTGAACCGGAATCAGCCGATAGTGTGAGAGATCTTTGCCAAAGGCTGCAAGCTTGGATCTAAAGCCGGCTACCACTTCCTCACCCAGCTCGGATGAGATCCATGTCTCGTCATGCAATGCTGAGGAATAAGCAGCCGAACTTTCATCCCTCGCAACTGCAAGCCATACGGGTTTAATCATTGGTTTAAACTCAGGCCCATACATCCAATTATCATCCAAATTGAAGCCAATTCTGGACTTGTAGCAGGGATGGTACGGATGGCCATCCATCACATTCGCTTCCAGCGCATCGTACTCGCGTTCAAGACCAGACAGTTCACGATTCGGATTGACATACTGGGCCTGGGTGTCTTTGATAAGCGTCTGTTCCAATTCTTCTATAAACGCAGGCAATTGGTTGGCAGGGATAACGGGCGCAAGCACCTCTACTATGAAATGTTCCAATCGCGCCTCCGAGGTGGCGCCATCTGGTCCAACGCGTTCAATCCCCTTCTGGCGACTCAAGCGAATACGGCCGAAACTTATCTTGAGGCTGCCCCAGCATTGGTAGATAAGCGGCAATCCCTCCGTAGAGACCCCCTTCATAACGAAACGCGATTCACTCGAAACCGCTGAAATAGGCTCATTCGCGGTAGAACATTCGATAATTCGTTCAAACAGCAGCGACTCCACCAATTGCCGTAATATTCGTTTCTCCACTCTGGCATATTCAGGCGATTGCAGCGCAGCAAGCCATCTGTTACCTGATAGGACTGCTGGTTTTTCTTGGATTTGCTGACCGATCATACGTCCCTCCCGCTGTGATAAATTGGATTTGGTATTTGCACATAATCAGGTGCTTCACTTCGCTGCTCAAATCGGCTGATAAAGTTGGCTTTTGCCGGAAAAAGTGGATTTTCCACTAAATCATGCAGATATCCACTGGACGGATGGTTAGCCTCTATAAGAGTCAACTCGTGCATGAGAACACGGCGAACAATTTGCCAATAAGAAGCTTCATCTACTTCATTGCAGCGGGCAATCGTATGAATGAGCGCGCCCAAATGGTTAACGAAAAAGTAGTATTTCAGCCTCTTCCACGCCTCTACCTCCGTGTACAGTACTGGACTGTCCGCCGGAATCAAATGCGGTGTCCATCCCTGCTTCTCTGCTAGGTTGCGGTTCACACTGATTCCTTCCAAATCACGTACGTAATAACGAACGGGGGCACCTTGATCAAGCACAATCAAGGAGTTTTGCACATGCGCCTCCAAACTTATGCCCTGTTCAGCAAACAAATGAAGAAGGGGAAGCATGGACAATTTCAAATAAGCAGCAAGCCAACCTTCCCAATTCGGCAGAAGTCCCTGATTGGATTGGCGAACCGCCTTAAACAGCAACGGCTCTTGGCCGTCTGGCGGCTGCTCCAGCAAAGCGGCTGCGACGAAACAGGCTGCCTGCTCCTCCATCGTCAACTGCTCGGCTTGACGGTACACGACGGCAAAGGAGGCAAATAACTCCTCCTGTTCATGCACAGGGATATCAGGAACATGAACGGTTTGAAAGCCAGTCTCAGCTAAAATGTCCATGCCTGGATACATGCCTGCTTTACGTCCTGACTGGAAGGCATGCAAAATGATCGAAGCATCCATCGTGCGGCGCACCTGATCCACGGAATTTTCACGGATGAAGTTCGTTATCCGCACATGCAAGGGCAGCTTGTAAAACAAACGCTCCTTTGGATCCCATACTGTACGCACTGAGGAAGTAGGGTAGACCTGCTGCCCATCTTCCAAACCAAGCGGCCCCAAATCAATCAGCTTGCTCTGACTCATTAACGCTTGAACATGCGGCTGCTGGCTAACATATTTCATCTGCCAAGGGTGAATCGGCAGCAGGCTGTATGCCTCAAAGCGCTCTCCAAGCTTGATCTGCGCAGCCCCAACAATCGTTGAAGGTGGAATGGGACGCTTGCCAATCCACTCCTCACATAGGAGTTCATTGGACACAGCCATGTAATGCAAAGCAAAGACAGCGCCCATTTCTGGTGCATATTGACTTAAATCAATATCCGTGAACCCTTCGGAGCTTTTGGGCGTAGGATGGAAAGGATGTCCATACACCATCGATTGCTCGGAACGAGTATAGCTCAGTGGACTTCCTTCGGCCCCCGCAACGTTTAATTGCGCATGTCTCACATAAATCGCTGTTCTCCTGATGCTGTTGGCAATCTGCTCCCGCATGTCCAGCAGAAGACTTTCTTTAATGGCATCATTCACGTTATAACTGACTTCGAGCAGTAAAAGTTCAACAATCTGCTGGGGGCTGACGGCGACAAATGCCTTCTGTGTTGCTGACATTGCCGACCCCTTGGTTGAAACATACAAATTGTAACCATACTGATGTTGACCTGTTATTGAATAATAGCTGAGAAGTCCAACAATCGTAATTTGGGTCAAAGGCAGCACAATTTTAAACCATTGTGTGTTATGCTTTTTTATAAGATCTATCGTCTCTTGATTAACAAAATCCACTTCTTCCAGAGTGCTTAATTGGCATCTGGGATCGTTGATTTCCTTTTCCCGTAAATAGCTATTCAGAAGTCCGCGCAATGCCGCTTGTTCTGCCAGTATCACATCTTGAAAGGAACGCGTTCCATATTTGTAGAGCATGCCTGCATGTCCTCCTCTTCGTGTTCCGCGACCAAGTCGCTGGATAACTCATTTAATAGAGTGGAAGTTTGAGTCCTACCTCCTCTTTGCAGGCAAGCAAATAGATCAAGCGGGCGCAAGCAATATCTTCAATAGCCATGCCCATTGGATTCAGAATAATAATCTCTTCCTCATTCTGGCGGCCTGGTTTGGCACCAATCACAATCTCGCCTAACTCCGCATAAAGCTGCTCTCTGGAGAATTTCCCTTCCAACACCAGTTGATTCAGCACTTTCTTCTCGCGATTCGATTGATCCCAATCATCAACAATGACTTTATCCGCTTGCAAGTAAACTTCTTTATGAACGTCCATGATCGAAATATTGCTGATAAAGGCCCCCTTGCGAATCCACTCAAACGGAATGTAAGGGGTATCCGTTACGGTGCATGTGACTACGAGTTCACCTTCGCGAACCGCTTGTTCGGCACTTCGCGCCGTCGTGCATGTCACATGGGGAAACTTGGCCTGCAATTGTCCCGCCAATCGCTCAGCAGCAGGGAGCGATTGGTCAAACAAATAAACTTCCTGCACGTGGTCAAACTGCTCCAACAAGGAATTCAGCTGGGCATGAGCAATTAATCCACAACCGACACAGGCAATCGTTCTGAAGCCTGCGCGCGCCAGATGCTTCGCAGCAACAACGGTGACGGCAGCCGTACGCATGCTGCTGATCAACCCGGCTTCGAGCACAGCGATCGGGAAGTGACTTGCTGCATCGTTCAATATGATGACACCGCTTGCTCGCTCTTTGCTTCTTTCCTGCGGATTATCATGCTTGCTTCCGATCCATTTCAGACCGGATAAAGGAAAATCTCCTCCAATAGAGGCTGGCATTGCAATAATTCGGTCAGCAATATGCCCCTTTTCGCCCGCTGATCGCAAATACGGCTTCAACGGCTGAACGTAGTCGCCTCTGGCATGCAGGGAAAGCGCCTCTTCCAATGCCTCTGTATACAGCCAAGAAGAGTCCCCGCCAAGCCAGGCAATGGTTTCTCGATTCAAGTACAGCAATTCAGGCACTGGTTTCTCTGTTCTATCTGCTTTTTTCAAACCTTGCAGTTGTAATTGAGATTGATCGATCATTGTATCTCACCTTTCACAGTTCATGTATTGGATTTTCATTCCTAAGGCAGCTGGGCTACCCACTTATCGTCATAAATTAGATCCAGATAGCGGTCACCGCGATCCGGCAGCAGGGTAACGATTCGCAAAGGCTTATTCGGTGCAGCATCGAGTGTCGGCAGCAGCTTGCGTATAGCTGCAACAATCGAACCTGACGATCCACCGGCAAAGATTCCTTCCTTTTTGAGCAAATCCCGGCAGCCTTGGGCAGACTCCCTGTCTGTAATATGGAAAGCAGTGTCGACCTCACCAGCATTCAATATTTCTGGAACGCGACTAGCGCCAATGCCAGGTAATTCGCGTTTGCCTGGAGTCCCGCCAAATAGGATCGATCCAACGGCATCGACAGCGATTACACGCAGGTTTGGGTACTTCTCACGCATTTTACGGCTCGTCCCCATAATGCTGCCTGAAGTGCTGACACCAGCGATAAAGATATCAACATGGTCCAGTGCATCTGTGATTTCAGTCCCGGTTCCTGCATAATGAGCTTTCCAATTATTATCATTTGCGTATTGATTCACCCAGAATCCATAAGGCGTCGTCTGGAGCAGTTCATTCACTTTGCGAATTCTCGTTTTGAGAAAGCCTCCTTGATCGTCTCGCTCTTCGACCATCACGATATTCGCTCCCATTTGCTGCATAATCGTTAAGTTAGAGAGCGCTATCTTAGGGTCCACCACACAGGTTACGTCCAGTCCATATACCCTACCCATCATGGCCAGAGCTACCCCCAGATTGCCAGAGGTGCTCTCAATCAAGTGCGTGTTGCTATTGATAGAGCCATCTCTCAGTCCTTGCTCGATAATGTAGCGTGCTGGCCGATCCTTCATACTCCCGCCAGGATTCATATATTCCAGCTTCGCGATAACTTGTACATGTGGTTGCGGAAACAGGTTGCTTAAATGGACGAGTGGCGTGTGACCCACACAGTCCGCAATTGAGTTTTTCACAGTGCTTAAGGGCAGGTTCGCTTGCAATAAAGACATCATCGTTCCTCCTTTAATTTTAAAAATCAGCAAAATGATTTATCAGCCTGCATCCTTACACAGGCAGGACAAGCTTGCCCGCAGGACGTTTCAGCCCCAAGTGATCTCTGAGCGTTCTTCCTGTATACTCCGTTCGGAATAAAC
Source organism: Paenibacillus ferrarius (assembly GCF_002027705.1). Lineage (GTDB taxonomy): Bacteria > Bacillota > Bacilli > Paenibacillales > NBRC-103111 > Paenibacillus_E > Paenibacillus_E ferrarius. The sequence continues at coordinate 147,828 of NZ_MBTG01000010.1, read as the reverse complement.
CTCTTCTCTGCAGCTCCGGCACAACCAGGTTGACGAAATCTTCAAAACCGTCAGGGAAATACGGCGGCATCACATTAAAGCCATCAGCTGCCTCTTTGGTCATCCATTCCTCCATGACGTCGGCAATATGCTCCGGTGTCCCAGCCACCGTGTAGTGACCGCGAGCGCTGGCTGTTCGCAGAATGAGCTGACGAAGAGTCAAATTATGCTGCTGCACCATTTCACAAAACATCTGAAAACGAGCTTTCTGCCCTTTAACTTGATCGATCGGAGGCAGAGCTTCCAGATCCAGAGGGACATCCAGCGGAAATCTGCGCAGATCAGTTTCAAACAGATTGGACAGCCGAACGAGTCCGAGTTCAATCGAGGCCAATTGGGTCAGTTGTTCCTCTTTTTCGCGTGCTTCCGCTTGGGTGACGCCCACGATTGGACTGAAACCTGGCAGTATTTTCAACTCATCTCGGGAGCGGCCATACTTTTGCATTCTTTGTTTGACGTTCGCATAAAAGGCTATGCCATGCTCCAACGTATCCTGAGCTGTAAAAATAACTTCCGCTGTCTCCGCAGCCAAATTCATACCGGCTTCAGATGAACCTGCCTGAACAAGCACCGGGTACCCTTGGGGTGAACGGCAAATATTTAGCGGGCCACGCACTTTAAAATGCTTGCCTTCGTGGTGAATTGGGTGGATTTTATGATCATAATCGCAATAAATGCCGCTCTCTTTATCCGCGATAATCGCATCATCATCCCAGCTGTCCCACAACTGCTTTAATACATCAAGAAACTCCTTAGCCCGCTCATATCGCTCCTCGTGCTTGGGATGCTGCTCCATGCCAAAATTAACAGCAGTTACATCACCAACTGAAGTCACGCTGTTCCAGCCTGCCCGTCCACCACTGATATGATCGAGTGAGGCGAACATTCTTGCTACGTTGTAAGGTTCGTTATAAGTTGTTGATACGGTGCCGATCAAGCCGATTCGTTCCGTCCCCATCGCAAGGGCTGACAGCAGAGTGAATGGTTCAAGCCCCGCACTCACTTTGTACTTGATGGCCGGTGTCAGCACCAGCGCGTCTGCCAGAAACAGCGAATCCAGCTTCGCTTTCTCTGCCATTTGTGCCAACTTCGTATAGTACTGTATATCTGTAATCGACTCCGGCGTTGTAGCGGGGTGCCGCCATGATGTTTCATGATGGCCCGTGCTTAACAGAAATAAATTCAAATGCATTTGGCGTTTTGGCGAAATCATTACTATAGCTCCTTTACCTAATTAGATGATTGCAGCCTGATCTCTTTGCGTGTAGTCAATCTCAGAACCAGAAAGCCTCCTGCCAGCATCAGGCAGCCATGCAGCGTAAAAATGAAAGACGTACCGATGAATCCCCCGAAAAAGCCGCTTGCCAACGGACCAGCAATTTGACCAATAAACAGCGTGCTTCTTGTAAATCCATGCCTGGTTCCCAACTGTTCGCTCTGAGAGCTTCGCGTAACGATAAGAAAAACGGACTGAACTAATGCGCTTGAAGCAAAGCCTTGCAGGATTCTTAATGGAATGAACCAAGCAATACTTGGGGCAAACGCTTGTATGATAATGGCTGTACAGCATAGCATGGAAGCTAGGAAATACGTCCGATGAACCGGACTCCGGTCATTTCTCCTTCCCCACCAAGAGGAGGCTATCCAAGCAGACGCCCAATTAATCGCTTGTAAAATGCCGATCCAAACCGCGGTTTGGGAAGGATTGGCAAGATGCTGCTTCACGTGCACGGGCAGCACAGGGAGCAGTCCATGCAAGCAGAAATTGGCGCATATCCCTGCAAGCAAGAATCTAACGACCATCTTTTCTCGCACCAGTTGACCAAACTGTCCCATGAGGCCTGTTGACTTTGCAGTCGTTACTCGATTAGTTCGCGTCTCCTTCAAACCTATCAGGCAGAGGATTGTCCATAGGGCAACTAATCCGCCCAACAGCAGCAATAAACGATGGAAACCAAACCATTTGAACATCGTCCCTCCGAGCAGAGGGCCAAGCATCGAACCAGCAGCCAGCGCTCCTTCCAGCTTGCCGCGCACAAGCCCTTGTTCCTCAGGCTTTACCTGGGAAGCTGCCAATGTGCCGACGGCATCAACGACACCTCCCAAAGCCCCTTGCAGCAACCGCAGGATAAACAGTTGAAGTGGACTTGTGACGAGCCCTGTTGCCGTAAGTACGAGAGCCGTGCCAAAGAGGGCTCGCACGACCATCCACTTGCGGCTGGTTTTGTCTCCCAACAGCCCCCATAACGGTGCTGTCAGCGCAGCCGATACGGCAGGAGCCGCCAAGCTTAGACCGCTCCACATTAATATGGATGCTTGATCATCTGCACCTAACTGCTCTATATAGAAGGGAAGCAGTGGAGCAATAACCATTGAACTTAATACGGACAAGAAATGGCTGCCCCAGAGTAGCCGAAAACTTGCATTCCAATCTCCGGTCATACTAATCGACATCCTGTCATTCATTTTTTCAAGAGGCTCCCTCCCGTTCTCCTTGTTTTTTCAAATGAAAATCGGTTACCCATTGACTCTTTCATTGATAATGATTATCACTTAGACAAATGATATCATGTTTAATTCGCCTTATATATGGTCTGATTGGATGATTTTGGTTATCCGAATAGATTACGGCAGTGACGAAAAACCTGGCCTGCGACTTCCTGCGACTAGGTCACCAAGTCAATGTACTTTGAGGCAAATTTTAATCTTCCTTACGAACTCAATAACCTTTATTCGGCCAATAAAGGGTTCAATAGCGCACCCTAGTTCCCTTTGGGCGAATACAATATCACAGAACGCAGCTTGAAAAGGAACTACGTTCCGCTAATTGGCGGAAACCGAGGTAGAAGCAGCATGAAAGGGAACTGAGATACGCTATTTTAGCATAAGATGCCGGTTTCGGCGGGGAAACGGGGAGATAGCGGATCGTAGTTCCTTTTGGAGTGGAATATGGCGGTTTTCTAGCAATATAGCGCACCCTAGTTCCCTTTGGGCGAATACAATATCACAGAACGCAGCTTGAAAAGGAACTNACCGAGGTAGAAGCAGCATGAAAGGGAACTGAGATACGCTATTTTAGCGGAAGATGCCGGTTTCGGCGGGGAAACGGGGAGATAGCGGATCGTGGTTCCTTTTGGAGTGGAATATGGCGGTTTTCAGCAAGATAGTGGATCGTAGTTCCCTTCGGAGTGGAATATGGCGGTTTTCGGCAATATAGCGCACCCTAGTTCCCTCCCACCGAACGAAGCAGCCACTCTCAAACACAAAAAAGCCTCCGCGCGTTTCTAATGTTGCTTAGAAACGCGTGGAGGCTTCGAGTTATAACGGTTATGACATCGCTAATCCTGGTCAATCATCTGTTTAAGTGTGTAAATAAAATCAGTGCGGGATTGATCAATTTCCAATACTTTTTTTATATTTTGGGCATGCTTTTTGACCGTATTTTCGGACACGTACAGGATGTTGGCAATCTTTTTCACCGAGTAATGATTGCATAGCAGCTCAGCAACCTGTGTTTGTCGCTCACTTAGCTTATGGCGCGGATGATCGCTGGGGCGGTCGGCTATTCCCACCCCTGCTGTCCTCGCATTTCGTTGCTCCGGTCTATCTACATGAGCGCTTACCGTACTCTCCCAAGTAATAACGACCTTTTCAGATAAATCCAAGGCTGAGACCTCTTTTAGTATCATAATGTGCAGGGAATCCAGTTTCTCATTGACAGTGGAGTTATGGACATGAGAATCAATAGTAAGTTTTAATTTCTTGATAATCATAGCACTTATACCCCCTAATAGTAGGTCATACTTTTATTTCAAATCCCCGCTGTTCATAAGCAAAGAACAAGTATCTATGCTATTCAACTAGCGTCAGCTACCATTGATAATGATAATTATTATCAAATTTATTGTCAAATAATATTAAGTTCCTGCCTCTTCCCTCTAGGCGAAATCTTGCGCCCCTTCCCATGCGGAATACAAATCGGCGTACCAAATAATAGATCTGCGCCGATTTCGCACTCCATCCCATAAACCTCGCGAATCATCTCTTTGGTTACGATATCTTCCGGCATTCCCTGGGAATGAACCCCTTTATTGTGAACAGCGATCATATGATGCGCATACCGGCAGGCCAAATTCAAATCATGCAGCACCATGACAATGGTACGCTGTTCCTGTTGATTCAGTTCAAATAACAAATCCATGATTTCAACTTGGTGGGCCACATCCAAGTAGGTTGTTGGTTCATCCAACAGCAGAATCTCCGTATCCTGCGCTAATGTCATGGCAATCCAAGCTCGCTGCCGCTGCCCCCCGGAAAGCGAATTCACATCGCGATCCATCAGATGGCTCATGTGAGTCAGCAAAAGCGCTTTCTGCACCTGAAGCTCATCCTCCTCAGACCATTGATGAAACAAGCTCTGATACGGATACCGCCCCAGCCGTACTAGCTGCAGGACCGTTAGCCCCTCTGGCAGAACAGGTCCTTGTGGCAGCACGGCCATCTGTCTGGCTACTTCCTTGGTCGAGAGCCGGGCAATTTCGCGGCCATTCAAAAGAATCGAGCCTTGTGCAGGCTGCAGCAATCTAGCGAACGAACGCAATAAAGTAGACTTGCCGCAGCCGTTGCTCCCAATCAGAATAGTAATCTGCCCATGCGGAATATGTAAGTTTAGCGTATCCATAATGATCTGTTCTCCGTACCGGAGCGTTAACTGCTGCGCGGTTAGTGCAGATTTAGTCATCATTAATCCTCCTTCTGTCCTCCGTTTTTTCATTTCGGCTAGCCTTGCTGCCTTTTTACTTTGATTAGCATGTATAAAAAGAAAGGCGCCCCAATTACCGCTGTGAACACGCCAGCCGGAATATCCCGCGGCGCGAACAAGGTGCGTCCTACGAGATCAGCGGCAACGAGCAGAATGGCTCCCATCACTGCCGAACAGACGAGTAGAATGCCATGCGAGCCACCAACGATTCTGCGCGAGATATGCGGCGCCATCAAACCGATAAAGCCAACGCTGCCGACAAAAGCGACTGCCGACCCCGCTAACCCTGCTGCTGTGAAAATCAGCGCAAAACGTTGAAGCTGCAAACGTCCCCCCAATAAAGTGGGCAGTTCATTGCCAAGCACCTGAATATTCAGCCGTCTGCTTAGCGTAAACAGAATCGGCACAAATAGGATCAGCCAAGGTGAGTAATAGAGAACCGTATCCCAGTTGGCGCCGTATACCGTACCTGTAAGCCAGACCTTCGCTTGACTGAGCACAGCAATCGGACTGAAGATGAGAAAAAGCGTCTTCAGAGCTTCAAGAAGAGCAGATACGCCTAGTCCGACCAAAATGATTCGTGATGGCGATATTCCCTTTTTCCAAGCTGCCAGATAGATGAACACCGCAACCAACAAAGCGCCGGCGAAAGCAAACACTGGCATAAGAAATATACTCGTTTTGAGACTGAAGATAGCAAGAAACAACACTGCGGCCATCGCTGCACCGCTTGTAATCCCGATAATATCCGGAGAAGCCAGCGGATTGCGGACAACACCTTGCATGATCGTTCCGGCCAATGCGAGAGCCATTCCCGCCAAACAAGCCATGATAAGCCGCGGCAGCCGGAAGTTCCAGATGACAATCGATTCCATCGCCTCTCCATGAGGACCAGCCCATAGAACCTGCACCGTCCGCAGTGGTGAAATATAGAGTGTTCCCTCGCCTATACTTACAATAGAAAGGATCAAGAGGATCAGCATGCTTACAAAAAGCATTGCCATTCGTTTCTTTTCCAATAAAAAGGATAAACGCAATCGCTCAGAGCGAAAAGTGACATAGCGGCTCATTTCGCAACATACTCCTTTCTTGCCAAATAGATAAAGAACGGAGCACCGATGATAGCTGTCATAACGCCGACCGGAACTTCCTTCGGGTATGCAACGAAACGTGCTGCGATATCCGCAGCCAGCAAGAGCGAAGCGCCTGATACGATACTGTAAGGAATCACCCATCGATGATCAATGCCGACGATCCCGCGGACAACATGTGGAATGACCAAGCCAACAAAGCCAATAGGCCCGGCAATCGCCACGGAGGAACCGGCAAGCAGCACAATGACAATCAGTGCGACAATCTTGACACGAAGGGTGTTCTGCCCTAAACCTTTGGCAACATCCTCGCCGACAGAGATCACGTTCATCGCCTGACCAAGAAACAACGCGCATATGAATCCTGTCAAGAAAAAGGGCAGTACCGGCCATATCGCTTCAAGCTTGCGTCCTTCCACGGACCCCGCCATCCATAGAAAAATATTATCCAAAACACTTTCATTCGATACAAGAATTGCCGCAGTGAACGAGGTGAATAAAGCGGACAATGTGACTCCAGCCAACGTCAGTTTAAGTGGCGTTAAGCCCTCATGGCCAACAGAGGCTATGAAGTAAACCCCAACAGCTGCGACCGCGGCACCCAGCAGCGAGAGCCACATGAATTCGAGCTGCGAAGTCATCGAGAGCACAGAAAATCCGATAACAATGAAGAAACCCGCTCCCGCATTGATTCCAAGAACGCCTGGCGAAGCCATAGGATTCCTCGTTAAGCCTTGCATCAAGGTTCCCGCTGTTGCCAAAGCCCCTCCCACGATGCAGGCGATAATCGCTCGCGGCAATCGGATGTCGCGTATAACAACGTGTGCGTTCGTTCCATCAAAGCGCAGATAGGCAGCAAGGAATGTAGACCAGGATGTATCTGTATAGCCATACACATTGCTGCTGAGGAACAAAGCTGCCGCTATGCCCAAACCAACGACTAGCCCTGTAATTCTGGCTGAATTGCTTCGAAGTATCATCTTACGTTCCCTTCCGTATAAACGAAATTCAAACCCGTAGCCAAGTCATTCGACCAGATTACGGGTTTGTCCAACTTTTTTTATTTTAATAAATACTTCGACAATTCATCGACCATCAGATTAGCGGAAATAATGCCCCCTGAGGAATTCCAAATGCCATCGTTCACTTTGATCGCTTTTCCTTTTTTCACGACGTCCAAGTTTTTCCAAAGCGTTTCTTCTTGCCAAGCCTTTTCGGTTTTGGCTGTCATCCCTTTGTCATCTTCCAGCGTGAAATAGAACATGATATCACCATCCAGTTCTGGAATGCGCTCCTTCCCTATAATCTCGGCGAATGTTGGTTTATCTTGCGCTGCGGGTCTCTTGAGACCGATTTTTTTGAGAATACCGCCTGCAAATGTATCTTGATAGTAGACCCTTACTTTATCCTCCAAATAGAAACGAACCAACGAAACCTTAGTATTCGTTTTGTCTCCAAGTTTTTGCTGAAGATCCTTCACCTTGGTTTCAAAAGCAGCCAACTGTTTCTCGCCTTCTTCATTCTTATTCAATGCTCCTGCATAGATTTTGAAGTTGATCAGCGAGTCTGAATTGGTACGCTCGGAGAAAACCGTAGGCGCGATGCTCGATAATTGCTGATATATTTTCTCTTGACGCAGCTTGTTGCCGATAATTAAATCAGGCTTGAGAGCTGCGATTGCCTCCAAATTGGGTTGGTTTTCATCACCGACAATCTGCACGCCTTCCAATTTGTCCTTCAAATGGTCATAATAAGGTTGTACGCCCCATGCTTTAACCATTCCAACTGGTTTGATGCCAAGTGCCAGCGATGCCTCCACGGCATCATTAACCAAAATGACAACTCTTTGCGGATTACCTTTAACCGTAGTTTCCCCCATGATATGTTTAACCGTGTAGGGTGCGCTAGCTGCTGGAGTTGCCTTCGCTGTTGCTGCGGCGCCAGCTGCATTCGTTGTCGGCTGTGAAGATGTTGTGGTAGTTCCTGTTCCACATGCCGCCAAAATAAGTGATAAAATGATGAAAAGCAGCCCCACTGTATGTTTTCTAGTACCTTGCCGAATCATAGATTTCTCTCTCCCTTTTTGTATTGATAATGATTCTTGTTATCATCTATTAGTCTAAAGCAAGCGTTATTGGCCGTCCATGACCTGAAATATCCGATATGATGCACAATTCTACCAGTAAACTCATAAATGCTAGCGAGAGGGTGAGAATATTTTGCCTGCCACATCCATTCATCTTGTTTCCCCTAAAAGTCGTACCCTCCATATGCTCTCTTCCATCCGCAGGTTGAGGCGATTGCAGCCCTTCTTGCAACGAACTAGAACTGTTCATGTTTCTATGCTCTGCCTCATTGCCAAAGGAAGCGGAACCGTCGTGATTAATGATGTGCCGCATTCCTATGAGCCGCATCAACTATTTCATTTCAGTCCTGGTACAAGAATTAGCATGGAAACCATAGAAGCAGAAACCCAGTATTACCAAGTCGTTATCCATTCCGTAACAACAATGAGAAGCGGACAGCAATGGACGCTCAAAAGTGCTGCAGGTCCACTGAAAGGGCTGTCCACAGGACCTTTGATTTCGCGCGACCCCGATCAAGTACAGCAAAGAATCATTGCTCTTTATCATTTGATTCATCCCAATGAGGCTGTTGATGGGAATGGGGCAATAGATCCAGATTTGCAGCTGCAAGGCCTGCTTGACTTCCTCCTATCAGATACGGCAAAAAAGGAATCTCCACAGATTCCTACACATGGGATAGACGCCTGTATTGCCTATATTCATCAACAATACCACCAAAAAATTACACGCGAAAAACTGGCAGACATCGCGATGCTTACTCCTAATGCGTTTTGTCGCAGCTTCAAGCGCGCAGCAGGCATTTCCTTTACTGATTATTTGAATCGTGTAAGGATTAAACATGCCAAAGATCAGTTGACTCCCTCCTGCTCCATTAAAGAAGTAGCTAGCAGCGTCGGTTACAGCAGTGAGTATTATTTCAGCCGCTTATTTAAAGAAGCAGTTGGCTACTCGCCTACTTTGTATATCAAAAGAGAACGCCTTACAATCGCTTCCGCTTCGCGCACTGGATTTCACAACAACCTTGCCTCTATAGGACTGAATCCCGCTGCCGGGGTAGATTGCTTCAGATATCCTTGGATGAACGACGCAGATTATAATTTGCGATTAACGTCAGCATTGGAACAGCTTAGGCTTGTGAAACCTGATCTTATCATCGCCGACTACTTTCATAAATCCTTATTTGAGGTATTAAAACAGATCGCTCCTACAGTTGTCCTTGATCATCATCTCGACTGGCGTCTGACACACATGAATATTGCCGAGCTTGTTGGACGTGAAAAAGAAGCCTCACAATCCTTCCATCAGCTAGATGAAAAAACGTCAGAGGCCCGCTATTCGCTGAACAAATCGATCGGGAATGCACGTGTTACCGTCATGCAGGTTGTTCCGCATGCGCTTCGTATTCAGGGGGCTGTCAACCATCCGTTGAATGAATTGCTGTATGCCGAGCTTGGCATGAAGCCAGGCAATGCAGTATCTCCTACGAAGATGCGAGATGAAATGCTGGTCGAAGAATTCCCAAGTCTGGAGACCGAGCATTTATTTATTATCAAACATATTAATCATCCAGAATCGGATCAATTATTTAAGCAACTCATACAGACTCCTGCATGGAGCTTAATTCCCGCTGTTGCCAGCCAACAAACACACTATATTCCGAACTGGCTTCTCATGAGCTGGACCCCCATTGGCAGAAGCAAGATCATTCATGATCTTACGGAGATGTTCCGTTCACCGGCAAAATAAATCGAATTGCCTCGCTGCTCGGCCAATTCCGAGAGAGATCGGGGCCCTGCTTTATTCTTCTCATTGGAATTTGTCCACTGAAATCAGCCGTCAAAGAGTTTCTGCCAGCTTACACTGGAAATAATCCAATGAAATACTCATTAAAAGCTCAAAATACTTGCTTTTTAGATTATGCATTGGAGTTTATCCAGTGAAATCGTCCTTCAAGCTCTTCAAACTAACTTGCATTGGAATTAATACAATGAAACCAGCTTATCACTCTAACGCCCTTCTCAGAAAAAGGGGAGACTTCTGCTTTCCATTCATTTGCAGGTAGGAAAAACCGTCAGGAAAACATCCTGACGGTCCTTTTGCGTGTAAACCCATTCTTTATTGTCAACGAATCGGCTTGCGTTTGAATAACAAATAAAGGAAAAACGGCGCCCCAATACCCGCAGTGAATACCCCTGCAGGTATATCCAGCGGCATAAACAGCATACGTCCGGCCAAATCAGCCAACAGAAGCAGAATCGCGCCGGTGAAAGCCGCAACGGGAATGATGAGCGAATACGAGTTGCCTACGAGTTTGCGGGCGATATGAGGAGCCATGAGGCCGAGGAACGAAATCATCCCAGCCACCCCAACAGCTGCACCGGCAAGTGCTACGCTGTAGAGCAGTACGATAACTCGGGTAACTTGAAGCCGGCTGCCAAGCCCCATAGCCGTCGCTTCGCCTAATGTCTGAATCGTCAACTCCTTCGCATACACGTAGGAGAACGGAATAAAGACGGCAATCCAGGGAAAGATGATCTGCACGTACTTCCAGCTTGTCCCGTAGATGCTGCCTGTCATCCAGTTCAACACCTGAGCCGCCAAGTAAGCCGGCCCGCTAATGAGCAGGAACATGGTGAGCGCTCCCAGCGCGGTGGAAAGGCCGATGCCGATGAGCACCAGCCTGTAGGTCGATACCCCCCGCTTCCAAGCAAGGGTATAATTGATCAGCACTGCGAGAAGTGCTCCCACCATCGCAACAACGGGAATCCAATGGATGCTGTAGCTGGTGAACAGTGTCATGAAAGCAACAGCTGCTGCCGAAGCGCCTCCGGTGACGCCTAGAATGTCCGGTGAAGCGAGCGGGTTCCGAATCACCCCCTGCAGAAGGGCGCCTGATACGGCCAGCGCTGCCCCAACCAGGATCGCGGCAAGGATTCTCGGGAGCCGGAAGTTCCAGAGAATCAGCTCTGAACTGCCCATGTTCTGTCCGATCAACGAGCGGAAAACATCCTTCATCGGGATGCTTACACTGCCGACAGAGAGGCTAACCATTGAAAGCACAATCATCACGAGAAATAAACCGATAATGATCAAAGCCGATCTTCTCGAGCGTAATTTAGCCATGCTCCTTCCTCCTTGCCGCATGGATCAGAAAGGGAACGCCCAGCATCGCCGTAGCGATACCGACGGGTACCTCCTTAGGCATCAGCACGAAACGTGCCGCAAGATCCGCCGCTACGAGCAGCACAGCGCCGCTTAATGCGCAGCACGGCAGCAGCCACCGGTGATCATGCCCAATCAGCGACCGGCACAGATGCGGAACGATCAGTCCGACGAATGCGATTGGGCCGGCAGCCGCGACCGAGCTCCCGGCGAGCAGTACGACGGCAAGCGAGGACAGCAGTCTCACGAGCGTCACCCGCTGACCCAAACTTCGGGCACTGTCCTCGCCCAACACCATAATGTTGAAAGAGCCTGCCAAAAGCAGCGCTAGTCCTAAACCAATCGCCATATAGGGGGCAACAGACAGCAAATGGTCCAATTTCCTCCCGGTGACGGACCCGATCATCCAGAACAAGGCCGTATCCAGCGACTGCTTGTTAATTAGAATCAAGCCGGACGTAATTGACGAGGCCAAAGCCCCCATCGCCGCGCCGGCCAGGGTGAGTTTGATCGGCTCGAACCAGCTGCCCCGCATCGCCATGGCATATACGCAGATCGAGACGAACAGCGCGCCGGCAAAAGCGATCCAAATCATCGCATTCATCGAAAGAGCCGATCCGTATAGGACCAGCCCGATGACGATGAATAACGAAGCACCGGCATTAATGCCGAATATGGAAGGGGATGCCAGTGGGTTTCGCGTCAACACCTGCATGACGGCACCCGCTACTGCGAGACAAGCGCCTACGGCAGCCGCCACCAGAACCCGGGGGACCCGGGTCGTTCTAAGAATCAAATGCTCGTTCGAGCCGTCGAAATGCTTGTAACTCATCCACAAATCGCCAAACGTATATGTATGCGCCCCCAGTAGAACACTCGCTGTGGCTAGCATGAGCAGGAACACAGCTCCCGCTGACAATCCGATCATCTTGCTTTTGCGTGTGTGAAGCAATGCGGCTCTATTATTTGACATCGAAATACTTGATCAACTCATCGAGGAGCAGGTTAGCCGCTTTGTATCCGCCTGCGGAGTTCCAAATTCCTTCATCTACTTGAATCACTTTATTGGCTTTCGTAACGTTTAAGTTTTTGAATAACGGATCATTCATCCATTCCTTCACAACGTTCGCAGCATCCGTCTTCCCTTTCGCTTCCGATACGAAGTAGAACAGGACATCTCCATCCATTTTGGCGATATTTTCTTTATTCAAAATTTCAATGAAAGAGTCCTTCTCCTGCGACTCAGGACGTGCGATGCCCAGTTGGTTAAGCAGTACGCCGGCGAATGTCTGTTTCTGGTAAATGCGCACCTGTGTCGCCGAGAAACGCACTAGTGAGACTTTCGTTGCTGCCTTGCTGCCGAGCTTCGCTTTCACATCCGCTACCCGCTTGTCGAAAGCAGCCATTACTTTTTCGCCTTCATCCTTCTTATTCACCGTCTCTGAGTACAGCTTGAAATTGACTTTCCAATCCCCGACCAAGTCAGCCGCGAACACCGTAGGAGCAATTTGCTTCAGCTGATCGTAAATTTTCTCCTGCCTCACTTTGTTCCCGATAATGAGGTCCGGTTTCAAGCTGGCAATGAGTTCAATATTCGGCTGCAATTCATCTCCGACGACAGTTACATTCTGCATATCATTCTTAATATGGTCGTACCATGGTTCCCCAAGCCAGGACATAACGGCACCCACCGGCTTAACACCAACTGCGAGCAGCGCTTCCGTCCCCTCATTGGTCAGGATAACGACTCGGGACGGCGTACCCTTGATCGTCGTTTCGCCCATCGCATGTTTAATAACCCGCGGGGCATCAGCTTCCTTATTCGCCGCGGCCGATGGAGAGCTGCTAGCGGCAGGGACCGGCGTTACTCCACTCGTCGTGGTAGGCGTTGTCGTCGATCCGGTTGAACAGGCACTTAAAAGTAATGTGAAACAGATGACGACCATGGCAGTCATCCAGGCTCTTGATTTCTTATACATCTGTGAATCTCCCTCTTCTCTATAATGATAATGATTCTCATAACCATTACTACTATAGCGTCTAAGCCCCCCCTCCACAATGGGATATTTCGACACCGGGAATGGATTATTTCGACGCCATTCCCGGCCGTACGACTCTTTGAACCTTTGGGGAGAGATCCCCTCCTGCTTCTTGAAAATCCTGCTGAAATAATAACTGTCCGCGTAGCCGACACTCTCCGAGATCTCTTTCAGCGTTCTGTCCGTATAGACAAGAAGTGCCTTGGCCTTGTTCACCCGAAGCCCGATCAAATACACGATCGGACTTGTATTCATTTGATTTTTAAACAAACGGAGCAATTGTCTGGACGTACACTCCAGCGTTTCGGCCAACGCTTCCAGCGTCACCGTTTCCTGATAATGCTCCTCCATATAATAGATAGCTTGGCTGACGAGATCAGGACGGATAACATCGACCCCTTGTTCGTGCAGCTGCTCTACCAGTTCGTAAAGCAATTGATAAAATAGCGTTTTCACTTTGAATTTATCGAGCGAACTGGGCGCCTGCCATATTTGATACATATGCTCCAACTTCTGCAGCCAAGATATTGGAAACTTAGGTGATAAAGTATAGCGCAATTGGAACGGATTCTCCCGCTCCATAAGATTGACCAGTTCATATCGGCTCGGAAGCGGCAATGTTGCCTTGTACAGCACCATAAAATATTCCAGCTGCTCCACAGCCGCAATGTCGAGACTAAGGCCCTTCCCTACGTGCAGAACATGAAATCGCTGCAAGCGACTTTCAATTCCGTCTATGTGCAGCTCAGCACTGCCGCTGGTAACATACAAAAAAGCGCTTGTCGGCACGCGATATCCGCGCATGACTTCGCCAGGCTCCAGCATCATGCGGCGAACGTCCATCACTCTAATGAGAACATGATTCCACAATATAATATGGTCGCTAATTCTCATAAATCGGTCATTCCTTTCTTTCGCAATCTATTAAACTATCATATCACAATTGAAAACAATTCTCATTATCATATGCGTGTTGAAAAAGACGAAACCAGTTCGGCTCCGTCTTTCATCGGTTATGGTCCATTGCTTTCTTATAGCATTCAAAGTCTTACCCATTTGAATCCCTGCCATGTGTGTATGTAATACCACGTTTGTCCTTCGTAAGAAGTCCATTCAAGAGAAGCCATGACGGATTGTTTAGAGAAGTTCAAAGCATTGTTCAACGCATTACTATCCTCATATGGCGCATCTAACGCAATTGATGTCTGAGATAATTCAATGTTAACCTGGTTCTTCTTAACACCGAGCTTGTGATCTTTCTCGAAGTCGCCAGTCAATCGTGACGCAACTTCCCTAGATGGATTGATCCATACCCCAGCTCCTGAACCGTTAGCCAACGTAAAGTACCAATCGTTTATTTGGCCAATCGCATGTACGGCTTGTGCAGGTTCCTCTGACGTTGAAACGCTAATGTAGTTGTAGGGTGTTTTGAAATACTGGAAGGGTACGGGAAGATCAATTGTCCGATCAACTGCTTCGATTCCTTCAATTCCAAGTCCATAGTCGCTATCCAAATGAATCCATCTTAACCCTTGCGGGGTATCAACCTGATACCACACACTGGCGCCAGCCATACTTGTGATCAAATATTTGGTTCGTGCATTGGCCAATTGAGGTTTCAGTTTGGCTTCATTCTGTACGGGCTCACCAAAAGGGTACAGATACACAGCGCTTTCCCGCGCAATAGGTACAAGGCTTTTGAACGGAACCCCTTTGTATTTCTCAGCGTATTCGAAAGGGCGAATCCATTTATCTCCAAGCCATGATGTGTGAATCAAAAACCACTTATCTTCAGTCCGACATGGCGTATACGGGTCGCACACATCTAAAGAAGCAATGGCCTGAACCTTCTGAGGGGATAGCTTATAATCCGTCATTTTCGAAGGTGCCTTATAAATAGTAGTCTCCCTATCCAGCAAGGTCAGATTCTGATCCTCGGCAACTAACTTGCCGTACTTATAAGATCCCTCTTTTAAATTAATCCAAGCCTTCCCCAGCCATGTTTCAACCTGAACTTTTTCCAAACTTATGATGTTTAGCAGCATATTTTTCTTGATAGGTGCTAAGTGAACAGACTGAAGCGGGCTTAGAGCACCTATGGCATCATTGGCTCTAGTATCCTCCGATGCATACAAAGTAAACTCATCTAGAAGCGTAATAAAGGGCATATCACTTGATGCAGCAAGTTCCTGATCTGCGAAAGAATTGTGTGGTGCTGCTAACACCGCAATCACTGCGACCAACATCCATGTCAAAAATTTCCTATAAATAGGACTCATCTCCTTTCCTAATTTGCAGCCTCCATCTACAATATTTTAGTAAACATGATTTCCAACGGCTCATTTGCAAGCATCAAACACCCTGCATCCCTATAACCCAATTTCCGGTAGAAATGCTGTGCCTCTTCGTTCGCCAATGTAGATGTCATAACCAATTTAAAACCCTTTTGTTTCATTTCGTCTTCCCAAAAGAGAACAGCTTGCTTGCCTACACCTTTGCCCCGATGTGATTCATCTACCCAAATCATATTCATAAAGGGGGTGTTATCCCAGAAATATCCATACCTCATCCATCCAAAGCTAGCTTCTTCTTCGTCCTTCAGCATATATATTTCATTTCCCTTAATCTTCGGCAAAATTAAATTTTCTAAAATATGATGATCTCGCTCACGAATGTATTCGTAGTCTAGTTCAGTTGCGACAGCAATTCTCACTTCAATGCCCCTTTCATGTTGACATTTCCATCCGGCACGTACCAGTATTTCTTGAACAAATTCACTCTTGGCATTGGTATACGAGGCACGGTCATTGTGAAATCGTTGTGCCAGTTCCAGCTTCAAATTACCATATATTTTAGCGTCCTCAGGATGAATTCTCAAATAATCCCGAAAAATAATATGACGTTGATATTCGTCGTTTTCTACCGTGCATACGTACAGGTGATGCCAAGTTATGCCAGCTGGAGGAATAAAAGCCTCTCGCCCTGCAGCTCCTAAATCGCCTTCATGTACGTACCCAAGTGTGGCAAGCCCTAGAATTGCAGTCTGGACGTCTGCCTGCTTAGATACAATAACGTCGATATCAACAATTGGTTTAGCTGCTAATCCTGGAACGGCTGTGCTCCCGACGTGCTCTATTCTGACATTGAGATCGCTTAAAACCGGAAGTACGAAGTCTCGTAACTGCTCAAACAACAGAACCCAACTAGGATCGTATTCTACAACTACTACACTGGAACCCATAGAAATCCTCATCGTTTTCCTTCACCCAGTAAACCTATATAATTTTCAGCTTCACGTACGGTGAATCCATATATTTTTTGAGCTTTTCTAATTGATTTTCGTTTTTTTCCTTGAGTTACAAGTTTTTGGAGATCTTCGTCCAAAGGATTTCTTAACCCCATCTCTTTTACTATACTACGCAACAAATCATTTGTGGCTTTTTGCCGGATTAAGACTATACTAACTATTGCGGATACCGAAATAATGATAACAATACTCCAAACCATTCCAAATAAAGAGTCCAGATGATCCACCTCCACTAAATAGTAATATGTAGATTCGATTTTTTATTGCAGCGTCCTAAGATGTCTTGGATAAAAATGTATTATAGCATAAAATACTTCTATGAATTCTTGGAAATACCTTTCCTCTCTACGTGTCAATATATTTATGATAAGCTGCCCGTTCATAGAAGAGGATGTCACTTAAGCCGAATTTTAGTAGGTAAGCGTCGATCGATGATGGGGTTGATTACTTTCATGTGGACTGAAGGGGTTTCCAGATCAGATCCGTTCACCCGAGTGTAAAAGCCTGCGAAAATACAGGAATTTCCGGGCGAATTCGGTTAAAAAGTGGAAATGCCTGCATTTGTGCAGGCATTTTTATCTTTTTCAGCCGTACATTCAGAAAAAGCCTCAAAAGCCTGCACAATTGCAGGAATTTATTAGTTCTGGCTATTCCAAGAGCAAAAAAGATGCATAATTGCAGGTTTAGAGAAAAAAACTGGAGCTAGAGTCAGAGAAAGTAGGAGGCTAATCAAGGGATTATCAGGACCCGTAGGCACGATCGAGCCTCTCCGAATCCCAATCAAAAAGCAAAAAAGCTGTCCCTCAAGTAGGTTTATCTACTTATGGGACAGTCCCTTATCTTCCTTTTTCCATCTCGGCTTCCCACTTGGTTATTTCTTCCCGAACACGGGGCGCTACCTCCGTTCCTAGCAGTTCAATGGCTCTCATCACTTGAGCATGCGGCATAGTGCTTAACGGAACATACAGCATAAAGCGTGTAACCCCTACATTTTTACGAAGGTGAATGATCTTCTGAGCAACAGTGTCGGGATCGCCGACATACAGGGCTCCTTCAAAGCTGCGCGCGGCATCGTAGCTTGAACGATCATAATGCGCCCAGCCCCGCTCTTTGCCTAATTTGTTCATACCAGCCATGGTAGAAGGAAAAAATGTATCCGCAGCTCGTTCCGTATTCTCTCCAACAAATCCTATCGAGTGCGCCCCAACCTTAAGCCTCGATTCATCATGACCTGCGTGCGCTGCCGCTTTCTTATAAAGCTGCACAAGCGGTGCAAAATCCGTCGGTTTTCCACCAATTATCGCCAACATCAGCGGCAGTCCTAACAGACCTGCACGGATAGCCGACTCCTGTCTGCCCCCGCTGCCAACCCATATCGGCAAAGAATTTTGAACGGGCCGTGGATACACGCCTAAATTGTTAATCGCTGGCCGATGCCCGCCCTTCCAAGTTACTTTTTCAGACTCCCGTATTTTAAGGAGCAATTCCAAATGTTCTTCAAACAGTTCTTCATAGTCATTCAAGTCATAGCCAAACAGTGGAAAAGATTCAATAAAGGAACCCCGGCCCGCTATAATCTCCGCACGTCCGTTTGAAATACCATCGAGCGTAGCAAAATCCTGAAAAACGCGCACTGGATCAACGGAAGAAAGCACCGTCACTGCACTGGTCAGTCGAATCCGTTTCGTCTGTGATGCAGCCGCAGACAGCACAATTGCTGGTGAAGACGCTGCATAGTCCTTCCGATGATGCTCACCTATGCCAAATACATCAAGTCCCACTTGATCAGCAAGCACAATTTCCTCAACAACTTCACGCAATCGCTGTGCGTGACTCATCACTTCACCAGTCTCAACATCCGGCTTAGTTTCTACAAACGAAGTAATTCCTATCTCCATGACAATCTCTCCTATTCAAATTTTATTAACAGCACGGTTGGTCACAGCCCAAAACAGAAGAGCTAAAGCACTAACGGAGGCCCCGAGCACACATACTCCGTTCCAGCCATAGTGTGCATAGATATGGGTCGAAGCAATGGAACCGGCAGCACTTCCTATGGAATAGAAAACCATGTACCCAGCAGCTAGCCGACTGCGCGCCTCCGTACCCAAGGAGAAGATCATACTTTGATTAGTGACATGCACGGCCTGAACGGCCATGTCTAGAAGAACAATTCCAATGACCAATGCGAACAAAGACTGTTCCGTACGGCTGATCAGCAACCATGATATCAATAATAGAGTCAAAGCTATGCCCGTCGTTCTCTGCCCGTAACCTCGATCGGCTAGCTTGCCCGCTCTTGCTGCAGCTAACGCTCCGACAACTCCCACGAGACCAAACGCCCCAATTGCAGTGTGTGAAAGAGATAATGGCGGCGCGCTAAGAGGGAGGACTAATGGAGTCCACAAAATGCTGAAAGCAGTAAAAATCAGCAGAGCCAGAACAGCGCGGATGCGTAATATCCGTTCTTTTACGAGCAGCATAAGCACTGACCTAAGCAGCTGGGGATAAGACAGCGACCTTTCCTTACGCTCAACATTCGGCAACACCTTAAATAACGCACAAACCATAAAAAGCATCAATGCGGCGGAGACCAGATACACGGAACGCCAACCCGCAAA
The DNA here is from genome assembly GCF_002027705.1 of Paenibacillus ferrarius. GTDB lineage: Bacteria > Bacillota > Bacilli > Paenibacillales > NBRC-103111 > Paenibacillus_E > Paenibacillus_E ferrarius. The sequence continues at coordinate 128,720 of NZ_MBTG01000010.1, read as the reverse complement.
ATCTGTTAGTATTCCTGAAATGGATCGGGCAAGCAGGATGCCAATCACAATTCCGCTTGTTATCATGCCAACGACACGTCCACGTTCAGCAGGTGCTGCCATTGTCGCCGCGAACGCCACAAGAGTCTGAGCCACAACGGAAAGCAGTCCCACTAATGCCATACCTGCGAATAGTACCTTGCTGGATGAAGCAGTGCCAACAATAACCAAAGCTATCATGGATAAAAGCATCTGACCGATTATCAGCCGGCGCTGGTTCAGTAAATCTCCAAGCGGCACCAGCATTAACAACCCTACTGCATAAAAGATCTGAGTAATAGTAATGAGAATGCCAATGGATGAATGGTCAATACCGAACTCACTAGACAGATTATCGAGTATCGGCTGTGCGAAGTAGATATTGGCAACAGACATCCCGCAGGCAACCGCAAACAATAGTGTCACATAGCGAGTCATTGAAGAACTTTTTTTAGCCTCCTCCATTTTGTACACACCTTACCTCCCTTAAATTTTGATATCGATCATTTACTGTACCGATCGGTATTTAAAACGCCTGATTAATATAACGCGCAGAAACGATCAATGTCAATGATAAAAATAGACTAAATTCTTTTTATTCTTCAGAAATGATCTTCCCTCATTAGAATAAACTAACTTGCATTTGACAATATAAACAGTAAATCATATAATTTAACATACTTATCGGTACATTAAAATCAAGGCGTTTACATGTGATCGAAATTTTGAATATTTCAGAAAAAATCAATGATAACGAGAGGTATGGATTATGGGACGAACCCGCGAATTTGACGAAGAAAAAGTATTAGATGCAGCTATGCAACTATTTTGGGAGAAGGGATATGAGGCTACTTCATTAAGTGACTTAACTTCCAGAATGGGCATTCAGAAACCTAGTATTTACGCAGCTTTTGGAGACAAAAAAGAATTATTCGAAGCTGCGCTGCGCAAATACATGATGTCCCGTGCTTCTCAAGTCCGTACCAGACTCCAAAAAAATCCATCTGTAAAAGATGCATTTCGCGCTTTTTTTGAAAGTGTGGTTGCCGATGAATATACTGAAAATCGCAGCCGAGGATGCTTTTGCATCAATACGATGGTCGAACTTGCGCCTCATGATGAAAAATTTGAGATTCTTACAAGGGAACATCAAATGTATCTATCAGTCATATTTCAAGAAACCATTGAACGAGGTATCCAATCAGGAGAGCTTCAAATCGGTGTAAATGCGAAGGCTTTATCACAGGCACTAATCGTTTCGTTAATTGGACTGACCGTAATCATGAAATCTCGTCCAGAGCGATCGTTTGTTGATAATACGATAGAGGTGACACTTACATTGCTTAAGTAAAAGGAATAGTTGCAGAGGGATTTTCCTGTAAAATGAGCTGGCCACTGCCTCTATGTCGGAATATAGCTGGCAGCGAGCGCATGTTTGATTTTCTTGATTTTGGTGTAAACCTTTGTTGTACGATGGTCGGCGGCGCATAACGCTAGCGTAAAAAGCATTCTTTCTTTCGTGAATAACCCGCTCAATGAAATGGGAATCGTATACATGGACTGACTTAAAAGGAGAGGGAGTGAGCAAGAGATGGGAACCATGACAGCAGTGGGGAGCTCGAACCCGCAGACTGGAACAGCTCAAAAAACTCTTGGCCAGTATTTGTTCGATTGCCTGAAGTTGGAGGGCATTACGGAAATTTTTGGCGTTGCTGGAGACTATAATTTCACTCTATTGGATACGCTCGAGCGGTACAACGGCATCCGGTTTACTAGTGGACGGAACGAATTGAACTCCGGTTATGCAGCGGATGGCTACGCAAGAATCAAAGGTCTGTCCGCTCTTATTACGACTTTCGGTGTCGGGGAGCTTAGTGCCTGCAATGCGATAGCTGGAGCTTACAGCGAACATGTGCCCGTGATTCACATCGTGGGCGCGCCTCCCGAGAAGGCTCAAAAGGAACACAAGCTCATGCATCACACGCTAATGGATGGAAATTTTGACATCTTCCACCAAGTGTATAAGCAGATTACGGTTTATACCGCTGTGCTGACGCCTGAAAATGCCGAGATTGAAATTCCTGCGGCGATTCGCATTGCGAAGGAAAAGAAAAAGCCGGTATACCTGGTTGTGGCTGATGATTTAGTGACCAAGCCGATCCTTGCACATCGAGAGTCGGTACCGCCGCGCCCAACCTCCAATCTTCAAACCCTTCAGGCAGCAACGGAACATGTCCGCCAACTGCTGGAGCGGGCCCATCGGCCGGTCATTCTGGTTGATGTCAAAACAATGCGTTTCGGCCTTGAGACAGCGGTTCGACATTTGGCCAACGCCTTGAACATACCTGTTGCGACAATGATGTTCGGAAAGGGCGCATTCGACGAAACCCATCCGAATTATATAGGGATGTATGGAGGCTCTTTCGGAAGTTCTGAGGTCCAAAGCAAGGTAGAAACTGCTGATTGTGTCATTGCGATAGGCATGGTATTGGCGGACAACAACACCGCGAACTTCACTGCGAAGCTGAACCCACTGGTGACAGTCGATATTCAACCGGACATGGTCAAGGTCGCAGAAGCGGAATACCCGAATGTGTTCGCAGTCGATATGCTGCTTGCAGTCCAGAAGGTTGGGTACAAAGGCCAAGGTTTGGTAGGAAAAGCGACATTCCCTTACGACCAAATAACTGGCGGTATGGATGAGCCATTAACTGCTGCCATTTATTATCCTCGTTTTCAGCAGATGCTGAAAGAGGGGGATATTGTGGTCGCCGAGACCGGTACATTTTACAATGGGATGGCGCAAGTGAGACTGCCGCGCAATGTAACGTATATTGCGCAAGGCGGCTGGGAGGCCATCGGTTATGCCACCCCCTCCGCATACGGTGCCAGTATCGCAGCGCCGGATCGACGGGTATTGTTATTTACAGGTGACGGCTCCTTGCAGTTGACAGCCCAAGAGATCAGCTCCATGCTCTATTATGGATGCAAGCCCATTATCTTCATCTTGAACAACGATGGGTATACGATCGAGAAATATTTGAATGTCAAAACAGAGAATCAGCTATATAACAAAATTCCGCGCTGGTCATACACGAAGCTGGCCGAGGCTTTTGGAGGCGATGCGTTTGCCGTGACTGTCCGAACCTATGGAGAGCTTGACCAAGCCATAACCCAAGCTGATAAGGAACGTGCCGGGAGACTCTGTATCATTGAAATGATCGCTGCCGATCCGATGGACGCACCCGAAAATATGCGCCGCATGCGCAACTATTTGGAGATGCAGGAGAAGCGGCAAAGCCAGAATTAGAAGCAGCGGGAATCTCCAGAGTCCGGATTTTCCATATGCCTACGCATAGCGCAAGAAAACCTGCAAATGTGCAGGAATTTCCGGGTGAATTCGGTTATAAAGTGGAAATGCCTGCAATTGTGCAGGTATTTTCATCTTTTCCAGCCTCTGATCCAAAAAAAACCTCAAAAACCTGCATAAACGCAGGAATTTCATCATTCAGACTACTCCAAGAGCAAAAAAGATGCACAATTGCAGGTTTATAAAAAACAACTGGAGCTAGAGCGGGACTGCATCAAGAATAACCTGCTACCAAGCTCTCTTTTCCAGAAAACTTCCTCATTTCAATACGAAGGAGCTGTCTCAAAAGTAGATTTACCTACTTATGGGGCAGCTCCTCCTTTGCAATCTTCCTTCCACTACTTAAACTCTTAAGTCGCATTAACCGGTTTCTTCGCTACATTGACTCTCGGTTCTTCTTCCGCCTGACCTACCCGTTTAATGAAGAAGGAAAGCACCAAGCCAACAACTCCGATGCCAATTATAACAAGATAAGAATCATTAATTCCTTGAATAGACGCCTCTTTCATAAGTTCCTTGGAAGCAGTCGCTGTTTGGCTTGCCGTCATCAGGTCCACAAGATGAAATTTGGTTCTGGTTGTCATAACCGTGACCAGTAGTGCCGTACCTACTCCGCCTGCCACTTGCTTAATGGTATTGGAAATAGCGGTACCATGCGCATTCAGTCTTGAAGGCAATTGATTGAGGCCCGCGGTGGTGATTGGCATCAAGAAAAGCGCCATACCGAAGCGTCGTCCTGTGGACATCAGCACTAAATACGTATAACTAGTAGAATCCGTCAAATTGATGAACCCAAGTGTGGTTACGATTGTAATGACCATACCAACAATGGACAACCACTTCGCTCCGAACTTATCAAACAGCTTGCCAGCCACTGGCATCATAATGCCCATGAGCAGCGCTCCAGGGAGCATAAGAATACCGGACTCCAACGCGGTATATCCGCGAGCATTCTGCAAATAGAGAGGAAGCAGCATCATATCCGCATACATGACCATCGTAACTGCAATGTTGATTAACGTTGTCAGGGTAAACATGTTGTACTTGAACGCCCTGAGATCGAGCAGCGGGCTTTCGATAACTAGTTGGCGCCATGTAAACAAAATTAATGCGACCACACCTACAATAATAGATATAATTACTTCCGCGCTTGACCAGCCTTTACCACCAGCACTGCTGAAGCCGTAAAGAAGGAAACCAAATCCGATTGTTGAAAGAATGGCACCCCATGTATCAATTTTGGGATATTGACGTTCCGAGACATTTTTCAAATAAATAAAAGCAACGGCAATAACAATGACAACAAATGGTATGATGCCATAGAAAAGAGTACGCCACGTATAATGCTCCAAAATATAGCCAGCAACAGCAGGTCCAACAGCAGGGGCAAAAATGATAGCCAACCCAACCATACCCATAGCTGCTCCACGCTTATCAGGCGGATAAATCGTCAGAATGACATTCATGAGAAGCGGCATTAATATTCCAGCCCCAGCTGCTTGAATTAAACGGCCAGTCAATAACAATTCAAAGCCTGGCGCCACGGCTGAAACAATAGTTCCAATGAGGAAAATAATCATAGATGCTTGGAAAAGCTCTCGCGTCGTAAAGCGTTGCATCAAGAACGCTGTGATCGGAATTAAGACACCGTTAACTAGCATATAACCCGTGGTCAGCCATTGGCCAGTCGAAGCGGTAATATCGAATTCGACCATGAGCTTCGGTAAGGCAACACTCATAATCGTCTGATTCAGAACGGCAATGAACGCTCCCAAAATCATAACAAACAACAAAGGACCTTTCTTAATGGAACTGCTATCAAATACTGCACTTTTACTCATATCACCACTCATTCCTTTCAAATTCGACTTCAAACTAATAGACAATGTGTTGTATAATTAACTTTGTGTAAATAGTATTATAGTCATCTATCCTAATGTTCACAAGTAACAGCTTTTTTATAAATGTTTATTAAATGACAGTTTCTAAGCATATGTAGTCTATCTCTCACATAATCTACAAATCTTGAGGAATTTGTTGCATATCCTATTTTAGGAAAAGGAAGTGATTGCTCCATGTCAACAAAATCACAACGAATAGACCCGCGTGTACTTCGTACGCGTCAATTGATTCGGGATGCATTTATTGAATTACTTCAGGAGTTGGAACTCGAAAAAATAACCGTGAATCGCATCGCGGAGCGAGCGACGATTAATCGTGTCACCTTCTATCTTCATTATCGAGATATTTCGGATATGATCGAACAATTGGCTGATGAGATGATTAACGAAATCCATGCCATCTTGAAGGAAGCTCCGGACCCACCCGAATTCAACATTGAAGTCCTCATTAAAATGCTTGAGCATATCGAGGAAAATTCGAAGTTCTACAAAGTTCTGCTTGCTTCCAAACGTATTCCCGTATTTACGGAACGACTCATGAAGCTGATCGCAGATTTCATGTCCAGTCGAATAAACAAGCTAGAGGAATCCTCAACTTTGAAGGTTCAAAAAGATATCGCGATCTGGTACGGCTCCTCCGCCATCATTGGTACGATTGTGTTCTGGCTTCGCAATGATTTACCCTATAAACCGATTTATTTAGCTGCACAGCTTTCAGAATTGCTCCATATCCCAGAGCCCGAATCTCGCTAAAGCCAAGCAAGAATAGTTCACAAACAAAAAAAGAGCTTCCGTGAGGCAAGCTCTTTCACTATCATTCTATTTACATACCATCAAAATACTACCATCAGGATCCATAAATTAAACAATTGCTCATTTCGATCTTTGTTGATACTGGTCGGTTTCCTGCCCTCTCAAATGCTTTTTCATCTTAATAAGCTCTATACCCGCAAGCAGCACAATGCCAATTCCGTGTGTATCATTCAGCTGCCAGCTTAACTGGTCTTTATAGTAATAGGAATTAAAGGAGTAGCCAGAACCGCGGCAAACGCCGTATACATTTCCATTTTTATCAATGCATGACCGGGTTAAGCCTTCCCACCCTTTCAGCACCGCTTCTATATATGTTTCCGAATCATCTAACCAACCGAATCGAACCCCGCGGGCGAAGGCATATATGAACATAGACGTGCAGGATGCTTCTTCATAAGACGTTGGGTCCGTCAGAACCTGGTGCCACAATCCATGAGTACCCTGCAATTGCCGGTAGCCTTCACACAGCTCGCAGAAAAATTTCAACAGCTCTGGACGATGTTCATGCTTCTCAGGCATAACAGCAAGCAGTTCTGTCAATGAAAACAGCACCCAGCCATTTCCTCTTCCCCATGGAACGCCATTCCCTTTTTGAAATTTAAAATCGTAAACATGGTGCATAATTTTAAGCTCTGGAATAAATAGCAGTTGTTTATACAGGAGAAATTGCATCGCCGCATCATTCAAGTAGCTGCTTTCTCCCGTAAGTTCATAGTACTTGCTAAGAAAAGGCGTACTCATATACAGATCGTCGCACCATACCGTGTCTTTCATAAAATCAGTCGTGCCTCGCATTCTGTACAAGGCTCCATCCGCTAAACGGCTCTGCTCCGCCGTGATGTATTGAGCAATCCGAGCGGCCGCTGAGCTGACCCCAGTCAGTTGCCTTGCTTTATTGGCCTCCAGCATAGCTGCACCGAAAGAGCCGCAATCGTCTAAACTGTCGATTAGCGCCAATTGGTGATTCATACCCGGTGAACCATATTGCTTTCGATCCCATAGGCTATAGGCATGGAATGAGGTGCATAGCTCAATATGATCCATGGCATAGCTCGTGAAGTAGGAATTCTCAAGCTGCAGGCCCGTCTTCAAAATACCATAAAGCGTCACCCCTAACGGATAGTTCCATTTGCCATAGATCGTGTTCTCTAAATAAGGCCGCACCCACGCTTCAGGTAAATCCGCACGCCAGAAAGTTTGCTCTAAGCCTGTTCCTATTAATGTGTCCATACGTATAATCTCAGATGGCTGTGGCGCACTTTCTGATCGGAAAGTCCCTGCATATAGCCAATGATCGGACATGCCTTCTACCTGGCGAGGTTTGCTCATCTTTACATTTATATATTTATTTTCTTTGGCCAGCTCCATCGTAAATCCCCATACTGGATTCACACATGCTGAACGAATAACGATATCGTGTGTACCGAAAGCAATCGGCAATGTAAGAACAAACGAACCTGCCTTGTTTCTCTCCTCATGAACCGGCTTGCCGTCAAGAAAGATCGTCACAGGGCCGTTATGCGCAACGTTCCAATGAACAGATTGCTCGTTCGCGCTTCTGCTCTCCAGCTTTGTCCAAGCATATGCGATGCTTTCAGGCTGATGTCCGAAGATTCGGGCGAAACATCCCAAGCTCATCTCCTCTGGCGACCATTCCGCCTTTGGGTGCCACTGGCCGACAAGCACATCGGTTTCCTCATCAGGCAGGAGGCTCCAAACCACAGCTTGAGGCTCGCTGTACACCCAGCCCTCCTGACCTTGGCGCTCCGACGTTGGGGCAAGAATGTGCATAGGGAACCCCTTCACGCTTCCAGTTCCGAATTTGCCGCCGCAGCCTGTCTCCGTTTTGACGAATTCAAGAAGAATGTGATTCCAGCCTTTGTGAAGCTTGGAGCGGAAATGTTGGATGCGTTCGGGGAATACATCATCATTAAGGTTCGATACAAATTGCAGCGATTGGTTCATAAACACGCGTACGGGGCTGAAGCAGCTCACACTAAACGGATGTTCGGCTTCCACGTCGCTCCATAGCTTTCCCCATACGTAGACATATTGCCCGTTCTCAAGCTCCGGCCATCTATGGACCAAGTTCATTTCATACCTGTAATCTTCGCCGCGCCTGAAGCCATTCGTCGTATGTATGCGATAAATAGGCCGATGCTTCGGATGAGAGCCGATGAATCTCCCTGCAACGGCTGCCAATATCTCTTCCTCATGATCGACCTTGCCTGCGATAGATTCGTTTTCGTGGAAATACGGATAATTTTTCATAGCTTCCTCCATTTATAACGTAATCTCTCCGCCAGGATACAGCGTCGAGCTGGACAAGCGTTTGGGCTGAGGCAGAGGAATGCCTGCCATCTTGGCTTTCAGATCCATAGGCCGGCTAGCATAAATGGCGGCAGTCTCATCATTGTAGATGATCACTTGCTCAGTCTCTCCGCCGACTAAAGCGGCATGCACAGCATAGCCTTCGGTTGGAAATTCAACAACGGCATTCATATGACCGTCATACAAAGTTGGGAATACGCCGCCTCCGCGGCGATAAGCGAGAATATAATCCGCGGAATCCTTCTCCCAGTCCCGAAGTGTCTCGATAATGGTCAGCCAACCATCTGTTGCGCGGTCTTCTTTCCAAAGCTCTTTCCCGTCGCTTTCCAGTAGGAAGAGCGCATCCTTTCCTTTCAGGCCTTTGCCATCATCCTCGCGGATAAGGCGATCCAAGCCAGCAATTTGCAAGCCTGGCAAATCGCTCCGGAACTTCCCTAACGCGATATGCTGTGACTCTATGGAGCCTTCATAACGCCACAGCTCCTTCCCACAGCGATCGTACATGACAGTGACACTGCCGCCGATAACAAGCTCCGGCTCGCCATCCCCATTCACATCGCCGATCCAGATGCAATCGGCATGATCATCCAGATCATGGCAGCTCCATAACCGGCTTCCATCGTGATCAAGCAGATCGTATCCAGCCATGACTTCATCGAACCCGTCTCCATCCAAATCATACACCCAGGGAAAATGCCCTGGATTTCCTTCATAGGTCCATAACAGATTGAAATCACGGTCATGCGCCCACATCTTGTGATAACGGTCCTTGAGAATGATATCGCTTGCCGAGCTTCCTCCTGTCAGGTTAGCCACGATGATGCAGTCATGGGCGTGAGGACTGGGCAGAACATGAGCCGCTTTCACCTGTCCATTCCGTCCATCCAGAATTAAAAATCGGTCATCCATGACGCACACAACCTCCAACAGGCCGTCCCCGTCAATGTCGACGATTTGGACTGGATAATCTGAACCCGGACCACCCGCTTCCGAGCTTGGCTTGCCTGTCTGCCAGAGCAGATTTCCTTCCAGATCGAATGCGGTCAGACACTGCACTTGATGAGGAATATAGCGCACATCCTGTCTATTGTCGGGCTGCACCATAAGCAGCTCCATGCGGCCGTCTCCGTTAAGGTCGCCTATTAACATTTTGCATCGTTTGCCCGCAGCCTGTGTATCCATTTTCCCTATCAGAAATGGTTCCCTGAGTGTTTGCTTCATTTCAAATCCCTCCATATCTAGGCTATACGCTAGTACCTGAGCATTACTTTCAGTGACATCGTAATCAAGTTTGAGGCTGCGTACAATCGAACATTTTTGCCTGTTTTGACCAGGTCTTTGCATTTTTTAACCGACTTGCCACTTTCTTGCGCAAACAGTGAAAAAAGAGGAAATGACGAAAGCTTTCTTCGTCATTCCCTCTTTTTAGTTCAACTTCTTTTGCTCTCCGCTTTTCACTTCCACCACTTGATCATCTGCGCGCAGCCAGACGCTCAACGCTGAAGGATTGTAAACAAAATCCAAGCCAGCGGAAAATTTAAGCTGTTCGAAAGCTTTTGTATAATCAACAATTTCGATATTTGTCGCATACCAGATATCCGAGTTGCCGCCGGCATACGCGCAAAATTTCTCCATCAAATCCCAGTTGTTATCGGTATCAAATTCATAGCTGTGTCCCCAAACGTACATGAGGTATAGATATTGGGTCTTATTCAAATTCACAAATGTTTCTGCATGTTTCATCAGATTGTCATTATGATGGCAGGTAGGCTGCCATTCCAGCCAATCATGCGGCATTCCGAAGTGTCCCGTCCCTGAGACAACTCTCGCATACTCAATGCCAAGGCCAGGCAGCAAATCTTTAATTCGGTTGTTGTAGGAGCCATTCGGATAAGACATCCCTCTTACGGTGTATCCCATGATCCGCTCCAGATTTTTGCGGTCTTCCATGACCTCATGAATAATTTGCTCATTCGGACAACGGGCGATAGTTGGATGCGTCAGGGTATGTGCCGAAACCTCATGTCCTTCATACTGCGACAGAATTTCATCTTCGGACAAACGGTCGGGAATATCGAATAATCCTGAATTGATATGAAAAGTCCCCTTGATCCCATTCCGGTTGAAAATATCCACCAGCCTTTTGTCCGCATTCCTTCCGTCATCATAGCTCATCGTCAGAGCTTTATGCCGTCCCCCAGGATAACACATTAATATTTTTGCCAATTTCGATTCCTCCCCCTTTTCCTAGCATCTAAATAATACCATTTCACTCACGTCTCTGGAAGAAAATCTGCAAAGCCAACTGATTCATCTCCTCTCGCAAGATAAGTTTACGAGGTTCGGCTAAGCTCCCTGTAACGTGTAGGCGTCATTCCCTCCAGCTTTTTGAAAATCCGGTTAAAATAGCTGTGCTGGTAGCCAACCTGCTCGGCAACATCGTTGATTTTCATAACAGACTCGCGCAGCAGCTCCTTGGCTTTCTCCATGCGCAGCTCGGTCAAGTAATCAATAAAGTTTTTCCCGGTTACTTGCTTAAAGGATTTGCTAAGGAAAAATATATTGGTCCCTGTATGCTCCGCGCAGTTCTCAAGAGAGATATCCTTCATATAATTTTGCTGCAAATAAATCATGGCTTCCTCAATAATCCGTTTAACTTGCGCATCGGTTCGTCCAGACAGCTCATTCAGAAAAGGAGTTAGCACTTTTTCCTGGAACCATTCCAATATCCGTTTCGGCTCTCTGATTTGCGAAAGCTGCTCATACAGATTCGCTCCCTTGAACAACCGGTTCGGATTGATGCCTGATACCATAATGGCGTGCTGAACGTTGCCAAGCAGGTGCAGCATGCCCTGTTGTACATCAATTCCCTTTGCTCCTTTGCAGGATAAGGCATGGAGGAAAGATGCCAATAATTGTTGCGCATCGTCTTCTCTACCCGTCCGCAGCGCTTGAACAAGCTCTCTTTCCAGTGTAAAAGGATACTGAGGCTCCGCTTCCGACTCTCCCTCCAGATTATCCTTTGACATATCAATGATCTGGTTGGCAATCTCAATATTGCGATAGCTGACTGCTTGTTTAACTCTTTCGAAAGCGAGAGGAACATCAGAAATATGCGCAATGGGACGACTTATCGCCAATGTTATCCGCATTTTCAGAATGCGATTGATCGACTGCATTAGTTCTTCGCTGAAAGCCTGACATGCTTCCGAATAGGATTGATTCTCCGGAATGATGAGAACGATCCCTGCTGTCAGATCATGAAAGTTAAGCGCGTTGCTCTGCTCGAAATGCTGGGAAGCCAATTCCTCCATCATATTAATCGCCGCAAACGTGATAAGTCCTTCATCCCCATCCCGAAAATTCCCTTCCATAGTCGTCATTCCGATTAACTGGGCATAGAGGACAATAAAGTAACGCTCCCTGACTTCCCACTTGAACCGCTCCATCCGGCGCAGCAAATCCTCATTCGAGAAAGCTGTCAAATAACCTTGAAGCAGTTGATGCAGAAAGCTGTCCTTTACGTGCGGAAGCTGTTCCGCAAGCTTCGTGTTCAGCTCTAAACTTTCGTCATGCAAATTACGCCATACAGGCAAATAGATGCGCCGCGAAGCCAGCCAGGATAGAAAGGCCGCTAACAGCAAAGCAACGAGACTTACCACGATAATCAGTTTGGAAATAACAAGAACAGGCGAGGTTATGCTTGTAATCGGAGATGCGGATACGAACATCCAATCTTCTGCAATGCGGGATAAGCTTCCAAAAGAAACCGTGTACGTGGATTTTTCCCAATCAAAAAAGAACGAACCTTGTATTGTTCCTAATGAATTGATCTTTTCCCTAAGCGCTAGGACAAAAGGCAAAGTGGAAGCGCTTCCACTCGTTGAGACAAAAAGCTCCCCCGATGTCTGCATCATGAACGTCTCTCCGTCGTTATAAGGTGTCATCGTTTTCAGAAGGTCGGCTATTTTCTCCTTATCGAATTGAAAGAGGAGTACGCCAAACGGATGCAAGCTTCCGCCGGGAATATGATGAACGAGGGTTAAATCCTGGGTGTCGGCACGTTTGGCATCGAGCGTCCATTGTGTCCAATACGTTACATTTTTACGCGCAATCAGGGGTTCATAGATGTCCGATGACGCACGCTCATCAAGCACGGAATATTCGGGATTAAACAAAACGGAACTCTTTCCGCCAACATAAAGCTCCGCCTTCTTCACCATTGCATTGGAGCCCTGCATAGCGACCAGTGTCCGCGTAATATCTTGTGTTCTTTCGAAGTTTTTAACAAAATCAAACCCATTTAAACTGTAATCAAATTTATTATCAAAAGCCCAGTGAGAAAGCAGCAGCTCGAGATTGCCAAGTTGATCATCAATATTTTGAGAACGCTGCTCAATCAGTCGGTAGTGCAGCTGAAGAAGCTCTCTTTCCACACGCCCCCCTGCCATCCAGTATATGAGCGCCCCCAGGATGAGCCCTGGAATACCAGAGACGATAAAGATCGTGATTAAGCTTTTTTTATAAAAGCGCCCTTGGCTGCCGACTGGCCGGCCCCGCCTTTTGGCAAGTCCCGCCCTTACTTTACTCAGCATGATCTCACCTACCGATTCTTAAGTTTTGTTTCAAGCCATGACCCTCACTTCGAGGTTATAACGGCAGACGGGATTAGGGAAGTTAAAAAACAGACTAAATCCTTTGAATTTCCGACATTTCCCTGTATTCCTTGTAAAAGGAGAAAAAGCCGTGTTGATACACACGGCTCTTCTAGGATAGCCCCCTTATTTCTTGGAAGCGGCATACAGCTCATTCATTTCCTTGACAAGGTCATCCCCGCCTGACTTTTTCCAGGTTTCGAAAGCAGCCAAGAGCGCAGCTTCATCACTTTGCCCAACAATGAATTTGATGCGGGCATCATTAATGACATTGTCCAGTTGCTGCCCTTTCTGCGAATACACCGAAGAAATGAACGGTTCTGCGGGATTCGCTACGACGAACTGCTCTGCTTCCTTCTGGATTTTGGCCGTTTGTAGACGAAGCGGCGTTTGCTTCACTTTCAGCCCGCGATCCTCCGGAATGAACGGCAGCATCTGGTTCAAGCCTTCTACTTCTGACTCCAGAAGGGCTGTGTCCTTGCTTGCCACAACGGCGTCGCCGTCCTTCGTATAGTGCTTTCCTTCAATGCCGTAACCAGCCAATGTGGTGAGTTCCGGTTCGTTCATCTGATCCAGCATCTTCAGAACACGCTTCAACTCTTCCTCCGTCTTCACAGAGGATTTGGGAATCGCAAGGAGTCCGGCGAATCCAGAGGTCGGCAGCGCTTTCAATCCATTCTTGCCTGTGACGCCAATCATATTATCAATATAATGGACATCTGGTTTATCTTTGCCTTCCTTGGCAAGCACCTGATGAATTTTATCGTCCAAGCGCGCTGCATTATCGGTTACGTCGATGATAACACCCGCCTGATTATTAACAACGGGGTCATTCCATTTGGCGGAATCGAATACGGCAAAATCCTGATTGATCAGCTTCTCATCATACAGCTTTTTCATAAACTTCAAAGCTTCCAAATATTCCGGTGTCTGATGCTCCGGCACCAGCTTGTCGCCAATGACGCCCCATTTGTTCGGGGAGCCGAACCACAGCTTAATAATATCAAAGCTGCTTGCCCATTGGCCGGTCCATTTGACCATCACCATGCCATACGTATCATCCTTGCCGTTTTTGTCCGGGTCCTTCTCTTTAAATGCTTTGAGCATATTATAAAAGTCATCAATCGTTTTGGGCGGCTGCATGCCGACCGCTTCCAGCCAATCTTTGCGGTAGTTGATACCATTGCGCCCTAAGGCGCGGCCCCGGTAAATACCGTAATTTTTCCCATCAACAGAGGAGTTGTTCAAGATAACTTGATTGGCTTGGCTCAGCGTCGGGAAATCCTTCATGTATTTGCCTACTTCCCAGAAAGCGCCGGACTTGACTGCATTCACGAAGCTCGGATTTTTCACATCCGGCACATAGATAATGTGAGGAAGCTTGCCTGAAGCGAGCGTGATGTTGAATTTATCTGGATACGAAGAGTTCGGGACCCATTCGAGGTGGATATTCGTATTGGTTCTTTTTTCGATTTCTGTTACAACGGGCCCATCGTCTTTGGGATAATTGGTCTTAAAAATCGGAAGCATGATGTTTAGATCCAGCGGAGCTTGCGGCTGCGGGGCCTTGGTTTGTGCCGCTTGACTAGGTGCAGACGCTGCCGTTGATGCTTCGGGGCTCTGTTTGCTGTCGCTGCAGCCGACGATGGTCGTCATCGTCACCGTACCTATTGCCGCAACGGACATCCATTTTTTCGTATTTTGTCTCATGTTCTCGTGCCTCCTCTAAAATAATGGCTTGCTTATATCGTAATCCGTGTTACCCCTTGACCGATCCGATCAAGACCCCCTTGGCAAAATGCTTTTGCAAGAACGGATAGACAAGCAGTATGGGGATGGTTCCTACCACGATAACAGCCATCTTAATCGACTGCTCCTGGTCTTTGACGAATTGTGGATCTACGGTACTCGCATCTCCGGCAGCCATCTGCGACAACAGCACGATCTGTCTGAGCATGACCTGCAGCGGCCACTTCGCAGGATCATTGATGTAAAGCAGGGCAGAAAAAAAGTTGTTCCAATGACCAACCGCGTAAAACAACGTGAAAGTAGCAAGTACCGGCATCGATAAAGGCAGGACGATTCTCCAAAGCAACCCTAATTCCGTACAGCCGTCGATTTTGGCCGCTTCTTCCAGCTCGGGGGGAAGCTCCTGGAAAAAATTTTTCACAATAATTAAGTTAAAAGCACTGATGGCTCCCGGGATCATCAATGCCCAGTAACTGTCTAGCAAATGAAGCTCACGAACGACTAAGTACATGGGAATGAGTCCGCCCCCGAACAGCATCGAGAAGACGACCATATTTAAGACAGCGTTTCGCCCCATTAATCCTCGTTTGGACAACGCATAGGCCATTGTAACAGTAAAAAATAGATTCACTGCTGTCCCGACCACCATGATATAGAGAGAGACCCAGATGCTCTTCATAATCGTGTCCGTTGAGAAAATAAATTTGTACGCCGATAAACTAAAAGTTTCTGGAACGAGGAAAACCGTTCTTTTCGTCAATTCTGCATCCGAGGCGAAGGAGCCCGCAATGACATAAATGAAAGGGAGAATGGCGGTCAAGCCGATCAACCCGAGAACAAGATAGTTGCCTACATCAAAGATGGTGCCTGAAGTGCTTCTGTACTTCTTGGACAAATCCGTTCTCCTCCTTTAGGTAAGATGTCCGAACGTTAGTAAATGCCGGATTGCCCGAATCTCTTCGCTGTCCAGTTCGCTCCCAGAACAAGGATGACGCCTACGATTGATTTGAACAAACCAACTGCCGTACTGTAACTGAACGCGCCTTGTGTAATCCCCATCAAATAAACATACGTATCGAACACTTCGGCCACCTCCCGGTTCAGCGGATTGCGCATAAGGAAAATCTGTTCGAATCCGTTGTCCAGGATATCCCCCATTCGCAGGATAAGCAGAATAATGATGGTACTTCGGATAGAAGGCAGCGTAATATGCCACATTTGCCTCAAGCGATTGGCTCCATCCATAATTGAAGCTTCATATTGTTCAACATCTACCCCAGCCAACGCAGCTAAAAAAATGATCGTTCCGAATCCGCATTCCTTCCACATCGTTTGAATAATGATCATTGGACGAAACCAATCGGGACTCGCCAAGAAATTGATTTTGGCACCTGTATATTGCTGAATAATTTCATTCACAAGCCCGCCCTCTGTCGTTAGAAAGACGTAGGTCAAACTGGCGACAATCACTAATGAAATAAAGTGCGGCACATAGATGAGCGTTTGAATTGTTCGCTTATATACATTTATCCTAATTTCATTCAACAGTAATGCCAGAATGATCGGGGCAGGGAAAAAGAAGACCAGATTATAAAACGACAGCAAAAGCGTATTGCGCAAGAGCATAAAAAACTCAGGATTTTCGAAGAAAATACGGAAATGCTCCAAGCCAACCCAATCGCTTTTCCAGAATCCCAAAAAGGGCTGGTAGTTTTTGAAAGCGAGCAGAACGCCCCACATCGGCACATATTTAAAAATAATGAAATATAACAAACCTGGGGTCAACAGCACATACATCCATTTATCCTTCCGTAATCGCCCTAGCACTCTAGCTCGGCGCAGCCCTTGGATATCATCGGTCGTTGATGCCGCGCGCTTATTGTTGGGGGCAACCGCCTGTTTCATCCCCTTCACCTCCTCATTCCTTGTTCGCCTCGTAAGCGGTGTAGCCTTATTATGCATTTGCCGGCGTTTTCCGCCAATTAGACATTTTTGAAAACCCTTCCATTTGTCCTGTTTAACCCTTTTCAAGATAATGCAAAGTTGTTAAAACTGTTGAAACGCGTAAAAAAGCGAGCCCCCATTAAATAGCAGGGACTCGCTTCAGGTGAAACTCATGCTTAGGAGGATTCCTTCATCCAGAAATACCATCCAATCGAAAAAATAATGGCAGCTAACAAAAGCAATGTACTGCCGAAAATGACAGGGCTATAGGTAAAAGCTCGAAACCATTAAAGACAAGAAGCCCTCCACTTACAGCACTTATTGCCGAGACGAGAAACGAAAGCAATATTTTAATTTGAAGCTTCAACCAATCACCGCCTCCTTGCTCACAACGATCCTTTTTATTCGACGTAACGCTTCATATACTCAGCATACGCATGCAAATGTATTTCCATGGCTCGCTTTTGCGTCTTTTCTTTTACTTCTGGTACATTCTCCGCCTCAATATAGTCAGCGAGTACATCAATGACATCATCCAGCAGCTTTGCCCTAAAGTAGAATTCCATCCTTTCAACAACTTCCTGCCCGGCTAATTGGGTGATGTAATCTTTCCAATATGTCCAATCTTTCGTCTGATATAACGGCCACAAGAAGACGGAATAATCCATCGCAGCATCCCCATTTACGGTTAAATCATCCCAATCAATCAGCCAAAAATCATCACGATCATTGACTAAGATATTCTGCCAGTTGATGTCATTATGTACGATATCCGTTGCCTGCTTTTGAAAAGAGGGCATCTGATTCACCGTTTCTCTTAAGGCATCCACCTCTGTGCTAAACCAAGCTAACGACTTATCTGTCACAAAATGCAGCTGATGTTTTTCCGCGTTAATTATGTCCAAATCTTCTTCGAACCGAGTAATATACTCCTCCGTAAAGGCATCTGAATACGAACGAGCTTGTTCAGTGGCGATAAGCTTTGGAATCTCTTTATCCGTATGCAATTGATTTAGTTTTACTAACACGTTCTGAATCACGGACTGAGGATTGGCAGCAAGGCTTAATGGTTTCCCCTCAATAAACTCGAACACCAAACCATAAGGATAACCCGGCAATATTTCCTCGTTCACTTCTTGAACAAGATTAGGAGCCTGATAATGTTGGCTAAGGTATTCACTAATCGCAGCCCATTGCTTCAAAAATGGTGCTTTTGCTGCTTGTGCAAATTTGACATGCCGAACCGTTTCGCTATCCGTTATTCGATAGGACTGGTTAACAAATCCTCCCGGATTCCAAATATAGGCTGCTTCTATGTTCGAATGACGAAATCCGAGCTCATCTGAACACGCTGTCGCCCACTCCACTACCCGTTTCTCTGCTAAAAGAAGATCCATTCTCATTGCCTCCCCTTTCTTGTTTAGGCTTCCTGCGCGTTTAGTTAAATTTTCGACTTTCAAAGGCCAAACTCCTCTATGTTTTTACATTTTTGAGCTAATATAGCAATAATAAATCATCATAATTCCTATGTCAGCCAAAGAATGACTAAGAATAGACCCCCATAATGTACGGAAGTGCGCAGCCATTCGCCCCCAAATGATTCCAGCAAGGAAGACTGCGCAGAAAAAGATTGCAGCGTAAGACGCTTTGAACATCGGCAGTAATACAAGAAAGTGGTACAAGCTATAAAATAAAGAAGAGATCATGACTTTATGCTTTACTTGATCAAGCTTTAGAAGGATGAACCCTCGCCAGTACAGCTCCTCCAAAAAAGGATTAACGAAGATTAGTACACATACAAGAAGTCCCGTGTATTCTCCTGAAAACTTCCAATCCTTTAGTAGGAGTTCAAGCTGTGAGGAGTCAAACAGTTCATGCTGCAGCAAAGCTCCTCCAGTCATAATAAGGACAATACTCCCAACACCGGTGCCCACCCCTGCAACAATATTTAAAAGCGAGCCCTTGTCCATTAGTTTTTTCAAGCCTTTTGGGTTGTTGAGGATGGGAATGAGCAAAAGCCACCCATAAAACAAGGCGAAAGTAACAGGTACGTTTTGAAACGTATACAAACCTAAATAAATGAAAATTGTTGGCGCAATCAGAAATGCAAATAGAGTCATGTTCAACCACCTAAAGAATAGTCTAGGACATTGTAGCTTCATCGTCCTCTATAGCCATCTTATCGCCAAACTTAGCTCCTATTAAGTACTAACTTTGCCTAGTACCCTACCCTGCTCAAAAAAAAGAGTCGTTGATGTCATCACAATCATGACAACAAACAACGAGACTGCTTTTTTCGCTGGCTCGGAGCAGATGCGCTGCTGTTTTCCTGCTGAGGATGCCTTTTTGGCTGGCTCAGCTTACTTTCGCAGGGAAAATACCGTATTCGCTTGGTGAGACTGCTTTTTTGGCTGGCTCAGCGCTGATGCGCTGCTGTTTTCCTGCTGAGTCTGCCTTTTTGGCTGGCTCAGCTTACTTTCGCGGCAAAAATACCATATTCGCTTGGTGAGACTGCTTTTTTCGCTGGCTCGGAGCAGATGCGCTGCTGTTTCCCTGCTGAGGCTGCCTTTTTGGCAGGCTCAGCTTACTTTCGCGGCGAAAATACCATATCCGGCTGGTGAGACTGCTTTTTTCGCTGGCTCAGCGCGGATGCGGTGCTATTTTCCTGCTGAGTCTGCCCTTTGGGCAGGCTCAGCTTACTTCCGCAGGGAAAATACCGTATTTGCTTGGTGAGACTGCTTTTTTGACTGGCTCGGAGCAGATGGGGTGCTGTATTCTTGCTGAGGCTGCCTTTTCGGCAGGCTCAGCTTACTTTCGCGGCGAGAATACCATATTCGCTTGGTGAGACTGCTTTTTTGGCTGGCTCGGAGCAGATGGGGTGCTGTTTTCCTGCTGAGTCTGCCTTTTTGGCAGGCTCAGCTTACTTTCGCGGGGAAATTGCCATATTTGCCTGGTGAGACTGCTTTTTTGACTGGCTCGGAGCAGATGCTGTGCTGTTTTCCTGCTGAGACTGCCTTTTCGGCAGGCTCAGCTTACTTTCGCAGCGAAAATACCATATTCGCTTGGTGAGACTGCTTTTTTGACTGGCTCGGAGCAGATGCGGTGCTGTTTTCCTGCTGAGTCTGCCTTTTTGGCAGGCTCAGCTTACTTTCGCAAGTCTAACTCACCTACTCATAAATTCTACTATCCACGGCACCATCTGCCTGTTCAACAAGGACTTCAGCCATTGTGTGTTTGGTGTGTTTGGTGTGTTTGGTGTGTTTGGTGTGTTTGGAAATTGCAGCGAGTACGGGATGCATATCCAATTAGTAGGCATAGGCGATAAATCCGAAGGACAGCACCTGCCGCGACATTCGAGCCCAGTCCGGCAGTGCAGCGCAGAATACATCACAGCTCTCGGGAGACAAGAAAATCCATGCCACCCACCATCAGGCCACATGCAGGATCCCAACGAGCAATGTACAGAAGTCTACGACGGTGCTAGCCAGCATGCTTAATCATTAATCAGATGGTCGTTATATACGACATACAGAGGCAGCCAAATTGTGAAGACAGATCCTCTCCCTTTACAACTAGTAACCTCAACTGCTCCTTCATGCATGTCCAAAATCCACTTTGCAATGGACAGCCCTAACCCCGTACCAGGGGTTTTCCCTCTTGAAGTGTCGGCTCGATAAAACCGTTCAAAGATGTGGACTAACTCGTCGTCATCCATGCCAATGCCGGTATCTTGGATGAATAGGCCGATTTTATTACCTGACCTTTCAACATCCATCTTCACAGATCCTTCAAGAGTGAACTTAAAAGCGTTATCAATAAATATAAATAATAACTGCTGCAAATAATCTGCATCACCCGAAATATACAGATTTCGCAAAAGCTCTATATTTTCTGCTGACCACTTCACAGACACAGATTTTGGGATGAATTCAGCCTTTCTTACTACTTTCTCGATGATAGGCTTTAATTCAAGTATTTCTTTATTAATTTGAAGACCAGCATCCACTCTAGCCAGTGACAGAAGATCGTTCACAAGTCTTCCCATTCTCCTAGATTCATCCGTGATATCCTGCAGCGCTTCAATAGAAAGTTCAACTTCCTCTCTTTCGGCTTGATGAGCAAGTTTCAGTCGTAAAGATTGCCACATTTTATAAAGCAGCTCAGCGTTTCCATGAATGGTTGTAAGCGGAGTTCTCAGTTCATGTGAGGCATCTGCTACGAATCTCCTCTGTGTCTCCGAGGATTTATCTAACTCAATGTAGATGGTTTGGATGCGTTCTAGCATTTTATCCATCGTGTCGCTTAGAAGGCCAATTTCATCTAATGGCCCTTTATAATTTATCCTGATTCCGAAATCTTCACTGTTTTTAATATTCTTCGTTGCATGGATTAAGGTATAGATTGGTTTTAGCGCTTTTCGCGAGAAAAGCCATCCTAAATACGTCGCAAGAGCTACGACAAATAGGGACAAGATACAAAGTATCCATCGCAAATTCGTAAGGAAGCTCTCAATAACACCAACGTTATAGGCAGCTTGCAAAACGCCAACTAATTTCCCATTTAATAGTAATGGATCATTATAAATCAAAAAAGGCGTATTATGAATACTTTCAATGGAGTAATAACCCACTCTGTTATTTTGTAATAACTCTGTTGAAAACGGAAGGTCTACCTTCCGTAAATTTGATGATTTGGTCTTATATCCACTGGTAAAGTTAGTAATTTGCATATACATGCCCGAGCTGACGGTATCAAAATCATCAAGCTGAATAAGCAAATTCCACCCTTTGGGAGAAAGCTCCAATTGATAAGCAACATTACGCTGTATCTGGGTTGTTTGATTTCTAAGTGTTTTTTTAAAATCGTTAAACATATAAAACTGCAAGAAAAAATATAAGCATAAACCAAAAATTAGTAAGACAAATCCTAAGATGCCTGAGTAAAGTAAGGTTAATCTTAGACGAATGGTCATTTCAACTTCACATCCAATTTCAAAATAATGATGAATATAACCTTAAAAAAAAGACTGTGCATCGGCTAATGATGCCGACCGACACAGTCTTTTTAGCGATTGTTAGTTATTGGAAAGCAGTTTGGTCACTGCTGAGGCATAATCTTGTTTGAGCTTAGCAGCATCTTGTTCGGACAGACTACCGTCGGCCACGAAGCCATTGATCTCCTCATTGGTATGCCGCAACAGCTTAATGAGAAGCGAATCGGCGTCAATGCCTACGGCTTGCTGCAAGCTTTTGCCGCTCGCCATGATTTTCAGAAGATCGTCACTTTTGGTCTGTGTTGCATCAGCGGAATCGGCGCTTTTCGTCTCCATGACATCAGCGGCATCGTCGACGATTCGATTCAGTCGGTCGGTCAGGTACTGCTTGGTATCCATAGTGGCTTTGTAATTGCTGTTCGTGATGGCGGCATTGAGCAGCCCGTATGCTTCTGTTTTCGTCGGCTGTTCATCTTCTTGTGTGAGCCAGCCGTTCTGAACAGCAGTGTCCAGGAATGTGTCAACCCGTGATTGAAGCATACTGGTCAATTCCGCGGGATCCACTGACGTCGCATTGACTAAAGGCTGACCGTCAGCCAGCTTACCACGCAGATCCGAAACGGCCACGCCTGCATAGTCTGCAATGTTCTCAACTACGGAACGAATGCTTTCGGCTGCAAGCGCCGGGTTGCTTGTTCCGGCTGCTGTTTGCGTTCCTAACCCGTTCTGGTCAACTGCTTTTTGAAGGGCATCCGCCGAATTTTGTTCTAACTTGGTGAGCAATTGAACAGACAAGTTGCCAGCTTCCCATTCGTGCTCCAACGCATCGTTAACATCAGCTGTCAATTGCGAAGTCAGATCAGCTTCGGACATTCCTGCTATTGTGCTTAGACTTTGACCTGCTAAGAGTGCGGAATGAACATCATCTATATCTTTGCCCGCGATAGTGGCTGCCTTCTGGACAATGGAACTAGGATCGAGTACATCCGCCAGCAATCGCTGTCCATATTGTTCCATCCATGGTGTCGTTGCGGAATCGTAGCCTGGGGTGTTCGCCGCGTCCCATAAGGCTGAGGCTCCGTCCTTCTCCGCTTTCTCCAACTGGTCTGAAGGAAGGGTGCCATTCTTCACAGCGGCTTCCAAATCCTGATTGAGTAGAGCTGTAAGCGCATCGCTCAAGGCGGAAGCATCCATGCCTGAAGCATCTACCAAACTTTTGCCGCTGCGCAGCGCTTTGCGCAGTTCAATAGTGCCAATTCCTGAAGGCAGCGAAGCATCATCGGCTATTGTACTTAAGTGGCTATGTATAATGGCTGCTCCGTTCGTTTGAATAACCGCTGTTTGGCTGTCCGTAGACCATCCGCTGCTAACGAGGTCGGCGATACGCGGGTAAGCCGTTTCTTCCAACGCCGCAGCCTCTGGTGCCGACAAATTGCCTGACTGCACCTCGCCAGCCATATCTTCTGCGAACATCGTCTTCAATTTATCGATTAAATCCGATGGGTTGAGCTTCGAGGCTGTCGTCAAAGTCGCTCCCGATGCGAGAGCATTTTGGAAATCTTCGGAATTCGTGCCCGCTGCCGCCTGCGTGTGGATATCCAACTTGCCAAGCCAATTGTTCAGCAGCAATGTATTGTAGCTTACAGCTGCTCCTGCCGTCGATGCGCCAGATTGTGTATCTGCGGTTGTCCCTGCCGATCCCTCAACGGACGTCGTTGTCGTTCCAATTTCCGCCGCATACGCCGACTTTACAGGAAATGCCGTCCCGCTTGCTCCTGCGACTAATAACGCTGCACCCATCAGTACTGCCAATTGTTTTCTCATCTCAATCTCCATCCTTCCGTTTCGTGGCTCCACGTCTGTTGTTGCTTACAAATCAAAGTATAGAGATGCTACCTGAATTTTTCATGAAACCGCCCTGAAAATTGGATGATTTTAACATAAAATTGAGCTTAAATTCCGCTGAATGAAAGCTGAAAGTGTTGCCGTTGGGAAACTTTACTGAGGGCTACTCGTGCAAGCTCCCTTGGAGAAGGACATAGTCGGAATAGTCCTGCATCTAATTTCAATACAAATAGGTTGAACTCTACTCGCATTTCATTTTTAGTCCAAACCTCCTCTTGACAATTTCATATGATAGAATATTGCATCGGGAGGTGTTTAACTTGGGGGAAGCCGTATGTTGCAAAAAAATTGCAAAAAAGAAAAGAGCGGTACGAAAACAGCAGCCTAAAAAGAAAGTACGTGGAATAACGGGATTGAAATTAGGGTGTACTTGTACGGAGCGAAAAAGAAACAAAGAACCTAAAAAAGTTATTACATTCAAAAAGAAACCTTGCCGAGCTGGTCCCCGAGGACCTCAAGGAGCTCCCGGCGTGCAAGGCACTCAGGGGCCTTCAGGGCCCTCAGGACCACAAGGCCAACTTGGGCTTTCTGGCCCTCAAGGACCTCAAGGGCTTCAAGGACTTCAAGGACTTCAAGGGCTTCAAGGACTTCAAGGACTTCAAGGCACACAAGGACCCACAGGACCCTCTGGTCCACCGGGATCTGTCATAATCCCCGACATCATCATTTTACCAACTGCTCAAAGATATTTTTATATAGCGACCTCAGATATTCAGTCCCGCGCAGCCATCCCTGCTGATGAATTCACAGATGATGAAGGAGTTTTCATAACCGCATTTCCAAACAATGGTCTAAATAGCTATACCAACCTTTACATCAATGGGATGCTGCAAGAAAGCAGCCTATACCGTTTAAGTGAAAGCGCCTTGCTCATTCATCTCAACGATCAAACGATTTTTTCAAATACACCTATTATTCTTGAATCTGTTAGTTTCTCGGCTCAAATTATCTCTTAAAATAATCAAATGTACGTTATGGATTAGCCGTTCCTATTAACTATCAATAACATATGCTAGTTGAGAGAAGAGAGGTGATATTCATGCCAATTACAAAGCCTTTTATGGCTTCGAGAAGATTCAGTGCTACAGCAGCAAATGGAACAGGTGTCGGGGTTGCTTTTAATATTCTTGCAACAGCAACCACCAATGACACAGGTACTCCTGCCACTGCTTTTCCAGCGGCGCCAGCGTATTATAATCTGTACATCAATGGACAGATTCAATCAGCTGATACTTCAACCGTTACTACTACGGCTATTACTATTCCAAATGGTGATGCACTCGATCCTGGGACTCCAATTGTCATTGAGTTTGTTGTGAACTAATATTTTTAATGACCAAATGTGACGAAGCAAAAAGGCCCACACGCGTTGTGTGGGCCTTTTTGCCTTGTTAAGTTATTTATACAAGCAATTTGCTTGGTTCGCGCCGCTTCTGCGGCATAGGGAAATAGCCAATATGTACAGCGTAACTAATTAATTTCTGAATGAAGGCAAAGTCGGATGCAGCACACTTAAAATCTGAATCGTCTAAGTATGACAAGGTAAGCTCACAGCCATACTGGAACTCCGAATCTTTGGCTCCGTCGCCTTCCAACTGCGCCATAGCCAGAGCAAGAGCCTCTTGATTTTTCACATAATTAGGATCGAGCAGCCATCTTGTATACGTGTCGAAGGGCAGCGTTTCTACTGGATATCCCATTTGATTGACGTAGTCGATGAGCTTCGAATACGGAATAGGATTCGGATTGCAAATATGAAACATATGCCCAATTGCCTCTTGCTTCAGAACAAGCTCGACAATCGAACTGCTGGCATAATCAATTGGTGTAAGGTCCACAAGCCATTCGGCTTCAGGCGCTTTGCCTAGCAGGAGCATGGCTTTCATCATACGATAAAAAGCATTGCTGTCAATGTTCGTCTGAAATTTGCCTGTCACCGAATGGCAGGTAAGATTCGCCGGGCGGTAAATGCTGACGGCCAATCCTCGCTTGGCTGCAGCCAGAACCAGTTTTTCGGCAGCCAGCTTACTGCTGGAGTACACACTCTCAATATTCAGATTGGGCGAGAAATCATTCAACTGCTCAACCGACTCCCACTGATGATTAAGTGCCAGATCTTCAGGGATAGCGATGGTTGAAATATGATGGAATTGAATGCCAGGCTTCGACTCCGCGAGTTCAATCAAATACTGGGTGCCTCGCACATTCGTCTGCTCAAACTGTTCCACACTGCCGAAATGTCTCACGTCAGCTGCTGCATGAATGATCGCATCCGTTTGACCGCTGATTCGCTCCCAGTCTTGGGTCGACAAGCCTAGTTGTGGTGTTGACAATTCACCTTCAATAACCTGAACCCGCTCTTTCATCAGTTCTAGCAAACTGTCCCCAAAGTACGTCAACATCACGCCCTGAAGCCTGCTGTAGGCAGATTGTCCCGGTGAATGACGGATGTAGGCGATGATCTGAGCTGAGCTTTTCTTCAAGAGCTCATACAAGATATGTGATCCCAGATAGCCGGTGGCTCCGGTTAACACAATGCACGCTGCTTCTTTGACATTGGCAGGATTCTCGGATAAGCCCGCCAGTTGTTCAATGCGCGGGTACTCATGAAGCACTTTGATCGCTTTGGGACGGGTGCGCTCGCGCACATACTGGACCTCTTGATCCAACTGCTCCATCCGCTTAGCAAGCTGCTCCATCGTTTTATACTGGAACAAGTCTTGGATTGCTAACTGCAGGCAGTATGGCTTCAAGTGCACAAGCACTTGAATAACGCCTAGCGAGTCTCCGCCAATTTCGAAAAAATCGTCCTCAATGCTAAGCTGTTTCTTGCCTAGATTAACTTCCCAAGCAGCAGCAATAAGCTTTTGATATTCGGTTGCAGGCTTCTTAGTTTCATCTATGAAGATTTGCTCTTCATTTTGTTCAAGCGCATAACCTGCAAGCTTCTTCCGCTCCACTTTTCCTGTTGGAGAAAGCGGCATTTCCTCAAGCTGAACGAGCCATTTGGGAACATAGTAAGCTGGCAGCTTGTCATGCAGGAACGTTCGAATTAACGAGGCAGGCAAAGGCGATCCATCCTTTGTCGTGTAGTAGCCGACCAACGCCTGCTGCCCGCCGGGCTCCTTCACTGGGATGACGGCTGTATCCTGGATATTGGGATACTTAGTTAAGTAATCCTCGATCGCTCCGATTTCTATGCGATGACCCCGAATTTTAACTTGCGAATCTCGCCGTGTTACATATTCGATCGTTCCGTCTTCCAGAAGCTTGACAATATCGCCGGATTTATACACCATCTCATCGGGATTAAACGGGCTCGGAATGAACGCTTCCGCTGTTTTGAGCGGTTGATTGAGATAACCCTTAGCCAAGCCCACGCTGGCAATTAGAAGCTCTCCGGGAACATTCAACGGACACAACTGCAGCTCCTGATTGACGATGTATACCCTATAATTCCCATTTGGCGTTCCGATCGGTATATGTGTCAGTTTCTCCGGGATAGGCTCACTGATCCGGTGAAACGTCGTGCCGATCGTGCATTCCGTTGGACCGTACAAATTGTAAATATCGATCTGACCATTCGATTTGGTTTGGAACGCCCTGACTTGTTCGCCATATAAGGCTTCACCAGCTATCATGACTGCTCTCAAACTAGCTAGCTTACGAAATCCTGTCTCAGACAGACGAACAGCCAGTTGATTGAAGAACACAGTAGGCACGGCCGGAATGATCGTCGTTTGCGCTTTAGCGACAGCATCCGCGAAAGCTTCGATCGAAACTCGTTCTTCCGCCGATAATAAATGCAAATGCGCTCCCGCATATAAAGCGCTAATGACTTCCCAGACAGAGGCGTCGAAGCTGAACGTTGCGAACTGGGTCAGCACGTCCTGCTCTGTGATCCCAAATTTGTGGCAAATGAACGTGCCCAGATTGACAGCGCCTCGATGCGCCAGAAGCGTGCCCTTCGGCTGACCGGTGGAGCCCGACGTGTAGATCACATAAGCTAGATCGTCCGGATCGACGCTTACCTGCGGATTATCCGCAGCATAAGCGCTCAAGTCACCATCGATCAGCATAATTTCCTTCACAGTTCCAAGACTTGCCGTGAGCTGCTCAGAGCGTTCGGCATGGATCTGCTTAGTCAGGATATAGCCGGCTTTGGTATCCCCAACAATGTAGCGAATGCGCTCTTCGGGATACTCCGGATCAACGGGTACATAAGCCCCTCCAGCTTTGAGAACGCCCAGTAAGCTGATGATCGTATCAAGGCTGCGTTCCATGAATAAGGTTACGAAATCACCCTTGCGCAGCCCTTTGCTGAGCAGCATATGCGCGACTTGGTTTGCCCGCTCATTCAAAGCTTCGTATGTATACGACCCCTCTTCAGAAGAAATAGAGAGGCGGCTGCCGAATCTGTCAGCAGCCTGTTCGAACATCCGATGAACCGTGAAGTCTGTTGGATAATGGAACGCTGTATCGTTCATCTGGTCGTAGATCGCAAGCTCCTCATCTGACAAGAGAGGCACCAAGCCGATATGAACAGCATCATCAGCCAATACAGCCTCGAGCAGTTTGACATACGCTTGTCTAAAGCGTTGAACCGTAGAATCTTTAAAAAGTGATACATCATATTCCAAGCACAAGCTGAGTCGTTGGTTGTTATGTGTAAACGACCAGTTCAAGATCGAATGATCCGGGGTTTCGAGTTGATGATTGAGAGTGAGAAACGTCTCTGGGTGACTAATCCCTTCTGACGATGGTCTGTCCAGTTGTCTGCGCACAGCGCTATACAGGTCTCGAAACGTTTTGGCGCGTTCTACAGAGACTAGAACTGAACAGGCTGGAAAACGATCTGCGATAGTACCGACGACAATATCATGCTCTCCGGAGAAGCGATAAATCCATGCCGCGTAGATGCTTAAGAATAAGGCTAAGCGATCCTGCTGACTTGTATACTGCTTGTCTATCATGCTCCGCAAAGGGGATGGCAGTTCCATTTGCAGCCTTGCATACTGATATGTTCTGGACTGGCGAGCAAAGTCTAACGGAATTTGAATCACATTGTACTCGATCTCTTTTCTCTGATCCGATGGGTTCATTCTCTCTATGGTCATATAGGGTATCCTCGCTCTTACAATTTTTTAACTTTAAATTGCTTGATAAGTTCCTTAAGATCCTCTGCCGTTGCTGAAAGAACATTGGATGATTGAACGATGGATTCTAAATGATGTTTCTGTTCGTCGATGGAGTGGCTGATTTCACTTGCGTTGGTCGCTGTCTTGCTAACGGCAACACTAAGCTCGTCAGCATTCGCGGATATTTGTTCCGTGCCTGCCGATATTTCCTGAGCAGCACTCGATACATCCTGAATTTGAGCGGACACATTTTTGGTTGCACTTAAAATGTCCGTGAACAAATGACCGGTTTCCTCCGCCATGATCACTCCTTTTTCAACAACGTGAGTACCTTCGTTGATGGATTGGGACGCTTGATGGATCTCTGTTTGCACTTCTTTGATCAACGAGGAAATTTGATCAGCGGATTGATTGGACTGCTCAGCCAGCTTGCGCACTTCTCCGGCAACAACGGCGAAACCGCGCCCGTGCTCACCTACCCGGGAGGCCTCAATAGCTGCATTCAATGCCAACATATTCGTTTGACTGGCAATACCAGTAATGACGCCGAGAATGTTCCCGATTTCCTGCGAACGGCGGTCTAACAAACGGACCGTTTCAGAAGTCGCATGTACGAACTGGTTGATGAGCGCCATCTGCTCAACCATGCTTTTCACGACGATGTCACCTTGCACAGACTTGGTCTCTACGTCGTTTACTTCGTCAGCAACGGTCGACGAGCTGTGTGCAATCGTTTGGATCACACTTGTAATTTCCGAAATTGCCCGCGAGCTTTCCATACTGGACTGCTCTTGATGCTGGATATTGCCCGTAATCATTTTGATATGAGAATTAATTGTTTCGGCATGCAGATTATTCTTTTCTGTGGTCGTATACAGACCTTTCGCCGATTCAGCCACATGGACAGAAAGCTCTTGTACTTTGACAATCGTATTGTTCATCGTGTTGACCATATGATTAAATTTCTTATTAATTGTGCCAAGATCGTCCGTACCTGTCCGAAGCTCGACATCCAGGTTGCCAGCGCTCACCTGTTCAATGCCTCGAATTAATTCCCGGATCGGCGACAACGTTCTTCTAACAATAAAATATTGAACCGAAATAATCACGATGAGGGAAACAATCAGGATCGTGAGCCCATAGATTAGCAGCTTATTTAAGCCCTCAGGTATAGCACGAGCGTCTGTGTCTACGGCGAAATAGGCATAGATCGCACCGCTTTGATCTTTAATCGGATATGTAATTGTTGTCCATGTCCCATAATCGTCGGCATATACGTCCGAGAATGTTTCAACTTTGGAACCCAGCATGTTTTTGACCGTTTTGGCTATGACTGGGGGCTGCTCATACATATCTCCGATTGTTAATTTGGCCTCCTCCAGCGGCTGGATGAGATGCGTCGGAACAACGCCAAGCGATGTTTTATTGCCGTCCTGCAGCTCTGTGCCGAATATATAAGCCTGTGCAATCGTCGGATTGTATTTACTAATGTCATCCATCAGCGATCTAAGCTCTGTCTGGACAGGACCTTTAAAGCTTTTTTCCTTCATTGCCGTTTGAACTTTATTTGAATCTATTTGCTTGAACCAGGTCTCTGTGACCGTTTGAATTTGATTGTGAAGCTGATTGATCAGAATACTCTTTTGAATAAAATAGCTGGAAACGATAAGCAATACGCCAATCAAAAAGATATTAAAGGATGAAAGCAATAAGTTCTTTGTAAAAAAAGACATACTGATTTTTTTGCCCATAATCGTTTAGCCTCCATTTTCTTTTAACTAGAATGAATCTATTAAACCTTCAAGGGCAGCACCCTCTTTCGAGAAATAAGAGTAAATTATTGTATATATTCGACATCATTTTATCCGAAAATCGTTGAATTGTCGAATCTTGGAAGTAAATAACCTTTTTTTATGCAAATCGAAGCAAAAAATAACTTTTTACTAAAAAAAGACCATTTTATGAAACGCTTTCATATTTACTGGGCAGGCGAAGTAAAATGACGAATCTTGTCAAAGTTTACAATCCTTTTACCTTCCAATAATACGGGTATTAAAGTACAGGCTTATAATGAAGACAAACTAACGCTTGAATGGGGAGACTATATGACATCGGATCAAATTTCACAATTTGAAAAGAAAGTGATTATCCGCAACATTGAAGCCGCAGATTTCCCGAAAATTATCGCCTTGCAGCACATATGCTTTCCGAATATGAACCCTTGGAAAATTGAGCATTTGGAAAGTCACATCCGCATTTTCCCGGAGGGACAAATTTGTGTTGAGCTGGATGGCGATATCATCGGCTCATGTTCGAGCTTGATCGTCAATTTCGACGATTACCTAGAGCAGCATACGTATTCAGAGATTACGGATAAAGGCTTTATTCGCAACCATAACCCACGCGGTGAAAACTTGTACGGTATGGAGGTCATGGTCCACCCTGACTATCGCCGTATGAAAATTGGCAGAAGGCTGTATGAAGCACGCAAACGTCTATCCGAGAAACTTAATCTACGGAGTATTATCGTCGGGGGACGCATTCCCGGCTATCATAAGCATAGCGATGAGATGTCGCCCAGAGAATATGCAGAAGAAGTGCTTCAGCAGAACATCTATGATCCTGTTCTTACCTTTCAAATGATGAATGGCTTCACGCTGAAGCGTATTATTACGAATTATTTGTCCGATGACGAGGACTCGATGAACTTTGCGGCTTTGCTCGAGTGGAACAATATTGACTACAAGCCGAGCAACAGCAAAACACACTATAAGCTCTCGTTCCCCGTTCGCATCTGCGTCATTCAATATATGATGAAAAAAATTGATTCCTTTGAGGAATTCGCTACGCAATGCGAGCATTATGTGGATGTTTCTGCCGATTACAAATCGGACTTTGCCGTATTCCCGGAAAATGTAACGATGCAGCTGCTCTCCTTCCTGGAGGAACGCTCGCCGAGTCTTGCCGTTCGGAAGCTAACCACCTACACGAAGCAATATGTTGAGTTGTTTACCGAATTAGCGGTTAAATATAATGTGAACATCATCGGCGGCTCCCATTTCGTTGAAAAAAACAACCGCATTTATAATGTCGGTCATTTATTCCGTCGCGACGGCACGATTGAACAACAGTACAAGCTCCACATCTCGCCGAATGAACGGCGCTGGTGGGGCATTAACGGGGGCTCGAAGCTGGAAGTCTTCGATACCGATTGCGGGAAAATCTCGATCCAGCTAAGCAGCGATATCGAATATCCAGAAATCTCGCGCATTGTAGCCGAGGAAGGCGCTCAAATTATTTTCGTGCCTTTCTGCGCGGAAGATCGTCAAGCCTTTCTGCGTGTTAAATATTGCGCGCAAGCACGTGCGATCGAGAATCAAGTTTTCACCGTGACTTCGGGAACTGTAGGAAATCTTACACATGTAGACAATGTGGATATTCAATACGCGCAGTCCGGCGTATACACGCCTGCTGATTTCTCCTTCCCGCGCGACGGGATCGCCGGAGAATGCAGCGAAAATACAGAAACGGTCATTATGGCCGAGGTGGATATGGAAATCTTGCAGCGTCATCGCAAGTCGACGGATGTCCTCACATTTCGGGATCGCCGAACAGATATTTATTCCCTTCAAATTCGCTCGTAGTCAAGGGAGGCGCTTAAGCCCATGTTCATGCAAACTCTTACCGTTGCAACCGCTCAGTACGGTCTGCAAGATGTCCAATCCGACGCCGCATTCTGGTCCCGGCTAGGGAAGAAATTACGTGAGGCAGCGGACCGTGGCGCTAAGCTCATTATTTTCCCCGAATATGTCACGGCACATTTGCTAAGCTATCAGCAGGTGATGACACATGAAGAGGCTTGCTCTCATCTAGACACTTATACCAACGCGTATATCACTTTTTTTCAGCGTTATAGCCGGGAATTGAATGTTATCATTCTTGGCGGCACCCATATTTGCCGGGAGGAACAAGGATTCGTCAATAAAGCTATCCTCTTCTTCCCAGATGGTCGTATGGAGGAGCAGAATAAGCTGCATTTAACGCCTGAGGAAAGAAACCGCTGGTCGCTTGTGGAAGGAGATAAACTGAATATCATTGAAACGCAGTGGGGACGTTGGGCCATTCTGACCTGTTATGATATTGAATTCCCCGAGCTTGCCAGATTAGCTGCTGAAAGCGGCGTGGAATTAGTTCTCTGTCCCTCCTACACCGATACGGCATTTGGCTATCACCGTGTTCGTTATTGCTGCCAAGCCAGAGCGATTGAGAATCAATTTTTCGTCGTACTAAGCGGTATGGTGGGATCCCTTCCGGAAGACCGCCCGCAGGTTGACCAAGGGTACTGCCAAGCTGGCTTATTCACACCGTGTGATACGCCTTTCTCTGAAGCAGGAATTATCCGCGCAGGTGAGTTGAACCAGGATATGTTTGTGATTGCCGAGCTGGATTTCGCTAAACTTCATGAGAATCGCAAGCAAGGCGTAGTTGCTCCCTTTTATGACCGTCGTCGTTTATACAAGAGAGAATTGCGCAAAATCCGAATAGAGGAGTGCTGAATGATGGAATATTCGACTTACGGACGTCATGTTGCTGTAGATGCTTGGGGAGTTGCGTTTGATAACTTGAATTCGGCTGATCGGTTATGCAAGCAAATGGTCCAAGCTGCGGAAGCCAGCGGAGCCACGATTCTTTCCATCCAATCCAAACAATTCGAGCCGCAGGGAGCTACCGTTCTCCTTCTTTTATCCGAGAGCCACATGTCCATCCATACGTATCCAGAAAAGGGATTCGCTGCACTCGACTGCTATACCTGCGGGGAAACCGTCGATCCGCAAGTAGCGATTCAAGCTATGCTTGATTTCCTGCAGCCTCTTTCAACTTCACTGGCAAGAATGACAAGAGGCATGGGAGCGCTCCATGTCAGCACAACCCCTGCAGATGAAGCTTCCGATGAATTCGGTGCTGCTGATACAAGCAAGTACAAGTAATGGTTGGATCACCTAGCTAAACACAAAAATGCGTTGATTGAGAAGAATGTTCTTCTCAACCAGCGCATTTTTTGTATCCATATACCACAAGTGCCATTCATTTAATTGAAACTGGGTGAAATTTGCTTCAATAGATCTGATATATCCTCTTTAGTAAACATCCCATCTTGATTGACATCAAAGAGCCTTGATGGATGAATAATGATTTGCACGATATCATCAATGCCAATTCGATGATCGAGCGTAAGATCCAAATTGTTGAATGTGATTACAGGTCGCCAAGGAACGGCATGGTTGAATTCATTATTGCTTGATTTGAATGCACCGCTTTGTATAGACAAATGAACTGAAGCAGCATTCGATAGCACCGGCGAGGAGAATGTTAGTTTAATGGTTTGATGACTGCTATCGGTTACATCATAGACAGCATTCATGACAGAAACAGGTGTTTCATCTTCTGTAACCATGAATTTATCCGCCTGTATACCATACGTTATGTCTAGAACCGAAGATACTTTTATCGTGATCGTATGTCCAGCAGCGTCTCCAAAAGCGGACAGGATTGCCACATCTATGCCTTCAGGAGGAGTGACAGCCTCCAGTGCGATAATGGCTTCTTCCGCGGCTGTTAGTCTACTTAGATTCGTTACAAAGCCTTTTTTTTGACTTGCAGCGAGCAACTCATACGCCGCACGAGCTGCTGTGATCGCAGGCTTATCAGATAATACAACTTCAGCTTGACTCGGCAAGTGTTCTATTCGCGTCATCACATCTGTTATTGCCTGTTCTTCCTCTTCCGTGTGATGCAAAAAAACTTCAAGCTCAACAAGGCCAACATACGCATTATTATTCGTAAATACAATTTTGAGTTTACACGATGTAACGGCATCAAAATTGACTGTATTTAAAAAGGCTTCGGGTATCGCTGGGGTTCTGATTGGGTTCGTTAGATTCATCCAACCGCTGCTGTCATCCCAATACTGGATCAGATAATCTGCCGATGGCTGAACACCTCCACCATCATCAAATACGTATAATTTGGCTTGATTAAACGTTCTAGCCGAACCAAAGTCAATAGCCAGCCAATCCTTTTCATTGCCTGAACCATAATTGGTCCATCGATCACGCGGATCATCCGTGTAAGAGATCACACCGTTCACTATGCTCCAAACACGATCACAGCCACAGGTATAAGATGCTGAAACGCTTGGAAATAAGTTCGTCTCGGGTGCCGGATTTAAGGCCAAATTCGTTTCATTCCTGGCATGAACCTGACTTGAAATCGAAAATAAAGATAGCGCAGAAACGATCACAATCACACTTTGTTTGAACACACCGATGAGCGAAATATAGAACCCTCCCCACGAATACTACCAATCGTATACATTCACTATTTGTTTAAGTGGAGCGATTCTCTTTCGTGTGCAGAATGACATGATTGATAAATAGGGAAAGCAATTTCCGTATAGAACGGCTATCGATTTTCTTCATCATATTGGCAAGATGATTTTTGACTGTTTTTTCACTAATCAAGCACTGTTCAGCGACTTCGCGATTAGACAAACCGTATACGGCAATCAGAATGAGAATTTCCGATTCCCGCTGAGTAAAGTGATAGGCATCTGAAAATAGCTGCATGGCGCGCTCCGTTCGCTGAGACAGAAAGTCATTCAATTGCTTGTATTCCCTGTCGCATTGTTCAAGAGCAGCGTCGTTCTTCATACAAGGTTTTCTTGCTGTCTGGTGGCAGCTCCGCCTGCTCAGACTTTCTTTCCCTTATTAAACCATTGACAATCAGCATTATAGAAATAAAAAGAAAGCAACCTATTGCGTTCCAGATAATCAGAAACATTGGTAAAGGACCCCTTTTAACTCTATTTCAAATACGGATGTTAGGATAAGTACAAAGTTCCACTCCGCTTCAGTCTATCTTCATTATAAATAAAACCAATGACCTATTGTAGATGAAGAACTTCACCAAACGGCACGAATTATAGCTATTTTTCGACAATAATTCCCAAAACATATGACTTAAGTCATGTTTATGTTAAAATAAGGAGTGTACATACTCCTATTCCATGCGAGGTCTAATTTGGATGCACAATTAAATTATCGAATCAA
The DNA here is from genome assembly GCF_002027705.1 of Paenibacillus ferrarius. Taxonomy (GTDB): domain Bacteria; phylum Bacillota; class Bacilli; order Paenibacillales; family NBRC-103111; genus Paenibacillus_E; species Paenibacillus_E ferrarius. The sequence goes on along the minus strand of NZ_MBTG01000010.1, from coordinate 92,794 downwards.
ACTAATCTTGACGACGATCGTTCTCGGAACAACGATAATCTTACTGGTCCATACACCCGATTTTTCATTTGAGTTATGCTTGTTGTCAATTGGCTATATGGTTGCCGTGCTGATTCGGGATTATCTCTTAAAAATAAACTTAAATAGCCCGACGGGTTTCCTATTTTTAATCTTCCAACTGGCCTTGGCGATCGTTATTTCTGTCTTGTCGGAAGATTTTTTCGCACAAATTTATATCCTGATTCTCATAGGAGAATTTACTTTTTATCGCTCCAGAAACCAATCCATCTTGTTCACAATTGCCAGTTATCTGATCTGTGTGATAAGCCTTCGAATCTATCACTATTTTCCGCCTTTTGATGAAATCTATTATGTTTTGCCTCGTATCATTGAGTACTTTGCTATTTTTGGAATTAGCCTGCTAGCCAAAATTGCTTTTCAACAAAAGAATCAATTAGCCAGAGACAATGAACAACTACGCATCGCCTCCATTGAGTTGGAAAGAAGGGCAAAATTACAAGAACGAACGCGAATCTCTCGCGAAATTCACGACTCCGTTGGACATACGTTGACATCTGCGTTAACCGGCTTGCAGGCGGCATCTCATGCCATTGGCAAAACCCAATATTCGATTGCGGTAGAAATGATAGATCGAACAAAAGAGAATATTCTCAGCGGTCTGGATGACGTGAGAACTTCCGTGCATCTCTTGCGTGAAAATATCCCTGGACACCAGTTTATACTCGAGCTTCAAGGGTTGATCCATGAAACTTCCAAACAAACCAACGTGGAAATTGAAAGCCATATTGACGCGTCGCTGCCAGATCTGTCACCGATGATCGAGATCGCCATTTACCGGGCATTGCAAGAGGGATTAACGAATGGGATTCGCCATGGGGCCAGCACCCATTTCCAGTTTTCTTTGACATTACATACCGCATTCCTTCGATTTGTATTATCTGATAATGGCAAGTCCCCCATTCGCATTATTCATGGATTTGGTCTGAATGCTATGAAAGAGCGGGTTGAGGATGTAGGCGGTGAGTTATCCATATCAACCAAAGAACATGCCAGTGGCGTCATCCTGGAGATAACAATACCTGTTCAGACGAACAAGATCGGACGGAGTGAGTAACCTGACTAAAACAACGATTCTTATCGCAGATGATCAACCCTTAATTCGCGACGGCTTAGCAGCCATTCTAAACATGGAGGACAACTATACCGTAGTAGCCAAAACAGGCGATGGGTTGGCAACAATAACGCAAGTACAACAGCATCGTCCGCAGCTCGTATTGATGGACATTCATATGCCGAAGCTGGATGGTTTGGAAGCGACCAGGCAAATCAAATTGGAATTCCCTGATACTAAGGTGTTGATTTTGACAACCTTCGAGGATGAAGAATATATCTGGGAAGCACTTTGCCACGGAGCAAGCGGTTTCTTAATCAAAGGGGTTGAAACAGAGAAAATTCTTTCTACGATTCAAGACTGTCTCGATGGGCGTATCAATTACCCTTCCAGCATTCAGCAGCGCCTTGTTCAGGCACTCCATGCCTCCGAACAACACCAAAAAAATTCAGCGAAAGAAGTTGGCACCCCCACTTATTCCGACCAGCCCTATGAAGATAAGTTGCACTTTTTATCCATACAGGAACGAAATATTGTAAGGAACCTCAAACAAGGAAAGTCTAATCAGGCAATTGCTACCGAATTATTTTTGACAACTGGCACTGTAAAAAATTATTTGAGCACGATTTACAAAAAGTTGAATGTTACCAACCGATCTGAAGCCGTGGCTTATCTTCATGAGCTTAAAGAACAAAAAGAAGAAGCTTGACCAGCAAGCTTCTCCGCTATTTTTCTTTAAACATGAAAGCTTTTACGGCAAATCGAGGCAAAATCAACTGTCTTCTCCATCTGGACGGTTGATTTATTAATCGATACAGCCATTCCACATTTAACTTCCGCCAAACAACTGGCGCTCTTTTGACTGTCCCGGCGATGACATCCAGACTTCCACCAACACCAATAGCAACCCTAACATTCAATCGGCTTTTGAACTTATGTATCCAGAATTCAGCCTTTGGAGCTCCAAGCGCAACGACCAAGACATCGGGGCTCAAGGCCGCAATTTCTTCAACCATCCGCGACTCATCCTTCTCCTCAAAAAAGCCATGCTGTCTACCCATTAGGGAAATATTCGGGTATCTCGAATTTATCTCTTCTGCCGCTTTGCTACTTGTCATCTCACTAGCGCCCAGTAAATAAAATGACCAATGGTTTCTGTTCCCCATCTCCAATAAATGGATCAGCAGATCACATCCAGTAACGCGTTCAGGAAGTGGATTTCCTTTTAAACGAGAAACCATCACAATACCCGCACCATCCGCCGTGATGTGGCCCGCTTCATCTATGATAGATCGAAGCTGTGAATCATGCTGACAAGACATCGTTATCTCTGGATTAAGCGTTACCACATGGAACAATTCCGCTTTTTTTTCCGTAATGACTTGGTCAATGATTTCCACTGTTTCTTCCATCGTGATTTTCGGTACTGGAATTCCCATTATTTGCGAATAATTCATCGTTGAATCCACCTATTGTTTTAACCACATCTTAACATAGAAGGACCCGCCAAAAAAGACAACCCTCACACGGCTGCCTTTCCGTTGCTTGCGTGCACAAGCATAACTCACCCTTCCAGCACATCGGCCTCCAATTCGCTCGCAATCTCCAGCATCTTCGGAATCACAGCTTCATTGGTCCCGGATACGTAAATATCTCCCTGATAATGCCGAAAAGGAATCTTCGTATCGCCGCAGCTCCACATGAAAAAATCCCCCTCGATTGACATGCTTGTGGCCCCCGTCACCGTAAATAAGGACGTATAGGTGAAATCGGGTTGGGATGCGAAATACTGTTTGCACTCTTCCAAAGATATGGTGTTCGCTGCATTGTCCTTTTCCTGCATGGCTCTAGTGATTCGATAGCGCTGACTCATTGCGATTCCTCCGTTATTTGATTTCATTAAAATATAAGTGAGCAACTGATGAGGCAATTAAGAACACCAGTGTTGAATAATAAATTCCATAAGAATCGATATGCCTAATGAAATAAAACTTAGGAATTAACCAATTGGCGAGCTATTTCCTATAATAACAACAAAAAGCTTGATTTCTCAAGCTTTAGTCAAATACCTTGCAACGATTGTGTCAACTCAATCAGTAGGAAGAGGTTTACTCCGCGGCATTGACCGTCCCACCCCAGCTACAACTAGGCAGCTTAAGCAGCAAATACCAAAAAGTATTCGCATGGATACGCTGGTTTCCCCAGTCCCGCCCCCATCGAATCCCATGTGGCCGACCAAGAGTGTAGCTAAGCCAATTCCGGCAATTTGCCCCATGTATCGCACCATCGCGAGCAGGCTTCCAGCCAAGCTTAGCTTTGACTCGGGCGCAGCACTCATGATTTCCGCATTGTTTGTTGCGTGGAACAATCCTGTAGCGATACCGAACAAGGCAAGCTGCAATCCGATTGCAAGCCCGCTAACTTTTGGGAAACATACTACCAAAAGCATGGATACAGCTCCGAACAGAGCCCCTGACGTGATAGGGAAATAGCCCCCATACAAGTCTCGAAACCTTCCCGCGTAAGGAGCGACAATCCCCATAAGCAGCGGTTGCAGAATCAACAAAACACCTGTCATCCAAGTCGAGAAACCTAACTGTCCCTGCAAGTAAAAAGCGATGGGGATTAACGTTGCCGTCTGCGCTAAATTCATCAGAAATGAGCTTGCATTCCCTAATAAAATAGTTCGATTATTGAACAATTCCCGATCCAGGATGCCTTGTGGATTACGTCGTTCATATAAAATAAAAACAATTAAGTCAACAATACCTACAATGGCTTCCGTCAGAGTAGTCGTTGTAAAACCTTGCTCTTTGCTTCCTTCAGCCGCAAGCATCAACAGAAACATAGCACCAGCAAGCAAAAAAGAACCCAGTAGATCAAACGACGTGTTAGATCCATTGTTCTTCACCCTAGGGAACCACCGAAGTCCTAGCACAAAGGCTATCAGTCCAATCGGCACATTGATCCAAAACAGCCACGGCCAGCTCACCCATTCCAGGAGGATGCCTCCCAGTGCTGGACCGCCCATCGTTCCGATGGCGATGACGACTGCGTTTACGCCAAGTGCACGACCTCGTTCATGATCGGGGAATACTTGGCGAACCATCGCTTGACTATTCGCCATAATCATCGTAGCACCGATACCTTGCAAGCAGCGGGATAGGATCATCCCTAAGAAACTGTCCGATAAAGCGATGCACATGGAGCCTGCGCTAAACACCAGAAATCCGTAGCTGTAGATGTTTCTGCGGTCCCATTTGTCCGATATTTTGCCCATAAAAGGCAGTAAAGCGACCATCGTGAGCAGGTAAGCCGTCGCTACCCACTGAATTTGCGCCAAGGAAACGCCATACTGCTCTGCCATCGTAGGCAAGGTTACATTAACGATACCAACATCCAACGTTGATATAAGCGTACCCATATTAATGATTTGCAGGATGCCCCATCTTTTGGGATGGAGTGTGGTTGTCATTGAATTCCCTTCTTTCACATCTAGCCTCGTTTCCAACCATCTTATCACAGCTATTTCCGAATCTCTGCGGTTGCACAAAAAATGGTTAAATAATACATGTAGAGGCACTTATTGTCCATGCAATCAACGGCACGGACTTCCATGGAGATGCGGTTGTATCTTTAAAAGCCTGCGATTGTGCAGGTTTTTGAGCTTGTTTTAGTGGAAAATCAATAAATTCCTGCGATTGTGCAGGTTTTTGTGGGCTATTTCTGATTTCAGGATGAAAAAGCTGAAAAAGCCTGCATTATCGCAGGCTTTCCCACTTTTCGGATGATTTTGTTGAAAAAGCCTGCACATTTGCAGGCTTTCAGGCTTCGTGAGCCAACCCGCTTCGCCTCACCTTGCCGTATTTTAAAAGCCTGCGATAATACATTCTTTTGAGCATGTTTTAGCAGAAAATCAATAAATTCCTGCGATTGCGCAGGTTTTTGTTGGCTATTTCTGATATCAGGATGAAAAAGCTGGGAAAGCCTGCATTATCGCAGGCTTTCCCACTTTTCGGATGATTTTGTTGAAAAAGCCTGTACATTTGCAGGCTTTCAGACTTCGTGAACCAACCCGCTTCGCTTCACCTTGCCGTATTTTAAATAGCCTGCGATAATACATCCTTTTAAGCTTACTTTAGTAGAAAATCAATAAATTCCTGCGATTGCGGCTAGGCCCCTTAAATCCGGAGTCCTCCCAGCCAAAAATACAGTGTTCTTAGCCTTGCTTCTTATTTCGTGCCTTTACAACGCTTTATGAAACATCGTTCGATCCTCCAGCGTCATGACCCACTTGGAAAAGACCGCTGGAGGCATTTTTTTTAAGCTTCCATGCATTTTTCGGTTATTATAAAAATCCATATACCGATCCAATGCCTCGTAAGCCTCCTCGAAGCTCATGAATTCCACTTGGCTAAATAGATCACGCTCCAGTACACTATGGAACGACTCAATATATGCATTCATATTTGGCGTTCGAGGCGGGATCCGTTCGTGGTCCATATCCCAGCTTTCGCAGCTGTCGCCAAATAGTTTGCTCAGAAACTGCGGCCCGTTATCGGTCCGTATTGTGGGTAGTGATTCGCCCGTCGCTATGCGCTCCTTTAACGCCCATCCTAGCGTCTGCACGGCATGTTTGGCCTCACATACGGGTCCCCGATACTGTCCGACCACGACACGGTCAAACACATCGATTATGCTTAGCACGAAGAAAAAGCGCTCAAGTCCGATGATGTAGCCGTATTTAATATCCATCTGCCACAGCTGATTTGGCCCTGTTACTACGCGGTTTTTGGGCAACCTCCTCGGGTGCTTACGGCTCCTCGGACGCTGTTTTTGGAGAATGCCTAGTTCTGTGCATAAACGGTAGGACTTTTTCTTGTTTAGAATTAACTGGTGATCTCTGCGAAGACATGCAGCCAGAAGTTTGTACCCGTAAACATGTTCCTCGCCTTCAAGCAGCTCCAGCAGCTACGTCTTGATCTGCTCATCCTGGACGCGCGTTCCAGTTTTCGTTTCTGACCATCCGGGCTGAGGACGCCCTCTCTGACTGCTTATGTTTGGCTCGACAGAACGCTGCGCTCGTTTTCTCCGATCGTAATACGTCGATTCAGAAACGCTCAGAATCCGTAGGACCATTGCTGCTGGTTCTCCCCGCTTAATGAACTGTTCGGCTACTTCGTAGGCTTCAGATAAGCGGGGTTCTTCTTTTTTAGCAGCTCTCGCAGAATCTCAATCTCTAGTTCTTTCTCACCTAAAACCTTTACGGCTTTTTCATACCTGCTCTCGACTTCTTGTAGACGCTGCAGCTCTTGCACATGCTCGTCGGCTAAAGGAATTTCATCGGGGGTAATCTCATCCCGATGTTCCCGGATCCATCCTCGAATCGTCTCTGGGTGAATCGTGTACATCCGAGCTAGTACCCCCACTTTGATTCCCGCCAACGCTTCCTTCACAATTTGCAGCCGTGTTTCCTCGTTCAGTCGTTTTCCCATCCCGATCATCCCCTTTTCCCTAGTTTAAATCATTGTAGGGGAGGACTCCAGTTTAATTAGGGGGCCTTGGAGATTGTGCAGGTTTTTGTTGGCTATTTCTGATATCTGGATGAAAAAGCTGGAAAAGCCTGCATTATCGCAGGCTTTCCCACTATTCGGATGATTTTGTTGAAAAAGCCTGCACTTTTGCAGGCTTTCAGGCTTCGTGAACCAACCCGCTTCGCCTCACCTTGCTCTGAGGAAAGTAAAGCTATCAACAGTCAGGGGGCTGCAAAATGGCCAACCCCATGACATCACTCTTGGCACTTGAATGCTAATATGACTCACGGGGCAGCACATTATGCCATTTTTGTTACTTTGATCTTGTTTTGTTACCTCAAGCTTGTCTTGTTACCTCACACTTATCTTGCTTCCTCACACTTGTCTTATTACCATCTACTTATCTTGTTACCTCAGACTTATCTTGTTACCTTCTACTTATCTTGCTACCACACACTTGTCTTGTTACCTTCTACTTATCTTGCTTCCTTACACATGTCTTATTACCATCTACTTATCTTGTTACCTTACACTTATCTAGTTACCATCTACTTATCTTGTTACCTTACACTTGTCTTATTACCTTCTACTTATCTTGTTACCTCACACTTGTCTTATTACCATCTACTTATCTTGTTACCTCAGACTTATCTTGTTACCTTCTAAGTATCTTATTACCTCACACTAATCTAGTTTCCATCTACTTGCTCCCCCAAGCACATCCACCACTTCGCAGCGACACGCTACGAATCTCTTTCGCGCCGATTACGCAGCGTGCGTCCGTAAACGGCAAGAATAGGGACGAGCAGCACAGCGGTCGCAACCAGCGACGTGCGCAGCGAGAAGCGCTTCCCGACCCAGCCGACCAGAGGTCCGCCGGCTGTCTGACCGAGCGCATCCGACTGGCTCATCATCGAGAGCACGGTCGCGCGCGACCGGCTTTCGATGTTCAAGTTGAGCCACGTATCGTAGATCGGTCCGCTTAGCGTACGTACGGCTTCGAAGAACAGTACGGAGACCAGCGCCCAGATGAAGTTGGGCGCGAGGGCAATTGATACTATGGCGCCAATTCGCGCCAAGGTCAGGACGAACATCCCGCGCAGCACGACCTGCTTATTGCCCATATTAAGCCGTTTCTCGGCGAAGGCCATGACGCCTAGGCTGAGCAAAGTGGACAACAGCGCGATTGTACCGAACCAAACCGCTGCCGAGAGTGCAAACGAATCCGGGAATCCGATATCCGTGATGAGATGAGCCTGCCAAAGCCGATCATAACCCTCGGAGGCAGCACCGCTGAACAGCGTAACGATCACGATCATGAGCAAAACGGGTTGAGATCGTATGACCTTTGCTCCGGACAGCCATGTCGACGTCAAGCGCTGCCAATTTGAAGCGCCGGCCGAAGGCTGCGGTTTAGTAAATTTCGTCTCTTTCATATAGACAAGCAGAATAACACCCAGCAAGAGATAGATAAAGCCGCCTATCACATAGGGCAAATTCGGCGCAAGCGCGGACAAGCCTACACTCAGCGCAATGCCAAGCAGCGTAGCGGATAATCCGATGCGTCCAGCTTGCATAAAAATGGTCCCCGCATGCTCCTCGCCCACCTCGTCTACCATCCAAGCCGTATCGGCGCCGCTGACGAAAGTCGCCCCCAGCCCGAAAATCACTTGCGACAAGAGCAGCCACATGAACGCCGACAGCAGCGAGACCTCCGATCCCAGCCACATCGCGCTGCCCTCCAAAACAAACCCGCTTCCAAGAACAAACATACCAACAATGACAGACAGCCTTCTACTATACGTATCGGCGATGACACCAGTAATCCCCTCAAAAACAAGCACAGTAACTTCTAGAACCATCCCTACCAGCAGCAGCTGAAGAGGGTTCAAGCCCATTGCAATAACCTGATAAACCGCATATGTGGTGAACATCGTGGCATTTGCAAGCGATGTCATCCATTTCATTAACGTGAAAATCCTTGACGCATTATACTTACTAATCATTCCGATCCGCCTCTCTTTGATGCGGCAGATCCGTTAGTTTGGCTTACGTTCTACCGCTCTTTTCACCTTGCCGACAATTGAGATTCGTAATTGGGATTAGAATTTTTAACATGTTCGAACACCTCCGAAAGTAATTACTCGTATTATACCTTGCCATCTGTTCAGTCGTGTTAGGTAAAGTTTTATTTAAATAAATTTCTATGTTAGAAAACCGCCTCGTTAAAGAGGCGGCTTCTTGAGCTATCGTACCCGTAGAGTCCCTTAAATTTGGTTTTGCATTGATTTCCGTTAAAGTTCTTGCATCACGAAGTCACACCGAGTTAAGCAGCTTGCTCCCGGCCGCGATGCGGTTAGTCGGTGCGGATATGTCCCGACAATTACTTCCTCGTTCCTTGTTTCCAGGACCGAGGGTCGCCCAGGCCCGGAGCGAGAATGCGGTGTTTATATGATGCACCCGACATATCCGCTCTTGGGATTCTTTTTATTTCCAGTCAACTTCTATAGAAAAATGCGAGTGTTTGTTCGTAATACTGAAGGGCTTCTGGCGGAGCCAGATTGACCGGATGCCATGTTCTATTCCGGAGTCATCGCTCGAAGCGATGCTTGCCATTCGTGATCCCTAATAAACGAAAAGCACTTCGATTTCCACTGCACGATAAAATTTATACTTGATCTCGTGTGCGCTCGAAGCGATACAATACAAGGCAAGCAAGGCCAATAAATACAGAATGGTGGAGACAACACTATGAGCACAATATTGATTACTGGAGCGTCGACGGGAATCGGAAGAGCTACCGCGAAGCATTTTGCCGAAAACGGATGGAATGTGATCGCGACCATGAGAGCGGCGGAGGCCGAAACGGAATTGTCACAATGGAAGACGGTCTTAGTAGCACGCATCGACGTGGAGCAAAAGGAGACGATAAATGAGGCCGTTAACCAAGGCATCGACCGCTTTGGCAGTATCGACGTTTTGTTGAACAACGCCGGATACGGCTCGTCAGGAATCTTTGAAGCTGCATCTGACGAGCAAATTCGGCGGCAGTTCGAGGTTAACGTATTTGGGTTAATGAACATGACCCGTGCCGTTCTCCCACATTTCAGGAGCAACCGGAACGGTCTGATCCTTAATGTTTCTTCCGTTGGCGGAATCGTTACGATGCCTACGATGTCTTTATATCACGCCACGAAATTTGCGGTGGAGGGGTTTACGGAGTCACTTTCCTACGAGTTGGCTTCTCAAAACATCCGGGTGAAATTAATCGAGCCGGGATCGGTTCGGACGGATTTCGGAGGTCGATCAATGGACTTCTTTTTCGACGATTCGTTGCCCGACTATAAGGAATTTGCCGACGCTTACCGGGCAGTTCGTAAGCAAATGGGAGAGAATGCTGCAAGACAATCTTCACCGGAGTCTGTGGCAGAAACAATCTACCAAGCGGCGACGGACCCGTCGAACCGGCTCCGATACGCGGCAGGCGCCGATGCCGAGGCGCTCATCCGTCTGAAGCAAGAGTCGGGAGACTTGGCGGCTATGCAACAAATTGCCAGCTTGTTTTCATTACATGTGGCGGAGTAAGATGATAACATAATCCTTTTGCGTGGAAGGAGGCAGTCAAAATGGGGTTTACGATCGGAGATGTAGCGGAACAGACGGGATTATCCATGCACACTTTGAGATATTATGAGAATGAAGGCATCGTTCCGAACGTCAAGCGCAATGAAGGTGGGACCCGGATTTACGAACAGAAGGACATCGAGTGGCTGGAATTCGTCTGTTGCCTGCGCAACACGGGAATGACCATCGCGGAACTCAAAGGGTTCGTAGGATTGGTTCTGCAAGGACATGAAACGATCGATGAACGTATGCGAATGCTGGATCGGCAAATGGAAAGAATACAGACACAAATCGATCAACTCACCGTGTACAGGACAATGGTGGATAAGAAAATGGGTTGGTACCGAAATTATGTCGCCAAGCATCAAGCATGAGTGAAATTAACGGATTGTGTTCAACGGATTCTGGTCACGTCATGCTTTGAGAAGGTCAAGGAAGATGCGTTCAGCGGTTTCATGGATGCGGCGGAATCAGTAATGCGTTGAACATGGACAAAGATGTGCTTTTTGGCTTCGTGAAATGATCATATCCCCTTCATGCCCGGTTATTGCCGAACAAGTTTAACGTGTACATTAAGGATAAAACAACAAATACAAAAAAACGCAAGTTTTTGAATCAAGTTGTTGCGAGACCGGTTCCCTTTTTAGGAACCATTTTTTATCATACGATTGTCATGAGAAAACAAAGTATTAGACCGCATGTATTGCATCCATGCGGTTTTTCGATATACAATCCGATCCGTCAAACTCAAAAAAATAAGCATTAGACTGATGCGATACCCAATGTAACGATCATTAAACATCTTTGTTTTCTGCATAAGCCCCGGCGCGAATGTGTTATCAAGATTTACAGCAATCAAGTGAATGCCTTGCTGGAACCTTGGTAGGTACAAATAACGGGGACATATCTACACCTTCGTGTTCAAGCAACTTGATTTTTTTATTGATGCCTCCGGCATACCCTGTCAAGCTGCCATTTGCAGATGACGTACCCGCGCTAAAACTGGCGGCAATACAGGCAGCAAAGTTTCATTCACTGTGACGACCAGCGCATTATTTGAGGATTTGTGGCCTACTCGTATCCATGCTTCCCAAAGAATATCTTCCCGATAAATCTTGTCGTAAAGCGCGTGAAACCTTCGTTTAGGATTTTCCTTGGCGGCAAGATATAGCTTTTTTTGAAGTTCTTGAGCTTTTACTTTGGCGTAGTTAGCAGGTTTAACTGCATTCACTCACTTGTACCTCCTCTACTTGCTTGAACAAAGCAAGGGTTCTTCCCTCCATGAGGTTTTGTTGTCCTCACTTCATCAGTATTACAACCCTCTCCGACTCCCTTCCCGCAGCTCGCCACTTCACCTTTCGGGTTTATAGGTCCGCTCCTTACGAAAAAAAACTCGTGCGGGGGAGGGTCTCCCTAGTTCCAAGCACAACTTTCACAGCATGCCGATCCCCTTAGGCCGGAGAGTTCTTCTGCGCTGCACTTCCAAGGGCTTCACGCATTCCATGGTCTTCACCCATACACACGAGGTTCGACTCTCTCTTGTCCTTTTCAGGTTCTTTTTGACGACGCGGCAGGATTCACTTCATGTTACGGCCTGCTGTTTTGCTCGCTCCCCTTGAAGGGATACTTTGTCACAGGGCTTCAACTTTAGGATCTCTCCACCAGTTGCCTGTCAGGTACGAGGCGACTTGGCTCTTACCTCAATTGAACTTTCATCAATTAGTTGTGCCTAGCTTGGCTAGGCGCGCCATGCAAAAAAGGAACTGCAGCAGCAGTTCCTCTTTCCTTCATGCCTTTTATTTGTTGGGCGTTCCTGACTTGATCTTCGTAAACATAACATAAGTAAGTGCCCCAAGCAGCAGGCAGCCTCCCCATATCGTAAGGAAAAATGAAGATGCTACGTAACACATCAATAACAGCCAAGATGCTTTCTTAATTGACCGTACAGGTGGCTCGTCATGAATGAATACTCCCATGCTGAACACCGTCCTTCCATTGTTAGCTCAATTGTATACCCTATTTCCCTCAAAAGATAGTTGACGAGAACTCAATTCATGAAGCTTTTGTGGAGAAAGATCGTCTTCCGTCGTTTTCGTTAAGCAAAGAAAGTTTGCTTATCTCGCTTATGTGTGTTAGGATTACAGGAAATTAACTTTCCACATAAATTCACATATTGAAAAAGTGATCATTTGTGTTATGGTAACTTTTTCAATGTGTGATTTTTTTATTAAAAAAACATGTTAATACGTATTTTGGAGGTAATGAATAATGGAAACAGGAACAGTAAAATGGTTTAACGCAGAGAAAGGCTTTGGCTTTATCGAAGTGGAAGGCGGAAATGACGTATTCGTACATTTCTCCGCAATTCAAGGAGACGGCTTTAAATCTCTGGACGAAGGACAACGCGTTGAATTTAATGTAACTCAAGGCAACCGTGGACCTCAAGCTGAGAACGTTGTAAAACTGTAATCAACATCAAACTGCCCTTAACAATTGTTAAGGGCAGTTTTTTATTGCCTCAAGCTATTTATTTCATCCAGATGAGAGTGAATGCCTTTGCCAAAAACAATAGCTCCGGCCTCATCCGTGTAAGGATACGTGATTTCAAATTCATCTGTTCCCATCAGTCCTTCGATGGCTAGAACAGCGTTTGTTTGTTTCGATTTTGCTGTCAGAATTGTGTGCATGGAGCCATGGATATACACGCTACCATCCTTAAGTGTGTGCTTCATCAGTGTTGAAGTAGCATTGACGAATATCGCTATTTTTTGATCCCCATGAACCAATACACCACTCCCAACAGGATAGACCTCTTCGCTATTCACATCAATAGGTTTAAAGTGCAGGCTCAGTTGTAGTCTAGCCGATGGATTTAGATGATTGATGATGAGTTCAGGCATGACTCTTTTGACTTGTTCATAGCTTTCTAAATCTTCTTGCTTTGGCAGCCAATAATTGACTTCTCCCGACCATTGCAATCGTTCAAACTTCGTTTTTGCTTTTGGTTCTTCATGCCTTGAAAAAAAAGCGACCACTAGGGCAATCAGAAGAAAGATCCGCGCCCAGAACCAAATTCCCATGTTTATTTGTTTCATCGCATGTCCTAACCTTATCGAATTCTATGCAGGTGATTTCTTCTCTCCAAAAAGCTTCGCAGTAGCCACTCCTACAGCTAATGCCCAAATAGGAGACGAAATGCCCAGAAGTGTTATGTTTGATATCGCAATAATAAACGTAAACAACGTAGAAAATTTGAAATTTATATCTGAAAAAGCAAATTGCAAGCTATTCATCAGTACCCCGACTAGAGAAAAGCCTGTAATGATTGCAACGAAGGAGGAAGGAAGCAGCTCGATGATATCAATGATTAACCAAGCGAATAATCCAAATAACGCAACGAGTGTTCCTGAAACGATGGCCGCCCAAATTCGTTGATCGCGCGGACCCGCGTCCTCCCCACTGCAAAGCGCACTCATCATGCCGCCAATATTGGCAGCATGGCCTGAAAATAGCCCTGCTGCTGATGAAAATAAGCCTGAAAAAATAAGCGTCTTATTCACTGGAGGATGATATCCATTGTTTTTCAATGCTGCTAATGCTACGGCAATATCATTGCTTACAATTAATATAGAAATTGGAATAGCAATAGACACTAGGGCTTTCATCGTAAACGCAGGCATCACTGGAAGTGGTACGATAATGCCTGTATGCTGCATTTGCGGAAAATGGTAACTGAGAAGCAAGCCCGCAATTCCAAAAACAAGCACACCCATAAACGGCGGAATTTTTCGGGAACTGATTCGAGTAATAAAGAACCCCAGAATAGCGAGTAATCCTACTATCGGCATATCCTTCACAGCCGGAACTATTTTCACAACATAATTTAGAATCAGCCCCGCAAGCAGTGCATCAATGAACGGCTTTGGAATGGCATTGAGCACCTTATGGAATAGGCCAGTGAAACCAAGCAAAGCAATGATCAAGCCCGATAAGATAAACCCAGCGGCTAATTCATGGATTGAATATTGCACAACTGTGGACGTCAAGAAGGCGATTGCCGTAATGGAATGGGCCCCACCAAAAGGGATCTTGAACTTAAGCGTCATCGCGAGGTTCAGAAGTCCGCCGATAAAGTAAACAGCAAACATCCAAGTAACAATTTCACTCCGAGTGAACCCTGCGCTTTGTGCTGCATGGATAACTAATAAGGCCCCGCCGCTGCATGCCAGCAAAGAAGACATGATGCCTGTCATGATATTTTGAATATTCACAACGCTTCTGACCTGCTGTAATCTCTCACCAATTCAATCAGCATCGCCCCCATCCTCTCCAGCTCAGGCACAATGACTTGCTTCAAACCTTCGTCTTTCAAGGCTTCAGCTGTTACTTTACCAACGGCAGCCGCTTTGACATGCGTGGAAAATGCCTGAAGTACGGTTTCGATCATTCCCTCACGTCTCGCATAGTCGAACAAATATTTCACCTGTACCGCTGTCGTGAAGCAAACCGCATCAATCGAATTTGTCTTAAGCTCCTGACATAATGTTGCCAGTGTTGCTAGTTCCGGCTCAATATGCCGATAGGGCAGCAGCTGAATGACGCGGGCCCCCCGCTCCTCCAGAAATTGAATTAACGCAGGCTGGACTTCCCCATGCAGCTGGACGACTACCGTTTGGTTCGAGAAATCATAGGAAGACAATCGGTTCATCAGCCCTTGTGTCGTTCCATCTTCATCGATGACCTCTGGCTTAAGTTCCAGCTTCTTTAGCAATGCGTACGTCTTATATCCGCGTGCCGCAACCTTGGCAGCCTTCATTTGGTGTATCAAATCCGCATAAATGCCTAGCTGATCAGCTGCCCCGAGGAGTGTATCTGTTCCTGTACCTGTTGTAAGTACAAACCAATCTACTTGGTTATTCACGCAAAATAATAGTTCTTTCTCTACGGCCTTCTCATCCAAATAGATGAAACCTTGCAAAGAACGAACAAGCGGGATTCCTCCCTGCTTTTCGATTAACAAGCTCATTTCCTCTGTTTTTCTGGAACCGGCAATTACGATTTTCTTGCCTCTCAATTTATCCATTTCTCTATGATTTCCCCTTTGTTTGCTTGGATAGGATAGAATCCCTGTAATCTCCTTCTTAGAAAATAGTATATAGGAAAGTGCCCCTTCACTCATCAGCCACTTTGCCACGATTACTCCCATCCAATCTGCCTTTATTTAAGGTTCTGTTTGGGCATTTCTCCCGCATAAAAATAGAATGGCTGCACCTGAATGTTAACAAAATGAGGAGACGTCCATGATCATTCTCACAGGAACCAACCAAATAACCTTCGGTGAAGGTACGCTGACTGGGCAGGAATTAACTATTTTTCAGAAAAAAAATAACAGCGCTGTAGAGTATCACTATGACTCGGTGGATACCCTCTTATTTGAACTAAACATGCGATCCCAAATCATGGAGTCCGCGAAAGCGCTCAGCACCAGCGGCGTCTATTTCGCTGATCTCACAAAATCCATGGCTAATCCCGCCTATTGGCACATAACCGATCAGGGAAGATTCAAGTTGAATGCCGGCGCTTCCCCGCAAGAGGCAATTCGCGATATTTTCACCAATGGAAGCGCCTATGCTTTCGAGTGTTCCATGGCTGTCATCGTCGTCTTGTACAAAGCGATATTAGAATCCATCGACCCTAGGCAATTCGATAGGATGACTTCAGATCTTTTAATATTTGATTGGCAATCCAACAGCAAGCTGCACCTGGTCGACCGAATCGGGAATGAGGAAGCCATTACGGGGGATATCATCTATTTTGAGAACCCCGAGGTTCATCCTATGCTGCCTTGGTGGAAAGGCGAAAATGTCGTCATGATCGAGGAAGGTCTCTATTATGGACACGGTCATGGACTGGGCATCACCTCAGCAGAAGTGGTCATTACGATTTTGAACAAATACAGATTGGATGGCAGTATGCAATCAGCATTCATGACGGATCGGTATGTACATCCCGACTTTACCTACTTCGCGCCATTCCAGGGCAGTGATCGGAAGAAGCACATTACGGTGAAAATCGGGGATTCGATCTATGTTCGATGAAGCGATGCCATTAAAAAAAGAAAAAATTTCTATAGACAAGTGCCCTGTTTTCTACTCCTTGCATAGGATGACGTATGCCTACATCAGAAAGGGGAAAGAACAATGACACAACGTAATGCATCAACGGAGGATAACCTCCCTTTTTATCAACAAGCAACAAGAAATGAATCGCTCCTTCCAGTTCAACAAGCGCCAACACCAATGCCAATGCCAATGCCAGCCCCAGCGCCAGCGCCAACTTGGACCGGGGATAACCAGCCTATCTATCAACAACCTATTGCAGCAGCACCAGGCGTGCATTATCCTGCGCATCCGCAGCAACACTTTGCCCACCATCAACAACCGCATCATGTTTACCATCCACAACATCACTATGCTTACCATCCGCACCATCACCATGCCTACCACCCTATGCATCATCTTGCTTACCATCCTATACATCACCTAGCCTACTATCCGCACCCTCATCTTCTGGCTCAGCACCCGCATCATCACCATGCACAAACTGTCCATCACCAACCGCATCATCATGCACAAGGTACTCAGCACCACCATATGCATGAAATGCAGCATCACCATACACAAGGTATGCATCACCATACACACCATCATAACCCTTCGCAAACTAACAACTAATACGCCAAAAAAAGACCTGGACACATTTCTCGTGTCCAGGTCTTTGCTTTGATCAGACGGCCGTATATCCGCCATCTACCAGCAGGCTCGTTCCTGTGATAAAAGAGGCATCTTCACTGGCGAGGAACAGCACCGCTTTGGCGACTTCTTCCGGTTTGCCTAGACGCCCCATAGGGTGTAGTCCAACTAAGTGCTGCGTAACCGCCTCGCTCCGTCCTTCAATGAGCGGGGTGTCAATATACCCTGGGCATACCGCGTTAATTCGAATCCCTTTGGTTGCGTAGTCTGCGCCAAGCGACTGTGTCAACAGTTTAACTCCGCTTTGGCCGAAGCGTACGCCGTGACGCTCGCTTTGCCTACGTGACTGTGAATCGAGCCGCAGTTCACGATGGAGCCTCCTGTACCTTGTGCAAGCATCTGCTTGATCGCATATTTATCGCAAAGAAATACACCTGTTAGATTGATATCAATTGTTCTTTGCCATGCCTCCATACTTAGTTGATCTGCTGGCGCGTCCTTAGCTATTCCCGCGTTAGCGAATAAAATATCCAATTTGCCATATGTATTCACCGTTTGGGTTACCATATGAATGACATCATCCTCTTTGGACACATCGGTTTTTACAAACAAAGTATCCAAACCCTTCGCATTCAATTGATCCGAAACCGCTTGCCCCCGATCTGAAAAGTCGGCAATAACAACCTTAGCCCCTTCTTCAGCAAATAAGCGGGCTGCTACCTCCCCAATTCCGCTTGCACCGCCTGTAACAATCGCTACTTTCGAATGAAATCTCATGAGTGAACACTCCTTTTCTTCATTTCAAAACCACAGAAAAACCTCATCTATTTTGTCCATGATTTTCTAATTCAACTCCCGTAAATAAAAAAAACCGCGCAGAGCGCGGATAATTAAAACATGTATTCGAGTACCATTATTCGACGTTATGAAACACTTGCTGAACATCCTCTAAATCTTCCAAAGCATCAATCAATTTATCAAATTGCACTTGTCCTTCTTCCGGCAAGCTGACGTTGTTCTGAGCCAACATCGTTACTTCAGCAATGGAAAACTCCGTGATTCCAGCCTTTTTGAAAGACTCTTGAACAGCGTGGAACTGCTCCGGATCCGCGTAAACCATGACGATTTCATCTTCTTCAACAAGATCACGAACGTCGACATCCGCTTCCAGCAAAAGCTCCATGATATCATCGATGCTCTTGCCTTCAATCCCAATAACAGCTGTAGCATCGAACATGTAAGCGACTGAGCCGTTAACACCCATATTACCGCCATTTTTGCTAAATGCAGCTCGCACGCTTGATGCCGTACGGTTCACGTTATTCGTCAATGTATCCACGATGACCATCGCGCCGTTCGGTCCGAAGCCCTCATAACGAAGCTCCTCATAAATTTCATCCGAGCTGCCTTTGGCTTTATCAATCGCGCGATCAATAATCGCTTTTGGTACATTATAGGTTTTGGCACGCTCGAGCACAACTTTCAAAGCACGATTCGCTTCAGGATCTGGTTCCCCTTTACGAGCTGCCACATAAATTTCCAGTCCGAACTTCGCGTAAATCCGACTTGTATTTGCATCTTTGGAAGCTTTCTTTTCTTTAATGTTATTCCATTTACGGCCCACGATTGATCCCACTTTCTTTTTTTATTTCATTACACATAATAACCGATTTTGCGGCTAAATGGAAAAAATAAATCACATTTCTGCTTAAAACCGAAGCTTAGTCACGCTTTCCCAGCTCTTGCTTCAATTTAACCAACAAGGCAACATCTCGTGTCGTAATCGACGCAACGCCCAAATCTATGTACGAACGCATCAGCTTTTCTTCATTCACTGTCCAAATATAAACCGGAAGACCCAATGATTGGGCATACGCCATCAGCTCTTGGCGAACGTGGATATGCTCGATGTTGATCCCGAAACAGGAGGCTGAAAGAGCATCCTCGCAGGTTTTTACCATTGCGTCCTGGTACGAAAGTGTTTGGAAAAGAGTGCTGTCAGCATTCAGAAGTTTTCGCAGATCAGGATTTGAACGCTCAGCAAGCTCTGCTCGATTCAGTCCGCATCCAGACAGAAACACCTGGCCAGCCATGTCAAACTTCTTCACTAACGCGGCAATAGGTCCGATGCTCTCGTCGACCTTTACATCCAAATTCACAGTTTTACCTAAATCTTGGATAACTGGCAGAATGTCTTCCAGTCTGCAAATCGCAAACGTTTTGCGCTGCTGACCATGAGTGACCTCGATTTGGAGCTCCTTTAATTCTTCGTAGGTCATTCGCGAAAGGGACACTTTCCATCCATCGGCGGTCACCCATTCATCATTATGAGCCAGCACGGGAATGCCATCCTTCGTTACTCTGATGTCTTCCTCCACGACATCCGCACCAAGCTGAAGCCCTGTTTGTACAGATAACAGCGTATGATCGAGCGTATTCATGCTGCCGCAGTGCGCGGTAATGATGGGAAACGGATAACTCATATTCGCAACACATCCTTTTTGGAGAATTATAACAAGCGCCTATGAAAGATGGCAATCGAAATCTAGCTCAGCAGGTTGATGCTTGTTTCTTCAAGAGAAGGAATAAGAAATTTATGTTCGATTGGCGACGACATCACGATCAGAATCGTATAGGTCCCGTATTTATCACATTGGTTCCCGAATTCTTCGAGGGCTTTCGTGGAGTCGGACATCACTTTCAATAAGTAATTGTGTTCTCCACTTATGCGGTAACATTCCACCACATCGGGAGTTGAACGGCAGAAGTCAACGAATGCGTGACAGTCTCTTGAATGAAAAAGCATATAGGCAGCCGCCTGTTTGCCAATTTTCTCAGGGGAAACAATCGTGCGATACTCCCTGATGACTCCTTTTTCTTCCATACGCCTAACTCTTTCTGTTACGGCGGGTTGAGATAAATTGACGCATTTCCCCAGTTCCGTCATTGATATTCTCGCTTGGCTTTGAAGGTGAAAAAGGATTTGCTTATCTATATTGTCCATTGAAATTCACTCCTTTAAATTAAAGGTTTTCCCCTGCTAAATACCTTGATTTTATCCGTAGCAAGCTCGATTTAGCTTTATTGGCTTATGTAATTAACATAACTAATTTTATAAAATAAACTTACAATAGTAAAGCGCCAAAGGCTTTAACTATTTCGAAAGGATGAGCATATTGAGCACGATACATTCAAACATCATGAACTCTGACCATTTGCCTGGTTGCATCGATGAGGTCATCGAGCGCACGATCGCGGACAAAAGATTGGTTGGCGCTGTCATTCAAGTCGCCTTAGACGGCGAGTTGGTTTATAACCGGGCTGTTGGTCTTGCCGACCGCGAGAGGAACCGCCCTATGCGAGAAAATGCCTTATTTCGACTGGCCTCAGTTACCAAGCCAATCGTTTCAACAGCCGCCCTCGTCCTCGTTGCGCAAGGCCGCATGCAGTTGGACGATCGCGTTGACCGCTGGCTTCCAGCGTTTCGGCCGCGTCTGCAAAATGGCGAATTCGCAGCATTGACGATTCGTCACTTACTGACACATACCGCTGGACTGACTTATCGATTCTTTCAAGAAGAGAATGGCGCCTATCAGCGTGCCGGGGTATCCGATGGCATGGATCAGCCAGGAATTACACTCCAAGAAAACCTGCGCCGTCTAGCCTCCGTACCGCTCCTCTATACGCCAGGCACCGAATGGAAATATTCCATTGCAACCGATGTGCTGGGAGCTGTAATTGCCGAGGTCACTGACACCGCGCTTGGCGAGGCCATACATGCGCTGGTGACACAGCCGCTTGGCATGCGCGACACTGGTTTTACTGCTGCCGATCCAACACGGCTGGCTACTGCTTATGCTAATCATGCTCCAGAGCCGCGGCCTCTGCATGATCCCGATAGCATTGCCTTTCTAGAAGGTACGGCAGGCTTCAAACTATCCCCTGGCCGGGCACTGGACAGCAGCGCCTATCCTTCTGGGGGAGCCGGCATGGTTGGCAGTGCAGGCGACTTCTTGTTATTGCTCGAAACATTACGCAAGGACGGATCGCCGCTTCTGCCAGAGGCATTGGTTCGTGAGATGACGACCAACCAAATCGGTGATCTCCCTATGCCCTTTTGGCCAGGGCGCGGCTTCGGCTTAGGCATTACAGTGCTTAAAGATCCCATTGCCGCAAACACGCCCGAGTCACCTGGTACTTGGCGCATGGGCGGCACTTATGGGCATTCATGGTTCGTCGATCCGGTGCAGCGCCTCAGCGTTGTGGCCTTCACCAATACGGCATTG
The DNA here is from genome assembly GCF_002027705.1 of Paenibacillus ferrarius. GTDB lineage: Bacteria > Bacillota > Bacilli > Paenibacillales > NBRC-103111 > Paenibacillus_E > Paenibacillus_E ferrarius. Next base: position 71,466 of record NZ_MBTG01000010.1, on the reverse strand, counting down.
GAAGGCATGTCGGGCCAGTTTACCATTGACCTGTGCGAAGCGGTTTATAACAAAATCAACGAGTAAAGAACGAATACAGGAGCCTTGGTCCGGTATGAACTGGCCAAGGCTCTTCACCTACAAAATCATGAAGGAGTGGTCGCTTTGTCGCTAATACGATCTACAAGAAGACCCCTAAACCCTATTTTCTTTATTGCTCTAGGTTTATTTGGCGTATATACCATTGAGTTTGGCGTTGTCGGGATACTGCCCTCTATTATTGAACGTTATCATGTCAGCACGTCTCAAGCCGGAATGCTCGTCGGAGTGTTTGCACTTGTCATTGCACTTTTTGGTCCCTTTATGGTCTTATTTCTCTCAAAATTTAATCGTAAGCCTGTCATGATAATCTCTTTATTTATTTTTGCTGGAGCCAGTTTATTGTCTGCTTATACCTCCAATTTCTATATACTGATGGTGCTTCGGATCGTCCCGGCGTTGTTCCACCCTGTCTATTTTTCCCTAGCTTTTGTTGCAGCAGCTTCACTTTATCCTAAGGAGAAAACCACGCAAGCTTCCGCCAAAGCATTTGTTGGCACGAGTATGGGAATGGTTCTTGGGGTCCCGATTACTTCTTATCTTGCGGGTCAGTTCTCCTTCGAAGCAGCTTTTATTTTCTGTACCGTTGTAAATACCGCTGCAGGCATTGGGATCGCCATTATGCTGCCACGAACGCCCAAAGCCGAGCAATTATCCTACAAGAAACAACTCGGCATACTGCGTAAAGTCCCCCTTTGGATAAATATTGGCGCCTCCACTTTTCTATTTGCCGCGATGTTTTCCGTCTACAGCTATTCCACAGAATACTTGGGGCAAGTACTAGGCATGAGTGGCAAAGTAATAAGTATCATGCTTGTCGTTTTTGGGGTTGGAGGTGTGGCTGGGAACCTGTTAGCTGGGAGACTGCTGGCCATAAATATGGTGAAAACGACCATTTTCCAGCCGATTGCCCTAGCGCTCTCATTCCTGCTTCTTTATCTGGGGGAATCCTCTTTTTTGCCCTTTTTCATCCTCATGATTATATGGGGAGCCGCACATACCAGCGGATTGATTGTAACCCAGATTTGGTTAACCTCTGAGGCTCGAGAAGCTCCTGAATTTGCAACAGGATTGTATATTTCTTTTATTAATCTCGGGGTGTCGATGGGATCGATTGTTGGCGGATGGTTTATATCCGGTACAGACGTGCATGGAACCATCTGGAGTGGCATTCTCTTTATTGTGCTGGCACTTGCTTGCATCGTATCCAAGATTGTTTACGTTAATCATCAAGCATTAAAGGCCGCTCATCTTTAACAACGAGTCCCCCAAACTAAAAACGGAGTCCGCAAACCACGCGGCTCCGTTCATATAAGAATATGAATGAAAAATTGTATCAGCAACTCAGTCTCAGGCGCCATTGTCAGCCAAGGCCTCTTCGGTTATTCGTCTAATGTCAACGGAAGAAGTGATTTCATCGTTCACCATGTCCGGCAGAATATGGCTCAAGAAATAGTCCACACAATGCAAATCAATATTTTTGATTTTGATTAAGGCATTTCGGTACATTTTGACAAATTCTTTCTCCGTGTTTCCCTTCTGTATTTCAGCAAAAGCCTCATACACTTGGTCCATCTTATCGGCAACCTCCAGAATCAATCCTTCAATGGATTCATCTTTGCCTTCGCGCAGTTGATTATGAAATATTTCTTTGAATTCTTCCGGGATATGTTCCTCAATAAAGTTATACACCATGCCTTCTTCTACCTTTTGTATTAACAGCCTAAGTTCAGGCGAAGCATGCTTGACTGGCGTTTTGATATCCCCAATGAAGATTTCGCCATAATCGTGGCTGCTGGTAATTTCATATAATTTTTTCCAGTTGATACTGGCTCCATGTTTCTCTTCGATGTCTGCAAGCGTTTTGGCATATTGAATGACTTTCCAGGAATGTGCTGCGACGCTGTGCTCCTCAAACTTGAACTTGCCCGGGCACCTTATGATTCTTTCTAATTCATTTAGAGATCTAAAATAAGAGTGAATGCCCATGATGTAATCCTCCGTATTTTCGAATGTCGGCCATACGGTAAGTATACAATCCCCCTGTAAAGTACAGATTAAAACTAATCAACCGCATTGTTAAAAGTAAACAAGCTCAGGCGTTAGACGGCCTCAATCCTGATTTATCTTCCAGCCGGGTCCAACACCGCCAGGTCAAGCTGGCTTATGCGCGAGGGGCTGGAGATCAAATCGACCTCTGTGATCTTCCCGTCCTTCATTGTAAATTGAAGGACATAGAGAAGTCTTCCGCGAGGAGCTGCGATGATGCCTACTGCGCCGTTCACCAGGGCTGGCTGCGCAGCTTGCGCACGTCCCGATACCTGCTTGGCCAGCGCTACCGCGCCTCGCGTTACACTTAATGCTCCTGTCTGACGATCATCCCGGAGCACAACATCTGGATCAAGCGCCGCTACCAGCGCATCGAAATCACCGGAATGCGCGGCAGCAAGGAAAGCGTCAATAAGCTCGCGTTGACGAGCAAGATCCGCTTCAGACGCCGTCGCCGTTCCCTGCACCCGGCGTCGTGCCCGGCTTGCTAGCTGTCTGGCTGCCGCTTCGGACTTTCCCACAATGGGGGCTATCTCATGGAAAGGGATAGCAAAAATATCGTGCAGCACGAACGTAATGCGTTCTGCAGGACTCAGCGTGCCAAGTACGACCAGCAGCGCCAGTCCAACAGAATCAGCCAGCAATGCTTCTCGTTCGGGATCGCTCCCGTCCTCATGACTTGCCAACGTCTCAGGTACTTGAATTTCTATTGAATCTTCGCGTCTTGATTTTCGAGAACGCAGCATATCCAGGCACACCCGGGAAACAACCGTTGTCAACCATCCTCCCAGGTTCACAACAGCGCTCGTTTCCGAACGGCTAAGGCGCAGCCATGATTCCTGTACCGCATCCTCTGCTTCACTCAATGATCCAAGCATGCGATAAGCCACTCCCTGCAAGTGATTCCGATGCTCTTCGAATTGCTCGGCCAACCATTCATGTTCGCTCATCATTTAAATACCTTCTTTATCTGAATTTAGTCTATATACCTAATTGACGAACGAAATCCACCTAATGTGACAAGATTTTATCATTCGTTGATTTTCATACTAGGCTTGATCACCTCTGTCACACTCCTGAAGTTTGATCCGTCATTGTAGTGAAAGGCTGAGAAATCGGCTTCATTCACCACTTGAAGGAGGCAATTTTAGTATGGCAACCGTATTATATATCATAGCAAATCCGAACGATCATGAGGCATCCTATAGCTCAGCAGTAGGAAAAGAGTTCGTAGAGGCCTACCGTTCGGCTAATCCACAGGATGAAGTCGTTTATCTTGATCTATTCCAAATGGATATTCCACAAATTGATGCCGATGTTTTTAGCGGATGGGGCAAGCTGGGGGCCGGCAAGGGATTTGGAGAATTGACCTTAGCTGAGAAAACAAAAGTCAGTCGTCTTGGCGAACTCGTAGATCAATTTGTTGCTGCTGATAAATATGTATTTGTCAGTCCGATATGGAATTATTCCTACCCGCCCGTTATGAAAGCTTACATCGACGCCATCTGCGTTGCAGGCAAAACCTTTAAGTATGTGAAGGATATAGGACGAATTGGCCTGCTGGGTGATAAAAAAGCGGTTCACATTCAAGCAAGCGGCAGCCGACTTTCTTCGGGGTCCGCGAATGCAGACTATGAAATGGGTCATCGCCACCTGGCTGGCATTATGGAATTTTTTGGAGTTCCTTACTTTAAAGGCATCTTCGTGGAAGGTATGGCCGAGACACCTGATCAAGCCCACCTGATCAAAGAAAAAGCAATCCAACAATCACGTGAAATTGCCCTAAGCTTCTAAAATATCCCCTCCTCACTCTGGTATATCATTTGGCCCAGAGCTGAGGAGGGGATTTTTTTCTAAAACCTGTTTAAGCTTTACGAATAACCTCATCGATGATACCGTAAATTTTCGCTTCATGGGCATCCATAAAATGATCGCGATCGGTGTCTTTTTCTACCTTTTCAATGGGCTGATCGGTTTGCCGCGCTAAGATCTGATTAATATGGTCACGTATCCGCAAAATACGTTTAGCGCTGATTGCGATATCGCTTGCTTGACCGCGTGCTCCCCCGAGAGGTTGGTGAATCATGATTTCGCTGTTCGGCAGCGCAAACCGTTTACCTTTTGCTCCATTTGCCAATAGAAAAGCTCCCATGGAAGCAGCCATTCCAACGCATAAGGTGGATATATCGGATTTGACGAACTGCATCGTATCATAGATGCCCATTCCTGCCGATATGGAGCCGCCAGGGGAGTTGATATACATGCTGATGTCCTTCTCCGAGTCAGTTGCATCCAAAAATAACAACTGTGCGATGACACTATTTGCTACTTCATCGGAAATTTCACCTGATACAAAAATGATGCGGTCTTGGAGAAGCCGCGAATATATGTCATAAGCTCGTTCGCCTCTTGCCGATTGTTCAACAACATAAGGAATCAGATTCATGGATTAGGTCCTCCCCATCTAGTAATCTACACGGTATTTCTTCTCGAGATAAGCGTATTTATTACTCCTCAAATCAACGATTTTAGGCTGGATATTTACGAATTCTATTTCAGTTTTCGGCAATATCCCAGTAGAGCTGCCTAACTCTTTCAGATGCTCAATCAGTTGTTCGTCAATCTCGAGATCATCCATATCATCTTCACTGACGAAGCGAATAGGGATCTGTTGTATGAGTTCTTTGCAACTGTTTGACTGATCCTTGTAGCGAAGTGTCACTGTAATTAACGCTTCGCCGCAATCCACTGCGGCTTGTGTGTACAATTCAACAAATATATCCTTATCCTGTGAGATTTCAAGCCAGATAATCTTCGATTCACTTTCATCATATCCGTTAAGATTAGGTGCACGATGGAGTCCATTGGGGAGCTCAATGCACACTTCTGCTTTTACTACTGTTGAAAAATCCGCAGGAAAGATCTGAATCCATAAATGATTCATCCCTTCTTCCTGCTCCATGATTGATTTAGCCAACCTCAAATTGAGTCTCATTTCGTTTCCCCCCTTAAGACCTGAGAAACAGAGTCAATAACTTTTTGTTTTAATTCGGCTGAAATTCGCGGGCTTAGCGTTATTGTGACATCCTCAGATAGCGTGAGCGTTTCGTTTTGCAGAACACGACTTGGATCATAAAGGTGCATCTGTTGGCCGATCTTCTCTACTTCTTCTATCGAGAGCGTTTTAAATTTTTCTTGGATGGAAGCTAACGTTTCACCTATTCTTGATAAAGTGATAATGGCTCGAAAGTAGTAAACATGTGTATCCGTATACACCCTTTTATTGCCGGACAACTCTAATGGCGGTACCATTCCTATTTGTGTGTAGTATCTTACTGTTCTCAAATTCATTTTGGGGTCGTCTTGATGAAGAATCTCCGCGATTTGTTTTGCGGTATAACCATTCATAGTATCCCTCCTGTTACACAGAACTGATTACGATACAGTTAAATGTATTATATACAGTTTACTGTAACACTATACTTTTCGTCAATTGGGCAACATAAAGTTTTGCCTGAAATAAGAAAAACGGAGCCCGCTCGAACGCGTGGCACCGTTTTATTTCCAGCAAGCCGGATAGAACTTTGCACTTCTAATACTTCCGTGTAGAGATATCACGTTTCGCTGTATCTTGCGAGAAAATTCCCTCTGCTGTAATGATGTTGACGGGAATTTCTTTGCCTGCGGCGAGATCTTTGACCGCTTTAATAATTTGTGGACCAAGAAGCGGATTGCACTCCACAGACATGTTCAGCTTCCCGGCTTGCATAGCTTGAAAAGCGAGCTTTGTGGCATCCACAGAGAGCACAACAATTTCTTTCCCAGGCTTCAAGCCTGCCTTCTCAATCGCTTTGATGGCCCCCAGCGCCATATCATCATTATGAGCGAAGACAACTTGCGGAATTTTCCCCAAGCTGATCGCCTTACTCATTAAAGCTTGCCCGCTTTCATAAGTAAAATCGCCAATTTCCGAATCCAGCACACGAAAGCCGCTGCTTTGCGAGAGCACTTCCTCAAAGCCTTGTTTTCGCTCAATAGCAGGCGCAGAGCCAGCCGTCCCCTGCAGCTCCAATACGTTCGTGACTCCGCTGTCAGACGCCTTGTGCTCCACAAGCCATCTGGCTGCTCTTCGCCCTTCTTCAACAAAATCCGAGCCAATGAACGTTGTCCACAAGGAATCGTCTTCCACTTTGACCTTCCTGTCCGTCAAAATAACCGGTATGCCAGCTGCCTTCGCTTCTGTCAACACTTGCTCCCAACCCGTTTCTACGATAGGCGTAAAAGCAATGACATCGACTTTCTGCTGAATAAAACGACGAATAATCTCTATTTGCTTGTCCTGGCTCCCCTCTGCGTTCTGCATCATGAGATCAATGCCAACGTCTTGGCCAGCTGCGTTCTTGATTGATTCCGTATTCGCTGCGCGCCAGCTGCTCTCAGAGCCAACGATAGCTACGCCCAGCTTAATCTTTTTCGTGCTTACATCTAGTCCAGTAGTGGGAGGCTGCTTGTCATTTTGCTCATTGGCTGCTTCCACTTGGTCAACATTTTTACGTGTAATCAGATGACTTCGCAAAATAATCTTCTTGGGAATCACCTTCTCACGGTTCATGATATCCATTGCGTATTGAATCGATTCTCGGCCCCCTGTTGGGCTCGTAACCGTACCGCTTAGCACACCTTGTTTGACTAAATCGAATCCGCCGTTCTCGGTATCCAGCCCATCAATGCCGATGATAGGCACATTTGGCAAGCCTAGCGCTTCAATCGCCCGGTGCGCGCCAAGCGCCATGGCATCGCTGTGAGCAAAAACAAGCCGAACCCCCGGGTTGGAAGGCAATATGCGTTTTAATTCGTCCTCCGCCAAATCTCGCCGCCATTCTCCGTCTATCACTTGGGCAATCTTAATAGATGGCGTCCGCGATAAATAATCTTGAAAGCCATGGCTCGTCTCCTCGACCGATTTGGAATGAATGCTTCCTTTAATTTCTACAATTTCAGACGAAGTGCCTGCAAGCAAATCTGAAGCTAGTTTACCCGATTTTTTGCCGATGGAAAGATTATCAGACCCTATAAATAATGAGTAGTCGTAGCCGGTAACTCCGCGTCCCAGCACAATAACAGGAATATTTTTGTAGACCTCTGTCACGATAGGGGTCAGCTTCTCGGAATCATTTAACGAAATAATGAGAAGATCAATACCGTAGTTCATCAGCTTTTGAACATCGTGTATTTGCTTCTCACTATTTTCTGCTGCATCCGTAAAAATGAGCCTGACATTTTTATGCTTTTCGGCTTCTTTGCGAATTTCATTATTCATCATCATTTGCCGTGGTTCGTTTAAATTAGGCTGACTAATGCCTATCAAGAAATCAGGTTCATTGGTCACAGCCTTCAGATTCAACACACAGATGACCAGCATGAGTACGACCACTGTAAGCAACCCGAAAATAAAAGGTCCTCGTTTATTGCTTGATGGATCTCTCATCCTAATATTCTCCACGTTTTCTATATTCCAGCGGCGATACGCCTGTCATCTTCTTGAACGTATGACTGAAGTAGTGCTGCGATTGATAGCCGACTTTTTGGGCAATTTCGTAGATCTTGGAAGTCGGATCGTTCAAATGCTGGATAGCTTTCTTAATCCGAATATCGGTAAGGCAGTCTACGAACGATTTGCCGAGATCTCTTTTTAACAATTTGCTTAAATAAGTCGCATTCACATTCATCTGTTCGGCCACTTCCGATAACGACAAATCTTCCTTATAGTAATAAGTTTCTAAGTACTTCTTCGTCATCATCACAATAGGGGTCAGGACACTTTCACGGAGGAGCTCTTGATGCAGTTGTTCATAGGATGCCGGCACTTGTTCAAATTGTTCCACGACAGCATGACTAAGAAGCAAACTAACGCCCAAATAATTCATCACAGTACGTTCGAAATCTTGATAAATGGCGCGCAAGACAGTCAGCTTTGATATTTGAGTTAGCGCAGCAATCCGACCTTTGCCCACACTAAAAACAGCGGATACCGGCAATTGCGGAAGCATTTCATTCAGAATATTTTTGATAGCAAATTCCAGCAAGGAAGGGTCCCAAATCTTATTCGGCGCACTGACCGATACTTTGCTAAGTGGTTTCAGCAGCAGCAAACTGGTTTGTCCATGGAAATGCAGTTGAAAAAACGGCCATTCCTCCTCAAATTGTTCCTTGGTAAGCTGTCCTGTAATCCACTTGCTTAGAAATTCCTCCCGCATCGTTAACGCATTGAACTCCAATTTATGGTTCATCCATTGTGTATGTTTGAGTTCAACTCTGTCCTTCATTAGGACTTCCAATGCTTTATTTACCGCTGCGCTAAGCTCTGTTTTTTGAACAGGCTTTAGCAAATAATCGAAGACATTGAGTCGAACGGCCTGCTGGGCATAAGCAAACTCATCATGTCCCGATATGACGATTACCAAGCAATCCGGATTTTGCGCTTGCAGTTTTTCAATTAATTCAAGCCCATTCATGAATGGCATGTTGATATCCACAAACATCAGATCAGGGCAGATTAAGGCTGCGGTTTCCAATGCTTCTTTGCCGTTTTCCGCTTCTGCGACAACCTCAATGCCCATTTCTGACCAAGGCAGCGTTTTTCGAAGACCATTTCTTATACGAGGTTCATCATCTGCTATCATCAATTTCCACATATTCTGCCACCTCATTCTGTCTTTTTCGCTTCTTGCAATTTGGGATGCTTGATTTCAACGGTTGTTCCTTTGCCTAACTCACTATAGATCTGAAGACCATAAGATGTGCCGTATGTAAGTTGAATTCGTTCATTCACATTAAACAAGCCTATGCCATAATGTTCCTCTCGTTTTTTCTCGCCATGCAAAATTCGGTTCATTTCCTCCAGTTTCTCAGGCGGGATACCTGCCCCATCATCCGTAATTCGAAAACAGATCAGATCCAGCTTCTGCTCAGCTGTAATCGTAATTTTCCCTTTGCCTGATCTCGCTTTGATTCCATGATAGATGGCATTTTCGATCAACGGCTGAAGAATGAGCTTGAGGACATGGTATTGATACAAGGATTCGGGAATATCAAATTTAAAATCTAATTTATCCATATAGCGAGACATTTGAATAATCATATAACTTTCAGCATGCTTGACTTCATCACGTATCGGAATCCATTCATTGCCTCGGTTTAAACCGATTCGAAATAAATTCGTCAGCGCGCCAATCACTTCAATGATATCGTCCGCTTCATATTCCTGAGCCATCCATTGCAGCGTATCCAGCGTATTATATAGAAAATGCGGTTTAATTTGCGCTTGAAGCACTTGAAGCTCAGCCTCCCGCTTTTTTTTCTGCTCCTCATAGACCAAATTGATTAGATGTTTAATTTCTTCGAGCATATGATTAAAGCTATCTCCTAGCTGTCCGATTTCATCTTTGGTTTCAGAAACGAAACGTTGATTCAACTCGCCATTCTTGACATGCCTCATTAAGCTCATCAGCTTACGAATCGGACGAACCAAGGTGCCGGTAAAATAGGTAGATAAAAGCGCTGCCAAAACAATCGTGATGAGTGTAACAATTAACGTATACAATTGAATATCCTTCACAACCCTTTGGTAGTCATCATTAGGAATAACCCCTATGAATCTCCATTTGTTCGTGATGGAATCGTTAAACAAAATGCGATAAGCGTGCCCTTTAATTTCTTGCGTAAAGCTTCCTTGTGACCCATCTGGCAGCCACTTTCCTTGAATCCGATACACAATTTCGTTTGTAGGCGCATACACAATATTGCCTTTATGGTCCAAAATGTACATAAATCCGGATTGGCCTAACTTCACATTTTCAAAAATAGATTTGATCATATCCATTCGCAAATCCATGAGAACGACACCCATGACTTGTTTGGTTGCAGGATCTTGCACGGCATGTACGAGCGACATAACATCGTAAGAGCTGTAATTCAGCGTCGTTGATACATTCCGCCCAATCGGGTTGCTGATAATCATCGTTTCGCTTGGTGCTTTAATCGCGTCTTGATACCAGCTTTCTTCTGTCAGAGGATCACGAGTAATCCGGTACATATCATGGGAAGTGAAGGTGCCATTCTTATTCACCAGCATAATGCCCATAACTTCCTTATTGCGCTCAACGTACATGGATAAAGTTTTCTCAATTTCTGTAACGACCAGACTAGAAGGATCTTGACCTGCATCCAGCTTCATAAATTGCTCAATATTAGCATCCTGTCCCAAATAATGAAGGATATCTTTCAAATGTTCGATATAATAATCGACATTGCTCTCTACCTGATGAATCATCTGCAGTGTGCTTTGATCCGCCTGATTCTCGGAGTAATTGCTGTAGGCTCTGCTGCCCCAGAAGCTTAAAGATAGAATGGAGATTAGAATAATTAAGAGGAAGATGCAGTTAAGCTTAAAACGGATGCTGCGGTCCTGCCAGTAACGAAGATATGCCTTCACTGCGATCCTCCTCTTGATGTTTGCCAAAGCATAGGTTGCAGCTTCATCTTCCGATTTGGAAAATTGTCCCGATCGCTTTTATAATATCATAGCCGTACAACATTTTGGACGTTGTTTTTCAGTTTTTTTGGCGTGAGCGGGTTTCGCTTTTTTTCCCTTCTGGAGACGATGACGCGCTGCAAAGCAATAAAGGCGAATAACAGGAAGCCGATGACGATTTTGGTCCACCAGGAGCTTAATGAGCCTTGAAACATAATCATCGTTTGAATAACACCAGCGCTTAATACGCCAAGCATGGGCCCAACTAAATAGCCAAAGCCGCCCGTAAGCAGAATTCCACCTATCACACAGGCCGCAATCGCATCCATCTCGCCTCCCATCAAATGAAGGCCATATCCAGAGAGCATGTAGAAGGTAAAAACAATTCCGCTTAATGCCGAGCAAAAACCACTTAACGTATAGACGGCTAATTTGATCGTGTAAACGGGAAGACCCATTAATTCAGCGGATTTCTCATTGCCTCCAATGGCATATACATTTCTGCCAAAAGCCGTATATCTTGAAACATAAACAGCCGCTGCAACCGTCACTAACGCAATGACCACTCCAATGGAGATCGATCCTTCTCCTGGGATAGGAATTCTATAGTTCGATATTGCACTATAGATCGGATTATCGATTACGATGCTTTCCGGGCTAATTAAAAAGCACGTGCCGCGCGCTAAAAACATCCCCCCAAGGGTTACAATCCATGGATGAATATGATAGCGGCAGATCAGATAGCCTTGCAAAAGGCCAAATATCGTACCTAGCAGCAGCACGCTTGGCATGACGACAAAGGGATGAATGCCCGCCCTTAGCATGACTGCCGATAAGACACTCACCAAAGCGATTAAAGAGGCAACAGATAGATCAATGCCACCCGTAATAATAACGAAAGCTAAGCCCGTTGCCACAATGATCAGAAAAGCGTTATCGACAAACAAATTTAGAAACACTTGCATCGAGAAAAAACTATCGAACATGGCAGAGCCCGTGCCGTACAAGGAAAAGAACAAAAGCACCGTAGCTAGAATGGTGATGTTAGAGGATGTAATTTTAAGCGGCAGCTTCATTAACAAGCACCTTCTTCCTGATTTTTTTGCCAAACTGACGACTTAATTTATCTCTTAACACATCCGATTGAACTAGACTGACAACAATAATGACAATGGCTTTCACCACCATGACGGATTCCGACGGCACACCAAGCGTGTAGATCGTCGTCGTTAAGGTCTGAATAAACAGAGCACCTAACACCGTTCCACCTAAGTAGAACCGCCCGCCTCGCATCGAAGTCCCCCCGATCACAACGGCCAATATCGCATCTAATTCAAACCAAAGGCCGGCATTATTCGAATCCGCACCCGTAATGTTAGAGCTAACAATGATGCCTGCAAGCGCTGCGCAAAATCCGCAAATGACGTAGACGGACATCATAATGCGAGTGGAATGAATTCCAGCAAATTCGCTGGATACACGATTAGAGCCTACGGCTTCCAGAAACAAGCCAAATGCTGTCTTGCGTGTAATAACGTGCAAAATAACAAAAACAATGACCGCCAACAGGACGGAGAAAGGCAAGCCCAGCAAGTAGCCGCCCCCTACAAAGCGGTAGGCTGGATCGGCAATCGTAATGATTTTCCCGCCGGAAATGAGCTGCGCGATGCCTCGCCCCACCGTCAATAGAATAAGCGTGGCAATCATCGGCTGGATTTTCAGCTTAGCGACAAGCAAACCGTTCCAATATCCGCAAAGAGCGCCGATGCCCAGGCCTGCCAATAAGGCGAGGACAAAGGGAACATGCTTCTGCAGCAGAAAAGCAGCCAATGAAGCGGCAATAGCCAGCACCGAACCTACGGAAATATCAATGCCCTCTTTGGCAATGACCAGTGTCATGCCTAACGCAATGATCAGTATCGGAGTGCCTCGATTTAAAATATCAATTAAACTCCCGAATAAGTGTCCGTCCTGCAAGCGAATATTGAAAAATCCGGGCGTAAAGAACGCATTAAACAGCAGGATCAAAGCGATCCCGGCTGAGGGCCAAAACAATTTGGAATGCATAGCATTATGAAACATGCTCTTGAATCGAATCATTTGGGTACCCTCCTTCTGCGATCATTTGCATAATTCTTTGTTCACCGATTTCATTGCCGGACAACTCCCCAATAATTTGCCGATCCCGCAATACCATAATCCGGTCGCAACAACCGACCATTTCTTCCCATTCCGACGTTATCATCAAAATGGTCATTCCTTCTGCTGCTAGCGAAAGTATTAATTTGCGAATCTCCGCTTTGGAGCCTACGTCGATCCCTCGTGTCGGCTCATCCAAGATGAGGAGCTTCGGATTCGTCGCTAACCATCTTGCCAGAATTGCTTTCTGTTGATTGCCGCCGCTTAATTGATCAATTCTTTGTTCCATGCTGGACACCTTAATGCTCAGCAGCTTGATGTAATGCTCGGCAATTTCTTGCTGTTTACGAAGTGATAAGTTATGAAGTAGCCCTCGTTTGGCTTGCAAAGCGATCACGATATTTTCCCGCACCGTTAATTCTCCGATAATGCCTTCCACTTTGCGCTCTTCTGGGCAGAAAGCCAATCCATATTCAATCGCTTTTTTCGGAAACATCGTGCGAATTTTATCATTATCAATGGTCATAGCGCCTTCATCTGCCTTGTCGATCCCAAAAATCAGCTTCGCCATTTCCGTGCGCCCTGAACCAAGCAAGCCGGCAAGCCCCAGTACCTCACCTTTGCGCACCTTGATATCAAATGGCTCTATGGAGCCTCGGCGTCCTAATTGCTCGGCTGATACCCATACTTCGCCATTGCTTTTCCCGGCAACTTTGCTCTGCTGCTCCTCATCCTGCCATTCACGCCCGATCATCTTCGATATGAGCTTAATCCTCGGCAGCTCCTCGGTTCGATATTCGCCAACCAGCTCCCCATTTCTAAGCACCGTAATGCGATCGGATACCTCATACACTTGATCCATGAAGTGTGTGACGAATACAATCGCCAGCCCCTCATCCTTTAGCTTTCGCATAATCCGAAAAAGCTCTTTGACTTCCTGCTGATCAAGACTTGAGGTCGGTTCATCCAAAATAAGCAAGCCGGAGGAGATATCCACAGCTCGTGCGATAGCGACCATTTGCTGGATCGCGACCGAGAATTCCGATAGAGGCTTTGTCACATCAAGCGCGATACTTAACCGATCCAGAAGCTCTTCCGCCTTGCGGTTCAAGAGACTCCAGTCTATGCCGCCCATGCGCTTCTTCGGTTGACGACCGATAAACAAGTTCTCTGCTACGGATAGATTAGGACACAGATTCACTTCCTGATAGACCGTACTAATCCCTAATGCTTGAGCGTCCTTGGGAGATCTGATATGTACAGATTGACCATTCAAGGTCACGCTGCCATGATCCATCTCATGAACACCTGTCAAAACTTTAATCAAGGTGGATTTCCCTGCCCCATTCTGTCCCATCAAAGCATGAATTTCTCCTCTTCTAAGCTGAAAATCCACATTCGTTAAAGCCTTGACACCGGGGAAAGCCTTCGTGACTCCTGTCATCGTTAATACAGGCTGCTGCTGCATAGTTCTCCACTCCTTATCTGTTATGAAACGAAATCAAGAGCTCAGGAACGACTCTTGATTTCGTTTTTTCTATTTATTTTAGTATTTGCGGTTAGGCAGAGCGTCAATGGCCTTTTGACCCGTAAAGACGTCTTCATTGGATTTGATCCATTTCGGAAGCTGCTTGCCAGCTTTCAAGTCTTTAGCGGCTTGGAACAATTGCGGCCCAAGCAGCGGATTGCATTCAACAACAGTATTGAGCTTCCCGGCTTTAACAGCTTCGAAAGCTTCTTTGATCCCATCGATCGAGACGATTTTCACGTCAGAGCCTGGTTTTTTGCCGGCTTCTTCAATTGCCTGAATGGCGCCCAGCGCCATATCGTCATTATGCGCGTACACGCCTTGAATATCTTTGCCCTCTGGCGATTTCAAAATCGCTTCCATCACTTGCTTGCCGGTTGCACGGTTGAAATCACCGCTTTGCGACTTCACAATTTTGATGTTCGGATGATTTTTCATTTCATCGTCAAAACCTTTTTTGCGATCCGTTGCCGCGCTCGCGCCAACCGTTCCTTCCAGCTCAACGATATTTCCTTTATCTCCAAGATGCTCAGCCATTGCCTTGGCCGCATTTTGGCCTTCTACAATAAAATCGGAACCGATGAAGCTTGTGTACAGGTCTTCGTTTTTCTTGTCGACCCCACGGTCAACGAGGATGACGGGAATCTTAGCATCTTTCGCTTCTTTGAGAACGGCCTCCCAGCCTGTTTCCACGACAGGAGCCATCGCGATCACATCCACCTTCTGCGCGATAAATGAGCGAATCGCTTTGATTTGATTCTCTTGTTTCTGCTGCGCATCCGAGAATTTCAAATCGATAGTTGGATCTGCTTTCGCTGTGTCTTGAATGGATTGGGTTTCCGCACCGCGCCATCCGCTTTCTGCTCCGATTTGAGAGAAGCCGACGACCACCTTGCCGTCTCCTGCTTTGGCAGGCGCATCCGCTGCTTTCGTTGCTTGCGGAGCTGTAGAAGCTGTTGTCGGCTCCGCTGTTTTGGCTCCGCAGCCTGCGACCAGAGACATCAGTACGGTTGCTGTAACAAGTGCCCCCATGATTTTTTTTCTTTGTACCATTTGTGTTCCTCCTCCAGATAATTATTTACATCTTTAGTGTAATAGGTTAGCTAAGGAAGGTCTTTACACACAAAAGTCATTTTTTGCTTTATTCCGTCATACTGGAGGAAAGTGTCAAATAAATCGAAGAGGCCCATGCGCAATTGCATGAGCCTCTCGTAGAACTGGCTGCGCAGATCAGCGCAGCCAGCTTTTCCTATCACTATCTCCGCCGGGGTAGAAGTTCTACAGGCACAATCTCTGAACTGGTGAAAAGCCTGCGATTATGCATCCTTTTCTTCTTGAAAATAAGCAAAATGGTGAGATGCCTGCGAATATGCATCCTTTTGAGACCTTTATTCGTTTCAAGGAAGGAAACGCTCAGAAAGCCTGCATTATCTCCAAGGCTTTCTGATGTTTTCACACGATTTTGCTTGAAAAGCCTGCACATTTGCAGGTTTCTCCTGAATCGGTGAGCCACGGACAACGGATATCGCCAACATGGTGGGTGCATTCGCTGCACATGCCTCTAAATGTGGCGCATTCGATGCATATGCCTCTAAGTCAGCCCCTATCCTTACTCCATAATGGCTTTGGCAACGATAACAAGATCCGAGATATCGACTTGGTTATCTTTATTCAGATCCGCCTTAATCGCTTGCGCATCCCAATCGGCATCGCCTTGCTTTTTACCATAAGAAGCCGCGACAATGGCTAAATCTCCAACACTAACAGCAACTCCGCCTGCACGGAGGCTGGCATTGATCTTCTTCGCCTCAAAAGCCGTGATTGCTTCAGCCAGCAATTGCTTGGCAGCAACCAATTGTTCCTCCGTTGCAGCGTTATTGCCAGCAACAATTGCCGCTTGATCAATGGCTGCCTGCAGCGCCGCTTTTGCCCCCGCCATATAGTAACCATGTCGCTCTTCCTCAACAGCCTCGTCGTGCTTCGTTTGTGCAGAAGCAATGGCCGCTAGCAGGGCAGCTTGGTGTCCATTCGGGTTCGAAGGCACCAGAAGCTCAAGAATGAGCCTGTCGAGCTCAGCATAATTCGTCTTTTTGGTCAGCTTAATCGTGTTCAAGCCTGAATTCAACGCAATCGTAATCGAAGACGGGTTATAACGACCCCATCCGAATTGTTTGTAGTCGATGACTTGATTAGGTCCATTGTTCACGGAAACATCGTGCTGCGCTATGGCAGTGCCGCCAGTTCCGTTAGCGGCCATGAGCGTCATCGCGTAGGTGCCCGCTTCTTCCACGTTAACATGGAACACGATATAGTCAGTTCCAGCCGTGTCGATGTGACCGACTACCTTGCCGCCAGACGCATCGTCCGAGTTGTTTATTCTCGCGGTACCGCCCAGCTCAGCATCCTCTGCTTCATAGCTGTATATCGAGATCGATGGTGTGCCAGCTGGCTCTTGCACAGATGCGCCGTATGCGACCGGTGCGCCAAAGTTAAGCGTTCCATCCGCATTCCAAGTGAACTTCTGCGCTCGAACGCTGCGATTCCCCCAGCCTCCGCCAGATTTAAGATCAGCATGATACACGATCCAATCTTCTGTACCATCCGGAGACTTGGTGAAAGAGTTATGTCCCGGACCAAATGCGCTCGCTGCTTTGCTCAAAACCGGACCTGATTTCGTCCAAGAAGCAGGACTCAGCACATTGCCGTCCGTATTAGTCAACATACCTAGCGTGTAATCATCGCTCCAGCTGCCGCTTGCCGAATAGACGATGAAGATCTTGCCATCTTTGCTCAAAATTTCGGGGCCTTCGTTAATGTTCGGCGTGCCATGCAGCTCCCAAGCTTGATCAGGCGTGGAGAGCAGCGCTCTAGGTCCGCTGATTGTCCATGGATTGCTCATCGGAGCAATATAAATGTTCTGCCTCACATTGGCATCGCCATCCCACCCCGACCATACGAAGTACATGGAATTGTCGCTTTTCGTTAAGACCGTGCCGTCAATTGCCCATTTATCTGTGGCATCCGCAATCTTTCCTTTCATCGTATACGTACCTTGCGCGTCCTGCGAATTGCTTTCGATGACATACATTCTGTGATTATTATTGTTGCCGTCATCTGCTGCGAAATAGATGTACCATTTGCCATTCAAATACTGAATTTCAGGTGCCCATAATTCCTTGGAATACATTTGCAGGGCAGGTGGGGTATACACCGTTATGCGAGGCGCAGTCCCAATATCCTGAAGCCTCTTAGCTTTCGCCACTTGGATAGAACTGTCATTCTCAGACTTTACATAATAATAGTAGCCATCCTTGAAAACAACGCTCGGATCTGCCGAACCGGCCCCGCTGGAGACAGGCACGATCGGGTTCATGAAGGTGCCGCTGTCTTTCACTGTTACTGTCGCCTTGGCCGTCACTCCCCCTGCCGCCGTGACTGTGATGACTGCTGTCCCTTTGTTCACCCCTTTGACGTAACCATTGCGGTCAACAGTCGCCGTACCGGGATGGCTGGAGCTCCACGTTAATAGCTGGCTCGAAGCATCCGCAGGCGTGATCGTCGCTGTCAGTTTTTTTGTTTCATTGACTTTAACGCTCAGCGCAGCCGCGTCCAACGAAACAGACTGCACACTTTTCCCAGCATAAACAGGCGTTAAGGCTTGTTTGGCTAAATTGGCATGTGACCATTTGACATGCAAGCTTGCATCGCCGGCGGCATGCACATACTCGATTTTAACCGCGTACTGTTGTCCGGCCGTTAATACGATTGTTGCGCTTTTTTCTTCTCGGGTGCTGCTTGTTTTGTCAACAACCAATGAATCGCCAATCCACACTCTCGCGATGTTATCGCTATCTACATAAATCGTATGTGTGCCCGTGTTCACAGGCTGCACCGTGCCCACCCAACGTGTGGAGAAATGGTCTTCGCCAATGCTTACGGTTGGGTCCGGAGATCCGGTCCCTTTCTCATCGCCAAGATCAAAGTCCACCTTGGGTGTAATAGAAGATTTGACCAGACTCGTAAAATTATCATCCTTAAAATAATGCACGTTAAACACGGGCAGCGTGTCGAAGGCAGCGCCAGTAAGTGCCTTCACATCGTTCACATCCCATGGGTGACCATCCGGATAGGTGATGCCATGGAAAGGGACTGCCGGCTCCGAAGTCAACGGATTCGTATCCGACCCCCAAGGGAAACGCGTGTTATCCCGGCCAATGCCGAATTCCCACATGACGAATCCAATGCCTTGCTTCCCATAGTGTTCCACGATGCCAGGAACGGATTGCGTGAGTCTGTTCATCGTTTCATCCGCAAGAATTTCCTTGCTGATCCCGTAGGGTGTCGGATAGTCGGACTCATAAGGGTGCCAAGTGATGAAATCCGACGTCGATTCTCCGCTGAATTGGCCGCCCGTCGAGGAAACCGGATGCGTCGTATCGATCTCTTTGACCCAGATCCGCGCATCGTTCATAATCTGCTTCGTCATTTGATCCATAAGTCCGCTTTCGCCATTGCTTGGTTCATTATAAATGTTCCAGAAAGCAATTCTTGGATCATCCTTGTGTGCGCGCACAATCCCTTGCACATACGCTTTCAACTCTTGTTTGTTGGCCGCATAGTCGGACTTGACTGCATCACCGGGACCTTCCACCCAGCGGCTGTTATGCGCGCCGTATCTTGGGGCTAATTGCGGGCCCATGACAGGATAGTCGTCCCAGCAATCGTCGAACAATGCAAGCTCGACCTTAATGCCGTATTTGTCGGCAAGTGTGAGGAAATCTTCGAGATTGGCCAGCAGCTTGGCACTATTGTCTTTCCACAACAAATTGTGCACGAATACCCGTACCAAATTGATGCCGTACATTTGCGCATAACCTAATTCGCGATCGTTGATGGCATGATCATATTCGTCCCATTGCTGAATCTGATTCACGACATTCGTCGGTACGAATACCGCGCCTTTCACCCAAGACCAGTCATAGGTCGGAAGCGGAACGGCACCTAGATCTTTAACAAAAATATTGTCGTAGCTAGTAGCAACAAAGTGGGCTCTGACACCAATAGCTCCAGTCGAATAGCTTGTATCTACAGCGCTAACAATATGCTCGCCATCGATATAAATGTCGATATGGCTGCCTACCGCCGTCACCTTCATGTGATAGGCTTTATTTTGCTGAATCGGGTATAGAATGGAGGCCAGCTCTTTCCAGTTGTTGTTGAATTTCCCCAATTGCACGCGTCCGTTTGAGGTTATTCCTGCATAATAACCCTTCAGGTTGTCTCCGCCATTGCTAGGATTCGTAACGCGGAAGATTAAGCCTGCATTATCGCTGTTCACGCCGTCTTTCATCATAATGTCTGCTTCGTATTCAAAGTTGCTGAACAACGTGCCATCGGCAACCGATTTGAAGCCTGCCCCTTTATTCGTCACTTGGTACGCTTTGTCCGTTACGTTCCAAATGCCTTGATAAGTCGTCCAGCCATTGGCGTTGTCATCGTTAAAATCATCCGAGAATTGATGGCTGACCAAGGTGAACGTTGCGCTTTGAACAGCTGAATCCATCATACCGCTTCGCGCTGCATAAGCTCTCACCGTAGTCGTTGCCGTCAGCGTAATGGGACCGCTGTAGACGGGCGATGCCGCCGTAGGCATGCTTCCATCCGTCGTAAAGTGAATATCAGCTCCCGCTGTTGAACTCGTTATGGTGACAATTTGCCTATCGGGGAATGTTCCCGAGGAAGGATTAATGACCGGAGCTGCTGCTGGCAGCACAATAGGCGTTAACCGCTTCAAGGATACATTGTCAAAAGCAACTGTTTTATCATCATTCCAAGCACGCAGCCCAACGGAACCTGTTGTATATGTGGTGTCTGTAAAGTCGAAGGCAAGCTTGTCATTCACATAAATCACATAATGTGTCCCGATGGCGATCACTTTCAAGTGATTAAGTGAGTTCGAATTGACACCGCTTACAACGATTGAAGCTATTTCCGTCCAAGTGCCGGCAGCACCCGCAGTGCTCATCTTCCCCACTTGAAGCTTTCCAGCAGCGTTAATACCGGCGTAGTACGCATTTACTTTATCTATGCCATCAGCGGGGTCTGTTACTCGAAAGATCACTCCGCTGTTATTCGCTATAGCATCTTGCGGGTTCACATCAACCTCAAAAACGAAATTTTGATAAACGGCATCAATGACGGACTTAGCGCCTCTGGGATTCGCAGCAACATATTGATAGACCGAATACGTCACTGACCAAACCGTCGGAGCTCCAACGGTCAAACCCTGATAAGTCACCCAGCCCTCGGCATTGCCATCGTTAAAGTCGTCCGTGAATACTTGTTCACTCTCCGCGATGATATAGGAGGATGTTGCCACGCTAGAGACCATTTCACCCGCTTTTTCCGCATATGCTTTGATAATCGTATCGGACGATAGCACGATCGGCGACGTATAGACGGGAGAAGAAGCATTCGGTGTTGCGCCGTCCAGCGTATACCGAATGCTGGCTCCATCTGTCGCAGAAGTGAGTGCAATATGCTGCTCGCTGTTATAGACACCGTCAGGTGTGCTGAACATAGGTGCCGCAGTCGCCGACGGCGAATAGGCCCGAGCTTCGAGATTATCGAAGTTCGTTGTCCCCCACCAAGTTCTAAGACCAACAGCACCGGGAGAGGTGATCTGTTTGCCATCGTTATCGGTAAAATCAATCTTGGGTACAGTCATATCCTCGACATACACCTGAATGTGATTGCCTACTGCCACGACTTTCATATGACCGCTTGCATAAGGGTAAGATACTCTCTGAAGTTCCTTATATTCATTGCCGCCTGCACCCGTTACTCTTGACAGTGTAATGGTTTTGTCTACACGCAGAGCAGCGAAATAGCCATTATATCCGTCGGCAACATTAGGCGTTGGCGCAGTAACCCGAAACAGAAGTCCAGAATGATCATCATTGATTCCAGCAACTTGCAGATCCGCTTCATAAATCAAGTCTGCAAAGCTTGTATTCTGGAAAATGGCTTTCGAGCCAGGTGCGCCAGTCGCTCTATACTGCTTGGCGGCATTAACCGCCCAAGTCCCCCTGTTCCCTGCATCCGAAGACCCATAGGTTGTCCAGCCATCCGCATTGCCATCA
This sequence comes from Paenibacillus ferrarius, assembly GCF_002027705.1. Classification (GTDB taxonomy): domain Bacteria; phylum Bacillota; class Bacilli; order Paenibacillales; family NBRC-103111; genus Paenibacillus_E; species Paenibacillus_E ferrarius. Next base: position 49,997 of record NZ_MBTG01000010.1, on the reverse strand, counting down.
TTGAAATCCTCTCTAAATACAGGCAGGGGCTCTCCCGCTGCCGCCTCCACTGAAACGGAAGCAACTGGAAAATAAGAAACTGCCATACAAATAAGCAGCATATAAGCCCAGACTTGGCGAATCCTTTTTTGACGAAAAGCAAATATTCCTTTCAAACTGCACCCTCCCCTTTCCTAATTTCTAGGCAGCAAGCTGTTTTCTTCAATAGACGTTTTGGACAGATCGCGGCATCGTGATCCAGTCCAAAACGTCTCCCAGCTTACACTTATTGCAGAATTTTTTGCGCCATAATGGCCAAGTCTACAATGTCTACTTTATTATCTTGATTCAAATCCGCTTTTTTGAACAATTCCCAATCTGCATCCAAAGAAGACTTCCCGTATGCTGCAGCTACAATACCTAAATCTGCGATGGAGAACTTCCCGTCTCCATTGGTATCCCCTGGCGCGCTCGATATGACCGAATTCAAGAAGCGGTTTAACGCATCACGCAATGCAAGATGAGCTTGCTCCACTTCGTCTTGTGTCGCTGAGACATTGTCTGCCACCACTCTCGCTTGGCCAATGGCTGACCAAAGACCAGCCTTGGAGCCTACAGGGTATTGACCTGGGCTTGTGCCTTCAGCAGCGTTGTTATGCTTATCTTGTGCCTGAACGATCAAAGCATTCAGGACAGTTTTATCAATGCCAACTGCGATTTGCAAGCTGTGCACAACATCTTCGAGCTGTGTCTCCACCCCGGCTCCATCAGCTACAATAACTTTCGTCAATCTGATGTTTGTGGCGCTGGCCTGTGTGACTGACTTCACTTTCCACTTTAGCTTCAGCAAGTCATCATTGATATTGCCTGCTCCCAAGTTGACCATAATGTAACGAATTTGACCAGGAGCTTGCGCTTGATCTATGATCTTGGAGCCTTCTTTCAACTCCTCCACACCTGCGTACTCTACTTGACTAGGATCGTAAGTAATCGTTAAATCCTGAGCGTACACACTTTGCGTAACGCCGGAGAATCCTAAGTTAAGGCTAAATGACTCATTCGCATGAACAGCAGAAGGCCCTGTTAATGCGGCAGAGGCAGGGGTTTGTGGATTTGGCGCTGCCTGCAGCGGTCTGACTACGATATAGTCCAGCTCGTAGAATCCTGTTCCCTTCATGAAGGTGAGCGTGTTGGAGCCTGCGCTCAGTTGAACTTTCGTTGGGATAGCCATAAATCTTCCCCAATTTTGAGTTCCTTGCAGCTTCAGTAATTGTTCACTGCCATTTACGACAATTTTACCTGTCGCTGCCGTAAAATCACTGCCATTGGCAAACCAAACATCAACAACATATGTACCCGCAGTTGGAACTTTCACATCACTGAATTTCACATAGCTATCCGGGTAGTCGATTTCACCGACATAGCTTTTGCCAGAAGCATAATTGTTGTTCGTATTCACTTTCGCTTTGAACAGCTCGGCTTGTTCAGCCTCATATTTAATAGATGCAACAGAATCTGCCTGTTCTGTCACTTCGGGGAAATAGCTGACTCGCAGGTTTTCCGCTCCGAAAGGAACCAAGGTAATGTTCTCTGTCGGTTCCGTCGAGAGCAGCGGGCCGATCGGCGGCTCCGATGCTTCTACATTATTGGGCGATTTGCCCCATGATGGAATTTTCTTCGCTTTGGCAACCAGCTTAACAGGACTCGTCGCTTGAAGGAATGGATTCTCCGGCATCGGCCCCTGTATGACCTCAATCGACTTCTCGGGGTGCTCGCGATCAATCAATAGTCCGTAATTCCATGGCGTCTTAGACAGCACACGATACTGGCTGAAGCCAAGCGCTCCAGCATTGAATCCTGGTACTGCTGCAATTGGATTGGACTGGACCTGCCAATTCTCTTCCACTTGAAGCGAGAACACCAGCGGCCCACGTTCGATGCCAACAGAGTTGTTGACCCATGTCGATGTTTTCAGCTTCATCGGCACCGTCAGAACGACTTTATCCCCTGCAGCCCACGTCCTGTCGATCGTTACATATTCCCCAGCTTTCACAGCAGACTGAACTTGGCCATTCACGGTAATCGTAGGCTGCTGCGTCCATGCAGGAATTCTAAGTTTGAGCGGAAAACTTACAGATGCTGAAGTTTGGACTTCAAACCCGATTTGATCTTCAAATGGGTAATTCGTCGTTTCTTCCACAGATACATTCGCTGACTTTATTTGAACAGACACGCGACTTGGCCCATAGGCAATGACACCCAGACCTCCATCCGGTGTTGCCGCCCACATATTTTTCACAAAATACGGCCAGCCCATGTGCATATTGAAACGACAGCAAGGAAATCCGGATGTAGGCGAAGGCATCATCCCATTATCATAGTTCTGTTTGAAGCTATGATCGGCTAGATTGCTCTCTACCTGATTCGGCAGCGAATAATATTGATGCAGCTTCAAATCCTTACTCATCGCACCAGGCAAGGAATTGAAAGCAATTTTCTCGAGCGCGTCGCCAATATGGGGATCTCCGAGAATCATGGCAGCTTCTTCATTGCTTTGCATGCGTTCAGTAATCGCGCAGAGCTCTACGCCTTGTGTAGACCCAATGCCGGCCAACATCTCTGTGCCCGAGGGCATGCCCGTAATCTGCGAGTGTTTGGTCAAATTGGCTACTCCAGCCTGGAACGCATCGCGGTCTTCATTGTTATGCGATCTTTGATAATAGACAGCTGGCATTTTAATGGCTTCATTCACATTCACCGAATGAGTTGGCTGGAAGTCATTGCCGAAATTCTGAAACCCATCCTTCGCAAACGTATCGGTGATAGGGTATCCCTGTTTGGCAAGTGTATCCGCTAATTGCAGCAGAAACGCGTCGTCTGTCCGGTTATACAGCCAGAGCACTGTATCGATGTTATCGCCAACTCGGATTTTGCCCCAATCTCTCAAGGGCCTGGCTGGCAATTGAGCAGCTTGATAATGGAAATAATTCGTCATAAAGGGGAGTACACGCGCATCATTCGTCGCTTCGTAGTAGTCCTTCATGACATAGAGCGCAACCATGCGAGGCCACCAATCATCGCTGCTCTTGGGACCAAAAGAGCCATCAGCTTGCTGGCTAGCCAGAATCGCTTCTATCCATTTCTGCGATTTGGCAATTAAATCTTTGTCTTTCAGCGTGTAGGCTAGCGGGACTAAGCCCTTCAAATAATAGACAGGGCGCTCCCAATCGGAGTCTGGAGCCGTGCCCCCGAGCCAAGCTGCGTTCGTGCTGAGCTCTCCGTACAAATCCTCTGCATATCCGGTAGCTCCATCGCGCTGAAGTTCCAACTGTTTAAGCAGCCAGCCCTTAGCTTCAACAGAACCCAGCGGCAACGGGATAAACGGCGTTTGCACAAGCGGCGCTTTGTTCGCTACAGGCACAGCGTAAGTTTTGTCCGGTACGACATATTCGCTTGCGACCACATTATCATAGCTTGCTTGCGCACGGTAACTTCTTAATCCGATTCCGCCTTTCGTATACTTCTGCGGGCTATCGTCCGTGTAGACGAGGACCGGGGAGTGAGAATCGTTGACATATACTTTAATCTCATTCTGATAAGTAACGACCTTCATATGGTAAAAGCGATTGGGATCCGTGTTGTCAAACGCTTTTACTGTTTTGAGAGGCGTCCAGTTATTGTTCATACGTCCAAGGGTTACCTTGCCGTCACCGCTTAAACCGGCGTAATAGCCTTTCACATTGTCCGCCCCAGGCGAGGCGCTTTGCGTTTTGAACAACAAGCCTGCATCTCCTGTGCCTGTGTCACTCGGCAGCTTAATGTCGCTTTCCAGTGTCATATCCTGAAACTCAGCGTCACGGGCAATTATTTTGTACCCATCGCCTTTATTCACCGTTATGGCTCCGGCTTGCAGCTTCCAGCTTCCATCCACCACTTGCCACTGGTCAATCACTTGGTCGGCCGGCGTATCAAAGTTATCCGATAACAACGTGTCGCCCCCCACGGATTTCACCACGATATTGTCGTACGAAGGGAGAGAATTGTACATTCTAACCCCAACATTGCCCACAGTATAGGTACTATCCGTTTGCTCTAAAACTAATGCATCATTGAGATACACGTTAATTTGACTGCCTACAGCAGAAACTTTCAACCGATAGTCTGTATTTGGGTTGATCGTAACCGATGCCCGTTTCAGTTCCGTCCAATTGTTATTCATCCGTCCAAGGATGACGGCTCCAGTTCCAGCAGCGCTTAGTCCGGCATAGTAACCTCGTACATTATCAGCCCCCGGCGTCGCGCTTACCGTTCTGAATAACAACCCTGCATCTCCATTGCGATCTGCCAGACGGATTTCTGACTCTATCGTGAAGTCTTTGAAATCATCCTTATTAGAGATCGCCTTATAGCCTTGTCCTTTGGCAACGGTAAGTTTGCCGGATTGTATGGACCATGGGCCTTCAATGGCATTCCATGTATCGTTAATCTTTATTTTATCGAAATGATCGGAGAAATAACTGGGGATCTTCACCGTTTCTGCCGCTTGGACCGGATAGGGCGCAATAATGGTCATATATAAGGCAAGAATGAGCAATTGGACAATGGCCGTTTTTCCCTTCAATTCAGACACCTCTTCTCTTTAAAATTAGATGGCTTACTTGTTCCAACATAACGCACGTTTTCTACCGCTCTCCTCCTTTCTGAACAATTGCAGAGATTCATGAAGACTCAGCTAGATGTCTGATTTTCTCTTCCAATTCAAGCGGATCTACCATATGAAACGTATCCAGCACGAAGCCATCTTTGTCGATAAGAAAAACCGTAGGCAGCGCGTGAAGCTGATACAGATCAGCGGCATGTTTATGCTCATCCAACAGGATCGGATAGGTGAGGTTGTTCTGTTTGACGAACTTTTCGATGTTTTCCGGTTTTTCTTCGGTCGACACGTTAATGCCCAGGAAATCAACCTGATTCTTATACTGGCCGTACAACTTCCTCAGAGTCGCCACTTCAACCGAGCAAGCTTCGCACCAACTGGCCCAAAAATGGATGACAACCGGTTTATCGCGTTTGCCTCCAATCGTATGGTAAGAACCATCCAACGCTTTCAGTGTAAAAGAAGGAGCCTTGACATCATTCACGCCTGGCTTATCTCCCGAGCTGGCCAAATTCACAATGCTTTCCAACTTATGGACGTCCAGCCTCTGACCTTCCTTAGGACTGGGGTCCGTCGTTTTATGCGAGACGTGCAAGTAAAAAGGCAAGCTGCTAAGCAAGAGAATGCCAACGATCAGGCTGATCATTTTTTTCATTTGAACCTCTCCCTGAGCTTTGTTTATTTAGATTATATCTGCAAGGAAAAAGCCCGTCTTTACGCGATTAGGCCAAACTTTGCACGATTCTGACAAAAGTTCATTCCTCACGCTCAAGATCATACAAAAAGAAGCCCAGCCACGATATATGCTGTGGTTGGGCAAGTTTTATCCGGGCATGTCTATTGTAAAATCTGCCGAGCCAATGTTGCCAAATCGACTAGGTCAACGCGACCGTCATTGTTCAAATCGGCTAGTTTGTATTTCTCCCAATCTGCATCTGCAGATGTTTTGCCATAAGCGGCTGCAACAATCGCCAAATCACCGATCGAGAATTTGCCATCGCCATTGGTGTCTCCAGGCGTTGCGGTAACAACCGATTGATTAAACGTTTGCAGCGCTTGATTCAAGTCAGTAACCGCTTGCTCGACTTGAGCCTTCGATGCATTCGCATTGTTCGCAACGATGCTTGCTCGGCCGATCGCTGCTTGCAGCGCTGCTTTGGAGCCAGCTGGATACTGCCCAATCGATGATCCCTCTGTGGCAGCGTCATGCTTGCTTTGAGCCTGAGCGATGAGCGCATTCAGCGCAGCCTTATCCACATTTGCTAGAATCCGAATGCTCTGTACAGTTCCATCTATCTCTGTTTCGTTGCCTACACCATTGGCTAGTATAAGCTTGGAAAGCGTAATCCGGCTTGTTGTATCCTCTCCAGCAACCTTCGCTTTCCAGTGAAGCTTGATCAAATCGCCATTGATGCTGGAGCCACTAACGTTCACCGTGATCAGACGGACTATGCCTGGCTCCACTTTCTTATCGATGAGGATCACGCCTTCTTGTAAACTGTCTGCCGAAACAAATTCAAGTTGATTCGCATCATACAGGGCGGTCAAATCCTGAGCATAGACACTTTGTGTCACACTATCCAATCGTAGTGTAGAGTCGAAGGATTGCCCGCTCGCAATCGTTGCGGGTCCGGTTAAAGATGACGTCGGGTCATTACGGATAGGACCAACGGAGAAGTAGTCAAATTGTGCGGGGATCGATGTCCCATCCGTTGCCGAGAACGCATAGAATCCGACTTTCAGATTCGTTAATTGGACAGTAACCGGATCTGCGGCCTGTGTCCAGCCCGCGCCGTCCCAATAATACGTCGTATACACATTGCCAACCTTGCGAATTTGCAAGTAGGACGTATCGAATCCTGGATGAACGGCCATATGGCCAGCTTTGGTATAGGCGGCATTTTTCTCAAAGGCTGATTCCAAGGATTTACCCGTCGCGCCATCTGTATCCCACACGTGTCCCAGCTTTACATAGTTATCTTCATCCTGCCAAACAAACAGTCCTGCCTGCTGGTAGTTTTTCCTTACCTCAGCATTCACCTTCGTCGTGATGACGAAGTCGCCGCTTGGTGCATTTTGCAGAAACACATTCTTGATTGAATTCGAATTTCCAAAGCTGTCGCCCGAAAGTGTCTGAATTGTCAGTTTCCCGGGATTCGTCGATAGACTCCAATTCGCATTGTTTGGACGATAAATGTTCCAACTGCTGTGTAATGTCGCGCTGTCAAAGCCATCTACCGTTGATCCCTTCGGAAGCGGATCACGAACCGCAGCAAACACTTTCTCCTTGCCAGTCGTTAAGTTAAGGAGCGATTGCTGATATTCGCTGGCAGTGGCATGACTGTCTAAGAGCACTTGCTTAGCTGATTCGATCACACCTTTGTAGTGATTCAGATCATCTTGTGAATATTGACCTGGCTTATCGCCCGCTATCAGCTTTCTATAGAACTGCTCGGCTTCCTGAATACTGCTGGTCAAATCGCCCGCTGTTATCGTACCGATCAGCTCGCGATGTGCTTTGGCGATGCGATCAAAATCGAGCTTCTCCACCTTGCGGTCGTAAGAGAGCAAACCGTTGATTTCATATTCAACATCGGTAATCTGTGTATAGATCGCCGCACTCAAACCGGAGTTTGTTTTGAGACTTTTTAATTGATTAATATAGTCAATATATTTGTCCGTAATTTCTTTTTTGCTTTTCATTTCTTGGTATGAGAATACGAGCGGACTCCATTCATGTCCCGGCGTATGCAGCCCCAGACCTCCGTATTCACCAAGAACAGCAGCGCGTGTATCTGTAGGTTTCGGTGAATTCGGAGCAGGGTAGGCATGCATGTCAACAAGGTCGCCTGTTCCCGAATCTGCCCAGCCGCTGGCATTATTGATTAAGCGTGTTGAATCAAGACTTTTGACATAATTAACCGCATCCTTCGTTTGCTGTCCGCCCCAGTCGAATTCGCCCCAGCCTTCATTAAAGACTGTCCATTCGATGATGGATGGCGCGCTTCGCAGTTGATCGACCATTTCTTTATATTCCTTCAGCCACTGTGTTTTGGCCGCTTGCGTAATATCCGCGCCATGATTGCCTTGTCGATCCTCCAAGCTTGGCATATCCTGCCAGACGAGGACGCCCAGCTTATCCGCCCAATAATACCAGCGCGCCGGTTCCACTTTAATGTGCTTGCGGATTGTATTCATACCAATTCGCTTGACCGTTTGAATATCAAATTTGAGCGCCTCTTCGGTAGGTGCCGTGTAAATGCCATCTGGATAGAAGCCTTGATCGAGCGGTCCCATCTGGAAAACGAACTTGCCGTTCAGCAGCGGTCGCGTAACGCCGTCGACTTTCCCCAGCTTGATCTCCCTCATGCCGAAATAGCTGTTCACTTGATCAACGACTTGATTCCCATTTTTCAAGCGAACCTGTAAGTCGTACAAGAATGGATCATCCGGTGTCCATAGTCTTGGATTTGCTACTGGAAGCTGCAGCTCGGTTCCGGCCGGTCCGCTAATTCTCCCTGCTTCCTGACCATCTTTCAGCGCTACGGCTTCAACCGTTAAGTTGCTGGCAGGCCCGGCGGGAACGGTTACTTTCAGCACTTTATTTTGAATATCAGGCGTCATATCCAGCTTCTCAATATGTGCCGGAGCAACAGGCTCCATCCATACTGTTTGCCAAATACCGGATACGGACGTATACCAGATGCCTCCCAGCTTCTTCACGGTTTGCTTGCCGACAGCTTGATCTTCCCCCATATCGGTATTATCCAGCACATGAACGATCAGTTCATTATTGCCCGCTTGCAATTGATCGGTAATATCGAAGCTGAACGATGTATAACCGCCTTTGTGCGTGCCCACCTGCACACCGTTGACGTATACCGTAGCCAAATAATCAACGGCACCGAAATTCAACATAACTCGCTGACCGCTCCAATCACTCGGAACCGCAAACGATCTCTTATACCACATGAGATTCTCCACGCGTTTAATGCCCGAAAGCACCGATTCAGCGGCAAAAGGAACAACAATCTTCTCCTTTAGTGTTTTCCCGCTTGGCAGCGCCTCGCCTGCTTTGGCCGACTGGAATTCCCATTCCCCGTTCAAATTCTGCCATTTGTTGCGAACGAGCTGCGGCCTAGGATATTCCGGAAGCACATGATCTTTGTCCACTTGACTGGCCCATAGCGTCGTAATTTGATAGGTAGAATCATTTTGCAACATTTTTTCGAATGCTGGGATGACGGCACCGCCCTGAGCTTTCAATCCGCCTTGCCCATCATAGCTTGCCTTAACAAGCCATACATCCTTCGAGTACACCGGATATTGGAAGGTAAGCACCATGGTGGTGTTATCTCCAGTTTTGAGTGCTGCCGAAGCGATCGGCCAATCTGTGCCCATCACTTTGACGTTCAAATGATTCGCGAAGCCTTCCGGAAGCTGCGCTGCCGCTTGATCTAACTTCACTTCCGCTGTCGCGCCATCTTTAGAAACTTTCCCCCCATAGGAGAACCCGCTTGGCGGGGTGAACGCCTCTGTCGGTACCGGTGTTTTAGGCACGGACGGACTCGACCAGCGCATGTGCAAATTAGAGCCGCCGGTATTCTCGAAATATTCCACCTTGATCGCATATTTCTGTCCGGCAATCAACGGGATCGCTGCTCCCACCTGCTCCTTATCCCAATCATTGACCCAGTGATCAATGACGAGCTTATTGTCGATCCAGAGGCGGAAGCCGTTATCTCCAATCATCGAGAACGTATAATTTTCTGAATACTGGGGTTCAATGAACCCGCTCCAACGTACGTTCACATTATCCTGCTGTCCAGTCAAAATGCCAAAAGCCGGTTCCAAATTGCCAAAATCCAAATTCGGATCAAGAACCGTTGACTTTAATGTGCCGAAGTTAAACTGGGGAGAACCCGTATTGGTGTAGTACTCTCCCTTTAAGCCGTGAACGACCGGCTCGGCTGCCGCATCCGCAGCTTGTGCATGAATGGACAACATTGGAGCCGTTGAAATCGTGCCGAATGCGCAAGCTGCAATGAGCAGCTTACTTAACGTTTTCTTTAACCTCATCTTTTTTCCAGCCTCCTGATCACATATTGATAAAATGGGAGAGCGCTTTCAAAGACCTCTTTTATGAGCGGCATTAGCTCCTTTCCTCCTACTCTCGGGATGTTTACAGATACATTATGTATCAATTCGAAGAGCAAGTATTTAGGTTTATCCGTTCTTTTTTACGTTTTTTCGCTATTTCACACCTGCAACAGGAAGATCGTTACCCGCGTTACCGCAGTTTTGATCAAAAAAAGAAGCTGCACGATCGCAATTTCTGCTGATCAGGCACCTTCTCTCTCCTTGCTTATTTCATATTCAACATGTTATAAATCAACATTGCCGCTTGAGCGCGGTTCGTTGTTTCTTTGGGATGAATGCCATCGCCATAGCCTTGTATCAAACCTGACTCTACCAACGCAGCAACACTGGCGAGCGCATAATCCGATATTTCCGCAGCATCGTAATACGTGCTCTCCAAAGAAGTTCCTTGGCTTGCAGGCAGCTTATTCAGCACTTTCAAAGTGCGGGCCGTAAGCGTCATCATGTCCTCTCGGGTCACCGATGATCTCGGATGGAAGTGATTAGTCGCATCTCCCTCCACAATGCCTAAGCTTCTGGCTGCGGACAGGGCCTCATCGTAGTAAACGCCTTGCTCCACATCGTCAAAGCGCTCGCCCTTTGAACCTTTAAGCTCCAGCGCTCTTGTTAATAGCACCACAAAATCAGCACGCGTGACAGGCTGCTCCGGACTGAACAAGCGATCGCCCGTCCCATTCACAATCCCCTTGTCCGCCAAGAAGGCAATAGCCGTTTTCGCCCAGCCAAAATCACCGAGGTCATCGAATGGGAACAAATCATTCACGTTAACAGCAATTTTGGCAGTTGATTCTTGGTCGGTGCTGGCTAAAACGGAGTCAACCAATTTGACATGGCCAATCGCCAGCTCCGTCGCGCCATCGTCAATAGCTTCAAATTTTAATTTGTATAAAATCTGCTTACCACTGTCCCCTTGCGTTCGGCCGACACGCGTATGTGCGAGCTGAATATGATTGTCTTTCACAATGGGAGGAATCGAAAATCCGGGAATATCCGTAGTTGCTTCCTTCAATTTAAGCAGCTTTGGATTGAAGTCCAAATTGATTTCATACGCATAGACATCCTTCAGCTGATGCCCCTTAACGAGAACTTCAACGTTCTCTCCTTTAGATGGCTTATCGGTAACAATCGTTAGCGAATACGAAGGCCCGTCCTCTGCTGCCGCTGAAGCTCCCGTTACAATTGTCGCTGCAGCCAATGCCGTAATCAAGCTGCACGACAACATTTTTCTTACTTTCATATATCAAATACCCCTTTCCTTGCATAAGAATGTAGTCATGTTCATGATCCATACAGTCAATATAAGAAAATCTCGCAGTGAAGTATTTAGAATATAAAGAGTAAATTTGTTATTTTCGGTGATTTGAGGAGTGCTCATTCGAATGATTGAAAAATAGCTCTAGCGATGATCGCCAAATCAGCAATATCAATGATGCCATCATGGTTGAAATCTATCTTCTGAACCAGATTCCAGTCCGGGCTCGCCGAATTTTTACCATAGTTGGCGGCTCCAATGGCGAGATCACCAATGGTCACTTTGCCATCTGCATTCATATCTCCCGGCACATCAGAAGTGCCCGTGACCTTTACTTGATATGTGACAGGGGCTAGTAGTTTCTCCACACCCATGGAGTTGGCTATTTGTGCTCGCGAGAGCGTAATACTGCTCTGAGCTGTCTCTTTGTTAGCTTTCCAGTTTAATTTAAGCAATTCGCCATCCGTCGTAATAGAATGATTGGCACCTAAACTAACAAGCAGAATCCGAACTCTTCCCGGTACATCCTTCTTTAAGTCAACGACCATCAGTCCATCCTTCAAAGATTCGACTGATATCAAACTAAGCTTACCCGGATCATAATCCAATGTAAGATCCTGCGCATAGATCGCATCGACCACACTGCTTGATACATGGGTTAATCCATATTTCACCGTGAACGCAGTTCCTAATGGAACTTGAGGCACACCTGTAAGAGTACCCGTTAACTCAGTTGAAACAATGGGATTTGGTACATCTGCTTTATACATCGTTACATAGTCCAAATTCACATTGCCAATACAATCATTATCAATGCGATAACTAATGACATTTTTACCAGCTTTTAAGGTCAAACGCTCAGAAGCCGTAAACCATTCATCCCAGCTGATTGCTGTTTTATCAGGCGCAATTGTTTTTACCTGTACACCATTTACATAGACATTGATTTTTGCTCTGTCTGGCAATTGGGTTGTCGGATTGTTGGTGGATTCCCCGTTCACTTGTTCCCCATAAGCATATCTCACACCTACAATGTAATCACCGTCTTGTGCCGCATTAACGACAAAACTCGCTTCAGCACCTGATTTTTTGGGCAAGTTGATATAGCCTGTTCCTTGATAATTGGCGTGAGCCTTGCCTTTAGCAATATCCCCATAGAGAATGGCATCCTCTGCTTGATACATGTCCCCCTGCCCCAAATCGCCGGAAGGCAATTGCTGCCATACATTCGGAGCAACAGGCGTGCCAAAATTAGGCGTTCCATCTTCATTCCAAGCAAATTTCTTAATATTGACTTGCCGCCACCAGTTACGGCCCGTATCTTGATAAACACGTGAATGATAGATCATCCAATCTTCCTTACCATCTGCCGATTTGACAAAACCTGCTCTAGCAGGGCCGGATACATCATCGGTGGCAACGAAAACATCGTTTTTGCGAGTCCAAGAATTCGGGTTCAGAAAATCCCCATCTGTATTCATAAAATAAGATAACCGATAACCATCTGACGCATAGTCACCTTCCGACATGGTGATAAACACCTTCCCATCTTTTTGCAGGACACGGGGACCTTCCCATCCACCGCCAGGCAAGAAAGAACGATCTGCCGTGACCGTATAAGGGTTATCCATGGGAGCAATCGCTGGACCAATCGGTTCACCTGAACCTAAAGTCCCCCAAACGGCATAAAGTTTGCCCTTATAGTCGAATACCGTAAAGTCATTAGCTTGTTTATATACACCATTTTCGCCCGCATACAAAGCCCCTTTATCCACATATCCACCTTGCGGGTTATCCGTAACGGATTCCAAAACCGTAGCCATATGTTTATACCCATAAGCTTGCAGATCAGCACAGTAATAAATGTACCATTTGCCATCAAAGAAAAAGATTTCCGGTGCAAAAATACGAGTTTGCGTACCCTGCGAATCAAATACCATGACCTTTTCGCCTTGATCCGTCAGCGTCCGCGATTTGGATACATACACTTTATTGTTGGAGTCTAAATTACTAGAAGAAACAAAATAATAAAATCCGTCTTTATACGTGACAAAAGGATCCTGTCCTTGATACAAAGGGTTGTTAAATTTGTCAAACACCGCTGAACTCGTAACGCCCATTTCTTTCATAAAATCGGAACGCGCAATCGAAACATTTTTCATTTCAGCGATTAATAAATCCACCTTATCTCGATCACTCATTTGTTTGCCATCCAACGTATCCAGCAATTGCTTGGCAGCTATCTTCGCTGCTTTCAAGCTGTTTAATGCGCTTTCATTTACCTTAGTGGCAAAGTTTTCTGTTAAATAATCGATCTTTTGAATTTCTGCTGTCAAATCCGCTTTTTTCGTTATCATCACTCGATCCGACGGTAGATACAGCGCTGACTCTGGTACGATTTCTTTTAACTGGCTCGCACTTTCCCATTCCATACGCAGCCAAGTACCGCCCCAGCCTTGCAAATATTCAACCTTGATCTCATAGTGTTTGCCTGCTTCCAAAGAGACGGGAACACTTGTCTGTGGTTTGTCCCAAACTTGCTGCCACAAATCAATGATCTTCTCCCCATTAATCCACAGCCTGAACCCATCATCCCCGACCATATGGAAGGTATAGTTTTCTGTATATTTCGGTACAATCGTACCTGTAAAACGTGCTGTATTATAATCAGGCGTTCCTGAAAATTGATTGAAAATACTGGCAAACGAATCGCCATTCAAATTTCCTACGGCCCGCTCCCCTTTCTTATTATCGAAATTAAATATCGTAATATCCTCTCGGTTGTTAGGGTTTGGCTCGCACTTAAAAAATTCCCCCATCAATCCGTGACCATCCAGCGTCGGATCTGCCGCACGAACATTCAAACTTACGCTCAACGCGCTTGCAAAAAGGATGATTGCCAACAGTACTCCTACTACTTTTTTCAACGTTGTTCCTCCTATTTTCTCATTTATTCGTGTGTTCAACAGGGAATCAGCGAATAAAGCTCATCCCTATTGGAAGTGCTTTTAACTTAACATATTTCAAAAATTATAGATTTGTAATATCCAGATGTTTTTTACACTTTTCAACCCTTTTTTGTTTTTCGTGCGATTTTGCTGGAGTTTGCGGCTTTTTCCGGCTCGAGACTGCCTTTTGGGCAGGCTCAGCTCTCATTCCAGAACGTTTTGCCTCCATTGCAAATCGAGAACGAATCATGCATGATATCTATCAATATCATTCAATATGCGATATTGACCTATGATTAAGACTCTTTCATAATAGGGACTACTACAACAGTATGATCAAAGAGGAGACGCTCGATTATGATGATAAATCAGAAAACTGCTCAATACCGCCTTTTCCCGGTAGCGCCGGCTTCATTCTTCGCTATGACGCTAGGCTTGGCGGAGACAGGAAATATGCTTCGCTTCGCACACGATACTTGGATGATTCCCAGCATCTTCGGAGAGATCTTCGAGTTTCTAGCGGTTTTATCGTTCCTGTGGTTCGGGCTGCTTTTCATAAACAAATGGCTGCATCACAGAAGCGCTGCCATAACCGAATTGCGCGATCCGATTCAGGCTTCATTTATCGCATTGGTACCCGAGTCGCTTCTGCTGCTAGCTCTGGCAAGCTCTCACTACTTCAGTGTGCTGTCTCACACCCTTTTCTGGATTGCTTCCATTTCCAATGTCATATATGCTATGGTTCGGTTCTCCAACATGTGGACAGTGGTCCGCACTAGCGAGCAAATAACGCCATCCCTCTTCCTAACTTATACGGCTAGCGTGCTTGTCAATGCCCTTGTTGCCGGCCTTCTCGGTTACCAAACGTATGGCTGGATGCTTTTCGGCGTCGGAACGGTGGCTTGGCTCATTCTAGATTCCCTAGTATTGCAGCAGCTCATGACTGGCGGTCTCGCCACAAAATCACGCAACTTCATGGGCATCTATATGGCTCCGGCAGCTATCGTCCTTGTCGCTTATCAGGTGCTAAGTGGTGATAATTCATCCCTGATGGTAACCTATAGTTTAGCTGGCTATGCCTTCTTCTTGACGTTATCGTTGGGACTTTCTTATAAATGGCTGCGCGAGCAGGACTTTGCTCCTGGCTACTGGGCATATACCTTCGGGCTTGCTACCTTAGCGCAAGGGTTTCTTCTGATGGCTCGTGAGCAGCATGCCCCCCTCTTTCAAGCCGTGACATGGGTGCTTGTATCCATTTCACTGATGCTGACTTTAACCGTTGGAGCCCTTTCAGTCCGTTTATTCCTAGAAAAAAGATACTATCCCCCGGCTCCACATCCAGTGCTCGCTCAAAGCCGTGGGAAAGCACCTATCGATGGCGTTCAAAGATGAGCGGCCACGTTCAGTGGCAAGTTTTATCGTCAAAAAGAACCCTACCACCTCAGTGGCAGGGTTTCACTGGTTCTTATGTATGAATGAATCTAACTACTAGGAGGGTGATACTGTGGAATTGCGTCAGTTAGAATATTTTGTTGCTATATGCGAAGACATGCATTTCACGCGGGCTGCTGAACGACTGGGTGTTACCCAGCCGACTTTGAGCCACCAAATCAAAGCGTTGGAGGATGAAATAGGCACACCACTTTTTGACCGGATCGGCAAAAAAATTGCTTTAACAGCAGCTGGTTCCGTTATGAAAGCTCATACGCTTGTCATTTTTAATACACTGTCCAGCGCCAAAGATCAAATTAACGAGATTCAAGGAGGGGGCTATGGAACCCTTGCTTTAGGTTCTTTGCCCGGTGAACTCAATTATCTGATCTCATCTCAGCTGGCAGCTTTCAATCAACTGTTCCCTAAAGTGAAAATCAAGATATCGGCAGCCGAAGATGTCATCGATAAAGTTCTAAAAAATGAATTGGACCTAGCTCTCACCATCCATCCCGTGGATGACGATCGTCTCGAGCAAGACCAGCTTTACACCGAACAATTTTATTTATTGGCAGCCAGAGAACATGATTTGGCGAAGCTCGATCAGATTGATTTTAAGGAAATCGGCCAACACCCTGTCATTATGTTCCCAGCTAATCATCGCTGCCGTCAGTTGATTGACGCAACGTGCAGCACGTCCGGGTTCCATCTCGAGCCATTCATCGAAACGAACACCATTGATTCTATTTTCAGTCTGGTACGATCAGGAGTTGGGGTAAGCATTCTGTCTAAATCGTTGTGCGATCTGAAAAATGACGACAATCTTAAAGCCATCCCCATCGTCAATCCAACGATTACCAGAAAAGTCATTCTTATTTTTCTTCGCGGAAAATATATAAGCCGTGCTGCTCAAGCTTATATCGAGCTTTTACAGCAATTCGTTGTCACGCGTTCAGACTCAGCGCTAATTCCCTCTCAAATTGCTGAAGAAACAAGACAATAAATTGATGACGCGGTGCTGCTAGCTCCCTGCCGGGAGCGGTATGCATGCCTCCTGCAAGATGCAGCAGCTTCTCATAGAAATGCCGATAAACGGAGCCCTGAGGAGGAATGTCGGGGTCGAACAATGCAGCTTCCAGCATCGCTTCGTCCTCTGCCATTGGCAAGCCATGGGCTCCGCCGAACATGAACGTGCGGGCGACACCAACCGCACCAATCGCCTCGAGCCGATCGGCATCCTGCAAAATTTGCGCATCCAGCGATAATTCGCTTTCAGCCTCATCATTCTTCTTGTATCCATACCACTCATGTCGCGCTATCGCATCCATAACTCGCTCGAATTGTACTTCCTCGAGTGCAGGCATAAGCAGCGGCCCAAACTCTCTCCGCAATGCGTCGATCGCTTCCGGTCCATAATGAAGCCTGCCCGTTTGTTTCTCCTCTTTACGGTAGTAATCATGCAGCAGCCCGGCCGTCATCGCAATGCTCCGATCCGCTCCAAGCTGCCTGGCAATCTCATCGGCCAGCTCCATGACCCGAACCGCATGCAGGAAGTCATGCCCTGTCGCATCATCATTCATTTTGGTCCAAACCTTATGCACCGTTGCCATAAACCATTCCGGCAAAACCATCCGAACGAACGGAAATACGTGATTCAATCTGCTCACTCCTTTTACTCACATCCATGTTTACCAAGTCAGCCATTCATGCTGTCTCAGCAGTTTCATGCCTTGCAAATCAGACTCCGTCAAGTCGCGCGGAGCTTCGCCATAATGCATCAGATACATGCATCTGCGTATTTCTTCCGGATATTGGCACAGCTCTTCGAAGGCGGAGTGCACCGCGTTATGGCCAAAACAGGTTTCGTGATAAAAAACCTCAACTCCCTGTCTGGATAACTCCACAAGCAGCTCCTTATCGGGCTGCATGTCCGCGCTGTAGAAGAAACGGTTATTCAGTACCAGGGAACAGCTGAATTTGGACGGCACGTGAAGCGTCTGAATCCAATGAGCCGACAACGATGAACAACTAGCCTCAATAGCAGGAACTGCGGCATTTACGGATTGCGGGACGAACGAGAATGACTCCCCTTCCTCCACCCATTGCACATCAAAATAATCTTCCAAAGCCAGCTTATGATCCACAACATTCTCCAGTGTGCCTCTCAAGCAATGTTCCCACAACAGACCCTTTAGCGGCTCAGGAATCCAAAGCTTCATTCGCCTGTTGGCCGCATAAGCGCCATACAAAGCAGCTTCATCCAAACCGCCGCAATGATCATAATGAAGATGGGTAATGAAAATCCCCTCAATATCGTCAAAACCGAGACCAATATCGTGCAGACTTTGCCAAGCCAGAGAACCACAATCCACTAAATAGCGTTTCCCCTGTGTCTCAATCAAGGCGTTGTTATGATAAGTAGATTTAATAAATCCATTCCCTACGCCAAGCATCATGATGTGGAATGGTTGATTCATGCCAAACCTCCAACAGCCGCAAGCTCTTTATATTCACCTGCAAACCGCGCAATAAACTCATCGGATGTCAATGCCGGTTCCGACCATCCCAACGCATAGGAAAGTTCAACCACAGGAGGCAGTGTAATGTTATGGCGGCGCAGTTCTTCTCGTTTGGCAAAAATATGGCGGGTTGGCCCGTCCCAATGAATCTCTCCATCTGACATGACGATTGTTCTTGGCACATAATCAGCGACTACACGCATATCATGCGTGAGCATCACAATCGTATGGCCCTGCTGCCATAAGATCTGAATATAATTCATCATCTCCCGGCATCGCATGGCATCGAGACCTGTTGTTGGTTCATCCAAGATAATCACTTCCGGTTCCAAAGCAAGAATGGACGCAATTGCCACTCTTCGCCGCTCTCCCCTGCTCAGAAAATGGGGATGCTCCTGCAAATAGCTATCGATATGCAGCAGCTTGGTTACGCGCTTCACTCTTTCATCAATTGCTGCATCATTCAATTTCTGAATGCGCAATCCATAGGCCACTTCCTCATAGACGGAACGGCAGACGAATTGAAAATCAGGGTTCTGAAACACAAACCCGACATGCCGTACTCTTTGATCGGCCCGGTAGGAGGCCGCCGACTTGCTATGAATGAGGACTTGCCCGCTTTGCGGCTTCAACAACCCCGTAATCAGCTTGCATAACGTTGATTTGCCGGCTCCATTGCGCCCGATTATCGCTGTAAATTCGCCCTTGCCAATTCGCAAATCGACGGGCTTGATCGTCAGCTCATCCTCCTGTTTCTTGTAGCGAAACATGACTTGTTTGAGCTCAATTATCGGTTTGGCATTGGAGCACTCTTCGTTTAGTCTTTGTTCAGCATCCCCCGCCGCTGGGTAGCTGCTCGGAGCATATCCCCGCTCCAACTCTTCCCTCAGCTCGGCCACATTCAGTGGATCGCCATCGCTTGAAGCTGCTGCCTGCAATTCCTTGCGAACACCGAGCCTACGGGCGATCTCGATCACTTGCGGCATTGGCAGCCAGTCGCCAATACCAGGCTGGTCATACAGCTCTGAGGGCGGAGCATCCGCGATAATCCGTCCGTCCGCGACCACAATAACCCGATCTGCATAGGGAAACGACACATCTAGATTATGATCAACGAACACAACCGTATAGCCCCATTGTTCATGAAGATTACGAATCGTCTCTATGACCATCTCCTTGCCTAATGGATCAAGCTCCGCCGTTGGCTCATCAAGCACGATGACTTTGGGCTGCATCATCAGGCAAGCAGCAATGGCCACTCTTTGCTTCTGTCCCCCCGACAGTTCGAGCGAAGAACGCAGCAAAATCGGCTTGATTTGTACCTTCTCCACGACCTCAGCCAAGCGGCGGTCGATCTCTTCAACAGGAACGCCCATATTTTCCAGAGCAAACGTCAATTCTTCCTTAACCGTCCCTCTCACAAGCTGCCACTCCGGATCCTGCAGTACGGTACCAACTTCTGAAACTAGATCATAAGGAAACGTTTCCTGTACATTAATTCCATCCACCGTCACACTCCCTTCATACAAGGAACCTTCCATCTCATTGGGAATCAACCCGTTGATCGAGAAACAAAGTGTCGACTTGCCTCCCCCGCTTGGCCCTGTGACAAAGACGAATTCTCCCTTCTTGATGCGAAGATTAAGTGTATGCAAGAGCGGCTCTGTTTTGGCCGCATACGTACATGAATAATTATGAAATTCGATCATGTCTTCCCTCCTAGGGTTCCAACTAAAGTCCATAGAGCAAGCGCACGACCAACCAGATAGCACACATCAGCAGCGCCAATCCGATTGCCCGCTTATCCAGTGCAGTCAACCGAGGATTATAATAATAAGTTCGTTTGTTTGTTCGGCCAACTCCTTTGAGCGTAAGAGCGAAGCTGGTCGTTCGAAATCGTTTTAAAAATACAAATAACACAGGAACGAGAACACTCGCAAAATGTTTCGTACGTGTCAACAAACTTCCTGAGCGAAAATCAACCCCGCGGCAGAATTGGGCATCCATGACCGTTTTGACATCGAAAATCATTAAATTCCAATACCTCAGCGCCAAAGAAATAGATAAAGTGGCGAATTCGGGCAAGCCGAATTTTTTCAACCCTATAACTAAATCTTCCGAAGACGTAGAGAAGAGCAGCACAAAAAATAAAAGGCACCAAATCATCATTCTCATAAAAAAAGTCAAGGCATATTGCATATTGCCCGAAGAAATCGTTAACAACCAGTAGCCCAAATCAACCTGCGCGTACACTTCTCCGCCCATATCCGCAAAGAAATAGGTAAGACTCATCATAACTGCAAGCACTGATACAGGCACAAGCAGGATCCACTGCATGCGAGGCGGACGGATGTACACAAACAGCATGAGACTCAATAGCAGCATCACAAGCAGGCTGAGTGGTCGCTCCATAAATAGCGGGATGATCGTGAACAGCAATCCGAATATAAGAATCTTGGTGAACCCATGCATAAAGTGAATAATCGAATTTGAAGGATAGTAAAGCTGCATTAGATAATCTCTCCTCGTTTAACCCCAAAACCGTTTGAAAAACAAACCGGATTTATTCATATAATCAGACATCCAAGCGAACAAAAGGGGACTAAGTACAGCAGCCGTAAGTGTGTTGCTGACTTGCATCCAAGCCCAGACCGTACCCCATGCAATATGGGCAGGAACTTTTTGGAAAATAATGAGATTCAACACCACCAATGCCGAAGCAGCCACCATACCGATAGTTACCATCGCTATAAAAACCACACGATCCTTGGCACTTTCGAACTTCACCTTGCGGAACGCAATACCTGGAACAAATCCCATTATAAATTGTGCCAGCAAAGCAAGCGGGTAAACAGCCGGATTCATCCCCACTACAAGCATCGACAGAATATTGCCGACGACCAGCCCGGCCGATCCCCAGACTCCGAACCAAACGCCGAACAACGGAGCAAATACAGCTGCTGGATATACCGCTTGGACCGTTCCGATTTTGATTGGAAAGTACCGTGATATGTAAATCGTAGCTCCGAAAATTAATGCACTGATGACGATCGCCACGATGTGGCGGGCGGTTATGCCTTTTTGCTCCAGACCGCTTTTCATTGCTGTTGGCATTTGTGCCATGGTTTAATCGCTCCTCTTATTTAAATGTTCTCAAGCTCGGATAGTTCTTTTTCCATGATATGGCGGCTCCACTCATTGCAAATGATCTGATCTTTTTTCACGAAAATAATGCGACGATCCTTCAGTTCCTTCAGAATCCGGTTGATGCTGCGCACCGTAACGCCCCACTGAGCAGCAATCTCCTCACGCGATATGGAAGTCATGAACGCAACCTGCTCGTTAAAATCGAAATTCTCAACCTGTCTGTACAAATGGCGAATCAGCTTATGACGCAGCGACATGCTGACTTGGTCGATCGATTTTTGCGAAGCCGCGTAGAGCTTGCTGGATAGCTGAGCGGTTAGCAGCAGCAGAAATTGAATATCACCGGCAATCCATTTGCGGTAGGCCTCCGCTTTGAGCCTCAGCACCGCAGACTTTTTTACGACAGTAATTCGGCAAACATAGGGCCTTCCCAAGGCGATCTCAATATCGCTGATCAATTGCCCTTGAGTTAAGTAAGCAATAATCAGCAAGTGTCCATCATTCAGTACATGCTCAACCTTGAATTCACCTTCGAGCACGATACAGAAATAGTCAGCCGCCCCTCCCTGCTCGCAAACCATCTCGTTTGGTTGATAGCGGCGAAGCTCCCAATGGGCAAACAAGTCTGAAGGCATTCCGCCCAGCATGTCGTGCAGCCATCTATGTTTGTTCATCAGACCACGGACACTGAGTTCGTCCACTATCGAACCTCCTCTTTCAATTTCTATTCCATATTGTTCCAAAGGCGGACGGGGACTATGCTTCACCTCCCTTCAGCTCGACTGGTGCAAGCACCTTGTATTTCCATTAAACAACGAAGACTATGTCGACTGAAGGACATTTGTCCAAATTTACAATCTTATAACACTAGTAAAACCGGCCTTTTGAAATAAAAAAAGCCTAGATTAGCTCTCTAACAAGCTAATTTAGACCTCTTTCATCCAGCCCTTCACTCATCGAATTGGAATTGACATCTCCAACTCGTCAAAAGTAATCACATTGACATCGCCATAACTATAAACGAACGTTATCTGTTTCTTCGGATCATACGGAGGGTAGACAGACTCGAATTCGTAATGCGTGGGATCAATGTATTTAATTTTACTTTTCCCCAGCCTCTCATTGCCCGTCTCATCTTCCATATACAAGTTCTGACTAAAAATGTCGGGATTATTCTCCATGCGATAAGCAACCGTAGTTGCCTCACTTGTAAAATCAAGTTTCGTGATGACCAGCCTAAAAAGATCGGAACCCCCAGGTTCGATGATAATCGGGTTCTCGTTCGTCGGTTTATGATCCGGTACGACTCTCCATTTATGCATCTCCGGAATCTTCGTCGAAGGACGAGTATAGGGCAATATTCGAATCGAGTTCGGGTGATGATCCATGGGCTCATACAAGCTAGTTTGCCGAACTATTTCATTTGATCCATTCGCATCTCCATAACCACTTGCACTCAAATGCTTCATAATCATTCCTCTATCATCAATCAGGTGAAAACTAACATTTGGATAAGATCCATACGAAGACTTAGGACGGATCATTTCCGTATCAAGTACTGTTGCGCTTGGCGTGAAGCCAACTTTTTTTATCGTCAACGTTATTGGACTTGCTGTTTTGGATTTCATTGGCAGGTATGTTTGAACACCGCTAGAACCGTTTAACTTCGTCACTGGAAATTCAAAATTCCATCTACCATCCTGATTGCCAATATGGGTAATATCCAAATTCAATCTAATGGTTTCAGGGAATTCTTTCTCTGTGATGAACTGAATAACTCCTGCGAATGTATGTCCAATCTCTGACCCAATTCCGCTCCTGTTGGATTGAATCACCTGACCGTCAACTGAAACCGAGAATGTCATGTCGCTAGGCGCCCTCTCTCCATCGAGGGATTCTGTTACATACCCGATTGATAAACGGGAACCGTCATAGAGCACATCCGTAATTTTAACAATGACCCCATTATTCGCTACGCTTTGGTTAATTTCGGTCGTGACTCCTTTTTCAGATGCCTGTTTCAATCCCGTATCCCCCTGAAGATGAAGAATCGAATTCAGAATAGGAATGCGTGAGAGGGCTTTCGCTACTGCTGGTACAGTTCCAACAATAAGTACGATTAACAAGCCTGCAATAGAGGTATAGACAGCAATTCGCCACGATAGCAGTTTCAACAATCGTCTACTTTTGGCAGGCGAGACATCTTGGTTTCTACTTTCTGGCGCATCGTGCAGTTCGGAAAGATTAGCTAGCGTCCTATCGATCGTCGCTCTGACAATGTCGGGCATTTCTTTCTTACTCTGCCTGCCGTCCTCCCTTAATCTCTGCTCGAGGCTGTTCTCATTCATGACAAGTGCTCCTCTCTTCTGAATTATTCAATAAATCCGCCAGCTCAGCTCGGGCACGATGCAATCGTGACTTGACAGTCCCCTCCGGTATCTCAAGCAAATCAGCAATTTGACTAAGGGACATATCTTCGTAGTAGTATAAAATGATTAAAGTTCGAAGCGGCTGCTCCAGCTGATCTACGATTTCTCTTAATTCAATTTCCTTGTAATCCTCATCCAGTTGGTTCCTGCGGCTGTTTATTTTTTGCAAGATCACAACCTTTTTACGATTATTCAAAATACGATTGCATTCATTGATTACGATGCGGGTGAACCAGGTTTTAGCATAAACTGGCTCTTGTAACGCTCCTAATGATCGATATGCTTTCAGAATTGCTTCCTGAATGGCATCCGCACAGTCCTCATCACTATTCAGCATGGCACGGGCTACTGCGTACAACGTCTGCTCCACCTCGCGAACGAAACGGACGAAGGCATCTTGGTCCCCCGATTGTGCTTGTCTTACCCATTGTTCTAACAGCTGAAAACACCTCCAGTACGCCTCTTTAAAGAACTTATATCCATTAGATCACCAGCGGGTTAATTTGGTTCGCGAAGAAGCAAACAATATAGTAAAACATCGTTATACGTTCCTATCCATTCCACAAAAAAATAGCCAGCAGCGAAATAATCGCGATGCCGGACTATCAAATCACTTCCATTAAAACGAAAGTAAAAGTAAGATGAAGAAAGAAAAAAATAATGGTACATAAGGAGAGGTTCATTTGCTTCAATTTTTAGGACACATTGGCTCGTTCCCTATTCGTTCTTATAGTATTCTGTTCGTCTTAGCTTGTATTCTCGGCATTGGCGTTACTGTAACGTTAGCGAAACTTCAGAAGAAGCATCAGCTCGCTGAACATTTGTTAAATCTAGCTGTGCCTATGTTTATCGGTGCTATTGTAGGATCTCGTTTTTGGCAAGTTTTCCTGTTTGATTGGGGTTACTACTCCAAGAATCCAGGTGAAATCATTGCTATTTGGCACGGAGGGTTGTCCATTCAAGGTGGAATTGTCGGCGCTGTGCTTGTTAGCATTTGGTATGTTAGGAAGCATAAAATCTCTTTCTGGGAGCTTGCTGATCTATGTGCGCCGGGACTGATTCTGGGACAAAGTATTGGCCGCGATGCAAATTTGATGAATGGCGATGCCTTTGGTGATCCTACTGGAGGGAATTGGGGAATTCTATACCCAGCTGGCACTAACGCCAGAGACACATTTGGAGACCAGCCGTTGTACCCTGCCGAAGTCTGGGAAGGACAAATGGATGTCATTATATTTGCAATTGTCATGATGCTTTTACAGAAAAAATTAAATAGAGGCTATTTATTCCTAATCACAAACGTTTTATACAATATCGGACGGTTCCTGCTGGAAATGCTCAGAGGTGATACGCCCAAGTATATGCTGGGCTGGACTACCGCACAATGGACCTCCGTCAGTATGATTGTAATCTGTATAGCTGCTGGCTTTTATCTGCACTTTAAGCAGGCTTCGGTGAAGGATTCAACAGCCATTTAACTTGACGAGTTCTTCCTCTTCCGAAACTCAGTAGGCGAGACACCATGAAATTGGGTGAATTGTTTGGTGAAATGATGAACGGAAGAATATCCGAAATCTTCGGCAATAGCTGTAATGGAGCGTTCGCTTTCCCAAAGTGCTGCCTCCACGTGCCGCATGATCGATTTGGTCCAATACGCCTTGGGAGACATGCCGGTTGCTTGTTTGAACAACTCATGAAATTGGGTTTTTCGGAGTCCGCATGCGGCCATCCATTCGTCATAGCCTCGACTCGCATTGGCTTCTTGGTCCATTCGTTCGATAATCGGTTGGATTCGGTAATCTGTAAGCTGAATTTTAGAAGCGGTTTGCACTAGGGCTAAAAGGAATGCCTTAACTAGATTGCTGACGATTAACTCCGTATAGGGCTCTTTGTGCCTGAACTGTGCCACTGCTGATATGAAAAGCTGGCCTAGCCACGAATGATGCTGAATCGGAGTAACGACGGGCAGCGACGCAAGCTCTGGGCATGGCAAAACAAGCGCCAATAACGCAGAATCGAAATCAGATTCGTCCCAAACGAGATGCAGGCTGCTCATTGACTTCTCACTCCAGATGTCGCAATACACGTTGTATGTCGATAAGGGGTTTTCGGGATTGGCATAAAAGGAGTGTTTGACTTTAGGTGGGAAATAGATCAAGTCTCCCTTCTTGACTGGATATGTTGTCCCATCGATTGTGACCGTTCCTTTGCCTCCGGCAACGAAATGGAAGGCATAGCAATACCCGATTCTTCCTGACTCTGCTCTATTCCTTTCTACAGGAAACCGGTAAAAGTGCGCCATTCGCACAAAAGCGTTAGCTGAGGATAGAAGAGTCATAGGGAACCTCGCATTCTATGTATTTAACCGGAAGAATTGATCAATTCATGAACTCACAAGCAAATACAATCCTCCAACGAAATGCTACTATTTATTTATATTATAGACCATTTGGAGGGTGAGTAACATGAGTGCAAAAATAAACAGCGGAAGTTTAACTAAAGATCAAGCTCAGTTTTACGAAGAACAGGGCTATCTCGTTATTCCCGATTTATTGTCTGACGAGGAATTGGCTCCTGCACGCGAAGCGATGACCCGCAAGGTGTCGATGATTGCCGATGAACTGTTTCAGGATGGACTAATCCCTAACAAGCTGGAAGAGCGCCCCTTTCAATACCGTTTAGCCGAGCTTTTTCAAGACTTGTCTGCTGAGAATTTCCTGAAGTATGGCCGAAGCTGGCGTGACCGAATTCCCGGATATTTCACACTCATGAGTAATCCGAAAATTTTGGATGCTGTCGAATCCTTAATTGGGGGAGAATTATTTTCGAATCCGGTCTACAATGTACGGCCCAAAGTGCCGAAAGTAGCAGCCGGAGCCGTACCGTGGCACCAAGACAAATCGTATTGGCCTGATGCGAATTCCAATCCTGTCATTACCGTCTGGATCCCTCTTGTTGATGCCACTGAGGTGAACGGTTGCCTTCATATCAAACCGAAAACACACCGCAAACGTGTACTCAAATGGCATAAGGAGACCCATACGGGAACTGGCTACACAGCACTCAAAGAAAGCCAGCTTGGCAAAACGGAAACGGTTGTACTGCCAGTGACTGCCGGAAGCGCTATTTTATTCAATGATCGCTGCCTTCATATGTCAACGCCTAACCTGTCCAATGAGGTTCGCTGGAGCGTAGATCTTCGTTATCAGCCTACCGATCAAGATCCTATGACCAGCCATGGCGCAGGTTTTCTGGCACGGAGCCGCAAGAACCCTGCAAAGGTTGCTACCTTGGAAGATTGGCTTGCGGGCAGAGCAGAGCACATGTAAGCGTTCATTCTTTGGAGCGAACACTTCGTAAATCCTTATAACGAGCGATGCGGCTGCATCGTTCGTTTTATTTTGCCATCATACTGACGCCGTCTAGTTGAAAACGTAAAAGAATCCACCCCAACCTTAAATTCTTCAATACCAAACCGTGCATTTTGTACGTATGATAAATAAGGATATCTATTTGAAAGGAGACATAATGAAAACAGTAGCTACGAAGACGCATACGTTCACATTATCAAGCGACTCTGACTTATTTTCCTCTACACTGCATGTAAAAAACCTCGAACCAGGGGTAGATCTCATTCATCTGAAATTAACTGCCCCGCAAGCGGAGCGTCCGCCGATCTTCTACCTTCGCTGGATCCATCCGGTCCACGACATTCACGCTTGCTGGAACCCTATCTCGGAACGCAGTAAAAGCTTTAAAGTGGATTATGGGCAAGGATTTCGCTCCAATGCGGCTACCTCTGCCCCTGTCGTCTCTTTATTCAATACAAATGGAGAGAATCGTTTGACCTTCGCATTCTCCGATGCGTTGAATACGATTCGCTACCGGGCAGGGATCAGTGAGGAAGATGCGACATTCCACTGCTCCATTGAGATGTTCACGGAAGTAACGGCACCCCTGGACACCTACGAAGGTACGCTCTTGATAGATACGAGAAACTTACCCTATTACGAAAGCTTGAATAACGTACAAGCCTGGTGGAGCGGCATGCCGGAATACCTGCCCGCTCCTGTTCCAGAAGCTGCACGAAACCCTATGTATTCGACTTGGTACAGCATGCATCAGCAAATAACGGCTGCGGATATCGAAGCACAGTGCGCAATCGCCAAAACGATGGGCATGGATGCCGTTATCGTAGACGATGGATGGCAAACGGGAGACAACAATCGCGGGTATGCGTATTGCGGAGATTGGGACGTGTATACCGATAAAGTGCCGGATATGCGAGCGCATGTCGATGCCGTTCATCGTCTAGGCATGAAATTTATTCTTTGGTATTCCGTTCCGTTTATCGGCAAGTTCAGCCAGGTTTGGCAGCGATTCGAAGACAAAATCCTTACCTTCAATGAAAGGCTTGGAGCCGGAGTCCTGGACCCGCGGTATCCCGATGTGAGGGACTATATCATTGAGAAATATGAAGACGCGGTGAAGGAATGGGATCTGGACGGGTTCAAGCTTGATTTCATCGACAGCTTCTATGTTCAAGAGGAATCCGCTGCCATCACCAAGGATGGTCACGACCATACCTCCGTTCCGGCCGCCGTGGACAGACTGCTCACAGATACTATCAACAGATTGCGTGCCATTAAACCGGACATCATGATCGAATTCCGCCAATCCTATATTGGCCCGGCTATGAGGAAATACGGCAATATGTTCCGGGCTTCGGATTGTCCTTACGGGGCTATCAGCAATCGGGTGCGCACGCTCGATATACGGCTTATTTGCGGCGATACTGCCGCTCATGCTGATATGATTATGTGGCATGAAGGGGAACCTGTGGAAAGCGCTGCGCTGCAGATGCTCAACATTTTGTTCTCCGTCCCTCAAGTATCTGTTCTGTTGGATCGCCTTCCATCCGACCATAATCAAATGTTGCAGCACTGGCTTGGATTCTGGAGAGAGCATCGGGATGTGCTGCTGGATGGAAAGCTTTCTCCGCTGAATCCGGAGTTGTTATATCCTACAGTGCGAGCTGAAGCCAATGACAAGACCATCGTTGTGTCTTACCATGACGCAATGGTCACTCTTGACGAAGTCCTTCATGTGTCACAGATTATCGTAATAAACAGCAGGATGAAAGAAGGACTTTATTTAGAAACAAAAGACAGCTTAGGCAGTGTCCGTATCGAAATCTATGACTGCTGCGGCAACACAGTGAACACCAGAACGGAAACATTGCGATCCGGTATTCATCCGATGAACATTCCTGCAACCGGGTATGCTGTAATTAAGAAAGTAGATTAGGAGACGCAATCCAGCCACCGAATCTGATAAACCTGCGATAATGCAGGCTTTTGGGTTCATATCGCGTGGAATACAGTGAAAGCCTGCGATTGTGCAGGCTTTTTCACATTTTTCCCCCTAGCGTCGAAGAAAACTCTTAAAAGGATGCATTATCGCAGGCTTTTCTCGATTTTGCTTATTTCCAAGACGAAAAGGATGCATTATCGCAGGAATTATGCCCTTCTACAGCCACCCGTCTACTCAACAAGGATAGCCTCGTCCACATCACCAGACGTATACCCCTTCCAATCCTGTTCATCCCCGCGCAAATGTTTGTCAAACCAGGCCAAGAGCATTCGCCTAACCTGCAATTTCACCTTTGGGCGACCTCTGATGCCATGGTCTTCCCCACGGAAAAGAAGGAGCGAAACCTCTTTACCCATTGAGGTAAGTGCTGTGAACATTTGCTCAGACTCTGCCACAGGTACAATGCCATCAAGTTCACCATGCATGAGCAGCAATGGAGAATTTACTTTATCAGCAAGAAAGAGAGGCGATGAACGGACGAAACGTTCTGGATCACTCCAAGGGCGTGTTTTATCACGAAGGGAACTAAGCCCGTACTGATACCCATATACGCCAGCTCCCCAATAGGATGAAAGATTGCTAATCCCTGCCATGGAACAGGCAGTTTGAAACAGCTTGGAATCGGTCAGGCACCGCATGGCCAGAAAGCCTCCATAACTTCCCCCGTAAACGGCAACTCGGTTTGGATTCAGTGCTGTATACCGCCGGAGTATACACGCTACCGTTTCCAATACCTCAGGAATTGCGCATGTCCCCCAATCATCTACATGCAGATCAGACAACTCCCGTCCATAGCCAGCTGTCCCCGTCGTGTTGATGACCAACACCGCGTAGCCTTTGCTAGCAAGAAGTTGGTGAGTATCTTCGTAGGCCATGCAGAGTTGGGCCGCCCCTCCGTACAAGTATACAATTAACGGAACAGTCCCTTGCATTGCCTCAGCCATCCCATCAGGCTCATAGAGCCATGCTCCGGGAGCAGGTATTTCGTCCATCACTAGGGGAGGAGCCCATAAAATCTCTAAGGACCCCGAGCCCGCTAAGAGATCAGAATGGAGCGTCACAACCGGCCGATGGATACTAAAAACAGCAGGAACGAAAGGCATGCCATTTTCCGAATGCACACAAATAACTTTTCCGTCTGAAGTCATACTGTGGCACCGGGAAGCCCCATGCCCCAGAATTTCTATATCCAATTTGAACAATTCATCTTTATGTACTCGCGCTACTATGGTCTGATGTCCCCTTGTTGCCATGTACGCTAGAGATTCCTCATTCATCCAAAACACTTCTTGTTTCGCTGCGCTCATGCCCACCGGAGTCCCCGCACTGATCTTCTCTTGCGAACCGTATTCACCAAGAACCCCGTCTTCCAGATCAAGCACATACAACCGCGTGTCATAAGCATTGAGTTGAAAACCTGCCGGGTTCATCGCTTCATGTTGGAATGAGCGCATGAATAAAGACGATGATTCCGTTTCCAGCGATCTTGAAGCGATATAAGCAAGGTAACGCCCCGACGGAGATGAAACCGGAGTGCTCATGAAACTGTGGGGCAGCGGTATAGGTTCTCCTTCCAGCTTGGATTCCAAATGAATTCGCCTTAACCGCAATTGCGGAAGGGTACCGATCATGTTGACTTGATCTAAAAAGTAAAGGGTATCGCCGTAAGGCGACAGAAAACTATGATTGTATTCATAACCGGGACCAGCAAGCCGTACAAGGTCAGGCAAATCATTCTCGGTAAATCTGGCCGGCACATGCACAATAATTCTCTTCTTGCGCCACCATTCCCATCGCTCGGGAATCCTCGTGATATGCCAATAATCGCTATACTGGGGTGATTCTGCCGCAGCCGCAGCCCCCGCATCGCAGACCAAATAAAAGCCCTTCCCCCCCTCATCCCATAGAAGCGATGAGGCATTCTGGAACATCTGAGGGACTAGTCTTGTCGTTCCGTCTGCGACAGAATAGATGACTACGCGATCCCCTTCTTCCATCGTCTGAAGGATAGCGAGTTCATTGCCACTCGGGGAAAACTGGAGATTTCTTGCCCCTGCCGCGGGACTGGCCTGCCAAATCAGATTGACTGCCTCTTTTTCAACGAAAGAGCACATATGCAGTGTATGTTCAAATTCATCTTCTTCCAAGTTCCACATCGCCGAAAGAAATGCTGCATATCTTCCGTCGGCCGTGACCGCCGTTTCTTTGTAATCTGCAATTTCCTCCAGGTCACTAAACGCCATGCGCCGTCTTCTCATTCGTTAGATTCCTCAACAAACACCGTATTTGCATCCGTATGCTCGAAGCATAAATTCACTGTTCGCACCTTGGAACGCGTTCGATGCAGAACGCCAGCGGGGATGGTTACATATTCATTGGGAGCCAAAATAATGGATTCCTTGTCATGCAGCTCAATGATCAGCTCTCCTTCCAGAACGAGGAACAGCTCATCAGAATCGGGGTGGAAATGCCAAGGATATGTCCCGGTGAACACGGCCAGCCTTAAACAACTTTCATTGACTGTTCCGATAACGAAATTCTCATAGTCTGATAATAAATTCTGGTGTAAGGATGTCAGATTTCCCTTCTGAATTGATTCATTGGCATGCATGTTAAGACCTCCAAAGTAATTAATGTGTTATATTTGCTAACAACCACAAAAATAATATATTGTAAAATAGTTACAAATATTGTACACTGACTCCAGTGGACAAATGGATAAAAAAGGGAATTATTATATGTCCCATTATATCTGTCTGCGAATAATTTGGGAAGTGAGGTGAATGAAAATGATTAAAAAAACGTCCAAGAAGTCTACTACAATCCGCACGACAACTCCTTACATCGCGAACTAATACTTACGACGAGAAGAGACCTAAAGGCTAATCTTTAGGTCTTTTCTTTCCATTAACACTAATTGAATCTACTCAATTCTATTCAATTTGGAGGAATTACTGATGATCAACAACTTATCGCGAGCTCGTGAGGCTTTATATGCTGCACTGGATTCTGCGTGGGAATTAGTAGAGGAGCAAGATAAGACCTATCTATGTATTTATGGAGAATCTGGGGTAGGGAAGAAGGATACTTTAAAGCAATGGATGGAAGAAAAGTTCACGCAAGATACGCTCATCCACTCTGACGGCAAGTGTTCCTCCCATGGATACTTCGCTGGTTTGGATGTTCTTATTCATAGCATTTTGAAAGAAATGTACGAGACCCATCCCGAGTTCATTCACAAGCATGAGCAGTCCCTAAAGCGCCTCTTCCCTTACCTGCCTGCCAACTATTTTGCCTTAGATAAGGATTTGACCAATTTAGCGTCTCCAGACGAACGTACCCGCTTCTACCATCATGAATATCAGGAGAAGCTGCTGCATGGCGTTTATGAATGCTTGCTAGAAGCTGTATCTATAACAGGCCGTCAGTTCAAGATAATCATTCATCATGCCAATGAGTTGTCCCAAACGGTCAAAACGTTTTTGCGCATCTTCCACCGCCGTAATCAACTGTCAAAGTCCGTGCGGATTGTACTTCTTTGCGATCAACCGCTCGACCCTGATATGGAGGAAGCAGCGGTAATTCTTTCCTTTCAACGTATGACACGTGATGAGTTCAGATATTCAATAGGCCGCTTGCCTCAAGGAATCACTATGTCGTCCAAACAAATTGATCTTCTTTACGAAGCATCCGGTGGGAACATGGCCAAGCTTTATGCCCTTCTGGACGGAATGGCGACCGGCTTGGACGTGAATCCATACTTGCCATTCCATACCTATCTTGATTTTTGCCTGCAACTGAAAGGCGAGAAATCGCGCTATCGTCTGCTTAAAGCATTTATTGAAGGTAATTGTGCTTCCGATGATCCTATGGCTTTGCGTAATTATGCGACCTATCATCCCGAAACAAGGGCACGACTGCATCGGGAGCAAATCAAGAAACTCCACGACGGAAGCTCTTGGGGTAATTTGCTTCACCCGGTTCATGCCTTGTCATTGCTTACTCAAGCGGAACAATTGGAAGCTTTGGCCCCCCTCTCCATCCAGTTGCAAGAAATTGGCCTCTACGATACCTGGTTTGACATGTTTTCTCCTTACTATACGTCCAGTCACCTTCGCGTTCTTCCAGATGGAGAGCAGCCCTATAATTCGGTGTTTATACGAATGTCATTCATTTTGTACTCCCTCGGATTGTCCCGTCTATCCATCCCTTATTTGGAACTGTTTTATCATCAATTCCCGGAGAGCCACGCGGTCCCAATGATTCTGTACTCTCAGAGCATGACTTACGGACGTTATCAAATCCCGGTGGATCTACCGAAAGCCGAGTATTATGCCCTGTTGAACTTGGAGAAGATTGATCAACTGTTCTTTAACCATCCTAAATATGATTACATTATGGTTTTTGCTGAAAATGCGCTTGCTTATATCCGTGCCCGCCAAGGCCGGTTTGAAGAAGCCATAGAGCTATGTACAAAAGGCTTGGCCCGTATGGATGAGATCTACGGAAATGAGAAATATGCGCTGCACCAATCCATCTTGGTTTACAACACAGGGCAAGTATATGAGTTGGTGGGGGATTTTGACAAAGCCTATGAAACTTATAAACATGCCATTGCTCTGGATCCAAATTACGGAGAATACTACAATGATATGGCCAATCTGCTTAAAAAAGCCGGAAAATTCGAGGATGCCTTGGCGTATTACGACAAAGCCATCGAACTATGTCCGCCCTATTATGAAGCGCACATCAATCGCGGGGATCTATACGAGAAGCTGGGCAGGATCGCAGAAGCCGAAGCCGACTATCAGCGCGCACTCATCCTAAAGCCTGATACCGCCATCGCCTCTTTAGGTCTCGGTGTCATGTACTACCTTGAGGGGCGCTACGCCGAATCTTTGGAAATGCTCAATCACACCCTGTATCACCAGCCTAAGGAAGCGCAAGCCTATAATAACCGTGCGCTTGTTTTCCAGGAGTTGGATCGCCTGCAAGAAGCCGCCCAGGATTTAGATCATGCCATTCTCTTAAATCCTAAGTTAAGCGAAGCCTATAACAACAGAGCAATCATGTATTTCCACGATGAGAGGTACGAAGATTGTCGGAAAGATCTGGAATGTTCGCTTGAACTCCAGAAGGATCCTGATATTTATATGAATCTGAGTATGCTTTATCGGAAGCAGGGGCAGTTGAATGAGGCGCTCGAACAGCTCCGCACGGCTAGAGAAAATTTCGGCTCCTCGGAAGCCCTGAATCATTTACTTTTAGAAATAGAAGAAGAGCTCGTTTCCTAATGACAACCAAGGCATCGGCACCCTCCTCCAGCACGCTGGAGGTGCTCAGATCTTTATGGCCTCTTTATTTGGCCTATGCGTTAAGTCAACTGGGGAACTGGATGTTCCGCGCAGGCGCGGTCTACGAGATCTTCGACAAGCAAGGCGGGGCCGGATCATTATTAGGCTGGACCATCATGTGCGTGTATGTGCCCATTATGATTGGGGGGAAATGGCTCGCCCCCTTGTCGGACCGATTCAGAAGTGTCCCCCTCCTAATTGTATTGGATATTATTTGCTCACTATTATTAATTCCGTTACTGATATGGGCGGATATGGGCGATAGCTTCCAAGTCATTATAGCCCTTGGTGTAATCATAGGATTAAGCTTCTTGAACCCCTTATTTACGGCAGCTCAATCGAGTATGTTTCGCCGATTAAAGACGCAGCAAGTGGTACCGGCCATGTCGCTTCTGTCTAACATAACTTGGGCAACCCACATTGTTGGAACCATGTTCGGTTCCTTGCTGTTAATCTTGCTCTCATTTCGAATCATCGTTCTGATTGATATTTTTAGTTTTGTTCTATCCTTCGGTATATTAGCCCTTTGGTTGCGACCTCAAGTTCCGTCACTTGCGGAAGACGCGCTTAAAGAACCCGAAAGCTCTCCTCCTTCCTTAAGCACGGTGAAGGTGAAGTGGATCCTGCTCGTCTCTGTGTTCTTCCTTAATCTGGGTGCCGGAGTCATTAACCTATTCCCTGCGGCTGCAGCTCGAAGCATATACCATATGGATCAGGCTGGACTTAGCCTGTTTTACCTAGTTAATGGAATCAGCGCCTTCGCGGGAACCCTGCTCATCGGCCGATTGCGCAAGAAAATGGCGGATTTCCAGCTCCTTGCCGCCTCCAGCCTGCTGATTTCTGTTTCTTTGTTCGCCATGAGTTGGTTTCCCTCCTTGTCTTTCTCTATTGCCGCCAGCTCTTCCATGCTCTTGTTCGGTCAGATTTTTGGCGTGGTAGCTCATTCGTTCCTGCTCACTTCCCATCGCCCGGAGCAGGCAGGTCGAACATCCGGATTGTTTATGTCCTGTACCTTCCTTGGGGTAGCCGTGAACGCAGGTTTGTTTGCCCTTTTCTTCAAAACCGTCCAAACGGCACCTTTCTCTCTATTCATGCAGGCTTGCGGAGTATTCAGTCTGATTTCATTTATTATCATTTCCGTCCACGAACTCAAGAAACGGCAGAGAAGGCCGTCTAAATACGACACCGAAACCCAGAATATTTCCAAATAGCGCAGCCCGGGTACCTCCTTGGAGAAAGTAGGTATTGCGGGCTGTTTTGTCCAAATCTCGAGAAACCTGTTAAAAAGTCGGGATTGTCCATAATTAGGTCAAGATAATAAATTTGATCCCCTGCCCATTTCCAATATTATGGTATTAAGCTAGTTGGAGATCCAAAGGAGAGGAGCGGTGGTGGTGCGCTTGTTTTCATTGAAAGGGGGGATGCCCAGCGCAGTTTATATTTCTTTTACGCTGGAAAGTTAAAGCGTTTTAAGAATACACATTCAGTAAATAGGAGGGTAAATCTATGCATGTTGGCAAAGCGTTCAGGAAATCATTATGTTTTATGTTAGCGCTTTTATTCGTTGCAGCAGGTACGCCAACGGCTCAGGTAGGAACAGCCAAAGCGGCCGAGGTTGGCATAGAAGCGGATGTCACAGCAAAATCTTTAAGCGCAAGCACTGCATCCAATGTTTTTCCATTAAGCCAGAACTGGAATATTCAGTCATCAGCCATTGCAACAGCAAGCGGATCCAAAATTTCAACATCCGGCTTCGCAACATCCGGTTGGTTCGGCACGACGGTTCCCAATACCGTTCTGGGAGCGTTAGTTAATGCCGGCAATATTAAAGATCCCTACATTGGCCAGAATATGGCTTATATCGACGAAAGCAGATTCACTGTGCCATGGTGGTATCGCACGGAATTTACACTGCCAGCGTCAGAGGCCGGCAAGAAAATTGCCGTCAATTTCCAAGGCATCAACTATAAAGCGGACATTTGGCTCAATGGCAAACAAATCGCCAACAGCACGGATACCATCGGCTCCTTCCGCAGCTATGAATTGGATATTACCGATAATGTGACCGCTGACGGCTCAACCAAAAACACGCTCGCCGTTCAAGTCACACGGCCTGATTATGTGAAAGACTTGACCATCTATTGGGTGGACTGGGTCCCAAGGCCGGCGGATAACAACATGGGAATTTGGCGCGATGTCCTTATTAAAACCAGTGACACCGTAAAAACACGCAACCCGTTTGTTACCTCAACTGTGGATGCTAATCTTGCTGCCGCTCATCTCAACGCCTACGTGGAATTAAGCAATACGAGCAAAGCGGACGTAACAGGGTCCGTCTATGCCACCATCAAAGACCCTTCAGGCGCTGCCGTTACAAGTATTTCGAAGACTGTTACTGTAAAAGCTTCCGCCAAAGATCAGGAAGTCTCCTTCCTAGGGATCAATGTCGCCAGTCCTCAACTCTGGTGGCCGATCAATATGGGCGATCACCCGTTGTATACAGTTGACTTTAGTTTTAATGCAAACGGCAAAGTCTCCGATCGTGTGGTACAAAAATTCGGAATCCGTGAAGTTTCAACGGAAATGAATGTATCCCCTTCCAATTCGGTTGATCCGCCGCTCAAAGATATGGTGCAATTCTATATAAACCACAAGCCTGTTCTCATCAAGGCGGGTGGATATTCGCCTACTGATCTTCTTCTGCGCCGTGACCAGAATGCGAACAACGCGGTCGTTCAATATGTCAAAGATATGGGCCTGAACACCATTCGCGACGAAGGCAAGTTCAATGATGATCAGCTGCTCCAGCTTTTGGACGAGAACGGCATCCTGTTCATGGCGGGCTGGGTATGCTGCGACAGATGGCAGCAGCCTGCTTCCTTCACGGATAACGAAGCAAAAATCGCCGGAGCATCCCTCTACTCGCAGCTTCGCGAATTAAGAGTACATCCGAGCATGATTGCTTGGTTGAACGGAAGCGATAATCCGCCTTCGTATGGCAATATGGACGGCCAGCCGCCAGGCTCGACGGTAGCTCGCGGTAAATTTATCGAGCAGATGTATTTGGATTTGGAACATCAGATGCATTGGGAGGATTTCAGCGCTATCATTTCAAGCGCCTCTGCCAAAGTTGCAGAATTAACCGGTACAGTGGGTGGTATGCACATGGATGCTACCTATGATTACGCGCCGCCGGCGATGTATTTCGAAGATATGAAGCTAGGCGGAGCATTCGGATTTACATCGGAAGCAGGTCCTGGACCAAGTTTGCCTGTCACGGAAACCTTAAAGAAAATTCTCCCTGCAAGCGCACTCTGGCCTTACAACGTAGGCGGAGACAACTATCAACAGTGGAATTACCATGCATCGAGAGAAGCTTTCGGGAAGTTGGACGTGTTCCAGAAAGCGCTGGACAGCCACTATGGTTCATCCACTAATTTGGAAGAATTCAATATTAAAGCGCAAGTGCAGCAATATGACGCACAGCGCGCACAATTCGAAGCCGTGAACGCCAACAAATACACCAAAGCGTCAGGCTGGATTCAATGGATGCTCAACAATTCATTCCCAAGCTTATACTGGAATTTATTCGACTTTTATTTGAATCCGAACGGATCTTACTTCGGGGTCAAGAAAGCGAATGAGCCGGTACACATCATGTTCGATTACGGCTCGAAGGAAGTTAAGATTCTCAACAGCACGAAAGATGCTTACTCGGGCTTGACAGCTAGTGTCAAAGTCTACAATATCGACAGTACCAAAGTGTATGACAAAGCGTTCAATAACCTGAACGTTTCTCCCGACGGAGCAAGTCCGGCTGTGGGCGGAACGCCTAAAAAGGTTGGTTATGAAACCATCAATTTCGGCGGTAAAATCAAGACGGCGAGCGGCATTACGATCGTGAACAAACTGAATGAAGATTCGCTTAATCTATCGCCTACCTATTTCATTCGTTTGGAACTGCGCGATGCGAGCAACCAGCTGATCAGTGTGAACACCTACGCCCAAACGAAGAAAAAAGATCTGGTCCGCTATCAGAATCACGATTGGAATTACACGCCTCAAGATCAATATGCCGACTTCACGGAATTGCAAAGCTTGAACCCGGTTGACCTGCAGCTCGTCAGCAGCAAGATTGTGACAACAGGTTCTCAACAAACGCTCACGTATACGGTCAAAAATAACGGCAGTTCCCTTGCTTTCGCGGTTTTCGCCAAGATCAAGAAAGGCACGGGAGGCGATCTTGTAGCGCCGGTCAAAATGGAAGACAACTATTTCGTCCTGCTGCCAGGCGAACAAAGAACCCTTACCGCCGAGTATGCTGTCTCTGATCTTAACGGAGCTGCACCGGTCATCTCGCTGAATTGCTACAATAACATAATGACCAAAAAAAATCCGACGCCAACAACGCTCGATTTGGCCAAAGGGAAAAAGACTGCTGTATCGTCTACAGAGTCCTCATCCTTCCCGGCGAAAAATGCGGTGGATGACAGCGTGTTCACCGAATGGCAAAGCAATTCGAAAGACACATCCGGCAACGATCCGCAGTGGCTTTCGGTCGATCTCGGAGCGTCTAAAACAATCAATCGAACCATCACCAGATGGGGCTTTGAAAACTATGCGCAAGAGATCAAAATCCAAGTATCCGATGACAACAAAACATGGCAGACTGTCGCTACGGCAACCAACCCTTACGGCTCGACAATGAGTGATATTGCTTTTAATACCGTCACTAAACGCTATGTGAAAATTGTCATGTCCGGCAAGCGGCCTGGTGCTCCGCAAGTAGGCAGCGGTGGCTCAGGACAAGGATTCACCGGATTGAATGCTGTCCCTGCAGCCAAATCTTTTAAAATCGGTGCGTTTGAGGTCTACGGATCCAACTAACTTCACGAGGCCTAGCCTCCAGTCCCAAGTTACACGTGGGGCTGGAGGTTTCTTATTGCCTTACTTATCCAGAGCCCAACATCTAGGCGTTGCTGTTATGGTTTCGCCAGTTTGAATCGCTCGCTCAATCATCATGCCCAAATAATGATCCTGTGAAGCTTCATTGAGACTATAAAAGCTAGCTCCGCCAAACGTGTAATCAGCCATTTTCTGCAGGCAGCTGGCTATCGCTATTTCATCATCGTACAATCTAGCTGGAGCAAACGGATTCTCGTAGATCCATTGTTCTCCGCAAATGATCCCTTGCAGAAAATATCCTTCTGCATTCTCAAGCTCACCTTTGTTCATACGCTTTAGCTCCAGTTGAAGCGGTGTGCATGTTTCTTGTTGAATAAGCACTCTCTGATCGAAAATTTCTCCACGTTCACCTCTGACAGACAAATGATTCGAGCGAATCCATGAACGATGCTGATCCTTCGTAAAATCGTAAATACCCAAACGATCACCGAAATCCAACCAAGCCAGATCTCTGGAGAGCGGAATCATGTTATCTACGGTCGGTGGACCGCTGCGTGTGGGGCCTTGAACCCAATTCGATTCGAATCGCATCGCTTTGATTTTAACTTCTTCGTAAGCAACTCCCAGCATCTTCCGAATTAAGCTAACGCCATGGTAAAGTTGCGAAATCGACACACTCGTTTCGGTAATTCTCCCCAATCGACCTGATTGAATAAGTGCCATACGTGCTTGTTGGACAGGATGCAGATGGTACTGCTCAGCTACTTGAATACGAGCCCCCTGCAAAGTCAATTCTTCATGAAGCCGTTCAAGCCCTTGCAGATCAGGAGCAGGCGGTGTTTCCAACAAGACTGGGATATCTAAATTGGCTAATTGCAACAAATAATCCAAACTTGCGGAGGCGCTTACACAAAGGACGATGAAGTCCGGCTTTTCATGAACCAGCAGCTGATCCAGACTACGGTATGTTGCCGTCCCCCATTTCGCTTCCATCTCTTTGCCTTTGGATTCATCTCTTACAACCATACCGCTAACTCGGAATCGTTCCGGCAGTGCCTGAGCGATACGCAAAAAATATTGCGCCCGAAAGCCAGCCCCTCCAATCAAACTAAATGTCACGGGTCTTCCCATTACAGATACTTGCTTGTCCATGGTGATATCTCTCCTTCAGCGCTCATTAAATTAATTCAGCACTATGCGTTTCTATCTATTATACAGGAAGTCATACAGCAAAAAGAACCCGTAACTATGGCATGCATAGCAGCGGGTTCTTTCTTGTTCTATCGTAATCTCTTTCGTATTAGAAATTAACCCTCATTCATCCTTGACGATGACTCGTCCTGGACTTCACAACCTGTTATTTTCTCTCTAACCAAAGTGACTACGCCGTCTTTGCTCTTCAGAGTCGTCTTCACCTCACCAATTTTACAATCCTCACAGATCCAACTATTGCCTAGCTTCCTAAAGCCATTTGTCGTACCGCATTGCTCACATGTGATCATTATCCTCAGCTCTCTTTCTAATAAGCTGCTTCTACTATAGTACTTAAATCACTCAGGTTCTGTGAGATATATCACAGCTTGTACGAAAAGCGCCATGGAACCTGCGTTCTTTTCTGTTTCGTGACTTACATCACAGCAACTTCATGAGGCCAGGTTTACATTAAAGAAGAAGAAATTGCTACCCTCATGGAGGTAATGATTGTGGATAAAGAAGACAAAACAGCTACGAATACGTTCATGTTAAACACTAAGTTTCTCCTCATTTTGTTTGTGGTCATTGCCAATTGCATAGAGCCTCTTGTTCAACAAAATGCAGCATTGCATGTCTTGTATCTGGGGATTTACACCTTTCATATCCCGATGTTTGTCATGGTTACCGGATATTTCTCCCGAAATTTCAAGCTTGACGTCTCCGGTATTCAAAGCCTGCAATTAATTTTCTATCATTACCTTATCTTTCAAAGCCTCTACTCCCTGCTGGATGCTCTGGCTTTCCACGCGCCGAGTGTCCGCTATTCCTTTTTTATTCCGTATTCCTTGTTGTGGTTTTTATTCAGCCACTTTTGTTGGCGACTGCTCCTTCTGCTCTTCAGCAAAATGAAGCATCCACTTGGGATTTCGATTATTCTTGGCCTGCTCGTCGGTTATGCTCCTTTTAGCGGAACAATGCTTAGCTTCTCTAGAACGATCGTTTTCTTCCCTTTCTTCTTAGCTGGTTACTATCTTCAATGGGATAGAATCCTTAAAACGATCTTTCGGATGAATAAATACGTTAGTGCCATGCTCCTGTTGAGTATTCTGTTCTTGCTGCACGTCATGTTGCTTGATCCCAAATGGTTATACAGCAGTTTTACTTATATTGAGCTGGCTTCCATTCATTGGTATACCGGTGGGTATCGTTTGGGCATCTATCTGTTGGAAATAGTCGCCTCTTGCTGCTTCTTGCGTTTCGTACCACGGACTCCATCCCTGCTCACTGAATGGGGCAAACATACGGTCTATGTGTTTTTACTGCACGCGCTCATAACGAAAACAGCCATTTCTATGGGGCTCTTCACCTACGTTCATACTGCCGTACAGATAGCTCTGGTCTTACTGCTTGCCCCCGCGATGACTTGGTTGCTGTTGCAAGGATGGGTACGCCGTCTATGCAAACCACTTATTGAACCTAACCTAACTTTCTGGAAACGCTGGATAACCGACAAGCATCAAATATAAAAGATCGAACAACGGAACTCCTATATGCCAAAATAACCAGTAGTGCTGGAGCTTCCTCCTGCGCTGCTGGTTATTTTATAGTATTTCATGCTTTCAAGGGTTCAAGCGATTCCGATAAACCAAACCATACATTCCCGCTACGAACACAGCACCCCCGATTGAATTTCCAATATATACAGGGACAAAATTGTGCAGATATTCCATCCACGTAGCTTGACCGGCAAAAATAGCTGCTGGAATGACGAACATATTCGCCACTACATGCTGAAATCCAATCGCTACAAAAGCCATTGTGGGAAACCATATCCCCCACATCTTGCCTCCACTATCCTCAGCCCCATATGATAACCACACGGCAAGTCCAACTAACCAGTTGCAGCCTATACCCGATAGCAGTGCTATGATAAAAGGCTCATCCATCTTGGCATGGGCGATTTTCACTAATTTAGCTAAATAAACACCATGCTCAGTTAACCCAGCTAGATGTCCAAACGCATAAGCAATGAACATCGCCCCAAGCATATTGCCAACTGTGATAACCGCCCAGTTGCAAAAGACGTCAAGCAACTTGACTCGCCGTGAAATGAACGCCACGGGGACAGCCATCATATTCCCTGTCAGCAGCTCCCCTCCTGCAAGCAATGTTAGAATAAGACCAAGCGGAAACACGCAGGCCCCTATAAAATTGCCAAAATCACTCCAGGGAGCAGGAACGGCAGCACTAACTCTAATGTACAATAGAAATCCAAGAGAGATATAAGCACCACCCGCAAAACCTAATACAAGTTGTCCGTATAAAGGTAAATGGACCTTTTTCTCTCCCGCTTCCATCGCTCGTTCCCAAATCTGTTCCGGCTTGGCGATCCCCATACCCACACCTCCAGCAAACTCTTTTCCTTTAGTGTAGAGGATCGGGCTCAATTTTCATGTGAAATATATCACATCATGGATGGAATATATGATTCGTCTTACCTCATTCAACAACAAAAGAAGCTTCAGCCACCTCACTATCCTTATAACCAATTCTAACCGCAATCGCTCGAATGTGTGCATGACCTGCGGTTAAGATGATCGGGCCTGTGTACAGCTGCCAGCGTGGATTCAAATCTCCGTCGGTCGTATACGCAATGGAAGCACCCTGTGTAGCTGAATAAAGCATGAGCGCTGTCGCTTCTTTAAAGGTCCCTTCATCCATCGCATCTTTACCCGGCAACTGGCTATTGATCGGGATGAAGAGAGGTTTAGCTGTTTGCGGTTGAATGCCACTCGGCCACATGGCCGCAACCATTTGTGTCTCCGGAATATCACCCCAAACGTCGTATTTACCGCACCAATCGTCAAGCTCTTTGCGCAAACGAGTCCGTACAGTCCGGTACGATGGATCGTCCGCCAAATTATTCAGTTCATGTGGATCGTTTAAACAGTCATACAATTCCTCCGGAGGTCGCTTATTTTGCATGAGTACTTGCTTATCGCCCTCTAATTCGCCCGCCAATTGTAACCTCCATAGCTCCTGGCATATCGGGTGGAAATGACTAAACGGGATCCACTGAAGGTAAGGCTGGTCGGGATAATCATTACGAATGTATTTGAATTGCGTATCTCTTACGGCACGAACCTTATCATACGCTTCGTCATAACGGTCACGTGTGGCAAATACATAATCTCTCTTTTCGACATGCTCTCCCATGAACGACTGACCTTGGATATGCTGGGGAACGGGTATCCCAGCCAAGGCGAGCACCGTGGGTCCCAAGTCGATCATACTGACCAGTTGTTCGCTGATTTGGCCCTTCTCCACCTTTTCGGGCCACTTGACGATAAGCGGCACGCGAATTCCCGCATCATACGTCCAGCGCTTGGCGCGCGGCAATCCTTCTCCGTGGTCGCTCCATAACATAACGATCGTATTGTCACTCAATCCATCTTCCTCAAGCTGTTGAAGAATTCGACCTACGTACTCGTCGGCATTAGCCAGATTATCATAATGTCTGGCAAGCGCTGCTCGCGATTTCGGCGTATTCGGCAAGTAGGGTGGAAGTTCAACCTGATCCGGGTTGGTAATGAGCGGTCTCTCTTCGTAGTTAGGCATGAATTGCCTCATAAATTCAGCCGGCCACATGCCGCTTTCATGCGTAGCGTCATAATTAAATACGGCGAAGAAGGGCTGACCGTCTTCCCGTTTGCGGAAGTGGGCTTCCTTGCCATTTTCGTCCCATGCCGTTAGAGGCGGCTGAAACTGATAATCTGTTTTCGCATTGTTTGTACAATAATATCCGTTTGCCCGCATGATTTCGGAAATCGTTTTGACATGAGCAGGGGGGACTGCATAATAGGGCGTCGGCAGCTCAGGCGTATGAACATTCGTATGTGCTGTTCGCATATGATGCGTACCTATCGCTGTTTGGTACATTCCCGAAATGACCGCAGATCGACTTGGCGCACATACTCCTGCCGTGGCGAATGCGTTCCGATACAAAGTTCCCTCTTGGGCTAAGCGATCTATATGGGGTGTACGCGCCAAAGGGTCTCCGTAGCAGCCCATTCTCGGACTCGTATCTTCCAATGTAATCCACAAGAAGTTAGGTTTTCGTCCTTCATCCTTCATCTGGCAAACTCCTTTATGTGTTTTATCCACTCCGCCATCCCTTAGACCAAAAGCATTTTCAGAAAACCGACAAGTCGTGGCGCTTGATTGCCAAACAAGCTCGTAGCAAGCTGGAG
This sequence comes from Paenibacillus ferrarius, assembly GCF_002027705.1. GTDB lineage: Bacteria > Bacillota > Bacilli > Paenibacillales > NBRC-103111 > Paenibacillus_E > Paenibacillus_E ferrarius. Next base: position 5,399 of record NZ_MBTG01000010.1, on the reverse strand, counting down.
AACGTCATCTTCACTCACTTCCGGCAATGGTTTGCTCTGTACCATCGTTGCCAGCTTCACGTTCAGCATTGATCGCATCGGCTTCGGCGTCAGGCAGCTCAGGGTGAAAAAGGCTTCTTTCGACTTCCCGATCCATCGCTCTTTTAGCCCCAAATCTACTTCGTTTTGTCTTCGCTTCGTTTCTTTTTCACGTTCAAGTTCCTCTACCGTCACCATTCCGTCCTTCGGAATTCCGATACGCGCATACTGCTCGACCGGTGCATCATGCTCCCGCATTAGCCTTGCGATGTGGCCAATCATGGTCGCCTCCACCACCGGATCAGCTATGACGGTCTCTTGTGACGGGTTGGTTTCAAGATCAAACAATAAATCACCGTATAGGTACGGGTTCAAAAAATTTGACGCTAGGAGCCTCATCACGGAACACCCTTTCGTGAACGAAAACGGAGCGGCGAGTTCCATTCCGGCAAACTCTTTCGGATTGAACATATGATGCATATGCGTCGGCATCAGCGTGTATTCATACAGCGGGCCGTTGTTTATGTCCTTAGGTCCCCTCATATACACGTACCTTCCATCAGTGCAATTAATGTGACCGCCATGTATGCCAAATAAAGCAGCTACACGAATGGGACTATTCGATTCGATAATCGGGCGGATGGAACTGCCTTGCATATCGGCAGGAATGTCTACCTCGAAAAACTCGAGCAGCGTTGGAGGAAGATCGATCGTTTGAACGAGTGCGTCTGTTCTCCTGCTTCGCACATCGTATCTGGGATCCCAGATAAATAGCGGGAGGTTCGTGATCTCATTGTAGAGAGGTTGGATGTTTTTGCCCCACCAGCGATGTTCACCTAGCAAAAATCCATGATCGGTATTCACGATTAACAGCGTATCTTTCCAAAGGTCGTACTGGTCGAAGGCGTCCAGCACTTTACCCAAATATTCGTCACACATGCTGACGAGCGCCGCATATTCATATTTCATATGCTGAACTTCCTCCGGCTGCTGCGTAACTTTCGAATAATCCGGCCAATCGTAATGTTTGCCTTGATAAGCATGAGGATACAAATCCTTATATTTAGGCTGGGTAAAAAAAGGCTCATGCGGATCGAAAGCTTCGATTTGCAAAAACCAGCGGTCTTGATCGCGGTTTTTCTCGATGAATTCAATCCCCCGATTGACCGTTACCGCTAGCGGCATCTTCTCTTCGCTATCCAAATACTGCCGATTCACCCAATCCTGCCTCCATAAATCGCCCTGCTTAGGACCGCTCAAGCTTTCCGGAATGTGTGGATCCTCGACATTTCCTTTCCACGGATCTCCCTCTTGACCGCGGGCATATTCCCACGAATTGTACCTTGTGTGATACGTAGCTCCCCCGTCCTCGAAATAATGAGTATGATCGGTCGTTAAATGCGTATACACACCGCTTTTCCGAAGTAAATCGATCATCGAATCGTCAAATGGCTCAAGCGGCCCCCAGCTTCGATGCAAAAAGTTGTAACGTCCTGTATGCAGCTCACGCCGTGATGGCACGCAGGGCAAACTGCCGGCGTAGCATTTGTCGAATGTCATCGTCCGCTCAGATAGACGTTGAAAATGGGGAGCGTGAATCCAATTGCAGCCGTAATTCGGCAGTATATGTTTATTTAAAGAATCGAACATGAGCATCACTGCTCTCATAACCTCATCCTCCTGTCATTTCTCTCTATTTTACAGAACCAATTGTAATTCCTTTGACGAAATACTTCTGGAAGAACGGATAAGCCACCAGGATCGGAAGTACACCAACGACAGCAATCGCCATTCTTACCGATGTGCTTGGAAGCTCAGCAGCCTTCGCTCCAGCACCCGAAGCCACGTCGGAGTTGCTGCTCAAGAATTGGACATCTTGGATGAGCCGATTCAAAATATTTTGAATGCTAAACAGTTTCGGGTTGGTCACATAGGTCATGCCATTAAACCAATCATTCCAGTACAAGATAGCCTCGAAAAGACCGATGGTTGCCATAATTGGAAGCGATAGCGGGAGGACGATTTTGTAGAACGTTTTGATTTCACCCGCCCCATCGATTTTGGCCGCTTCGATAAGCGCTGGCGGAATGGAAGTCATGAAGAAGGTGCGGACGAGCAGGACGTTAAATCCGTTCATGAGCAGTCCAGGAATAAGCAGCGCCCAAATCGTATTTTTCATATGTAAAACTTGCGTATAAATCAAGTACGTAGGGACAAGGCCGCCATTGAATAATAGTGTAAAGAAAACAAAAAATGCCCAAAATTTCTTCCATGGCAAATCTTGACGAGAAATCGGATACGCCAGCATGGACGTAATGGCCAAGCTGGCAGCGGTACCCACTACCGTGATGAAAACGGTAATCCCATACGCGCGACCCAACTCTTGCCAGTGATCCAATAAATAGACATACGCTTTGGAACTATATTCTTGCGGAAAAAGAGAGTATCCATGTTGAAGAATGCTTGTCTCACTTGAAATGGAGGACATAATAAGCAGTAAAAAAGGCAGCAGGCTTACAGCCGATAATGCAATCAGAACGATATGAGCTGTCCACTGCAGCGCTTTACTATCTTGTGCCATGAATTTTTTCCCCCTCTAGAATAAGGCATTATCTTTGCTGAATTTGCGCACCGCATAGTTGGATACGATAACCAGCACGAATCCGACAAGCGATTGGTACACACCGGCTGCCGATGACATTCCGATATCCCCAAGGTTCATCAGACCTCTATACACGTAGGTGTCAATGACATTTGTCGTTTTGGACAACGCGCCTGAATCCATTGGCACTTGATAAAACAAGCCGAAATCCGAATAAAAAATACGCCCGATCGCCAGCAAGGTCATCATAATAATGACAGGCATGATTAAAGGAATGGTAATGGAGCGAATCTGATACCATCTTGAAGCGCCGTCCAATGTCGCTGCCTCGTAATACTCCGTGTCGATGCTGATGATCGATGCCAAGTAAACCACACATAGAAATCCAACACCTTTCCAGATATGCACCAGTGTCAGAATGTACGGCCAGTACTTTGCTTCTGAATACCAAGAAATGCTGTCAATGCCGAACAGTGGAAGGATGGCTTTGTTCATCAAGCCTGATTCGACACTTAACATGGAGTAGACGAGATAGCTGACAATGACCATTGAAATCAAATAAGGGAGTAAAATGACACTTTGATAAAATCGGGATAATATCTTCTTCTTCACTTCATTCAGCAAAACGGCAACAAAAATGGCAATTACCGTGTGTACAACGATAAAAAGCGAATTGTACAGAATCGTATTACGCGTAATAATTAAGGCATCTTTCGTTTTGAACAAGTATTCAAAATTTTTAAAACCGATCCAATCGCTGCCGAGAATGCCTGCCTGATAATTGATATCTTTAAACGCGATAATAACACCAAACATCGGGACATAATTGTTAATGAGCAAATAAAGCACGCCCGGAATCATCAAAAGGTAAAGCGGAAAATAGTTTTTCCATCTACTCGTCCTTTTACTGGTTGAGGATTTATTCGTTATTTGCTGTGTCATCATGCACACTTCCTCCACTTCATGGCATCTATTGGTTGCTTACACTTTCATTATAGGAATTAGGCGGAACCGTCACTACTCCGTTTTCGACTTCCCGTTTGTACGATTCCGACTATGAACACTATTTATTTTGTACCCTTTTGCAATGATCGCTTTACGTTTAATATAAAAAAAGAAGGAGCCGTCTGCTCAATGTCATTAAGATAAGTTCAAAGACAAAATACGGAATAAAGATGAATCCGAAAACGGCATGGGAAAAATCCCTGTGCCGTTTGTTTTTTATGCAAACAAGGAAAAAAGCGCACAGCAAACAAACGGATGGAATATCCGCTAAAAAAATGGTCTTGTTAAACGATTTATGCTACTCTGTAGACGAAGCTAACAGCTGATTTATAGCGGATTTTGCGCGTATTCTGCTGTCCTGGGCGGATGGGTCGAATCGGCAAAATGTTTTTGTGAATCAACGCTTCAACATCGGGCGGGGGTTCATCATCTTTTGAACGCAGGAAATATCTACAAACGTGAACGGCAACCGTGAAGTTGACTTGGTAGTGGTGCCGTTTATCCATTTGGGAAATGACGACGTGTGAGGTCATCATTTCAGCGAAATTGTACATGATCATTCTTGCGAAAATCTCTTGGATGATGGACTCTTGTTTCTTTGCGTGAAAACTCGTCAATCCGACGGTGTATTTCAACGCTCTGAAAGAGGTTTCAATGCCCCATCGCATGTTATAAATGGACTCCAGTTCATCGGGTGGGAAATCTGCGGCAGAAAGATTCGTGATGACAGTTTCATAGGCGCCACTTGGCAGGACGAAACGAACAACCCGAAAGGAAATCGGGTAATACAAGTTTTCATGCAAATCCAAAAAATCAAATGTTGACTTGGAAGGGATGAACTTGTAAATCTCGGGATGAGCCTTGACCTCTTTGGTTTGTTTTTTTGTGAGTGTCAGATGAACTTCAATATCAAACGAACCGCTAGAGGGCAAACGCAAGCCCGAAAGAATACCATTGGAATCCAAATCCTTTACCCGTATGACGTAGTTCCATCCTTTGCGCTCAATATGCGCGAAATTGTTGTAACTTTCATAGCCTCGATCGGAAATAACAATGATTTTACCTTTGATGGGGGAACGATCAACCATAGCTGCAAGTGCTCTTCCCTCGCTACTCAATCTTCGCGGCTGAACAATGGCATCCACGTAAAGTCTGTTGCAGAGGTCATAGGCTGCGTTCAAATGCAAAAGGTTGTAGCCTTTCGTGTTCGGTTGACTTTGAAAATAGGTGTCCGTGTTGGCAGGGTCCGTTGCGATATGTAAATCCGAACCGTCAATCGCAAGTAATCGATACCCGTGGTAGTCTTTGATATCCGTATGCGATTGAGTAAATTCGTGAAACAGGAATTCCACAGCAGACGGCAGGATTTTATTCCTCTGCTGAACAAAAGCAGAAGTGGTTGCGGTGTTTACATCATAGCCCTGCGACTCCAAGAGTTCCTTATAGATGCTGTTACCGCCCATCGAGATCAGGAGTTGCATAACCGTTTCAAAGGGCAGCTTTTTCTTTCGGGTAAAATCTCTTTCGGGGTTTTTGACATATGGTGCGGGTAGCGCTGACATTTCTCGTATGAGAGATGTCAGCGTTTCTTTTAGCGAATTCGCGTACTCATTCATTGGCGTAACCTCCTCGTTTTTCAAGGGGCTTCGCCACACACTTTCAACTGCTTGTCAAGTTCTTTTTTTCTTTTTCATGCAAAAAAAGAGCGGGCTATCTTTTCAGATAACCTGCTCTTTTTTTGATTTTAACCCTGCGCCTTAACTTAATGACATTG
>NZ_MBTG01000009.1 GCF_002027705.1 Paenibacillus ferrarius | reverse complement strand
TGCATGCTTTTGAAGCGATTTCCTGATTATAGGAAGAAATAACAGGAAAAGCCTGCATAATCGCAGGCTTTTCCACTTTTTCATGCGATTCAGTTGAGAAAAACTGTATTATCGCAGGTTTTCGTCCCATGAACGGTTCCACCTAACTCGGGGATAGCCGTGGCTCCCCCAATTATGGGAATTCAGTCATACCTGAGACTACTCAGCCCCATAAACTCTGTTCATGTCCCCAATTTGTTCATTTCCCTAACCTGTCCAGTCACGGCGCCCAAGTCACTAAGGCGGGATCGACCGCTTTTAAGAATGAGGTTTGGATAAACTCTTTTAAGTCAGGTATGGCTTTGATTTTTTCGTTTTTGAGCAGAAAGGTAGAGATGCTTGTTAAGGAATCAACAACTTGAGGCGTAATGTCCAGTGCATATTTGTTTAGCTGGAAGATACTTTTGATCGTTTCGATATCGGTTTCTAATGTCTTGCTAACGAAAGCTGCGGATTCGTCGGGATTCGATTTGATGAAGCTTGCCGCTTTGCGTAAAGCGCGGAGTGCGGCTTTGGTCGTTTCCGGGTTTTTGTCTAAGAAGTCTTTATGGCCGACGAGCAGGGAGTAGGAAGCGAACAAGGCTTGAGGTCCTTCGGCCCCAGGGATGTATGATTGTGTAGCAGTCAGAAGTTGAAAACCGCCTGCTTCTTTGACGCCTTTAGCTGCAATAGGCTGCCAAATGACGAAGGCATCGACATCTTTTTTCTGAAATGCAGGTAAAATTTCGGTTGGGCCAACTTTAAAAGATTGGATAGTGCCCAGATCAAGTCCGTATTTTTCAACAATTTTGAGGAAAAAGGCTTCTGATGCGGTTCCTGAAACATAGGCTACTTTTTTTCCTTTTAAGTCATCTGGTTTTTTGATTTTATCCGGATTGACGACAAGGGTTTGAACGCCGGATATATCGGAATGCTGGGCAATCGCTTGGAGAGGCAAACCTGAAGCTTTGGCAATTAGCGGGGGGATATCCCCTGTGGAACCCAATTGAATGCTTTTGGAAGCGATGGCCGAAACGACATCAGGCCCTGCCGCGAACAGTTTGATATCAACGGTCAAGCCTTCTTGTTGAAAAAATCCTTGCTCCTTCGCAATAATCAGAAGCGGAGAGAGCTGCGGATCGCGTCCGGAACCGATGGTGAGGGAAGTCGTTTCCAGCTTGGCGGCAGCCGCAGGAGTGCTTGTGGCAGAGGCGGCTGCCGGTTTATCCGAGGATTGAGCTGCAGGAGATTGGGCGGCGGAGGCTGGTGAAACTGTAGGGGCTGATGCTTGCTGGGTTTGCCCGCATGCTGTCACCAATAAAGCGATCAGCAAGAAGAGTGTGATGGTTAGAATGCGAGTGGACTTAGGGTTGAATACATGCATAAGGATTATGGCCTCCAGAATGAAATCGTTATTTCCAACGAATCAGATAGGTTTCTAAAGCGATTAGCAAACGGTTGATAGCGAGTCCCACAAGACCAATGGCAATCATACCGACGAATACTTGGTCTGTTTTGTACAAGGCTCTGCCCTCTTGAATGAGAAAGCCAAGCCCGGCATTAGCGGCGATAAGCTCAGAGCCAACAAGGCAAATAAAAGCCATGGAAATGCCGGACCGCATACCGATGACAATATTCGGAATGGCAGCACGCAAGGTAACGAAGTAGAAAATATGGAAGCGACTGGCTCCCAGGGATTGCGCCGCTTTGATGTGCAAAGCTTCGGTTTGGCTGACACCGCCAATGATATTCAGCAGGAGCGGGAAAAAAGCGCCATAAACGATTATGAAGATTTTGGACATTTCACCGATGCCAAACCACAAAATAGCCAAAGGAATCATGGCAATTGGGGGAATCGGGCGAATGAGCTCGATGAGCGGATTGAGGGCATTTCGTAGAAATTCCCAAGTGCCCAAAGCAACACCAAGAGGAAGCGCGAGAATGAATGCGAGGAGAAAGCCAAGCAGTACGCGTTGAAGACTCGCTTGTATATGTGTAATCAGCGATCCGTTACGCAGCATGTTTGCTGCTGTGTCGGCAACTTCCAGAGGACTGGGAAGAAGGGCAGCCGGAAGCCACTTTAGCCAAGTGATGGCAAGCCAGATCGCGAGTACCATAATGATGCCAATGGAGCCCACCAGTGTTTTTCCACCGTAAGTGAGCAAGGGGGATTTGGTGATTTTATGGATATGAGGCAAGGATGGGTTCCAAGATTTGGTTGCTGGGCTTGCTTTCTCCATGTGCAGGCGGCTCCTCTCTGAGTACAGAACGGATCAACTTCTGATAGCGGAAAAGACGATCATCATTTCGATCCCGGATGTGCGGCAAATCCAAAGCAAGGTCAAGGGCGACGCGGCCAGGTCTGGGCAAAAGAACAAGAATGCGATCAGCCAAATATAAGGCCTCTGAAATGCTGTGTGTGACGAATATACAAGTGATTCCGCTCTTTCTTTTAATCTCCAGCAGCTCGCTCTGCATGGTTTCTCGGGTTTGTTCATCCAGTGCGGCAAAGGGTTCGTCCATCAGCAGGATGGAAGGCTCATTCGCTAAAGCTCTTGCAAGGCTGGCCCGTTGTTTCATCCCCCCGGATAAACGGTTCGGGTAATACGAGGCGAAGCTTTCCAGTCCTACCAAGCGCAAACAGTGCTCTGTTAAAGAGGAGCGTTTGGCTTTAGGCAAACCGTTCATTTTGGGACCTAACGCGACATTCTGCTCGACGGTAAACCAAGGGAATAAGGCATAATCCTGGAAAACGACACCCCGTTCCTTCCCAGGTTTGGTGATCCGTTGACCTTGCAGCGTGATAGTGCCTTCATAGGTTTGGAAGCCGGCGATGCAGTTCAACAAGGTTGTTTTGCCGCAGCCGCTTGGACCAAGCAAACAGATGAATTCTCCTTCATTGACTTGAAGGTTTAGTGGATGTAAGACGTGGTGAAGCTGGCCTGGCAGCGGGCCGGAGTAGGTCACGCTCACATCTTTCAATTCCATGAATGCCTCTTCATAGGGCATTTGATCACCTCCTCCAATAACAAAACCAATAATTCCGCTGAGAATTATATGTATTGAATTTTATTGTATCAGTCGTCCATTTTTGTATCCAATATGAAAATAGCTATGGTTCTCATTGCTCAAATCCAATAAAGGGTTCGTCAACTTCGCGCTTGCAGGATCAGGATGCCTTCGATAAAACCAGTTGATTAAGCGATATTTCAATGCTAAGCTGAATCCTTTACAATGTGATTAATTATGCATAAGGGGGCCGTTATGCCATTTTACCAACATATCCTTTCGCTGCATTGGTTTCGCAATCAACGCATTTGGTATAAAATCATTGTCATCTATTTTCCGCTTATTTTTGTCCCTCTGTTTGTGCTGGGGTTTGTGTCCAATCATGTCTATACGGATGCAATTGTCAAAAAGACTATTAAAAACGTCTCCGACAATTCCTCGTTAATTATTACGCGAATCACAGGCATGTTGACGAATGTGGAGAGCTGCGCCAATATGCTGACGATAAATCTCAACAAGGTTATTGTCGAAGACCCGCAAACGCAGGGGGCTCCGGAAACAAGCTTGCAAATGTATACGCAAATTACGAATCAATTGAGCTTTGCCTTGCTCGTATTCCCGGATGTGCAGTCCGCTGCGTTCATTGACACGAGCAATCGTATTTTTGGCTCAAATCTGCTGCTGGAGCGGAATCTGGAGCTTGTCCGCAGCAGTGAGATGCTGAAGCAGATTGACGGCTCCAGCGGCAACAATATTTGGTTTCCTATGCAGAGGCGCGATTATTTGACGCACGATTCGGATGAGACTGTCATGACGCTGGGCAAGCGGATTGTCAATATTTATACGGGGCAGAAGCTGGGAATTCTCGTTTTGAACATCAAGGAAAGCTCGCTGTCGGCGATTTATCAGAAAATCGGCTCTATCCAGGATGGCAGCTATTTTATTGTCAACGATACCGGGGTTGTTGTCTCTTCGCAGCAGCCGCAGGATGTGCTTCAAGAAGTCGCTGATCCGGCTATGAAGGAGTGGATCACGTCCAGCACGCATACGTCGGATCTGACTTCCTTCCAACATGAGAAAACGCTCGTTGTCAGCTCTGACGTTCCAAGCTTTGGTTGGAAGCTTATTTCGATGGCTCCGCTGGAATCGTTGACCGCTGATACACGTAAGATTACGCTGCTAATTGTTCTGATTGGTTTGGTTTGCTTATTTTTTGCCTTGCTTGGTGCCGGCATGCTTTCGCAATTAATCGCCAAGCCGATTATGGGGCTGACCAAACATATGAAGAAAGTCAAGGAAGGCACATTGGATCATGAATTTCAGATTGATTCTGAAGATGAAATCGGACTATTGGCCTCAGGGTTCAATGCGATGATTCGGCGAATTCAAGAGCTGCTGACGAACATTAATTTTGAGCAAAAGAAGAAGCGGGAATATGAGCTTGCGCTCATTCAGGCGCAGATCAAGCCGCATTTTCTGTATAATACGCTGGACGTTATTTATACGTTATCCGAGATGGGGCGCGCCAGAGATGTGCAGCGAACGACCAAAGCGTTAGCTGACTTTTATCGGGTTGCCCTGAGCAAAGGGCGAGAAACGATTACGCTGGAGGAAGAGGTTCATAATGTGAAGGATTACTTATCCATTCAGCGTATCCGTTATTCCGATGTGTTTACATTTGAGTTCGACATGCATAATGAAGTGCTGACGGGTCTTATTCCGAAATTAACCATTCAGCCGCTGGTTGAAAATGCGATTTATCATGGTTTGAAGACGAAGGGGAGTCTTGGGCTGCTGAAAGTAACGGGAGAAATCGTCGAAGGGAAAATTCGGATCATCGTCAGTGATGATGGGGTCGGAATGCCGCCTGAACGGCTTGAAGCGCTGGTGTCCAAGCCGGAAACAGAGCAGGAAGCGGTCGGTTACGGGCTGCGCAATGTCAAGGATCGCATCCAGCTCTATTTTGGCGAAGAGTATGGGCTGCAAATTGAAAGTCAATTGGGGCAGGGAACCAAAGTGACCTTATGGCTGCCTTTTCAAAGTGAGGAAGGATAAGACATGCAGAAAATATTAATTGTGGACGATGAATCTATTTTTCGAGAATACTTGCGTACGGCCTTGGATTGGGAAGCCTACGGTTTTGAAATTTGCGGAGAAGCCAAGAATGGCCTCGAGGCGCTGGAACAGGTTGAGATCCATCAACCGGACATTGCTCTCGTGGACATCACGATGCCATTTATGGACGGGCTCAGTTTGACGGAGCAGCTCAAAGAACGCTACCCTGCGACCAGTGTCGTGCTGATTACAGGTCATAACGAATTTGATTACGCACGCAAAGCGCTCAAATTAGGTGTAGAGGATTACATTCTTAAGCCATTTTCGAAAGATGAGCTTACGCTGACGCTTCTTAAGCTGCAAAAGGAGCACCAGCGGGTGCAGGAAGAGAAATCTACATTGAAGGAAAATCAGCTGCTCATGAAAGAGAGCTTTCTGAATCATTTGCTGAGTAGTGAATACAATCATTCCGATGAGGAGACACGTCAAAAGCTTGGGCAGTTCGGCGAATGCTTCGATTCCTCCTGTTTTGTCGTGGCCTGTATCGAGATTGATAATTTGGACCTCAAATGGAATAAAGTGAGTGAACGATTGCTGTGGAAATATGCGGTAACGAACATTCTCAATGAAGCATTGGAGGAAACGGAAAATCATTTGATCTTCAATGGGCCAGAGGGGCGCATTATTTGCTTGGTGGAGCATCAAGGGAAGGGGAGTTTGGAAACACCGCCGCTGGGCGGCTACGAGAAATTATGTTTCCTCATCAAGAAATATTTGAAATTTACGATTACGGTTGGTGTCGGTCGAAGTCAGTCCGGCTATAAAGGGATTCGTTCCTCCTATTTGGAGGCGCTTGAGGCGCTGCAGAACAAATTTGTGCTGGGACATGATCGGGTTATTGCCTATGGCTCAGGTGCGCTGGAGAGCGGTGGACAAGCGTTTTATCCGACTGAGGTGAACGAGGATTTACTTGTGCAATTACGCATGCAAAATGAGGAAAAGGTTGAGGCTAAGCTGGAAGAAATCTTTCAATCCATTCGTGAGCAGCGGCTGTCTCTGGAGTATACCTATGTCATCAGCATGGGCTTGATTTCGGTCTGCTTGTCTTATGTGACAGAAACGGGACATCCGATCGAGGACTGCTTTGGCGAAGCCTTTTTCCCATACAGTGAAATTAAGCGGTTGGCATCAATTGAAGCCACATCCGAGTGGATTAAGCAGTTGTTTCGTCAAGCCATTGTCTATACCGGCAAGCATCGGAAGACACGCTCATCGAAGATTGCCCAATCCGCCAAGGAGTATATTGAGCAGCATTATGGCGACACTGAGCTGCAACTGGATCAAATCGCCCAGCAGGTATTTATTAATCCCAGCTATCTTCGGGCTGTCTTCAAGAAGGAAATCGGGATGACTGTAACGGATTATGTCACGCATGTCCGCATGCATAAAGCGAAGGATCTGCTCGGAAAAGGGAACATGCGCCTAGCGGATATTGCCGAACTAATTGGCTTTAGTGATCCTAGCTATTTCAGTAAAAGCTTTAAGAAGTTTTTTGGCTACTCTCCTAGTGAGTATGAAAATAATCGTTTGTAAGGGATATTCGCAAATGTGCGGATTTTACAAGAAGCCCGCAGTTATTCCATTATCACAAGGCTCATTTCCTTCTATACTGGGGTTGTAAAGAAGACAAATGCACATAATGCCTGGGAGGTCAACCAAATGAAAAAAATGGCAGTCACGCTTGTAAGCTTACTTGCTGCTACGAGTCTTGCCGCTTGCGGTTCTACGAATACAGCCAAAGAAGGAAGCACCGCAACGACGCCGGCGGCTACGGCAGCAGCAACATCAGCAGCCGTGAAATCGGACGCCAAGCCGGTTAAGCTTCGAATTTATGCGCAATATGCGGATGAAGATACGAAAACACCTTATGACTACGCCGTTGCCGAATTGAAGAAGGAAATGCCAAATGTAGAGCTGGAGCTTGATATTCAAGCGCAAGATGATGGTCAGAAGCTGAAGACCTATGCTGCTACAGGCAATTTGCCGGACATTTTCCAAGCAGGGCTGGACATTATTGATACATTTAAAAAATCGAACAATATTTTGGTATTGGATGACTACGTAACGAAATTCGGTTTCAAGGATAAAATGCAGCCAAGTGCCATGAATACACTGATTACAGATGATGGCCACTCGTATGCTTTCCCTTATGCCGGCAATGAAGTAGCGCTTCTTTACTACAACAAAGAATTGTTTGAGAAAAATGGCGTGAAAGTGCCAACAACCTATGATGAAATGATGGCAGCGGTCCAAGCGTTCAATGGCAAAGGCATTACGCCGTTATCTATTTTTGCCAAAGAAAAATGGCCGTGCGTGGCCCTTTATGACATGTTCGTTTCACGTGCAGAACCTGCAGGCGTGACGAAACTGGATAAAGGTCTTGCCAAAGCAGAGGACGCAGCTTACAAAACAGCTGCTGACAAAATCATTGAGCTCGTTAAAGCAGGGATGCTGCCTAAAGGCGCAACGAACTTGAACTACGATCAAGCGGCAGCGCTTTATCATGAAGGCAAAGCAGCCATGTTCATTAACGGACAATGGGAAATTGAAGCAGCAACCAAAGCGCTTGGCGATAAAGCCGGCTACATGTACCTTCCGGCTGCGGATGCAGCTGCGTACGAAAAAGGCAAAACAGCGTTCAGCGGCAGCGGCGGACCTGGCGGCTATGCCGTATCGGCCAACACCAAAGACAAAGAGCTTGCAGCCAAAGTCGCATCCTTTATTTCCTTGAAGTACGCGGAATACAAATACACGAACCGTGGCAACCCGATCGTAGCGACAAAAGTGGATAAGCCTATCGTGAAGCAATTCCCGCCGATGATGGAGCAGCTTTCCAAAGATATTCCGAAAATGACAAGCACGACGGCATTCTCATGGGGATTGTCCAATCCAAAATTCAAAGCAGCATTGGAAGATGCTACACAGAACCTGTTGACGGGTAATTACACGTCGGATCAATTCGTGAAAGATTTGAATAAAGCAGCTGTTACCGCGAAATAAACAAGGTTTCTATGGACAAGGAAACTCACACTGGATCGCAAGACCGGTGTGAGTTTTCTACTAAAAAAGGGAAGTGATGACATGCGCAAATTCATGGGAAATAAGGCAGCTATCATGCTCTTCACACTGCCTGCACTCCTTTTGTATACAGTTATTGTGTTTTATCCGATTTTACAAACGTTTTATCGCAGTACATTCGAATGGGATGGACTAAGCGAAGGCACTTTTATTTATCTGGACAACTATATTCGCTTGTTTCAAGACAACATTTTCTACACTTCACTTTATAATGGTCTTGTTTTTGCAGGTATCCTGGCCGTCGTTCAGATCGGAATCGGCAGTGTGCTTGCTTTTGCCGTGGCCGAAGGGTTCAGAGGAAGCAAGTTTCTGCGTATTAGCTACTTTATTCCTGTGGTTCTTTCGATTACGGTTGTGTGTCAGCTTTGGCTGGCGATGTATAACAGTGAATACGGCTTGTTCAATAAATTGTTCGAGGCGCTTGGGATCTCCTATCGCCAAGATTGGTTGACAAGCAGCAAAACCGCGATTTTTGCCATTGCTTTCGTCAATGCCTGGCAGTACATGGGTTATCAATTCGCGCTCCTATTGGCAGCTGTGAAGTCAGTTCCCGAGCAATATTTGGAAGCTGCGCGGATTGATGGAGCATCCAAGTGGCGGGCGCATTGGTCCATTACGATTCCGATGTTAGCTGAAACATACAAATTTTGCTTAGTGTTGGCGATTACGGGCGGACTCAATGCTTTCGCAAACATGTTCATTATGACGGGCGGAGGCCCGGGGAATTCTACCTACACCTTGACGTACTTGATGTATCGCTCTGCTTTCCGCGTCGGTGAGTTCGGGTATGGCAGTGCTGCGGCAGCTTTCCTTGTGATTGAGTGCTTGATTGTAACATTGGCTATTAACCGTTTGATCGCTAGAGAACGAATTACCTTTTAAGGAGGATGACAGATGAACGGAATACTCAAATTGCGTAAAAAGAATCCGCTCCTGGGCATCTTCTTATGGGTGTATGCAGGATTGTCGGTATATCCGCTGCTATGGATGGTCTTTTATTCGCTGAAAAATAACAATGAAATCTTCGTTACGAATCCATTTGGTCTCCCGACGCATCTGCGTTTCGAAAACTATGTGGATGCATGGTCCAGATTCAATGTCCCGGTATACTTCAGCAACAGCTTGCTGGTTGCCGCCGCTACTGTCGTAGGAACGATTGCCCTTGCGGTAACTTTCTCTTATGCGGTTGCCAGAATGCAATGGCGTCTGAAAGAAGCAGCTAGAATTTACGTCGTTATCGGGATGTTCATTCCCGTACAAGTTATCATGATTCCACTAGCCATTCTCGTGCGCGATTTCCACTTGGCCAACACGTATTGGGCGCTGATTATTCCCTATATTGCCTTCAATATTTCCTTTTCGAGCATGGTATTCTACGGTTTCTTCCGCAGCATTCCGGTTGAGCTCGAAGAATCAGCTTGTATGGACGGGGCAAGCATTTACCGAACTTTTTATGCGATTATTTTGCCTATTATTAAGCCGGCGATTGCCACAATGGTTATCTTCGTCTTCTTGTCAGCGTGGAACGAGTTCACCATGGCGCTGATCCTAATTACCAAAGAGTCGCTGAAAACACTGCCGCTTGGGCTGTTGTTTTTCCAAGGCCAGTTCACAACAAACTGGGGAGCCATGGGCGCGGCAATGACCATTGCCAGTGTGCCGACTGTACTTGTCTATGTCCTGTTCAGCGAGCAAGTCGAAAAAGCGTTAACCGTAGGATCAGCAGTAAAAGGTTGAGGTTTATTCTTGCTGCGAGCGGGGCGAAGCAGGGAAGTGCAGAAGCACAGCGAAAGTAGGGAAGTGCGGGAGCGCAGCGAAAGCAGGGAAGCGCGGAAGCGAAAGCAGAGAAGTGCGGGAGCGAAGCGAAAGCAACGAATGGGCTGGGCGCGGAAGGGGTGTCCTTAAGCAGGGAAGTTGCTTAAGGTCAGCATCCTTGTGTGCAAGCCCACGTTTCTTATTTTGCTAAATTCCTGCAAATATGCATCCTTTTTGGTCTTGGAAGGGCCCAAATCAATAGATTCCTGCAAATATGCAGGCTTTTGAGGCTATTTCTGGATTAGAGGATGGAAACGCTCGAAAAGCCTGCATAATCGCAGGCTTTACTCATTTTCAGCCGATTTCGTGGGAAAAGCCTGCATTTTTGCAGGCTTTCGCGTATTGGGACCCTGCGGCTTGAGCGAATGGAAGCGCAAAATCTCAAAGCAGAAAGACATTAAGCTATTCACTACTTAGCATGTCGGAAAATTTCATTTTATCAGCTCACGTTCGTCATTTAAGTAAACAGCAGCAGATCTCGACTAGAGAATAAAAGCCTATAAGTCCCTTTATATAGGGGCTTATAGGCTTTTTCAATTAGGCTCACTTAACCACTGTTTATAGGTGGAACTGAACTAGAGTACCTTCTAATTATCACCCTTGCTCACCCAGAAGGTGACATTGTCGCCCTCTTAGCCTTTGGTGCCAGCCGGCGGGTCTTGTCTAATGACAGTTCCCTTCGGCAAATCGTTTGCCTCAATGAAAAGATTGTAATGCAGCTCATCTTGCTTATTTTGCCGAAATTCTGGAAAGGCCCAAATCAATAGATTCCTGCAAATATGCAGGCTTTTGGGGCTATTTCTGGAGCAGCTGATAGAAACGCTCGAAAAGCCTGCATAATCGCAGGCTTTACTCATTTTCAGCCGACTTCGAGGGAAATGCCTGCATTTTTGCAGGCTTTCGCGTATTGGGACCCTGCACCCTGCGGCTTGAGCGAATGGAAGCGCAAAATCTCAAATGGTGTGTGCAGAAAGACATTAAGCTATTCACTACTTAGCATGTCGGAAAATTTCATTTTATCAGCTCACGTTCGTCATTTAAGTAAACAGCAGCAGATCTCGACTAGAGAATAAAAGCCTATAAGTCCCTTTATATAGGGGCTTATAGGCTTTTTGAATTAGGCTCACTTAACTACTGTTTATAGGTGGAACTGAACCAGATTACCTTCTAATTATTACCCTTGCTCACCCAGAAGGTGACATTGTCGCCCTCTAAGCCTTTGGTGCCAGCTGGCGGGTCTTGTCTAATGACGGTTCCCTTCGGCAAATCGTTTGCCTCAATGAAAAATTCATAGTGCAGCCTTGCTGCCAGCGTTTGCTGATGAGCGTCTTCTTGGGATAGGCCGACGAGATTCGGAATGACGACTTCTTCGGCTTGCTTGGTTGAATCTCCTCCAAGCTTCGGAGTTGGGCTGGCCACCGGAGTTGCTGTCGGAGGCAATGGTTTTGTGTCTGTTTGGGCTGGTGGCACTTCAACAGGCGGACTTGGCTTATTTGCAGGCCATAGGGCCCAGACGATAATAATGACTACGACGAATAGAGCGACTGCGCCAAGCGCGGCTTTTTTTAGCCAGCTGGCGGATTGTTCTGGTTTCCGGTTTGAGCGTGTTTCTGCTGTTTCTGCAGGTTCATCTGGTTCATCATCCTGAGGCTTATCGACCGACTGATTAGGTACAATCTCGCTATGTATAGGTTTTGAGTCCTGCTGATGTGCGAAAGAAGGCAAGCTGCGCAAGCCGAAAATCAGCGAGGAGAGAGAGGCTTGGCCTTGGCAGACAAGCTTCACCAGCCGAATCAGGGCCATCTTTTGCTCATAGGTGGCAGAAGGAATGGAAGCACGCTCCAAATGCGTATGCATCACTTCAAAAGCGCCAGGAATCGTGTCTGTTCCCGTGAAGAGCTGAATCATTAAGCGGCACAGCCCCACGGCTCCTTGGTTCTGTGGATTGCCCACATCCCAGTAATTGATGACTGATAGCTTATCATGATCTGAAAGCCAGAGATTCTCGGGATCAACGGAGAAGCCTGTAATGCGCTCTTCCATGGCATCCAGCAAGGAAACTCCGAGATCGGCAATAAGTTCGACGATATGAGGATACGTCCAACCCTTCATTCTTTGGGAGAATAAGGAACCAGGTTTGGCTTGCAGGATGATTGTGACGGATGCTTCATCAACCGAGGTGTCGAGGATATGCTGAAAGCCATCATGAATGAATGCTGCTTTATGGTTAAGTTTGCGGATATAATCGACGCCAGATTGTCCGGCACTCAGCTCTATTTGATAAAGAAGGACCTTTCGTGTCAGAAATGTATCGTCACCGTATGTCAGTTTCCCCTGTGGTAAAGAGAGGATCGGAGCTCCCGGCATATACCTTGTTCCTATTTTGTTTTGCATGTGAATAACATCCTCTCCGAAGTGGCTCTTCAGGATTTCTCTCTATTATATATGATTCGTGCGCTTTTAGGAATTTAGGATCAAAGATATTCGGAATAGAAAACGGGATGGTTTGCCCACTATTTTCTTTTTCTATTTCTATTGAACTAAAGTCTATGATTCATATGACCTAGATGATATGATGGATTTACACAATTATTTACAATAAGATCCAAATTGAGGAGGAATATTGGTGAAAAAAGTCGCAATTTTGGGCGGCGGTGTCGCTGGATTAAGTGCCGCGCATGAGTTAATTATCAGAGGTTATGAGGTTTCAGTCTACGAGTTTAAGAATATTCCAGGGGGCAAAGCCAGAAGTATGCCTTACGTCGGAAGCGGGACTG
Source organism: Paenibacillus ferrarius (assembly GCF_002027705.1). Lineage (GTDB taxonomy): Bacteria > Bacillota > Bacilli > Paenibacillales > NBRC-103111 > Paenibacillus_E > Paenibacillus_E ferrarius. The sequence goes on along the minus strand of NZ_MBTG01000009.1, from coordinate 216,981 downwards.
ATGGCAGGAAAGATCTTCCCGGCGAGCATGGCTTCCGCTTATTTCCTCGCTTTTACCGGCATGTTATTGATACGTTGAAACGAATTCCATATGAAAATGGTTATGTCTATGATAACTTAATGGAAGTAACCCGTTTAGACATTGCAACCTATACAGCACCTCTGCTGCCGCTGCTGGCTAAGATCGAATTCAGCTTAGATAATTTCTTGGTCGTGCTTAAGGATCTTTTTGACAACGGTTTAGGACTTACGGTAGAAGACATAGAACAATACGGACGCAAGATGTGGCAGGTGATGACGAGCTGTGATGAACGTATTCGTGATGAATATAATCTTATTGATTGGTGGAACTTTATTGAAGCTGATCAACAGTCCCCTGCCTTTCAAAAAATATTTGCTGGATTTACCAAAACCCTCGTTGCTTGCCAATCCAAAATCGCTAACACCCAGACGGTAGGCCCAGTCGCTGTACAAATGACCCTAGATATCACAACACCAGGTACAAGCTTCGTACGTCTTTTGAACGGTCCAACGAATGATAAATGGATTAATCCTTGGCTCGCTTTTTTACAAGAACATGGCGTAGATTATCATTTGGCAGCGAAAGTTGAAAGCATAAATTGCGCGGACGGCGTGATTCGTGGAGCCACAATTACGGAAAATGGTCAAACCTTTGACATTGAGGCGGATTATTACATTGCTGCCTTCCCTGTGGAAGTGATGGGGAAATTCGTCACGGATGCCATGCTGCAGGCAGATCCTTCTCTTGCTGGTGTACAAAAGCTTGTAGATTCTGTTGCTTGGATGAACGGCATTCAGTATTATTTGAAGGAAGAGCTGCCGATTACGCATGGTCATGTCATTTACCTAGATGCGCCTTGGTCGCTGACATCGGTTTCCCAGAAACAGTTCTGGCCGGATGTTGATCTTAGCCAATATGGGGATGGCACCGTGAAAGGTGTTTTATCCGTTGATATTTCCGACTGGGATACCCCTGGTATTTTGTTCGGCAAGTCTGCTACATATTGTACAGCTGAAGAAATCAAGGCAGAAGTATGGGCGCAAATGAAGAAAAGTCTGAATGTGGATGGCGCTGTTATTTTGGAAGACGAAGTGCTGCATTCTTGGTTCTTGGATACCGATATACAATTTGAGAACCCTGAACAAGCATGTACGAATATGGAGCCTCTGCTTATCAATCGTGTTGGAACTTGGGATTTAAGACCGGAAGCCTACACGGCAATTCCCAATTTGTTTCTTGCTGCTGACTACGTTCGTACGAATACGAATCTAGCAACTATGGAAGGAGCGAATGAAGCGGCGCGTCGTGCGGTTAATGCGATTTTGAAGCAAGACAATTCTACGGAAGAGCCATGTGAGATTTGGGATATGTACACGTTTGAGCTTTGGAATATTGATGTGTTGAAGCCTTATCATCACCATGACAAGCGTCGTTTTGAAAAAGGACTTCCTTGGGATGGCAAGCTTTTTTAGAGACGTACCTAGCTGCTTGTTTTACTAGGAGGAGTTTATGCTTATTTTGCCGGAATACGAATTAATCAGACAAATATATCAAGGTGACCGAACTGTGCTTTATCGGGCTGTTCATAAACCGACCATGGACAAAGTGATTATCAAAACGCTGCGCTCTGATTTTCCGCTTTCCACGGATATTGCCAGATTAAAGCGAGAGTTTGAAATTGGTAAAATGCTGGATATTCCCGGAATTGTTAAACCGCTCGGGCTTCCCAAGCATCAGAACGGTGTCGCGCTTATTCTGGAGGATTTTGATGGAGATACGTTATCGTCGTATTTCCCGCTTTTTCGCCAATCTTTACAAACGTTCTTAGTTTCTGCGATCCAGTTGGTCAAAATTGTCGGAGATATTCATCAACGCTATGTCATACATAAAGATATTAAGCCTAGCAATATTATTATGAATCCGGAACGGCAGATTATGAAGCTTGCGGATTTCAGCATCTCGTCTTTCACCAGAGAACGACAGGAGATGCTGGACCCCCTCATGCTTGAGGGGACGCTTAGCTATATGTCGCCCGAACAAACGGGGCGTATGAATCGGATTATCGATTATCGCTCCGACTATTACTCTTTAGGCGTTACATTCTATGAAATGCTCACTGGGATCCTTCCGTTTCAAACGGAAGATCCGGTAGAGCTGATTCACTCACACTTAGCGGTGACGCCAATCCCACCGGACAACATCCGAATGGATATTCCTAAGCCGCTTTCGGATATTGTGATGAAGCTGCTTGCGAAGAATGCGGAAGAACGCTATCAAAGCGCCTACGGCATCATTCAGGATCTTGAGCATTGCTTGATGATCAGCAAGTCGCCGGATGAGCTGGAGCACTTTGCCATTGGACTCTATGACATGACAGATATGTTTCAAATCCCGCAAGGCTTGTATGGCCGCGCGAATGAAAATGAGAAGCTCCTTCATGTATATGGACGTGCTGTGCATGGATCGCTGGAAGCCGTTTGGGTAACAGGCGAATCGGGGTATGGCAAGTCTTTTCTGATTGCCGAGACGATGAAAACCATCATGAAGGATCATGGTTGGTTTTTATCAGGCCGGTTCGAGCCGAATAAGCAGCATGTTTCCTACCATGCTTTGGCTAGGGCCTTGCGGCAGCTCGTTCGGCAGCTTTTGACAGAGAAAGATCAACAGATTGAAGAGTACCGCGGACGCTTGCTCAAAGCGCTGGGGACAAGCGGTAAAGTCTTGATCGATCTCATACCGGAGCTTGTGCTTCTTATCGGTGAACAGCCTAATGCCAAGCAACTGCCTCCGCAGGAGACGCAGAATCGATTACATTATCTGCTGCAGCAATTTTTGTTCATTTTCTGTGCCAAGGACAGGCCAATTGTCCTGTTTCTCGACGATCTGCAGTGGGCGGATGCCGCTTCTTTGCAATTTATTGAGCTGCTTTTGAACGATTCGCAGATGCGGCACTTCCTCTTCATTGGCTCCTATCGAAGCGAGTATGACAATTTGTTATCCTCTACGCATGTTCAACTGCTGGACAAGCTGCCAGCTCGACTTACTTCAGAGATGATCCGCCTGCAGCCGCTCGTCATTGGGGATGTCCAACTGCTTATCGCAGATTCATTGAAAACAGAGCATCAACAGGTGGCGGAGCTGGCACAGCTCATCCTGCAAAAAACCGGCGGCAACCCCTTCTTCGTCAAGCAATTTCTTACGGCATTGTATGAACAGAATTTGCTGACCTTCAGTTATGAAGCTAATCGTTGGATTTGGGATATGAATGAAATTCAGAAGCTTCGGATTACGGATAACCTGATGTTTCTCCTTGCTGAGAAGCTCCAGCGAATGCCGTCTAGAACTCAGTATTTGCTGCGATTAGCTGCGTGCCTTGGCGCTTCTTTTGATCTGGAAGCACTGGGAATCATTGCCGTGACCCCGTTTGTCGAGGTTTTGCAGGAATTAGAAATCTCCATTCAAACCGGACTCATTATCCCGGTGGGAACCGATTATAAATTTTATACCGAAATACAGGGGAATTCAGCGGCGCAAGATATCCGGTTTATGTTTGTGCATGATTCAATTCAAGAAGCCGTCTATGGGTCCATCGAGCAAGCGCTGCTGCCTGAAATGCATTACATGATCGCGAATAAGCTGATGGAACATTTGCATGAAACAGAGATCGAGCAGCGGTTGTTCGATATCGTGAATCATATGAACATCGGTTCCGGTCTAATCTCGGGGCGACAGGAGATTATCCAACTGCTCGAGTTTAATCTTCGCGCAGGCCGCAAAGCCAAATCCTCCAATGCCTACCGCTCTGCTTTGCAATACTACAATAAAGCTTTGGCCTTACTGAGGTTGGTAGAAGGTACAGAATTGGCAGAACTTGGTTTTTCCATTCGTTTGGAGAAGTCTGAGGTGCTTTATTTGAATGGACAGGCGGACGAGGCGGAAGCTTCCTACGAACTGCTGCTCTCCGACGCGCGGACGAATGAATTGAAGCTCGAAGTCTATAATTTACAAGTGATTTTGTATACCAATGTCGGGAAACAGCACAAAAGTGTGGAAGTGGGCTTGAAAGCATTGGCGGAGCAAGGACTTCGGATTCCCAAAGAGCCAACTAGCGTGAATATTTTCTTGGCTTATATGAATTTGAAAGCAAAGATTGGGCGGAAGAATACACTTCAATTGTATGATCTGCCACTGATGGAAGATGCCTACATGACGCGGCTCATGAATTTGATGATGAGCATAGCCGTCTCTGCTTACTTCGTGAATACGAACTTATTTGTGTTATTTATGTTTATTATGACCAAAAGTGCTTTGAAACACGGGAATTCTTCCTGTATGGCCTATGTATACGGGTCGTATGGATTAATTCTGGGATCAGGCTTCGGCGATTATCAGCGTGGCTATCAATATGGTCAGCTGGGAGACAGAATGAATGCCAGATTTCAGTCCCATCAGTTCCGCAGCAAAAGCCACTTTTCCTTCGGATTATTCGTCACCCCATGGGTTAAGCCTCTGCAAATGTGCTTGGAGCATCTGAAAGAATCGTTCAAAAGCGGGATCGAGGATGGCGACTTGGTTTTTGCCGGGTATGCGCTTACGTATCAGGTCTTGGTGAAAGATTTTCAAGGTGTCGCCCTGGCTGAAGTGCAGGAGGATCTGGATAAGCACTATCGCATTCTAGAGCAAACGAATCATCATGATACGCTGCTTATGATGGAAATGCTGCGTATGGTCATTCTGAATCTAGAAGGGAAAGCAGCGAATCCCCTCATTATTGGCATTGATGAAGAAGACGAAGAACAATTCGTTCGCAAGCTGGAGATTCATTCGAATCAAGTCATCCTGCATGAGTACAAAGTGAAGAAAATCATGCTGAATTATTTGTTCGGGCAATTTGCGGAAGCGCTTAAGGCTGGCAAGGATGCAGAATCCATGCAAGCTGTCTCTTTCGGTTTGTTCCATATTCCCGAGAATTATTTCTATTATGCTCTTTCGATTGCTGCTGTTTACAAGGATGCAGCCGTTGCCGAACAAAAAATGTTCGCTAAGTTGATGCGTAAAATGCTGCGCAAGATGGATAAATGGGCTGCGCATTGTCCGGAAAATTTCTCCCATTTGAGCTTGCTGATGCATGCTGAATGGAGTCGTGTGACAGGCCATGTGCCCAAAGCGGAGCAAGGATATGAACACGCCATTCGACAAGCAAGGGAGCAAGGTTTTATTCAGCATGAAGCCATTGCTTGCGAGCTGGCAGGGCGGCTGTATAAGGAAGCCGGCCGTGATAAAATCGCCAAAACCTATCTGATTGACGCATATTATGGTTACTTGAGCTGGGGAGCGAAGGCCAAAGCCGACGAGCTGAAGATGAGGTATCCGAATTATTTGACCTCATTGAAGGAACAGCTGGACTGGAGTACGACGAATATCAGCGATTACTCGCTGCAAGCATTAGATTTCATGACGATTATGAACACATCCCGGTCATTGTCCAGCGAGGTCAATCTGGATCAACTAATTAAGCGATTAATGGAGATTGTTACGTTCTCCTCCGGCGCAGAGCGAAGCATTTTGGTTCTCAAAGAGAGAGACAACTTGTTTGTTGAAGCCGAAATGCTGGCTCTGGACGGGAAAGATTCGTGCATTGTGAACCCAGTGGCTCTAGAAACGAAAGAAGATCTCCCAGCAGCGGTCATTCAATTCGTAGCACGCACCAAAGAAGGTGTCGTACTGGATGATGCCGCGAATACCGGCTTCTTCACCCATGATCCGTATATTCGCGAGACAGATGCGAAATCCATTTTCTGCGAGCCTATCCTGCATCAAGGCAATCTTGTCGGGGTCTTTTATCTGGAAAATAATTTAATTCGCAATGCGTTTACTTCCGATCGTTTGGATATCATCAAGCTGCTTTCGGCTCAGGCGGCCATCTCAATTGAAAATGCAAGACTATATAATGATTTGGAGTCCAAAGTGAAAGAGCGGACGAATGAATTGATCCTGATGGAAACATCGCGCCGAGACTTGCTGTCCAATATTTCTCATGATTTAGGAACGCCGTTAACGTCGATACAAGGCTATGTTGAGGCTATTCTGGATGGTGTGATTCAAGAGCCTGAGGAGCAGAGAAAGTATTTGTCAGTCGTTCATATGCGCATAGTGGGTATTCAGCGGCTTATCACGGATTTATACCAGCTAAGTCGACTTGAGACCAAACAGTTTCATTTCCAGCTGGCTCCAACTTCCTGCCAAACGATGGTTCGGCAATTGTTTGCCAAATACGAGCTGGACGCAGCGAATGCGGGAATTACGTACACATTGGATATGTCTCCGACAGAAGGAGAAGATTTGCTGCTCACGGTAGATACGGATCGTATTGAGCAAGTGTATGCGAATATTTTGTACAATGCGATTAAATTTTCTGCCCGAGGCGGGTTTATTAACGTGCTTGTCACCATAAGACCAGAGCCCTTCGAACTCGTTATTCGAGTGACGGATACCGGTGTTGGGATTAGCGAAGAAGATTTACCGCATATTTTCGAAAGATTCTATAAAGTGTCCAAATCACGGAGTACGTCAGGCGGCAGCGGACTCGGACTTGCGATTGCCAAGGAAATTGTCCAATATCATGGCGGGCAGATCTGGGCAGAAAGCCGACTGGGCAAAGGCTGCAGTATTTCATTCTCGCTGCCTGTACATCGAATCTAATACGCAGTTGGGTAAGAACCGTATGTCTCACATAATGGTATGTGACATATACGGTTCTTTTCATGCGTTAGGAGCGAATCGTAACCCGCGTGTGAATGGGGACGATGGCAGCTAATTCAAGCACATCCTCGTTGTACATTCGGATACAGCCATGGGAGGTTCTCCGGCCAACCGAGGAAGGATCATTGGTTCCGTGAATGCCGTAATGCGGCTTGCTTAACCCCATCCAGAATACGCCAAAAGGACCGCCGGGATTGGGTTGCTTGTTTATGATAAAATACTCGCCTGTGGGTGTTTTGGTTAGCATTTTGCCAATGCCTATGGGGAAAGCGCGTACGACACGATTGACATCCAGCAGATACAATTGAAAATCGGATAGATCGACAATAATTCGATAATTAGGCATGAATGGATCACCTCTGTCTATCTTATGAAAGCTTGCAGGGGATGAACAGGGCGAATGCTAATTGTGCATAGGGGAATTGATGTTTTGACATGGATTCGCTCGGTTTCGGAATTTCTATCTGCATATGATATAATTCTGAAGAATTCAGTCATCAAAGGAGAGACAGACATGCAGTCATTTCTACAGTATAATCCAACCCGGCTATGGTTTGGCCAAGGGCAGATCGTGCAGTTAAAGCAGGAGCTGGGTACTGCCGGCAAAAAAGTATTACTCGTCTATGGCGGCGGGAGCATAAAAACAAATGGCGTTTATGATGCTGTCAAAGAACAGCTTGAGGATATGCAAGCCGAAGTCGTCGAATTATCCGGCGTTGAACCGAATCCGCGGCTTACAACGGTACAGAAGGGAATACAAATGTGCCGCGACCATCAGATTGACCTCATTTTGGCCGTTGGCGGGGGTAGTGTGATCGACTGTGTAAAAGCTATTGCGGTCGGCGCTTATTATGAGGGGGATGTCTGGGATATCATTACCCGCAAAGCGACGCCAACCAGAGCGCTTCCGTTCGGTACGGTATTGACGCTTGCAGCTACAGGCTCAGAGATGAATAATATATCGGTAATCACGCATTGGGAACGGAATGAGAAGCGCGGCTGGGGCAGCCCTCTTGCTTATCCGACATTCTCCATACTGGATCCGGAGTTCACCTTTTCGGTCCCAAGGGATCAGACGGTCTATGGGATTGTCGATATGATGTCGCATGTGTTGGAGCAGTATTTCCACAGAACAGAGCATGCGGAGATGATGGACCGCTTCATGGAATCTGTCTTATTGACCGTTATCGACGCAGCACCGAAACTGCTGGCTAATTTGAACAGCTATGAGCATCGGGCTACCGTGATGTATGCAGGCACAACGGCATTCAATGGGCTTTTGTCCAGCGGCACGGATGGCGGAGACTGGGCATCACATCAGATTGAGCACGGCTTGTCAGCGATCTATGACATCCCGCACGGTGGCGGCTTGGCCATCGTATTCCCGAACTGGATGCGGCATTGTGCGGAAGAAGATCCGTCCCGTATGAAGAAGCTGGCCATAACCGTATTTGGCATAGATCCAACAGGTAAAACGGACTATGAAGTTGCCATTGAAGGGTGTCAGGCCCTTCGCGATTTCTGGAATTCGCTCGGAGCGCCGAATCGACTTGGCGATTATGGGATTGATGACAGCCGACTTGACGAGCTCGTGCACAAATCCTTCATGAAAGACCAAGTAGGCCAATATAAAATCATGACTCGGGATACAGTTAGAGACATTTTGCTGCGATCTTTATCATGAAAAATAGGGGGTAGCGCCGAGCCGGCGAAAAAAGCAGTCTCGCCCGGCTGCACGTAAAAGAACCGCAAGGGGAAAATCCCCTGCGGTTTTTTCGCGTTTGCACCCAAAAAGTTGCAAAAGTTCATACTTCTGCGGGATTATTCAGTAGAAATGAGACGTGGTTTCCTTATATTGTAAGTCTAAGGAGGTGATGCAACTCGCAGTTATGTAAGCGCTTAATCGGCAGTGATCTTTGTAAACAGAACAGCTTGTGAAGCCTAACCTGTGTACACAAATGCAACCAAAGAGAGGATGGATTTTGTGATGAAAAAGACAATGCTGCGCTCTTTATGCTACCTGTTGGTCGTTGTGCTGGGATTACAGCTGGTGAGTGTTTGGTTATTTTCAAATGAAACAGAGGCTGCTGCCGAAAACGTGCAGAATGGCATTCAATTCAAGGACACGAGTGGAAATATCATTCATGCTCATGGCGGTGGTATTCTTAAAGTGGGCAGCTATTATTACTGGTTTGGTGAAAATCGCAATGCGGACGGTACGTTCAATGCGGTGTCGTGCTACCGCTCGAGTGATCTCAAAACGTGGGAGTTCCGCAGTAATGTCCTGACGAAAAGCTCAGCAGCTGAGCTGAATGTATCTAATATTGAAAGGCCTAAAGTTATTTACAACAGCTCAACGAATAAATTCGTCCTATGGATGCATTGGGAAAATGGCGTCGATTATGGGCAAGCGCGGACAGCGGTGGCTTCATCCAGCACAGTGGATGGAACCTATACGTATCAAGGAAGCTTCCGTCCGCTTGGTTATGATTCGCGGGATATGACTGTTTTCAACGATAACGGGACTGCTTATTTGATTTCGGCAACAAGGGTGAATGCGGATATGAACATTTACAAATTAACGCCCGATTTCCTCGGTGTTGATTCGTTGGTTCAGACGTTATGGGTGGGACAATACCGTGAGGCGCCGGCTATGTTCAAACGAAATGGCGTCTATTTTCTGGTAACTTCCGGTGCGACTGGCTGGGATCCGAATCAAGGGAAATATGCCACAGCCACCAGTATTACAGGAACTTGGAGCGGGCTTAGTAATTTCGGTGATGCCACAACCTATGATTCTCAAAGCGCCTATGTGCTGCCAATAGAAGGCTCCAGTTCAACGACTTATCTCTATATGGGGGATCGCTGGGCAGGTGCTTGGAGCGGCAAGGTAATGGAATCCCGATATGTTTGGCTGCCGCTGTCGTTTCCTTCCAGCACTTCATTATCCATGAGCTGGGGCAGCAATGTCAGTTTGGATACAAGCACAGGGACGGTGACGGCTTCCTCGCCGGCGATCGATACGAACGCTTATTACATTCTGGAGAACCGCAATGGCGGCAAAGCGCTCAACGTCCTGAATCAAGGGACAGCTGACGGGGATGATCTGGAACAATATATCGATAGCGGCTGGTACAGTCAGCAATGGAAATTCGTTAGTGCCGGCAGTGGATACTACAAAATTATGAATCGCGCCAGCGGCAAATTAATCGGCGTTGAGAGTGGTTCAACCGCAGATGGCGCAATCATCGAGCAGTGGGCAGATGGCGGCTGGACGAGTCAGCACTGGCAAATTGTGGATGGCGGAGCCGGAAATTTTAAGCTGAAAAATCGAGCAACCTCGAAAATCATTGATATTTCCGGTGCTTCCAAGGCGAATGGCGGCGCAGCGATTCAATGGACGGACAATGGCGGTAAAAATCAACAATGGCGGCTTTTGAAAGTTGAATAGGTAAATTTGAAAAACTATCCTTCGTACAATTTTACGTGGGATAGTTTTTTGCGTGTCATCGAATATCGTATATGGAAATTTTTATATGATTCTGCTAGGATAAAAGTGAACATCATGACGGGGAGAACGTCGACGAATTAACGTCATACGCATGGAGGAGCCACCAACACGAATGCCATTTTTACAACGAGTTTCCCTAGATTGGTCCCAGTTGTCACAAGTGGAGAAAGATCAATATCCATATCATATCCCGACCATCCAGTCCTTTGATGAGTATCGGTTCGAATCCAATGTGACCTTCTTTATTGGCAACAATGGTTCTGGCAAATCAACGCTGCTGGAAGCCATCGGCGTGTCCTGCGGGTTTAGTGTCGTAGGAGGCAGAGATCTTACCATTACCAAGGAGAAAGACGATGTGTCACTAGCCAAAATTATGAGATTGTCATGGCTGCCAAAGATCAGCAACGGTTTCTTTTTCCGGGCGGAGACCTTTGATACGTTTGCCGGCTATATAGATCAATTGGCGAAAGAACCTTTCGTGGGCCATTCTGCCTACGCGCCTTATGGCGGGAAATCGCTCAATGAGCAGTCGCATGGACAAGCGTTTTTGACCTTTTTTAAAAACCGATTGGATCGCAAGGGCATCTATTTGCTGGACGAGCCAGAGTCTGCTTTATCCCCCCAAAACCAGCTGGCGTTCTTGCGGATTATTTGGGAATTAGAACAGCAAGGCCAAGCACAGTTTATTATTGCCACCCATTCTCCGATCTTAATGGCTTATCCCCAGGCGCGCATTTTGCAATTTTCAGAAACATCCATTGAGCCAATCCAGTATGAAGACACAGATCATTTTAATTTGACGAGAGATTTTTTGAACCATAGAGAACGGTATTTCCGGGCGTTGTTTGCAGAGGATGATGACAGCGAGCAAGAAGACTAAATTCATGATACATATAGGGGGATTATTCAGCCGTGGCCTTTTTTAAGAAAATGTTAGCCAGAGTGGGAATTGGCAATGTGGATATTGATACGCAGTTTCATACGGAAGAATTCATTCCTGGTGAGATCGTTGAGGGGATTATCAAAGCTAAAGGCGGAAGTGTTGAGCAAAAGGTAGATCGCATTTATTTTCAAATTATGACGGAATACTTGAAGCCAGTGGAGACGGATGCCAATCGCGATGGTCGCACGGAAGTGCGTTTAGAGAAAGAAAGTATCGTGGTAGCGAATATTCTGCTTGCGGAGAGTCTGGTTTTTGCACCAGGGGAAGAGCTTGAAATTCCTTTTGAGTTCATGCTTCCTCATGAAACGCCAATTTCAATCGGTGTGAGTCCGATTTGGATTCGAACGGGTTTAGATATTAATAATGCCGTTGACCCTTCTGATCGGGATGACATTGAAGTATTGGCCCATCCGCATGTTGCTGTCATTTTTGAAGCGCTGGAAGAACTGGGTCTTCATTTGCATCAAGCTGAGAACGAATACTACCCGCAAGCCGATTATCACTTGCCTTTTATTCAGAATTTCGAATTCATTCCTTATCAAAATGGGGAGTACCGAAGCACGGTGGATGAGCTTGAGCTTGTTTTTTACCCGGATGAAGATGGCGTCGAAATCATTCTGGAGTTCGACCGCAAAACGCGCGGCTTCAAAGGGCTAATGGCTGATATGCTTGATCTGGATGAATCTCATGAACGTTATTATTTCGATGCGGAAGAGCTGGAGGAGGGAGCTTCCTCTGTGGCGGACCGATTCAGGGAGATTTTTGATGAGCTGCTAGAAGGCTAAAAGCAGCTTTGGCACTTTGTGAAGCAGCTTCGCAAATGCACGACCATAGCCGTATGCTGCAAATGGATGTGGATCACCCGTTGTTCGCTGCAGCCAAAAGAAGGAGCTGTCCCATAAGTAGATAAATCTACTTGCGGGCAGCTCCTTCTTTTATTTTGCTCATTGCCTTGCGGCTAACCTGCTCCAGTCGCAGTCACCCTCGCAACCACCAATAGACCGGTATAAATAATACGGACGTGATGATCCCAGCGGCCCCCATGGCAAAACCGCTAAGGCTGCCCTGCAGCTCGGAATCCTTAACGAGCTTAGCTGTTCCTATGCCATGAGCTGCGGTTCCTAGGGCGATGCCGATCGAAAGGCTATCCTTAAAGCCAAGCCACGTTAAGAGCTGTTTCCCGATCATACTGCCAAAAAGGCCAGTAAGCACAGTCAACACGGAGGTAAGCTCCGGCAAGCCTCCCAAGTGTCGCGATATCTCTATCGCGATAGGGGAACTGACCGACTTGGGCATCATGCTCAGCAGGATGTCGCGGCTTCCGCCAAGCAGCCCGATGAAGGCTGCGGCACTGATCATACCGGTCAGTGAACCGACGGTAACTGAAACGAGAATGCCAGCGAGATGGCGCTTTATCAAGCCTGCATGTTTGTAGAGAGGAACACCAAGCGCAACGGTTGCTGGACCTAATAAGAGCGTTAGCATATCCCCGCCCACCTTGTAAGCAGAATAGGGGATGTGGCAAGCGAGCAGCAGAATGATAATAACACCGGAACAAATAAACAACGGATGAAGCCATCGCCAGCGCTGCTGGATAAGCTGGGCTCCTGTATAGGCCACTACGCTAAGGGCAAGACCAAACAAGGGCTGATTGACCCATTCGCTGAAGCTCATGACACATCACCATCCGATTCCTTGCGCTGCAGCTTAGCTGTGAGCAATCCGGTTACGATAAGGACAGCCATGGAGCTTCCAATGATGCCAACGCTAATGGATAACCAATTGGATGCAATAAGTGGAAAGAAAACCATCGTTCCAACTACAAAAGGTGTAAAAAACAGCATCATATGCCCTGTCAGCCACCCGGCTGCGGATTCGACCCAAGAGAGTTTAATCCACTTGGCAAACAGCGAGATCGTAAACAGGATGAGACCAATGACATTCCCAGGCAGCGGTATATGCAGGCTCAATTGGAGCCAAGTGCCAAGTAAATGAAAAGCAAGCAAGATTGCAAAACCTAACATAAGATCTCCTTCAAATGTAGTTATGGATGAAACAGGTATTAAGCAGTTAAGCAGGGATTCGGATCGTAACGGTAGTTCCTTCTCCCAGTTGACTGTCAATAGTTAGACCGTACTGCTCTCCGAAATAAAAGAGGATGCGATCATGCACATTTTTGACCCCGATATGATCTTCATCCAGCGTGTCAGAAGGCAGGGAAAGCCGGAAGCGGAGCTGCTCAAGCTTCTCCTCGCTCATTCCTACGCCATTATCCTTGATAATAATGAACATATCATAGCCTGATTTCATGGATGAAACTTCGAGCAGGCCTGGTCCGTTTCGACGTTCCAATCCATGAACGATCGCATTTTCGATCAAAGGCTGAAGCGAGAAATGCATGACCTGCAGGTTTTCGCTGCCCTCAGCAAGCCGTTCTGTGTATTGAATTTTATCGCCAAAACGCAGCTGCTGTATTTTCACATATAGTCGAATATGCTCAAGTTCTTCCTTTAAGGGAACAGTCTCTTTCCCTGTTTGAATATGGATGCGGAACAGTCTGCCGATCATCCCGACCATTTCGCTGATTTCCCGTTGTTGATTGATGACTGCTTTCATCTGAATCGATTCGAGCACATTAGCAAGGAAATGAGGATTGATTTGGCTTTTTAAGGCGCCGTATTGGGCTACTTTTTGCTGAACTTTGGCCATGGAGGAACGCTCGATATAGATTTGCAAATCTTCCACCATTTTGCGAATGCCTTGATAGAGCACGCCGAATTCATCCTGCCGGTCACTGCTTAAATCGACATCGAATTTGCCTAAACCGACCAATTTGACTTGTCTGCTTAACAGAATAATCGGCTTCGTCACGCGAGCGGACAGGATGAACATGAACAAGATCGCTGTGCCGAGTGAGAGGAAGGCGAGAGTCAGAACAATTTTGATCAGAACATCGGCTTGTTTGGTCATCTCTTTTTCATCAATATATTGGATAACCTTCCAGCCTGAATAAGGAGAAGTAACAAAGTTAATAAAGGAATCATTTCCGGAAAAATGAGCATAAAAGCTGCCCGCATCCTCTTTGAGGACGGTATCCATATTCTGATTTTTAATACTTGTCGATAAGGCCAGTTTGGATTCATTCCGCTCTGAATTGTAAATGACCCCGCCATTATTATCAATAATAATGAAATTGCGCTTGCTGACCTCGGATAATTTTAAAATTTCCCGTAACGAGTCCAGTCGAATGTCGATCAGCATGGTGCCGATGGGCTGCTTGCTGCCGACTTTATTAATGACTCTGGCAATCGAGATGACGTTATCTTTGGCATTCACGCGATGAAATGGCAGGTGGGCGCCGAACAGGACGATGCCGCCATTGCGCGCCTGTGTTTGCACATACCAGTCTTCATGCGTGAAGTCCTTCACATCGTAATCAGACCGATTGAAGTTGGTGGAGTAGAAGACGCGGGAACCGGCATAGATCTGTACGCTGTCGACATTCTTGATCGTCATTTCGATCGAGCTAATGAAATGCTCAATAATATTTCCATATTGAATTTTTTGATCATTTCCATTATCGTTCTTGTCCAGTGTCCAATTCTCTAAGGCTCCTTGAAGTTGTCCGTCCATTTGAGCATTAAGCGTGCCTTTTTCGATGCTTTGCAAGTATTGGTCGATGTTGAAGGATAAATTCGTCAGAATTAAATTGGAGCTGCTTTGATACTCGTTTTTGACGGCTTGCATGGAAAACAGATAAATAATGACGGAAATAATCAATAAGGGTATGGTAATAATGAGAATCATCAGCATGAAAATTTGGTGATTCACATGCTTCATGCGAAGCTTTTGTTTCAAATGTCTCCATCTAGGCAATTTAGGACCAGCCCCATTTTTTCCTGTAGTCTGTTGGTGTCATTTGCGTGATGCTTCGAAACGTTTTGACAAAATGCTTGTAGCTTTTGTAGCCGCACATCGAGCAAACATCGGTTACCAAATGCTCCGGTTTCTTCAAGCATTCCTGTGCATATTCAATTCTAATTTCGGTCACAAACCGCATGTAATTTTTATCGAGCTTTCTTTTGAACAAACGGCTTAAATAAGAAGGATTGTAGAAGAAACGGTCCGCCACCATCTGCAGTGTCACATCTTGTGCAATGTGCTGCTTAATGAAGGAAGCGATATGCTCGAATATCAGTACGTCTTGCTGCTGATTGTGCGAGGAGCCGCCTCTATAAACCGTTCCAAGATGAGCCATCCAGGCGCCAAGCCAATGAAAGAGAGCATCAAGTGTCGGGAAATCATCCACGCATGTCAGGGTTAATAGCTTATCGCTATATACGCCTTCGATGGGGATGCCATTTTTTATCGCAAAGCGAATGGAAACGCTAATGATTTCTTGTAAATAAGCTAGCCATTTCGCCGGCGAAATATGGGGCATATGGACCAGGATTTCCTGTCCCAAGCGCTGTAAAAGCTGCTGAATGTCCACTTCGTTCGCGCTTTCAATACTGGCCAGGAGCTGTTTTTTATCATTCTCATTCAGTTGAATTAAGGCTGTCTTATGGGCCTGAGGCATATCGCCGGATGGAAGAAAGAAGAGATGGCGATCCTTGTGATAATAACGCTGAAGCAAAGCTTTGTCCGTTTGCTGCAGCAATATATTTAGCTCAGACAACTCATTCGTCAGCGTGCCAATGGCCATGAACAGTGAAACGGCATGTGTTTGATTGACTTTCTCTATGACTTGCTTTAAGTGATCTCGGGCGCTTTCCTGAGCAGATGTGCTCTCCCCAGAATCCATGATCACAATGACGTATAATTTGGATTTGAACATATAGGTTAGGGTTTGTCTGTGCATCTGTTTGTCATAGAGGAAAGATAGAGCCTGTTCGATTATCGTTAAAGCTTGCTGTCTTAATATTTTTTTGGATGGAGGAAGCGCTGACATGACGGGCAGCCAAGTGACGACAAGTGGGAGATAGGCGTATTTGTCGCTGGCGAATTCATACAGATGCTGCAGTCCGTCTTCTTCAATAAGCAGTTGTTCTTCTTCAAGCAGCAATTGAACAAACTCACTGCCTTTATATAGCTTGCTTTCTCTGGAGGCTTGTTCCCACTGGGAATGGGTTTGCACGTTGTTATGATTGTGGACGACTTGCTTCATGCAGGCTTGTATGGTAGCCAAGCTATCTTCATATTCCAAGGGTTTAAGCAGAAAAGCGTGCACACCGCCCAAGCGGATGGCTCTCTGAGCATACTCAAATTCATTAAAACCTGTCAAAATGATAAATACGGTATCAGGAAGCTTCAAGCGAATTTGTTCAATCATTTGAAGGCCGTCCATCTCCGGCATGCGAATATCCGTGATCACCAGATCTGGCCGCTCTCGCCATGCTGTTTCTATGCCGGTCTTTCCATTATCTGCGTCGACAATGGAAGTAACGCCTAGTTCCTGCCAAGCAAAGTAATGCTTAAGACCTGTTCTGATGAGTGGTTCATCCTCGACAATCATAAGTTTATACATGAATCCCCCACAAGGTTAAGACCTGATTATTCTTTACACAAATTATATACTAAAAACCGCGATAAATCGTGATTGTAAATGTTCGGTAAACAAACAGGTCAGAATACGACTATGGAAGTAAAAACTCGGGGATTCTATCGATTTTCATTCTGCCTTATGCTAGGTGCAAGGAATGAGAGCAAGTTACTATTCCAATAAATTCATGGGGGTACTTAGATGAGGGCAATGAAAAAAGGGTTAATGACAGTTTTAGGCGTCGCGCTTGTAGGATCACAGCTAGTGGCATGTTCCAACACGTCTGATCAGAATAAGCCTGCAGCCACACAAGATGCTCAGAAGCCTGCGGCAACCCAAGCGGCTGCCAAGCCTGTAGAGATTACATGGTGGAACTTCCCTAACTTCCAAACGCTAGATGGCGAAGTTGGCAAATACGAGAAACAAATCATTGCTGCCTTCAATGAAAAACATCCTGAAATTAAAGTTAATCTAGAAATGATCACCTTTGATGGCGGTCCTCAGAAACTGAACGTGGCTATCTCCTCCAATACGGCGCCTGACGTTATCTATGACGCACCAGGGCGCATTATCGACTGGGGGAAGAAGAAGCTTCTAGCTCCACTGAATGACATCATACCCGCAGACATCAAGAACGATATTGCTCCAGCTTTCTGGAAACAATCCACCGTGGGCGACCAGATTGTCATGTATCCTTTGAACACAGGTCCATTCATGATGGCTGTCAACAAGACCGTATTTGAGAAAATCGGCGCTCTTGATTTGCTTCCATTAAGCAGGCCGGATCGTACATGGACAGTAGCAGAATATGAGAAAGCCTTGAACGCGGTTAAAGAAAAAGCGCCGGAGATCATTCCGACCGGGTTCTTCGCAAAAAGTACAGCAGGTGATCAAGGAACACGTGCCTACTTGGCTAACTTAGGTGTGTCCAGATTTTTGACGGAGGATAACAGCAAAGTAGCGATTAATACCGAGAATGCCGGCAAAGCCTTGGATTGGGTTGTGAAAGCTACCAAAGACAAAATCAGCGTAGCCGGAGCTGCTTCTCTCGCTGCTGCCGACGTGAACGACTTGTTCCTGCAAGGTAAATTGGCGTTCACACTGAATTATTCACCGGTTCTCAAAGCTCAGAATGTGGCGAACAAAAAAGTACAGTTTGACGATGTGCTGCTGCCATTCCCAACGCTTGATGGATCGAAGCCAAAATTAGAGCCATTCCTTGGCGGTTTAGCGATTTTCAATAACGGCAATGCCGATAAAATTGCCGCATCGAAGAAATTTATTGATTTCGTCGTGAACGATCCGGTTTGGGGCAAGAAAAACATCATTCAAACGGGTGGATTATCGGCTCGTACATCCATTACAGGATTATATAATGATCCGGAATACAAATATGCCGATCTGGCACGTCAATTCATCACGGATCCTCCAACCATTGCAGACGGTTATGCAGAAATTCGTACGTTCTGGTTCCCAGAATTGCAACGTGCTCTTACTGGCGGAGCAACAGGCAAAGAAGCTTTGGATGCCTTTGCCGCTAAAGCGAATGATGCGATTGCCAAAGCGAAAGCGCAAAATCAAAAATAAAGCACATTTGGAGAGTGGAGTAGCGTAGCAAGCAGCGCTGCTCCTTTCACTAAACACATGAAATGGGGAGAAGGAAATGGAGGCAACGGTTAGCAAATCGAGAAAATTTGTCATACGCGACTGGCTGATGAGCTATCTCTTTTTACTTCCAGCGTTTGGATTTTTTCTGGTTTTTGTCGCATATCCGATGCTAAGAGGCGTTTATATTAGTTTTTTTGATTATTCACTGCGGAATTTTGACTTTGTCGGACTAGATAATTATGTCTCTTTATTTCATAACGAAACGTTCCTGAAGTCCATGCGAAATACGATATTGCTTGTTGTGATAGCGGTTCCTATCGTCATTGTGTTTTCCGTTTTCGTGGCTGTTAACATTTATAAAATGAAGGAATTTTCCAGATCCTTTTTCAGAGGCGTTTTTTATTTGCCGGCTGTATCCTCGGTCGTAAGCATTACGGTCGTTTGGGGATGGATTTATCATCCAAACTATGGAATTCTCAATTATTTGACAGGCATGCTTGGGTTTGAGCCTATATCCTGGTTAGGCGATACGAGAACTGCTCTATTAGCCATCATAGCTGTTTTAATCACCACATCGGTCGGTCAGCCGATCATTCTGTATGTCGCTTCGTTGGGCAACATTCCCACTTCCTATATTGAGGCAGCGGAGATCGACCGTGCAACACCATGGCAGATTTTCTTGAAAATCGTGTGGCCGATGCTGATGCCGACCAATCTCTACGTCATTGTTATTACTACGATTAATACGTTTCAGTGCTTCGCGCTCATCCAATTGCTAACATCAGGTGGTCCTGTTTATAGCACATCCACTGTCATGTACGGCGTATATGAACAAGCATTTCTACTCGGGCACTTCGGAATTGCTTCCGCGATGGGCATTCTGTTGGCGATCGTGATCGGAATCATCTCAACGATCCAATTCAAATATTTCGGCAGCGATGTAGAGTACTAGGAGGCCATCATGACATCAAATGCACATGTGCAAGTACATGCCCAACACCTTAGGCGCAAAAGCAAAAACAGTTTAAAACGAGAATGGACCCCGATGAAGGTGCTTTCTACTGTTTTGTTGCTGATATCGACGCTAGTTTTTATCTTTCCGTTTTATTGGATTGTGACAGGAGCTTTTAAAATTCAAACTGTAGCGACAGCCATTCCGCCGGAGTGGTTCCCGCTTAAACCGACCTTGAGCAACTGGCTGGAACTGTTCAAAAACCCGATTTGGCGCTGGACGCTGAACAGCTTTATCATATCTGTCGTTGAAATGGCGGCGGTGTGCCTTGTTTCTTCGACGGCTGGTTATGTGCTTGCCAAGAAATTATTTCCCGGCAGAAAAATCATCTTCACGATGTTTATTGCGGCGATGGCACTGCCTAAGCAAGTTATTCTTGTTCCGCTGTTTACCATGTTGGCTAACTTCGGTTGGGTCAACACGTACCATGGACTCATTTTGCCGGCGATCGGCTGGCCGTTTGGCGTATTCCTGATGAAACAGTTCGCGCAAACCATTCCAGGTGAATTGATCGAGGCGGCGAAAATGGATGGCTGCTCGGAAATTCGCTTGTTTTCAACAATTGTTTTGCCGCTGCTTAAGCCTGCTTTGGGCGCTTTGGCTATTTTCACCTTCATTGCTTCATGGAATGACTACTTCAGCCAATTGATTATGGTTCGCTCCACGTCCATGATGACGCTTCCGCTTGGTGTCTCCATGATGACGACGCAAAGTGAATTTTTGACCAACTATGGCGTGTTGATGGCAGGTGCGGCACTTGCTTCCGTGCCGATGATTGCGATATTCCTCATTTTCCAGAAAGCATTTACACAAGGGATTACGATGGGTGCTGTAAAAGGGTAATGAACGAAGAGAGAAAAAAACTCGGAGGTAGGAACATAATGAGAACTTATGACTTAGAACGCTTTAAAGGGATAACGATTGCCATGTATTCAAGCTATAACGAGGCAGGTGACGTTGATCAAGAAGCCGCAAGACAACTAGCGCGTTACTATGCCAAATCAGGTGTAAAAGGGCTGTATGTAGGAGGAAGTTCAGGAGAAGGCATGCTGCAATCGGTGGAAGAGCGCAAGCAAATGCTGGAGGCTGTTGTGGCAGAAGTTGGCCAAGAGCTGACGATTATCGCGCATGTCGGTGCTGCTGCTACCCATGACAGTGTAGAGCTGGCTCGCCATGCCGAAGCTGTAGGGGCGCATGCCGTGTCTGCCGTGCCAGCCATTTATTACCGTCTATCGCCTCAAAGTGTGGAAACACATTGGCAAGAAATCGTTGACAGCACCGATTTGCCATTCATTATTTACCATATTCCACAAACGACGGGCTTCCAATTATCGAAGAGTCTTCTAGTCAAAATGGCGGAACAAGACAAAGTCATCGGTGTCAAAATCTCCGCCGAAAGCACCTTTGAGCTGCAGCAGTTCAAGGCTGCCGGAGGGAAAGATTTCTTGGTCCTTAATGGTCCTGACGAACAATACTTGGCTGGACGAAGCATAGGCGCAGATGGAGGAATCGGCGGTACTTATGGCGTTATGCCAGAGCTTTTTCTGAAAATCGAAAGCTGCTATGTCCAAGGGCAAATGGCCGAGGCTCAGAAATGGCAGTTTATCGTCAATGAGCTTATTGTCGAATTGCTGTCCTTCCCATCCTTATATGGAGCTTGCAAAGCTATCTTAAAACTCCGTGGCTATGATACCGGCGAACCAAGGCTGCCGCTGCTGCCGATCCCAGCTGCTGAATTGAAGCGTGTAGAGGAATTAAACCAGCGGATCTTAAGCTATATTTCGCAAGCTGAAGGGGTCGTACAAGAATGAACGGACCTCGCGACATTTTTACGGTCAAAGGATTAATTGTCTCTTGTCAGGCGCTTGCTGATGAGCCGCTTCATGGTGGAGATACGATGGCCAAAATGGCAAGAGCTGCGGTGAGTGCGGGTGCGATAGGCATTCGGACGAATGGGGTTGTCGATATTGTCAAGATCAAACAAGAGGTGGATGTGCCTGTCATTGGTCTTATCAAAAAGGATATCGAAGGATCGGACATATTCATTACGCCAACGATAGATGAAGTGAAGGCAATTGTGATGGCAGGAGCGGACATTGTTGCCTTGGATGTGACGGATCGAGAAGGCCGATTGGAAACTGTGAAACCGCTCATTGCCTATGCCCACAAGATGGGGATCGCCGTTATGGCGGATATTTCTACACTGGAAGAAGGACTTGCAGCGGAACAATTGGGTGTGGATTACATCGGGACCACCCTTTCCGGCTATACCTCTTACAGCAGGCAGGCTGAGGAGCCGGATTTTGAGCTGCTTCAGCAGTTAGTGGAGAAAGTGAAAGTCCCTGTTGTTGCTGAAGGACGTATTTGGACTCCGGAGGATGCCGCTAAAGCGTTGGCAACAGGGGCAGCCTACGTCGTGGTGGGGAGCGCCATTACTAGGCCGCAATTAATCACCGCACGTTATGTTCAAGCGCTGCGCAATCTTTAGGGGCAGGGGGCGGCTAATCCATGGAAATGAACCTTCATGATCCGAATTCGGACTATGCCATTGGTGTCGATATCGGCGGAACCAAAATTAATGCCGGTGTGGTCACCTCGCAGGGCGAGGTGCTGCACACCGTTAGTCTAGCGACATGCGCTGGTCAGGTGGATACCGCAGATCGCGTGCAGCAAGCCATTCAACAATTGATTGCTGAGGGAAGTATGAAGCAGCCAAACCTTCGCTACAAAGGAATTGGCGTAGGCAGTGCCGGTCAAGTCGACTGGGAGGAAGGCAGCATTCGTTCAGCTTCCGACATCCTCCCTGGCTATGCGGGGACTCCACTTCGCAGTTTGCTGCAGGAGCGATTTGCGCTGCCAACGATTGTCGACAACGATGTAAACGTATTGGCTTTGACAGAGAAGCATCTTGGAGCAGGCAAAGGTGTGGATCATTTTCTTTGTCTGGCGCTGGGTACAGGCGTAGGCGGTGCTATTGTTGTGAATGGCCAGCTGGTTCACGGTTGTTGGGGAGCAGGGGGAGAGTTAGGCCACCTGTCCGTAGATTTTAACGGACTGCCCTGCCTTTGCGGTGGGATCGGCTGCCTTGAGCAGTATGCGTCAGGAACGAATATAGCTCGGCGCATGCTGGAACGGCTGGCGCGAATCGGAAGCCGGGAGGAATCATTGGATTCGCGCATGGTGTTTGCGCGCTGGCGGGCAGGGGATGTTACTGCGACAGAGATTATGGATGAGACGATAGCTGCGCTTGGCGCCGCAATGGCGTCATTCATCCATATGTTCAATCCGGCATTAATCGTGATTGGCGGCGGGGTCGCTGAGGCGGGCGAGCCGTTGCTCGAGGGGATCAGGAACGAAGTGACACGCAGATCCATGCCTTCGATGCGGGAGGGCGTTCGAATCGAATTGGCGTACCATGGCAATTGGAGTGGAATGATTGGCGCTGCGCTGCAAATCTGGGAGTATCCTTTAGTTAAGGCAGCGAGCTCGCGTTGAGGTAGGCTGAGCCTGCCGAAAAGGCAGTCTCAACGCGCGAGGAAGGCAGCATAAATTTGTAAAACCAAAAGAAGCCACCCTTGGTAATATGGAAGTGTCGAGCAACCATTGAACTCGCAGGAGTGGTTTCTTTTGGAGTAATAATATCCCAGCACATCATCTTGTTCGGATCGTAAATGAAGCTCTGAATCGAACTGGCTATTCGAAGAGGAGCGACTACGTGTTGATATCGCCAAATAAAAAGACGTTTTCGGATGCCGAAAACGTCTTTTTTATGGTAAAAAAGGCCGATCGGCCTTTGAATATTAGCTGCTAAGCATGAACAGGCTGCTTAAGCTCAAGTTTGACTGTGGTCAAGTAGGTGAGCTCAGGTGTTGAGAAAAAGTCTGCCAAGCGCCGAAGTCTCATATAAATGGTGCGCAAAATAACGGAATCCATTTCCGTGATCATGCTCCGATTCGCGATATAATCCTGCATGCTTACCTTGATCAGGTAGTCGCTGTCGCGCAACTCGACAGATCTTTGCTTATTGGAAAGGTCTCCGGGATTCATGAGATAGGTCGTTTGCCGGAGGGCGCTTTGATAAAGTTCAAGGCAAGCTTTGGAGATATGTACGAATCTTTTGGTTCCTATTGCATCTGTGACAGCAAGTAATTGATTTTTTGCATCCAGTGAGCCTTGTTTCAAATAAACGATTTCGTGAGGAGCAATGCCCTCTGTGAGTAGACGAATAATGATTGCGTCCTGCGGGTTGATGCACCGAGTCTCAATAAAATGGATTTTTTCTAGAGTAAGAATACGAAATCAGCATCCCTTCAAATAAGTGTAATTAGTTGTTTTCAGCAACTTTTCATTTTGCTTTCAGT
Organism: Paenibacillus ferrarius; assembly: GCF_002027705.1. GTDB lineage: Bacteria > Bacillota > Bacilli > Paenibacillales > NBRC-103111 > Paenibacillus_E > Paenibacillus_E ferrarius. The sequence goes on along the minus strand of NZ_MBTG01000009.1, from coordinate 193,221 downwards.
AATAAGCAACTATATACACTATGCGAAGATGGAAGCAGTTATGACTATTATTGATTGGTGCAGAAAAGGATTGTAGTTGAGAAGGGGGGCAGCATATGCCGGATTCCTCTTAACAAGGCTGCTCATCTTTGAATGGCCTTAATAGTGCTTTTTTCATGCATAAAAAACACTGGAAAGCCTTGAATTTACACAATCATTCCTGGCGCAGTTGTGGTAAAGTGTGCTCACGATGGAACGTCCAAATCATTCCATTATCCGGAGTCTGGAGGGATGGCTGTTGAAGTTAAGCACAAGTGTTGATGTAAGGAAAGAACCATTTCATCTCAATCACTATAAGTGTTGTCGCAAGCAGGCTTGGGAAATTTATCATGCTCATCCTTGTATGGAATTTCTTTTTGTCTACGAAGGTCATGGAACTGTGGAAGTGAACAAGCGATTGCTCAGCATCGAACCTGGCACATTGCTTGTATTTCAGCCGTTTCAACTGCATCGGATACAAATGAAAGGACCTTTCATCCGTTCCATCCTCATGTTTGATCCATATAAGCTGGATGGTGCGCTGCTGGCTTTTAACGGTATCCGCAAATGGTTTAACATTCTTTGGAAGAAGGAATTAACAAGTCAAGTTTTGCCGCAGCAACAGCATGTTGCCAATTTGTTTGAGAATTTGAATATAAAGCTTAAAAACGCTCCCGCTAATAAGCAGCAAGAAGAATTTATCCTCTGCCTGTTGTCTATTCTTCGGCATCTTGAACCGTATGAGAAGGAAATTTATAAAGGGAAGGAAGATGAGGGCAAACCGCGTTTCAGTCATACGGCCATGCAAATGCTAGAGTGGATTGAGCTTCACTACAAAGAGAAATTTGATCTGAGCAGGATGTCTGAAGACCTTCATTTGTCTACGTATTATTTATCCCATATGTTTCGGCAGTCGACAGGCAGCTCCATCACGGAGTTTATTATCTCGCGCAGATTAAAGGAAGCATGCCTGCTGCTTGAAACGACAACCAAAACGGCGAGCTTCATAGCTCAAGAGGTTGGATTTCTGAATGGCTCCTATTTCTGTCGGGTGTTCAAAGCTGTTTTAGGAACAACGCCCAAGGTTTACCGAATGCAGCTCTAAATAACCGCAACACAGTGCAAATTTAGGGCAATAGACTGGCACATGGATGTTTGGCAATCTTTTATACTAAGGAATGTAAGCGTTATCTAAAATAGATCTTATAGGAGGAATGGTTCGTTTGATCAAACAATTCGCAAGTTTCACAGGTAGATCAGGGGTGATCACTTTAATATCATCCTTAATTGTTATGGCCGTCCCGACGGTTGCCAGCGCAGCTACGACTACGCTCAGCCCATCGGATGATTCCTACGTGCATCAAGGGAATGCGGCTTCCAATTTTGGGACAGCGACATCGCTGTATGTCAAAAATGACCCTAGCGCAGCTCGCCTTACCTTCCTGAAATTCAATCTAACAGGCTTGTCTGGGGTGACAAGTGCCAAGCTGCGCATTTATGGCAGCGCTTCCTCCTCAACTGTGCTCTCGGCATATCAGACGACGGACAGTTGGACCCAATCAGCCATCACTTGGAATAACAAACCAACGGTTGGCAGTTCCGCAGGCAGTGTACCCATCAACACAACCAACACATACAACGAGATTGACGTGACTTCCTACGTAACGGCAGAAGCAGCTGGGGATGCTGTCGTTTCATTTGCCTTGCAAGAAAGCGTTGGGAAATATACAACGCTAAACAGCAGTGAAAATGCAGCGAACAAGCCGCAGCTTGTCGTCGTGAGCGGCGGAGGCACTACGGGAGATACGCAGGCGCCTACGGTTCCAACGGGATTGACAGGCACGGCGGCGTCCAGCAGTCAAATTAATTTGAACTGGAGCGCTTCTTCCGATAACGTTGGCGTGACCGGATATGATGTGTATCGGAATGGCGTTTTCCTCAAAAGCGTCAGCGGCACTTCGACCAGCGACACAGGTTTAACCGCCTCAACCGCTTATAGCTATTATCTCAAAGCGAAGGATGCAGCCGGGAATGTATCGGCACAAAGCAGCAGCATCAATGTTACAACAACTGGAGGAACAGCACCGCCAAGCTGCTCGAATGCACTGAATACAACAACCGCGATTCAAAATGCTCTGAAAAATGCGTCGGCCGGCACGGTCATTTCCATTGCGCCAGGCACATATGTCGGTAATCGTTCAACCAGCGGTGATCCAGGCGGGCAAGGTCTGTTTTTCTCCGATAAAAACGGAACGTCAGCCAACCCCATCATCTTGAAAAGCTGTGATGCCGCCAATCCCGCTATCTTGAAAGGGGTGAATGTGAACGATGGCTCCTACGGGATTCACTTGACCGGAGACTACTGGCAAATTCGCGATATCGAAGTGACGAATGCGCAAAAGGGGATCATCATTGACAATGGGAACCGCAATCTTTTGAACAATGTCAATGTACACAATGTAGGGGATGAAGGTGTGCATTTCCGTGATGGAAGCTCCTACAATACGCTGGAATATTCGTTGATCTACGATACAGGGAAGTATCAGGCGGGTTATGGCGAAGGCGCTTATGTAGGCTCAGATTCCAGTTCCAACTACGAGCATGTGGTGACAGGCAATGTCATTAGCCATACGAATTTCAATGGCGGCATTACGGCTGAGCATATTGATGTCAAAGAAGGCGCCAGCGGTACGATTATTGAATATTGCACATTTAACGGAACTGGCATCAGTGGTGAGAACAGCGCAGACAGCTTTGTTGATGTAAAAGGAGTAAATACGATTGTTCGCTATAATCAAGGCTATCGTAACGGCAATGCGAACATTCTGGATGCTTTCCAGGTTCGCACACATGGAACTGACTATGCAACCGGCACGAACAATTCGTTTAACAACAATACGGTAAACTTGGATAATTCGAGCGGATATGTCGTCTTTGCGACAAGTGCGGCAACGGGTACTAAGGCTGTGAATGACACGCGTACAGGCGGCGGAAATTTATACAACAACAATGTGAACTAATGGCATCATAGGGAAGGGCCGGGGCGGCAGCGCTCCGGCTTTTTGGTGTGGAAATTCTTTTGCATATCGACATTGTGTGAGGAGTATGGGAATATGAAGGAATGAGAGAAATTTGGAGGGCGGCTATGGATCATTTTAGCAAGCCTGTCGCGCTTGTGACAGGTGCGTCGAGTGGATTTGGTTTATTGACAGCTATCGCTTTAGCTCGAAATGGGTATCAGGTTGTTGCGTCTATGCGTGATCTTGGCAAAAGCGGGCTTTTGCTCGAACAAGCGGAACAAGCTCACGTCAAGGGCAGCTTGGAGACGGTGCAGATTGATGTGACCAATCATAGCTCGATTGAACAGGCGGTTTCTGATATCATGTATACGTATGGAAGAATGGATGCGCTTATCAACAATGCAGGTTTTGCTGTTGGCGGCTATGTGGAAGATGTGCCAATGGACGCGTGGAGAGCGCAGTTCGAAACGAATGTATTCGGCGTCATCGCGATGACGCAAGCCGTCCTTCCTCACATGCGCGTACAGAAATCCGGCTGTATTGTGAATCTAAGCAGCGTGAGCGGGCTCTCCGCTTTTCCCGGTTATGCGCCATACAGTGCATCGAAATTTGCGATTGAAGGCTTTAGCGAGTCGCTTCGCTTAGAAATGCAGCCTTTTGGTGTCCGTGTCGTACTGGTGGAGCCTGGCGCTTACAAAACCGAGATTTGGCGAAAAGGATTCGATGCTGTTCATACCACGGAGGAATCTCCGTACTGGAAGCCGCTCAGCCGAATGCTGATCTATTCTCGCAAAGCCGCAGCCCATGCGCCTGATCCGCAGGAAGTCGCTGACCAAATCGTCAGGATTGTGGACAACCCTCGTCCTAAGCTGCGATATCCGATGGGGCGGGGCGTGAAACTGGGGCTGCGGGCAAGAAGTCTTTTGCCATGGAAGTGGTATGAAGGTGTGTTAACAAGGGTGTTGAAATGAAGCAAAAAGCAAAGCAGATATGTTGAGGAGTGAAATGAATGTCTCGCAAGTGGGAAAGAATGGTTAGTAAAAACTCGAAAAAAATCAACAAGGATCGCTCCAAAAAGGGCATTGCGCCTATTTCCACAGATCCGGATCGCCCTGAAGTATTTAAAGGCCGCAGCATTATGCTTGCGCTGTTTTTTATACTGATTTCGATCTTTTTGCTCGCCACGTTGACGAAAACAGATGGTGATACCATGTATTGGTATACGACTTCCGCTTATTTGGTTGTTGGTATTTTTATCTATTTTGTTCGTCGGCCTTATTTGAAAGTTTCGAAGACAAGCCTTTCCAAGAGAGGGCTGGCCAGGGAGCTTGTGCTGACGCCAAGTCATATCAAAGAAATTGTTTATTCGCCGGGGCAAGTCATTATTGACTTGAATGGCAAGTCACCGCGCTGGGTATATACCAAAACGTTGAATCGGTTCGACGTGGCGGCAATGGCGGGAAGATTGAAGAAATTCGCCGAACAGAACCAGATTTCTTTTGTAGATAAAACGGTGTAAGCCGAATTTACAAAGCCACCAAGAAAGCCTCTACTCCGTGTGTTCCAAGCCTGGGGATGGAGGTCTTTTTTGCAACTGAGAGGAGAGGGATTAGCGGTGAAGGTCACGCGTATTGTTGCGAATATTGAGACGCAGGATGTGAAGGAAGCAAAAAGCTTTTACCAAGATATACTCGGGCTGGATATTCTTATGGATCATGGATGGATCGCAACTTATGGCTCTAGTGAAGAGATGAGCGTCCAAGTTAGCTTTGCTTCTCAGGGAGGGTCTGGGTCGCCAACACCAGATTTGTCAATCGAAGTTGACGATGTCGATGCTGCTTTCGCGCGTATGCGGGAGGCTGGGGTTCCGATCCTGTATGGTCCCGTTAATGAGCCGTGGGGTGTGCGCCGCTTCTATGTCCGCGACCCGTTCGGCAAGCTAATCAACATCCTAGCTCATGCGGAGTAGGGAAGGACCCGGCAGGTGTTGAGGGCTTTTGAGCCGTAGTATTAGAAAGAACCATAGCCGCTTCGTGGAATACACGGGCGCTGATGGTTCTTTTTTTGTATACACGTGGTGCTGCTGAAAGGGAATTGCTTAATAAGAGGGAGTTGAGGGGCGGCAGTATGGAAGTGGATGGAGATTGGGATTCGTGAGTGGGAAGGCACTAGAGAGCAGCAATTGTGTGGAAGCGGGGCTGAGAGGTGAGTGAGAGGAAATTAGAGAGCGGAAATTGTATGGCAGAGAGAGTAGATGATGATTGGGAGGGTATTAGAGAGCAGAAATTGCGTGGCAGTGAGGGTAGATGATGAGTGGGAAGGTACTAGAGAGCAGAAAATGTGTGGCAGAGAGAGTAGCTGATGAGTAGTAAGGTGCTAGTGAGCAGAAATTGTGTGGGAGAGAGTGTGGCTGATGAGTTGTAAGGAAATAGAGAGCAGAAATTGCGTGGTAGAGAGAGTAAATGATTAGTGGGAAGGTACCAGAGAGCAGAAATTGCGTGGCAGTGAGGGTAGATGATGAGTGGGAAGGTACTAGAGAGCAGAAAATGTGTGGCAGAGAGAGTAGCTGATGAGTAGTAAGGTGCTAGTGAGCAGAAAATGTGTGGCAGAGAGAGTAGCTGATGAGTAGTAAGGTGCTAGTGAGCAGAAAATGTGTGGGAGAGAGTAGCTGATGAGTGGGAAGGTACTAGAGAGCGTAAATTGCGTGACAGAGAGAGGGATGGATGGATGATGATGAGTAGGAAAGCACTAGTTAGCGGGAATGCATGGGCAGAGAGGGCTGAGTGACGAGTGAAAGGGAACTATGGTACGCTATTTGTGCGTAAATGGGATGAAAGGGGAGTGAGAGGGAACTGAGATACGCTATTTGAGCGTTTGCCCCCTTGAAGGGGGCTGAAATCGTGAAATAGAGGAACGTAGTTCCCTTACGCCATGAAAATGGGCGGTTTTGCACGAAATAGAGGATCACAGTTCCCTTTGGGGGTGACGGGGAGCCAAAACTAAACCAAAACCAAATCCGCCACCTCAATCATAGCTGTCCTCATCAACACGCAGCTCGTTGTCCATGATCAACTCGGCTTCGGTTTCGAAATTCAAAAGCAGCGGGCCAGGGAGCCGCTCGGCAATCTCCTGCATAGTATCCAAGGCCATTAGATCATCGAGAGTCCGTGGTTTGGGGTCTAGGGCAAGCACCCATTCGCGGAGCGCATCAATGAAAACATAGAAGGACGATTGGAATTGATCCGCAACGGCTTCCTGTTCATCGCTTTGGTAGGCAGTCATGGCCTTCCAGTTGGCTAATGTTGCAAGCAAGGCTTGCTCTACATGTGTATTCAATTTATCGGTTCTCCTTAGGCGGTTGTGTCGATGCGCGAATTAAAAGCTCTGAGGGCAGAATCATCTTGCGATGCTCCTGCGCGGAATCCCCTTCGATCCGGTCGATGAGCAGCTGCATGCCCAGCAAGCCAAATTGATAAGCGGGTTGGGAGGCCACTGTCAAAAAGGGGGTGATGGCGTCTACCGGGCCAAAATCGTCAAAGCAAACAACCGAAATATCTCCCGGAACTTGCAGGCCGCGGTGGCGCAGCGATTGGATAATGCCTACAGCCAGCATATTGTTGGCCGCGAAGATAGCGGTTGGTGGATTCTCGTGATGCAGCAGCGCATCAAGCGCGGTCTCGTCATGGAAGTCGCGGTAATTCAGATGGACGACTAAGGAATCCTCGACAGGCAAGCCGCTTAGCAAATGGGCTTCGCGATAGCCGGTATAGCGCAAGCGGGCTGTAGACACATCCGGCGAACCATTGATTAAAGCGATGCGGCGATGGCCCAAGCCAATTAGATGATCAACAAGCTTGCGAGCTCCTTCTTTGCTGTCGCCCAGCACGAGATCCGCCTCGATTTCGGGTATTTCCCGATCCAAGACGACGAAGGGGATTTGGTGCTTCTGGAGCTGCTGCAAATTCTCGAGCGATTGGTCGCCGGTTGGCGCGAACAGCACGCCATCCACACGCGTGGAAAGAATCATCTCCACGTATCCTTTTTCTTTGGCGTAATCCTCGTCGCTATTGGCAAAAAGCAAGCGGTACCCCGCGCGCAGCGCCGCATCCTCTGCACCGCGGGCAAGCGTTGTATAGAACGGATTCGTAATATCCGTAATAAGCAAAGAAAGAATGTTCGTCTTCTGAAGAACTAAGCTGCGCGCCATCGAGTTTGGAATATAGTTGAGATCTTCCATAACTTTGCGCACCCGCTTGCGTGTAGCCTCGCTGATTCGTCCTGTGTGGTTAATGACGCGAGAGACGGTCATGGCCGAGACGCCGGCTTTTTCAGCGATATCATAGATTGTAATCATCGTTACGTCACCTTTTCGTGTCTTTCTATTTGTCTATTGTATAGAAATTAAGGATTGACAGCAAGGCATAAAATTGTTAATTTTGAGTTATCGATAACACATATTAATCAAGGAGGTTCTGAATATGCTGAAAGGTATTCCTTCGATCCTGTCGCCTGAGCTTTTGAAGGTGCTAATGGAGATGGGGCATGGGGATGAAATCATCCTAGCGGATGGCAATTTCCCAGCGGCAAGTCATACGAACCGGTTGCTGCGCTGTGATGGGCATGGCGTTCCGGAATTATTGGAAGCGGTTTTATCCTTGTATCCCCTCGATACATACAGTGAACAGCCTGTCGCGCTAATGGCTGTCGTTCCGGGAGATCAAGTAGAAACTCCGATTTGGGGCGTATACGAAGAACTCATCGGGAAGCATGCACCTCCAGCCATTGAATATGTCGAAAGGTTTGCCTTCTATGAACGCGCCAAGAAAGCATATGCGATTGTAGCGACTAGCGAGAAGGCGCTGTACGCCAATATCATTTTGAAAAAAGGTGTCATTTCGAACTAAAAGAATTACCGATAACTCTATTGTTGCCAATCGTACTGATGAAATCGGCAGGATTTAAGTAGCCCCCCCTAACCCAAGGAGGATGAATGAATATGGCAAACAGTGACCACAGATGGAAGCAAGATTTCCCGAAAATCGGGATTCTGACCAACGATTGACGGCAGAAGAAGAGGTGTTCGCGAGTCTCTTGAAGTGCAAACGATGAACATGGCACAGGCTGTCGCAGCGATGCTGAGCGAAACGTTGAAATATCCGAACGGTGAACCTGTAGAGTGTATTATTGCCGACACATGTATCGGTGGTGTTGCGGAAGCGGCAGCTGCGGCTGACAAATTCGCGAAGTCCGGCGTTGGCGCGCTGAGGGACCAGATAAGAATCCTCCCGAGATTCAAACGACGAGAGCCAAGAAAGACCAGGATTGGGAGACGGTTGTGAAAATGTCCTTGATCGTCAGAGATCTGATGATCGGTAATCCGCGTCTCGCCGAGCTTCAGTTTGGCGAAGAAGCGCTGGGACATAACGCGACCCTTTCCGGCTTCCAAGGTCAGCGCCATTGGACAGATCACTTCCCTAACGGAGATTTCATGGAAGCGATTTTGAATACCTCGTTTGATTGGAACGGCAAGCGGGCCCCTTATCTGGTTGCCACAGAGAACGACAGCTTGAACGGCGTTGCTATGTTATTTGGCAATCTCTTACAAATACAGCGCAAATCTTCGCTGATGTAAGACACTACTGGAGTCCGGATGCTGTGAAAAGCGTGACAGGACATACCTTAACAGCAAATGAAATAAGACTGGATGTCCATACACCTGTTCCCATCGAAAAACGATGGGGATGGGTGTTTTTGCGTAAAGAAGTAATGTTGGACATGATTTCCATAATATTACACATTGTTGAAGTGAAAGCGCATTCCTATACTGGAAGACAGGTACTCATCTTATCTATCCATTGGAGGTATTAAAGAGTCATGTTGAAGTGGAAACGGTTGCTTCTTATTTGGATGGCGATTCTGCTTATGCTGCCTTTTCAGAATGGCGCGGCACTGGCGGCTGATGCCCCTGCGGTGAATGGCACAGGCGCACAGGGGGCTAGTAGCTCAGCTTTTGTGAAAATTAAGAACAAATGGCAGAGCAATTATTTATACGAGGATGCAGCAGGCGTGATTCGTTACGGTATTACGAGTTTGTCAGATCAAACCGCTCATTGGGTGATCGAGGATGCACCTGGCAACAGCGGCTTCAAGCGGATCAAAAACCGCTCAACCGGCCACTTTATCGTGATGGGCAGCAGCGTTGCTAGAAGAGATGCTTTGCGAAGCGCGGCGGTTTCCGTCAGCACGACTGCAGATCAGTGGCAGTTCAGGAACGGGACCAGTGAGAACTTTATCACGATTCGGAGTGTAACGGATCTCACGCAGGACTTCTTTATTCATGAAGAAGACCAGCTTGGCTTTGCTCAGGTGAGCAGCGATATCAATGCGGCTTTCGACAGTCCGCAATGGCAGCTTGAGGCCGTGTCCGATGAGGTTCCTGTGCGGATCTCCAACTTGTACCGAGAAGGACAATATTTGTACGAGGATAAATTAACGAGTGAAGTTAAGTTTGCCAAGCTGCCGATGGATGACATAAGCACTTATTGGATCATAGAACATGTCCAAGATGGCGGGAGCGGCGTACCAATTGTACGGTTAAGGAATCAGCAAAGCGGCCATTACATCACGCAAGGCACGCTATGGGCTCCGATCAAGAGTTTGCCCATGGCAGCCACGACGAAAAATCAATGGCTCATGGCGGCTGGAACGTCCGATGGCTGGTTGACGTTTAGCAACGTCTATGCCAAAGGCACGGATCGTATCCCCGGAGATCCCGATGAAATTGATGCAGGCAGTCAAATCTACGTGTTGAATACACAGTTTGAGGATACTTCGGCGCGCTCGAATAATTGGTCCGTTCTGGATCGGGCGAATGCGCAGTGGAGAATCGAGCTCGTGTCAGAGCTCAAACCGGTTCGAATCGCCAATTACACCTCAGAAGCTGTAAGCGATAAGTATCTCTACGAGGAGCATGGCCTTGTGAAATATGGCGCCATTGCCTCGGGCACGGTTACAACCTCGGTGTATCAATGGGTCGTGGAAGATTACAATGGAAAGAAAAGACTGCGCAACGTAGGTACGGGCCATTACATGACGGAGCCGAATCAGGCCCAGCCCGCAGCTCCTTTGCTAAGCACATCTTTGAACAGCGGATCTACGGCAGGTCAATGGTCGATTGCAAATTCGAAGACGTATGATGATTACGTCACCGTCCAAAGCACGGTTTATGGAAATGCCTATATCCATACTTCCAATCACCTTGGTTTTGCTCAGTCCAGTTTGGTGAGTCCCGATGCGGACGCTGCGCAGTGGCTTTTCGAAGATCCATCTGTGATCGCAGGCGTTGAGCAATTCGTTCAAATCACGAATGCATGGAATTCATTAGCCTTGTTTGAAGATACTGACAACAATTTGAAATATGGCAATGTCAAAGAAGATGATCAGCGCGCACAATGGGTCATCGAGAAGTTTGCTGGACGCAAGCGGATTAAGAACCGAGCGACCGGTCATTATATCAATACGGAAAATCCCGTTAACGGCCACTTGCGTGTTACCCCAGTTGAGGATTCCTGGAGAAGTGCAGTATGGGTCATTGAAACGATTAATGGCAACACCAAGCAGATTCATAGTGTTAATGACGCCAATACAGATGCTAATCATCAGAAGTTTATCAACGTCCAGAACTTGATTAAGTATGCGGAGTACAGCGAAATTCCATCGTCATGGCAAAGCAAGAATTGGCGGTTCACTCCGGTAACAGCAGGTGTGCCTAAGCCTATTCGTTTTAAAAATAAAGCAACCAATCTCTACTTGTACGAAAATGCAGATCATGTGCTCAAATACGGAGATAAACCGGACAGTGATCTATCTTCTCTCTGGTTCCTGAATACGTCTCAAAATGATGCCAACTACAAGTATCTGATTAATGCCCAAAGCGGATCCGGTGTTACGTTGGAAAATGTTGTTCCTCATATTGAGCAGGATTCGCCGCCAGATTCGTTGATTACGTATTCAACGATAGATGCGAACTGGAAGAGTGCCAACTGGAGTATAGACAATGCAAGCATTCCGGGTTATGTGATGCTGAAGAGCGGCTGGACGCAAGCTCACTATATGTACGCAGATGTGAGCCAGCAAGATTTCAAGGTAAGCAAATTGAAAGGCAATGATGACAGCGCCTTATTTGCTATGGAAATCGTTACACTGCCTCCTAATGTGCCAAACGGCCAGAAACGGATTAAGAATGTAGACAACGGACAGTATTTGTATGAAAACAGCAGAGGTATCGTGATGTACGGCTCGCCGGCTGCGAATGATGGTTATTCCCATTGGATTATCGAAGCGGACAATGGTGTTCAGCGATTCAAAAATGCGGCAACAGGCCATTATATGTTGACAAGTTCCGCGTATGAATTCATTTCTTCTTCCCAAGCGCCGGATCTTCAATCGTCTCAATGGGTTATTGAGGATATCGCAGGTGCCGGGAAATACTGGATTCGCAGCCATCAGGCAGACTTCGATGATGAGTACTTAAATGTCGTCAACAGCGCGGGCTACCCAGAGCGGGGATTGTACGCACGCAGTGCAGGCGGCAACGAGAAGAAGCTGCAATGGACTTTTGAGGAGGTTGTTCTGCCACAGGTTAAGCCAGACCTCACGGAACAGCGCTATACCGATACAGGAACACCGATTATAGAAGACACAGGCTACATTCAACTGATTAATAAAGCTACGAAGGAAGCTATCCAGGAAGTTAATGGGCAAGTGTCCACAGCGGCTTTGCCGAATAATGCGCCAAGCGCGCAATGGATTGTTCAGGATTACAACGGACATAAGTTAATCAAGAATCGTGCGTCAGATCATTGGCTGCAAGCTCCGCAAACGGCAGACGGAGCTATTGGCACCGGTTCTGATCGGAATCAGCTCAACAGCCAGTGGATGATTGATGATTTCCTAGGCTACAAGCTGATAAGCTCAGCGGCAGTACCGCAAATCGTATTTAGCGATGGATCATCTGTCAAACAGGGAGTTGTTGACGCTAAACAAGCTGTAGCTGAGTGGACGTTTGAACCTGTTCGCGGTGATGCCATTTATGAAGCTGAAAATGCTTTCGTTGGCGGCGGTGTTCAAGTAGCTGCTAGCAGCAGTTCTTTTACAGGATCAGGTTATCTTGACCAATTTTCGGCGGTTGGCGCCAGAGCCATTATCGCAGTCAATGCGCAAGAAGCGGCGTCATATCAAGCGGCTGTGCGTTATTTGAACACTAGTACAACTAATCAAACATTAAGTTTATTGGTTAATGGACTAGGTTTAAGCCAGTTGACCTTCGAAGCTGGCGCTGGCTGGCAAGAAAAGGAGGTCACCCTCCCACTGCGTGCAGGCTATAACTCGGTGTCTTTTGAACATTTGGCGGGTGATAGCGGGATGGTTGCGATTGATCGTTTGACGGTTCATGATTCCGTGAATAAAGCATATCGTGGAGCGATTGAAACGTATACGACCTATGAAGCAGAGCACGGACAGACGAACGGCCAGCTTATCGGGCCTTCGCGTATTTACAGAGATTTGGCCGCTGAAGCATCCGGCAGGCAAGCAGTGAAGCTTGACCAAACCGGCCAGTACGTGCAATTCCAGTTGGCGAAGAAGGCCAATGCACTCGTGCTGCGCTACTCCATTCCAGACAGTGCTGATGGGAAGGGTCTTGAAGCTAAACTGGGGCTGTATGTCAATGATGTCAAGGTGAAGGATCTTGATTTAACGTCCAAATACGCTTGGGAATATGGCAATTACCCTTGGTCTAATGAGCCTGGTCAAGGAAGCGCCCACCGCTTCTTCGATGAAATTCATACGTTGATTGGAAATGTGGAAGCCGGCGCAACCATCAAGCTCCAAAAGGACAGCGGCAATGACGCGAGTTCCTACGTAATTGATTTCGTTGAAATGGAGCAAGCGCCTGAAGCATATTCACAGCCAAGCGGCTTCCTCTCCATTAGCGATTTTGGTGCTGTTGCGGGTGATGGCTTGGATGACTCGCAAGCTTTGAAGGCTGCTATTGCGGCAGCCAAGTTACAACACAAAGGAGTCTGGATTCCGGCAGGCGTGTTCGAACTTGCCAATAACAACGGCTTCATTGCCGATGATAAGAAAGACGGCGAGGAAGATACGACCAAGTTGTTCATCTTGGATGATGTGACCATTCGTGGCGCGGGCATGTGGCATACGACGCTCAAAGGCGCCAAGTTCTTTGCGAATGGCAGCCATATCGGCGTCTATGATCTGGCTATTGACGGAGAGCTCAATGTGCGCAAGGATGATGCTCACACGAATGCTTTCGAGGGTGCGTTTGGAACGGGCTCGACTGTTCAGCAGGTGTGGATTGAACATACCAAAACAGGGATGTGGATCGCAAGACCGCAGCTGAGTTATGGGCTGAACAGCGATAACTTTACGAATGAATTCTATGTTGGCGGCTTAAGAATGCGCAATCTCATGGCTGACGGCATTAACTTCAGCACGAATACCAAGAACAGCATGGTGGAGCAGTCTCATGTGCGTTATGCCGGCGATGATGGACTTGCGATGTGGTCCACGGTGATCAAAGGGGCTTACCCTGACGATTATACCGATAATAATACGTTCCGTTTCGACACGGTTCAGCTGCCATGGCTGTCCAATAATATGGTTGTGTTTGGCGGCAAAGACAACAAGATGCAGGACAACATTTTGCAGGATACGATCGGATTGGGAGGCGGTATTGCGGTATCGACGCGCTTTAGCCCGCTGACTCCGTTTAGAGGAACAACACGTGTAGAACGCAATACCCTCATTCGCACAGGCAGTCGCGATGCAGGGCTTCATGCGAATTTCGGCGCGATATGGGTCTATGCGGATACGAAAGCAATCGACAGCGATGTCCTTATCCAAGATAATATTATGCTGGATAATACGTACCAGGGTATTTCCATTCAAGGCACTTCCCCTGTAAGCAAAGTTGCATTCAAGAATAATGTCATTGACGGAGCGGGTACGAATGGTTTCGAAGTGGCTAGTACGATAACGGGCTCTGTGAATGTAGACAATGTGATTATTCGTCAAGCACGTATTCAAGATGTGGCGACTAGCGCGGGGTCGAATTTGACAGTCGTTGAGTCAGGGCGCGGCTTCTCGAGCATTCATCCCGATCAGCCGACGATTCCTCCCGTCTCCAGCGGTGGTTCAGGAGGAGGGGGAGGAGGTTTTGCTACAATACCAAATCCAACTCGCATTTCAGTTGCAGATAAATGGTTTACGGATGCAATCGCTGACAAGCAGCAAACGGTTACGATCAGCAGCGGTTCAACGAGCGAAGCTGTGGAGTTTGAGATCTCACTTGCAGCGTTATTGAAGCTTTACTCTGCTCTTCCTGACGCTCATGTATCTCTTCAGCACTTGAATGCAACCTATGAGCTTCCAGCGGATATTACTTCATTGCTGAGCCCAGAAGCCAAACTCCTTGATCCATCGCAGAGCAGGTTGAAAGTGAAGATCGAGAAAGTGAACGAGACAGACCTTGCTGCAATCAAGCAAGCAGCCGGCAAGCAGGATAATGAGCTGGTGGGGTATCCGATCCGCTTTGAGCTTAGCTTAGTAAATGGCGATCGAACGATCACTTTAAAGCAGTTTGGCCGTATCTACGTGACGCGTACCATTACGCTCGATCGGGTGATTGATGCGAATACAGCATCGGCAGCCATTTATCATCCCGAAACAGGCGAATTCCAATACGTCCCGGCTGAATTCAAGGCCGTGAATGGGCAGACGGAGGCCGCTATCCACAGTACGGGCAATTCCATCTATACAATTATTCAACATGCCCGGTCTTTTGGTGATCTGACAGGTCATTGGGCTAGGAAAGATATCGAGCTGCTTGCAGCGAAGCATATCGTTAACGGTCAAACATCATCTTCGTTTGCACCTGATCAGAGCGTGACCAGAGCTGAGTTTGCGGCCTTGTTAGTGCGTGCTCTGGGGCTTTCCGCAGGAGAGTCGGTTAAAACGGACTTCCGTGATGTCAGCTCGAAGGACTGGTATTACAGCAATATCCAGACGGCTGCTGAGTATGCACTCATTAACGGATATGAGGATCAGTCATTCAAGCCCAATCAAACCGTGACAAGAGAAGAAATGGCATTGATGGTTGTACGCGCCGGGAAGCTTCGGCCAACTTCCGGGGCGGTGTCTTCAGGACGGCTAGCTGTCTACACAGATGCTGCTTCAATCAGCAGCTGGGCTCAAGATGCTTTCGCACAAGTGGTGTCTAGCGGCATTATCCAAGGGAAAAGTGCCTCAACCTTGGAGCCTCAAGCACTCGCGACGCGCGCCGAATCAACCGTTATTTTGCATCGACTGCTGCAAAGCATGCATCTCATGAATTAACCGGATTTCATGCGTCACTGGCAAGGAGCTGTCTCTCTGTCTTCACGGACGGAGCAGACAGCTCTTCTTTGTTTTCCCGTATATCGGACATGATTACCGTAATAAAATACCTATCCACATCCATCGTTGTACACTAAAATAGTAATGATGCATATAAGAATGACGAGGTGGACCTATGGTTAATATTCTGGTAGTAGACGACGAACCGATGATTTGCAAAGGTGTTGCGTCCATATTGAAACAGTCGAAGCTGGACATCGCTGAGGTGTTCATCGCATATAACGGGTTTGAAGCCTTAGATTTTATACATTTGGAGAAAATTGATCTCGTATTTACCGATATCCAAATGGAAAAAATGAACGGGATCGAGCTCATTGAAAATATTTTTATGGAAGATCCGACGATTCCTATTGTCATTTTATCCGCCCATGGCGAATTCGAATATGCCCAGAAAGCGATCCGTTTCGGAGCGAAGGAGTATTTGGTGAAGCCGATCACACCGCCTCATCTCATCTCCGTTGCCACGAAGCTGTTGCAGGAGAAGGAAGAGAAGCAGCAGCATTTCTCCGAATGGGAGGGCTACCGAGGACTTCCTGAGCATACGACGCTTGAGCTGAACTATTATTTGAATGAGCTTGTGACGGCTACGCTGCATGAGTCTGAGGTGCCGGACATTATGGAGAAGCTTGGCAATCGCATGACGGGAACCTTCTACAGCATGCTCGTTATTAAGCTGGCTCTGGACCGGGGCGGGATTCATGATCAGGCCATTGCGACCTTGAAAGACCGCAGCTTGCTGAAATATGCGGCGCTCAATATCATTGAAGAGACGGCTAATCAATGGTGCCATCTCGTGTTCAATACCCATAATTCAACCTTCTCGCTGCTGCTGCAAATACCGGAAGAGGAGAATCGTGGCACTCAAAGCATTAACCAACTGCTCATGGTTGCTCAGATGATTCATACGAATTTGCAGAAATACGTCAACGTGAAATGCCAGATCGGAATTAGCCGCATACGCGAAGGCGTCACGCAGTGGCCTGTTATTTATCAAGAAGCCATAGAGAGCTTGACGTGGAGCGAGACGCATAAAGGTCACTACATGTTCTACATTGATGATATCGGCAAAACAACGAATGAACAAAATTTAACCCATACGCAAGTGGATGAGGCTAATAATCGCATTGTATTTGAGACGAAAACCTATATTGAAGGACATTTCTGCGACAAAGGCTTGAAGCTTCAAGATATCGCAGATGCGGTGCATTTAAGCCCTAATTATTTGAGTTATTTGTTCAAAAAAGTGATGGGCATCAACATCTGGGACTATGTCACGCAGCTTCGCATGGAGAAAGGAAGGCAGTTGATCCTTACGACGGATAAGCGCAGATACGAAATTTCAGAGGAAATCGGCTATGAATCTCCAGAGCATTTCAGTAAAATTTTCAAGAAACATTTCGGGATGAATATATCTGAGATTAAACAAACGGGATCGTAACATGTGACACGATTAGCGTAATACGACACATCGTCGGCCCCATATATTCCCTTTATAATCTAAATTGTAGCAGCAAAACATATGATGAAACGATTGAAAGGGGAACTACACATGAGAAAGAAGAATGCTTCCGCACTTGGTGCCATTGCACTGACGGTCCTATTAGCAGGGTGTGGCACCGGTACGACAACAACGAGCACAGCAGCGCCTACCTCGGCGGCAACTACAGGCAGTACAGCGACAACGGCACCGGCTGCAGCCAAAAAGGTGACAATTACGGCGCAAGGCTTCAAACCTGACCAAAAGGAAAAAAATGATCAGTTGGATCAGCGTATTGCCCGCTTCAAAGCGAAATTCCCGAATGTTGATTTCAAGAAGGACGATTGGCAGTACAACCCGCTGGAAATCGGAATCAAAATGGCATCGAACAGTGCGCCAACGGAATATACGACTTATGCAACAGAAGGAAAAGTTCTCGTTGATAAGAAGTGGGTTGCTGACATTACCGATTCCATTAATGGCTGGGAACATGCCAAGGATATGAATGATCTGCTTTCCAAGCCGTTTGTCGTTAACGGGAAAACCTATGGTGTGCCAATCGATGGTTATGTAATGACCATTACGTTGAATAAAAAGCTGTTTAAGGAAAAAGGCGTAGATCTTCCTCCAATGGATTGGACTTGGGATGATCTGTTGACGGCAGCTAGAAAAATCAATGATCCGGCCAAAGGGATCGCAGGCTTCATTCCGATGGGCAAAGGTCCGGAAGCCGGTTGGAACTGGACGAATTTCCTTTATGCTGCTGGCGGAGATGTACAAAAGCTTGATAATGGTAAAGTCGTTGGGCTGTTCAACTCTGACGCAGGCTTGAAAGCGCTTGAATTCTATAAAAAGCTGAAAGATGAGAACTTGATTCCGCAGAACTGGGCACTTGGCTATGGCGATGCTTTGAATGCATTCTCCCAAGGTCGCGGTGCGATGGTAATGTGCGGAAGCGGAAATGCCGCAGATACGGCGATTAATGAAGGCGGTATCAGCAAAGAAGATCTCGTTGTTTATCCAATGCCTTCCATTAGCAAAGGCGGTAAGCATACAGGCGTTCTGGGCGGCAACTACCGTGTAATCAATCCGAAAAGCGACAAAGATCAACAGCAAGTGGCTTTCAAATGGATTACAGATGAGTACTTCACAGACGATTTCTTGAATTCCACGAAAAAAGAAATCGAAGATCGCAAAGGCAAAAATCGCGTTTACATTCCGCAACCGATCAACTACTGGAAGGATTCTTCCGATTTCGGTAAAAAATATACAGATTTACTAGCGAAATACGATAATGTTTTCAAATATGATCCACAACTGATCAGCCTTTGGGACGGCAAGCCGGAAGCTCAATATGAAGCGCAAAAATATTACACAGAGCTGGCTAATGTGATTCAGAAAGTGTTCACAACCAAAGACGTTGATCTGAAAAAGACGTTGGAAGAAGCGTCGAACAAAGTACAAACCGAAGTGTTTGATAAAGTAAAGGTCGAATAGGGACGGGAACATCGGATCTAAGCCGTTTCACGGTTTAGGTCCGATTTTATAAGGAGTGTTCAGGATGGATACAGAGCTGAATGTACGGCCAATCACAGCCGAGCGTGCTGTCAAAAAGAAAATGAATTGGTATTTGTGGGGAACATTGTTCATCCTGCCGGAAATTATTTTATTTATCATCTTTTTATGGGTACCCATTTTCAAAGGAATCTTCTACAGTTTTTACAATATTGATTTCGTGGATGGCAATCATTTTATTGGACTTAATAACTACCTGAGTATTTTTAAAGACAGTTTATTATTCACTTCGATAAAAAACACCTTGTATTATATGGGTTTAGGTATTGTACTCGGTTTCTGGATACCGCCTCTGATTGCAATTATTATTTCTGAATTAAAATGGTTTCAAGGCGCTGCCCGTATTATCGGTTATTTGCCTAGTGCGGTTCCGGCAATTGTGCTTTATGGAATGTGGCAGTGGTTCTTTGATGCTGTAGGTCCGATCAATAGTCTGTTTCAAACCTTGGGCATTCCCAAAGTAGAGTTCTTCAGCCCGAAGATGGCGATGATTTCCATTGTATTGTTAGAAACGTGGCAAAACTTTGGTTCGGCAACACTCATCTACATTGCAGCCGTTGTGGGAATTCCAAGAGACGTGTATGAAGCTGCCGAAATCGACGGTGCAAGCGTCTGGCAGCGTATCCGTCACATTACATTGCCAAGTATTAAGACGCTGATGCTGCTCTTGCTTCTGCTGCAGGTGATCACAACCTCACAAAGTTTCCAAGCGCAGCTGTCGATGACCGACGGCGGGCCTAACAATGCGACGCTGACGTATCTGTTATGGATGAACCATACAGCGTTCCGTGATCTTGATTTCGGCAAGGCGAGCGCAATGGGGAGCTTAATGTTCTTCTTCTTGATCCTGTTATCCATTATTTACAACTTGATGCAACGTAGGGGGGGGAAGGCATGAAGCCAGCAGAGCGAGGCATTATTTCGGGTTATGACATGAAAAAGGGTTCTGTGAAATTCGGCTATACCCTTATGGTTTTGGTCATGATCGTGATTGCGATTACGACGTTGTATCCTTTTTTCAACACCTTTTTTGGATCGCTCAAAACGCGTGAAGAGTTTTTCGCTTTTCCGCCGACGTTTTTCCCGAAAAACTGGATTTGGACAAACTATAAAGATGCATGGAGCGGGTTCGACCTGCCGCTATTAACCTTTTTGAAGAATACGGTTTTCATCTATGTCGGAAATGTTGTTTGCTCGCTGCTGCTGATTGGTTTGGCTGCATATGCGCTGTCTCATCTAAGAGTTCCTTTCAAGCGGGTGGTTACGCTATTCTTCTTCTCAACCTTGCTGATTCCGCCAGCGACGTATATCGTACCTAACTTTCTGAATTTACAAAGCTTAGGGATGATTAACACGTATTGGGCTTTCTGGCTGCCGGCTGCGGCCAATGCCTATTTCATGCTGCTGCTGAAAAACTTCTTCGATGGCATTCACAAGGAAATTCTGGAAGCCGCACGAATTGATGGGGCCAGCGAATTCAGCTCCTTCATCCGCATTGCAGTTCCGCTTTCGATGCCGATCATCGGGACCTTGTTAATGCTAACTTTCTCGACAACCTGGAACGAATTCTATTGGTCCAGCATCGTTATGACAGAGAAGGAAATGTACCCTCTGGCTACGGGTATTTACCGATACGTGATCTACTCAACTTCTGTCATCCCATGGAGTGTGAGGTTCGCCATTCTGACGATGGCGATGGCACCGCCGATTGTCTTTTTCCTTATTTTCCAAAAGTTTATTATCCGCGGTTTATCCGTTTCCGGAGTGAAAGGGTAACGAAAAGAACGCCCCTCAGAATGTTTATTCTGACGGCGTTTTCTTTTGCGTAAAGGAGTTTGTTCCCGCAGCATCGAAGCTACATAGAGAGAGAAAGCAATGAATGAAGTTTGATCTAAGGTGACGGGTAGGAGAGGAAGGAATGCCGACATGCTAAAAAGGCTGCGCAATATGAATTTGATGAAAAAGTTGATCGTGCTGCTCATCATATTCGTCGTCATCCCGATTTTGGTTTTGGATCTGCTGGTCGCTAAGAAATTGGAGTCCATTACGGAAGAGCAAGTAGGCAATGCCCTTCTGCAGCTTGTACAGGGGAGTCACTTGACGCTGGACCGGGAAACGAACGATTTTGAGGAAAAAACAGAGAAGATCATGATCTCCCAGGAAATTCAACAGCTGGCCAGCATTTCAACCTCATCGGAGTATGAGCGTTTTGAAATATTCAAAGCTTTGGATAAATACTTAAGCAACTATTCGACGAATGCGGTGCGCTATTCCTTATTTTTCTCGGATAAAGATAAGATGTACTCCTTCGTGCCGAATTCGGATCTTTTGAACAACGGAATCTTCTATTCAACGGATATGAATGCGCTATCTTGGTACAAAGAAGTGAGCCAAGCCAAGGGCAAAGGCATCATCAGCGTTATTGATAAATTTGGTTATAATCCCTACAATTTGCAAACGGTCGCCTATCTTCGGCAATTAAACAGCATCTATAACGGTGAGACCGTGATTGGGTATTTGGTTGTATCCGGCATTGAGACGCCGCTGCAAATGGATTTTACACCCTTTGACCGCTATGCGGACGGTGAAGTGATGATGCTGAACCAAGACAATGTGGTTTTGGCGACGAATACAGAGAAATTTCAAATCGGTGCCAAGGTGTATGTTCCCACAGGCAAAGTCGAAGGTGTGTATAAGTTAAAAGAGGACGGTCATGAATACATGTGCGTGCTTCACACCAGTGAAAGTACGACTACGAAGCTGCTCATGCGCGTCCCGGTGCAGTCCATCATTATTGATCATATCAGTGTGCAGCGCTTAGTGGACTGGATTATGCTTATTTATTTCCTTATTTTGATTTTGGCTAGTATGTATTTTATCCAATCCATTCTTAAACCGATCTCACGTCTAGCCCGAATCACGAATTCGTATCACCCTGGCAGACCGCTTGCCATTTCACTTCACTCGGATAGCAAAAATGAAATCGTGCTGCTGAACAATCAATTCATCCGCATGACGGATCGTTTGAATCAAACGATCTATGATCAATATGAGCTGGAGCTGAAGCATAAGGAAATTGAGCTTTCGATCCTGCATACGCAAATTAATCCCCATCTGCTGTATAACACGCTGGAGTCAGTCTATTGGCATACCTTGATGGAAGGCGCTAATGAATCTGCGGAAATGATCAAAGATTTGTCCCTCATCATGCGGATCGGGCTTAGCAAAGGCAAGCTGTTGATTCCGGTGATGGAGGAGATTAACCATGCGGAGGCTTACGTTCGCTTGCAGCTGTTCCGCTACGAATATGCCTTTCAAGTGCATTGGGATATGGAAGAGGAAGCGAAGCATTTCCTTATTCCCAAGGTGATATTACAACCAGTCATTGAAAATGCGATTCTGCATGGCATCAAAAACATGAGTCATGACGGTGAATTGTGGATTTCCGTACGCAAGCTTGAGGATAAAGTCATGATTAGCGTGGAAGATAATGGATATCGGCAGGCGAATATCGACTTGTTGAATGCGATTCTGAAAGGGAAGGAAAGCAGCCGCGGCTTCGGCATTATTAATGTTCAGAAGCGGATTCAGCTGCACTTCGGGGAAAGCTATGGCCTGCATTACAGTCATCGCGAAGGCCAAGGGGTGCGAGCTTGGATCGAGCTTCCGGCGATTACGGATGAGAATGAATTGAAGTAGTCCTTCTATGAGGGACGCTGCCATTTGGTCCGGTAGGCACTCCGGCAACTGGGGGTGCCTAAAGCACAAATACAAAGGAGCCAGTGAACCCTTATTCTCACATTGTGTGGGATTAAGGCTCTTTGGCATGTTTAATTGGTTTGGCTGGTGGATGTTGCGTGCTGTAATCGGAGTCGAATTGTTGACGCTTCATCCTACTAGCTATACATCCAGCTGTAACCAGCATGTTGAGTAGCGAGCACTGCTTGCTACCTCTGATACACCTAAGTTGGCCGCCCACACGTTTACAGTTCTGCACCTTCACACGCTACAAGCCACACGCTACATGCTACATGCCACACGCTATACTCCACACGCCACAAGCTACACGGCACAAGCTACACGCCACACGGCCACACGCTACAAGCTACAACGCACACGCTACAAGCTACAAGCTACAAGCCACAAGCCACAAGCCACAAGCCACAAGCTACACGGCACACGCTACAAGCTACAAGCTACAAGCCACACGCAACACGCAACACGCCACAAGCTACAAGCCACAAGCCACAAGCTACACGCCACAAGTCACATGCTACATGCCACAAGCTACACGCTACACGCTACACGCTACACGTCACACGCTACACGCCACAAGCTACAAGCTACACGCCACAAGCTACAAGCTACAAGCTACAAGTCACAAGCCACAAGCCACAAGCCACAAGCCACAAGCTACAAGCTACAAGCTACAAGCCACAAGCCACAAGCCACAAGCTACACGCCACAAGCCACAAGCCACAAGCTACACGCCACAAGCTACAAGCTACACGCCACAAGCTACACACCATACGCCACAAGCTATACTCCACACGCCACAAGCTACACGCCACAAGCTACAAGCCACAAGCCACAAGCCACAAGCCACAAGCTACATGCTACATGCCACATGCTACATGCTACATGCTACAAGCTACAAGCTACAAGCTACAAGCCACACTCTACACGCCACACGCCACACGCCACAAGCTACACGTCACAAGCTACACGCTACAAGCTACACGCCACACGCCACACGCTATACGCCACAAGCCACAAGCTACAAGCTACACGCCACACGCCACACGCCACAAGCCACAAGCCACAAGCCACAAGCCACAAGCCACAAGCCACAAGCTTCAAGCTACACGCTACAAGCTACAAGCCACAAGCCACAAGCCACAAGCTACAAGCTACAAGCTACACGCCACAAGCTACAACACAAGCTACACGCCACACGCTACACGCCACACGCTACAAGTCACAAGCTACAAGCTACAAGCTACAAGCCACATGCCACACGCTATACTCCACACGCCACACGCCACACGCCACACGCTACAAGCTACAAGCCACACGCTATACTCTACATTCAACATTCCATACCTCCAAGCACCCAGCCAGCCTCGAAACGGAACTACGATCCGCTATTTCTCCAAAACTGCGGCATTCTGCTGCGAAACGGAACTACAGTACCTTATTTCATGTCATTATCGTTTAAAACAAGCATATACGATGAAATAAGGGATCTGAGTTCCCTTTGAGCGGGAAATCGCTCGTTTTTCAGGAAATAAGGGACCTGAGTTCCTTTTCGCAGTCTTTCGCAGCGCCAATCCCTTGTTTCACCGTCCATGTGCCTTGCATTTCTTTAGTTCAGGGGAAACTCGGTATCCGCACCCTCACTGAGGATGTTTTCCGACACCTCTACATAATTGTCAACCGTGTCCAGGACCTGGCTCAGCTGCCACCGGCTAAAGACAATGCCGTCAGCTTGTATGGCGTTATATGTGCTATCCTGTTTGCTAATTTTGAAACCTCGGTAGTTCTCGTAGATCGTTCTCATTCTGATCTCTCCCTCGCTTTGGTGTATCTCTTAAACTATCATCAATCGCAACATTTTGGTAGAGGTGTAAAATGATAGAAAATGTCTATTTTTGACTATGACAAATTAGTTTGGTTTATTCGCTTTTCTGCATTGCTGTCGATGCAATGCTGATGCCTTTGTCCGTTTTCATGCTGAAGGGTTTCATGCAAGTGTTAAGCGCAGAAATCTTGGAAGCAGGAAGCATAGATGGGGCTAACGAATGGAGGGTGTATTCGCGCATTGCGCTGCCTTTGTCCACACCATCCTTGGCGGAGACCGCCACATTCTTGTTCGTGATGGTGTGGAATGATCTTTTAATTCCGATGCTGCTCATTAATAGCAAATGGAAGCTGAAACTGTCACTGGCTATGCTGCAGTTCCGCGGCGAGTATGTCACTCACCGATCCGATGCTGTTGACTGGTGTTGTTCTTACCGCTGCGCCGATGGTTGTGATGTTCTTGTTTCTGCAGCGATATTTTGTCGCGGGAGTAATGGCAGGGTCGTTGAAAGGATAGCAAATTAATGGGGACGGGGATTCCCCGTTAATTCGTCAACGAACGAGGCGCCTCAACGTTCAGCATGAGTAAAGCCTGCGATAATGCAGGCATTTTTCATGTGAATTGGCTGAAAGGGAGGAAAACCTGCAAAAATGCAGGAATTTCAGGCCTTACCACGCTGAAATCTGAAATAACGCGCAAAAGGATGTACTTTTGCAGGCATTCACAAAAACTAGCCGTTTTTGGAACAAAAAGATGCACATTTGCAGGTTTTCTCAATCTCTCCTGATCGCAGACGCCGCATCTCGGCAAGGCTCTGCTCTGCAAGTCCCAGCTCCGCCCCCCCAGCCCCCGTCCATAGTGGCTTTATTCCGCTGCAAGCATGAACTTAAACGGTTGGACTATCTCAGTGTTTAACTGCGGTACAATTTTTCTTGGAGATAGCGTTGACAAATATTGGGCGTGAATGCTACAATTCAAATACATTATTAATACCAAGTAAACATATTGGAATTTAACGAAATCTAATTCTGACCGGAAAACCGGAAGCGTGGATGCTTAATCCATGCTTTTTTTATTCAAAGTTAAAACGGAGGTGTAATCAATGGGACTGTTGTTGGATTCCATTAAGCTTATTAATAAACAAACAACGATATCCGATTTGACGCTTGAACATACATTCACGAAGCTGAAGCTTTCCTCTAACATACATGGCTCGGCAGCGGGATCTCAGATCCAATCGCTCGCACACGCGAATAAAAAATATTAATCCAAAGGTGGTAGCGGAAATGAATCGTACAAATATTTCTTATAATGATGTTCCAGTTGTCGTGAATTTGATCGGCACTGATCTCAAGCTGATCCCATCCTTGTTGTCCGCTCTAAAGCATAACAAAATTACGTTGGGAGCGATTCATAATCCACCGCTGCAAATTGATTTATTCAGCTCCGAAGCGCTTCTGTATTCCGATGAAGGCGATAAATTTCGGATTCCTATTTTTTGAGCCAGACGGTGAAACCGTTGAATTATACCATCTACCAAACCAGTCAACTGGAGGTGCATGATCCTAAGCAGGATGAGATGTGCCTCTTTTTCGTTTCATCAGCATGCTAACTAAGGAGGTATTTGGATGAGAATCGAGTGGACTTTTGCGATGAACCAGCCATGGACGCTTGATCGCGTTCTGGATTTTGTGAACATCGCGAATCGGTATTCCTGCCAAATTTATGTCGGAGCTCAAGGTAAAATGCTTAATGCAAAAGGGCTGTTGGGGATCGTTTCCTTGAGCCTCTCCCTAGGTGCACAGTCTTCTATTGTATTGCAGGTAGACGGCGCAGATGCACAGGAAGCTTTCGATCAGGTGTCGATTTATTTGCAAGGTGGTGAATATCTAAGACCCGAGGTGTTTTCCCGCAGTTTGTAGCCGCATAAGTCAGAGAGGAAGTTTATTAGGTATGAATATCGAAAACATTGAAGCATTCGTCTATGTTATCCATTTCAATAGTTTCAACAAGGCAGCAGATGCCTTGTTCTTATCTCAGCCATCGGTGACGGCTCGCATTCAATCGTTGGAGCGGGAGCTGAATACGCTGCTGTTCGAACGGGAAGGCAGGAATTTCTCGATTACCGAGAAAGGGAAACAATTCTTGCCATATGCCCAGCAAATTCTTCAGACCTACAAGAAAGGGAAGCAGCAGCTGCTTAATTTGAGCGCAGCCCCCAATGAACTGAGAATTGGAAGTACGGTGTCTGTGTCTAATTATGTCATCCCTGATATTCTTCCGATTATTAAGAAAAAGTATCGTAATTTGCAAATTAAATTAACGACAGCGCCAACGGAAGTTATTCTGGAGAAGCTGCTTAATAAAGAAATAGATATCGGTTTTGTTCGCAATGTGACTCATCCGTACATTGACTGCACAGGGTTCTATGAAGATCCGATTCGGCTTTTCGTCCATCAAGGTCATCCTTTTGTGGAGAAAGAACAGATCACGATTGAAGACGTAAGCAGGGAGGCGCTCGTTTTTTTCGAATGCGGATCTTTGGATTGGATGAAAATTCATCGACTGTTCGCTACGCTCAACCATCCGCCGAATATCGATTATCACATCGATAATCTGGAAACTGCGAAGAAGCTGGTTGCCAAAGGGATGGGAATTTCTTTCTTGCCGGAACTGTGCGCGCGAAAAGAAGTGAAGGAAGGGGTGCTGGTACCGATCCATGTTCCCGCACTCGGAGGCTTGTCCCTTCGTACAAATTTGATTTCACTAAAGGATTCTTCGATGGATTTCTCACCGCTTTGCGTAGACGCGCTGAAACAAATTATCTAGAAAACTAGTGCTGTATAGAACAATTCTATCCATCAATAGAACATCCTAATTCCAAATTGACCGCACTAGGGCACGGTGATACATTAGTAAAGTATTAATACCGACAAAACCAATTGGAATTATAATTAATTAAATCAAAGAACTGGTTGTTCGTTGAAAGAGACGCTCTAATTATTCGTTTTCATCTAAGGAGGAATCTCAATGTCCACAAGAAAACAACTGAAGCTCGGCGCCATTATTCATGGTGTTGGTGGGAATATGTCATCTTGGAAGCACCCTGACGCGATTGTTGATGCCAGTGTGAACTTTAAGTATTACAAACAGCAAGCTCAGAAAGCAGAGGAAGGAAAATTTGATTTATTGTTCATCGCAGATGGGCTGTACATTAATGAGAAATCAATTCCTCATTTCTTGAATCGGTTTGAACCCATTACGATTTTATCAGCGTTGGCGGCTGTAACCTCCAAAATTGGTCTTGTCGGCACATTGTCCACTTCGTACAGCGAACCCTTCACGGTTTCGAGACAGTTCTCATCGCTGGATCATATCAGCAGCGGCCGAGCAGGCTGGAATGTTGTGACATCCCCGCTTGAGGGGTCCGCATTGAACTACAATAAGAAGCTTGAAGAACATCCGGATCATCCTAAGCGCTATCGCATTGCTTCCGAATATCTGCAAGTGACGAAGGGGTTATGGGATTCCTGGGAAGATGATGCGTTTGTAAGAGATAAACAATCAGGCCAATTCTTTGACCCGCAGAAGCTGCACCGTTTGGATCATAAAGGTGATTTCTTCTCTGTGCAGGGTCCGCTCAATATCGGAAGATCCAAGCAAGGCAGACCGGTTATTTTCCAAGCGGGATCATCCGAGGACGGTAAAAACCTGGCGGCCAAAGAAGCGGATGCCATTTTCACTGGACAACCGACGGTGGACGATGCCAAGCGCTTTTATGCGGATGTAAAAGGCAGGGCGGCGGGTTTCGGACGAAATTCGGATGAAATCGTGGTGATGCCGGGCATCGGTCCTATTATTGGGGCGACCGAAGAAGAAGCGGAGCGTAAATATCAGGAAGTCGCCAATTTGGTGACGATTGAGGAAGCATTGGCTTATCTCGGACGTTATTTCGAGCATCATGATTTTACACAATATGAGTTGGATGCCCCATTCCCTGAATTAGGAGAGCTAGGCAAAAACAGCTTCCAAAGCACAACGGACCGCATCAAGCAAAATGCCAAAGAACAGGGACTTACCTTGCGTCAGGTTGCGCTGCAAGCGGCAACGCCGCGTCCGCTTTTTATCGGTACACCTGTGCAAATTGCCGATCGACTTCAAGCTTGGTATGAAAGTGGCGCAGCGGATGGATTTATCGTAGGTTCAGGAGTTCCAAACGGGCTGAATGATTTCGTTGATTTCGTAATTCCGATTCTGCAAGAACGCGGCATTTATCGGACGGAGTATGAAGCGGATACGCTGCGCGGAAATTTGGGTCTGCCTTTCCCTACAAATCGCTATGTGAAAGAAAAAGTAACTCATTAATGCGCTTGCAATTCCGACTTAACTTATATGTGTTGTTGTGAATGTGAAGGGGGAAATCGTGTGACACTACAAAGAAAATTAAAGCTTGGAGCTAATATAAGCGGTGTCGGGAATAGCATGTCACTGTGGAGACATCCCGAAGTTGCTAATGATGCAAGTGTTAATCTGGATTATTACAAGCAGCAAGCGCTGAAAGCAGAGTCAGGCAAATTGGATTTTGTTTTCATCGCAGATGGCTTATATATCAATGAGAAATCAAATCCACACTTCTTAAATCGCTTCGAACCGCTTACGATTCTTTCGGCGTTGGGTGCGGTGACTTCGCAAATCGGTTTAGTCGCTACTTTATCGACATCTTACAGCGAGCCGTTCACGGTTGCCAGGCAGTTCTCATCGTTGGACCATATCAGCGGTGGACGTGCCGGATGGAATGTCGTGACATCACCTCTGGAGGGATCAGCCAACAATTTCGGCAAAGGCGAACATCCAAGCCATGCCTTGCGTTATCAGATCGCAGATGAGTATGTTCAAGTTGTCAAAGGGTTATGGGATTCTTGGGAAGATGATGCTTTTGTAAGGGATAAAGAATCCGGTGTTTTCTTTGATCCCGATAAACTGCATACCTTGAACCACAAAGGCCGATTTTTCTCGATTCAAGGCCCTTTGAATATCGGTCGTTCAAGACAGGGGCATCCCGTTGTATTCCAAGCGGGTTCTTCTGAATCCGGCAGGGATTTGGCGGCCCGAACCGCCGAAGCCGTATATACGGCGCATGAAACTATCGAGGAAGCAAAGCTGTTCTATCAAGATATTAAGCGCAGAGCAGCGGCGTATGGCCGCAATCCCGAGCAAATCCTTATCTTGCCGGGCATTAATCCGGTTATTGGCCGAACGCAGGAAGAAGCAGAACGCAAGTATCAAGAAGTTGCGGATCTGGTAACGATCGAGAGCGCACTGGATTACTTGGGTCGCTACTTCGAGCATCACGATTTCTCGCAATATCCGCTGGATGAGGCTTTTCCGGAATTAGGTGATTTAGGGACAAACAGCTTTCGCGCCACAACGGATCGAATAAAAGCGGAAGCGAAGGAGCTTAACTTGACGCTGCGTCAAGCAGCGCTTAGAGCGGCAACGCCACGAGGGGATTTCCATGGAACGCCGGAGGCGATTGCCGATTTGGTGGAAGCATGGTTCAGGGAAGAAGCGGCAGACGGCTTCGTTATTCGTACAACGATTCCCAAAGCGTTGGATGATTTCGTGAATTTGGTCGTTCCCATTCTCCAAGAACGCGGCATTTATCGGACGGAGTATGAAGCGGATACGCTGCGAGGGAACTTGGGGATAGCCATTCCGGTGAACCGGTATGCCAAAGAGACCGTTAACAACTAAACGGATATAGATATATAGGGGAGTGTTCTATTTTGAGGAAAGTGAAGAGATTGGTTAGGTTAAGCACTTTGGCCTTAGCGTTGATGATTGGATTAACCGGGTGCGGTTCAGCGAATAAAGAAAGCGCAGATGCTTCATCATCATCGAAGTCTGATACGAAGCAAGCGGCTGTTGCAGGCGGAGAGCTTACTTTTGCGCTGGCGACATCGCCGGATACACTAGATCCGCATCGCAGCGGTCTTGCTGTAGCGGTTCGCGTACTTCGCACGATCTATGACAGTTTAGTTGTACAACTGCCAGACGGTTCGATTAAACCTTGGCTTGCAACCGAATGGACGGTGGCTCCTGATGGACTGAGCTATACGTTCAAGCTGCGCAAAGATGTGAAATTCCATGACGGAACACCGTTTAATGCGGAGGCGGTGAAATTCAGCTATGATCGCATTTTGGATCCGGCAACCAAAGCAGCGAATTCGGTGGCTCTGATCAAGCCCTACAAATCGTCGGAAATCATCGATGATTATACGATAAAAATAAATCTGGAAACACCTTCCCGGGCATTTCTCGGTAATTTAAGCCAAGCCCTGCTGGGAATTGTATCACCAACGTCTGCCAAGAAGTCGGGGGATCAGTTTGGCAAAAATCCGGTGGGGTCAGGACCTTTTACTTTCGTGAAATGGGAAGAAAACGCAACGATTCAAGTGAAACGCAATCCAGATTATGCATGGGCGCCTGAATTGGTGGAGAACAAAGGGAAATCCTATCTGGATCAAATTACGTTCAGTATTGTTCCAGAAGAAGCCACACGAATCGGCAGTGTGCAGAGCAAACAAGTGCTTGCCGGTGAGACTGTGCCGCCACAGAACGTTGTATCATTGAAATCCGATGCAAGCCTGCAAGTGCTCCAAGTGAATACGACGGGATTACCCTACACCTTATTTATTAATCAGCGTAAAGCGCCTTGGGGCGATGTGAAAGCCAGACAAGCGCTGCAAGCGGGTATTGATGTGGATGCGATTGTCAAAACATTGTACTTAGGCACTTATGCTCGCGCTTGGTCGCCGTTGTCTCCGGGCGTTGTCGGTTATGATGCTTCCTTAGAGAACGGAATTAAGCCGGATGCCGCCAAGGCGAATAAATTGTTTGACGAGCTTGGCTGGGTGAAGGGGGCGGACGGTGTCCGCGTCAAAGACGGCAAAAAGCTAACCCTTCATTATGTAGACGGCTCGCCGAATAGGGAGAAGCGCAATGATATTGCCGTGATGATACAGCAGCAATTGAAGCCGATTGGCGTTGTTGTCGAGGTTGAGATTACGAAGGATACCGCGAACGTGGTGTATACCAAAGGCGAGTATGATATTTATGGCAACAGCCAGGTCAACTCAGATCCGAATGCGCTGTATGCGTTCTATCATACAAGCGATCCGAAAGCTCGACCTAGCTTGCCTGGTCTAGCTGATCCGCAGGTGGATAAATGGTTGGAGCAAGGGGCAATCGAGAATGACGACAAGAAACGTGTGGAGCTGTATAAGCAAGTTCAGAAATCGATTATTGATCAAGCGGTCATCATTCCAATCTATGTGTTCCCGTATACGGTAGCCGCATCCAAAACGGTGAAAGGATTGAAATTCGATCCTCTCGGCTATCCGCTCTTCAACGATGCGTTTATCCAAAAATAATGAAAAGAGGAGCTAATCGCGATGGGCAGGATAATAACGGAACGGCTTGCAGTTTCCTTGCTAGTCATTCTCGGTTCCTTGGTTCTTGTTTTCAGCATTCTCTATCTGCTTCCGGGAGATCCTGTTCTCTCCATGATTGATCCTTCCTCTATGACACCGGAGGCGATTGCGAATTTAAGGCACCAGTTAGGATTGAACGAGCCGTTCTATATCCAGTTTAGCAACTACTTTCTAGCGATCCTTCATGGCGATTTCGGGAAGTCCTTGCTTAACAGCGAGCCGGTGCTGCCCAAAATTATGAAGCATCTGCCAGCGACTTTGGCATTAACGCTAGCAAGCACATTGATTTCAACCGTTGTGGGTGTAGGACTTGGGGTGCTTTCAGCCATTCACCGCAATCGTCTGATCGATGTCCTCGCTCGCATTGTGGGTTTGTTCGGAATTTCGATGCCTACCTTCTGGTCTGGCATTCTCTTAATCCTTATCTTCTCCGTATCCTTGGGCTGGTTCCCGGCGATGGGGTCCAAAGGGCTGATTACGCTCGTTCTGCCTTCACTTGCGCTTGGCTTTGTAGGAGCTGGATTTATCGTCCGAATGGTTCGCAACTCGATGCTGGAAGTTATCAATGAGCATTTCATTGTAACGCTGCGAGCCAAAGGGTTGTCTGAGAAACTAGTGATGTACCGACATGCCCTTCGCAACGCTTTAATTCCAGCGGTGACGATTATCGGAATCCATATCGGAGATCTTCTGGCAGGAACCGTTGTTATCGAAACGGTGTTTTCAAGGCAAGGGATCGGCCGAATATTAGCGGATGCTATTATGTCCAAGGACTTGCCCGTTGTTCAAGGGGTTGTCTTTTTCTCAGCTATCATCTATGTCTTGGTTAATTTGCTTGTTGATATCTCTTACGTTTTCATTGATCCCCGAGTTCGAAGAACACAATAAAGCGTGAGGAATCACCTCAGAGAGGAGAATGATCATGAAAGAAGCCGTGTCCACAAGGGCTGTCTGGCACAAGGGGAACTGGCAGCTTCGCTTGCCAAAAGTAACCCGCAAGCTGAACCCTTCGGAAATCCTTGTGTATCTCGCTGTTATCGTGACTTTAGGCATCATCGGTTGTGCGGTTTTCCCGCAATGGATTGCGCCGTATGCGCCAACGGCAATGCTGACCGATCAGATACTGCAAGCGCCGAGCAAAGCTCACTTGTTTGGAACAGACTATTTTGGCCGAGATATCTTTAGTGTTGTTGTTTATGGCAGTCGCGACTCCTTGTTTATCGGCTTTGCATCTGTTCTAACCGGAGGTCTGATCGGAGGCATCATTGGTTCCGTATCCGGTTATGTGGGCGGCGTGATAGACACGATTTGTATGAGAATTATTGATGTGCTGATGACGATACCCGGAATTCTGCTGGCTTTAGCTATCGCTGCTGCGCTGGGACCTCATCTAGTTAACTTGGTTTTTGCTGTAGCCGCAGCTTCGATTCCACAGTATGCCAGAGTTATGCGAGGCCAAATCATCAGCATTAAGCATCGTTCCTTCATCACGGCTTCACGCTCTATCGGCGCTTCTGAGGTGAGAATTTTTTTCCGGCACGTTCTGACCAATGCTTGGTCACCGCTTCTGGTCATGTCGACCATTGGACTAGGGTCATCCATCTTGATTGGAGCTGGCTTAAGCTTCTTAGGCTTAGGCGTGCTGAAGGAAATTCCGGATTGGGGAACATTATTATCCCAAGGCAGAGGTTATTTAACGGTTGCCTGGTGGATATGTACGTATCCAGGTCTTGCGATCACCCTATTCGTTCTGTCGGTCAATCTAATCGGAGATAAACTGCGCGATGCCTTGGATCCGAAACAGAGAAAGTCATAACGGGGAGGCAGGCATGTGAAGCAATTGCTCGAAATTACAAATTTAAGTGTGGAATTTACTTCCAAACAAGGCGCGCTTAAGGCTATCGAGGACGTGTCTCTGACCATTGGCGAAGGGGAAACGGTGTGTCTTGTTGGTGAATCCGGCAGCGGCAAATCGGTCACTTCGAAATCCGTGATGCGTTTAATCGATTATGAGAACGGGAAAATCGCCGGCGGAAGCATCTGGCTTGACGGGGATGACTTGACTCGATTGCCGCAAAAAGAGCTGCGAGCCTTGCGTGGTAAGAAGATGGCGATGGTATTTCAAGAGCCGATGGCTGCTTTTGATCCTGTCTTTACCGTTGGCAGCCAAATTATGGAGGTTATCATCCAGCATAAGCAAGGCAACAGGCAGCAAGCATGGGAAAGGGCTGTGCATTTATTGCAGCGTGTCGGCATTCCTGAGCCAGAAATACGCATGAAACAATATCCAGATGAAATGTCAGGCGGGATGCTGCAGCGAGCGATGATCGCCATGGCACTTGCTTGCGGGCCGCAATTGCTTATCGCAGATGAGCCGACGACTGCGCTTGATGTCACGATTCAAGCGCAAATCCTGCACCTGCTGCAAGAGCTGAAAGTGGAATTCAACATGTCCATTCTGCTGATTACCCACGATATGGGGATTGCCGCCGAAATGGCGGACCGTATTATTGTGATGTATGCCGGTCAGGTCGTGGAACAAGCTACCGTTCAGCAGTTGTTTACGAAGCCGCATCATCCGTATACGAGAGGCTTGCTGCGCTCCATTACTACGATGGAGAGCGATCGTTCTTCCCGGTTATTTTCCATTGAGGGCACGATCCCTCCGTTATCCGATTTGCCTGCTGGCTGCCGATTTCATCCGCGATGCCCTTATGCAACGGAACGTTGTGAGCAGGAAAGTCCGCTGCTGCAGCTAGTGAATGACCGATTAACGGCATGCTGGCATGCGGAAGAGCTGGTTCAACGCGAAGAGTGGCAGCCGCAAGCTGGAGCACAGGAAGCTCCTGTCATAGCTCCAAGGAATTCGGAGGCTGCGATAAGTCAGCCAGACACCTTGATCGAACAGGGGGCAGTTCGCGAGACGCTTTTTGAGGTGCAGGGCTTAAGTAAATTTTATCCGATTGGGAAAGGCAAGCTTCACCGTTCGAAGGCAGCTATTCGCGCTGTGGAAGACGTTTCCTTTCATATTAAAAAAGGAGAGACATTCGGTCTGGTCGGAGAATCGGGCAGTGGCAAGTCGACTTTGGGCAGAGTGCTGCTGCAATTGGAAAGAGCGACAGAAGGCAGTGTTCGCTTTGACGGACAGGACTTAGCCAAGCTTTCAACCAAAGAGCTGCGGGCCGCAAGGAGAGATATGCAGGTCATCTTCCAGGATCCCTACGGTTCAGTGAACTCGCGCTGGCAAGTTGGCGATATTATCGGAGAGCCCTTTGATATCCACGATACGCTCAGTCATACGGAGAAACGCGAGAAGGTGGAACAGTTATTAGAGCTAGTTGGTTTAAGCCGTTCCAGCTATGATCGGTTCCCACATGAGTTTTCCGGCGGTCAACGACAGCGTATTGGGATTGCCAGAGCGATTGCCCTGCAGCCGCAATTTATTCTGGCAGATGAGGCGGTATCGGCTTTGGACGTTTCCGTCCAAGCCCAAATTATTAATTTGATGCAGGATTTGCAGAAAAAACTAGGCTTAACGTATCTCTTTATCGCTCACGGCTTGAATATTGTTCGCCACATTTCGGATCGTATCGGTGTTATGTATTTAGGCAAACTGGTCGAAATCGCACCAAGTGAAGAGCTGTTTCTTCATCCTGCCCACCCTTACACGAAGGGGCTGCTTTCCTCGATTCCTTCCCCCGATCCGACAAGGAAACGCGAGTGGCTGGCGATCGAAGGGGAAATACCTTCTCCGGCCAACCCTCCGTCAGGATGCCGATTCCATACCCGTTGTCCAGCGGCAACGGCCAGATGCAGAGATGAGCAGCCTGAGCTAATCCAGATCCGGGATGAGCACTGGACAGCATGTCATTATCCTTTGTGAGTTAGTAAGAAATTGTACATAGTAAGACAGGCATGCAACGGGGGACGCCCGTTTTCTTTTTCGGCTTAATACATAGTTAATTCATTGGAATAATGAAGTATAAATCAGCTTTATACAAAGGAGAATTTTCTTATGAAAAAAATAACCGTACTTTCATCCCTTATTCTTACAGCAGCATTCGCAGCAGGCTGTGGCGCGCAAACGAAAACAGCCAGCACAACACCCGCAGCTTCGGCCGCTGCAACAGCTTCCGCAACAGGCACGCAGGCAAGCGCGGCAGCACCAAAAGCAGTTAAAAAAATTGTAGTAGGGACAGGAACGCAATTCCCCAACATTTGCTTTATTGATGACAAAGGCAATCTCACTGGATATGATGTAGAGCTTGTCAAAGAAATCGGTAAACGATTGCCGGAATATGAATTTGAATTGAAGACGATGGAATTCAAAAATCTGTTGCTCAGCCTAGAAACGAATAAAATAGATTTCATTGCCCATCAGATGGAAGTCAACGACGAGAGAAAGCAGAAATTCCTTTTTAATGATGAAGCCTATAATATTTTCCCTAACAAAATTATCGTTCACAAAGACAATAACACCGTGAAGTCGATCGATGATCTCAAAGGCAAAAAGCTGCTGGTCACGGCGACGAGCAACGCGGCAGTACTAGCCGAAAAGTATAATAAGGAACATAATACCGGCATTAATATCATCTACACAGGAGCAGGCGAAGATGCCAAAACACTCATTAAGCAAGGGCGCGCTGACGCTTCCATCAGCACGCAGTTTGCGATTGATTTCGTCAATAAGTCGGTGGATGCCCAGCTGAAAACGGTGGGTGAGCCACTATCCAACTCCAAAGTGTATTTTATTTTGCGCAAGGATGGCGAAGAATTGAAAAAGAAAATTGATGAGGCTGTGAAAGCGATCAAAGCGGACGGTACGCTTAGTAAATTAAGTACGCAGTGGCTGGGAGCCGACTATACTGTGGGGAATTAGATGGGAAAGTCATTCGATATTTCTCTTGTTGTAGAGTTCCTTCCTAAGCTGCTGGTGTACTTGCCGTTAACCTTGCTCATTTTGGTTGCTTCTCTGGCATTAGGTCTCATCTTGGGCACACTTATTGCCTTAACGCGTCTTTACCGAATTCCGGTGTTAAACCAGATATCCATCGTTTATGTTTCGTTTATCCGGGGGACGCCAATTCTGATTCAGCTATTTCTTATCTTTTATGGACTGCCGATGCTGCTGGAGATCTTCCATATCAACATTTCGCGATGGGACCCGATCTATTTCGTCATCATCACGTATGGTCTTAGTATAGCTGCTTTTAAATCTGAAAATATCCGCGCAGCGGTCAATGCTGTCGATAGGGGACAGACGGAAGCTGCTTATTCGGTAGGGATGACTGGCAAACAATCGTTTACACGGATCGTAGTGCCTCAAGCGCTGCTGATTTTCTTTCCTAACTTTACGAACTCGGTGATCGGCTTTCTGAAAGATACGTCGCTAGCGTTTTCTATCGGCGTCATGGATATGATGGGACGAGGGCAAACCTTGATTGCAGCCACGGCGCACACATTGGAAGTGTACCTTAGCTTAACGATTATTTATTACGCAACGGTAATTATTTTGGAAAAAGTATTTAAGATAACCGAGTTCAGACTGCAAAGACATGATCGTCCGTTAACGGGGTGAGGTGAGAAGATGAAAATCGATATTTATTTTATTTACACATCATTTTTCGAGATTTTAAAGGCGCTGCCGCTGACGCTGGTGCTTACCTTTATTCCGCTTGTGATTGGCTTTGGCATCGGCTTATTGACGGCATTTGCCCGCATTTATAAGGTGAAGTATGTGTATCGATTGCTGGATTTTTATGTATCGTTTCTTAGAGGGACGCCGATCCTGCTGCATATTTTCGTTATTTACTTCGGTCTTCCGCTCATCATTGATCGATTGTCCGCTTATTGGGGGTGGAGCTTCAAATCGTCTTCCATCCCGTCTTTGCTGATCGTATTGACGGCGTTTTCGATCACGGCAGGGGCTTATATGTCGGAAATTATTCGTTCAGGCATTCTATCGGTTGATCGAGGCCAAATTGAAGCGGCCTATGCCATCGGGATGTCCACCCCGCAAGCGCTTTGGCGAATCGTTGCCCCACAGGCAATAGGCGTTATTTTACCTAACTTATGCAACATATTTGTGGGCTTTTTACATACGTCTTCGCTGGCATTTACTGTGTCACAGATGGAGCTGCTTGGCAAAGCCAGTATCGTTGCTTCTGTCAGCTTGAAATTTCTGGAGGCTTATATTGCTGCTGCTTTTATTTATTGGGGACTGACACTGCTGGCGGAAAGGCTTACGGCCTTTTTGGAGAAAAAAGTTACGATCTATAATCGTGGCGGTGTTGTATGATTTGATTAGTAATGGAAAAGGGGTGAGGACATATACCAACCTCATATGATGTAATTATCATTGGTGCTGGATCGATGGGGATGAGTGCAGGATACTATTTGGCAAAAAATAAAGTGAAAGTGCTGCTCATCGATAAATTCGATCCTCCGCATGTGTCCGGCAGTCACCACGGGGAAACCCGATTAATTAGGCATGCCTACTCAGGTAATGCGGTGTATTCGTCTATGGCGCTAAGGGCTGATAAACTGTGGACGGATCTCGAACAAGCAAGTGGGCAGCAATTATTAGTACGGAGCGGCGTGCTGAATATGGGCGCAGCAGTATCTGCTAATCTGGGAAATAAGCGGCAGACAGCAGCTGACTTTGGACTAAAGGTTGAACTGCTTGCTGCGGATGAAATCCGCAAACGTTGGCCTGGCGTCCGTCCCCCCGATGGTTATGTGGGACTGTATGAGGAGGAGGCCGGTTATTTGCAAAGCGAAGCTTGTGTGCGAGCTTATCGTCAGCAGGCACTCGCCGCAGGTGCCAGACTTCTGGTGAACACGCAGGTGTCCAAAGTTAACGTAGGGAGAAGTGGCGTGACGGTACATACCCTGGACGGTACTTACCATGCCGATCAGCTGATTGTATCGGCTGGAGCTTGGTTCAGTGAGCTGGCAGACCTGATCGAGCTGCCGATTCGTTCCGTTCGCAAAGCGGTTGCGTGGTTCCAATCTGATGAATCCTTGTATGATTCGTCCAGGTTTCCGGGATTTACGTTTGGCGCGGAGCATGGCGGGTTTTATGGTTTTCCAAGCATTAACGGCTCTGGTGTGAAGATCGGCCGGCACGATGCGGGGCAGCTGTGGAAGCCGGGACAGACTTTCGAGCCGTTTGGACATTATGCGGACGACGAGAACGATCTAAGGCGCGCATTGGAAGTTTTTCTGCCGCAGGCAGCAGGGAAAGTCGTTCGCTCGGCAGTCTGCAAATACGAAATGACACCTGACGAGGACTTCATTATTGACCATCATCCCAATTATCATCATGTTCTTGTTGCGGGAGGCTTCTCTGGGCATGGCTTTAAATTCGCCAGCGTCGTCGGTGAAATATTATCGGAGCTGGCCCAAGAGGGTAAAACGGCATTCGATATGTCATCTTTTGCGATATCCCGATTTCAAGAAGAGAGAGCTGTGTAGAGATAGGAGTGGTTAGAAAATGAGCGAAATATATCGATTAGCAACAATCGAAGACGCTGAGGAACAATTCAACGTGATTCATGACGCTTATGCATCGATTCGTGAGTTAGGCATAACGTTTAAAGCAGCGAATGCGGGTATTGAGGACATACGTGAGAATTTGGCGGCGAATACGAGCTATGTTTTGGAGATCAACGGTTCGATTGCGGCAACACTTTCCTTGAAAAACCTCCCTGAGCTGACAGAGCTGCCTTTTCTGTATTGGTTTGCTGTCGCCCCGGCTTTCAAAAATCAAGGAGTCGGCAACCGGCTGCTTGCCTATGTGGAGGAAGTTATTGTCCGAGATACGCTGCTGGCAGCGGGCGTTGTACTGGCAACGTCGAAGAAGCATCCGTGGCTGCTTCCGATGTATGAGCGCAAAGGCTATGCCGCCTTTTTTGAGAGACCGCTGGGCGAAACTGATACCTTGGTTTTTATGAAAAAGACGTTGTTCTCGCATGCAGATATCGCGCAATAACAGAAAATGAAACAGTCGTGTGCTTCTGCATGACTGTTTTTTGCTATTCTGTGCTTCATTATGTTACAGTTAGTTCAGAGGTGATTTAGATGTTGAAATTGGGGATATTGGACCAATCACAAATAGGAGAAGGACGCACGGCTGCACAGACGCTGGTTGAAACGACAGAACTGGCTCAAGTTGCCGATGAGCTTGGTTATACACGGTACTGGGTATCTGAGCATCACGCATCACAAGCGCTTGCGCATTCCAGTCCGGAGGTGCTTATCGCTCATTTGGCAGCCAAAACGAAGCGGATTCGCTTAGGCTCGGGCGGTATTATGATGCCTCATTACAGTGCTTACAAAGTAGCGGAAAATTTCCGCTTGCTTGAGGCGCTGCATCCTGGCCGTATTGATGTAGGACTTGGACGCGCACCTGGGGGAATGCCTATCTCGACGAGAGCTCTCCAAGAGGGCAAATACACTAGCGTTGATCAATACCCGCAGCAGGTAGCGGATTTGACAGGCTATCTCCACGATTCGCTGCCAGGGAACCATCGTTTCGCTGGGCTGCATGCATCGCCTGTCATTGCTACAGCACCTGACGTGTGGCTGTTAGGCTCCTCCTATGACAGCGCCAGAATTGCCGCAGATCAAGGAGCTGCTTTTGGCTTTGCGCAGTTTTTTGGCAATGCCGATTGCGAGCAAGCGCTGCGAATCTATCGTGAGCACTTCAAGCCTTCGATCTTGAATGACCAAGCTCATTCGCTGGCGGCTGTCATGGTCATTTGCGCAGATACGGAAGAGGAAGCCCAACGACTGGCGACGAGCACGGATTTGTTCTTCCTTTCGCTGGGCCGCGGTGCGCTGCTGCCGTCTTTTCCTTCGGTGGAGACCGCAATGAATTATCCGTACACAGAGTCGGATTTGAGTCTTATTCGCGGACGCCAGCATAAGCGGGTTGTCGGTACGCCGGAGCAGGTAAAGGCGGAGCTTCTGAAGCTGAATGAGGCGTATCAAGCAGATGAAATTATGGTTGTTTCGCCGATTCATGATGTGCAAGCGCGCGTCCATTCTTATCGCTTGTTAGCACAGGTATTCCAGTAAATATTTGCGTTTTTTGTCGTCTGCCTTTACACTTAAAACAAAAATGGAGTGGTGAAATGAGTAAAGGCAGAGTGTGGAACAAAGGAAAACGGAATGGCGGCGGTGGACCGGCGCCCGGAACAAGCTACAAAGAGAAGCTGGTGGCTACCTTGAAAGAAGAAGGCAAGTCCGTTGAAATTATTGATCTTAAGAATCCGATAAATCAAGTAAAGCGGATGAATCGTGATAACTGGGTGGAGCGTCCTGTTCGTGTCACAGGGCAGAAGCCCAAAGTATAGCGATGCTCTTTCGCTGATGAACATATGGCATATTGGAAAAACAAAGGAGCTAAGCGGCTTGTACGCTTAGCTCCTTTGTTTACATATAATTTATATGTTTTGGGGTTTGGGTGAGCGAAGCTTACCCCTTATTCAAAATTTTTGGAAAAGAACAAAGAAGTGGAAGGCAGCACAAAGTAGAATAGAAGTGGGATGGGGGTGAGGGTGGAAAGGCGCTTTGCGGTGGGTCGCCTTTGAAATCGTGTTTATACCGCATAATAAATTCAAAAAACACGATTTCAACAGCGGTTGGAACCCCACATCCATCCCTTCGGACGATAGCTGTCTCGACCGCGAACATGGTGAGCGGAGCCACAGGTGGCATCATCTGTCTTTAGGTGGGTGGATTTTGCATTTCACTGGAAAAACTCCAGTCAAAGTAGCATGTTCACCTCCCGAAACCCGATAACACTGGAGTTATTCCAGTTAAATTTGCGTGTGCACTTCTAGGAAGGCGTTTTTTTGCATTTCACTGGATAAACTCCAGTCAAAGTAGCATGTTCACCTTCCGAAACCCGATAACACTGGAGTTATTCCAATGGAATTTGGCAATAGGGTTGGGGGGCAGTTGAATCCTACTGGGAGACTAAAGGGCTAAAGGGTCTGCTTTCTTGTTGCCTAGAACTTTCTTAACCTTTTAAAGCTTCAGATTATGTATGCATAAGCAGTAACCATTTGAAAAAACAGAATATTATGTATGATCAGCATCTTGAAGAAGGTTATGGCGATTAAATAAATATTGGATCATTCTTGGTCGTTAATGGGGTGTTAGGAGGAAATAGCTATGAAGGCAGAGCCCGAGATCGATCATTCAGGCATGGAATTTGGGATATATACATTAGCAGATTTAAGATCAGATCCACATACAGGGATAAGTATCAGTGCAAGACAGCGGCTGAACGAAATCATAGAAGCGGCGAAAATGGCAGATGAAGCAGGGCTGGACGTTTTTGGCGTTGGCGAACATCATCGTCTGGACTATGCAGTATCATCGCCGCAGATGGTCTTGTCTTCAATTTCGCAAGTTACCAAGAGAATTAAACTGACCAGTGCTGCAACTATATTCAATACGGTAGACCCTGTACGTCTATTCGAGGATTTTGCAACACTTGATCTTTTATCCAATGGACGCGCCGAAATCATGGCGGGGCGCGGTGCCTATATAGAGTCTTTCCCTCTATTTGGCTATAATTTGGACAATTGCGATGATTTGTTCGAAGAAAATATCCATTTATTTCGAGAGCTGAGTGCCCATGAAAGGGTTACTTGGACGGGGCGTTTTCGCTCCGAATTTCTCGACGCTGAAATTTCGCCGCGACCTGTTCAGAAAAGTATCCCATTATGGATCGGCGTTCAAGAAAGTCTAGAAAGTGCTGCAAGGGCCGGCAGATTTGGTACTGGACTAGCGCTAGTGGTGTTTGAAGGCGATCCGATTCGGTTCAAGCCGCTTGTAGATAGATATCGGCTTTCTGCTTATGAAGCTGGCCATGCACCCGCAGATTTGAAGGTAGGAGTAACCGGGCATGTCTATATTGCTGAAACAACTCAGAAGGCGAGAGATGAATTCTATCCCTATCATATTAATTATTGGGGAAATGATATTTCAAGAGCGGATTTTGAACGGCTGTCTGGAGATGAGACTGCGTTGTTTGTTGGAAGCTCGCAGCAGATTATTGAAAAAATTTTGCGTCAGTACGAGTTATTTGGACATCAGCGATTCATGGCCCAATTGGATATGGGCGGGATGCCATTTCATAAAGTAGCGGAGAACATTGAAAGATTGGCAACGGAGATTGCTCCCGCTGTGCGAAAGGCAATACAGAAGTGATCTGACCATTACGTTCTAGACGCCCATACCGTTAACGCGGCACCAGCAGGCTGCCTCACAGTCATTTTCGACTTTTGAGGCAGCCCTTTTTGCGCGCTGAGAGGGTAGATAATGTCCATGTACATCGATTCAATATGACCTATAATTGGAGTCAGGGATATAACTTTTATGGAACATGAAGCGAGGTATTTGAAATGGGAAGCGCTGAGAGATGGTGTCTAATTGACAATACAGCAAATAAGGACTGTGAACTTACTGGCGAGTTGAATCAGATGTATCAAACGTATTCATTCGATCAGATCGTCAAGCTGCCTGAACAATTAGGTCAAGGCTACTGGCAGCGGGTGCAAACGAACTCTTATTTGGAAATAGTTATGTGTGATGTGACTTTTCATGAAAATATGCATATGAGCAGTAAAGAAGGTGGAAACAGCCTGAACCTTGGATTTTGCCTTGGCGAGAGCATTCGCTGGAGTGTCGAGGGGAGGAAGGGGGAGTTCGGGCTTGTCGCTGGCGGCGTGTCTGCCTATGGCAACAGTGAAGCAAGCAATAGCTGTCTGTATGATAGGAACCAACGGTTTCAGGGATTGACGATTAAATTCAATCACATCGCATCGAATGGAGCGCTGCAGCATCTGCCTTTGCACAAAATGTCATCTTGGCTAAGCGCAAATTCCGGACTGTTCTATAACAGTCAATCGACGCCCGCAATGAACCGCATTGTTCATGAGATTACGCATTGTCAGTACCAAGACGATATCAAACGTATTTATTTGGAAGGAAAAGTCATGGAGTTGATTGCTGTGTATGCAAGCGAATCTTTGCTGGAGAAGAAAGCCGCTGCTTCCATATCGGGACTCTCCAGAACGGACATGGCAAGCCTTCAAAGCGCAAAAAACATATTGGATGCAAATCTGATTTCCCCGCCAAGTCTGGCAGCACTCGCGCAGCGCGTATGTCTCAACGAGTTCAAGCTTAAGAAAGGATTTAAGCTGTTGTTTGGTATGCCCGTTTATGCATACGTGATTGATCAAAGGCTGGAAGCCGCTTATAGGCTGCTGATAGATGAGCAATTGACGATTACGGAGACCGCCTATACGGTTGGTTTTGGGAAAGCGGGTCATTTCTCGGAACATTTCAAAAGAAAATTCGGCGTTAATCCTTCGGAGTATTTCCGGCATCTGCGGCGTTAAGCACGTATTCAATCCGTTTTCGTGTCTTTTTACTCCCGATTGGGGTATCTGCTTCATGAACTTATGTGAGATAGTAGGTTGCG
This sequence comes from Paenibacillus ferrarius, assembly GCF_002027705.1. Lineage (GTDB taxonomy): Bacteria > Bacillota > Bacilli > Paenibacillales > NBRC-103111 > Paenibacillus_E > Paenibacillus_E ferrarius. The sequence continues at coordinate 149,081 of NZ_MBTG01000009.1, read as the reverse complement.
AGTGCTGACAATGGCTAAAGAAAAACGGACTTTTTTTTCAAGTTCAATTGATAATGATTATTATTATCTTTAGTTTGAGGCGTTGGCTGTACAGCAGGAAGAGATACTGAGAGGAGAAAGTCAATGAAAATCGTTATTAGATTCGCTATTGTATGCTGCATTGTGCTGTTGGCAGGATGCGGGAGTTCACAAACAAGCGGAGGGAAAGAGCCTTCCAACCTGCAGGTAATTGAAAATCCAAATGGCCAGAAGGTCAGTGTTCCGATAAATCCCAAACGTATTGCCGATCTATCGGGCTCAACGGAGGAGCTAGTGATCCTAGGCAAGAAGCCGGTTGCCTCCGCGAATGCTGATTTTGGGAACCGGAATGTGTTTTCTCCCACGCTGAAGGACCGATTGGGAACAGATACAGCCAATATTGGGTGGTACGGAGAGCCCGTCAGTATGGAGGCAGTAGTAGCGGTTGATCCGGATTTAATTATTCTTGGCAGCTTGTTTAATCAAGAAATGTATGATCAGTTATCAAAAATAGCGCCAACGGTTATTGTACCTCACCCCTATTATGAGTGGAGAAACCGGTTGACCTTTCTAGCCAAGCTTCTGGGAGAAGAAGAAAAGAAAGACAAATGGCTGGCGGAATACGAAACCAAACTAGCAGCTTGGACAAAGAAATTAGAGCCAGTTCTTAAGGACGAGACTTTTGCTATCATTGAAACTTATCCCCAAAATCTGGTCGTTTACTCCTCGACAGGAACAGCAGAGCTTATCTATAAGGAGCTGGGCATAAAGCGGGCAGCAGGCATTCCAGAGCCAGAAGCATGGGGCGGCGTTCAAATCACTTTGGAAGGATTATCCGCGATCAATCCCGATCATTTGATTTTAATGGAAAATAGTGAAAATAAAATGAGCGACTCCCAGGTTTGGAGCAGCCTGAAGGCGGTACAGAACAAGAACATTTACAAAATTACGAATGTCGATAATTATAATTATTCGTATACGGCGCTGGGGCGAATGGCATTAGTTGACAAGCTTGGGCAGCTAATTTTGGATAAACAGAAAAAAGGCTAGAACGAAGGAGGAATGAAGATGGATTCCAAATTAGAAATGAAAAGCTTGCTGCACATTGCTGGTGAGAAAAAAGGGCTGTTGATCGTAGCGAGCTTTTTTTCTATTGTTTCCAGCCTGCTGCAAATCGCTCCTTTTGTCTCTGTGTACCAAATTGTGCAGGAACTTCTACAGCATGCAGGCAATCCGGCTAGCGCCGATCAGGGGCTTATTTTGTATTGGGGTGTCTTTGCGCTGGTTACCTTCATTGGCGCTTTAATCGCTTTGTATATCGGAGGAATGTGTTCGCATATTGCTGCTTTCAACATTCTGTATGAGCTTAGAGTTCGACTTACCGACCATATAGCCAAAGTGCCTATGGGTTACCTGACCCAAACAGCGACAGGCGAACTAAAGAAGATTATCGAGGTCAGCGTTGAAAAAATCGAGAAATTCATCGCCCATCAATTACCCGATATCGTTAGTGCGATTACGATTCCGCTGCTATTAATCGGCTATCTGTTCTGGATGAATTGGAGCTTGGCGTTGGTGCTGCTCATTCCAATCGGCATTGGCTTCTGGCTGCAAAGCCAACTATTTGGCAGTGAAAGCGGTCAGAAAGCGTATCGTGAATTTCAACATGCGATTGAGGAGATGAATGCGACAGGCGTGGAATATATCCGAGGCATGCCCGTGGTGAAAATATTTGGGATCAAAGCCGATTCTTTTTTGACGTTCAAGCATGCGGTTGCCAAATATCGGGATATTTCGCTGCGAATTACGGATATATACAAGACACCGTATGGTCTTTTCTCCGTGGTGGTCAGCTCCTTGTTCACTTTCGTTGTCCCTGTTGGCATCCTGCTTTCAAGCGGCAATGCAGGCAGCCAAGCGTTCGCTATTACGTTCATGCTGTTCATTGTTCTTACCCCCAGTTTATCCATGCCTTTATTGAAATTGATGTTTGTGGGCAGCGGCATGAGAGAAGTTGTGGAAAACAATAAGCGAATTACTGCCGTATTCTCTGAGGCTGTTGTGACTGAGCCGGCTTCGCCGCAGATTCCAGTCATGCATGATATTGCTTTCAAACATGTTTCGTTTGCCTACGAGCAGCAAGCAAGCAAGGATTTCAAACCGATCTTGAAGGATATTCAGTTTGTGGCCAAAGCCGGCGAGATGACTGCGCTAGTTGGTCCTTCCGGAGGCGGCAAGTCAACGATTGCCAGTCTATTGCTGCGATTCTGGGACATCCAGGAGGGAGAAATCGCCATAGGCGGTGTACCGCTTCGCGAGATGGGGACGGAAATGCTGATGGATAAGGTCTCTTTCGTTTTTCAGGATGTGCACCTGTTCTATGATACGATCGAAGCTAATATTCGAATGGGCAATATGGACGCAACGCAGGATGAGGTGGTTGCAGCTGCCAAGAAAGCTTGCTGTCATGAGTTTATTGAGAAGCTTGCTCTGGGTTATGCGACCAAAATCGGTGAAGGCGGCACCTATCTTTCCGGCGGCGAGGCGCAGCGGCTTGCGATCGCTCGGGCGTTGCTGAAAAATGCCCCCATTCTCGTGCTGGATGAAGCGACTGCTTATGCGGATGCCGAAAATGAAAAGAAAATCCAGCAAGCGCTGGTTGAGCTTGTCAAAGGAAAAACCGTCATTATGATCGCACACCGCTTGTCCACGATTCGTGCTGCCGAGCAGATTCTGGTCGTCAAAAAAGGAGAAATTGTGGAGCGGGGAACGCATGATGAATTGCGTGCAATAAGCGGATTGTATGAACAGATGTGGCAGGCCCATATCAGTTCAGCTTCATGGAAGCTGGGAGTGAAGATTACCTCGCAGGCAGAGGGTACAAAGGAGGGCTCAAGCCGTGAATCGTTACTTTACTAACATTTCTGGAGGGAATGTCCGTAGTTTGTGGCCTTCTGCCTTTGCGGCAGTGCTGGATGGCATCGTGAAAGTGATTCCGGCTGCGCTTTTGGTCGATCTATTCAACACCTATTATCGATTCATTGCAGAACCGGATAAAGGGCTGAATGTCGGACGGCTTTGGATAGACTGCGTGATATTGTTTGCTTGGCTGCTGATCTCGTATGCCGCATTTGCTCTGTTGTATGACAAATCCTATCGGGCCGCTTATACGCTGGCTGCTGGCGGAAGGCTCAAATTGGCTGAGCATCTGCGTCATTTATCGCTAGGCTATTTTGGCAAACGTGATCCAGCCGATTTAACGAATTTGTTGTTAGGCGACTATGCTCAGGTTGAGCATACGATTTCTCATAACGTCCCGCAGCTGATTACTGCGATTATGATGCCTATACTGGCGTTGGTCGGATTGCTCTTCGTCGATTGGAGAATGGCCCTGGCCATGTTCGTTGCTGTACCGCTTGGCGTGCTGCTGCTTTGGCTGACAGATGCGCTGCAAGCTCAGCTGAGCAGGAATCATGTGCAAGCCAAAAATGAGGCGGCTAGCCGGCTGCAGGAATATTTAACCGGGATACGTGAAATTAAAGCGCATAATCTGGGGGGGAAAAGATTCGAAAGATTACGCTTGTCGTTCGACCGATTAAAACGCGCCTCTATTCGTCTGGAAGGGATCATGGGTCCTGTGATCATGGGAGCCATGCTGCTGACTCGTTCCGGGTTGACCATTATGATTGTGGTCGGAAGTTATTTGTTGGCCAGCGGCACGCTTTCACTTCCTGTTTTTCTGCTTTTCTTGCTGGTGGGAAGCCGGATTTTTGAGCCCTTGACTATGGTGCTAATGAGCTACGGCGAGATACGGTATTCGGCTTATAGCTCCCAGCGCATCATGGATGTACAGCGGGAGCAACCGATGCAGGGGACGCAAGCTATCGAGCCGCAGGGATCGATTGTATTCGATCGGGTCACCTTTGGTTATGAAGCCGACACGCCTGTTCTGAAGGATTTGTCTTTTACCATCGAGCCTCATACGATTACGGCTTTGGTGGGTCCTTCAGGCAGCGGGAAGAGTACCGTAACGCGACTTATTGCCCGCTTCTGGGATGTCGAGACGGGCTCGATCCACATTGGCGGGCAGTCCATACGGGAAGCCAATCCGGAAATCCTGCTAAAGCATATTTCGATGGTGTTTCAGGATGTGTATCTGTTTCAGGATACCATCGGCAATAACATACGAATCGGGAATATGGCCGCTACACAGGAAGAAATAGAAGCTGCGGCCAAACGGGCGTGCTGCCATGAATTCATCTCTCAATTGCCGCAAGGCTACAATACGCCAGTGGGAGAAGGGGGCTCGACGTTATCTGGCGGTGAGAAGCAGCGTCTTTCCATTGCCCGCGCGCTGCTCAAAGACGCCCCGATTGTGCTGCTCGACGAAGCGACAGCTTCGCTCGACCCGGAGAATGAATCTGCTGTGCAGCAGGCTATTAATGAATTAGTAGCCAATAAGACTCTGATCATCATCGCCCACCGCCTAAAAACCATCCAAAACGCGGACAACATCCTCGTGTTGGATCAAGGCCGACTCGTTCAAAGCGGATCTCACGATGAGCTATGCGCCCAAGAGGGTATCTATGCAAATTTGTGGAGCTTGCAGCAGGATTCCGACGGCTGGCAGGTAAAATAGGGTGAGTGGACATAAGCTGAAGGGATTTGAAAGGAATTCTCCTCCATAATCTGTTTAACTGAGGATTGATCTTTGGCCAGCAGCGAGCGAATCATCAGCTGTCACTTCCTTTTGTAGATATCTCAGAATACTCTCCTGCACGGTAGTAAGGATAATCCATCTTCAGCTGCACTTGCTGAACAAAGGAGATATTCGTGAGAGCTTCAACGACGAACAGCCCTAAATCAATCGAGGCCGAAACACCGCCTCCGGTAAAGAGACTGCCATCTTTGACGATTCGAGTATGGACGACTTCGGCACAATAGGGTGTCAACAATTCATAGGCTGACGGATTGGTGGTCGCCCTTCGCCCATGAAGAAATCCGGCTGCTCCAAGGAGCAGGGCTCCTGTACAGACTGAAATTTTGATGGGCACATCAGCAGCCGTGAGGAGCCAAGCAACAAAATCAGAATCAAAACGTAGACTTCGTGTCGCAAATCCACCGGGCACAAAAAGGAGATCATAGCTGGATAAATGAGGCGAAACAAGATTAGCCTTCATGGTTAACCCTCGATCATCCGTGATCTCATTATTCATTGCACAGAAATCCCATGAGACATCTTGCTGTGCTCCCAAAATTTTCAACCATGTAATAGCTTCATAGAATCCAGTAAAATCCAGCGTGGTCATACCGTCAAATAGAATGAAAGCCATTTTCATAAATAAACACCTGACCTTTCTTTTGTCCATAAAACAAAAAAAGCACTTGATCTAAGATCAAATACTTTGCCCAGGCGTACGGCTGTTCACAATGTGCTCCCTCATGGTACCCCATGTTTACGCCAGTTACACATCGGTTCAATTGCTATTATCTTACAATTTCGCGGAATGGATTTCAATCCCTTTTTTCTCGTTATGATTTTTTGAAGTGAGCTTACGACTTATTCCTTTGGCAATCCCATATGAATGGAAGAGAAGTTCGTGATCTGTCGAAAAATCACTTGCAAGAAAGGAGAGCTGCTCCAGATGAAATCCGTGTTTAAGCTGGAATTGGAGGAAGCGAAGATTATGATCGCGGCAGGCATAGAAGCCGCTAAAGCGGTTAATTCCGCAGAAACAATATGTGTCGTGGATGACGGAGGTTACTTGCTGGCGCTTGAGCGAATGAACGGGGCCAGGAATACGAGCCCGGATATGGCAATCGCCAAGGCGTTCACAGCCAGTGGACACAGGCGATCCACGCATCTGTTCACACAGCCGGGCGGTCCTGCGACGATCCATGGGGAGGCTTTTGGCATTCATGCCATGATGCCGGGCAAGTTTGCCATTTTCGTAGGAGGATTCCCTATTGTGGTTAATGGGACGGTTATTGGCGGTGTTGGCGTTAGCGGAGGGAACGGGGAAGATGATATTACGGTTGGCGTTGCAGCGCTAAGAGCGCTCCAGAGCTACTTGGGGAACTCCTACACGGTTGCAACAGAGCCGGATATTAAGAAATAGCCGCACATTTCAAGTAGAAAAAGCCCCATTCTCTCTTCAATCGAGAGAGCGGGGCTTTTAATTTATTCCATAAGAGTCCTAACATATTGAATCGTTGCATCCAAATTGTCATGGGACACCTGTTCTAAGGAGATATCAATGCCAGGCTTTGCTTGCCGGAGCTTCGTTAGAAAGGATTCCGTTTGGAAAATGCCTTGTCCAGAACGCACCGCGTCCAGTCGATCATTTTGCACGATAACATCCTTCAAATGAGCAAGGACGATACGGTCGCCAAATGCGGCAAATGCTTGATCAAGGAATGCGTCCTGCGAGTCAATCGCTTCGAAGGGGAGCAAGTTCACGGGATCAAAGACAACCCCCAAGTTACTGGATGGAATTTCTTCCAAAATCCGCGCCATTTTCTCACTGCTGGATAAGGTGTGCGTGGCAACAGGCTCAAGACCGATGAAAACGCCCCAGCGCTCTGCTTCCTCTGCTAGTTCCTCAACCGTTTGCTTAAGCGCTGTCCAACCGATCTGTTCATAACGCTCCGCATCGTGTGTGAGGTAGGTCGTTAGATCCGCCGTCTCGGTCGCAACAATGGAAGTGCCGAAATCCCGCGCATAACGCAGATGTTCTTTGAACCGATTGATCTCGTGGCGGCGCTGCTGCGGGTCAGGATGAATCGGGTTGATATAGCAGCCGAGCACGCCGATACGTAGACCAGCTCTATGAAATTGCTCGCCAATATGGTTAGCCAGAGCTGGACTGAGTTTGCCGATACTTGTGTCGATATCACTAATTGCCTTGCTGAGAGCCAGTTGAACGAAGTCGACGCCTCGTCCGCTTAGCTTCTCGGTGAGCTGCTTCAGTGGAAGTTGTCCGACGGTATGAGCTAACGTGCCGATTCCCATCTATCTCGCCATCCATCCGCCGTCGACGCATAACACGTGACCGTTCATATAGTCCGAAGCGTTGGAGGATAAGAAGACGACCGGGCCTTTAAGATCATCAGGCGATCCCCAGCGGCCAGCCGGAATGCGATCCGTAATGGATTGTGTCCGCTTCTCATCTTGCAGGATAGGAGCTGTGTTGTTCGTTGTCATGTAACCTGGCGCGATGGCATTGATTTGAATGCCTTTTCCAGCCCATTCATTGGCCAAAGCTTTGGTGACACCGGCAATCGCGTGCTTGCTGGCGGTGTAGCCAGGCACATTAATTCCGCCTTGGTAGGTCAGCATGGAAGCGATGTTGATGATTTTGCCGCTGCCGCGTTCAATCATATGGCGGCCGATCAGCTGGCACAGGAAGAACGCTGAGTTCAAGTTCAGGTCAATGACATCGTGCCAATCTTGACGTCCGTGATCAACCGCTGGCGTGCGGCGAATGATTCCCGCGTTATTGACAAGAATATCGATGCTGCCATAGAGGCCGATGGCTTTGTTGACGACATCTTCAAGGATGTCTTCGTTGCTTAGATCTGCTGCAATCAGCTCTGCCTTACCGCCTAAAGCGCGGATAGCTTCAACGGTTTGAATGCTTTCCGATGAGGAAACGGCAATGACGTTTGCGCCCGCTTCTGCAAGTCCGATGGCCATCGCTTGGCCAAGGCCGCCGGAAGCGCCGGTTACGAAAGCGGTTTTGCCTGCTAAATTAAAAAGTGTCATGAGGAATACTCCTTTTCGCTATTGAGTTACGACTGTAATGCCAGCGTCAGAGAATTGCCGCGCTGTATCGGCGGCCAGCGAACTATCCGTGAGGATCATAGCGACCTCGGACAGCTCTGCGAAGGTGCGCAGGGCGCATTGTCCGAACTTGTAATGATCGACCACGCCATAGACGACTGCGCTGGACTTGATTAAAGCGCGTTTATAATCAACAAGATCGCTTGTGTAAATTGTAAAGCCGTGCTGCAAATGAACGCCGGTGGCGGAGAGAAAGGTTTTCTGTATATTGAGCTTGCTCACATAGTCGGAAGCCTCAGGACCTGCCAGCATATTGCGAAGGCGGTAGCCGCCCGGCACGACCAAACGGATCTCATCCTTATGGACAAGCTCGGAAATAATATACAAATCATTGGTTACAACAGTAAGCGGCTGATTATCCAGCCGCCTAGCAATTTCAAGTGTGGTACTGCCTCCGTCGAGTGCAATAATATCCCGCGGCTGAATGTAGCGAAGAGCCAGCGTTGCAATCTCCGACTTCTGATCAGCATGTTTAATAATCGGCTCTTTCGCCGAAAGGATGCCAAGTTGATCGCTCTGAGCGAGCATGGCGCCGCCATGAATGCGAAGAAGCAAGCCTTTCTCTTCGAGTTTGGCGAGATCCTCGCGAATCGTTTTGCCGGTTACATCCAGTCGCTCGCTAAGCTCGTTAACGGTGACTTCTTTCTGGGCAAGCAGAATTTCCATAATCGTTTCATATCTGCGTAAAGGGTTCATCGGTTGCCATCCATTTCTAAAAAGAGGTTACCGATTATTTTAAATCTTTCATGGCCACGGGGTCCATATCATCAAAAATTTGATTTTCGCCAGCCATACCCCAAATGAATGTATAGTTGTTCGTACCCACGCCACTGTGAATGGACCAGCTAGGGGAAATAACAGCTTGCTCGTTGCGCATCACAACGTGGCGAGTTTGCTGCGGCTCACCCATCATGTGGAACACGACAGCATCTTCAGGCATATCGAAGTACAGGTAAACTTCAGAGCGGCGGTTATGTGTATGGGATGGCATTGTATTCCACATGTTGCCTGGCTTCAGCAGCGTCATTCCCATGACGAGTTGACAGCTTTGCGCGCCGCCTGTGTGAATGTATTTGTAAATGGTGCGTTCATTGGAAGTGTTGATGCTGCCCAAATGAGCAGGCGTAGCTTCGCTGATAGAGATTTTAACAGTTGGATATGTTTTGTGAGCCGGTGTCGAATTGAAATAAAATTTCGCAGGTTCAGCGGCATTTTCACTGGCAAACGAAATATCCTTTGCGCCAAGTCCGATATAAATGCCATCTTTGGAGTCCATCGTATAAACCGTGCCATCAACCGTAATGGTTCCACGGCCGCCGATGTTAATGATACCGATCTCGCGGCGCTCCAAGAAGTAGTCAGCAGCCATTTCTTTCTTGTCAGCTTGCAAATGAAGCGTTCCTGTAAGGGGAAGAACACCACCAACGATGAAACGGTCTACGTGGGAGTATACTAATTTGATTTCATTCGGTGTGAACAGCGAGCTAATTTGGAACTCAGCTTGAAGACGTTCAGTGTCAAATTGCTTGACTTCATTCGGGTGGGAAGCATAACGGATATCCATGGAATAATTGCTCCTTTGAGTTGGTTTATTTGAGTTGATATATGTTCATATAGGTTTAATTTACTCCAATCGAACAGATTAAGCAAGGTTTTTCCGTGCGATGTTTCAAAACTTAGCGATAAGGTGAATAAAGGATACCGAATATGCAAACAACAACCGTACAGGAGGTTATGATATGGATAAAAGTCATTATTTCGATCACGTATGCAACGATACGATTCCCACGAAGCCTGATGAAGAAGATACAACACCAACGGATATGGTGAGTGAAGCGGTCGAGGAAATTATGGATAATGTGAAAGAGGCTTTCTCGACCGAAGATTCCGAAGACGATAAGTAAAATGAAAAGCTTCTCCCTGGACGTATAGGGGAGGAGATTTTTTTTATTTCACAATTGAATAAAAATACTTATTTATGTATAATTATTCATTATAGAAAGTGAGGATGATGATAACTTGGAACAATTAAAACAACTTACGGATGAATTGCTGCATGACGCAAGTTCATCGCTGTTATTTGTCGCAAACCGTCCTGAAGTGGTTATGGAACGCGGGGAAGGCATGCTGGTTTGGGATACCGAAGGGAAGAAGTATTTGGATTTCATCGGGGGTTGGGCGGTAACCTGCTTAGGCCATTCCCCAAAAGTGATAACGGATGCCTTGCAGCAGCAGTCAACGCAATTGGTTAATGTGAGTCCGGCTTACTATAATAAGCCAATGATTGAGTTTGCTCGCATGCTGACGAAGCTATCCGGATTAGAACGGGTATTCTTCGGCAGCACTGGCGCAGAAGCGAATGAAAGTGCCATTAAGCTCGCACGTAAATACGGCACCTTGCGCAAAGGCGGCGCTTATGAGGTGATAACGACGACCCGCAGTTTCCATGGTCGAACGATGGCGATGATGGCGGCCACAGGGAAACCCAATTGGGATAAGATGTTTGTTCCGCAGCTGCCTGGCTTCGTGAAGGTGCCGTTTAATGATTTGGACGCCATGGCACAGGCGATTAACCCGAATACGTGCGCTATCCTTATTGAGCCCGTGCAAGGAGAGGGCGGCGTCAATGAAGCGAGCATCGCGTATATGCAAGGGCTGCGCAAGCTATGCGACGAGCACGGTATTCTTTTGATCCTCGATGAGATCCAAACGGGGCTGGGGCGCACAGGCAAGATGTTCGCCTATGAGCATTATGGCATTATGCCGGATGTGCTTACGTTAGCCAAAGGGATCGGAGGCGGCTTCCCGTTATCCGCCATGTTGGCGAAAGAAGCTTACAACCTGTTCGAGCCAGGTGATCAAGGAGGAACGTACACAGGACAGCCGCTTGGCATGGCAGTAGGTTTAGCGGTTGTAGGCGAGATTATTGGGCGCAAGCTGCCTGAACGAGCCGCTGAGCAGGGGGCCTATTTGCAAGCTAAGCTCAAAGAAGTTCAAGCCAAGTACGGCCTCACCGAGATTCGCGGGAAAGGGTTGCTGCTCGCTTTTGACCTTCCTAAGCCGCTGGGAGCCGAACTGGTGTCAGCCTGCATGGCAGCAGGATTGTTAATTAATGCGCCAAGTCCAACGGCTATTCGTTTGATGCCCGCCTATATCGTAACCAAAGCTGAGATTGACGAAATGATACATATTTTATGCAAAGTGATGGATCAGCTTTTTGGAAAGTAAGTCGTTGAAAATCCCTGCCTTGCGTAGGGATTTTCTTTTGGTCTGCAGCAAGCTACAATAGCTTTACATATCTATGGAAAGGGAGATTTCAATGGAGAAGAAAGGGATGCTTTTCCCGGCGCATCTGACGGAGCCGCATGGCCATCCGCATGTGATGGCTTATTATTTTAAACAGTGGCAAGGCTTTCATATGCCCTTCCATCGTCATGATGCCATTGAGATTATGTACACGATTCAAGGGGTCTGCGACATTGAAGTCCAAACGGAACCTGCACAAACGCAAAGTGTTCGTCTAAAAAAAGGGGAATTCATCGTCATAGATGCCAATGTGTCACATCGCTTGATGGTTGATGAGGCCCTCCCATGCCGCATGTTGAATGTTGAGTTTCGTCTGATGGAGCAAAAGGGTGTGTTTCCATCCATTCAGCAGCTGGCTTCTGAGGATAAATTCCTAGCTTCCTTGATGGAGGTGCAGACGCCTTTTCTTGTTCTGCGCGACCCGGATGAAGTGTATCACATCATGAAAAGCTTGGTGCTCGAGTTGGATAAAGCTGCGACCAAAAGCGAAACCATGGTTCAACTGCTCTTTGCGCAGCTTCTCATTCGAATTGCGCGACTGCGGCAGGAGGCAATGGCAGGCGGTCTAGCGCAGAGTGAGTGGTATGTGAAGCAAAGCATGGACTATTTGCATCAGAACTACGATCGTGACATCCAAGTGAAGGATATCGCGGGAGCTGTTAATTTGCATCCAGGCTACCTCCAGCGTATTTTCAAAACGGTCACAGGCCAAACCTTAATGGGGTATTTAACGGTCATTCGGATGGAGAAAGCCAAGATGCTGCTGCTGGAAACGGACGTACCGATTTCCGAAATCAGCGACTATATCGGGGTAGGAAGCCGGCAGTATTTTCATCTGCTTTTCAAAGATTATACGAGCCTCACGCCTACGGAATTTCGCAATTCCATGAATAAGCAGCATATGGACTATCCACAGGAAAGTTAGAATTTTTGACAAAATGCAGCGAAGGAAGTTAGGAATTTGATAACGTTTTCTGGAGGATGCTTGCTACAATAAATGTGTAGAGCAAACAACAGAGAGGACGATTCATATGTCATTTAAAGTAGCCTTTATTGGTGCAGGAAGTATTGGTTTTACCCGCGGTCTTCTGCGTGACCTGCTTGCTGTACCGGAATTTCACGATATTCAAGTGGCTTTTACAGACATCAATCAACACAATTTAGATATGGTGACGGAGCTATGTCAACGAGATATTCATGAAAATGGGTTAGCGATTACGATTCAAGCAACAACAGAGCGAAGAGCGGCTTTGAAAGATGCAAAGTACGTTTTGTGTACAATACGCGTCGGGGGTTTAGAAGCTTTTACAACCGATGTAGATATTCCGCTGAAGTATGGCGTTGACCAATGTGTCGGTGACACGCTTTGTGCTGGCGGCATTATGTATGGACAACGCGGCATTTGGGAAATGCTGCGCATTTGCCAAGATATTCGTGAAGTCGCCTCGCCTGACGTGCTGCTCTTGAACTATGCCAACCCGATGGCTATGCTGACCTGGGCCTGCAATACATACGGCAACGTGCGGACAATTGGCTTATGTCACGGTGTACAGCATGGGCATCAACAAATTGCTGACGTATATGGCTTATCGAAAAAAGAGGTCGATATCATCTGCGCAGGGATCAATCACCAAACGTGGTATATCGAGGCTCGCCATGAGGGGAAAGATTTGACGGAAGGGCTTCTTGAAGCTTTTGAAAATCATGCCGAATTCGCACGCACCGAGAAAGTGCGCATCGATATGCTGCGCCGCTTCGGGTACTACAGCACAGAATCCAACGGGCATTTGAGCGAATATGTGCCTTGGTATCGGAAACGTGCAAGCGAAATCCACGAGTGGATCGACATGGGCAGCTGGATTAACGGGGAGACAGGCGGTTATTTGCGCGTATGTACGGAAGGACGCAGCTGGTTCGAGACGGATTTCCCGAATTGGATGAAAGATCCGGCTATTGTGTATGCGGCGGAGAAACGCAGTGAGGAGCATGGTTCTTATATCATTGAAGGACTTGAGACCGGACGCGTATATCGTGGACACTTTAATTTGATCAATAACGGTGTGATCTCAAATTTGCCCGATGATGCGGTCATTGAGGCGCCAGGCTATGTTGATCGCAATGGCATTGCGATGCCGCTTGTAGGCGATTTGCCGCTTGGGCCGGCGGCTGTGTGCAATGTCAGTATATCGGTGCAGCGTCTTGCCGTAGAAGCAGCAGTGCATGGGAATGACAAGCTGCTGCGCCAAGCATTCATGATGGATCCGCTTGTTGGAGCTGTCTGCAATCCTAAGGAAATATGGCAAATGGTCGACGAGATGCTCGTCGCGCAGGAAGCATGGCTGCCGCAATATGGCAAAGCTATCGCTGAATCCAAAGAGCGCCTTGCCGCAGGGAATCTGGTGCCAACCCGGCAGAATGAAGGCGCTGCTCGCTTGAAGGTGAAGACGGTGAAGGAAATGCAGCAGGATCGTGATGCAGCCAACAAAAATGCCGGCGAAGCGGATAAAGGCAAAGATCGGGCAATTGTGAACACATAGGTACTAACAGGTGTTCATAATGTTCGTTTATATTCAAGTGTGTTCATTTAGGTTCTTTTAAGTTATAATATGTGAGTAAGTGAAGGACCGCTTGCGGTCCTTTTTCTCATGAGTACCAAGATCGTTCCAAGACGAAAGGAGAAAGTCAGATGTCTAATATTGGCGTATGGGAAGCAGCAGAGCCTGGTGTAACACGCTGTATTCTGAAAGCGGAAGTTGGTTTAATGATGATGGAGGTTCACTTCGAGCCTGGTGCGATCGGATATCAACACAGCCATGTGCATGAACAAATGTCCTATTGCCTGAAGGGGAAAATCGAGTTTACCATAGATGGTGAAGTAACTATAATTACGCAAGGCCAGACAATCTACATCCCTAGCGAAGCTAAACATGGCGTTACAGCGTTAGAGGAATCTGCTTTACTAGACGTTTTTACACCGATTCGCGAAGATCTTGTGAAGCGATAATCAGCCAGCTGCTTTTGCAGCTGTTTTTTTTTGACCGTTTTAAAAGACGTGCAATCCCATATAGATCGCTACTCCCCATATCATGCAAGCAGATACCTTGTTTATTTTTGCAATAAAAATGCCTGTGGTATCTCGCTTCCCGACAAGTCGACCTGCATAGGCCAAGCCAAAAAACCAGAGCCAGGAAACCAAGATTACACTCAAGGTGAAAGCCCATTTGTCACCACCGACATAGGCTAAGGAGTTCGTGCCAATAATACCAAGCGTATCGAGAATCGCATGAGGATTCATTAAAGAAACGGAAACAGCAAACAAGATTTGCTTTCGCGAGTCATTGATTGGTTGGGATGCAAGCTTGCTCGGTTTGCTAGTCCAGATCACCCATCCCATGTAGATGAGAAAGATGAACCCGACGCCATAGAGCGCTGTTTGCAGCCAGGCGAAGGTCAGCACGATAAGCGAAACGCCTGCAACAGCGGCAACAACTAGAAGTGTGTCGCAAACCGCTGCTGTGAGAACAACAGGCAAAGCTTTGATATAAGAACGCTGCCGGGCACCTTGGTTGAAAACAAAAACATTTTGGACCCCTAACGGTAATATCAGACCAAAACTCAAAATAATTCCATGCAAAAATGCGGATATCACAACGAATCTCTCCTTTTGTTCGACCAGTTCTCTTTAGTATAGGGCGTTCTCGTCCGTTGTCTCCCTCCAAATGGGTGGTGACCGACCCAACCAAATGGTATAGTGAAACGGTAAGGAGTGGCGTCATATGAACTGGAAACCCGACTTCTCGTCAGAAATCCCACTATATGTACAGATAAAAGAGTTCATCAAAACGAAAATAACGCTTGGCGAATGGTCGGTCGGCACCAAAATCCCCTCGCAGCGGGCTTTGGCTGCCCTTTATAACGTGAATCGAAGCACGGTCGTGACAGCGCTCCATGATTTAATCGCCGAAGGTTTGCTGGAAGGCAATACCAAAGGGGGGACAAGGGTTGTTAATAACTCTTGGAACCTATTAGCCGCCGCGCCGCCACCGGACTGGAGTTCCTACGTGCAAGCCGGCACGTATTATCCGAACCAGCCTGTTATTCAAAATATTAACCGCGCCGAATTTCAGCAAGGCATTGTCCGGCTGGGAACCGGGGAGCTTTCCGAGGATTTACTGCCCTCGGAGCAGATGAAGAGCATTTTTGCAGGAAGCTCGATGAATGCATTCTCATTGGGGTATGAGGAACCAAAGGGAAATCTCTACCTGCGCAAACAGTTGGCTGACTATTTGCAAGGACGCGGCGTTTCCGCTTCGCCATCCAATATTTTAATCGTATCAGGATCTCTGCAAGCTTTGCAGCTCATATCCATGGGGCTATTGCCGCGGGGCTCTTCTATTCTTGTAGAAAAACCATCCTACTTGTACTCTGTGCATGTGTTTCAATCAAACAACATTAAACTCGTTGGGCTGCCTATGGACGAACAAGGCGTGCAAACGAATCTGATCAGTCGTTACAAAGAGGGCTATCACGCCTCGCTGCTGTATACGATACCTACTTTTCATAATCCAACGGGTGCGTTGATGTCAGAAGCCAGGCGTCAGGAACTGATGAGGATTTGTACGAATGAAGGACTTCCTATCATTGAAGATGATGTCTATAACGAGCTTTGGTTCGATACACCGCCACCGTTGCCATTGAAAGCTAGGGATCCACATGCTTTAGTTCTCTATTTGGGAAGCTTTTCGAAAACCTTAAGTCCAGGTCTAAGGATTGGTTGGGTCGTTGCCCCGGAGCCGGTCATTGATCGTTTAGCAGATATCAAAATGCAAAGCGACTACGGATCGAGTTCCATCTCCCAGTGGGCAGCAGCCGAATGGCTCCAGAGAGGCTTGTATCAAGAGCATCTCGTTTCTCTGAGAGATCAACTGAAGAGAAGACGGGACCTGACGGTACAGTTATTGACCACCTATTTTACCGGAATGGCTGCTTGGCATGTGCCGGCAGGCGGTTTCTATATTTGGGTTGAAATTACAGTAGAGATCAAGATGCAGGTGCTGTTTGAGCGTGCTTTAAAAGCAGGGATTCTGCTGAATCCCGGAACCATCTATCATCGGCAAACAGGCAATTATTTGCGGATTTCTTATGCTTATGCCAAGCCGGATGAACTTGAATGGGGGATGGCGCAATTGGCTGCCCTGATGAAACAGTTGGCGGGAACATAGATCGATGCGTTTCGGAATGAGCATTGACGGGACGAGGTTGGCGAAGTAAAGTATAGTTGAATTTTAAATGCTGTGCAGCAAACGGCAGAGGGGAAGGGTGATTCGCATGATCAAAAGCGGGAAATTCGCATGGACATGGACGATTCGAGAGGAAGATTTGGAGGAATATGTTCGTATGCATCTTGCTCCATGGCCGGAGATAATGGAAGAACATAGCAAAGCAGGCATTCGAGACTACTCCATTTTCCAAAATGGAGCACAGTTTTTTTATTGCTTCCAGTGCGATGACCTTGAGGCGGCATTTGCTTACTTAGCCGAAAGCGAGGCTTGCAACCGCTGGAACGCAATCACCTCGAAGATGGTAGTTGGTTCCTTCGATTTCCGCGAGGCTGTGCCGATTCAACCGATGCCTGAGGTTTTTTATTTGAAATAGGCGATGAGGCTAGCCTTGCGCTGGGTGTGGATCCACACCCGGCAAGGCCGCAGAGCGGCGCCTGGTGGTGTAAGCCTGCAAAAGTGCAGGCTTTTTCGACGGAATCCTGTGAAAAATGGAAATGCCTGCGATAATGCAGGCATTTTAAGGTTTTTCTTCTTGGAATCCCGAAATGGCCCCGAAAAGATGCACAATCGCAGGAATTCCATGGTTTGCGCGACTTCATGAGCAAAAAAGATGCATAATCGCAGGCATTTAATGCTCTGAGTTGCTTCGAGCGAGAACCCAAAGAAACGCATATTCGCAGGGAATATGCCCAAAATGCTCGCTTGAGTCGTTACTGAGGAACAGTGACACGCCAACGGGCAGCTTGGACACTACTATATTCAGACTTTTATATAAGAGTCAGATACAAAAATGGGCTGTTCATAAGTAGTTTTCTACTTAGGGACAGCCTATTAGTATGATGAGCTGAGTGTTGGGCATGGGTAGAAGGTAGAAGGTAGATGGTAGAAGGTAGATGGTAGATGGTAGAAGGTAGAAGGTAGAAGGTAGAAGGTAGAAGGTAGAAGGTAGAAGGTAGAAGGTAGAAGGTAGAAGGTAGAAGGTAGAAGGTAGAAGGTAGAAGGTAGAAAGTAGAAGGTAGAAAGTAGAAAGTAGAAAGTAGAAGGTAGAGAGTTGAAGGTAGTAAGTAGTAAGTAGAGGGTAGAAGGTAGAAAGTAGTAAGTAGATGGTAGAAAGTAGAAAGTAGAAAGTAGAAAGTAGAAAGTAGTAAGTAGTAAGTAGTAAGTAGTAAGTAGTAAGTAGTAAGTAGTAAGTAGTAAGTAGTAAGTAGATGGTAGAGGTAGAAAGTAGAAAGTAGAAAGTAGAAAGTAGAAAGTAGTAAGTAGCAAGTAGCAAGTAGTAAGTAGAAGGCAGTATCCGGGTGCTGCACTACTCAAGTCATTTGGCCAACTATGTGCTCTTTTTTGATGCGTACCTTGTGTGGATGGGGGATGAGATCGTTGAAGCGGAACTATGATACGCTATTTTAAGCAAATAGGCTGCTTTAGAACTCGAAAAGGAACTGGAGTCCGCTATTTAGAGGAATTCATGCTCGTACCACCTGTTTTTGGTGAAATAGCGTATCCTAGTTCCATTTCAGCTGGGAATTGCCTGTTTTTGCTTAAATAGCGGACTGTAGTTCCCATTCTGGTTTGCTCAGAGCGCATCTTCCCCAAACAGTTCCTTTCGTGTATCCTCAGTCCCACACTCTCCCCAGCCTCACTCGACCTCAGTCCCACTCGTCCTCACTC
Organism: Paenibacillus ferrarius; assembly: GCF_002027705.1. GTDB lineage: Bacteria > Bacillota > Bacilli > Paenibacillales > NBRC-103111 > Paenibacillus_E > Paenibacillus_E ferrarius. Next base: position 130,964 of record NZ_MBTG01000009.1, on the reverse strand, counting down.
CCCCTCCTCCACACGCGGAAATGTAATCTCCACTTCCGTTCCCGTTCCGGGGACGCTGCGGAAGGCGAGGTTCGCGGGAGCGCCGAAGTAATGGCGGATTCGCTCCATGACATTCTTCACTCCGTAGCTGCTGCCCCCGATTTTGCTGCGGCTGATGCCCGCGAGCATATCTTCGATCTGGTTGGCGCTCATGCCGACGCCGTCATCTGTGATCAGCAAGCGAATGGTTCCGTCCACCGGCATCCCATGGATGGTGATTGTGCCTTCGCGCTGCGCTCGCCCTAAGATCCCATGCAGGATGGCATTCTCAACGAGCGGCTGCAGGGTGATTTTGGGAATGGGATGATTCAGCAGCTCTTCCGGAACATCAATTTGAAAATTGATCTTATTTTCAAAACGAATATTTTGAATTTGCACGTAGAAGGAAACATGCTGCAGCTCTTCGCGCAGTGTGATAATGTCTTTGCCATTGCTTAAGCTGACTTTGTAGAACCGGGCTAGGGCTTTGACGACTTTTTTGATGTCGGTATTTAAGCCGCTGTCGGCCATCCAGTTAATCAGATCCAGCGTGTTGTATAGAAAATGGGGATTGATTTGCGATTGCAGAGCTTTCAATTCCGCATTTTTCACTTCTTGTCCCAGCCGGTATTGTTCCTTATTCATGGAGCTGATTTGTTCAATCATGTAGTTATAGGTTTGGATCAGTTCACCGATTTCATCTTTGCCCTGTGTTTGGGCAAGCGCGATCAGGTTCCCTTTCTGCACATCCCGCAAACGGCTGGTCAATTGGGTAATGCGCCTTGTTACAGAAAAAGAAAATAAATAAGCGAGCAAGTAGGCAGTAGCGCTCACAATGAGCAGGATGACAAGCAAATCATTGCGCAGCTGATGGCTTTGCTTCACGACTTCATCGAGCGGAATGACGGTCACCATGCCCCAATTCGAAGGAAGCTGCCTGAATAAGTAGTAGTTGTTATTGGTTTGCCAGGTTGTGGAGACGGTGTCAGCCGTCGTTTCCGGCAAATCCATTTCGGTTAAATGGACTTGATCGGAGGCAAGGACGATTTGATGATTTTGATCAACAAGAAAGGTCGTGCTGTTCCTTACAACGTTGGCTTTGCGCAGCATAGACCGAATGGTTTCAGCTTGAACATCCACGCGTAATTGACCGATCGGCAAGGAATAATTGTTAGGATCCAAAATACTTCTGACCACATAAAGGGAAGAGTCGTCATGCGAGGCATGTTGGCCCAGCTCGGGTGCGGAGCACCACAAATATTTGGAATGAAGCTCCTTCAAACGGTCAAAGCAAGGGCTCTCCGAAGTTTCGCCCAAGGGGAGGAAATTCTCCGTCTCATTGGCAAAAATGAAGCTGCTCGGGACATACAAAATAACACGCGAAATATCCAGGCTGTCTTGCATAGAGCGAAGCAGCTTTTTGAGATTGCTGTAATCCTGAAGCTCGCGATTAATATCTTGGGTCACATTATTATCCATCAAAATATCGGAAATCGTGGAGTTGGAAACCAAAATATTCGTCGTTTCAGCGATGCGCTGCACCCGATAATTGAGAAAAGAGTAGGTCTGGTCGAAACCCTGTTTGGCTGAATAGGTGACATGATTGATAATGATTTCGGACATTTTCTCCGATGCGATGAATTGATAAAAGCCAAGCGGAAGCATGATGAGCAGCAAATAGCTGTACATGATTTTGTGGCGTAATTTGGTATTGTACAGCCATTTCCGAAAGATTTGAATGAAGGAGAATATCATAGCTGGCATCGCTCCCGGTATTCAGAAGGCGTCATTCCTGTAGATTTTCGAAATATTTTAGCGAAATGCTCCCCATCCTTAAAGCCGACTTGAGAAGCTACATCAAGCACCTTCAGCCGATTGTTGCGCAGCAAATCCTTCGCTTTTTCCATCCGATATTCGGTGACATATTGCTTGATAGTTTTGCCGGTGGCTTCTTTGAAAATCGAGATGAGATGAGAGGCCGTCATCTGCATATGATCGCTGACATCCTGCACAGACAAGTCATCCTCAGCAAAATGGAGATGAATATAACGAACGATTCGGGAGCTGGTTGAAGTCATGCCTCCGGCTGTTCGCTCTTTCAAGGCTCTTGTTAACTCCTCTAGCTTAAGGGTCATCACACGATGAATATCATCCAAATAGTGGCATTCCAAGATCAGCTTCCAGGCGACATCGTTTTCCGCAGAAGTATCGAAAAGCGTGATGTTGCGGCTTTGGGCGAATTTATCCATTTCGAGGAGGAAGCGATAGTACAGCTCTTTCACACTGACAATCAAGGTGCCAGGATGCTGGCGAATATCGGACGTGATGGCCGTCAGCAATTGAAGAACCATGTCGGAATTTTCTTCGATCAATGCTTCTGTGAAGCGGTTGAAGTGTTCGGGCTGGGCTTGATAATGCTGCGAAAGGGCATCGCTGCCCCTGTTGTCGTGCAGGATTAACGTACATGGCTTATGAAAAAAAGACTCCTGAAGCCGAAGGACAGCACTTGTGTATGATTCTTGCAGCTTCTTGGCCGCAGATGCAACGGACCCTGCGGCAATAGAAAATAAGCTGAACTCTTGCTTCAAAGCAGAGGAGAGCTCATAACACATATGCTGCAAGCTGCTGCTTTCAAGCACGTCCTGTGGAAGAGAGAAGAAATGAACGATGACATGGCTTTCATCTTTCCAAGCGTACAAGTAAGGCTTGTCGCTGGGAGCAAGCGCGGAATCAAGCATTATTTCCAGTTTTTCCTTGCTAGGCTTGGGAGAAACCAACTTAATAAGCACAGTTGCAGCAGGGGCATGCAAGGGTGCGGTGAAGTCCGCAGCGAGCAGGCGGCTGCGCAGGATGTCATCCTCGTATCCGCCTCGAATGAGCTGCAGCGCTGCTTCTTGCTTCATATAGCTCTTGTTTTCCTTGGCAACTGTATCATTCGCCACATGCCGCTGCTCCTCGAGGATGATGGTGATGGCGCCTTGCAAGGCATCTTCGAGCTCTTCAATATCAATCGGTTTCTCCACATAGCTAACCGCTTTCAAAGTGATGGCTGCCTTTAAATATTCTTTGTCGGCATATCCGCTCATAAAGACGATTTTGCACTGCGGATATTTCCGGCGCAGGTGAAAGGCAAGCTCTATGCCATCCATTCGAGGCATTCGTATATCAGTAAGAACGATGTCTGGCTTAAATTGCTCCGCAAGGGCAACAGCTTCTAATCCATCCACAGCTTCTCTAAGTTCTGTAATTCCTAGACGTTCCCAAGCGACAGATTTGAGTACGCCTTCTCTCGTAAATTTCTCATCTTCTGCAAATAAAAGTTTCACTTCAGGCAGCCCCCTTAGACGTAGCTATAGATTATCGCATATTCTCCTCCAATACCACTGGCTGAAGCGGTGATCTGCAAAATTTACAGGGAATCGATATTTTGTCGGGTTATCACGCTTCGCCGATCCTGATAATTTAGATACATGAGAGAGACAACTAGAACCGGATGGGGGATTGGATAGAGATGAGAACAGGGCTCCTGTACCGAATGAGGTCCAAGAAAACACTGTTGTTCATGATTGCGCCGGCTGTCATTTACTTCCTGCTTTTCAGTTATGTGCCGATGGCGGGAATTGTGCTGGCTTTCAAACAGTATCGCTATGATTTAGGAATTATAGGTTCGCCGTGGGTTGGATTGGATAATTTTAAATTCTTCTTCATGACTGGCGACGCCTTTAGAGTGACGAGTAACACCATGCTGTATAACGCAGTTTTTATTCTACTCAACAATGTTTTGCAGATTATTGTCGCTATCTTTATGGCTGAGATCGGCTCAAAGCTGTTTCGCAAAACCGCGCAAACGTTGATGTTTTTGCCTTATTTCTTATCATGGGTTGTTGTAGGAGCGGTTGCGTATAACTTGTTCAACTTCGAGCATGGCACGATCAATACGCTGCTGCGCTCGCTGCACTTGCCTGAATTAGACATCTACACAACGCCTGAATATTGGAAATATATTCTTATCTTCTTCTCAGCATGGAAAGCGGTCGGTTACGGCGCGGTGTTCTATATGGCTTCTATCCTGAGCATTGACCGTGAAACCTACGAAGCTGCTGAAATTGACGGTGCCAATGTGTTTCAACGGATTCGTTACATTACTTTGCCATCGCTGCGTCCGACGATTACGATTCTGGTTCTATTGGCAATCGGCGGTATCTTCCGTGGTGACTTTGGACTCTTTTATCAGCTAGTTGGCAATAATGGGCTGCTCTATCAAACGACCGATGTCATCGACACGTATGTCTATCGTTCACTTCTCGTTAATAACGAAATCGGGATGTCTTCAGCGATTGGTTTCTATCAGTCAATTTTATGCTTTGTGACGATTATGGCGACGAACTTCCTTGTGCGCAAATCGGATAAAGATAATGCCTTATTTTAAACATAAAGTCCATTGCGGGGTGATCCTATGAGTACGACTAGCGTAAAAAAAAGCCACATCGATCAGCGGTTGCTGGATATCATTGGCTATGTCTTTATTACTGTGATCTGTTTAGCTTGTTTAATCCCATTCCTGTTAATTATCAGCGGTTCCTTAACGAGTGAATCGTCGATTACAAGTGATGGCTTCCGCTTATGGCCGAAAGAATTTTCATGGGGGGCTTATGCCTTTGCCTTGAAACATCCAGAGCAATTTGTGAGTTCGTATTTGTTAACCATCGCCTTAACCGTAACAGGTACGATAGTGGGGCTATTCATTTCTGCGATGACAGCATACGTGTTGCAGCGTCAGGATTTTGAATGGCGCAGCGGGTTCTCCTTCTTTTTCTACTTTACGACGTTGTTTAACGGCGGGCTCGTTCCTTGGTACATTTTGATGGTTAACTATTTACACATGAAAAATACGTTTTGGGCGCTGCTGGTGCCTCCGCTGCTGAATGTGTTCTATATCATTATCTTGCGAACGTTCCTGCGGACCATACCGGACGCGATTACGGAATCTGCGAAGATTGATGGAGCTGGTGATTTCACGATCTTCCTTCGCTTGATTCTGCCTCTGGCTAAGCCGGGGCTTGCCACCATTGGTTTGTTCACGGCCTTGAATTATTGGAATGATTGGTTTAACTCCTTGCTGTTTGTGCAGAATGAGAAGCTGTACACGCTGCAATATTTATTATATAAAATGCTGGGCAATCTCGAGGGGATTCGCAAGGTGATGGCGATTACCGGCATGCAGGTTACAGAACTGCCTGGTGAAAGCTTGAAGATGGCGCTCGCCATTCTTGTCACAGGTCCGATTATCTTCTTGTATCCGTTCGTACAGCGTTATTTTGTTCAAGGCTTGACGGTTGGAGCTGTCAAAGGGTAACCCCGGGAATTTACATTCCCGGTTATCATAAACTATTATACTTTTATAAGGGGAGAATAATATGGCACATACGAAGAAATTAGCCACACTCAGTCTTGCGTCGCTTTTTGTAATGGGAACTGTTCTGACAGCCTGCGGATCGAAAGATGCAGCACCAACGCCAAGCGCTTCTGCGGCGACTCAAGCAAGCGCTTCCGCGACGTCAAGCTCGGGGATTGATACAAGCAAAGAAGTGAAACTGAAGATGGTTTTGCTGGGCTCCAAGCCCAAAGCGTTTGACGAGGTTTATGGGGAAGTCAATAAATTGATGAAGCAAAAGATTAATGCCACGCTCGATGTCAGTTTCTTGGATTGGGGCGAGTACCAACAGAAATATCCGCTGATGTTCGCAGCCAACGAGGATTTCGATCTTGTGTTCTCCGCGACTTGGTCCTATTATGCCCAGCAAGCTACCAAAAACGGCTTTATGGAACTGACCGAAGACATGATTAAGAAGTTCGCTCCAAAAACGTGGGCAGAAGAGCCAAAAGTTGCATGGGAGCAAGCGAAAATTAACGGTAAAATTTATATGGTGCCGCAAAATAATTTTGAATACAGTTATCATATGGTTGGGATTCGCGGTGATTTGCGTCAGAAATACAATTTGCCGGAACTGAAAACCTATGATGATTATGTGACCTATTTGAAAACGGTTGCGGAGAAAGAGAAGGATTTCAAGCCTAGTATCGGTGTGAGTGAGTTTAATGCGGTTGAGCTGCTGCAGCCAAATGAGTGGAATTTCGTTGTCCCTCAGCTGCCTGTCGTTTATAAAGTAACAGAAGGTACTGGCAAATTATTCAACTATGTGGATACGCCTGAATTTGCAACGTTCTCCAAGAAAATGTTTGATACGCAAAAAACTGGCGCATGGTCCCGTGATGCGATAGCCAACAAAGTGGATAAAACACAAGCTTTTAAAGACGGGAAATTGGCTTCTGTGGAATGGAATTTAGGAACGCTGCTGCGTACCAAATCCGAAATGCAAACGACACATCCGGATTGGAAAGTAGAATTGTATGATTTGAGCTCCGATAAGAAGCGTTTGTCTAATCCTTTTATTAACAACGGCATGTCGATCCATGCGGGTTCCAAAAACTATGAGCGCGGCCTTATGGCGATTGACCTGCTTCGTTATGACCCTGACATTCATGATTTGACGAACTATGGCATTAAAGGCAAGCACTACGAGCCAGTAGGCAATGATCAGTTCAAGCCGCTTCCGGCTTCTGCGGATTTCCCGCCATCCGGTACGGATCCTTGGGGTTGGAACTCGCTGCATGAGCGTATGGATTCCACGGTTGCCACAGAAACACAGGCCTTTACAGAAAACTGGAAGAAGGCTGTTACGGTGAACCATCCACTGGAAACATTCACGTTTGACGATACCAAAGTGAAAAATGAAGTAGCCGCTGTCAGCAATGTGATGGATACTTACGGTAAACCGCTTTTCTACGGATTGGTAGATCCGAACGATGCTGCGCATGGTTTGAAAATATTCAATGACAAGCTGAAGCAAGCCGGCATCGAGAAAATTGTCGCTGAGATGCAAAGCCAAGCAGATCCATTGATTGCGAAGAAATAGTAACTTGATAAATTGATTCAAGAGGTGAAAGTTCATGTCTCATAAATATCCGCCTATTAGCTCTAAGCTACCAGTTTTCATGCACGGTGCCGATTACAATCCTGATCAGTGGCAGCACGATCCGCAAGTGCTTGAAGAAGACATTCGCCTCATGAAATTGGCCAAATGCAATGTGATGGCGCTTGGCATCTTCGCGTGGTCAGCGCTTGAACCAGTCGAAGGGACGTTTACCTTCGATTGGCTCGATCGTGTGCTCGATGCCTTCGCTGCGAACGGCATTTACGCTTGGCTGGCAACTCCAAGCGGAGCAAGACCCGCCTGGATGGCGGAGCAATATCCGGAGGTACTGCGAGTTGGCGCGAATCGGTTGCGCAACTTGTATGGGGCGCGTCATAACCATTGCTTCACCTCCCCTGTGTACAGGGAAAAGGTAAGCATCATGAACACGCGGCTAGCTGAACGCTATGCGCAGCATCCGGCGGTCGTTGGCTGGCATATCTCCAACGAGTACGGCGGCGAATGCCACTGCGATTACTGCCAGGAAGCGTTCCGCGGTTGGCTGCAGCGCAAATACGGCACACTGGATGCGCTCAACATGGCGTGGTGGACTTCGTTTTGGAGCCATACGTATACAAGCTGGTCACAGCTAGAGTCTCCGGCACCTCATGGCGAAAACTTGGTGCATGCGATGAATCTGGACTGGAAACGGTTTGTGACGGATCAAACTGTGGATTTCTGCCGTCACGAAATCGCTCCGCTTAAAGCATATAACACACAATTGCCCGTCACTACGAATTTGATGGAAGGTTATGAAGGGCTGAATTATTGGAAATTCGCCGATATTCTGGATGTCATCTCCTGGGATGCCTATCCGACCTGGCATGATGCTGAGGATCAAAGCCAGCTGGCGGCTTGGTTCGCTATGAACCATGATGTGTTCCGCTCATTGAAGGGCGGACAGCCCTTTCTGTTGATGGAAAGCACGCCAAGCTTAACGAATTGGCAAGCGGTTTCCAAATTGAAAAAGCCTGGCATGCATATGCTGGCTTCCATGCAGGCAGTGGCTCATGGCTCGGATTCAGTTCAGTATTTCCAATGGCGCAAGAGCAGAGGCGCCAGTGAGAAGCTGCACGGGGCTGTCATTGATCATGTTGGACATGAGCATACACGCGTATTCCGAGATGTAGCTGAACTTGGCGATGCTTTGGAGAAACTGTCTGACGTTATCGGCACTCAAGTGCCTGCGCAAACCGCCATCATATGGGATTGGGAAAACCGTTGGGCCGTCAAGGATTCGCAAGGACCTCGCAACATCGGGATTAAATATGAGGAAACGGTGATTCGTCATTATCGCGCTTTCTGGGAGCAAGGCGTTCCAGTGGATGTGATTGATATGGACTGCGATTTCAGTAAATACAAGCTTATCGTTGCACCGATGTTGTATATGGTACGACCGGGTGTCGGTGAGAAAGTTGAACAGTTTGTTGCCAGCGGTGGAACGTTCGTGACGACGTACTGGTCCGGCATCGTCAGTGAGAACGATCTCTGTTTCCTTGGCGGGTTCCCTGGACCGCTGCGCAAGACGCTGGGCATATGGTCCGAGGAAATTGACGGCCTGCATGATCATGAGAAGAACCGAATTATTTTCACAGACGGCAATGCCTTGCAGCTTTCCGGAGAATATGAGGCGCGTGAGCTCTGTGATTTAATTCATACAGAAGGTGCCGAGGTGCTTGCTGTCTATGGGGATGATTTCTACGCTGGACGCCCTGCGCTGACCGTGAATTCGTTTGGTCAAGGCAAAGCCTACTATGTGGCGACACGGACCGAGCAGTCCCACCTGAACTATTTCTACCAAAAGGTAGTGGCGGAAGCGGGGGTTAAGGGTGCCTTGGAAGTTGAATTGCCAGCCGAAGTGACCGCCCAAATTCGGACAGACGGCGTGCATGAGTTCATTTTTATCATGAATTTCAGTCAGAAGCCGCATACGCTCACACTGGATGATCATACCTACATGGATATGCTTTCAGCGGAAAAGGTTGCTGACAAAAGTCTGCTGCTTCAGCCGTATGGGGTGCGAATTCTAAAACGGGAGCAGCGTTGACACGCTCCATTGCAAAGCCTAATTTAAACCATAATGGGATGCCTGGGATTAGATTCCAGCATCCTTTTTATATGCGCTTAGAGGAATAAGCAGCCTTCATCGCGAAGAGTCTCTCCAGATTAGCCCTTATTCAGCGAAGAAATGTGGTGAATTTCGAATGAGATCAGGTATTCGCTTATGGTTTAATAAAGTTCGCAATTTACGCATTAAAGCGAAGCTGTTCCTGCTGATTACTGTTTCCATGGCGGTCAGCTCGTGTATTTCCTTGGTAGGGCTGCAGATCGCCTATTCGATATATGATCAGCAGATTTATGAGAAATCGTCCCAAGTCCTTAATCTATCTTCCACCTTGATTGAAAACGAATTGAACAAAGTGGAGCGATTAACGTTCAGCATCATGTCCGACGAGCAGATTCAACAAAATCTCATGGTCATGAACTCGAACGAATCGGACTATACTCGCATTCAATCCCGAGCGAAGCTGGTGGATCGGCTTGTCCAATATATCAATACGGAGACCTATATTACGGCAGCGGATATTACTGATTTACGGGGAAACAGTTATTCCAGCGGAAATTTGACAACGCTTTCTCCAGAGCGGCGAGCCTTAATAGAGCGAATTTCCGAACAGGGAGGCGGCAGCTTAGGCTGGGTGAACCCTGATGCTCAGGATTACAGTCTGGTTGCAACAAGGCAAATTCGTTCCTTTGATAATCTGGATTTAAACAAGCTGGGCACTCTCGTGCTGCATGTGAATTTAGACAAAATTGTCAATCAATATGCGCGGGAAGCGGTCATACGCGATGGCGAGCTGCTGATTGTTTCGCAAGGAAATATGATTTATCCGCATACCGCTAACTTGAAGTCATTCATGAATGACAGCTTTCCGTCTGAATCGGCAGCCAAAGGTTTTCGGATCATGGAACAAGACGGTGAGAAATATTTCGTTTCTCATATCCACTCGGACTATTTGGGCTGGACGTACTACAATAGGCTGCCGTTTCAAACGATTTTCAGCCATATTATTCTGATGAAAAATTGGATGATTGCCGCTTTTCTGGTCAGCTTCTTCCTCCTTGTTGGCTTTGGCATGACCGTTGCGCGCAGCGTGACCAGACCGATCGATGGCTTGATAAGCAGTATGCGCGGCTTGCAGATCAGCGATCTGGAGAATTCAGAGCTGCCGACGCTTGCCCCTTTATCACAGCAAATGGATGAAGTGGGTTTGCTCCAGCGTACGTATCGCATGATGATTGTGCGGATTCAGGAGCTGATTAAAGAAAATTACACCAAGCAGCTGATCATTAAGGAAACCGAATTCAGATCCCTGCAAGCGCAAATTAATCCACATTTTCTGTACAACACGCTCGAATCTATCAATTGGATTTCCAAGATGAATGGCCAGAAGCAGGTATCGCAAATGGTTGAATCGCTTGGCTATTTGCTCCGTTCGTCGATAAGCTTGAAGCAGGATATGATTTCTGTGGAAGACGAGCTGCAGCTCGTGCAGCACTATATTACAATCCAGCGCGTTAGATTTGAAGAGCGGCTTGATTTCAGACTGGATGTTCCAGCGCACTTGTTAAGTCAAAGCATTCCAAAGCTGACACTGCAGCCCCTTTTGGAAAATGCGATTAAATATGCGGTAGAAGTCATGCTTGAGCCTTGTGTGATTCAGATTAGCGGCAGGGAAGAGGCGGATGCTGTGGTTTTAATCGTTGAAGACAACGGACCTGGTATTGACGAAGTGTATTTGGAGCAAATTTTGACCGGGGAGCGCAAATCGAAGGGGACGGGAATCGGCCTGAAAAATATTGATGAACGAATTAAATTGTCCTATGGGGATGAATTCGGTATTCAAGTGGAGAATCGCTTGGATGGCGGTACGCGTATTTCAATTCGACTTCCAATGATGAAAAGAGGGTAATCGCCTATGTATAAAGTGCTGCTGGTAGATGATGAACGAATGATACTTGAGGGAATTTCAACTATTGTGGATTGGCAATCGGTGGGAACGGAATTGATCGGAACGGCGCGAAATGGCCTTGAAGCGTATGACTTCGTCGCCGAGCATGCACCTGATATTATTATCAGCGATATTCGGATGCCGGGCATGGATGGCTTGCAGTTGGTGGCCAAGGTGAAGGAAACGCATCCGCATACCCGCTTCATCATGCTTTCCGGCTTCGACGAGTTCGAATATGCGCAAATCGCGATGCAGTATGGTGTAAAGCATTATCTGCTGAAGCCTTGCAACGAGAACAGCATTCTGAATGCCCTGCGTGAAATAGTGGCCGAATACCAGATGGAGGAGAGCAAGGAAGGCTTCGTCCAGTCCATGAAAGCTAATTTGCAGAAGGTGCTGCCGCATGTCAAAGAGCAGTTTCTGAAGGAATTCGTGACGAATAAATCGTATGGCAGCCGGGATTGGGACTATTATCAGGATCTTTTTGGACTGCAGGTCAGCGGGAAGAAAGTCCGGTTGTTGTTATTTCGGTTAGAAGACAAGTTCGAATACGAGCATCTTTTTGCTGTGAAAAATATTGCCGAAGATCTGCTCGATGAGCCTTTGCTCAGTTCCACCATTGCCGAACAAATTCTGATTCTGATCGAGGATCAGCAGGAAATGGAGCGATTGCAAGAGCAAATCAAAGAAATTAGGCGTATTTTCACGCTCTACTACAAAATGGACACGACAGTTGCGCTCAGTGAAGCTGGGGAGATTGTGGAGGCAAGGCGCCTTTATTTGCAAGCGCTTGATTGCTTAAGCCACCGTTTCTATCTTGGTGAAGGCGGGCTGATTACCATGCGCGATATTCTGGATTCCAGCATGCCGAATAAGGCTGATTTCGTGTATGACGATGATCGGATTCTATTTCCTATCCGGGCAGGCAACTGGAAAGAAGCTGAAGCAAGTATTGATCTGTTTCACGATCAGCTCATTCATTCCAGACTTGATATACAAACGACCAAATCGTATGTCATTCAATTGTTTATTTCGATAACCAGACTGTGCAGCGAGCACCAAATGGATATTTACATGGGACTTATGGGTCAAATTTCGCAAATGGAAACGATGCAAGCCATCATTCAGCAGTTGAAGCAGATGGCCTCCGAAATCGCACACGCCAATTTTGAACAGAATAGAAACAAGCACTCGCAAGTCGTGCAGAAGGTGATTGATATTGTGAATGCGGAGCTTGCGAACGCAGAGCTTTCACTGAACTGGGTTGCCCACCGCATGCTGTATATGAACCCGGATTATCTCGGGAAATTGTTCAAAAAAGAGACTGGAGAGCGCTTCTCCAACTATGTCGTTACCGTGCGAATTAAGAAAGCTATGGATCTGATCAAGCATAATGAGGATGTGAAAATGTTTGAATTAGCCGAGCAGCTGGGCTTTGGCGATAATCCGCAATACTTCTCTCAGGTGTTCAAAAAGATTGCGGGCTGCGCTCCCTCCGAGTATAAGAAGCTATCGCAGTAGATATGGTTTTCACTGTTTTTTGAACATTTATCGCGGTAATTTAGATTCAACTTTCGCTCCTGCAAGTAGATAATAGACATGTGGAGCGCAGGTGACGCATCGGAGGAAGCTAACTATGAAACACACAACCCTAACAATCCTGCTCCTCGCTCTGCTAGCGGCAAGCATCACGGGATGCAGCTCGAATCAAGGTTCAGCGAATGGGGGAACGGGGATACCACGAACGATTGAAACCGGGAAATCGGAAAGCAATAAGGACGTAAAGCTTCGCATCGCCTGGTGGGGCGGCCAAGCTCGGCACGATTACACGTTAAAGCTGATTGAGATGTATCAACAACTGAACCCGAATGTGAAGATTGATACGGAATACGCGGGATTCGATGATTATTGGAAAAAGCTGGCGCCGCAAGCCGCAGCCAATCAGCTTCCAGATATTATCCAGATGGATATATCTTACTTGACGCAATATGGCACGAAGGACCAATTAGAGGACTTGTCAACGCTGACGAGCAGCGGGACGATTGATGTTCGTGCCGCAACGCCCGAAACAGTTAATACCGGACGAGTCGACAGCAAGCTGTATGGCATTCCCCTTGGGATGAACGCAATGGGGGCCACCTTTGACGCCGCCATGCTGAAGCAAGCGGGAATTTCCTCCATACCGCCGGATTGGACGTGGTCTGATTTAGAAGTCATTGCGAAGCGGATGAAAGCGCAGGGCAAGGTGCTCGATCACATGCGGTTTGATCAGTTTTTTCCGTACTACTTGCGAACGCAAGGTCAGCACTATTTTAGCTTGGATGGTACGAGTCTTGGGTATAAGGATCCCCGCTATTTTATAGATTACTTCAAGATGTATCTGAAATGGTACGAAGCTGGCTATATGCGCGATTGGGATAAAGAAGCTTTATCCAAATTGACGCCGGAAGAGAATCCGGTTGTACTGGGCGATGGGTTCATGACGATGGCTTGGTCCAATCAATTTGCTTCCTTGCAAGAAGCGGCGAAGAAACCGTTAACACTCATTGGTCTTCCGGGTCCGAATGGAAAGTTGGGTCTATACCTTAAGCCCACAATGCTGTTCTCCATTGCCAAAAGCTCCAAGCAGAAAACGGAAGCAGCCAAATTCATTTCATGGTTTCTGAATGATATCGAAGCGAACAAACTCATTAAAGGCGACCGTGGCATTCCCATTTCCAAAACGGTGAAAGATGCTTTGAAACCTACGCTGTCCGAGCAAGATCAGCAAATTTACAACTACATGGCATGGGTCGAGCAGAACAGCAGCAGCATGGATCCTCCAGATCCGATTGGTGCCGCGGAAGTCAGCAAGCTGCTTCGGGATATGCAGGAGCAAATCCTGTATAAAAAGCTGTCGGTCGAAGAGGCCGCGGCCAGATTCTCGAATGAAGCGAATGCCATCTTGGCTAGAAATAAGAAATGAAGTTCTGATCGTTTGAAGGGTGGCTTCATGAGAGGCTGCCCAACCGCTAATAAATAGAAATTGACGAAGGCAAGGGAGTGGAACTATGAAACTACGTGAAAATGATCACATAGTCGGTTATGTGTTTATATCACCTTTCATCCTGGGATTTTTGATTTTCACGCTGTTTCCGATGATCTCATCGCTGTATTTTTCTTTTACCGAATATGACTTGTTATCTTCGCCCAGATGGGTGGGCTTCTCTAATTACGAGAAGATGTTTACGAACGATGATAAAATACTGGATTCGATCCGCGTTACGTTAACTTATGTGCTTACGTCTGTTCCTTTGCGGCTCATCATCGCTTTGCTGGTCGCGATGCTGCTCAATCGGGCTGTTCGAGGCATTGGGCTCTACCGGGCTACGTATTACTTGCCTTCCTTGATCGGAGGAAGTGTTGCAGTTTCCATCATGTGGCGTCAAATTTTTGGCGATAAAGGACTCATTAATGCTTTTCTCGGCAACATTGGCATCCCCACGACGACATCCTGGATTGGCTTTCCGGCTACCGCGCTTGGTACCTTAGTCTTGCTGTCCGTTTGGCAATTTGGTTCCTCCATGCTCATCTTTCTTGCCGGATTGAAAAATATTCCCGGCACCTATTACGAGGCCGCCAGTGTAGATGGCGCAGGGCCGATCCGCAAGTTCTTTCATATAACGCTGCCTTTGCTGAGCCCGATTATTCTTTTTAATTTAATTCTGCAAACGATTTCAGGCTTCCTGACCTTCACGCCGGCTTATATTATTTCCAATGGTGAAGGCGGGCCGCTGAACAATACCTTGCTGTATTCGCTCTATTTATTCCACCGCGCGTTTGTGTTTTTCGAAATGGGCTACGCTTCGGCCATGGCATGGTTCATGCTGATTATGATCGGCGTCATTACCTTCGTTATTTTCAAAACATCGAAATATTGGGTTCACTACGAAAGCTAGGAGGGATCTGACATGGTTATACGAATGAAAAGTGTGCGAACCATACTGTATCATGTGCTTGTCTGTTTGATCGCGATCACAGCGATTTATCCGATTCTTTGGTTGGTTGCCAGCTCGCTGAAGCCAAACGATGAAATTTACACCACGGCAACCAGTTTGATTCCGAGCCGACTGGCGTGGAGCAACTATGTTTCGGGCTGGAAAGGCTTCGCTGGCATAACCTTTGCCACATTTATGAAAAACTCGTTCATTATCGTTATTCTTTCCACGATTGGTGCGGTTGTTTCCTCTGCGTTAGTCGGTTATGGGTTTGCGCGCATCAAGTTTTTCGGGAGCAAATTCTGGTTCTCGGCGGTTATGCTGACGCTGCTTTTGCCGCAAGATGTGACGATCATTTCGCAGTACATTTTATTCGCCAAAATTGGCTGGTTATCTACGTTCAAACCGATCATTGTTCCGCAGTTTTTTGGAATTCCATTTTTCATCTTTCTGATCATGCAGTTTATTCGTACGATTCCACCGGAGCTGGATGAAGCAGCCAAAATGGATGGATGCAGCAAGTACAGCATCTTCTACAAAATTATCGTGCCGTTAATTGTTCCTGCGCTTGTGACGTCCGCTATTTTCTCCTTCTATTGGAGATGGGATGATTTCTACACCCCTTTGCTGTACTTGAATAATCCGAGTCTATATCCCGTTTCTTTAGCACTCAAGCTATTCTTGGACAGCGAGTCTTTGAACAACTGGGGCGGCATGTTCGCCATGTCCACGTTATCCCTGGTTCCGATCTTTATCGTGTTCATTATTTTCCAGAAGTATATTGTTGACGGGATTTCAACGAGCGGTTTGAAAGGATAATTCGCATGACGAAGCTGATCAATACTACGAACCCACAGGGAGGAAATGAAGAGATGCCAGCCTTACAATTCGATGCAGATGAAATTCGCAAGGTGATTGACTGCGTAGTACGCCGAACGTTCCGGATGGACTTTAATTGGGATTGGCCGGGTGGAGTCGCTTTTTATGGTGTGACGGAAGCCTTCGAAGCAACAGGAAATGAGGAATATTTGCAACTGCTGAAGGAATGGGTGGACGAGAAATTGGAAGATGGCCTGCCTAAGCTGTCTGTCAATGGGATCTCTATTGGTCACTCTTTATTGACGCTGTATAAGGAAACCGGTGAAGAGCGCTACATCGAGATTGCTACGCAAATGGCCGAATTTCTGACCCATGAAGCAGAACGTTTCGGAGAAGGTATTTTCCAACATACGGTCAATTCGGAAACCTATAATTTCCCGGAGCAGGCTTGGGTAGATACGATGTTCATGGCTGGGTATTTCCTGCTGCGCATTGGCGCTATGCTGAAACGCGACGATTATTTCGAAGATGGATTGAAGCAGTACCATGGACATGAAAATTATTTGCAGGATGCAGCAACGAATCTGTACTACCATGGCTGGGATAACCTTGCTCAAACTCATATGTCCGGCATGTTCTGGGCTCGCGGCAATGCTTGGGCAGCAATTACGATGGCTAGGGCGCTGCGTTTGGTCCATGTCACACATCCATCGTTTATGATTATGGAAGGCTCGCTGCGTGATCAGCTAAGCGCACTTGTCCGATTGCAGGACGAAAGCGGTCTCTGGCATACGGTTATAACGGATCAAGAATCCTATCTGGAAACGTCTGGTTCGGCAGGGATCGCCGCAGCCTTAATCGGCTCAGGTAATTTATACAACAAATACACGAATAAATCGATTCAAGGCATTTTATCCCGCATCACTGAGGATGGCACTGTTACACAGGTATCGGCAGGCACGGCGGTTATGCGCGACATTGAAGGCTACAGGGGAGTACCCCACAAACGCATTCAAGGCTGGGGACAAGGACTAGGACTAACCTTTCTGTCATCCTTGCTCAACCGCAAAGACTGGTAGGCCGCTACTATGAGTGTGCATTTGCGGTTTGATTTTGGTCCTGAAACAAGCGCGGCGAAGGAAGGGTACACGAAAGTGAGCGCCAACACAGATTATGATGCCAAAGCAGGCGGTTATGGCTTTCTTAAGGGCTCCACGGTTTATGAACGTGATCGCGGACGTCCGGAGGCGCTGCGTCAAGATTTCTGCATCCCTGTAGGGGCTGTGTTCGTTGCAGACGTGCCAAATGGCAACTATACGATACACACTTTGATGGGTGATCTTATTACATCCACCTGTACAGGTCTGAAGGCTGGGTCTGGCAGGCTCCTGCTGTCGGATTTGGTAACGGCTGCCGGTGAATTCGTGAGCAGCAGCTTTACCGTCCATGTGGCTGACGGGCAGCTTCGCTTGGCATTCTCCGGTGTGGCGCCGCGCATCAATGCCTTGGAAATTCTATCCGCACCGCAAGCGGCCACGCTGTACCTCGCCGGTGATTCAACCGTAACTGATCAGCCTCAGGACGGCTATCCGTACGTAGGCTGGGGACAAATGCTGCCATTTTTCTTGAAAGCGGATGCTGCTGTAGCCAATTATGCGGTATCGGGCCGCAGCTCCAAAAGCTTTCTGGATGAAGGGCGGCTGGCTCCAATTCTGGAAAACATCAATGCGAATGATTACCTGCTCATTCAGTTTGGACATAACGATCAGAAGCGGGATGCGGAGCGGGCTACTTCTCCTTTTACAACCTACAAAGAGCATCTGAACGTCTATATTCAAGAGGCGAGAATGCGAGGCGCTACGCCTATTTTGGTCACTTCGGTGCAGCGAAGATTGTATGATCAGATGGGGAAAATAGTTGATACACATGGCGACTATCTCCTCGCGATGAAGCAGCTTGCTGAAGAAGAGCAAGTCATCTTGATCGACTTAGCCGAAGAGAGCAAGCAATTGTTCGAGTCGCTGGGCGAAGAAGAAAGCAAATCCTTGTTCATGTGGGCGTGGCCTGGTGAGTTCCCTAACTTTCCGAAAGGGGCAGCGGACAACACGCATTTCCAGGAAAGAGGCGGAATTGCCGTTGCCGGCTTAGTCGTCGCCAGTATCCAAAAGCAGCAGATTGAGCCGCTTAGCCGTTATTTTCGGTGAGAAATGTTCGATCAACCAGTCAGACCCCGGTCTATTTCCAGACTTGGATTTGGCTGGTTTTTTCTTGTGCTTTGGCAATAGAATTGACTTGAAGCAGCTGGTAGATTGGGATACTATGAGGTGCAAGAGTTATTTCTGCGGAAAGGAATGTGAGAGATGAGCAATCTTGCTTTATTTATGAAAGCATCCCGTTTTCAGGTAATCCCAGTCATGGTTATCCCCGTCATTCTTGGCGGTTTGGGCGCGCTCGTTTGGGACCATACCTTTCATCCGATCCTATTTGTGCTCACCTTTATCGGTGCCATTGCTGCGCATTTATTTTCTAATATGATCAATGATTTATGGGATTTCCGCAACGGCATTGATACAGCAGCCAGAGAAACGGCCTCAACCATTTCTACCAACTCCGGCTTCCTGGCGAATGGGACGATTGCGGAGAAAACGTTCAGTTTGTTGACTTGGGGGCTGTTTGCAGTCGCCCTTATTTGCGGTTTGATCCTTAGCTTCCTATGTGGCTGGCTAGTCCTGCTATTTGGTGGATTAGGTGCTTTAATCGCCTATTTCTACGTGGCCCCGCCTATCAAATTTGGCTATAGAGGCAAAGGATACAGCGAGATTGCTATATTGCTTTCCTTTGGCGTGCTGCCAACAGTGGGCAGCTACTATGTTCAAACCATGCAGCTTGATTATCGAGCGATTCTATTATCTTTACCTATCGGCTTATTGACCACCTTAATATTGTTTAATCACCATTTCCTGCATTGGAAAGCGGACGAGAGTGCAGGCAAACGGACATTAGTTGTTGTCTGGGGGGAGAAGCGGGCGTTGGCTTTCTCTAAATTTCTTTGTGTATTGTCATATGCAGCCCTAGTCCTGTGCGTATTCCTGCACGTATTTCCTTATTATGCGCTGGTAGGTTTGATTACAGTCATACCTTTTTGGCGGGTTTATGGGAATCTTAAAGCGGAGAATCCGTCGCCGGCTTATTTACCGCTGATGGGCGCTTCCCTGAAGGCTACCGTGCGCTGCGGTGTGATCATGATGCTGTCTATGGGGATTGAGGCGGTTGTGCAAGCTTTATAAGGTGTGTAGTTGATACATCATACATTCGGAGGAGTGGATTTCATGAGCAGACAATTCACTATTGGCGATTTTCATACCATTTTATCGGAAGGTGAGGTTTGGAAAATAGGCGGTTTCCCGATGCCTGACGGCTCTTTTTGGGAATTCCGCGAGCCTAATGCGGTGGTGATTGTTCGCAATGGCATGCTGTATGCGCGTGCGCCATTAAGCCGCAAAAATGATTACATCCAGTTTCTAGACAACGCAAAACATATGTACTATTCCGCTAGCGAAGTTGAAGTCCCGGAAGCTGGAGAGATTTCTTTCGAGCTGCAAATCAGGGCGCGCACGCAAAATACAGTGCCAGATGATCTCTACGACGGCTTCGTTTCGTTGAATTTATTGGACTTTACAACTGGAGCCGCCCTTGATTTCTTCGCTGGCAATGACAAGTACGCGAGCGTCTATGCCGTTTTGCCATTCCCAGGCGTACAAGTGCCAGAAACAGATAAAACACGCTTCTTCTGCATTTTCAAAGAAGAAACCGACCACTTCCAGCCACGTGAGTTTAACACGTACCAAATAACCTACCATCGCGGCAACGATGAAGTTATCTTCTATATAAACGGCGAAGTAGTCCGCCGCGAAACCAGTGTGCCCATCAAGTTCAACCGTTTCACAGTTGCGCTCGGGCTCATGACCGAAAAAGACCTGACGCCGCAAGGAAGCGTCTCCCTCCACGGTCAAACCATAATCGGCGAATGGTCGCCAGTAACCGTAACAGTTAGCGAGTAGGAGCAGCGGAGAAAGCCACAACAAAAACCCGATTCAGCGTGATGATTCCATCAGCTGAGTTGGGTTTTTGTTGTATTGAGCCTGCCAAAAAGGCAGCCTCAGGGCCAGCCAGCCCAAGCTGACCTGTTTACTAGTACATTTTAAGAGAAAAAGATAAGTGTCTAGGGCACTTCTGAGAGACTTGCATATTCTAAACATAAGACATCTACAATGCACTTGAGAGGAGGGTGAGATGTTTGAAGATTAGAAAAGCGGTTATCCCAGCAGCAGGCTTGGGTACGCGATTCCTACCGGTGACCAAGGCGCTGCCAAAGGAAATGCTGCCCATCATTGATAAACCGACCATTCACTATATTATTGAGGAAGCGGTAGCTTCAGGCATTGAAGATATCATCATTGTGACGGGAAAAGGGAAACAGGCGATCGAGGATTATTTCGACAGGTCGTTTGAGTTGGAGAAACAGCTCAAAGCAAGCGGAAGGATGGAGCATCTCCAGCGTGTTCAAGCTCCTGCACAATTAGCTAATATTCATTATATTCGCCAAACGGAGCCGCTAGGCTTGGGACATGCTATTTGGTGCGCGCGGGCTTTTGTTCAAGATGAACCTTTTGCCGTACTGCTGGGCGATACTTTTTTTGATTCGCAGTCACCGGCTCTGGGGCAATTGATCCAGTCCTATAATCGTTATCAAACCTCAATCATCGGCGTGCAGGAAGTGGACTTACAGATGGCTCGGAATTATGGTGTTGTGGAGGCGACATCCTTGCAGGACGGCATTTATCAGGTGACTAAGCTTGTGGAAAAGCCGACCCTTCAGGACTCCACATCAAATTTGGCGATTCTTGGCCGCTACATTCTAACACCGCGAATATTTGAGTTTTTGGCACAACAACAAGTTGGAGTAGGTCAAGAAATACAGTTGACGGATGCCTTAATCTCGTTGAATCAAATAGAAGCCTTGTATGCCCACCAAGTTAGAGGTCATTGGCATGATATCGGCAATCACAAAGGGTTCATTTCAGCGATCCTCTCAGAAGCGAACACCAGGCCAGATCTCAAGATTTGGCTTCGCGACTACTTAGCAGACATGTTAAGAGAAACGGAGTGAGCGAGGGTGAAGCAGCTTCATATTGTGCAAGTAATTTCTAATTCTCCTAGTGCTCATAAACTGCCGCCAACCAATCAGGGAGGAACAGAAAAGGTGGTCTATGAATTAACAGAAAATCTTGTGAAGAGAGGACATCACGTTACGCTCTTTGCAGCCAAAGGAAGTCGTACAAGCGCCCGATTAGTCTCTTTTCCCAAAGGGCTTGGGGCCAAAGGAATAGCTCGATATGTGCTAGCCAAGATGCCGCGGCACGTGGATGTCATTCACGACCATACCTTCAATTCTGCGCTAAGTCAGCTGAATATCAAAACGCCAACCGTGTGCACCTTGCATATGCCTGTTAAACGTCGTGTGAAGAATCCGGTATATGTTTCTAAGCGAGCAAGAACTGTTATGGGCAAAAATCGCGGTTATTACGTGTACAATGGTCTTAATCCGAGTGAATATGAGTTTAGCGCGAAGAAACGAAGCTATATGTTATTTATGGGGCGGATTTTACGTGGAAAAGGAGTCCTGCAAGCGATTGAAATTGCTGAACAAACCAATAACAAATTAATACTTGCAGGGCCTATTAAGAATAAAGCTTGGTTCAATCGTGAGCTGGCTCCTCGTATTCGAAGAAATCCCAACATCCATTTTGTCGGACCCGTTGGCGGGAAGAACAAGCAGAGGCTGCTAAAATATGCGAAGTGTGTGCTGTTTCCTTCTTTGTGGGAGGAGCCGTTCGGGCTTGTTATGATTGAAGCCATGGCTTGCGGGACACCGGTTGTTGCCTTGAATCGCGGTGCGGTTCCCGAAGTCATGGCAGGCTTTCCTCATCTGATTTGCCGCTCCATTCCCGAAATGATTGCCAAAGTGAAACAAGCCAAATTTCCCGATCCGTATAGTCTTCGCCGCTACGTTATTCGTCGCTTTACAACCTCGAAGATGACAGCGCGTTACCTAGCGATTTATCAAAAAGTAATGAAAAACGGATAGAAAAAATGCAGCGCGCATCCCTTTTTGGGGGGCGCGCTTTTGCACGCTCCTGCCTATGGGTGAATATACTGGCATAACATTCCATGAAGGCAGCCCTGGGGGAGGAAGCGAATGCGAATCTACAAAGTCAAACGAGATCAGCGTGATTTTCGTGATTATTTTTATCGCAGCGTGAATTATGTCCATGAAACGCAATTGCCCCGCAATGTCGACTTAAGGAATAAGCTTTCACCGGTTGTGAATCAGGGGCAATTAGGGTCTTGTACCTCCAATGCGATCGTAAGCGGTTTAAGAGAATATTGGCTGCGCCAAGAAACGAATTCAGATAGGCGGCTATCCCGCCTGTTTCATTATTGGCATGAGCGCAAGCTCGAAGGCACGGTCAATCGAGATTCCGGGGCTACGGTTCGCGATGGCATGAAAGTCCTGCACCAAATAGGCGTGTGCCCGGAAACGGAGTGGCCTTATCGCATAAACCAGTATAAATTAAAGCCAAATGAAGAAGCAGAACAATCAGCAGGCGCCTATCGGATTCAAGGGTATCATCGCATTCACGACTTGGCTGGTATAAAAGCAGCCCTAGCTGATGGGCAACCCGTCGTTTTTGGCATCTGGGTGTATGAATCCTTCGAAGGTGCAGCTGCAGCCAAGACTGGGAAAATTCCCTACCCGAATCGCAAGAAAGAGCAGCTGCTCGGCGGTCATGCCCTGCTGGCTGTAGGCTATAAGGATGGCAAAAAGAAAGGGCAAGGTGTCATCATTGTGCGGAATTCGTGGGGCAAAGCTTGGGGAGCCCGCGGGTACGGCTATTTGCCTTACTCTTTTTTCAAAAACAATGGATTGACGTTTGATTACTGGACTGGGAAATAATATGGTCCTGCAGGAGGGGAATGTGCGATGTTAAGTGTGGAAGATGCGAATAAAATCATTGCCTTTTTGTCTGCAGCGTATTTTGCAACGAATGATGCACAGGCAAGAACAGAGTTTAATCGGTTGGCCAACGAGCTTAGAAAAGCTTCCGGCCAGCCCGTGGAATAAGCAGGTATTTCATTCGAAGCGAGGGCGGCGTTCATGCCAAACGAAATAACCAAAGAGGAGTTTATCTTTTTAATCCTGATTTTGTTCGTATTGCTTACGTTATTTCTTCTTTTTGCCTGATAAATAAAACAAACAGCCGTTTGCGCAACTTGCGCAAGCGGCTGTTTTTGTTTGGCTCTAGAACCCTTTGTATTGGGGTTCTTCATTTTCCAATTGCTGAACGCGGGAAGAAACTTGAGTGACGATGTCTTGTGTGGATTTAGCTGCAGTCTCATACAACTGTTTCGCTTCTTGATTCTGTGTGCTGAGCGCGAACGTTTCTAAGCTTGCTTGAGCGCTTTTTAAAGAAGCCAACGTTGTTTTTACCTGTGCGGACACGGTCATGAAGGTTCACCTCGTAAAAGTTTTTTGCAATCAGCAGCGATGTGTAAGGAAGCTGTCTTGTTTGCGATAATTAATATGCCCCGACTTAGCCATGACATAAATGACAAATAAACCCATGAAAAATTGATGATACTTGTCAGGCAAAAAGCGCATAATGACATGGATTGGAGTAAAAGGCAAGGGAGGATATGGGTATGCCGGATTGGTTGCATATTGTGGTAAGAGCAACTTCTGCTCTTGTCATTTTATTTGTTCTTACAAGGATTTTAGGGAAAAAACAAATATCCCAGTTAACGTTTTTTGAATATGTCATCGGAATTACGCTGGGTGACCTAGCGGGGGTCATCTCGACAGATGTGGAATCTAATTTCTTGCATGGCGTCATTGCCATCTTGGTGTGGTGTCTAATTCCGTTTTTTCTGGAGCTTTTTACGCTCAAAAGCAAAACATTACGCACCTGGTTTGAGGGAAAAGGAACTGTTTTGATCAAAGAAGGGAAAGTTCTGGAGGATAATCTGAAAAAAGAAAGATTCACGGCTGACGAACTGCTTCAGCAATTGCGCACCAAGAGTGTTTTTCGGCTAGCCGATGTGGAGTTTGCCATGCTGGAATCCAGCGGGGATTTAAGCGTTTTGCTTAAAAGTGAGCACCAGCCCTTAACACCTAAGCATTTGAATATGAAGCTGGTGACCGAGAAGCCTACCCAAACCGTCGTTATGGATGGCGTTGTCCAAAACGAGCCGCTTGCTGCAGCAGGAAGAGGCCCAGGATGGCTGCATACGGAGCTTGATAAAATAGGGGTAACCAAAGAGAATGTGTTCCTTGGACAAGTAGACACGCATGGAGAGCTTACTGTGGATCTTTATGATGATAAGCTGCAAGTCCCCGAACCTAGTGCAAGGCCTATGCTGCTCGCTACTTTGAAAAAATGTGAAGCAGATCTGGAGCTTTTCTCACTCACAACGAATCGTGAGCAAGCTAAGCTGATGTATGAGGAATGCTCTCGGCAGCTAACGAAAGTGATTCAATCGGTCACGACGATATTGAAAAGCTAGGCGACGGAATAAACAGGAGGGAAAGGCATGGCGAACAACAAGAAGAAAACGATGACGATGACCCAACAAGAGTACCAGAAACTTGCGAAGGAGCAAGAGCCTAAGCGCCCCGTTCTGAAAAATTGCCTGCGAGCCTTTTTAGTCGGCGGCCTCATCTGTTTGATCGGGGAATGTTTTATGCAAATGTACATCAGCTGGTTTGGCTTTACGGAGAAGACGGCGGGCAATCCGACCGTAGCTACACTCATTATTATTTCTGTCATTCTGACAAGCTTGGGTATCTACGACAAAATCGCCCAATGGGCCGGGGCCGGCAGTGCCGTTCCTGTCACAGGCTTCGCCAATTCCTTGTGTTCCGCTGCAATCGAGCATCGTGCGGAAGGCCTTGTTCTTGGCGTTGGGGGCAATATGTTCAAATTGGCTGGGTCGGTCATTGTTTTCGGGACCGTTGCTGCATTCTTGGTAGGGATCGTGCATCTTATTATTATGGGCGGGAGTTGACCATATGCTGAAGGGGCATCAAAGCTGGGTCTTTAAGAGTCGTCCGGTCATTCTGTCGACAGGCACGGTTGTTGGACCTGATGAGGGAAAAGGGCCGATCAGTGAAGATTTTGATATTGTGCATGACGATTTGACGATTGGTCAAAAGACATGGGAAAAAGCGGAGAAGGCGCTGCTTGAAGAAGCGGCAGCGCGAGCGCTTGATAATGCTGGGCTGACCGGCGGCCAGATTCAGTTCTATCTTGGCGGTGATCTGATGAATCAGATCATCTCCAATACGTTCGCGGCACGTACGCTGGGCATGCCGTATCTCGGCATCTTCGGCGCTTGCTCCACCTCGATGGAGGGACTCGCGCTAGCCGCTCAGCTGATGGACTCCGGCGCCGCCAACCATGTGATGGCGGGGACTTGCAGCCATAACTGCACGGCGGAGAAGCAGTTCCGTTATCCTACGGAATACGGCTCACAGAAGCCGCCGACCGCGCAGTATACCGTAACTGGCGCCGGAGTCGCCGTGTTAGGCAAAACCGGTGACGGGCCCGTCGTCACCTCGGCTACGATCGGCCGGATCGTCGATATGGGCATCACCGATCCGTTCAATATGGGAGCTGCAATGGCTCCGGCAGCCGTGGACACGATCCAGGCGCATTTGCGCGATCTCGATCGCGAGCCTGGCTACTACGATCTGATCATCACCGGGGATCTGGCGACGGTTGGGGTGAACATTGCGCGCGAACTGTTCGCCAAGCACAAGGTTCCTATGGAACAAACCACGTTCAGTGATTGTGGACTGCTCATATACGATCGCGAGAAACAGACTGTTCAAGCAGGAGGGAGCGGCTGCGGCTGCTCAGCAACCGTCACCTATGGTCATTTGCTCAAGCGCATGAAGAAGGGCGAGCTGAAGCGGATTCTCGTCGTCGCGACGGGCGCATTGCTTTCTCCGCTGTCCTTTCAACAAGGCGAAAGCATTCCTTGTATTGCACATGCTGTTTCTATTGAGTCTGGGGGTTTGTACGCATGAGTTTTGTATGGGCTTTTCTTATCGGTGGAGCTATTTGTGTTTTCGGTCAATTGCTCATGGATGTAGGGAAATTAACACCTGCGCATACGATGAGTACCTTAGTTGTGCTGGGAGCTATTGCGGACGGCTGCAATTTGTACGATCCTTTTATTGAATTTGCCGGTGCGGGAGCGACCGTTCCGATTACAAGTTTCGGCAATGCGCTTGTTCACGGGGCCCTGGAGGAGCTGCATAAGGACGGCTATATCGGCATTATTACCGGTATTTTCAAAGTGACCAGCGCCGGGATTTCCGCAGCGATTATTTTCTCGTTTTTGGCGGCAGTCTTTGTGAAACCCAAAGGATAAGAAATATCGCAAAACAAGCCTTTTCGGATCGAACCGAAAGGGCTTGTTTTGCGTCTATACGCTGTGAGGGAAACTGTGTTCACATGGTTAATTTTAACAAATAAATTTAGAGGAAATACAAGTATACGGACGAAAAGCTTTGCTGTAAACTGGATTTACGTACTTTTTGTGATTATTCTAGCGTTTTCGGACATATGGGCGGAATTTCGCCAAAAGGCAACGCAACTCTAAGGAGGATCAAGACATGGAAACTGCCACCCATCATCATGTAGAAGTTCTGGCTAGGCTGAAAGCGAATTTGGAATCGTGCATACTTGGCAAGAGCTCTGAGATTGAATTATTGCTTACTGCGATGCTTGCCGGCGGACATGTTTTGCTGGAAGATGTTCCAGGCACGGGGAAGACCGTTCTGATCAAAGCGCTCGCACGCTCGATCGAGGGTCAATTTCGCCGCATACAATGCAATCCTGATTTATTACCTTCCGATATTACCGGTGTTTCTATATATCATCCCAAAGAAGAGAAATTTCTGTTTCGTTCTGGACCGATTATGACGAATATTTTGCTGGTGGATGAAATTAACCGCGCAACGACCAAAACCCAGTCAGCTCTCTTAGAAGCAATGGAAGAGCAGCACATTACGGTTGATGGCGATATTCATGAGCTTCCATCGCCGTTTCTCATGCTGGCTACCCAGAATCCGATTGATTTCGAAGGCACATACATATTGCCTGAAGCGCAGTTAGATCGTTTCATGATCAAGCTCAGCTTGGGCTATCCGAGTGAAGCTGCCGAGAAGCTGATGATTGCTTCCCAGAGCAAGCTCCACCCGATGGAGTCTTTGCAGGCGGTTATGGATACTTCCCAAGTGCTGGCAATGCAAGAGCAAGTGCGGCGCGTTCATCTGGATGAAGCTGTAGCCGATTATTTGGTGACGATAGCAAGAAAAACGCGGGAACATCAAGCTGTGTTCCTTGGCGCAAGTCCGAGAGCCACGCTCTCATTAGTGCTCGCTGCCAAATCATATGCCTTCCTCCAAGGAAGAGAATACGTCATTCCAGATGATATTAAATACCTGGCCCCTTATGTGCTGGGCCATCGGATGATTCTTCATTCCGAGGCTCGGATGGACGGCGCTACGATTGCTTCCGTTCTCGGCGCGATTTTCGAGCAGGTCCGCGTGCCGGTGCGATTGGAGAAGTGAGCCTATGAATCGACCGGTATTCACAAGATTTGGGGTGCGTCCCCGGTTTCCGGCAGCTTTATGGGTTCTGATTTCCTGCTTTACGGCGAGCTTATTCTTCATGCTGTTTCAAGGCGGCAAGCTTGCATCCATGCTGTTCATCATTGTTACGCTTTTGTCTATTTATCTGCTCTCCGGCAATTGGAGCGGTGTGCGGCGTGCCCAAGGGGTCCGCAAGCTGACGAATGTCGGGCAGGAAGCCCATCTTGAGGCAGGACAATCGCTGCAGATTGGGATTGGGGTGCAAATTCCAGGCTTTTGGCCGATTCCCTACATCATGATCAAAGATCAGCTTGTTCGGCTGAATGGAGAAGAAACGATCTTCGAAGGATCGCTTGTCCCGGATTGGAAGCGAAGAGGAGAACTGCTCTACAGCACTCCGCCTTTAAGGAGAGGGTATTACCGCTTCGGCCGGACGGAATGCTTGACCGAAGATATCTTTGGCTTTTTTCAACATAAAGGACGCTTGGAGCTTGAACAGCCGATTACGGTATATCCACAAACGGTTACGATTCGGGAATGGGCGCAATTTCACCAAATGCTCAAGGGCATGCAGCATCATTCCACCACAACGCGCGCGCATCGGGAAACTACACAGATTAACGGAGTTCGGGAATATATCTACGGTGACCGCTTATCCCGTATTCACTGGAATGCTACCGCGAAGACTGGAACGTGGAAGTCCAAAGAATTCGAGCGTGAATCGCTCCCCAAGACGATTATATTGTTGGATCGGACTGCGCGTGCGTATGGCGATGTGGCTGAATTTGAGCTAGCGGTGTCTATCGCAGCCTCCTTATTCCGCTATGGAGCCAGCCGCGACTTGGCACTGGGCTTGCTGTCCAATGGCAAGGAATCTACTTTTATTGAAGCGAAACAAAGTCAGAATCATCATAAAATGATTCTAAAACATCTGGTTGGTGTTGAAGCTGACGGCTATCGACCGCTGAATCAGATCCTCAAGGAGCATGCAAGAGATCTGCCTGCGGGATGCTTTTTCGTCTTGATATCTCCGCAAAAAGGGTCCGTGATGATGCAGGTTTTAACGCATTTGGACCATTTGCAAATGAATCCTTGCCATATTTGGGTTCATGGCAAGCCACCCTTTTCGCTAAAGCCACAGCCTACGGAGAAGGACAAGCAGGAGGATTGGATTAAAGCGATTCGCTCTCAAGGTTATATGGGTTATGAGGTCAGTCAATTAACAGACCTGCCTAACCTGTTGGGAGGGGCGAAACGATATGCTTAATACGATTTGGAGAAAGCTGCTGCTGGCTAACTGGGAACAGCGTGTCAGTGCTATTCTAACAGGAATTTTCCTGTATCAATTTGTGATTTGGATTATGAAGGAAGATGGCCTATGGCTGCCGGAGACGGTTTCCTTCGTAACAGGCACTTTGTTCATTATCGCCATTACTTACTTCATACCGCGCTTGCACGAAGGATGGCGCTCCATTATACAATTTTTGCTGATTGTATGGTTTCATGGCTTTGGAATGGGGTACAGCTTCGTTTCGGTGAAGATTATTTCTTGGCAAGAAGCGGGGCGGTGGATTGCTCTCAATGCGGGGCAGCTGGAACCTTACATTTGGTTTAGCCTATGCGCCTGGATCACCTATCTATTCACGATGTGGTCCGTTCGATCCCGTTTCCGTGTATCCATTCTGATTTTTGTCAGCATCATGTTTTTTGCCATTCGAGACTCGTTCAGCACGATCTTCTTGTGGCCGCAAGTCGCGATGGTAATCTTCTGCGGTTTCGCGCTGTTAATGCAGCTCCATTTCGCGAAATTGAAGCAGCGGGCTCCAGTCATTTGGGAAACGATAACGGATTATCCGTCAACGCTGATTATTCCTATTGCTTTGATCGTGGGTGTTATTTTTCTTGTAGGATATATAGCCCCAACCGTAAATCCAATCATTACGGACCCCTATACAGCATGGAAAGTGAGCCGCGGAGAGTCTGTGCCCCTCTTGGGCAAGGGTGTTACTGTAACAGCCTCAACAGCTGATGCGTCTTCCGGCTACAGTCGGGATGACAGTAGGCTTGGCGGTGGCTTCCGCTATGATTATACACCTGTCATGACGGTCGAAACGAGCAAACGCACTTATTTCCGCGGTGAAACCAGAGCGTTATACAATGGAAAAGGCTGGGAGCAAAGCCCGGCTGAGAAGAAGCTGCCGATTAATCGTGTTAATCTCAATCCGCTCCCGCTTGATCCGCGATTCGATTTATCCTTGTTGAAGACTAAAGAAGTGACACAGAAAATCACCATGAACAGAGAAGAAGTATTTCCGGTCTTATTCGCAGGATTTGCGATCCAGAAAATCGATGAGGTCAATGAAGGCGAGAATCAATTTCAACGCATATTGTGGTCACCCCGCCAATCAGAGCTCCGCTTTGTAGGCAAAAATAATTATCCCAAAGACTATTCGGTGACAACACAGGAACCGATTCTGGATGAAGCCTTATTACGGGAAGTGAAATCGGACTATGCGAATAAGCCGGATTGGGCCGAGTATCTGGAGTTGCCTGCTGATTTGCCGGAACGGGTGAAGCAGCTCGCGGTTGATATTACCAAACCAGCTACAAATCCGTATGATCAAGCCAAATTAATTGAGAAATATTTGTCTGAGCA
The DNA here is from genome assembly GCF_002027705.1 of Paenibacillus ferrarius. Taxonomy (GTDB): domain Bacteria; phylum Bacillota; class Bacilli; order Paenibacillales; family NBRC-103111; genus Paenibacillus_E; species Paenibacillus_E ferrarius. The sequence continues at coordinate 100,725 of NZ_MBTG01000009.1, read as the reverse complement.
TTATCCGTATACGAATACGCCGGATGAAAGCAAAGGCAAAAGCAAAGATTTCGTCGATCGTTTCTTATTTGAAGTCAAGCAAGGTTACTGTGATTATTATTCCACCGCTATGGCTGTGCTGACGAGATCAATCGGGCTTCCGACTCGCTGGGTAAAAGGCTATTCGTCCGGTGTTTCGCCAGTTCCTGAACAAATGAGAGAGCTCGGTTTCCTCGGTCAACTGGGTACGGATATCGACGTCAATGCTGCCGGCATCTATACCGTTCGGAATTCGGATGCGCATTCTTGGGTAGAAGTGTATTTCGAAGGCTACGGTTGGATTTCTTTCGAGCCTACCTCAGGCTTCAAGCTGCCTAATGTGTTTCCAGAGGCAACACCTCCGCCAGTTGAGCCTTCACCCGAAGCAGAGCCGGTAACTGTGCCTGATGTAACGGAAGCAGCACCAAGTTTGACTTGGCTGTGGCTGACCTTAGGCGGCGCAGCGGTTGTTATTGCGAGCGGTCTAGTCGTGTTCCTGGTACGAAGAACCGGCGTTTGGCAAGCTTGGCGAACGCGCAGAAAGCAAGTACAGGTCATTAATTTTAATCAGAAGATTATTGTGGAATTCGAGAAGTTGCTGCGCTTAGGTCGAAGAAAGGGCTATACGCGACTTGAGCACGAAACGATGAGAGAAGCGGTAACGCGGTGGTCGAACCAAAGCAAATGGATGAAAAAAGAGCTGGAAACCGTTATTGAACTGTTCGAACGAGCGAAGTACAGCCAAGCCAATTCAACGGAAACCGACTATCAAACCGTAAGCCAATCGATTACCAAATTAAAAGAACAAATGAAATAGGCGAAGAAGCCACTCCGCTTAAACGGGGTGGCTTCCCTATGAGAGGAGATATTCACATGGCTTTTATTGACTGTCATTTTTACTCAGATTCCCTTGGTGTTTCTGCATCGATGTATGTTATTTTGCCGCAAGTAGCACAAAGCCAAATCGGTTTGGCCTCATCCGTCTATGGCGGCAAGCATCCTACGCTTTATTTGCTGCATGGATTATCGGACGATCACACGATCTGGATGCGCAGGACTTCCATAGAGCGCTATGCTTCAGAATTAGGAATCGCCGTCGTGATGCCTGCCGTGAACCGCAGTTTTTATGCGGATATGGCGAGCGGTCCTAAATATTGGACCTTCATCAGCGAGGAATTGCCAGCCTTGGCCCGTTCTTTTTTTCCATTAGCGGAAGAAAGAGAATTGAATTTTGCAGCAGGTCTTTCTATGGGTGGTTACGGGGCTATGAAGCTGGCGCTAACCCATCCTGACCGATTTGCGGCAGCTGCGAGCTTATCCGGTGCCGTGGATATTTCGCACCGTGCGACCAACTTTCCAGATGATTTCAAACTGATTTTTGAGGATGTATCGCGTATTAAAGGGAGCGGAAGTGACTTATTTCATTTAGCTGATCAACTGGCAGCTTATCAAGGAGTGGCGCCTCAACTCTATCAATGCTGTGGAACGGAAGATTTCTTATATGAGGATAACGTCCGATTCCGTGATTATTGCCGAGAGTTGAAGCTGAATTTGACGTACGAGGAAGAGCCTGGACAGCATGAATGGGGTTATTGGGATCACAAAATTCAAAATGTTTTGAAATGGCTGCCGCTTCCTTCGCGTTCCTAGAGCGAAAATATGTTCTTTTTTCTTTTTGCAACAAACGGGTCACTATGGTATAGTTTCACGTATATGTCGAGGAAGTAGTTGGAGGGAAGTTGTTTGCTGAAAAAGCTCGTACCCAGACAGTCCGTACATACAATCTATGATATTGACGCCAATCATCTTTGGGGATTTGGTGTTCGCGGTATTATTACAGATCTCGATAATACACTCGTAGGCGCACGTGATCCGCATGCGACTCCTGAATTAATAGAATGGTTGAAACAGCTGCAGAAAATGGGCTTCAAAGTCGTCATTGTGTCGAATAACAATCATGGACGAGTCTCTGCTTTTGCAGAACCGCTTGGTATCCCATTCATTCACCGTGCCAAAAAACCAACAAACGCGTCTTTTCACAAAGCAATGAGGCTGCTTGGTACGAATACGAGACAAACAGCTGTCATTGGCGATCAGATGCTGACAGACGTTCTTGGCGGCAACCGAATGGGGCTTTACACGATCCTGGTTCAGCCCATCTCCATTCAGGATGAAGGCTTTTTCACAAAAATTAATCGCCGCATTGAGAAATGGGCTTTATCGAGGATGAAGAAATAGGAGGTTTCATGGGTATCGAAACAGTGAATCGTTGTGCAGGCTGTGGTGTTTTGCTGCAGACGGAAGAAAAAGGCAAGCTTGGTTATATACCGGCTGAAGCGATGGACAAGGAGCCGCTGATCTGTCAGCGCTGCTACCGTATTAAGCATTATAATGAGTCTTCGAGTATCACGCTGCAGCAGGATGACTTCCTCAAGTTACTGGGGCATGTGGGTCAAACGAAAGCGCTAGTAGTGAAAATCGTAGATATTTTTGACTTTGAAGGCAGCATGATTAGTGGTCTATCGCGTTTCGTAGGCACGAATCCGGTTCTGCTTGTCGTCAACAAAATAGATTTGCTGCCCAAAGTAACGAACGCGAACAAGATCATTAACTGGGTGCAGCGAAGAGCCAAAGAGGAAAACCTGAAGGTCGTCGATATTATCCTTTGCAGCGCAAAGAAAAATATCGGCTTTGACCGGGTGATTACAGCCGTTCAGGAGTATCGCGGCAACATGGATGTGTATGTCGTTGGTGCAACGAATGTTGGTAAATCTACGCTGATTAACCGTTTGATCAGTGATTACAGTGACTTGGATTCAGAGCTCACTACGTCACAGTATCCAGGCACTACGCTGGATTTGGTGAAAATCCCGCTGGATGACGGTCGGTTTATCGTGGATACGCCGGGGATTGTGTATCAGCATCGCTTAACGGAGATCGTCAAAAAGCGTGATTTGGCGCGCATCATGCCGGATAAACCGCTCAAACCGATGGTTTTCCAGCTTAACGAAGCGCAAACCTTATTTTTTGGCGCCTTAGCGCGATTTGATTTTGTTCAGGGCGAACATCAATCCTTTACCTGCTACACGTCGAATGCGATCCAAATTCATCGTACGAAGCTGGAGCGGGCGGATGCGTTATATGAAGAACACAAAGGTGTGATGCTGGCGCCTCCTAACCAAGCGGATTTGGATGAGCTGCCTAAGCTTGTGAAGCATCCTCTGCACGTTCCAAAGGGAAAACAGATGGATGTGCTGATCTCAGGACTTGGTTGGATTCGGGTGAACAGTATGGCCGGAGCGGATCTCGCCGTTCATGCGCCGAAAGGGATTAAGGTCATCACGCGTGAAGCGTTGATATAGGGGGACCAGAGGAAACCATGGAGAAGAGCCGCACAATTGACAGTCACACGATCTTATATGGGGTATTCGGGGATCCAATACGACATTCCCGTTCCCCGATTATGCTGAACCGCGCCTTTCAGGAAGCGAACATCAATGCCGTTTATGCTGCTTTCCATGTTCGTCCTGATGAGCTTGGCGATGCGGTTCGCGGTATTCGGGCGTTAGGCTATAGAGGCATTAATGTGACGATCCCGCACAAAGTTGAAGTTATGCAGTATCTGGATGAAATCGATGAAGGCGCCCAAATCGTAGGAGCGGTCAATACGATCGTCAACGAAAATGGCAAGCTCATCGGTTATAATACGGACGGCATCGGATACGTGAGATCGCTCTTGGAAGAGACCGGGATTGAATTGACAGGTAAAAGCGTTCTTCTCCTCGGTGCCGGCGGGGCAGCAAGAGGAGTGGCCTATGCACTTGCCAAAGAAGGAGCGGGCTGCATCTACATTGCGAATCGAACCAAAGAACGAGCTGTAGAGCTAGCTGAAACGATCAGCGTGTATACGAAGGCGATCGGGCTTGGGTTGGATGAGCTTGGAGAGGTTGTCGATGGCGTGCAGTTTGTACTGAATACGACATCTGCCGGCATGCATCCGCATGTGGACGAGCTTCCGATGCCAACGGAGCTTCTTCGGGAGCATCATTTGGTCAGTGATTTGATTTATAACCCGCGAATTACGAGACTGCTTCGTGAGGCGGAGGCCAAGGGAGCCCGGATTCACGGGGGACTCGGAATGTTTATTTATCAAGGCGCTTTTGCCTTTGAATATTGGACTGGTACTCCAGCGCCCGTAGCGGCGATGAGACAAGTGGTAGAACAGTCATTAGCTGAATAAGAATGAATAGAGGGACATCATCAATGTTAACAGGCAAACAGAAACGTTATTTGCGCTCGATGGCGCACCATGTAGATCCGATTTTTCAAGTTGGAAAAGGCGGCGTGAACGACCATTTGATTCGTCATATTCAAGAAGCACTGGAAGTACGCGAGCTGATCAAAATTACGGTACTCAACAACAGTGGGGAAGATCGTAATGAAGTAGGCGCGGAGCTGGCTGAGCAATCCGGAGCAGAGCTCGTGCAAGTCATTGGTAAAATCGTAGTGCTCTACAAAGAATCGCGTGACAAGAAGAAGATCGAACTGCCGCGCTAATGAGGTGGAAGCATGCTTGTCGGAATTATGGGAGGCACCTTTGATCCGATTCATACCGGTCATTTGATCGCGGCGGAGCGTGCGAGGGTGGAAGCAGGCCTGGACGAAGTGTGGCTGATGCCGGCTAATGTGCCTCCGCACAAACCAAACGCCCCAAAAGCTTCAACACAGCAGCGATGGGAGATGGTTTGCCTTGCTGCTGAGGGCAATCCTTTTTTTCGTCCAATTGATATCGAAATTACCAAAGGCGGCGTATCTTATAGTATCCAGACGATTGAACTTTTGGTTCAGAAGTATCCGGATACAGAATTTGCTTATATTATAGGCGCAGATATGGTTCAATATTTGCCGCAGTGGCATCGAATCGATGACATCGTGCGGCATATTCGTTTTATTGGATTAGCTAGGCCTGGTTATGAGCTCGATATGGACCAAATCCCCGCACACATTCGAAGTCGCGTTAAGCTCGTGCCGATGCCACAGGTTGATATTTCGTCAACCGTCATTCGAGAGGAAAGACAGCGGAGCGGGTCTGTCCGTTATCTGGTTCCTGAGGCCGTGAATCGTTACTTGGAGGTGAACCGATTGTATGAATCGTGAGCAGCTTATTGCCGCAGTTAAGGAACAAATGCCTGAACGCCGCTGGCTTCATACACTTGGCGTGATGGAAACTAGCGTCATCTTGGCCAATCGCTTTGGCGGAGACCCTGTGAAGGCAGATCTGGCAGCTATTTTGCACGATTATTGCAAGTATTGGCCTGTTCAAGAGCAAGCTAAGATTATTCGCGAGAATGAGTTACCCCAAGATTTATTGGCATTTGACAAAGAACTATGGCATTCTCATGCCGGGGCCTATATTGCCAAGGCGCAGTTTGGAATCGAAGATGAAGAGATTTTGGATGCCATCCGGTACCATACCTCTGGTCGTGAACAGATGACGCTGCTCGACAAAATCGTCTGTTTGGCCGATTATATGGAGCCTGGACGTGACTTCCCGGCAGTGGGCTTGATTCGTGAACTTGCGGAGCATAGTCTGGAGAAGGCTTTAGTAGCCGGATTTGATTCTACGATTGGCTTTTTGCTGTCCAAGGGCAAGCGGATTTATCCGCTGACCATTTTGACCCGGAATGATTTGATTCATCAAATAAACAAAGAATAATTGGAGGATGATTGAATGAGTAAAAACCCTGAGGAAATATTGGCTTTCGTTGTTGAAGCGGCTGAAGATAAAAAAGCAGCAGATGTGGTGACATTAAACTTGCAAGGCCTGTCCATTATTGCTGATTATTTCGTTATCTGCCACGGGAACAGCGAAACACAAGTGCAAGCTATTGCCAGCGAAGCCAGAAAGAAAGCGCATGAATACGGCGTAAATATCCGTGGTTACGAAGGTATCGATACAGCTAGATGGGTTTTGCTTGATCTAGGGGATGTTGTTCTCCATGTTTTCCACCGCGATGATCGTGAATACTACAATATCGAAAGACTTTGGTCCGATGCCAAGGTTGTGGAGCGCGTATGAGACTGGAAGCAGGATCCCTTGTTACCCTCGAGGTAGCAAGGGAAGTTCCGCCTAATGGCTATTTCCTGAGCGATGGCTATCAGGATGTCCTTTTGCCATATGCGGAAATTGTAGGGAAGATTAAGCCTGGCGATCAAGTGGAAGTTTTCTTGTTCCACGACACACAGGATCGCTTAATGGCGACGATGAAGCGTCCGCTTATTCAAATGGGCGAGGTCGGCTTGCTTGAAGTGGTTGATATCCATCCGCGATTTGGTTATTTTCTCGAAATGGGATTGGGTCGCAACCTGCTCCTTCCATACCGAAATGTACCAGAACTGGAAGAGCTGCGGCCTTTGGTCGGAGATAAGGTTTTTGCCACATTAGCGCATGATCGCCAAGGCCGTTTAATTGCAAAATTAGCGTTGGAAGAGGATTTAGCGCCATTATGCGTTCGCGCCCCTTCGAGCTGGAGCCATCAGTGGGTCAAAGGACGTGTATATCGACCGCTGCAAATCGGTACCTTCGTTATTTGTGAAGCTGGCGTGCTTGGCTACGGGATTATTGGACTCATTGCTGCACCGGAACGAACACGCTTGCTGCGTGTTGGGGAGTTAGTGGATCTGCGCGTTGCTTTTGTCAGGGAAGAAGATGGACGAGTCAACTTGTCGATGCGCTTAGCGAAGGAAAAAGGCCGTGATGAAGACGCCGATAAGATTCTCAGTGTTCTGCGAGAGCGCCCGGGCAATGCGATGCCCTTTTCCGATAAAACGTCGGCAGACATCATCAAAGATCGCTTTGGTCTTAGCAAAGCAGCCTTCAAACGCGCCCTAGGCAAGCTGATGAAGGATGGGCTCATTTATCAAGAAGAGGACTGGACCTATCTGAAGCCAGAGGAGACGCAAGGCTGATATGAGCTACGAGAAATTTGCCTATACGTATGATCGCTTGATGAATAACATGCCTTACGAGGATTGGCTGCGGTTTGCCAAAGAAAGTTTCGATCGTTTCGGCTTGCAGCCAGCCGTGATAGCTGATCTTGGTTGCGGGACTGGAAACCTGACGATTCCGTTAGCTGTGGCAGGATATCAGATGACAGGGATTGACTTGTCTGAGGATATGCTCGCGGTCGCTGAGCAAAAAGCGGCAGATCACAAAAGCCCGCTTCGCGGCGGGGCGATTCGCTGGGTTCAGCAGGATCTGCGGGAATGGGATTTGGGTGAGCCGGTGGATGCGGCGATTTCTTTCTGTGATAGTCTGAATTACTTGCTCGAAGAAGAAGACATCGAAGATGCTTTCCGTCAAACCTTTGAGGGACTGAAACCAGGCGGTTTGTTTCTTTTTGATGTACATACGCCGGAGCAATTGTTCGCTTACGCAGAATCTCAGCCTTTTTTCCTGAATGAAGAAGATGTTGCCTACATCTGGACAAGCGAGCTTGATGAGGAAAGAGTTCAGATCGAGCACGATTTAACCATTTTTGTCAAAGAAAGCGGCAACAAGGATGTCTTCCGGCGAATCGACGAAATACACCAGCAGCGAGCTTATCCCTTGGATTGGCTTCACCAAATGCTGCTGGCGGCCGGTTTCTCTGAGGTGCATGTGGCTGCAGACTTTACATGGGATAAACCGACCCGCTTGACGGAGCGAGCTTTCTTCATTGCGAAGAAATAACAGCGAAGATGTCAGCAACTGCTTGACATTGCGGCATTATTTTACATATAATCAAAGACAATCAGATGTGCTTAAAGCTTAGAAGAGGAATAGTAACTTGCAGAACATCTTTCAGAGAATCGGTTAAAGGGTGGAAGCCGGTAGATGTTAGTCTTGTGAACTCGCCTTGGAGCTAGAAGGTGAACACCAGCAGGCTTGGTGCTAGCCGGATCGTCTCACCCGCGTTAAGGGGCAGAGTGAACACAGGCAAAGAATGTCTTGTGTTAACTAGGGTGGTACCACGGGAATCTTACCTCTCGTCCCTAGCGATATCCGCTAGCGATGAGGGGTTTTTTGGTGCTTATAGCGCTTTGAACATAGGAGGCAATTGTAGATGACACAGGAATTGAAAGAAACAAGAGAGACGCAAGGTTATAATCCCCAAGCAATTGAGCCCAAATGGCAAGGCTATTGGGATGCTAAGAAGACGTTCAAGGTATTGGACAACTCGGATAAACCGAAGTTCTATGCGCTTGATATGTTCCCTTACCCATCTGGAGCAGGTCTGCATGTAGGACATCCGGAAGGCTACACAGCAACAGATATCGTATCACGCTTCAAACGGATGAGAGGCTTTAACGTCTTGCATCCAATGGGATGGGATGCGTTCGGGCTTCCGGCAGAGCAATATGCCCTTGATACGGGGAACGATCCACGGGAATTCACGAAGAAGAATATTGACACTTTCCGTCGTCAGATTAAATCCCTGGGCTTTTCCTACGATTGGGATCGCGAGATCAGCACGACAGATCCGGAATATTACAAGTGGACGCAGTGGATCTTCATCCAGCTGTACAATAAAGGACTCGCTTATGTAGACGAAGTACCCGTTAACTGGTGTCCTGCATTAGGAACAGTTCTGGCTAACGAAGAAGTTATTGATGGTTTGAGCGAGCGCGGCGGTCATCCGGTTATTCGCAAGCCGATGCGCCAATGGATTCTAAGAATTACCGAATACGCCGAAAGACTGCTGGAAGATCTAGAGGAGCTTGACTGGTCCGAAAGTATTAAAGATATGCAGCGCAACTGGATTGGGAAATCGACAGGGGCGGAAGTTCAATTCGCGATTGAAGGGCATGCAGAGAAGAATTTAACTGTCTTCACGACACGTCCAGATACGCTTTTTGGAGCTACGTACTGCGTATTGGCACCTGAGCATGAGCTTGTCGCACAAATTACTACAGGCGAGCAAGAAGCTGCAATTAAAGAGTATCAAGAGAAAGCTTCCCGCAAAAGCGATCTTGAACGTACAGATCTGGCCAAAGACAAAACAGGTGTATTCACTGGCGCTTATGCGGTTAATCCAGTGAATGGGGCACAAGTGCCAATCTGGATTGCGGATTATGTACTTGGCGGATATGGGACTGGAGCGATTATGGCGGTTCCGGGACACGATCAGCGTGACTGGGAGTTTGCGAAGCAATTCGATTTGCCGATCATTGAAGTCGTGCAAGGCGGAGATATTGAGAAGGAAGCCTATGCAGGGGATGGCGCTCATGTTAATTCCGAGCCGATCAATGGCATGAACATCGAGCAAGGAATCAGCCACATGATCGCATGGTTGGAGCAGCAAGGCAAAGGCCGCGGCAAAGTGACGTACCGTTTGCGCGATTGGCTGTTCAGCCGTCAACGTTATTGGGGAGAGCCGATTCCGATTCTACACTTGGAAGACGGCACGATGAAGCCTGTTCCTGTGGATCAATTGCCGCTGCTGCTTCCTCAGGTAGATGAAATCAAACCATCCGGCACTGGAGAATCACCGCTGGCGAACGTATCCGAGTGGGTCAATACGATTGATCCGGAGACCGGCATGAAAGCCCGCCGTGAAACGAATACGATGCCGCAATGGGCTGGCAGCTGCTGGTACTACCTGCGTTTCATCGACCCGCACAATGATCAGGAATTCTGCTCCCATGAGCTTCAACAGCAATGGCTGCCTGTAGACCTGTATATCGGCGGTGCGGAGCATGCCGTACTTCACTTGCTGTATGCGCGTTTCTGGCACAAAGTCTTGTACGACCTTGGTTTCGTACACACCAAAGAGCCGTTCCATAAGCTCGTGAATCAAGGGATGATTCTGGGCGAGAACATGGAGAAAATGAGTAAATCTCGCGGCAATGTTGTCAATCCGGATGATATCGTAAGCGATCAAGGTGCGGATACTCTGCGTATTTATGAAATGTTCATGGGGCCGCTTGAAGCGACCAAACCTTGGAATACGACGGGCGTAGACGGGATTTACCGCTATTTGAACCGTGTATGGCGCTTGTTTGTGGATGAGAACGGTCAAGTTCAAGCCAAAATCAGCGCAGATGAACAGTTGGGCAGCGATAGCTTCAAACGGACTTGGCACCGCAGCATCAAAAAAATTACCGAGGATTTTGAAGCTCTTCGGTTTAATACAGCGATCAGCCAAATGATGATTTTCGTCAATGAGGCTTACAAAACAGAACGCTTGCCGCTGGAAGCCATGAAGAACTTCGTTCAAATGCTTTCACCGCTTGCGCCTCACTTAGCAGAAGAGCTATGGGAGAAGCTGGGCGGCACGGAGTCCATCACGTATGAACCTTGGCCAACGTACGATGAAGCATGGACAGTCGATAATGAAATTGAAATCGTGGTGCAGGTCAATGGCAAAATTGTCGATCGAGTACTGATCAGTAAAGATACAGACGAAGCAGCGATGGAGAAAATCGCTTTTGATCTTGATAAAGTCAAAGAAGCGACCGCCGGAAAGGCCGTTCGCAAATTGATTGTCGTCAAAGGTAAATTAGTCAATATCGTTGTAGGTTAATGAGATGAGGGAGACGACGGGGAAGGCTATTGCTTTTAAGTAAAGCGATGCTCGGCCTTCTCCAGGTCCTCTTCATATTTAGCGTGTGTCGCCGAAATGACCCGTGCGAATACCCCGGCAAGCTCTTCGTTCAAGATATGTAAACCTTCTTCTGTAATACCTCCCGGAACGGAAACGCGCTTCTGCAAGGAAATTGGATTGAACCCCCCTGTTGTCAGCAGCTTACCTGTGCCAAGTGTCATTTCACTGGCAAGCAGTGTGGCTTCCTCACTCGAAATACCGGTTGCCTCAACTGCAGCATCAATGAAGGATTGAATGAAATTGGCCAGAAATGCGGGGCCGCAGCTAGATAAATCAGAAGATATGCGGGTATAATTTTCAGACACACAGATAGGCGAGGAAATATAGGCGAATAAGTTCTCGAGCCACTCTTTGTCCTCTGGCTGCATGCGATTTCCATGAATACACAATGTGGCGCCGCTCAATACATAATTCGTGATGCTTGGAATGATTTTACTTATTTTAGCAGGAAGAAGGCCTTCCAAATGTTTGATCAGGACGGGACTTGTGATCGATACCACGAATTGAGTAGGAAGCACGTCCTCTTTAATTTCATCAATAACTGTTTTTAATTCGGATGGCTTCACACATAGAAAGATGATATCGCTCTCTGCAGCCACTTCTCTATTCGATCGAGCAACCTGAAGCCCAGGATATGTCTGAGCAAGCAGCTCTACTTTACGAATCGTACGATTTCCAGCAATAATTTGCTCCGGATTGAAAGCCCCAGAATGAATAAAAGCTTCAATCAGAATACTTCCCATACTCCCAGTACCGATGAATCCTGCTTTCATCCAGTAATCCCTCCCGAAAAAAATCAGTCACTTTTGTTCATATTTATAAAACGGAGTCAGTTTAAGTTGTCATTCGGATGCTTTTTCATCTATATGCTTACAGATCATCGAATATGCTAGGAACGCTTGCTTGCATGAATGAAAGGGAAAGAATGGAGGGAATTTGTGAATTTAGGCGGTTATAGGAAAGTTAAGTTTCTGCTGATCTTGGCGGTGCTTTGTTTATTGATCGGGGTCGTATGGCCATTCCTGCGTGGCGGAAGGTCTCAGATCGAAACTGAGTTTATCCCTATGAATAGTCAAATGCAAGCGATGCTTGAAGAAGTGGCGGAGGAATCAATCGTAAGTACGGAGTCCAAGCCAGTACATAGTCCTGTACCCAAATCGGCTGCAGCTATATTAGATTTGAATTTAGCTACATTTGAGCAATTAAACGAACTTCCCGGAATTGGGAACAGCAAGGCACAGGCGATTCTGGACTATCGGTTGCAAAAAGGCCGGTTCAGCCAAGTGGATGAATTGACGGAGGTCAAAGGCATCGGCGAGAAGATGCTGGAGAAATTAAAGCCGCTGGTGTTTGTCAGTTCGCCATAGGCAGCTTTTATTTTGCTAGGAAGTATGAGAGAATACTAGAAATGAAAAAGGCAATCCATGTCCACGCATGAGGGGACATGCGAAGGAGGAAACCGCTCCGTTATGAGCATTCGTAAAGATTGGGATACCTATTTTTTGGATATTGCTTACATGGCCTCTACACGCTCAAGATGCAACCGTCGGCATGTTGGCGCTGTATTAGTACAAGGAAAGAAGCTGCTCGGAACGGCCTATAATGGGGCCCCAATGGGCGTGCCAGACTGCACGGAAGCAGGCTGTATGCTCGTGGAAGAAATTGAGCTGAAAGTTGTAGCGGATATTGAGGAAGTGATTCGCAAGCAGCGCTGTATTCGAACCATTCATGCCGAACAGAATTTACTGTTGTTCACGGATAGGGAAGATCGTGAAGGTTCAACGGTGTATGTCACGGATCAACCGTGCTGGACTTGTGCGAATATGCTGGCAAATAGCGGTGTGACCGAGATTGTTTTTCATCGGGGGTATCCGAAGGATCACGAGAAAGTCAGTCAGTTAATGGTGTCGCGCGGCATTGCCTTCCGGCGAATGGAAGGCTACGAGCCTCCTCACGGGACCGTGTCTGAGGTTGTCGATTAAGTAGTGAAATTATGCAAAGAGAATGAGGAAGAACCTCTCTTCGGCTGTTGCCCATCGGGCAAGGCTGGAGAGAGGTTTTTTTATTTGCAAGCTGAGGGAGCTGGAACATGTCTAATCTTATGAAAAGGCCAGTTGTTCTAGGATGCTGCTTGTGGATAACTGGGTATGTGCTTGCGATATACAGCGAACTCAGGTGGTTGACCTGGACGACGAGCGCGCTGCTGCTGGTCGCGCTGATCGTCATTTATGCGCTGCGGCTGCCTGGCAGACAGCCGCTGTGCGCCCTGCTGCTGGTCGGTGTAGCCTTCGGCTACTACCAAGGGGCCGACCAGCGCAATGTCACTGCGCTGCCGCTGGCGCAGCAGCAGCGGCTGGACCCGGACGGCAGCGAGGTCACGCTGCTCGGCCGTTTCTCCAGCCCTGTCACCGTCGACGGCGACAGGGCCAGCTTCACCGTGGAAGCGGCGACCGTCCGCTTCCAGGGCGAGGCTTTCCCGCTTGGCGGGGAAAGCGTGCAGGTCTCGCTGCGCCTGCTGGAGCAGGAGCAGCAGGCTGTGGCGTCGGGCTGGCGCCGAGGCGACGCTTTGACGCTGACGGGGACGCTGTGCAGTCCGTCCCCGGCCCGCAACTTCGGCGGCTTCGACTACCGCCGGTACTTGCGCCTTCACCAGACCCATTGGCTGCTTGCGGCCAGTGGGGTGGATCAGGCGCAGGTCGAGCCTGCGGCAGCGCGCTTCGGCATCGTCCAGCTGCTGCGCTGGAACGATGAGCTGCGCGATGCGCTCAGCAGGCGCATGGACCTGATCTTCCCCGCGCCGCAGGCGGGGTTTATGAAGAGCATGCTCATCGGCCAGACCGATGATTTGGATCCAGGGCGGTTCCAGCAATTTTCGGAGCTGGGCTTGACCCACATTTTAGCCATCTCGGGCCTGAATATTGCCGTCTTTCTAGGTGTGTGCATAGGGCTGATGCGCCGAATGAAGTTAACCAAGGAAACCTATCTGCTAATCTGCATCTGGCTGTTGCCGTTCTATATTTTATTGACGGGAGCTTCGCCCTCGATTGTAAGGGCCGGACTCATGTCCATGGTTGCCCTCTTTGCAGCCCGCAAGGGCTTGATGAAGGACGTCCTGCATATTATGGCGATCGTTGCTTGGATCATGCTGCTGTGGAATCCCTATTATTTGTTGGATGTCAGCTTTCAGCTATCATTCTTGGTCACATTAGGGCTTATCCTTGGCGTCCAGCGCGTGAATGCTTTGCTTATGTCATGCATTCCGTCTTCCATACTGCGAAATACCGCCTCCATCACCCTCGTTTCGCAAGTGGTCTCGTTTCCTGTCTCGATCTATTATTTTAATCAGTTCTCGTTATTGTCTTGGCTGGCGAATGCCATCTTGGTTCCAGTCATCAGTTTGGTGGTGTTCCCTGCAGGACTGCTTGCTACCGTCTCGGGGATTGTATATGTGCCTGCTGGCAAAGGGCTCGGAATAGGTATCTCTTGGCTCAATGAGGCCATCTTCTGGTCGACGGATCAGCTTCAACAACTGCAGGGCTTTAAGCAAATTTGGCCAACGCCAAGGCTGCTCTGGATTATTTTGTACTACGTGCTGCTGGTTGGGATCTATTGGTTGTGGCGGCGTTTAGCTCAGTCAAGGCTAGATGGGCTGCCAGTAAATCTGGAGAGTCCTCAAGCCCGAACTAAATTTAACGTCCCGATGTGGTTATGCTGTACCTGTGCCTGTTTCCTACTACTGCTTTGGATCGGCTATACGCCGGAGCGATGGAACCGAACAGGAATCGTCCAATTTATTGATGTTGGTCAAGGAGATGCGATTCTCATTCGTACGCCATTTGGCAAGCATATCTTGATAGATGGCGGGGGGACGCTGACTTTCAGGAAGCCAGGAGAAAGCTGGAAGATGCGAAAGGACCCCTATGAGGTTGGAGCTAAGCTGTTAGTTCCGCTGCTTAAGAAACGTGGTGTTCATCAATTGGATCTCGTTGTGCTCACACATGAGGATGCCGATCACAGCGGGGGATTGCAGGCTGTTGCTTCACAGATGCGGGTTAACCAATTCATGTTTAACGGCACTTTCAAGCCTGGAGCTCAAACTGTCCAATTATTTGAGACGCTGGTTGCGCGCAAAGTACCGCTTTTGCCTGCCAATGCCAGTCGCTGGATTCAGCTTGATTCGCAAACCAAATTTCATGTCTTATATCCCATGGAGGAGAACGCGCAGCAGCTTGAAATTGTGAAGGAGCAAAATGCGCAATCCGTTGTTTTTTTATTGGAGATGCAAGGCACGCGCTGGTTGTTTACTGGCGACATGGAGAAGGAGTCGGAACGGAAGGTACTGGACTTTATGAAAGGCCATCCTGCGATCCTTGAAAGGAATCCAAAGGGAGATAAGGTGGATGCCGCACATCTGGTGGATGTTTTGAAAATTGCGCATCATGGCAGCAAAACCTCTACGACGCAGGAGTGGCTCGATTATTGGCGGCCATCGTTGGCGGCTATTTCTGTAGGTGCAGCGAATAGCTATGGCCACCCTGCGCCTGATGTGCTGCAGCGCTTAAACGAAGGCGGCATTGCCGTATTTCGAACGGATCAGATGGGAGAGGTACAGGTGGAGGTTCGGAAAACTGGGCTTTTGTTCAGGAAAAAGCTATCTAGGCCGTAAGGCATAGTGCTTTATTCATAAGTGACGGCCAATGTTACAAAAAATTGATCGAAATGGTCATTTCTGGGAAGGGTTTTAAAGAATTATGTCGAAATTGTAAATCGACCGTTTGCTAATTACATAAATCGACATGGTGGTGGGATGATTAATGTCATTAAAATCAGTAGGAATGAAGATTAGTTTATCGATCATTGCAAGCAGTCTGTTTTTTGTTATCTTCATGGGTGTCGCCTCGTATCAGATTTCGAAAAATGTCATGCAAACAAAAGTTACAGATGCTTCTCTCCAAACGATTGTACAGGCTGGTCAGAAACTGGATTTTGTCTATCAATTGTATCAGAAGCTGTCTCTTCAGCTTGTGATGGACGCTCCGCTTCAGCAGCAAGTCGGGAAGGCTTCAAATGTAAAAAAAGATTCACCAGAGTACAATGATAATATGTCAATCTTGGAAGCAACGTTATCGGCTTACTTATATTCCAATGAAGGTATTCAGTCGATGGAATTGTTTACGTCCAATGGGGATATTATTCAAACCAAATCGAGCTTGATGTCTGAGAAAAACTATGCCGATCAGGATTGGTTTAAGGCTATTGTTGCCAAAGACGGAGAGCCGTTATGGTTGTCCACGAAGCCAAAGGACAATCGCACTACAACACCTGTAATTTCAGTTGGAAGTCTCATACATCAAGCGAACTCCAAAGAGTACTACATTGCTTTGTTTGATATCAGCTTGGACATTGTTAAGAATCAGCTGGCTTCTATTCAAATGGGGGACAGCGGTGCGATTCAAGTTGTAGATGGGGCAGGACTAGTTGTTTATAGTCAAGATTCGGCTCAAATGGGGGCTGCTTCCGGCTACCCGATCCGCGAAGAAAGCAAGGGCAAGAAGAGCGATTCCTTTGTTTCAATAGATGGAACGAAACAAATTGTTTTGTCCAAATCGGAAGCGACTGGCTGGTTCAACGTCGGTATTATTCCGATTCATGATCTGACCAAAGATATGGGAGTTATCTATAATTTAACGCTTATTGTTTCCCTTTGTGCATTAGTTTTGGCGGCAGGGGTCGGATATTTGGTTGCCAGAATGATTGGGAAGCCCTTGGGCCATATTCGTAATTTGATGGAGGATGGAGCCGGAGGAGATCTGCGTATCCGTGTGCAGACCAAATCCAAAGATGAAATCGGTCAATTAGGAAGCAGCCTCGATGCGATGATGAGACAAATTACGGAATTGTTCAAACAAACGACGCATTCCTCCGAGGAAGTGTTGCAAACGGCTGCAGAATTATCTGTGTCATCGAAACACACGGCTGCGGCAGCAAGTGAAATCGCCGCAGCGATCAATGAGATTTCCGGTGGTGCATCGGGCTTGGCCGCTCAGGCTGAACGAGGGAATGAGCTGACGATGCAAATCGGAGAACAAATTACCAGTGTTGTGCAAGCCAATGAAGTGATGGGGATTGCAGCAGAGGAGATGGAGAGCTCAAGCAGGACGGGGACCCGCTATATGGAAGAGCTTATCGCCAAAACTAGCATGACCGAAGAGATGACACGTTCGATGGTTGAGAAGGTCGATAAGCTGAAGGATAGCACGCTGTCGATCCGAAAAGTGCTTGATATTTTAAGCCAGATGACCAAGCAAACGAATATTCTTTCGCTTAATGCCACTATTGAAGCCGCGCGCGCGGGGGAAGCTGGGAAAGGATTCATGGTCGTAGCTGATGAAATTCGCAAACTGGCCGATCAGTCGCGCAAATCAATTGAAACCGTAGGACATATCACAGAAATGATTCAAAATGAAGTCATTGATACAGTGGCCGTTCTATCGGAAGCTTATCCGCTGTATCAAGAGCAGATTCAATCGGTGAAAGAAGCGGATTTGCTGTTCAAACAAGTACAGGGGAAAACGGTTAGTTTCAGGCAACAATTGGGTTCTGTCAGTCAAACCGTCTTGAAGCTGGAAGAATCGCAAGGCGTGCTCAGTGATACCATGATGAGCGTTGGTGCGGTGTCCGAGCAGTCGCTGGCCAACTCTGAGCAAGTCGCTTCTTTAAGCGCCGATCAACTTAGCATTAGCAAAGGGCTGGTGCAGCTATCGGATAAATTAGAGAAGCTTTCCGTTGCTCTCCAAGATTCCTTATCCAAGTTCAAAGTTTAGAATAGGAACAGCCCAAGAAGACGATTTCCGGCAAAGGAATGTCTTGTTGGGCCTTTTCATTTGTTTCGTTTATTCATTTTCTTTGAGCAATGCTTCTCCATAGTTCGCAGGCTGCTGATCAACCTGTTCAGGGACGGCCGTTTGCATCCATGGCGGGTCGCCATATTTATGCAGCGTTTGATTAATTGCGTAAATGCCTAGTGGAACAACGTAAGATAATAGGGTGCATAGCACGACTAAACCGGATGGAATTAAACCCATGAAAGATGACCACATGGTCTTATCGCTCCCTCGATACTTCAAATATATTTCCAACTCGTCGGATAATAACCTGAGCTTGAACTTCAACTTCTGTTTGGGAAAATAGATTCGAACCGTTATCCCAATTCTCAGAGATTGGCTTCCACATTTTGTAGTGATTTTCAAACAGATAGGAGCCGAGTCCCAGAGCATCTTTCTTGTAAGTCTTTTGAAGCTTCGCAATGACTTTATTCGTGTTCTTGATGAGTGTTTCTTCCAGTTTTTTTTGCAAGGACTCCAGTGTTTTGGAATCTGTCGGATCGCCGTTGGTAAGCGATTTATCGAGCACACCCTCAGCGACTAGTTTAATCGTAAATTTAAAGTGGTCTTGGCTTGTTTGTTTAACGATGAATTTACGTCTTGCTCGCTCGACCTTAAATCCAATGATTTCATCGCCAATATTAGCTTCAACAATTCCGCCCTTCACTTCCTTGGTAATAAAGTTGAGGCCTTGCGTTTCTTCCCCATTCAAGAATCCAACCAATTGATTGGTTGCACCATCGAATAAGGCACTCCCATTCAAGCTTAGATCTTTATTTTCTTTTTTTACTTTTTGTATCACGTAGCTTTCGCGTTTGATTAAATTCTCATGGACATCTCCAATTCGCGATTGAGGGAGCATGTAGTTGGTTTTTTTATTGTTTTTGGCAATCGAAGAGATGTAGTCAATCGGTGTGGTTTCATTATTTGGCTGAATGTCTAGGATATCGGAAGCTTTTCCTTCCGCGATCAGCACTTGGACGCCTCTGCGCATCTCGCTATTCCTTAGGAAATAGTCGAGCATGCTGGGGAATGCGGCTTTACTCTTCGCCACCTCGCTGGATACAATGATCACTTTTAAATGTTCGAAATAAGGAGTGCGGCTTGTCTTGGCCGCCATTCTTGCCGCTATAGCAGGCATGGAGTTTTCTGAAGTTGAAATGTTGAAATAGGCTTGTTGTGCATGTGGCGCACTATTATTTTGGGTATTGCTTTGCTTCAAGCCGCCTGGAACCATCATTTGAAAGGTGCCTGTGAATAGGTTTTTTTCACCTGCTTCTTTGTAGTCCACGGCAACCCCTACAACAAATCCTCGATCATTGATTTCTACGCGATCCCAGCACCCTGTTAAGAACAAGATACAGCCAAGTCCTAATAAGGTTGATAGGGCTTTAAGTGACATCGCTTTTCACTCCTCGAAGCTTTGCGACCATAAAAATGATGATAGGAAACAAGATGCTGACGATTACGCCGTAATGAGTGATAACGCTACTTATTTTAGCGAAATCCGTTAAGTTTTTTGGAAACATGCAAAGTAAATAAAGGATAGGACTTAATAGAAATGTCAATTGGATATGTTTTTTTTTAGGGAAAATCGAATGGATCGCAAACACAGCACAATCATAGGCCATGACGGTTGTCGTGAAGACAGCCATAATCCAGATTGTAAAAAAAATCGACTCAAACCGTTCGAAAAATTCGCCTGGAATTTGCATTTCTTTGGCTAATTCTACGGCGGGGTAAGTAATTTCTTTCAGTGTCATCTGGGAAAATACGCCTACACATACAAGATAGATGGCTGCGTACAAAATAACGGGGAGCAGGATCCCGATAGCTACGGCTTTTGGGGCATCCTTTGGGCGGTTCATCAAGCAAATATAGAATAGGATGATTTCAAACCCCAAGAGCGAAAAGGCCGTTCTTTTAATGCCAACGGTTATCGCTTTCCAGTCGGTGATGAGAAACGGCTTTAATTCTTTGGTATCAACGATTCCCAGACTGAACAGAAGGACGAGCACCGTTATGGTGATGACAATCGGGATAAACAGGATATTTAATCGAATAAGGCCAACGCGGGCGCCTGATACCCCATATACGACAACAAGCAAGAACGCTAAGGAAATGACTTCGACAGGCGTATTTTCAAATAAATATTGCTTGGAAATATTGGCTATCGCTCTAACCTCGTAAGCGGCAAAGCAGAGAAAATAAGCGGAAAGGGAAAAGACAGCTACAATTGCGAGTGGCTTCGTAACGGCTGCAGTCGCATAGGCGAAATAGCCCTGTTTGCTGAAGTGAGTCGCAATATAGGCAAGCAGCCAGGCAAACCCGGCAGCGATAATACCTGCAAAAAAGATGGATATCCAGCCATCTGACGATTGGACGGTCTTCGCCAAATCCCGCGGCAGCATAATGACACCTACCCCAATAATCATCGAGGAAATGGTAATGACCATATCCAAAAAACCAATCTCCCGGTCTCCGTATTCAAAGGTTTTCATGTTATTTTCTCCTCGGCAGCATGCGTTCTTCATTTTTGGTTTGCAGCATTTTGGGCCGTTTTCTCAGAAAGAAGAGGGGGGCCCTCAGGATGAGATCTTTCCAGTCACGAATAAATATCGGTGCAAATGGTGTTGAGTATGGAATGCCAAAGCTTTTTAGATTAACGATGTGAATATTGATCATGATGTAAGCCAGAATGATGCCGTAAAGCCCAAAAACAGCGGCAATCAACATAATGCCGAACCGCATCATGCGCAGTGATATGGCGAAGGAGTAAGATGGCAAGGAGAAGGACGCAATGGCTGTGACCGCTACGACAATGACCATTACAGGACTGACCATGCCTGCGGCAACAGCAGACTCCCCGATGACTAGTCCGCCAACGATCCCTATGGTTTGACCAATTGGCTTCGGCAGCCGCAAGCCTGCTTCTCTGAGCAGTTCCAAGGTGAATTCCATGACGAAAGCTTCGATGACCGCGGGAAACGGTACGCCTTCTCGCGCGCCGGCTATAGAGAAAGCCAGTTTGGAGGGAATCATGCCATGATGAAATTCGAGTAAAGCAATATAAAGAGCAGGCAAGAAAGTAGCGATGAAAGCGGAAATCATCCTTAAGACGCGAGTTAGGGTGCTAATCAGCCAATTTTGATAAAAGTCTTCGGGTGATTGCATGCTGGAGGCGAAGGTGATCGGCAAAATGAGAGCGAAAGGGTCGCCATCCACCAAAATCCCCACTCGTCCTTGGAGAATGGAGCCAGACACTTTATCAGGCCGCTCCGTATTCAAAATAACCGGAAAAGGACTAAGAAAACTGTCCGCGATCCATTGCTCTAGATATCCGGACCCTTCTATATCGTCGATATCAATTGTGTTTATTCTGCGCGTAACCTCCTTCACCAGCTCAGGATGGACAATATCCGCGATATAGGTAACGACAACCTCTCTTTTCCCTCTGCGTCCGACTTGATAGGTATCGAAGACGAGGTTTTTATCTTTAATTCTCCTGCGGATCATGGCCGTATTGGTCCGCAGGTCCTCGGAAAAGCCTACACGGGGACCTCGAATGATGGACTCTGTTTGCGATTCTTCAACAGCGCGCGTTTTCCAGCCGCAGCTGGAAATGAGAATGCCTTGCTGCAGTTTGTCGAGCAGCAGCAGGGTGTTTCCTGACAATAGAGCCGATAGCATGTCATCCGCAACATCTTCAATTTCAAGATCATACGTCGTTAATATTTGCTGCGTCAAAATGGTCATAAGCTCAGAAGGGGACGCAGCTGCATGATGATAAGAATGGAGCATCGGTTTTAGCAGCTGGTCATTGATAAGCGTGGTGTCCACCAGCCCGTCAAAGCTGACTAACGCACAGGGATGCTGTTCCTCGCCAATGGTGAACTCGCGTATCATCAGATCGCTTGGGTTATGCAACTGCATTTTAATCATGGCGAGGTTAGCTTGTAATTCAAGAGCAAGCCCTTGGTTGGAAGTGGAAGCGGTTTGATTTTTTTGAATTTGCGTCGTTGCCGGAATGGTTGCTCGTCGGATCGGTTTTTTGCCGAATAATTGTTTGAACATGATGTGCTGCCTCCCATGTTACGCAAATGCATTACCTTCAATATTTACCTTTTTGCCCTAAATTAACCGAAATGACATTTGTCATCTTAAATCGATGATACCTGTGAATGATGTCAGGACATTATTTGCGATAAGATGAGGACATCAAAGAAAACGTTGTGAGGTGGCTTATGAAACCAATCATTCAAATTGATCAAGTAACCAAAGAATTCAAAGGAAGAGCTGCAGTGGATAACCTATCCTTAACGATTGAAGAGGGAAGTGTCGTTGCGCTTCTAGGGTCTAATGGGGCTGGGAAAACAACGACGGTTTCTATGATGCTCGGCCTGCTGCTCCCAACCAAAGGAAGTGTTCGGATATGGGAGGGGAATCCTCAGGACAGAGCTGTTCGGAATCGCTTGGGGGCGATGCTTCAAGAAGTTAATGTGATTGATGGTCTGACGGTTCTGGAAACAATTGACCTGTTCCGGCACTACTACAGCCGTTCATTGCCGCTGGACCATTTGCTGCACATATCGGGGCTTGGAGCGGAGAAAAACAAGCGTGCTTCATCGCTCTCCGGAGGCCAGAAGCGCAGACTGGGCTTCGCGCTCGCATTGGCGGGGGATCCTGATTTGCTGTTTCTGGATGAGCCAACCGTCGGCATGGATATTACCGCGAGGCAGCAATTCTGGGAAACGGTTCGCGGGATGGCGGCCAACGGGAGGACGATCATTCTTACGACTCACTATTTGGAAGAAGCAGACAGCATCGCGGACCGAATTGTTGTCATCAACAAAGGCAAACTGATCGCGGATGGAACTTCGGCGGAGATCAAAGCTTCTACGAATCGAAAAACGATTCTTTTCACAGCGGGTGCTCATCTGACCGAAGATCAGCTTGCGTCGCTGCCTTGCGTTAACGATGTGACATGGAGTGGTCGCAAGGTGAAAATCACGAGCACGGATACGGATCAAGTCATCTTCGCCATGGTTCAGCGGCAGCTGGATATCAAAGATATTGAAATACATGCGGGCGGGTTAGAAGACGCTTTTCAGTTTCTGGTTCAACAATAAATAGGGATATGAAGGAGATGTCGTCAATGAGAGCCATGATTGCTCAATGTAAAGCGGAGCTGCTTAGAACGTTTCGCAATAAACGATTTTTTATGTTTTCGTTAATTATGCCTGCCATTTTTTATTTTATTTTCTCCTCAACGGTGGGGGATAATACGGAGGTTGGAGGGGTTTCCTGGAAAGCGTATTACTTGATGTCGATGACCGTTTTTGGAGTTGTCGGAGCTTGTGTGAATACGCTCAGTATTAAGTTCGCCCAGGAAAGAACGCAGGGCTGGCTTCGGATGATTGAAATTACGCCGCTGCCGTCAAGCGCCTATGTATTATCGAAAATTGTTTCTCATAGCATTATTAACTTGGTTACCATTATTTTTATGTTTCTGCTCGGCGGGCTTGTCAAAGGCGTAGAGCTTACTTTTTTACAATGGGTCGGCTGCGGCTTGTGGATTTGGTTAGGCTCTTTGCCCTTCATGGCGCTTGGCCTTCTGATAGGCACATGCAAAACTGTCGAAGTTACACAAGTTGTGGCGCAAATAATTTTCATGGGTTCTTCCATCCTTGGAGGATTATGGTTTCCAACACAAGCGATGCCCAAAATCATGCAAACTATTGCGCAATATGTCCCTACGTTTCGTTATGGTCAAGGTGCTTGGAATATCATATCCGGCGTAGGTTTAACGTGGAGCGGCGTACTCATTCTGATCGGTTACGGGGTCGTGTTTGTGGTATTATCATCGTATATCCTGCAAAAACAGAAGGCGGCCTAAACGATGAGCAAGCTTCTCAAAAGCCGGAAATCTCCGGTTGATCTTTGGTATTTGTGGTTCTTCTACTTAATTTTTCCCATCATGACATTAACGTCAAAGCCGCTTCCGCAAATGTGGGCCGGCTTTGCTTTATTAGCTGTTTTTGCGCTTTGTGTCACATTGGGATTTCGGGATGCCAAGCGGAGATTCATTTACATTGTGCTCATTTGTGCGATGATCCTGTTTTTTTCCACGACTTATAGTCCGTATTTGATCTACATGTTTTTCTATACAATTCCCTTAATGGGGCTGCTGCCAACGACAAGACAGTTTTTCTTAACCCTCGCTGTTTTGATAACGACGGTCATTTTCATTATTTTGCTGGACTTCGATCAATTTTATGGCGACGGGCTTTGGTATTTCTTGCCTTCTCTTGTCATTATGCTTATCCTTCCGTTCGGAATTCGATCGAGAATGAAGGAAAATGAGCTGAGGGAGAAATTAACGCTTGCCAACGATGAGATTGCTCGTCTGGCTAAGCTGGATGAACGGCAGCGGATTTCCCGCGATCTGCATGATACCCTCGGGCATACGCTGTCTTTGATCACGCTCAAAAGCGAGCTGGCAGAGAAATTGATCCTCAAGAATCCGGAGCGGGCTGTGCAGGAAGTGAAGGACATTCAAGCGACTTCCCGAGCGGCGTTGAAGCAGGTGCGTGAATTGATTTCAGGGATGAACATGGTCTCTATTACGGAAGAGCTGAAGAAATCCGAAGAAATTTTACGTGCGGCTGGTATGGCGTTTGATGTGGACAATCAGGTCGATTTATCCAAGATGCCTCCTATGGTTCAGAATATTCTGGGCATGTGTTTGAAAGAAGCTATCACGAATGTGATTAAACATAGCGGGGCGACGATTTGTACATTGAAGCTTCAGGAGGATCGGGCTTACTGGAACATGAGCTTGTCGGATAACGGTCCAGTTTGCGAGAGGAATAAACAACAGCTGCCTTCTTCGGGGCGCGGCTTGCTGGGGATGAGAGAACGTCTGGAACTAATTGAAGGTACAATGACGTTCCATATAGGCACAGATGCCGAAACCAGTCTTGTCATCCAAATCCCCAGGATAATCAAACAATAGGAAGCGAAAGGGTGAGCGTGAATGCGAGTCGTGGTTGCTGAAGACCAAGGTATGCTTCGAGGGGCACTGAGTGCTCTGCTGGATCTTGAGGATGATATTGAAGTTGTTGGTCAGGCAGCTAATGGCGAACAGGCTTTGGAAATGATTCAGGCGCTTCAGCCTGATCTCTGTATTATGGATATTGAAATGCCCAAGCTGACAGGCCTGGATGTTGCCGATAAAATAAAAGAAGCAAAAATGACTTGCCGCGTAGTCATCTTGACCACCTTCTCTCGTTCCGGCTATTTTCAGCGAGCGATGAAAGCCGGTGTGCACGGGTACCTGTTGAAGGATGCGCCGATTCAGGAGTTAAGTGAAGCGCTGCGCAAAGTGGAGGGCGGGGGCCGGGCGATTTCACCGGAGCTTGCTCTCCAATTCTGGGAAGCGGAGAATCCGCTCACAAGCAGAGAACAGGACATTCTGAAGCTGATCGCTCAGGGATTATCGGCAGGGGAGATGGCCAAGCAGCTATTTCTCTCGAGCGGTACCATTCGCAACTATGTGTCTGAGATCTTGCAGAAGCTGGATGCCAAGAATCGCATTGATGCGATTGCGATCGCCGAAAAGAACGGTTGGCTTCAATAGATGAGGTTTGAGAAGAGCTCGTGAGCCCGTTAAGGGAGCACGGGTTTTTTGCTTTCTAGGTACTACATAAACATAGTACTTACCCAACGTGCGAAATGACTTACAATGAAAGTAATTTGACCATAGTACAAAAGGGAGGCTTGAATTTGACTGAGATGAAACTAATATTGTTCATATGCGTCTAAGAAGTGTGTATTTATTCATGAAAATTTGTTATTCTGTTAGTTGCAAGATGCTATTGTATTTTATTCTAAAAGATTTGCAACCTTATGAGCCGCAGCTGCGTCTGTAAGATTGCAAGAGGGAGGGATCCCAGTGGTAGCACCCGAACTGGTTAGATCAGCTCAAGCCGGTGATCGTGATGCTCTCATTACCCTATTGCGAGAAATTGAGTCTCACGTCTATAGAACCGCTTATTATATTTTGAATAATGAACAGGATGCCCTTGATGCTTCACAGGAGGCGCTCCTTCGGATTTATACAAAAATTAATTCGTATGAAGAAAAAGCGCTATTCAAGACGTGGGTACAGCGGATTGTAACTAACATCTGCATCGATAAATTTCGCAAGGCGAAACCAACGGTTTCTATTGATGAGCATGATATGACTTTTACTGCAGAGCATAATGTGGAATATGAAATTATGACCGGCTATTTAGCCAAAGACATTCGAGAGGCAATAGATAAGCTTCCCGAGCACCATCGATCTGTCGTTGTTCTTCGTTATTTGCAGGACTTTTCGTATCATGAGATTGCAGAATCGCTGAACTTGCCACTGAATACGGTGAAGTCATACTTATTTCGAGCGAGACAGCAATTGCAGTCGCTGCTCCAAGACTATCAGAAAGGAGGTGTTCGGGGATGAATTGTCAAGAGGTGATGGAATTTATGCAAAGACAACTGGATGGAGATCTGGATGTTCAGGAAGAAGATGAGCTTCACGCTCACCTGGCGCGCTGTTTGGACTGTGCACAGATGTTTGAACGTTTACAGAAATTGTCCGATGAGTTGACCCAATTACCCAAGGTTGTTCCTCCATACAGTTTAGTCGATGCTATTATGCCGCAACTAGCCGAATTGGATAGACAACATGACGCGGCGTCCATTACTGACAAAGTGGCTGTCATTGGCACGAGTACAAGCCAGACCGCCCCTGGGCAGACCTCTAAACTCCCTAGGACACGCCGAATTGGATCGCAATTCTCATGGAAATTCGCAGGCGGGATCGTGGCCGCGGGTCTCATCCTTGGCTTCTTCGTTTTTAATTTGAACCATCCTGTCTTGGATAACGCGGATGGCCTGATGCAGCCACAAAGCAAGTCAGAGTCCAGAAGTGCTGGACAAGGTGGTGCTGGCGATCTTGGAAATAAGGCAGCCGCTAATTCGATGGCTGTGCAGCCATCCAGCAGCCCTGAAAGCAAGCCGGAAGGAACGCCAACACCGACACAGGAAGCCACTTCGGACGCGCCGAAGACAGAGCGCAAAGCGGATGATGCAGCAGGAGCCGGAACAGCGCCTCAGGCCACAACAAGCGCGAAGCTGGAGGAACCGCTGGCCATCAGCAAAGATACACTCAAAGGCTCTGATCAAGTGCCAGTGGCGCCTTCGACGACCGAACCGGAGCGTATGAAGGACCCGAATACGGTGAAGGATTCTGTGATTAACCCAGTTCCTGGGGCGACGAATCCGCCGGTCCAAAGGGACACTTCCGCTAAGCATGACGATGCCAAAGCGGCCAATCAGGCCAAAGCTGGAGAGCAGAAAACGGCGCCGCTTGAGAAGAAAAGTGAAGAATCCAGTGATTCCTTTGGCATTCAATCTTTTTATGTTGCTCCACCGGCTGTAACTTCATTGAAATCTGCCTCAGAGGTTTATTTAGCCGTTGTTGAAGAACAGCATGTTGTCATTCGAAATAGTGCCACGAAAGCCGTTGTTTTCGAATCCAAGCATATTTGGCAAACGGGTGATCAGATTTCACTTTTGGAATGGTCCAAAGATGATATCCTATTTTATCAAACGCAAAGTGGAGACAATCTCCAATCGTTTCGCATCGATCTGAAAGCCAAAACAGAAGTGTCTCCTTAACAATTGCGGCATGCATGCACCAAATGAGCAGTCTCTGTATATACTTTAAGAAGCAGCAGCACGCAGCGCGAAATTGGTGGCTTGTCCACATGGTTTAAGGTTTCTAGAGCCTTTCACCGGTGTTTAAATAGACAAACAAAGGGATTGCGACAGGGTCTTTGGACTTTGACGTAATCCCTTTGTTGTTGGTAGAATGGAAGCAAGGAGTGAACGCTAGCCATGGATGCAAAGAGAGCATTGAAAGATATTCAAGCAGGTCGCCCGGCACCGGTGTATTTGTGCTACGGTCCTGAGAAATATAAGATGAGAGAGTTTATTCAAGTGTTGACAGATTTACTCATTGAACCTGAGCACAAAGAGTTCGCTGTGAGTAAATTTGATTTAAGTGAAATCAGCCTCTCCGCTGTCTTGGAGGATGCTGAGACGCTTCCTTTCATGGTGCCGAAGAAGCTCGTCATTGCCAAAAACGCCTTATTCTTTACAGGCGCCAAGGAGAGCACGAAGATCGAGCATCATCTGGATCGGTTGACGGATTATTTGAAGTCGCCAGCGGAGCATACGGTCGTTGTGTTTACAGTAGATGCGGACAAGCTGGATGAACGCAAGAAAATTGTTAAAGCGGTCAAAGACCTTGAAGCGGCTGTTCCGTTCCTCTCGCTTAGTGCAGATGAATTGCAGGCTTGGGTGGCTAAACAGGCGGAACAGCTGGGCTTTGCATTCGCAAGAGAAGCCGCTGATCAGTTGATCCTGTATACGGGGGGCAATTTGCAGTCTCTTTCCGCAGAAATTGAGAAGATTTCCTTGTATGTGGGTGTGGGTGCAGAGGCGTCCGTGAACGTCATTGATGAGCTCGTGGCTCGGAGCACGGAGCAGAACGTGTTTATTCTCATTGAGGATATTGTCAATGTAAGGCTGGAGAGAGCTTTTGTTATTCTGGAGGAATTGTTGAAACAGCGCGAGGAGCCGATCAAGATCGCTTCGCTTATTGCCCGGCAATTCCGCATTATGCTTCAAGTTAAAGAGCTCAGCAAACAGGGCTACTCCCAGCAGCAGATGGCCTCGCAGATCGGCTTGCATCCGTTTGCCGTGAAAGTCGCCGAAGGACAAGCCCGGCGGTATGATATTCAGAAGCTGAGCGACATCATGTCGCAGCTGGCGGATCTGGATTATCAGATGAAAACAGGGAAAATTGATAAAGTGTTAGGTCTTGAAATGTTTCTTCTTCGGCTTGCTGCCTAAGGAGAAACAACAGCGGAAAAAAGTCCAGCCCTCCGAAGAGAGCTGGACTTTTGCTTTATGTCCTTGTATTACGCTTGGGCCGTAAGAGCGTTCAGCTTTTTAGCCAGACGGGACTTCTTGCGGTTAGCGGCATTTTTATGGATTAAACCTTTAGAAGCTGCTTTGTCTAATTTCTTAGAAGCGTTAATCAGAGCATCTTTGGCAGATTCAACATTATTGCTTGCAGCAGTTTCGAAAGCTTTCACAGCAGTACGCAGAGCGGACTTTTGGGAAGCGTTGCGAAGACGGCGCTTTTCGCTAACTTTTACTCGTTTAATAGCGGATTTAATGTTTGGCATGAAATTCACCTCCTACTTACAAAACACGGTTCAACGTTACATTTGTATGTTTGCTGACAACTTTAAGTATTCTACCATGCAATATTTGAAAATGCAAGACCTGTCAATAGGTTTTCAGTGGTCTTCTTTTTTGTATAAGGCTGAAAAAATCGTCACACAATAAGGGATGCAAGGAACCAGAGAAAGGGGAACGCCAATGGACTTAGGCTCTTTTACAACACATACGGATCTCGCACTAGATGCACGGGATATGGCGCATGCTGCGAATCACGGGCAGCCGCTTCCCGGCATTGAGCAGGAATCTACGCGAGAAAATGGAATTCGAGTGACCAAAATTAACGTTTTGAACGAAGAAGGTTCCAAAGCGCTTGGTAAGCTTCTCGGTCACTATATAACGATAGAAGTGCCTGCCTTGCGGGAAAAAGACAGCCAACTGCAGGATCGTGTTGCCACCAAGCTGGCTCAGGAGTTCGAGCAATTCCTGCGCGAAATCGGCATACCCAAACAAGCAAAGGCTCTCATTATCGGGTTGGGCAATTCCAATGTGACGCCAGATGCGCTTGGCCCTCTTGTGGTAGAGAACATCATGGTCACCAGACACTACTTTGAATTGGTTCCAGACGATGTTAGTCCCGGTTACAGAACTGTTAGTGCTGTGGCGCCAGGCGTGCTTGGAACAACAGGTATTGAAAGCAGCGATATCGTACAGGGGATTGTTGACAAATCGAAGCCGGATTTCATTATTGCTATTGACGCCTTGGCGTCCAGATCTTTGGACCGTGTGAACACCACGATTCAGATTGCCGACACAGGCATTCACCCAGGCTCAGGGATCGGAAATAAGCGCAAAGGGCTGACCAAAGAGAATCTTGGTATTCCTGTCATTGCGATTGGGGTGCCAACCGTTGTTTATGCCTCGACGATCGTGAGCAACGCATTTGACCTCATGCATAAGCATTTTAGCGAGCAGACAAGCAATACAGGGCAGATTCTGGGACTGTTGGACAATATCCATGAAGATGAACGATTGCAGCTGGTGAAGGAAGTCCTGAACCCTGTAGGACACGATCTGCTCGTCACCCCGAAGGAGATTGACCAGTTTATTGAGGATATTGCCAATATAATCGCAAGCGGCTTAAATGCGGCATTACACGACGCTGTAAGCGTGGATAATGTTGCCGCCTATACGCACTAAAACAAGGATGAAGAGCTGGGCCACGACGATAAGTGGAACAGTTCTTTCTTTTTTGTCCAATTTAAGGAAATATGGAAGGAGATAGGAGAACAATGTCGAATTAATGATGATGATCTCTGACGAGGAAGTGATTTTGTTGAGCATTTCACAACAAGCGAAGTTATTTATAGGGTCATCTGCCGAAAGTATTGAAGTTGCAGAAGCCTTGCAGGCCAATCTCCATTATTCATGTGATGTTACGATCTGGAGCCAACTGCTGTTTCCGCCCTCACATACCATCTTGGCCCCGCTTATCCAACAGGCCCAAGCTAGTGATTTTGCTATTTTTGTTTTTCAACCTAACGATTTGACCTTACTCAGAGATTCCCTAGTAAGCTCTGTGCGGGACAACGTCATTCTGGAGCTTGGTCTATTCATTGGACAAATAGGTTTAGAGAGAACCTATTTTCTGATTCCAGAAAGAGAAGAATTACATATTGCCACGGATTTGCTTGGTCTCACGCCGCTTATGTACAATCCTAACCACTCTTCTGGCTTGCTGGCAGGCCTGGGTCCGGCTACTTTCATTGTGAAGCAGATGCTGGGGAGATTAGGGCTGAGACAGAAATGAAGCCTAAACTATTTATTGGCTGTTCCCCGGCGAGTTCGCTTTGGGGTGAATTCTATCAATCTCAGTTGTCTCAGGCAGCCGAGGCAACGCTGATTAATCAAGGGGTGCTGACAGCCTCTCAGCAGAAATTGAAAATGCTCAAGCGGCACATCGAAGAAGCGGATTTTGCTTTGCTGATTGTGACGAAGACGGATTGTCATGATCCTCAGCGGTTTGCGAATATACTTGTGCTAATCGGATTATGTCTTGGGGAGCTTGGTCACAGCCGGACATTTCTGGTGCTGTCCCAAGAGGCTGAGCTGCCTGAATATTTGGAAGGCTATAGCCCTTTGAGATTGGATGATCAACAGGAGAATGCGCAGTTGGCGGAGATGGCCGGACCGCATCTGTATCCGATCAAGCATAGTATGAGTATGCAGAAGAAGCGATATAAGCCGTCTGATATGAAAAAGAATGATGCGATCCGCAGTTTTTTGTTTGATGCTTTGGATTCGCTGAGTGTGTCCAGCGTGGATTATGACCGCGTACTGGATAAATTCCATAAGACATTTGATACCAATTGTGGTATAATCGAGCTTCAAGAAGTCACCGCGGCAACGCTCTTTGAGCTTCTTGTAGACGGTGTGACTTTACAGCAGTTTGGTCGTGCCGGCCAAGTAAGCAACAACCACAGTTTCCACGTCGATGACCCCAACAGTTATTTAGCAGAATGCTATCGAGGCCAAGATACGAACATCTACCTAGGCCGAGCCAAGGATAAGGAAGATGGCGAGTATGAATATATTTACTGCATTAAGCTGCATCCAACGATCGTTTCATCCATCCATTTCAAAACGAAAGATGATATCCCGGCGCGCAGCCATCATCAAGTCATGATGGAATTATCCGAAAGAAATGCGAAGCTTGTGTCTTCTCTCAAATCGATTGTGAAAGGAAGGATTCTCTATGCTGAAGCACATGAAGAAAGTTCGTAACCGATCAACTCCCAAGAATGAACATAAATCGAGCGACAAGACGCTGCTCAAACTATATACAGGTCCCACCGTTTTGAACAAAACAAGCGGGGTGACTATCGTAGCCAAAGGCTCATTCGATTTTGAATCGCTTGCATAGCTACAGCCCATGTGAAGAACCCCGAAAGGGGTTCTTTTTTCGTTGCAGGGCAGGGGAGGGAAACGGAACTATGATCCTTTATTTGCTCCATGAGAGCCCTTTTGCTGGCTGAATGGGAACTACAGTACGCTAAACTGCTTAATTCTGCTTTATTTCATCATCGGAAGAGGAAATAAGGGATCACAGTTCCCTTTCATCCTCCAAAATGGGATTTTGGATCAAATAGGGGATCATAGTTCCCATTGGCCAGCATGAAGCACATGCAGAGTGTCAGTGCACAGGTTGCATCACAGGCATCACAGGTATTACAGGAATCACAGACATCACAGACATCACATGTAGGACCCATTGCTCGTTCATGATTGCTTTCTCTATCTTCCCTCTATCAAATTTTCTAGTGATTCGAGTTCTAGCGAAGAGGCTCGTTTCATAGATTAAATTAAGAGAGATTAGGAGGAATCAAACGATGAAATGGACATCAGCTACATTAAATCTCAGCCATGTTCGCAAAACGTTTCAGAGCGCAAGTTCCGTCGGCAAAGCATTTTTCATTCTCAGCGCAGCTACCCTTGCTATTTTTGTGCTCATTGGTGTGGGAGGGGTGCTGCAGAGTAGATTCATGACAACCTCCCCTGTTTCGTCCATGAAAAGCCTAGCTGCTTCCGTCACGAATCAATTTTTCATCGATATGCTGGGCATGGAAGTGCCGCATCTAAATAAAGATCAGAAAAAATTCACTTTTTCACAGCATAATGTTTTTCATTTTGCTTTCCAGTTCATGACGGATATTAACCCGAACGATCCCAGAAGTTTGGTCGCGAGTGAAGTGCCAGGGATGGATGCGAATAAAACAACGGTTTTGGTAAGAGGCAGTGCGCCCAATCCCAGTGACCCGATCGACTACAATCCCAATTCGCGGGATCTGCAGGCGGAAGCGATCAATCCAATGGCTTCACAATCACCAGAGCCTTCACCGATAGCCAGTTCTACTCCGATTGCGAATCCGGTTGGACAGCCGCCGCGGACGGCGGGAGACAATATAGCCTTCATTTACCAGACACATAGCAATGAATCTTATTTGCCGGAGCTCAAAGGCGTTACGAATCCAGACAAAGCCTATAGTGATAAAGTCAATGTCATTTCCGTTGGTCAACGCTTGGCGCAAAATCTGGAGAAGGACGGCATCGGCGCTGTTCATTCGCAAACCGTTTACCCAAGCACGGTCAAAAACTTTGATTACCCGTACTCCTATAAATATTCGTTGAAAACCTTGCAGGAAGCCGCAGCTACACATCCAGACTTGCAGTATTTCTTCGATATTCACCGAGATTCCGCTGTTCGGGATAAGACGACCACCACGATCGGTGGCAAGGATTATGCCCAAGTTTATTTCATTATCGGAGGCAAAAATCCAAATTGGAAGAAGAATGAAGAATTTGCCAACATGATCCATCAAGTGCTAGAAGCCAAACATCCCGGAATATCGAAGGGAATTCATGCGAAGGAAGCGACAGAAGGCAATAATGGCTTATATAATCAAAACTTTTCGCCGAATTCACTGTTGATTGAAGTGGGCGGTCCTTATAACACGCTTGAAGAGTGCTACCGAACAACCGACTGGCTGGCCGAAGCGATTTCCGAAGTGATTTTGAATGCGAAGAAAGTAGATATTCCCCTTACGACACCTAAACAATCTTAAGGATGCTAGTTTGGGAGCATAATGCTTATGAACGCTAAGGAGGTTTTCAGGATGAAGCTGAGGCAGTTTTATGTGAAAGTGGGCTTGTTCGGTTTGCTGCTGTTATTTTGTATTTTGTTCGGAGTTAGCTTGGCCTCGAACGGGATGGATCGCATTCAAGGGCCTCAGCCTTCCTCGCAAGCAATGCAGCCTGTGGCTGCAGCCTCCACAGGCAAGGGGCAAGCTTCGCCCGCGCCTGCGGCCAAAGCCAAAGGGGACACGCCAGCCAAAGCTCAAACTGCCGCCAAATCAGACGCAGGCTCTAAGTCTGAACCGGTGGCGGATCACGATAATTCCTTGAATCACGTAGGCAATAAATTAGGTGATCTTCTGCAAATTGCCTCCCATCATGGAATTCGCTTATTCGTCTCGTTGTTTGACGCGTTATTGGGCAAAGGTTAGAAGGCACATTGCTGACACTTCCCACAACTGCTATAATGAAAATTATTTGCATGTAGTGGGGGTTAGTACTTTAGCATGACAGACATTCGAGCAAGACAAGAACGAATTCGCAACTTTTCAATTATCGCGCATATTGATCACGGCAAATCAACATTGGCCGACCGTATTTTGGAATATACAGGCGCCCTCTCGTCACGCGAGATGCAAGAACAAGTGCTTGACCAGATGGATCTGGAGCGGGAACGCGGGATTACGATCAAACTGCAAGCCGTTCGATTAGGCTACCGTGCAGATGATGGTGTCGATTATATCCTTAACTTGATTGATACACCGGGACATGTAGACTTTACATACGAGGTTTCCCGAAGCTTGGCAGCTTGTGAAGGCGCATTGCTGGTTGTTGACGCAGCGCAAGGTATTGAAGCTCAAACATTGGCTAACGTATACCTCGCCTTGGAAAACAACCTGGAAATTCTACCTGTCATCAATAAAATTGATTTGCCAAGCGCCGATCCGGACAAAGTGAAGCAGGAGATCGAAGATGTCATCGGACTGGATGCCAGTGAGGCTGTTCATGCTTCTGCGAAAGCCGGTATCGGGATTAAAGAAATCATTGAGCAAATTTGTCAAAAGGTTCCGGCACCGCAAGGCAACCCGGACAACCCGCTTAAAGCGTTGATCTTCGACTCCCATTACGATAGCTACAAAGGCGTAATCGTGTATGTGCGTGTCATGGACGGCTCGATCAAAGCAGGCTCCAAAATTAAAATGATGGCGACCAACAAAACGTTTGAAGTTATTGAAGTTGGGGCATTCATGCCGAGAATGTCATCTGTTCCTTCCCTTGAGGTTGGAGACGTAGGATTCATTGTTGCAGGTATCAAAAATGTCGGAGATACGCGAGTCGGGGATACTGTCACCGAAGCGGCTCGCCCTGCACCTGAAGCGCTGCCTGGTTATCGCCGGATTAACCCGATGGTATTCTGCGGATTGTATCCGATTGAAACCACCGATTACAATGATCTGCGCGAGGCTTTGCAGAAGCTTGAGCTTAACGATGCTTCCTTGCGATTTGAACCGGAAACCTCAACAGCTTTGGGCTTTGGCTTCCGCTGCGGTTTCTTGGGATTGCTGCACATGGAAATCATTCAGGAACGGATCGAGCGCGAGTTCAACATTCCGTTGATTACGACAGCGCCAAGCGTTATTTATCGCATCACCTTGACGAATGGCGATACGATGGAGATTGATAACCCGTCGAACTATCCGGATCCGCAACGCATCGACTTCGTGGAAGAGCCTTATGTGAAAGCGTCCGTTATTGTGCCAAATGATTATGTAGGTACGATTATGGAGCTTTGCCAAGGCAAACGCGGTGAATATTTGAACATGGAATATCTGGACACCAATCGGGTGACATTGACGTACGAAATTCCGTTATCCGAAATTGTTTATGATTTCTTCGATATGCTGAAGTCAAGAACCAAAGGCTACGCTTCGTTTGACTATGAAGTGAGCGGCTACAAGAGATCCAATCTCGTGAAGATGGATATCCTTTTGAATGCGGAGCAAGTCGATGCGCTTTCCTTCATCGTTCACCGGGATACGGCGTATCATCGCGGGAAAATCATTTGCGATAAACTGAAGGAACTCATCCCGCGGCAAATGTTCGAGGTGCCGATTCAAGCGGCGATTGGACAGAAAATTGTTGCGCGTGAGACTGTTAAAGCGATGCGCAAAAACGTCCTAGCCAAATGTTACGGCGGTGACATCTCACGGAAGCGTAAATTGCTGGACAAGCAAAAAGAAGGTAAAAAACGGATGAAACAAGTAGGCAGCGTTGAGGTGCCGCAAGAAGCGTTCATGGCCGTCCTCAAAATTGACGAATAGTTTGGAACGAATGAGAAGCTGGGGTGGCAGAGTACTCTGCCCCTTGGCTTTTTCTCAATAGAAAGGAAATACCTTTATGTTAGTTAGCTATGCAGCTCCAACTGCGGTGTATATTCATATCCCATTTTGTACGAACAAATGTCATTATTGTGATTTCAATTCCTATGTGCTTAAAGGGCAGCCGCTCATGGAGTACTTGGATGCGCTCGAGCGCGAGATGGAGCTGACGGTTCGCCAGCATCCGCCCGCCAAGGTGGAGACGATTTTCGTTGGAGGAGGGACACCGACGGTGCTGCTTCCTGATCAAATGGAGCGGTTCCTGCGCATTGTCCGCACGTATTTCCCTGCAGACCCCGCACAGGTTGAATTCTCGATGGAAGCCAATCCGGGGACGACAGATATCGATAAATTGGCTGTTATGAAAGAAGGCGGCGTTAATCGGATCAGCTTTGGGGTGCAATCCTTCAATAATGACATCCTGGCGACGATTGGGCGTATTCATAATACAGATGATGTGCATCGAAGTATCGAGAATGCCAAAAAGCTTGGGTTTGACAATCTCTCCATCGATTTAATGTTCGGACTTCCGAAACAAACGGTGGAGATCATGCAAGCAACTTTGGATGAGGCGCTTTCGCTGGATCTTCAGCATTACTCGATTTATAGCTTGAAAGTAGAGGAAAACACCCTGTTCCATACGTTGTTCAACAAAAATCAGCTGCCGCTGCCAAGCGAAGATGAGGAAGTTGATATGTATGAGCTCATTATGAAAAGGTTGGAAACAGCGGGATATAAGCAATATGAGATAAGCAATTTCGCTAAACCAGGTCGTGAAAGCAGACATAATTCGATGTATTGGCGCAATCGCTCCTACTACGGGCTAGGTGCAGGCGCGCATGGATATATGAACAGGCAGCGGCACGTCAATGTAAAAGGAATTCAGCCTTACATCGACGCTACGAAGGCAGGCTTGCCGATCATGGAGCAGTTTGAAGTCTCGCAGCAGGAAGCCATGGAGGATTTCATGATGGTGGGCTTGCGGTTGTTGGAAGGTGTGCGCAATAGTGATTTCGCAGAGCAATTTGGCACATCCATTGAATCTCAGTTCGGAGATACATTGCAAGGATGGCTGCAAAAACAGCTCCTTGAACAAACGCCGGAAGGCTATCGTTTATCCAAGCAAGGCATCTTGCTGGGCAACGAAGTGTTTGCTTCATTCTTAACCTAAAAGTGCGGAAGGAATAGCGCTGTTGCGGGTACAAAAAAACCTTGTGCAAATATACGGTTTGATGTATATTTATACATGAATCCACTAGTGCTGCCGCGGTAGACCCGTAAGGTCTCTCGGAAGCTAGCATGGATTTTATGCATTTTTGTAACGATTGGTGGGATGACCGTGAATTCATCAACGACAGTGTCCGTAAGAAAAGCATCTATGAGCGACATAGATAAGCTTTTTGACATTATACAAGGCTATGCCAAACAGGGAATCATGCTGCCTCGCAGCAAGGAGATGCTGGAGGATCAGATTGATACCTTCGTTGTCGCCGAATACGATGGGCTGCTTATCGGCTGCGGCTCCTTGACCAGGCTTGGGCCAGATCTAGTCGAGATCCGCTCGCTGGGGATGACCCAAGGCTACAAGGGGCAAGGCATTGGCGGCAAGCTTGTAGATTTCCTAGTTGAAGACGCGAGGAGCCAAGGGATTAAGAAAGTGATGGCACTCACGTATGAGGTTGCTTTTTTCCAAAAAAACGGCTTTACCCTTGTACCAAAAGAGATTTTTCCAGAGAAGGTTTGGAAAGATTGCATGCATTGCAAAAAACAGTACTGCTGCGATGAAATCGCCGTACTTAAACGTTTGGATTGACTTGACAACAGACCTTAGGGTCTGTTATTTTTGTATTAGGAATTAGCACTCACTAAATACGAGTGCTAACGAAAGTGGACAATAGCGATTTGTGAAGAGGAGGGGTACTTGATGCTGACAGAACGCCAGCGTATGATTTTAAGTGCTATCATTGATGATTATGTTCGTTCAGCTGAACCGATTGGTTCACGAAGTATTTCAAAACGGGGCAATGTTGGATTCAGTCCGGCAACGATTCGTAACGAAATGTCCGATCTCGAAGAGATGGGCTACCTGGAGCAGCCGCATACGTCTGCAGGCCGCATTCCCTCACACAAAGGTTATCGCTATTATGTCGATCACTTGATGCAGCATGGTGCTTTGCATGAGAATGATTTGGACTCGATGAAGGGTGCTTTTGCCGAGCGGATTCAAGAGATGGAAGGCGTGATCCAGCATGTCGCCGGAATGCTCTCCAGCCTTACGAATTATACGTCGATTGTGCTCGGGCCCGAGGTGTTCAGTACGACACTGAAGCATTTGCAGATTATCCCGCTTTCGGATACAACCGCGGTTGCTATCATTGTCATGAATACGGGCCATGTAGAGAACAAAACCGTGACGATTCCAGAAGGCATTAAGATGTCTGAAATTGAAAAGGTCGTCAACCTTCTGAACGCAAGACTCCAGAACGTGCCGCTGATTCAGTTTAAATCTAGGCTTTACAATGAAATTTCTGAAGAATTAGGCAAATATGTGAACGGGTATCAAGAGCTGCTGGCCGTGATCGAAAGCGTGCTGCAGAGTGATGAGAAAGATCGTGTCTTCCTAAGCGGGATGACGAATATGCTGACTCAACCAGAGTTTAAAGACGTGGAGAAAGTTAAAAGCATTTTCGATCTCTTGGAAGAAGCTCCTACGCTCATCAAATTGTTTACACCGTCCAATGAAGGCATTGAGATCAAAATCGGTGCCGAAAATAGTATTGAAGCTATCAATAACTGCAGCTTAATAACAGCCTCCTATTCGATTAGCGGTCAGCCGCTAGGTACGATAGGGATACTAGGACCAACGCGAATGGAATATGGAAGAGTTATTAATTTGATGGCTCATTTGTCCAAACACCTGGAAATTGTGCTCGGGCGCTGGTATGGCAAATGAGCGTAAATAAGACGATTCACAGCGAGGGCGAAGAACGTTATTCGACGCTCGTTAATAACGCAGCAGCAGTAAGAGCCATTTGCTCCGCGGTCGAAGGCACCCTTGGTCCTAAAGGGCTGGACACGATGCTGGTAGGCGGGCAGGGTGAAGTGATCATTACCAATGATGGGGTAACCATTTTGGAAAAGATGGATGTCACGCATCCCGCAGCAAGGCTGATGATTCAAGTAGCCCGAAGCCAGCAGCGGCAGATTGGCGACGGAACAACAACCGCAACGGTGCTTGCAGGCGCACTCGTACAGGAAGGCGTCGCTCAAGTGACGCGCGGCGTGCCGGTAGCGAAGGTCGTCAGCGGGATGCTGCAAGGCATCGAGCTGGCGGTGACAAGCTTGCAAGGACGCAGCCGCGCCATTGAGAGCTTGAGTGACAATGCGCTGAAGCGCATTGCGATTACGGCAGGCAGGGAGCAGGCGGATATCGCCGGGCTCATCATTCAAGCTGCCGAAGCCGTCGGTGAGGCCAAGCTTCGCGAAGACGGCTATCGTTTCGCGGACAGTGTGCTCGCCCACGAAGAGGCGAGCAGCGAGGTATGGACCGGCATTCTGCTGAACCAGAAGCCGATGAACCTGCATCTCGATGAGGAAGCGCGGCGAGATGTCCGCATCCTCGTGCTGCATGACGCCTTGGAGCCTGAGGCGGTCAGCGAGGAATCGCTGGTCACCGAGGCAGGCTTCCAGCGCTACATGCAGCTGCGGGAGCAGTTCCGCAGCAGCCTCGGGTTGCTGCAGGAGCTTGGCGTCGGTCTGATTGCTTCAGACCGCGGGGTTGATCCGGAGGCGGAGCAGTTCTGCTCCGACCATGGCATTCTCGTGCTGCAGCGGCTGTCCCGCCGGGACCTGCAGCTGCTGAGCGAGCACACCGGCGCTAGGCCGGTGCGGCGCACGGCGCTGCGCAAGAGCGCGCCGGAGCTGGGGGCCGCGCTTGGGAGCGCGGGCTATGCCGCGTACGATGAGCGGCTGGAGCGCGTGCGCGTTGCCGGCGGTCACGGCGATCAGCACGTGACCGTGATCGTCGGCGCCGCAACGCGCGAAGCGGCGCATGAGCGCTCGCGCATCGCGAAGGATGCGGCTTCGGCCGTACAGGCCGCCGTCCGCGGCGGGTACTTGCCAGGAGGCGGCGCCGCGGAGATGGCAGTCGCCCATGATTTGGAGCGCGCCCGCGAGACGATGAAGGGCATGGAAGGCTTCGGTGTTGCCGCTGTTGCGGGGGCACTGCGCAAGCCGCTGGCACAAATCGTTGTGAATGCAGGCTACAATCCACTGGAAAAGGTCGAAGAGCTGAAAGCGGCGCAGCTAGCGCTTAGCACGGACAGCCTCGGCATTGACTGCGATACCGGTCAAGTGACGGATTTCGTCCATGCGGGTATCGTAGATCCGGCAGACGTTAAGATTCACGCCTTGCAAGCAGCAGGAGAGGTCGCAGCTGCTGTACTGCGTATTCATACAGTAATCAAGATGAAACAGCCTTTTGAAGAGGCCTAAAGCTGGGCAAACTGACGTTAGAGAGAATATGTTGTATTATGTTTAGGAGGTGAAGGACAATTGAGTACTGGAGATAACAAAACAGCCGAGCAAGATGTAAACACTACATACGCAGCCGAAGGTGAGCAAGAAACAACGGCTCAAGATTCGCAAACAGAAGCTTCTGAAGAAGTGAAAGAAGTTAGCGAATTGGAAGCGGCGCGTGTGCAAGCCGAAGAAAACTATCAGCGTTTATTACGCGTTCAAGCGGACTTCGACAACTTCCGCCGCCGCGCTAGAGCGGAGAAGGAAGATTTCGCGAAATACGCTTCGCTTAAATTGATTGAACAGCTTTTGCCGATTGTAGATAACTTCGATCGCGCGCTGTCTTCAAGCAAAGAGACGAAGGATTTCGACGCATTGGTGAAAGGCTTGGATATGACGTACCGTGGAATCGATCAACTGCTAACCGCAGAAGGGCTTAAGCGTATCGAATCCGTAGGTCACCCGTTCAATCCGGAGTTCCATCAAGCGGTTATGCAGGTTGAATCCGATGAGCATGAAGAAGGTATCGTCGTGGAAGAACTGCAAAAAGGCTACATGCTTAAAGATAAAGTCATCCGACCAGCCATGGTCAAGGTCAGCGTCTAAAGATCTTATTAATTAAAATTACAAATAACCAATATGTTCCCCAGGAGCAAAAGGAGGCAGCTTTAACATGAGTAAAGTAATTGGTATTGACTTAGGTACAACAAATTCTTGCGTTGCCGTAATGGAAGGCGGCGAAGCCGTCGTAATTCCGAACCCGGAAGGTAATCGTACAACCCCTTCTGTCGTTGGTTTCAAAAAAGATGGCGAGCGCGTTGTTGGTGAAACAGCCAAACGTCAAGCGATCACAAACCCAGACAAAACAATCAGCTCCATCAAGCGTCACATTGGTACGAACCACAAAGAAAACATTGATGGCAAAGATTACACGCCACAAGAGATTTCTGCGATTATTTTGCAAAAGCTGAAAGCTGATGCTGAAGCTTACCTTGGC
This sequence comes from Paenibacillus ferrarius, assembly GCF_002027705.1. GTDB lineage: Bacteria > Bacillota > Bacilli > Paenibacillales > NBRC-103111 > Paenibacillus_E > Paenibacillus_E ferrarius. The sequence goes on along the minus strand of NZ_MBTG01000009.1, from coordinate 59,357 downwards.
CAAACAGTTACGCAAGCGGTAATCACGGTTCCTGCTTATTTCAATGACAGCCAACGTCAAGCAACCAAAGATGCGGGTAAAATTGCCGGTCTGGAAGTTCTTCGTATTGTCAATGAGCCAACAGCAGCAGCACTTGCTTACGGTTTGGAGAAAACAGAAGACCAAACAATTCTTGTTTATGACCTTGGTGGCGGTACATTTGACGTATCCATCCTTGAACTTGGCGATGGCTTCTTCGAAGTTAAAGCGACAAGCGGAGACAACAAACTAGGAGGAGACGATTTTGACCAAGTCATCATCGATTACCTCGTAGCTGAATTCAAAAAAGAACAAGGCATTGACCTTAGCAAAGATAAAGCAGCTGTACAACGTTTGAAAGATGCTGCGGAAAAAGCGAAAAAAGAACTTTCCGGTGTTCTGACAACGACGGTTTCCCTTCCGTTCATCACGGTAGCTGACGGCGTTCCTCAGCATTTGGAGCTTAACCTGACTCGCGCGAAATTCGAAGAGATTTCCGCTGGACTTGTAGAAAGAACACTTGGACCAACTCGCCAAGCGTTGACAGATTCCGGCTTGTCCACAAGCCAAATCGACAAAGTTGTTCTTGTCGGTGGATCCACACGTATTCCGGCTGTTGTTGAAGCGATCAAAAAATTGATCGGCAAAGAGCCGCATAAAGGCGTTAACCCAGATGAAGTTGTTGCACTTGGCGCAGCTGTTCAAGCTGGCGTATTAACAGGTGAAGTGAAAGACGTTGTTCTTCTTGACGTAACGCCACTTTCCCTTGGTATCGAAACTGCAGGCGGCGTATTCACGAAAATGATCGACCGCAACACAACTATTCCTACAACCAAATCACAAGTGTACTCCACTTATGCAGATAACCAAACAAGCGTTGAGATTCACGTGCTTCAAGGTGAGCGCTCCATGGCTAGCGGCAACAAAACACTGGGCCGTTTCATGCTTGGTGATATTCCTCCGGCTCCACGCGGCGTACCGCAAATCGAAGTTAGCTTCGATATCGATGCCAACGGTATCGTTAACGTATCCGCTTTGGATAAAGGAACAGGCAAAAGCCAAAAAATCACAATCACTTCTTCCAGCGGTTTGAGCGATGCAGAAGTTGAGCAAATGGTGAAAGACGCTGAAGCTCATGCTGAGGAAGATCGCGTTCGCAAAGAGCTTGTAGAAGCTCGCAACGAAGCTGACCAACTTGTATACTCCGTTGACAAAACGATCAAGGATCTTGGCGATAAAGTAGACCAAGGCGAGATCGACAAAGCGAATGCTGCCAAAGAGAAAGTGACAGCTGCACTGGCTGGCAACGAACTCGAAGCAATCAAAAAAGCGACGGAAGAGTTGACGGAAGTCATTCAACAACTTTCTGTGAAGCTGTATGAGCAAGCGTCTGCGGCACAAGGTCCTGATGGCGATGCTGGCGGAAACGATGCTCCTAAAGGCAGAGAAAATGTTGTTGACGCTGATTATGAAGTGGTTGACGATCAAAAAAAATAAACATATTCTAGAGTAAGGACGTTTAAGAAGTCAGCTTTTTAAACACTTATTTGAATGAAAACGAATAAGTCAAAGCCGTCCGGAGTCTCTCCGTGGCTTTGACTTTCCGTTTGTAGTCTTGAACATGGGAGTGGAACAATGAGTAAACGTGATTATTATGAGGTCCTTGGTTTAGGCAAGGATGCTTCGCCAGATGAAATTAAGAAGGCTTATCGTAAAATGGCACGTCAGTATCACCCTGACGTGAACAAAGCCGCAGATGCGGAAGATAAATTCAAAGAAGCGAAAGACGCATACGATGTCCTCAGCGATGATCAGAAGAAAGCTCAATATGACCGCTTCGGTCATGTGGACCCTAATCAAGGCATGGGCGGCGGTCAAGACTTTAGCGGCGGCTTTGGCGATATTTTTGATATGTTCTTTGGCGGCGGAGGCGGTGGAAACCGTCGCAATCCGAATGCGCCTCAGCGTGGCAACGATCTGCAGTATACGATGACCATTGAATTCAAGGAAGCGATTTTCGGGAAAGAAACCGATATTCATATTCCGCGAACAGAGAATTGCGATACGTGCAGCGGAAGCGGCGCTAAGCCTGGTACGAAACCGGAAACCTGCGGAACCTGTCATGGCAGCGGACAACAGGAAGTTGTGCAGAATACAGCATTCGGTCGTATCGTGAACCGTCGTGTATGTTCAACTTGTAACGGTCAAGGCAAGATTATCAAAGAGAAATGTGGAACGTGTCATGGTGCTGGCAAAGTGAAAAAGCAGCGCACGATTCATATTAAAATTCCTGCCGGTGTTGACGATGGCGCACAGCTTCGCGTTTCTGGCGAAGGTGAAGGCGGTACGCGCGGCGGCCCTGCCGGCGATCTCTATGTCGTCATCCGTGTGAAATCACATGAATTCTTCGAGCGTGAAGGCAATGATGTGTATTGTGAAGTTCCTTTAACTTTCATGCAGGCTGCGCTAGGTGATGAAATTGAGATTCCTACTCTGACCGAGAAGGTTAAACTCAAAATTCCGGCCGGTACGCAGACGGATACGTATTTCCGCTTGAAAGGCAAAGGCGTTCCGCATCTTCGTGGATTTGGTCAAGGCGATCAACACGTGAAAGTCATCGTTATGACGCCAACGAATCTGAGCGAGGATCAGAAGGATCTGCTTCGTCAGTTCGGCAAGCAAAGCGGCGAGCATACGCATGAGCAGAATCAATCTATTTTTGAACGTATGAAAAGAGCCTTTTTGGGCGATTAATCTCTTGAATTTCAGCAAACATTCCATAGTAAGCCGTTAACAGATGCCATCTGTCAGACGCTTGCTATCGGGATGTTTTTTTGCGTTGTATTAACATTCCGCAAATAAATGTTGTAATATTTTACATTGCGCATATGTTCCTATGACGTCCTGTTAATCTCTGAGTATTATGCTAGAGAAGGTGAAATACTATTTTTGGAGGGAATACATCTTGAAAAAAAGTTTGAAACAAATCATGGGTTCCGGTTTATCGATTTCTTTACTGGCTCTAAGTGTAGCGGGCGTGGCATCAGCAGCTGAAACCACAGCAACGACACCAGCGGCACCGGCAGCACCAGCGGCAGCGCAATCCAAAAACTTGATTGTACTTATCGGCGACGGCATGGGCCCAGCTGAAGTAACCGCGGCTCGGTATTACTCCAAAAAGTTTTTAAATAAAGATCGTTTAGAGCTTGATGGCGGTTACTACGTGGGGAAAGCAACTACATATTCGCAAGCAGGACCTTATACATCCGAATCCGGAGCTGTAACAGACTCTGCAGCAGCAGGAACAGCTTTCTCGACAGGAAATAAAACGTACAATAACGCGATCAGCGTATCGAACGGCGATGTAGCTAAACCTTTTGCATCCGTTGTTGAAGCCGCGATGAAGCAAGGAAAAGCTACTGGACTCGTAACAACGGACAGCATTGTTGGTGCAACACCGGCAGTTTGGGCTTCCCATGTTCGTCAACGCAGCAACCAAAATGCCATTGCTTCGCAATACTTAACAAGCGGTGTTAATGTTTTATTCGGCGGCGGTAAAGTAAATTTTGTTACCAAAGATGATAAAGGCAAGCGCACAGACAAGAACATCATTCCTGACTTCGAAGCAAAAGGCTATAAAACGGCTTATGATAAAAACGGTTTGGATGCAATCCCGGCTACAGCTGGAAATGCACTAGGACTTTTCGCGCTTAATGAAATCCCTTATGTACTTGACCGCGATGCAAGCACGCCAAGCTTGCCGCAATTAACGCAAAAAGCGCTTGACCTTTTATCCCAAAATAAAAATGGATTTGTCTTAATGGTAGAGCAAGGTCGTATCGACCATTCAGGCCATGCGAACGATCTTCCTGCTAATATTCAAGAGATGCTTGAGTTGGATGCAACGTTCAAAACACTTGTTGATTTCGCTAAAAAAGACGGCAACACATCTGTCGTCGTAACAGCGGATCACGAAACAGGCGGCTTATCCTTGGGTATCAATAACGTTTATGAATTGAATGTAGATTTGTTTAACAAACAAAAGCATTCCTACGAGTACTTGGATGCGATTCTCAAAGCAGCACAAACGGCTGACGATGTTCGTAAAATTGTTGCAGACAACATCGGCTTCACAGATTTGTCCGATGAGGAAATTGCTTTGATCCTCAAAGGCGATGGTTCTTCCTACGGCCGCGCAGGCGGTTACAATGCCGTTGTATCCAAGCGTCTAGCTGTTGGTTGGACAGGTCATGGCCACACGGGTGTAGACGTTGGCGTATGGGCTTACGGTCCGATTGCTTCCCTTGTTAAAGGCGATGTCGACAACACGGATATTGCAAAAAGCGGAGCTAAAGTGATTGGTGCTGATTTGGCAGCAGCGACGAAAGAATTGCAAGATAAATATTTGTACCCGCTTTTCAAAGTAACGCGCGATAACAAAACCCTATTTACAGCGAAATCATTGGCTGAAGCTTTGGATATCAAAGTAACATGGGATGAAGCAACGAAATCCGTCGTACTTGCGAAAGACAGCCAGAAATTAACCGTACTTGTTGAAACAGGTGCTGTTACAGAGAACGGCGCAGCAAGCACAATCGCAGCAAATGTGGATAATGGCAAGCTTTACTTGCCGCTTGAAGCCTTTAATAAATTGACTGGAAAAAGCTTCACATGGGATTCCGTCAATGAGCGTATCGTTAAAAACTAACAGATAGCAGGATAAGAAAGGACAGGGGTTTTTGATGCCCTTGTCCTCTTTTCTTATTGAAGAGCATTGAGACGGAGGATCGTTATGATCGATATCAAAGGTGTTTCCAAATCTTTCATGATGCATGGCAAAAGCTTGCCGATATTAAGAGTTTCCAATTGGCATGTAGAGCAAGGCGAACGTTTAGCACTTATGGGTCCGAGCGGCAGCGGGAAAAGCACACTGCTGCACTTGATCAGCGGTGTGATGACGCCGGATGAAGGTGAAATATGGGTGGACGGCTTGCCGCTCCATACTTACTCGGAAAGCAAGCGTGACCGCTACAGAGCGGATCATGTTGGTTATATTTTTCAAGATTTCCATCTCATTTCATCCCTTACCGCCAAACAAAATGTGGAATTGATCGTGCCGCAAAGCTGGTCGAAGAAGATGATGAAGGAACAAGTAGACTATTGGTTTGAGAGAGTTGGTTTGAAAGATCGGCAGCATCATCTGCCCTCCGAGTTGTCTCGCGGGCAGCAGCAGCGTGCTGCTATTATCAGGGCGATCATTACGAAGCCGCATCTTATATTAGCTGATGAGCCTACAGGCAGTCTCGATTGGGAGACAGCAGGAGACATTATGACATTGCTCCTGGATATTTGCGAAGCGGAGAAGCTCACGTTGCTAACGGTTACGCATGATCTGCATTTGGCGGAGATGTATCCGCAGCGGGTTCATATCCAAGATATCAATGTGCTGCCGAGGAGAGAAGCCATATGAATTTACTTACCTTGTTGTGGCGCAATGTCCTTCATCGCAAAACGCTTTCGCTGCTTACCATCATGTCGGTTGGGGTGACGGTAGCGCTTGTCGTTTTTCTCCTGCTTTGCAGCGACGGTCTTGAGAAAGGGGCCGAGAAAGGCTATGGTCCCTTTGAAGTGACAATAGGTGCCAAGGGAAGCGCTACTCAGCTTGCACTCAACACGTATTATCATATCGGTGCTCCAACTGGTAATATACCGTATACACTGCTCGATGAGGTTCGAAAGGACCCTTCCGTTGATCGCGCTTATGCGATGACGACGGGAGATAATTATAATGGATTTCCCATTGTCGGTATGGAAGCGGAGTATTTCTTAACTCGCTACGGTGCTGACAAGCAAATGGCACAAGGCAAAATATACGAGAAGCTGGGAGATACCATCGTGGGCTCACATGTTGCGTCAACACTCGGGCTTCATGTTGGAGATAAGTTTCAAGGCGCACATGGCTTAGTTAAAGGCGCTGTCGACGACGATGGGGATGAAGATGAGCATCATAGCTTTACGTATACGATTGTCGGCATATTGCCCCCTTTATTCACCTCGGACGATCGGGCAGTCTTTACGACGCTGGATTATGCTTGGGCTGTGCATGAAAGTCAAAAAACAGAGAAAAAGGAAGTAACGACGATACTGGTCAAGCCGAAAACTTTGCTTGGTGCGCAATCCATTAAAACAACCTATGGACAGATGAATAATGTTCAAGCCATTTATACGAGCAAAGCTGTAGCGGATGTGGTGAATGTGGTGGACAAAGGTACTCAGGCTTTGAGCGTTGTGACAGTGATCTGTATTCTGTTGGCTGCCGGATCTATTCTGCTTTCCTTGGTAGCTGCCGTGAATGAACGCAAGAAAGATGTCGGTTTATTGCGTCTTATTGGCAAAACGAAAACATTTATTTGGGTTTCCTTGATCGGCGAAGGGATACTCTTGACTTTCATCGGGCTCATAGGAGGCCTATTGGCAGGTCATGCAGGCGGATATGCAAGCCGTGAAGCTGTATTTGAATATTCGGGATTACAAATCCAAACCTGGCATTTCATGCCCGGAGAAGGTTGGTTAATCGTCGGGACTTTGTTGATCGGTATTATAGCTTCTATCGGCCCGGCTTTGCAGGCTTATCGCGTAGATCCTTTGCAATTATTTAAATCATGAGGTGGTCCCTATGAGAAAACAGCAAGTCGTCATTGTGCTGAGCCTATGTGTGCTGGTTGTCACCTTGACAGGTTGCGGTCAGACAAAGAAAGAATCTGCTGGTCAGTCATTTGGCAGTGTAGCACAAACAGCAGCGGCAACTATTGAGCCGTCGAGCCGGCCAGATGCAGCGGCAAGCTCATTAAAGCCCGCTGCTTCGACAGCACCCGTAATATCGTCGCCAACACCTGCGCCTATTGTCAAAGAAGAGGAAAGTAAACCTGCTGCGCCTAAAGATGCACAAGCGACGCCCATTCCCTCTGCGAAAGCTTCTGAGCAGAAGCCCGTAGAGGAGACAGCTCCGGTTCATGCGAAGGAAGGTAAGGCGGCAGCGACTGCGGCTGCTCAAGCATCGGCAACACCTGCTGCTGATGCCAAGCCTGATGCCAAACCGAAGGATGAGAAACCGGCAGCGGAGAAGCCGAAGCCTGCCAGCTTGTCCAATGAAATCAATTGGACGCAGTTTTTTGATGATGATAAACAAGATAAGCCATCGAATGCCTTCTGGGATATGAGCGGCAAGACGGTGCAAATCAAAGGTTTTATGGGTGAAGTGCTTTCTTTCGACAAGCACTGGTTTCTGTTGATTCCGAAGCCGGGCGCCGAGTGCCCCTTTGATAACGGCGACGAAACCTACTGGAACAAGATCATGATCGTATTCGTTCCTGATTCTGTGAAGCTGCGTTACACCTCAGGACCGCTTCTTATTACAGGGAAATTAGATGTAGGAGTTAAGCTCGACGAATCCGGCTACAAAACGATGTTCCGGCTCTATGATGCTTCGTTCGAGAAGATCAAGGAGTAGAGGAACGCAGTGGTATAAAAATAAAGCTTTTCCGCAAACTAAAAACTGGATTTGACTATGAAGGTTTTTGGGAGGTTTAAGCGATGAGCACAATCAATGAAGAGCAAGACACACACAACGGACTGCCAGTGGTCAAAAATGAAGATGTTGAATTCGCGGCGGATGCGGCGGATCGGGATGATTTTGAAGCTTCCGAGCGAGCGGCAGCTGCGGATCATAGACAGGAAGAAAGCTAGAATGGCGGAGAAAGCGATTTTAGCCTATTTTCGCTCCCCAGAGCAAGCTGAAGGGGCGGCAGCGAAGCTGAGAGCATTGCGAGCTGCTGAGGTGACAGTGGATCGCTTTAACAACGATATTGGCCAAGGTCTGGAATCGGCGATGGCTGACAGTATGTTTGGCGACAGCGGGGACATGGATGCCGTGGGGCTTGATATTGTCCTCGCGGCTGTTATTGACGATACGGTTTATGAACAAGCAGTTCGCGTCATAAAGAGTGCAGGCGGCTCGATATAAAGTTGGCAAAAAAAGCATTCAGACATAGAGCGCAGCTCTTTCGTCTAAATGCTTTTTTTGGCTTAAGTATGCTCGTTCATCACTTGAACAAGTTGGTCTGGCACGTTGGTGATGATGCTGGAGACGCCTAATTGCAGCATTCGTTTCATCATTGTTTTGTCATTTACGGTCCATACATAAACTTCCTTGTTATGCAGAGAGGCTTGTTTCAAGAAATCTTCATTCACCATCGGATAAGCCGCAGAAACGACTTCATAATCGGGATTATCCCAGAGCGTATTCTGGTCTGATTTTTGGCTTACGATGAGACCTGTTTTGATTTGAGGATTGATTTTCTTTACGGTGTGAAGCAAGTTGGGATCGAAGGAAGTTACGGTACACTGTTTCACAAATCCATGAGACTGTATGATTTCAACGGTTTTCTCGGCAAGCCGCTTGCCATGGCCGTTATTTTTCATTTCGATGTTCAGCTTAATATGGTCTTTGGCCGTCTCAATGACCTCATCAAGTGTAGGCACATGTTCATCTTTGAATTTGCTATTGAACCATTTGCCTGCGCTAGCAGCTTTAAGCTCATCTGATGTAGCTTCCCACATATTTTTGTTGATACCCGTTGTGCGAAGGGCATTGTCATCATGCATGACCATCACGACGCCATCGGAGGTCTCTTGCACATCAAGTTCCGCATATCCTGCTCTATCCAAGATAGCTTGACGAAAAGCGCTTAATGTATTTTCAGGGGTATGCGCCGAACTGCCCCGGTGTGCAGTAACCTGACTATAATTATCTGCCAGCAGGGTCGTAGTTGTGAAGGGAGCCACTAGCTCAAAGGCAAAGATAACGACAAAGAAAAAGAGTGTTTTGATCATAGAAAAAGACCCCATTCTGGATTCATGTAGGACAAGCTGAAAGAGCATTGAATAACTTCTTATTCAAATTAACATGCATGTATTAAGACAATGTTAGGATTTTGAAAATAAGCGTAAAGTGCTTGCGGAGAAACGCCTATTTTACCCAGAAAGCGAAGTGTAGTACAATGATCATTGTGAAAATAGGCTGCAAGGGCTTGTTTTTGGCGAAGGTGATAACCGACAGGAGGAGCACGAGAGATGCTTTGGCAAGAAGTAACTGTACATACAACAGAAGAAGCAATAGAAATGATTACGAATTTTATTCATGAACTGGGCGCCGGTGGCGTTTCTATTGAAGAGTCAGGCACATTAAACAAAGAGCGAGATACTTCATTTGGGCAATTGTACGAAACGCCGTTTAACGATATTCCGGAAGGAAGAGCCGTTATTAAGGGTTATTTCTATCATGGTATAGATATGGAACCTATAATGGCTGATCTGAAAGCGTCTGTAGAACAGCTAAGCGAGTTCGATATTGATACCGGCAATCCCTCTTTTGAATTAAGAGAAGTGGATGATGAAGACTGGGCGCATGCTTGGAAGCAATATTTCAAACCCATCCGCGTATCCGATCGCTTGACGATTAAACCGACTTGGGAAGACTACACAGCTTCACCGGAAGAGTTGATTTTGGAGCTTGATCCAGGCATGGCGTTCGGGACAGGGACTCATGCGACAACATCGCTATGCCTCAAGACGCTAGAGAAAGTCATGAAACCTGGAGACGATGTCATTGATGTTGGTACAGGTTCGGGCATTCTGTCGATCGCTGCAGCTAAATTAGGGGCGAAACACGTGCTGGCTGTGGATTTGGATCCGGTAGCGGTAACAAGTGCCTTAGACAATACGAAGCAGAACCAGCTCGAAGACCAAATTACCGTGAAATTGAGTGACTTGCTTGGCGTATTGAAAGAAAGCGAAACCGAAGATGCCGCGCAGCTTGGGGTTACCATTCCAGTACAGCTGGTTGTCGCCAATATTTTGGCGGAAGTGATCGTGCTTTTCGTGGACGATGTATATGAAGTGCTTCAGCAGGGCGGGTATTACATCACGTCAGGGATTATTACAAACAAGGAAGCGGATGTAGAAAAAGCGCTGATTGCTGCTAAATTCACAATTGTAGAGAAAAACTATGATTCGAATTGGGTTGTGATCGTAGCCAGAAAGCTGTAGGTGCGAAGCCATGGGTGGATTATTATTTTATGACTTAAAAACACTGCCATTTGTTATTCTGGTACTCGTACTTTCATTCACGATCCATGAATTTGCACATGCGTACAGTGCTTATAAATTAGGAGATTCTACGGCGTATCAGTTCGGCAGAGTGTCCTTGAATCCAATGGTTCATCTGGATTTGTTCGGTACGATTATGCTGTTGATTGCTGGATTTGGTTGGGCGAAGCCTGTGCCGGTGAATCGCGGCAACTTCAAAAATCCCCGCTTGATGGGGATTATCGTCACGGCCGCAGGACCGATAAGCAATTTGATTTTGGCTTTTATCACGATATTCGTGGCGCTCTTATTCCAGAAATTCGGCTGGTTGGAAGGCATGTCCAAAGGAAGTGCAGACGCAATTGTTCTTTTTTTACGATTGATGTTAAGCATTAACATCACCTTGTTTCTGTTTAATTTAATTCCAATCCCGCCATTAGATGGCTACCGGATTATTCAGGATTTAGTTGACCTGAGACATAGTGAATCTTTGCAAAAGTTCGAGCAATGGGCATCCGTTATTTTTCTTCTGGTTGTATTTGTAAGACCTTTACGACAAGTAACATTGGATCCATATTTGAGCTTAGGCTCGGATATCATTCAATTCCTTTCCAGGCCGATTGCTTGGATATTAGGCATGTAGCTCTCACAGCAACCCCTCTAGATTTTCTGAGTCAAAAAAGGTATGATGGTGAGTGGAAGTTTCAAACGATCACAGACATGAACGTAGATAGAGAGGCTTTAACGATGCAGCGATATTTTCTCCCGCCTGAGCAGTTTCACCAAACCACACAGACCGTCACCATCGAAGGAGACGACGCCCATCATCTGGCGCGAGTTATGCGAGCAGAAGTTGGCGACAAAGTCATTTGCAGCAATGGGATTGACCGTGAAGTGCTAGTTCGGCTTACTGAGCTGGACAAAGGGTGTGTAACCGCAGAGATTGTGGAAGAGCTGTCCATGGACGCGGAAGCAGCGGTTCAGGTGTGGATTGCGCAGAGCTTGCCCAAAGGCGATAAGATGGAAACGATTATTCAGAAAGGGACCGAGATCGGGGCAGCCCGGTTTCTTCCTTTTTTATCAGAGCGAACGATTGTGCAATACGATGCCAAAAAAGAAGCCAAACGGACCGAGCGCTGGCAGAAGATCGCCAAGGAAGCGGCCGAACAAGCCCATCGGAATCGGGTGCCGCAAGTCGAGTCCGTGTATACGTGGAAGCAGTTGATGCAGCGGGCGAAGGAAGCCGATATCGCTTGGATCTGCTATGAGAAGGAAGATGGACAGCAATTAAAGCCAGCGATTCAACAAGCGCAAGCGGCTGGTCAATTGACTGCTGGCAAACAAGTGTTGATTGCTGTTGGTCCAGAGGGCGGCTTTACCGAACAGGAAATCGCACAGGCGGAGGCCGCCGGATTTCGATCGGTATCGCTTGGAGCAAGGATTTTACGCACGGAGACTGCTGCGATGGTAGGACTTACGTGTCTTTTCTATGAAACCGGAGAGATGGGAGGATAAGCGTTATGGCAACGGTAGCGTTTCATACATTAGGGTGTAAAGTGAATTTCTATGATACAGAAGCCATTTGGCAATTATTCAAAAATGAGGGTTACGAGCAGGTTGACTTCGAACAAACCGCGGATGTGTATGTCATCAATACATGTACCGTTACAAATACAGGGGACAAAAAAAGTCGTCAAATGATTCGTCGGGCAATTCGCCGCAATCCAGAAGCCATTGTAGCGGTAACAGGCTGCTATGCGCAAACCTCGCCAGCCGAAATTATGGCTATTCCTGGCGTGGATATGGTGATCGGGACACAGGACCGAGAGAACATTTTGCCGCTTGTCAAACAATTTGAAACTGATCGTCAACCGATCAATGCGGTGCGCAATATCATGAAAACACGCCAATTCGAAGAATTGGATGTGCCTGATTTTGCCGACCGGACAAGGGCGTTTCTGAAAATTCAAGAAGGCTGCAACAACTTCTGCACCTTCTGCATTATTCCATGGTCGCGGGGCCTCATGCGCAGTCGTGAGCCGCAAAGCGTGATCGCCCAAGCTAGACAGCTAGTGGCAGCAGGGTATCAGGAAATCGTCCTGACGGGTATCCATACAGGCGGTTATGGCGAAGATATTGAGGATTACAGCTTGGCGAAACTGCTGTGGGATCTGGACAAAGTGGAGGGCTTGAAGCGGATTCGGATTTCGTCGATTGAAGCCAGCCAAATCACAGATGAAGTCATTGAAGTTCTGAAATCGTCTGACAAAATGTGCCGTCATTTGCATATCCCGCTGCAAGCTGGGGATGACCAGGTTCTGGCTCGCATGCGCAGAAAGTATACAACATCTGAGTTCGCAGGGAAAATCGAGCGTTTGCATGAAATTATGCCGGATGTTGCAATCACAACAGATATTATCGTGGGCTTTCCTGGTGAAACAGACGAAATGTTCCGAAATGGCGTTGAGTTTATGGAGCGTATGAAGTTCTCCGAGATGCACGTATTCCCTTATTCCAAACGGACAGGCACGCCTGCCGCACGGATGGAGGATCAAGTCGACGAAGAAATCAAAAATACGCGCGTACACGAGCTAATTGATCTGTCTGAGAAGATGCAGTTGGCTTATGCGCAGAAATTTATCGGTCAAGTACTGGAAGTTATTCCAGAACGCGCCTACAAAGGGGCTCCGGACAGCGGGTTGTACAGCGGTTATTCCGACAACTATGTCCAGTTGGTATTTGAAGGCTCGGAAGACATGATCGGTCAAGTGTGCCGTGTGAAAGTAACAGAAGCTGGTGTGAACGAAAGCAAGGGGCAGTTGGTGCGGGTATTGGAAGCGGCAGCAGTTGTCAATTTGTAAGGCTTACCTTTAGGCGATGAAACCTACCTCTAAGCGTGGTCGCTCTTTCATGAATGACTGCGATAGAGGTTTTGTCTTTGAAAGATGACGAAAATAATTTACTATACTAATTGAAGAGGTGCCTGACATGACAACGTTAAGTGCAAAGGAAATTGCTAAATATATTGATCATACGTTATTAAAACCGGATGCAAGCACAGCTGCGATTCACAAATTATGTGAAGAGGCTGCTGAGCATCATTTTTATAGTGTTTGTGTGAACTCCCAGTTCGTTGCTGTTGCTGCCAAAGCGCTTGAAGGCACAGAAGTGAAAGTGGCAGCTGTTGTTGGTTTCCCGCTGGGGGCAAGCCTAAGTGAAGTGAAAGCTTTCGAAGCGGCCAAAGCTGTGGAAAATGGCGCAGCTGAGATTGACACGGTGCTGCCGATCGGATTATTGCTTGAAGGCCAGCATGACGCTGTTCGCTCGGACATTAAGCAAGTTGTGGATGCAGTAAAAGGCAAAGCCATCGTCAAAGTGATTATGGAAACCGGCTTCCTGAATGATGAGCAGAAAGCCGCAGCATGCCGTTTGTCGGAAGAAGCAGGCGCTCATTTCGTGAAAACTTCGACTGGTTTTGGCCCAGGCGGGGCTACGGTAGAAGACGTTCGTTTAATGCGTCACAACGTATCCGATACGATTGGCGTTAAGGCTTCCGGCGGCGTTAGAGACTTGCAAACCGCTGTTGCCATGATCGAAGCAGGGGCAACAAGACTCGGAACCAGCTCCGGTGTTGCTATTGTGAACGGAACTCAAGACGCTTCCACATATTAAGATAACAAAGCGGCAAAGCGATCAAAGAGCAAGCAACATTGAAGATCGTTTGGGATCGGGCGATTTGCTCGGACGCATCATTGGCCAGAAGCGCTGAGAGGCTGACGAGCTGATGGATGAATGGGTAAAAGAGGATCGCGCCTCCGACATTAAGGAGGATATGCGACCAGGCGACGTAACGCCCGGCGCGCGAGCTGCTCATCCCAGCGATCAGCGCGGTTGCGCAGGTGCCTACATTGGCACCGATCGTAATCGCGACGCCAAGCTCAACGGGAATCCCCTGCACCGCGGCAAGGCCCATCGCCATCGCGATGACGGCGGCGCTGCTGTGCACGAGCGCGGTGACCGCGGCACCGGCGATGATGCCCCAGAGCAGGCTCGTCTGCGCTTCTTGGACGAACCAGGCGAAGAGCCCGCGGGTCTGCAGCGCAGGCCCGATCGTTTGCATGATCTCGATGCCGAGCAGCACGAGAGCGAAGCCCGCCACCGCCAGCGAGCCGTAGCGGACGCTGCGCAGCCAGCCCCGGCCGCGGGTAGCGGCGGCCGTTTGGTCTAGGCCGAGCCCTTGCGCCGCAGGCGGCAAGGGTCCGGCCAGCCAGCTGGCTAGCCATACGCCAGCGCTGGCCAGCAGGATCGGCACGCCGATGCCTCCGAGGCTGAGCCCGATCAGCTCGGTGGTGAGGCACGTGCCGATGTTCGTCCCGAGAATGACGCCGAGCGTTCTCGGGAAGGTCAAGACGCCGGCACCGACGAGGCCGATGGCGATCACGGTAATGGCGGTGCTGCTCTGCAGCGCCGCCGTCAAGATCGTGCCGGTGGCGAGGCCGCGTACCGGCGTGCGGGTGAACCGCTCCAGCCATAGCTGGAGGCGAGGGCCTGCCCAAGAGGAAAGCGCGGTTTCCATCAGCTTCATACCGAACAGAAACAAAGCTAAGCCTGTTAACACAGGCAAGATGATAGCATTCAGCATCGTAGAGATTCTCCTTCGTGAGCGGACTACTTATTTTCAACCAATATATGTGACCGTACAGACAAGCATGACAAGCAAGCTGATGAGGTGAACGGTTTCACGCAAAGGACGGCTAAGATTATAATGGCAGCAGTATTTCTATTTAAGAAACGCAAACCTCGTTTGGAGCAAGGACACCCTTGGGTGTTCAAGAGTGAAATTGAGCGTGTAGACGGAGACATCGAACCAGGACAGCTTGTCCCTGTGCAAACACATTTGGGTCAATATTTGGCAACGGGCTATTTTAACGAGGCTTCACAAATAACGGTCCGAATCGTATCCTACAAACCGCTGGAAGCAATGACCACCGAGTTTTTCGTGGAGCGCTTTACACGCTGCTTGCAGCATCGCACGCGCTTCGTAAAAGATGCGCAATCCTATCGTTTGGTATATGGGGAAGCTGATTTCCTTCCAGGGCTGATCGTCGATAAATTTGAAGATACGCTGGTCGTACAAATTCTTACGATGGGCATGGATCGCTGCCGCGAGCACATTGTTGCCGCATTGGTTCAGGTCATGAACCCAAAGGGCATTTTCGAGCGCAGCGATGTCTCCATTCGTGAGCTGGAAGGCTTGAAGCAGACCAAGGGACTGCTGTATGGCGAATGTACGAAGCATGTAGACATTCTGGAGAATGGCTTGCGAATTCGCGTCGACATTGAAGATGGACAGAAAACGGGCTATTTCTTCGATCAAAGAGAAAATCGCGCAGCCATCGGTCCTTTAATGACCGGTTGGGGCCATCGCAGCGGTATTGAGCTGAAGGAAATCGAAGAAAATGGAATAAGCCAGATGCTTCCGGTCAATGCCAATGGGAAAGTGGTTACTTTCCCTTACTGGGATGGCGCTTCCGTGCTGGAATGCTTCTCGCATACCGGAAGTTTCACGCTTAACGCATGTAAATTTGGGGCGAAAAAGGTAACCTGCCTCGACATTTCGGAGCATGCCATCGAGAGCGCGCGGACGAACGTTGCACTGAATGGTTTTGAAGAACGCGTAGAGTTCGTGGTTGCCGATGCTTTTGACTATTTGCGTACACAGGTCAAAGGCTTGGATGAGCGCAAAGTGCGCGCGAATGGCGGCAGTGGGCAAACGAAAGTGGATACGTCAAAGCCTGTAGCAACAGGCGGTCGGACTTGGGATGTCGTCATTCTGGATCCACCGGCATTCGCCAAAACGAAAAGCGCTGTAGAAGGCGCTTGCCGAGGCTACAAAGATATCAACCTGCACGGGATGAAGCTTGTGAATGAGGGAGGATACCTCGTTACAGCGAGCTGCTCCTACCATATGCACCCTGAGCTTTTCCTTGAAACGATTCATGCCGCGGCGACAGATGCCGGTAAAATTCTCCGGTTAATCGAGTTCCGTGAAGCAGGGATGGATCATCCCCGCATTCTTGGCGTGGATGAGGGTCATTATTTGAAATTCGCTATCTTCGAGGTGCGGAGCAAGTAAGTAGCTGCTGCCTCGGAGAAATAAGAGTCTTTGAAAGCTTCTATTCACGCGCAAAGAGGTTATTTGAGCGGAGTAGAAGCCTTTGGGGGCTCTTATTTGTCTTACAGCCTCACTGCCCTATATCGATAAATTTATATGATCAATAAAAATAAATTATTGAATTTTTTTTATCAGGATGACAGAAAAAGCCAATTGGATGAATCGGCGCAAACCAACTAAGATGAGAATAAGAAGTTAATTACTGCTCATCGGAAGGAAGGGACGCGCACATGGCATCAGTAACAGGATTAGAAGGGGTAATCGCAGCAGAAACGGAGTTATCATTGGTTGATGGACAGAATGGCAATTTGGTCTACAGGGGATACGAGGCCAAGGAGTTGGCATTGCACAAAAGCTTCGAAGAGACAGCTTATTTGCTGTGGTATGGCTCGCTTCCCAGTCAAGAGACACTTAATGAATTTAAAGCGCAATGGGTCGCCGGACGTACCTTGCCGGCAACGCTTGAAAGCGTACTTGACCTGCTGCCTAATGAAAGCGATATGATGAGCATCCTCCGCACAGCGATCTCTGTGCTGGGTACAGGCGATAATACGCAGTCTGCTTGGCCGCCAAGCGATAAGGCAATAATCGCCTATACGGCATTGCTTCCTACGATTATTGCGTATAAATATCGACAATCACGTGGACTTTCGCCCATAGCGCCTCATACAGATTTGGATCATGTTGCCAATTACTTGTATATGCTGACAGGTGAAATCCCGCAGCCCAGCCATGTGAAGGTACTGACCGCTTATTTTATTCTAGCGATGGAGCATGGGATGAATGCTTCAACGTTTGCCGGGCGTGTTGTCTTATCTACGCAATCGGATCTGGCTTCGGCGCTTTGTGCGTCCATAGGTGCGATGAAAGGCCCGCTGCATGGAGGAGCCCCTTCGGAAGTGCTTCATATGCTGGACGAAATAGGCAGCAAAGATCGGGCAGAGGAGTACTTGCGCAATCAACTGGCATCCGGCAAACGCCTAATGGGATTTGGGCATCGCATATACAAAACGAACGATCCGCGAGCAGAAGCATTAAGACGGATCATGACGGAGTTGTCCTCCGAAGATCCCTGGTTCGAGCTGGCTGTCCACGTTGAGAAGACAGCTGTTGATTTGTTGGCTGTTTATAAGCCTGGAAGGAATTTATATGTGAATGTGGAGTTTTATGCCGCAGCGGTTATGCGTGCCATTGAGCTGCCGCCACATTTGTTTACAGCCAGCTTCACGGCAAGCCGCATGGTGGGCTGGACGGCCCATCTCTTGGAACAAGCCAGCTGCAATCGGATTTTCAGACCACAATCCACCTATATTGGCGAACTGCCCGTCTCTCTTCGGCAATCCTAAGAACTGATTATCAAAGAAGCTGATCTCTCCGTTAACAATAAATCGGAGGATCAGCTTCTTTGATTTGGGAAAGGCCCATCATCTGCCACGCCTCATTTCTACCAAAAGTATGATAGAATAGGAAAGATAGAGAAGTGAGAATTGCTAACGAAGCAAGCTTTCCGAGGAAAGCATGAAGGAGGCCCTGTATGTCTATTCGATTCGTGATCGGCAGAGCCGGTAGTGGGAAAAGTGAACGTTGTTTAGATGAGATGAAGCAGCTTTTGGCGGCAGAGCCGGAAGGTGATCCGCTTATTTTACTAGTGCCGGAGCAGGCAACTTTTCAAGCAGAGCACGCGCTAGTATCAGATCCCGGCATTCGCGGGATGATCCGCGCACAAGTGCTGAGCTTCCATCGTTTGGCATGGCGTGTCATGCAGGAAGAGGGCGGCACGGTCAGACTGCCGATTGATGATACAGGCAAGAAATTGCTCTTAACAAGCATTTTACATAAATATAAAGATCAGCTTCGCCTATTCGGACATTCCGCTGAGCAAATGGGATTTGTCGACAGATTGAATCAGCTTTTTACGGAGATGAAGCGATATTGTGTGACGGCTAAGCAGCTCACGGAGCATGAGGCTAAACGTGCGACGGCACTGGGTGAAAGTGGTTTGCTGCGCGACAAAATGCATGATATACAGCTGGTTTACCGCCAATTTGAGGCAGAGCTGGCACGTCAATATTTGGACGGTGAGGATTATTTGACGCTGCTGGCCGAGCAGATAGCCAAGTCTGCCTATTTGCGTTCGGCTTCGATCTGGATTGACGGCTTCCACGGCTTTACACCGCAAGAGTTTGCTGTCGTGGGCGCTTTATTTGCGAATTGCAGACAAGTGACGATTACACTTTGTGTGGACCGAGAACTGCAAGCCGAAGATAAACCGGACGAGCTGGATCTGTTTCATCCGACAGCGATGACGATGGTTCGCATGCAAGAGATGATTTGGCAGCTTGGGCTGCATGCGCCGGAGGTTCATTTGCTGGCGCCTGAGCACTCGCCTCGTTATGAAGATAGTCCGGCTCTTGGTTATTTGGAACGCAACTTCGATCGACGGATTGGCGGAGCAGCTCGGCGTTATCAACCGGCATCCAATGAGAAGCTAAGCGACCAGCTTGTGATTAAAGAAGCGGTTCACCGCCGTGCCGAAGTTGAAGGGGCCATTCGTGATATGCTGCAGCTCGTTCGCGAGCAAGGCGTGCGGTGGCGAGAAATAGCCGTCATGGTGCGAAATATGGAAGGTTATCAGGATCTGTTGAAAGCGATGCTGACCGACTATGATATTCCTCACTTTTTTGACCAAAAGCGCTCAGTGCTTCATCATCCCCTCGTAGAGTTCATTCGGTCTGCGTTGGAGGTCGTGCAGCATAATTGGCATTACGATGCCGTGTTTCGCTGTGTCAAAACAGACTTGTTGATCCCTGTAGAAGCAGCCGACCAGCGAACAGAGCTGGATAAACTAGAGAACTATGTATTGGCTTTTGGAATTCAAGGGTATAGGTGGACGGACGGCAAGCCATGGACCTTTAAGTTCCGGGCCAACTTGGAGCAAGCGGATGAGCAGGCGCAGGAGCCAACTGCGGAGCTGGATGCATTGAACACAAGCAAAGAATGGGTAGTCAAGCCTTTGCTGGCGTTTTCCAAAAAGCTGCAGCAAGCCAAATCCGTCAAGGATCAAGTCGCTGCTTTGTATGATCTCTTGGTCTCGGTGCAGGCGCCGGAGAAATTAGAGGCATGGAGCGAGGCGGCAACCCGCGATGGCAAGCCAGAAAAAGCCCGTGAGCACGGACAAATGTGGAACAGTGTCATGGATATGCTGGATCAACTGGTGGAGACAATGGGCGAAGATGATCTGTCATTAGAGCTGTTTAATGGTCTCATCGAGACGGGGATGGAGAGCATGAAGCTGGGTCTGGTTCCTCCTTCCATGGATCAGCTGCTCATTGGGAGCATGGATCGGACACGTTCCAGCGGAATTCGCTATGCTTACATATTGGGTGTAAATGATGGGGTCATTCCCGCTCAGATGGCTGAAAAAGGGGTTTTGACGGAAGCAGAGAGAACGGTTTTAACAGATTCCGGACTTCCGATGGCAGATGGAAGCCGCCGCAAGCTGCTGGACGAGCAGTTTATTGTGTATACCTCGCTAACCGTGCCAGGGAAAAGATTATGGTTGAGCTATCCGCTGGCTGATGAGGAAGGGAAATCACTGCTGCCCTCTGAGCTTATCAAGCAAATTCGCCAGCTCTTTCCGGGAACAGAAGCTCCGCTATTGTTGGCTGAACCTTCGAATGAGTCGTCAGCAAACGAACAGTCTTATTATATTGCCCATCCGAATCAGGCGATTTCTTATTTGGCAGTCCGCATGAAGCACTGGATGCTGGGTGGCCGCATGGATGATCTTTGGTGGGAAACCTTTAACTGGTATGCAGCCAAGCCGGAGTGGCAAATGAAGCTTCAATCCGTCGTTCAAGCTTTGCAATATACGAATAAAGAGGAAGGGCTCAGCCTCCGAACAAGCAAGCTGCTGTACGGTCAAAATCTACGAGCGAGTGTTTCACGGATGGAGAAATATGTCGCGTGCCCATTCTCGCACTTTGTTTCGCATGGCTTAAGGCTGCAGGAGCGAAGGGTCTACCGATTGGATGCCCCGGATATTGGGCAATTGTTCCACGCGGCGCTCAATCAATTTGTCCAGAAGCTGCAGCAGGATCAACTTGACTGGGGCTCGCTGACGGCGGAGCAATGCATGGAGCGTTCCGCTCAGGTTGTTGATGAGCTTGCCCCAAGGCTGCAAGGCGAAATCTTGCTGAGTTCAAGCCGCTATGCCTATATTGCGCGGAAATTGAAGCAGGTTGTGGGAAGGGCGGCCGTCGTGCTTGGCGAGCATGCGAAGCATGGTCAATTTGAGCCGCTTGGTTTGGAGATTGACTTTGGGCCTGGCAAAGAATTGCCGCCGCTGATCTTTGAACTTGAGAATGGCTGCACCATGGAAATCATTGGGCGTATTGACCGGGTCGATCGCGCAGACGGCGAACAGGGCGTTCTGTTGCGGGTCATCGATTACAAATCGAGCACAACCTCGTTGCAGCTATCTGAGGTGTATTATGGGCTTTCGCTGCAAATGCTGACGTATTTGGACGTCATTATTACCCATGCCGAGCAGTGGCTGGGCATTGCCGCCAAGCCGGCAGGCGTCCTGTATTTCCACGTCCATAACCCGATGCTGCAGCAAAAAAATGCGCTTGATCCTGCTCAAATTGAGAAGGAGCTGCGCAAACGTTTTAAGATGAAGGGGCTTATTACCGCTGATGCGGAAGTCGCCGGCTTGATGGATGATGAACTGTTACAAAGTGCAGGACATTCTCAGCTGATTCCGGTCGCCTTGAAGAAAGACGGCAGCTTCTATTCCAGCTCCTCGGTTGCTACGGACGAGCAGTGGGATACGCTGCGCAAATATGTACGCAAGCAAGTCAAGCAGATCGGTACCGATATTACGGATGGCCATGTCGATATTTCCCCGTATCGTTTGGGCAAAAAAACAGCCTGCTTGTACTGTTCTTATAAATCGATTTGTCAGTTTGATCCTTTGTTTGAAGGAAACGAACTCCATGTCTTGAAGCAAAGAGGAAAAGATCAGCTTTGGTCCGATTTGGAGCAAGAGGTGAGCCATTAATACGGACGGAAAGGAGAATGGATACGTGAAGAAACAACAACAGCCTAAGCCTCCCGGAAGCACATGGACGGATGATCAATGGGACGCTATTACGCTTAAGGGTCAAAATATGCTGGTCGCCGCAGCGGCTGGCTCAGGAAAAACAGCCGTGCTCGTCGAGCGGATTATACGCCGGATCTCGGACGAGTGGGAGCCGGTAGATGTAGATCGGCTGCTGGTCGCAACGTTCACCAAAGCGGCCGCCTCCGAAATGAAGCATCGGATTCGAGATGCTTTGGAACAAGAGCTGATGAAGCAGCCGCATTCACAGCATCTGCGGAAGCAGCTTGCGCTGATGGGGCGCGCCTCGATTACGACGCTGCATTCCTTCTGCCTGGAAGTCGTGCAGCGGTATTTCAGCCTTATTCGGCTTGATCCCGGCTTTCGCATCGCGAATGAAACGGAAGCCGAGCTGCTTCGCCAGGATTTGCTTGGCGAAATGCTTGAAGAATATTACGCCGCAAGCGGAGAGAACAGCGCCTTCTGGCGGCTGGTCGATTCGTTCAGCGGCGAGCGCAACGACGACGCGATCATGCAGCTGATTCAGAAGCTGTATGATGTGTCGCGCTCTCATCCGTGGCCGGAGCACTGGCTAAGGGCGACGGCTTCGATGTTTGGGCCGCCGGCCGCGCAGGAGATGCCGGAGGAGGTTGCCTCCGTGGTAGAGGAGGCGCTGCCTTACGTTGCGGCGGCTGCGGCGCCGGTGGATTACTCGCTCTGGGAGCAGAGTCTGATTCGCGACCTGACGCTGGATTTGGAAGGCGCAGCGGACTTGCTGCGCCAAGCCGTAGACATCGCGGAATCCCCTGGCGGGCCGGCACCGTATTTGGACAATTTACGGGAAGATTTGCTGCTCGTGAACAACTTGTTAGAAACGACCACCTATCCATGGTCCGTGCTGTATCTGGGCTTTCAGACCGTTGAATTTGGCAAGCTCAAAGCCTGCAAAGGCGACGACTACGACAAAGAGCTCCAAGAGGAAGTTAAGGAGCTGCGCAACAAAGCCAAAGAGCAAATCAATAAAATAAAGGAAGAGCTCTTCGGCCGCACACCGGAACAATTTCACCAAGAAATTGCCGATATGGCTCCGCTTCTGCACACCTTAGTGGACCTGGTTGCTGATTTCGGACAGCGATATCAAACAGGGAAGCAGGCGAAGGGGCTGATCGATTTTGCGGATTTAGAGCACTATTGTTTGCAAATCCTCAGTGCCCCTGGCGCTATCCCTGGTGAATTAATTCCTTCGGAAGCGGCTCTTGCTTACCGTAGACAGTTTGCCGAGGTGCTTCTGGATGAATATCAAGACACGAATCGTGTACAGGAAGCGATCGTTGAATTGATTTCGAATGCGAAGCCTGGCAATCGCTTTATGGTGGGTGACGTGAAACAAAGTATTTATCGGTTCCGTTTGGCTGAGCCAGGTCTTTTTCTGGAGAAGTACAAGGCGTACCGTTCTAATAAAGATGAAACATCAGAATCGCCTGCTGAAGGCGGGAGAATTGATCTGGCGCGTAATTTCCGCAGTCGGCTGCAAGTCGTAGATGCGGTGAATTTTCTTTTTAAGCAAATAATGAACGAATCCGTAGGTGAAATTGCCTATGATGAGCGGGCTGAGCTTGTCTACGGGGCGGGTTACCCGCCATCTGCCTCGGATTGCTCCGTTGAAATGCTGCTGATTAACCGTGAGACGGATACATCGGGGGCAAGCGAGTCCTTTGCTTCAGAAGCAGAAGATGAGGATGAGGGGAATAGCGAACAACCAGGAGATGGCCATGCAGCTGCTATTGATCCTATTCTGGAAGCACAAGAGCTGGAAACTGCGCAGTTGGAGGCCCGTACCATTGCTCGCCAGATTCGTGGACTTCTTGGAGCGGGCGGACAGGATACTTTTCAGGTTTTTGATAAAAAATCAGGCGGAGATCGCCCTGTAACGTATCGGGATATTGTGATCCTGCTGCGCGCTACGCAGATGTGGTCGCCGATCCTTATTGAAGAGCTCAAAAAGCAAGGCATACCCGCGTATGCGGAGCTTAGCACAGGCTATTTTTCGGCAACGGAAGTTGAAGTCATGCTCTCGTTATTGAAGGTCATTGACAATCCTTATCAAGATGTCCCGCTGGCAGCCGTCTTGCGTTCTCCGGTCGTGCAGCTGACGGCCGAGGATTTGGCGCAAATACGAGTGGCAGATAAAACGGTGCCTTTTTATGAGTCGGTCTTGCAGCTTGTGAAAGCTGAGAAGTCTGCGGAGAATGAGCCTCTTCTGCAGAAGCTGACATATTTCCTAAGTCTTTTGGAAAAATGGCGGACCGAGGCTAGGCAGGGCTCTCTTGCTGATTTAATTTGGAACATTTACAGGGAAACAGGCTATTATGATTTCGCCGGCGGCTTGCCGGGCGGCATGCAAAGACAAGCGAATTTAAGAGCCTTGTACGATCGGGCGAGACAATATGAAAGCACATCACTGCGCGGATTATTCCGCTTTCTCCGTTTTATAGAACGAATGAAGGAAAGCGGAGGCGATCTCGGGACCGCGCGTGCGCTAGGTGAACAAGAAGACGTCGTAAGAATCATGTCGATTCATAAAAGCAAGGGACTGGAATTCCCTGTTGTCTTTGTAGCCGGAATGGCAAAAATGTTTAATCAACGGGATTTGAATGATGCGTTTCTCTTGCACAAAGAGCTTGGTTTCGGACCACGGTTTGTAGATACCGCCTTGCGAGTCAGCTACCCGACCCTGCCTTCCTTAGCGATCAAACGGCGTATGAAGCTTGAGCTTTTGGCAGAGGAAATGCGTGTCTTATATGTTGCCTTGACCAGGGCCAGAGAAAAGCTGTATTTGCTCGGAACCGTGAAATCGCTCGACAAACTGCTTCGTGGTTGGGGACGCCATCTTTCGAGGACGCAGTGGTATTTGCCTGACTTTGAATTGGCCAAAGCCAAAAGCTATCTCGACTGGGTTGGTCCAGCGCTGCTTCGTCACCCGGATGCTGCGCTCTGGAGAGAGCGTCTTGGGCTCAGTGAGTCATCCTCGGGGGTGCGGCTGCTGAGCGATCCTTCGCAGTGGAAACTAACCATCATTATGCCAGAGAGCTTGCAGCTGGAAGAAATAACGGAGTCAGAAAGCAATGTGCCGGATGCGGCACGCATGGAGCGAGTTAGTCATTTGCAAGCTGTGGCTGTAGCGGGTGATTGGAAGGAATGGCTGGAGGATAAGCTGTCTTGGGATTACACCTATTCCGAAGCGCCTAAGCTGTTTGCCAAAACAACGGTTTCGGAAATCAAACGGCTGTCGGAGCTCAATCGAATTGCCGAAGATATGGAGCTTCCATTTGGTGGCGACATGGCTTCCTTGAAAGCAGATGTTCCTGAAAAGCACAATTCGCGTGCGACCATTTGGCGCAGACCCAGATTCATGGAAGAGAAGAAAATGACAGCCGCTGAAAAAGGAACCATTGTTCACGCCGTCATGCAGAATCTATCCTTGCAGGAAATGCCGACGGAAGCGAGCATACAGGCCACGTTAGCTGAAATGCTGAGTAAGCAAACACTCACGTTGGAACAAAGTACGGTTGTGGATATTCCTGTTATTTTGCGCTTTTTTCAGACTGAGGTTGGAAGACGAATGATACAGGCATCCCGTATCCAACGGGAGGTTCCATTTAGCTATGGATTGCCCGCAGATGAGGTTTATCTGGGAACGGATCGTTCCACGTCAGGCGAGACGGTGCTGATTCAAGGGGTTATTGATTGCTTGTTTGAGGATGAGCTAGGCCTTGTGCTGGTTGATTATAAAACGGATGCGGTCAAGGGCAGCAGCGATGCCGAGCTTCAATTACGTTATGAAAAGCAAATAACATTGTATTCACGAGCTGTGGAACAAATTTGGAAGCGGCCGATCAATGGGAAATTTCTGTATTTCTTTGATGGCGCGAAATTGTTGGAAATGTAGGGTGGGGGATTGAAATATGCGGATTTTACACACAGGTGATTGGCATTTTGGCCGATCCCTTGAAGGGCGCAGCCGATTGGAAGAGCAGACTGCATTCGTCGATGAGCTTGTGCGAATTGTACAGGATGAAGCCGTTGATCTGGTGTTGATTGCCGGTGATATTTATGACAGCGTGAATCCGCCTGCCGCAGCAGAGCAGCTCTTCTACGAAGGCATCGCTCGCTTGGCAGAAGGCGGGAAACGGCATGTAGCGATCATTTCCGGCAATCATGATCATCCGGATCGGCTTGCTGCTTCAGGCCCTCTTGCGGCCAAGCAAGGCATCACATTAATCGGCCTGCCGGTAGCGGATATTCAGTCGATTGGCATTGCCCGAACAGGTGAATTAGCCCGTTTGATTGCGCTGCCGTATCCTTCAGAATCGCGCCTGAAAGAGCTGCTTTCCGATGTAGCGGAAGAAGAAGTGCTAAGGAGCAAATACTCGGAGCGGGTTGGCTCGCTCATTCGCAAGCAGGCAGCTGCATTCCAAACGGACACCGTGAATTTAATTATGAGTCACTTATACGTCCTTGGCGGACACGAAACCGAATCAGAGCGCCCGATTCAAGTCGGCGGGGCTTATACGGTGGATACTAGTGCTTTGACGGCGGGCGCGCAGTACGTGGCGCTTGGGCATTTGCACCGACCGCAGAACGTGAAGGCTGCTTCTCCCATCAGATACTGCGGATCGCCGATTGCTTACAGCTTCTCGGAGGCTGGACAGGCCAAATCGGTCACATTATTGGACCTATCCCCTGGACAGGCTGCCGAGCCGAAGGAAATATTTCTGACTTCCGGGCGTCCGCTCGTGAGCTGGAAAGCCAAAGAAGGCATAGGCCAAGTCCACCAATGGTTAGAGGAGCGGAAAGATGCGACAGCGTGGATTGACTTGGAGATCACAATGACAGAAGCCATGTCGATTGAACAGATTCAATCACTTCGCAAAGCGTACGAGGGATTCATCCATATTCGTCCGATTTATCCAGAGATGGAGGCGGCCAGAGCTGCTGTGCCGAAGGCGGATCTGTCCATGGAGGAGCATTTCACGCGCTTCTACGCCCGTCAAACCGGTGGTGCGCAGCCGGAGCCTGAGCTGGTGCGGTTGTTCTTAGAGCTGCTGCAGGAGAAAGATTTGGCGGATGCTGTTGGTGACTAAGTTGGCGTTGATGTGCGAGAGAGAAGATAGGTTGGAAGATTATGAGGAAATGACTTTTCGTAGGCAGTGGTGGGTCTGATCTGACCTGACCTGGATAAAGATATATCTGCCGGAGCATGTTCTGTTCGGTATTGTTCTATTCTGTTGTATCTACAAAATCTATGCGGCCGTTTGAGCAAGATTATTTGTGAGGATGCGTTGTTTTGAATGCGTTTATAATCATAGGACACCCCTCCCACTATTCTTGTCAACTGGCTGTGTTTGAAATGTTCATAGAGGTTTATTCATTTAAGTGTTTGTAGATATGACAGAACGTGCGTATCAGAGGGTCTTTGGGTTTCAAAGACTGTTAATTAAAAAATCCACGTTGCTTGACGCCACATTTCATCCCAAAGATAGAAGCAATAGATTTCTGTAATCAAGCTTACAAGTATGCAAATAAAAGCGTGAGTTTGTTTGAAGATGATTGCAACAAATAAGATTAATGCGGGGAGATAGTATTTGTAGATATCAAGAAGCAATTGCTCATGCCCCATTATGTTGGAGTTACTTATCATTAATATGACAATTGTTACTACAAAGTAGAAGATGCCTATGAATATTCCAAGAATCAACATGGATAAGTAGTTTAGAGTTTTCATTTGAAAACCTCGCTTTCTATAAATCTAGTATAGTAATTCTAATTAGCTTAAATAAGTACTAACTTGATGTAGTACTGATTGTGTTTATTTTATTCCCAAATGACACTTGTGGATAACTTGAAAGCAGGAAGGAGGAGTGTCGCGTTGCGTCCAATTCAGTTGCAGATGTCCGGGCTACAGAGTTATCGAGAATTGCAGACGATCAATTTTGGTCAATTAGTGGATGCGGGTGTTTTTGGTATTTTCGGGCCCACAGGCAGTGGGAAATCATCCATTCTGGATGCTATTACCTTAGCTTTGTACGGCAAGGTCGAGAGAGCCAGTGGCGGTACACAAGCGATTATGAATCATGCGGAACAAACATTGTTTGTTTCTTTTACGTTTGAACTTACGAATGCGGCAGGGACTGAACGTTACCATGTGGAGAGACAATTTAAACGTGGTACGGAAATGTCGATTAACGGGACCATTACGCGGCTTTTACATATCAAAGAAGGCGAAACTATTGTACTCGCGGATAAAGCCGGTGAGGTGAATCAGCAGGTACAGCATATTTTGGGACTTTCCATGCAGGATTTCACGAGAGCGGTTGTGCTTCCTCAAGGCAAATTTGCCGAGTTTCTTACGTTAACGGGCAAAGATCGCAGACAAATGCTGCAGCGGCTTTTCCATCTGGAACAATATGGGGATCACTTGAGCGCTAAAGTGAGTGCCAAGGTGAAGGAAACGGACAGCGCCGTAAAGCAGCTTGCAGCTGAGCAGCAGGGGCTTGGGGACGCGTCCGAGCAAGCGCTGCAAGAAGCGAAGGAAAAGCTTTCGCAAGCGGAGGCGGAAGAGGTTCGAAGTCGAACGCAGTTGGAACAGCAGGAAATAAAAGCTGAGGAGCAGAAGCGAGTTTATCAGTGGCAGCAGGAGAAGGAACAGCTTGAACGGGAGTCGCAAAAACAGCAGGAGCAAGAAAATCAGGTTCGTGAGAAAGAGCTGCTGCTGCTCAAAGC
The DNA here is from genome assembly GCF_002027705.1 of Paenibacillus ferrarius. Lineage (GTDB taxonomy): Bacteria > Bacillota > Bacilli > Paenibacillales > NBRC-103111 > Paenibacillus_E > Paenibacillus_E ferrarius. The sequence continues at coordinate 31,134 of NZ_MBTG01000009.1, read as the reverse complement.
TGAACAAGCTGATCGCGTCAAACCGTATCTCGAACAATTTGGTTTAGCAGCTAGCGGGGTTCAAATCACGCAGACACAGCTTGAACAAGCTTCGAAGAGCCAGCATGCCGCACAAACAGGGTATGAAGCGGCTGCTCATAAATCAGAACAAGCCCAGCTAGACTTGGCACAGCAGGAAGGGCCTCTCTTACTGCGGTTGGATCAGCTTGAACAAGCGCTTGTGATTGGGCAGGAATTGAATCAGGTCCAGCTGCAAATGCAAGCTGCTCAGCAGCAAGAAGCGGAAGTGAAGTCGAAGCTCACGCTGCTGCAGGCAGAAGTTTCCAAAAGTGCGGATACTAAGCAAAAGGCGATCCAAAAGCAATCGGATCTCAAAGATCAGCTAAAGCAAGTCGAGACGAACGCAGCGTCCAGGCAATTGCTGCATTCGGCTGTTCAAGATAAGAAGGCGATTGAGCAATTGCAAGGTCAGGAGCTGGAAGCTAGGAAGACGAAAACGGAAAAAGCGGATGCTTATACAGCTGTTGAGCATAATCAGCGTCTTTTAGCATCCCAAAGGCAAGCGATCCAAACGAAGCTGTTTGAATGGTTGAAGCAATCTGCGGATGTAGGAACAGCAATACGAAGGAATCAACTAACACTAACCGCATTCATTCCCAATTTGCAGCTCGGCATTGATCGCGAGAAGAAGCTTTGGAAACTGGAAGAGAGGCACACTTTGGCGGCTATTTTGGCCAATGATCTTCACGATGGCGAACAATGTCCGGTCTGTGGTGCAACAGAGCATCCTTATAAAGAACATCAAACGGCACGCGGTACATCAGCTCCTGAGAAGGATGCAGAATCTGTGGAGGAAAGAATTCGCCAAGGAGAAGAGCTTCTTCAGCTTGCCAAGGAAAAGCTATTCTCGCACAATCAATTGTTTCGTCGGCTGGAGACGGCTGCGCAGCAAGCTGTGGAAGCAGCTTCTGTCTATTCGCGAAATGTGGAAGCAGGTAATGAGGCGGAAGAACAGCATTCGCTTGCTTGGCAGCAAGCGGCTGTCAGCGATGATTCTCTTGCAGCGATGAGTATGAGAGAGCTTGATGAAGCAAGCAGCATGGATGATTTGTTCACTAAGTGGCATGAAATGGACATATTTGCTGCGGATTATCGTGCATTTGAAGATTTGGAACGAGCTTTTCAGAGTTTGCTGAAAGAACAAACGTTAACAGAACAACAAGTCGTGCAAGCAGCAGCGCAGCAGGAGGCGGCGGCCAGCTTATTGACGGAGGCGACGAGCAAGCTGACGCAGCTTGAGTTCTCACGAAGCGAGCAGTTGAAGCTATGGCAGCAGCGATATGCTGAGCTTGCGTGGGATACTGTTGAACAGCGGCTTGAACAGCTTCTTGCGAATGAACGACTGGCGGAGGAGCTGCGCAGCCGCATAGAGAAAAGCATCCCATTCCTGGACGAGCTGAATGGGAAGCTGGAGGAGCTCCAGCGTGCCGTTCTGGAGCAGGATCGCACTGCCCTGCAGCTGCACGAGCGGCTGCAGGGTCTGGCGCAGCTCGCCGCGGACAAGTCGCGGCAGCTCGCTTTGCGCGCGCCCGGCGCGGCTGTGCCGCAGCTCATCGCGGAGGCGACCTCCGCGCTTGCGCAGTTGCGGCAGCTCGCGCAGACGACCAAGCTCGCGCACGCTGAAGCGCAGCGCGAGCAGCTTCTGGCGGCGCAGCGCTTCAGCGCCGCCGCCGAAGCCGCTGCCGCTGCTGCGCGGCAGCAGGCCCAGACCGAGCGCGCGCTGCACAGCGCGCTGGCTGAGAACGGCTTCGCGTCGCGCGAAGCCGCCGAAGCTGCGGTGCTGGCGCCTGAGCAGCGCAGCTTGTGGGCGCAGCTCGCGGCGGAGCACCGCGAGCGCGAGCAGGCGCTGCGCGCCCAGCTGGCGCAGCTGGCAGCGAAGCTGCAAGGCCGCGTGCTGAGCGCGGACGAGTGGGCGCTCGCGCAAGCGCAGCTGAGCGCTGCGAAAGCAAGCGCTGCGGCCGCGCTGGAGGCGCGGGCTCAAGCAGCGCAAGGCGCAAGCGAGCTTGCCGCGCGGCATGCACGCTGGTGCGAGCTTGAATCGCGCCGTGCAGAGCAGGCAGCGCAGCTGGAGCGGCTTGGCAAATTGCAAGCCGTTCTCAAAGCCAATGCGTTCGTCGAATATTTGGCCGAAGAACAGCTCATGCAGGTCAGCCGGGCAGCTTCCGAACGGCTGGGCGAATTAACACGTCGACGTTATGCGATTGAAGTCGACTCGGGTGGCGGCTTTGTCATCCGGGATGACGCCAATGGAGGCGTGAAGCGTCCGGTCAGCACGTTGTCGGGCGGAGAAACCTTCCTGACCTCGCTGGCTTTGGCGCTCGCCCTCTCCGCGCAGATTCAGCTGAAAGGGGAATACCCGCTGGAATTCTTCTTCTTGGATGAAGGCTTCGGTACGCTTGATCAGGATCTCCTGGATATGGTGATCGGAGCGTTGGAGAAGCTTCATATGGACAGCTTGGCCGTAGGCGTTATTTCCCACGTGCCGGAACTGAGAGCGCGATTGACACGCAAGTTAATCGTGCATCCTGCTGAACCATCCGGTCGCGGCAGCCGTATTGTTCTTGAAGAATTGTAATGGAGCGGCGGTTTTGCCGTCTGCTGTCGTAAATTCCTGCGGTTATACATCCTTTTCGTCTTGGAAACAAGCAAAATGGTGAAAAGCCTGCGATTGTGCATCTTTTAGTAGCCTTTTTTCCATTCCAGGATGGAAAGGCTAATAAAGCCTGCATAATCGCAGGCTTTATTATGTTTTCACCCGATTTGATCGGAAAAACCTGCACTTTTGCAGGCTTTCTTTCCAAATTTGGTGAAATCTTTGCGTCAGCCCCTTTTGGCTGCCTGCTCTTAGCTTTAGGTGAACACATCAAGCCAATTCGTACAAGTTGGCATAAACTGCTACATCTTTCCGGAAAAGGAGAATGTAGATGGCTACCTTTCAAGAGGCTCTTAAGCATAAGAACAGGATTTCCCCTGTTTTACTGAAAAGAGCAGGAGTTACAGCGGTTGGCGTGGGCTATGCGGATCCTCAGAAGCCTGCGTTGGGAGCGGGCGTAATTGTGTATACCCACCAGAAGATCATACCTTCCAGTCTCACTAGTTTAAAAGGGGTATTAACCAAAGCGGGCACGTCGGTGCCTGTGCGTTTTGTACATGCAGGCAAATTCAACGCTCATGGATCATCTTCCAATGCGAGAGGAAGTAAAGCGACTTCGTTCACCGGCAGAGTTCGTCCAGTTCCAGGGGGAGTAAGTGTTGGGAAATTAAATCCAGATGCGACAGGAACGGCAGGTCTAATTGTAATCAAAAATAATCAGCTTTACGTTCTGAGCAATAACCACGTGTTAATCAACAATAATTCATCGGCTTTTTCGGCGACAGTGCAACCCGGTGCGGCTGATGGAGGTACTGGCAGCAGGGACACCATTGGACGGGCTTTTCAGTTCGTGAGACTCGTTCCAGGAGGCGTGAATTTCCAGGATTCGGCGATTGCTCTCCCGACTTCAAACGGTGTATTGAATCCTCGCTACCAGATAAGCTCATCTGGCCAATTAATTACGGTTCCGGGGCATTTGCTCAGCTATCCGGTTGGCTTGCAAGTCATGAAATCAGGACGGACAACCGGTTTTGTTAGAGGAACGGTAGAAGCCAATAATGCGGATATTCGCGTCTCCTATGGGGGAACACTGGGCACACTGCTGTTCCGGAATCAGTCCATTATTCTCGGCAATAATGGGCCTGTATCACTTCCAGGTGATTCCGGTTCCGTTTGGCTTCGGGCTAGTGATCGGTATGCCGCTGCGCTTAATTTTGCCGGCACTGCTGATGGGAAGCGTTCGATTAGCAATCCGCTTGCCATTGTTATGTCGACTTATGGAATTCGTGTGGCTATACCGGCTGCGAATAACACAGTTAGGAGCGGGTTCATTCGCGGGATTGCTCCAATCGGCAATCATGCCTACGTACAGCCGTTGACAGAGCAGCAAAGAAAACGGATGCGCGCCGTTTTTGTCAAAGCCAGATAACCGAAGGGTTGTTGCTGAACCAGTGAGCTCTGAGCTCACTGGTTTTATTTGTTTTTGGCCCAAGTGCTACTTTCCAGCCTTTAAGACGTATCTAGTTACAGACAGACCACGCAAAACAGAGGGAAATGGGGGCGGTTGGCTTGAAAACGATGAGAAAAAGAGTTGGGATTTTAACATTGGCTGCAGGTTTTATAGCTGCTAGTCTTGCAAGCTCACCGGCACCTGCTCGCGCAGATGTGGTTTGGGATCATTGGCAGAAGGCGGAATCACTGAGTTCCAGCGGGGATAAAGGCGGGGCTGTCCCGCATTGGGTATTTCTGGCTGATTATTATGCGAGTACAGGGGAATGGGAAAACGCTGCGCTTTTCTGTGGGAAATTGGATGCCTACTATGACGCCCTGGGGGATTATGATCAAGCGATTTATTATTATGAATTGGAAAATACTTACTGGGTAAAAGCGGGACGAGACTGGGGCGCCGTAAAGCTGCAGCGTGCAGATCAAATCCGCACAACGGTTGAATTATATAAGCAAGACCGCAATCAATCGGAGCTAAAGCAATCAGCGCTTCCGAAGTATGGGCAATTGGCTAAATTTGAACCCGCGTATGGCACGTATTTAGGCATGTATTCGGAGCAAGATCCTAAAGTAGGCAACTTATTCAGTAAGACGGAGTCTGTTTACGGTAAAAAGCATGCGATTAATTTGGCTTATGCGCATTGGGGACAAAGCTTTCCGGCGACGTATGCCAAACGCGCCAAAGAAGCAGGGGGAGCATTGCAAATCGCTTGGGAACCCGACGATGGGCTGGATCCCGTATCAGACGGCACTTATTTACGGAAATGGGCGCAGGATGCCAAGGCTGCGGGGATTCCGATCTTCCTGCGCTTTGCTGGAGAAATGAATGGCGCTTGGGTCAAGTGGCACGGCAATCCTGCCCAATACATCGCCAAATTCCGCATGCTGCATGATGTATTCGCTGAAGAGGCTCCGAATGTCGCGATGGTGTGGAGCCCGGGGGATGTGCCTGCGAATGATATTGATCCCTATTATCCGGGAGATGCTTATGTTGATTGGGTTGGCGTTAGCTTATACATCGAACCCTACGAAAATGGAGATCCGTCTTTGCCCTCCATGCTTCCAACTAGCAGCGTAGAAAGATTGACAAGGCTTTACAACACGTATTCGGATCGTAAGCCGTTAATGCTTAGCGAAACGGGAGTCCCGCATTATTCGCATGCGGCACAGGAAGATTTCACGGAGTGGGCTAAACTGAATCTTCAACGGTTATATGAAATTATGCCTTACAAATATCCAAGATTAAAAGCGATCACTTATTTTAATGTGGATCAGCAAATGGAAAATGCCAAAAATGATTACTCCTTGTCAGACTCTTCAGAGATTCAGGCATATTACCGGCAAATGATTGCGAATCCTTACTTGTTATCCAAGGTTGCCGATGCAGCGAAGCCTGCTGATGGCGTAGGTTATGTGCCTGTGGATGCCAATCATCAATCTTTCACGAAACAGACGAAGTTCATTCCTTTTGTGAAAATACCTGAGGTGTACATTGGCAAAATTGCTTATGTTCTGAATGGACGTGTGATTGCAACGCAGTCGGAGCTGCCTTACGGCCTGATGCTGCGAGCCGGAGAGGTTCCTGAAGGTTCTGTGCTGCAGCTCAAGGTTTACAACCAAGCAGGCACGCAAGTTGCCTTGCGTACGTTCGGTATCTCATCGCAAGTATCTGTCGAGATTAACGGAAAAGAGCAGCAATTCGAGCAACCCCCTGTGATCAGGAATGGTTCTACGTTAACGCCTTTACGTGCTATTTTTGAAGCAATGGGGGCGAAAGTTGAATACGATGCCGCAACGAAGACAGTTACGGCGCACAAAGGCAGCACGACCGTTCGCCTGACAATAGGTCAGAAAACGGTTTATGTGAATGGCAAGTCAAGTGAACTGGAGGAGCCTGCACAGCTGGTGAACGGCTTTACGCTAGCTCCCGCCCGATTTGTAGGAGAAACCTTTGGCGGGGAGGTCGCTTGGGACGGGTCAAGCAGGACAGTAACGATTGCAACCAAATAGGGAACGAAAAAAAGCTGTTCTATCCTCTGACAAGCTGTCAGGCGATGGGGCAGCTTTTTTTTGTGCTCAGTTAGTTAACTGCCGTTAACCCCCCCTCAATTGATAGGCTGCATAGAGCTTTTAGCGCCAAGGAAGGGGTTTGGGGCTCAATTATGACATAGACATTAATTATAATTTAGTTAAACGCATAACTGATAAATGAATTTAATGGCAAAAAGATAGCGTTATCATCTTGTAAAATAGGCTATTTCGTTCTATAATTCAGTTAAACGTGTAACTAAAGAGGGGAACTCATGAAAAAACCAACGATTAAAGATGTTGCTAAAGTCGCAGGCGTTTCCGCAGCCGCAGTTTCCTACGCCTTGAACGGCAGAACGGATAAAGTTTCAAATGAAACGATTGAACGAATTAAGGGGATTATCGAGACTTTGAACTACAAGCCGGATTTCTCGGCGAGAAGCTTGGTTAAGAACCAGTCCAAACTTATTGGCATCGTCATTCCGCAGACGGAGTCTCACAAACAGCTCATTCTTGAAAACCCTTTCTACAGCGAAATGATCAGTGGCATTGAAGGCAAGCTGCGGGAGTATGGTTATCATCTGCTGCTATCGGGCGTGAATCAAGGCGAAAGCTATCTGGATTTGTCCATTCAACGCAATTTGGATGGCGCCATTATGATGGGGATTTATCCGGAACAATTTTATGACGGCTTTAAGAAGATTAATATCCCAATTGTACTCATCGACAGCTATATTAACGATAATTATTTTAAGCGCATTGGCATTGATGATGAGTATGGCGGTTATTTGGCTACGAAGTATCTCATTGACAAGGGACACTCCAACATCGGTTTGGTGACGGGGGCCATTCGCAAGGATGGAGTCGTGGAGAAGCGTTTCCTCGGATATAAGCGAGCGATTCGCGAAGCGAATTTTTTCTACAATCCGGATTACGTGTTCGAAGAATCGATGAGCTATGAGCATGGGATGGCTGCCGGCCAATTAATCGCGAAGAAATTTCCGGAAATTACCGCCGTGTTTGCAACAGGAGATATGGTGGCATTCGGAGCGATAAGGAGCTTGGTGGATCAAGGGAAAAAGGTTCCCGAGGATATATCCGTTATTGGTTTTGATGATATTACGATGTCCAAAATGTTCATTCCTCCACTAACCACGATTCGTCAAAACATTACGGAAAAGGGTGCGATTGCAGCTGAACATCTCATCAACATGATTCAAGGCGGGGTGGAGCAAGAGGCCAATGAAATTATGCTGCCGCTAACGATTGTGGAGAGAGCTACTGTCAAGGTCAAGGAATAACCATCACCCCGGGAATAACGGAAAAGGAGAACGTCATGGTCGGACAAAACAAACTATCCAAATTGGTTGTCATTATCGGATTTTTACTTCCCAGCTTAGCGGGGCTGCTGCTTTTCCAGCTCGTCCCGATGCTTTCGTCGGCGGTCATCAGCTTCACGAATTGGGATTTGCTGACCCCGGCGAAGTTCGTAGGCTTCGATAATTATACGGAAGCTTTGCAAGATGAGAAAACGCTTACATCCTTACTTAATATCATTCAATACATTATCGGATATTTACCATCCGTACTCATCTTCGGCGTATTATTCGCCGTCTTGCTGAATAGAAAGCTCAGAGGGATAAAGCTGTACCGCATGTTCATCTTCGTGCCGGTCATTACGTCTTGGGTAGCGGTTTCCATCGTATGGCGCTGGTTGTTGAACGGCCAAAACGGACTGATTAATTATTTGTTGTCGCTGGTCGGCATACAAGGGCCCGTCTGGCTGCAGGATTTTGTTTGGGCAATGCCCTCCATCATCGCAGTGAGTGTATGGAAGGATATCGGTTACGTGACGGTCATTCTTCTCGCTGGGCTGCAAGATATTTCCGAGGATTACTATGAAGCGGCGACGATTGACGGTGCTGGCGGCTTTCAGCAGTTTATCCGAGTAACATTGCCGCTGCTTACGCCAAGTATTTTCTTCGTGCTGGTCATCTCGCTTATCAATGGGTTTCAGCTTTTTGATCAGGTCCTTGTCATGACGGGCGGCGGCCCGGCAGGACAAACGAGCACGCTTGTGCAGCAAATTTATGGGAACGCCTTCCAAAGCTATAAAATGGGCTTCGCCTCAGCGCAGTCATGGATCTTGTTCGTCATTATTTTCATCGTCACTATTTTCCAGCAAAAGCTTCAGAAAAGGTGGGTTACCTATGACAGATAAATATTTGCCGTATCGGAACCTGCTTTCACATCTTATTTTGATTGTGGCAGCTATCGTTCTTATGTTCCCTTTTGTATGGATGCTATCCGGTTCCTTCAAAGATAATCTGGAAGTCGTCAGAATGCCTCCGAATCTCATTCCTGATACGTTTAAATTCAGCAATTATGTGGAGATTACCAAATTCTTTCCGATCTATCGCTTTTTGGGGAACAGTGTGGCCGTATCCATCGTCACAACAGCGGCACAAATCGTTGTATGCGCGATGGCCGCATTTGTATTTGCCAAAATTCCTTTTCGAGGCAGAGAGACGCTGTTCGTGCTGTATCTTATTACGATGATGATCCCGATGCAGGTCACGATGACACCGCTTTTTATCGTGTTTCAAAAGCTGCATTTGACCAATACGTATTTGGGTCTCATTTTACCAGGCATCTTCAGCGCTTACGGGACTTTCCTGCTTAGACAGCATATCATGACGATTCCTGATCCGTTGATCGAAGCGGCCAGAATGGACGGAGCCTCTTATCTCAGAGTATTCATGAGCATCATTCTACCGTTAAGCAAGCCTGCTTTGGCGACGCTGGCGATCTTCGCTTTCATGGCGTCATGGAACAATTTCCTATGGCCGCTCATTATTACGAGCGATAAGGAGTTAATGACACTTCCGATTGGACTCAGTAAACTGCAGGGCAGATGGGCGACAGAATGGAACATTTTGATGGCAGGCAACGTGATCAGCTTTATACCGATTTTTATCGTATTTCTATTTGCTTCCAGATACTTTATTAAGGGAATGACGATGAGTGGTGTGAAAGGATAATGAGAGGGGTGATGTAAGTCGTTAATCGTTAGGTGAACGAAAGCGATTGAGCAGCAGGATACAAGAAGAAAATTCAAGTAGAAGAGAGGGTTTATTCCATGGTTACCACAAAAACAGGATGGGTCGTCGCGTTAGGTGTGGTTGTGTCTCTTGCAGCTACAGGATGTGGATCGGATACGAAACCGCAAGCAACTTCATCGGCAACGCCAAAGCAGGAGCCAACCGCAGCTGCTGCGGCGACAACGCCAGAGACAAAGAAAGAACCCGTAACACTCAAATTCATGCAGTATACGGCTAGCGGTTCACAAGAACAAACACTAGGCGATATGGTCAAAGCGTTTGAGTCGGCAAATCCGGACATTAAAGTTAAGGTGGATATCGTCGACTACAACAATTACTACACGAAGCTCAATACACAGCTTGCATCGGGGGATGCACCTGACGTATTTGAGGTCGGTTACGAAAACTTTGTCTCTTATGCTGCCAAAAATACATTAAAAGACTTGACGCCGATCATTGCGAAGGACACGACGTTCAAGCCGGAAATCTACAAAGGCCTCGCCTATGACTCTTTCAAGTACCAAAACAAGCAATATGGCGTGGTAGAGTCTTTTTCGGACGTAGTTCTTTTCTATAATAAGGACTTGTTTGACAAAAAGCAAGTTGAGTACCCGAAGGCGGATTGGACGTGGAAACAGGAACTTGAAGCCGCTCAGAAGTTGACGGATGCCAAAAGCGGGGTATGGGGAACTTACGCTCCGATCCAATTCTATGAGTTCTACAAAACAATTGCTCAGAACGGCGGGGGCATCTGGAGCGCAGATGGCAAGCCTACTGTGAACAGCAAAGAGAACATTGAAGCTTTGAACTGGATGCTTGATAAAGCTAAGAAATATAAAGTATCTCCAGCGTTAAATGATGACACGTTCAATCAACCGGATGCCGATTTGAATGCGTTCAAAGCTGGGAAGATTGCTATGCTTCGCGGAGGCATTTGGAACTTTGGCCGCTTCGCGGATGCGCCTTTCAAGTGGGACATTGCGCTTGAGCCAGGCAATACGAAGAAAGCACATCACTTCTTCGCGGATGGTCTGGTCGTTTCGGATAAATCCAAAAATGCCGATGCGGCATGGAAATTTATCAAATTCATGTCCTCTGATCCATCTGTGGTCAGCAAACGCATTGAAAAGGGCTGGAGTGTGCCGGCAGTCTCTGACGAAAAAGTGATGGATGCATATTTCAAACAAACGCCTCCGGAATCGAAGAAAATCGTTCTCGAAGCTTTGAATTCCCTCGTATTGACGCCTGTAGGTCCAATTCCGGACAAATGGAATGATTTGACGAAGGCGATCGGCGATGAGCTCGATAAAGCCAAATTAAAATCCGATTATACGGCGGAAAAAGCATTAAATGAAGCGCAGGCCAAAATTGAGAAGCTGGTAGCGAAATAGCAAAATACTGACAATCAGTCAGCTGGAAGAAGGGGCATTGTTGCGGCAACGGCCCCTTTCTTTTTAACACACAAGTGGAGTAGGAGGCTTTATTGTGCAAACACAGGAAATACATCCATTTCTTAATTTCATTCTAGATGAACAGACAGGTCGAGTGACCATTTCCGGGCAAACAGCCACTTTGCGGGATATCGCTTTTTTGAGCTACGCGCTTATTCAGCAAGGTGAGACTCAGCGTGTATTGCCGCTGCTGCGCTTGCTGAGCAGCAAATCTCATAAAGATCAACGTACGCTAACGGACGCGGCACTTGCGTTATGGGTAATCGGAGAGTACTTGAAGGTGACCGAAGATGTGTCCAGTAAAGCAGAGCTGGGAGGTTTTCTGGAAGAGACAACGGCGTTGCTGGATGCTAATTGGCAAAAGCCGCAGCCGCATTGGTTGATACCGGATAGCGAGGGCATCTTTTTGAGTCATTTGGCAATGTATTTTGCGGCGATTCAAGCGAATGTTCAGCATGGCGTTGGCGAACAAGGGGTTCGATTGCTTAAAGCGATTCGTGAGCTTGTCTTTGCCAAGTTTATTAAAGAAGGCCGAGTGATCAGCCAATTAGGGGATACGGCTATTCATGGGGATATCGTCACGGCAGCAATGCCGTTCGGCATGCTTGGGATTGAAGATCGCATACTTATTGAGGCGCTGTATAAACTGGAAGAGACCCTTGTTGATCAAGGTGTGAGATTCAAAATCGGCGATTTGTCGTATGGGGGCTGCGAACGGCCGGATCTTACATGCTTTTTGGCTTGGTACTATGCCAAAAAAGGAGATACGGTTCGGGCCAAGGAGCTTTTGGCACATGTAGAAAGCTTGCAAGCGGAGCAGGGCGTGCTGTATGAGATGGACACGGCAACAGCGAATGAACCATTGCTGCTTGCTTATGCCCTGGAGCAGAGTGGGAAGCCGGCTGTCAGCAGTTGGAGTTCTGTCTTGCTCGGATTAGCGCAAGCTTCATTGCGTTCAGGTGCGGTGCGCAGTGACAGTTTGGACAGTGTCAGACTGCTTCATCTGCCAACAGGGTATGACGATCCATACGTGATCCTTCCTTATGAACGCTTCCCTCGGGAACCGGAAGCGGGGGATGTGGTATCCGTGCGATTGCTGACCCAGCCGTTCCAAGCTAGTCAGGTTGTTACGGTGCAAACTGTCGTGGGCGGTATTCCGGCGGCCGAGTCTGTTCGGGCCCTCATGAGAGTCACGGATGAGGGGGAGAAGGTCTGGGAAGCGCAGCTTGGCCCTTACCTCGCAGGAGACGAGGTCAGTTATACCTTCGCGCTTCAGAACGGAGAGGAGTCGATCCTTTCAGCGACTTATGGCTTTCGCGTGCGGACATGGACAGCGCTGGAGCGTGTCCATGCGCTGGAGACGACGGCGGATGGCTTCGTCGCCGAGCTTGTGTGCGGTGCGGATCCGCTGCGCACCGTATCGCTAGCTTTCCGCGCGGATGCAAGCGGCGCGGTGCAGTTGACGTTCGCCGCAGCGGGCGAACGCATGAGCGGCCAGCCGGCGCAGCAGGCGGCTGTAGCTGTCGGGCGCGCACGGCTGGAAGCCGAGGTGCGCGAGGGCAAGCTCGCGCTGACGCTGCGCAGCGCGGAGGGCGAGCTTCTGAAGGGCTTCGCCGCCGAAGGGAAGCCGCTCATCGAGGCGCTGATCGACGGCTCGGGCACGCTTCATAAGCTGCGATTGAATTGGCAAACGAAGCCGGAGCATCGTTGGTTCGGGATGGGGGAACGCTTTGCCCATTACGAATATTCGGGTCACGAAGTCGATCAATATGTGTACAATCAATATCGGGATCAGGGTTTGAAAACGTACATGCCGGTTCCCTTTGCGATCTCCTCCGGCGGGTACGCTATCTTTGTGGATACGCCGCTTTATTCGACCTTTCGCTTTCATACGCGGTTGTCTGATCTGGTTGAGGTGGAAGCAGATGTTTCCAGTACGCAGCAATTGACGGTTTACTTGTTTGCAGACGAGCCTCTAACGATGGTAGGGCAATTCACGGCGCTGTCGGGCAAGCCTATGCTGCCTCCGAAATGGTCATTTGGACCTTGGATGTCCAGCAATAATTGGGATTCGCAAGAAGAGGTTATGAAACAGGCGGAGCTGACGGCCAAGTATCAAATTCCTTCCACGGTGCTTGTGATAGAGCAGTGGAGTGACGAGGCGACTTTCTATATTTTCAACGATGCGCAGTATGAGGTCAAAGAAGGCAGTCAGTCCTTCCGTTATGAGGAATTCCAGTTTCCTGAGTGGGGCCGTTGGCCCAATCCGAAGGCGATGGTGGAAGATCTGCACGAACAGGGACTTAAGGTGCTTCTATGGCAAATTCCGATTCATAAGCATATGTATGGTGTTGCCCATGGTCAGCGCGATCAGGATGAGAAGACCTTGCTTGAGCTGGGCTATTGCGTGAAGACGGCGGAAGGCATGCCGTATACACTGCCTTACAACTGGTTCAAAGACAGTCACATCATGGACTTTACGAACCCGGACGCGTTGAAATGGTGGTTCGATAAACGCCGCTACCTCGCGGAAGAGATGGGCGTGGATGGCTTTAAAACAGATGGCGGTGAATTCGTATTTGGACATCAGCTGCAATTCCATGACGGTTCTACTGGCCGGGAAATGCGGAATTTGTACCCCAATTTATATGTAGGCAGCTACTATGATTTCATTCAAACCTATGCCAAAGATGGCGGAATTACGTTCAGCAGAGCGGGTTATACAGGAGCGCAGCGTTACCCCTTGCATTGGGCCGGTGATGAGCGTTCAACCTTCGAGGCGTTCCGCTCTTCGATGATCGCGGGGTTATCCAGCAGCATGTCGGGGATTCCGTTCTGGGGTTGGGATCTGGGTGGCTTTCATGGCGATATTCCGACAGCGGAGCTATTCGTGAGATCGGCGCAAATGGCTGCTTTTTGCCCAGTCATGCAGTATCATGCCGAGACGAAAGGCGAGTTCAATCAAGACCGGACGCCATGGAATATCGCTGAACGTACGGGGCAGATGATCGTTATCGACTTGTACAAAAAGTATGCCGATGTGCGCATGAACCTCTTGCCCTACATTTACGATCAAGCGATACGTACCAGCCGAACGGGGCTGCCTATGATGCGTGCCATGTCGCTTCAGTATCCTGCGGATTCGCGTTGCACTGAGATGATCAGTGAGTACATGTTCGGAGACAGCTTGCTAGTAGCGCCTGTCATGGACGAGGGACATTTCTCCAAGGAAATTTATTTCCCGGAAGGCTCATGGCTTTCTCTGTTTGATCAGGAAGAAGTGCAGGGGCCTTGCTTGTTGAAGGTGGCTGCTCCATTGGATCGTATCCCTGTTTATCAGAAACAGGACAGTGTCATTGCCCTGAATTTGGCGGAAAACTATTCCCTCGGCGATCATGTTGGCAATCGGGTGGATCGCTATGAGCAATTGTGTTTCCGAGTGTATGTGGCGACAGAGCTGGAGACCGTGTTTGAAGATGATTTGGGCAATGTCTTGACGATTTCTGTGACGAAAATGAAGGGGCAAACCCGGCTGCAATGGTCAGGCAACAGCTCCCAGCCGATAACCTTTATTCTCGCCCAGCGAGATGTCGTATCTGTCGTGTCCACGTATGAAACAATGCTGTCTCCGGTTCAGCAAATGGCTCAGCTGCAAGATGGACATTACTTCATTTCTCCTGCAGAAGTGTTCATTGCGGTTCGGGATTCGGCAGGAAGCCTGGTGATTGACCGGTGATTTTGTTCGGATTCCCGCATTGCGGCGATGTCGCCAAGTCGTATCTTGCTTGGAGCCATGGATTGCCGGCACATGTAAAGTTCCAATGTGTGGAATTGATTCATGCGGGACTGTCCATGCGCGAGGTGTACTCGGCTCGTTGGGAACAAGCGCTGGAAGAAGCCTGTGCTTTCATCAAACAGCATCTGGAACCGGGTGAGGAGTATGTGCTTATCGGCCATTGTTGGGGCAGCTTGCTCGCCTTTGAGGTCAGTCATCGCTTGAAAGAGGACGGTTTGGCGGAACCTCGTCACTTATTTCTGTCTGGCTGCAGCGCCCCGCACTTGCTGCGGCCTCGGGCTGAAGCCGGGGGACCGCTGGGCAGAGCTGCTGAGCTGGGCTGCCAGCCTGCGGAGGAGTACCGGACACCGCTGAATCGAGGCCCGCTGCGGGCCCGCTTCAGTATTTTCACAGGCAATAAAGATGAGCATGCCCTTGCGGATCAGTTGGCGGAGTGGAGTCGTTATACATCGAAAATTTGCGATGTGCACGTTTGTGAAGGCGATCATGCCTTCTGGCGCGCGGATTCTGTCAAATGGCTCCAGCTAACGCAAACCATTGTAGAAAGGGAATATCTGATTTAATGCGATCGGCGGCATCGAGCGAGAAACGTTGGGATGCCGCCCCACTCGGTGAAAGGGGTGATGCCTGGAACTGCGCATAGAGGGCAAGAAATAACGTCAGTTGGAGACTCATGGTGATCCCAGTTCAGACGAACAAATTTCAGTACGAAAGGGGAAACGTTCATGCATGTAAGAAAGCTGCCTGCATTATTGCGATTTACGATTTCTTTTTTGCTTTGTTTCTTTCTGGTAGTCCCCTCGATTTATGCCATTGACGGGGTGTATCATGCCCCGTACGGCATCGATGATCTGTATGAGATACAAGCGACAGAACGAAGTCCGAGAGATCCTGTGGCAGGAGACACGGTGTATGTCAAAATTACGACCTGGCCCATCGAAGCGGGGCAAAGCGTTTGGGTGACCTGGACGAAAAATGGGGTCAATCAAACGGCGGTCGGAGCGGCATATAAATACAACAGCGGCAATAATACTTATTGGGAGGCCAATCTTGGCACTTTTGCCAAAGGCGATGCCATCAGCTACACCGTTCATGGCAACAAGGATGGCGCGAACGAGAAGACGAGCGGACCTTACACGTTTACTGTGACTGGCTGGGAATCAGTCAACAGCGTTAGTACAATAACGAACAACACCAATCGTGTTGTACTCAACGCGGTAGCGAACACCGGAACGATGACACCGAAGATCAATCTTTCCTTTGCCGCCGATGATGTGCTACGTGTTCAGGTCTCCCCGACAGGGACAGGAACTTTGAGCAGCGGCCTTAGCAATTATACGGTTTCGGATACGGCGTCCACCACCTGGCTGACAACGTCCAAATTAAAGGTGAAGGTGGATAAGAACCCGTTCAAGCTTAGTGTGTATAAACCGGATGGAACCACGCTGATTGCCCGCCAATATGACAGCACCACGAATCGCAACATCGCTTGGCTGACCAACGGCAGCACCATCATCAACAAGATGGAAGATCATTTCTACTCGCCTGCTTCCGAAGAATTTTTTGGCTTTGGCGAGCACTACAACAACTTCCGCAAACGCGGTACAGATGTGGACACGTATGTGTACAATCAGTACAAGAACCAAAATGACCGCACCTACATGGCAATTCCCTTTATGCTGAATAGCAGCGGTTATGGCATTTTCGTGAAATCAACGTACTATTCCAAGTTCCGATTAGCAACAGAGCGCACGGATATGTTCAGCTTTACGGCTGATACAGGGGGAAGTGCTGCCTCAACGCTGGATTATTATTTCATTTACGGAAATGATTTGAATAATGTCGTCGGCAACTATGCCAATATTACAGGCAAACCGACAGCATTGCCGAAATGGGCTTTCGGTTTATGGATGTCAGCCAATGAGTGGGATCGTCAATCCAAAGTGTCAACAGCCATAACGAATGCGAATACGAACAATATTCCGGCTACTGCTGTTGTTCTTGAACAATGGAGTGATGAGAACACCTTCTACATTTTTAATGATGCTACCTATACGCCAAAAACCGGCAGTGCTGCCCATGCTTATACGGATTTCACATTCAATGGCAAATGGACAGATCCGAAGGGGATGGCTGACAATGTGCATAACAATGGGATGAAGCTAGTGTTATGGCAGGTCCCGATCCAGAAATGGACATCAACCCCTTACACGCAGAAAGACAATGATGAAACGTATATGATCGCCCAGAATTATGCCGTGGGCAACGGCAGCGGAGGCCAATACCGGATACCAGCCGGACAATGGTTTGAGAATAGTTTGCTGCTTGATTTCACAAATACGAGCGCAAAAAACTGGTGGATGTCCAAACGCGCCTATCTATTTGATGGCGTTGGCATTGATGGCTTCAAGACGGACGGCGGTGAAATGGTATGGGGCCGCTCGAATACGTTCTCCAATGGTAAAAAAGGCGATGAAATGCGCAATCAATATCCAAATGAATATGTGAAGGCTTATAACGAATATGCGCGTTCGAAGAAAAGTGATGCGGTCTCCTTTAGCCGTTCCGGCACACAAGGTGCGCAGGCGAATCAAATTTTCTGGTCAGGAGACCAAGAATCGACGTTTGGCGCATTCCAACAAGCCTTAAATGCGGGTCTGACCGCCAGTATGTCAGGTGTTCCCTACTGGAGCTGGGATATGGCTGGCTTCACAGGTTCGTATCCTACCGCTGAATTGTACAAACGGGCAACCGAAATGGCCGCTTTTGCCCCGATCATGCAGTTCCACTCCGAGTCTAACGGCAGTTCCGGGATTAATGAAGAACGCTCCCCGTGGAACGCGCAGTCTCGCACAGGCGACAACACGATTATCAACCATTTTGCCAAATATACGAATACCCGCATGAATCTGCTTCCTTATATTTATAGTGAAGCGAAGAAATCAAGCGATACCGGTATTCCGATGATGCGCGCAATGGTGCTTGATAATCCGACGGACACGAACACATATGGATTAAATCAACAGTACATGTTCGGCAGCAATCTGCTTGTTGCTCCTGTCATGAATCAAGGTGAAACAAACAAGAGCATCTACCTCCCGCAAGGGGATTGGATTGATTTCTGGTTTGGCGCGCAGCGTCCAGGCGGTCGGACGATCAGCTACAATGCCGGCGTTGATGATCTTCCTGTCTTTGTGAAATCCGGCAGCATTCTTCCTCTGAATTTGAATGCCCAATATCAGGTAGGAGGAACAATCGGCAATAGCTTGACGAGTTATACGAATCTTGCTTTCCGCATCTATCCGTTGGGAACAACGACGTACGATTGGAATGACGACATTGGTGGTTCGGTGAAAACCATCACGTCTACTGAGCAGTATGGATTGAATAAAGAAACAATCGCTGTACCGGCTATCAATTCAACGAAAACCTTGCAGGTGTTCACGACCAAGCCTTCATCTGTAACGGTCGGCGGTTCTGCGATGACTGAATACAGCACTTTATCCGCTTTGATTGGCGCCTCGACAGGCTGGTATTATGACACTGTGCAGAAGTTTACTTACGTCAAGCTTGGCGCAAGCGCGTCTGCTCAATCCGTTGTGCTAAGCGGCGTTAATAAAGTGGAGTATGAAGCCGAATTTGCGGCACTAACGAGCGTATCCACGAACAATAATCATACTGGTTATACAGGAACAGGGTTTGTAGATGGCTTCGAAACGTCTGGAGACAATGTGTCTTTTGATGTTTCTGTCAAAGCTGCCGGCACTTATACACTGAAAGTTCGTTATTCTTCCGGAGCGGGCAACGGGTCGCGGGCGATTTATGTGAATAACGCCAAAGTCACGGATCTTGCTTTACCGCAAACGACGAATTGGGACACATGGGGAACGGCGACGGTTAATGTTGCATTAAATGCAGGCCTTAACACAGTAAAAGTTAGTTATGATAGCACAAACACACTTGGCCTTAATCTTGATAATATCGCTATCGTAGAGCACTAAAAGCTGGGAGGGCAGTGCCCTCCCTTATTTCCTTAATGAAAGGGAGTATCTATGATGCAAGTACATTTGCCTACTAAAAAAGTTACGCGATTTCTAGTTGTATTCACAGCTTGCACGTTATTCGCTTCTACCCTTGCGGTGCTTCCCAGCGCACCTGCTCATGCTTATGTCAGCAGTCTCGGCAATCTGATCAGCTCGAGTGTGACCGGTGATACCCTGACACTCACGGTTGATAACGGGGCAGAGCCAAACGATGATCTATTAGTTATACAAGCCGTACAGAATGGGATTTTGAAGGTGGATTACCGGCCGAACGGAGTGGCGTCCAGCGCAAAAACGCCGATGCTTGATCCGAATAAAACGTGGTCAGCTGTAGGCGCAACGATCAATACTGCGGCTAATCCGATGACCATCACGACTTCGGCGATGAAAATTGAGATAACGAAGAATCCCGTACGAATGACCGTGAAGAAGGCAGATGGCACTACGCTTCTCTGGGAACCCACTGGCGGCGGGGTATTCTCAGACGGCGTGCGTTTCGTCCATGGCACCTCGGACAATATGTACGGCATTCGCAGCTTTAATGCGTTTGACAGCGGTGGAGATTTGCTGCGCAATACCTCGACGGAGGCTGCTCATGCTGGTGAACAGGGGAATTCCGGCGGGCCGCTGATCTGGAGTACAGCAGGCTATGGCGTGCTTGTTGACAGTGATGGCGGTTACCCTTACACAGATGCCGCAACGGGCAAGATGGAGTTTTATTACGGAGGAACACCTCCTGAAGGCCGTCGTTATACGAAGCAAAATGTAGAGTATTATATCATGCTCGGCACACCGAAAGACATCATGAGCAGCGTTGGGGAGATTACGGGCAAACCGCCGATGCTTCCCAAGTGGTCGCTGGGCTTCATGAACTTCGAGTGGGATACGAATCAGACGGAATTCACGAATAACGTAGACACGTACCGCGCCAAAAATATCCCGATCGATGCCTACGCCTTTGACTATGACTGGAAAAAGTACGGTGAAACGAACTATGGAGAATTTGCTTGGAATACAACCAATTTCCCATCGGCTGCCTCGACGTCCTTAAAGACGACAATGGATGCTAAAGGCATCAAAATGATCGGAATTACAAAGCCTCGCATCGTCACCAAGGATGCTTCTGCGGCTGCTACTTCTCAAGGGACTGACGCGACGAATGGCGGATATTTTTATCCAGGTCATAACGAATATCAAGATTATTTCATCCCTGTAACGGTAAGAAGCATTGATCCTTATAATGCCAGCGAGCGCAGCTGGTTCTGGAATCACTCCAAAGATGCTTTCGATAAAGGTATTGTCGGCTGGTGGAATGATGAGACGGACAAAGTCTCGTCGGGAGGCGCTTCTTATTGGTTCGGGAACTTTACAACTGGCCATATGTCTCAGACGATGTATGAAGGTGAGCGGGCTTATACGAGCGGGGCGCAGCGCGTCTGGCAGACAGCACGGACGTTCTATCCTGGCGCGCAGCGTTATGCGACAACGCTTTGGTCTGGCGATATAGGCATACAATACAATAAAGGCGAGCGAATCAACTGGGCGGCGGGCATGCAGGAGCAGCGGGCAGTGATGCTTTCCTCGGTGAACAACGGTCAAGTGAAATGGGGAATGGATACCGGCGGATTCAATCAGCAGGATGGGACGACGAATAATCCGAATCCGGATTTATATGCCCGTTGGATGCAGTTCAGTGCGCTGACACCTGTTTTCCGCGTTCATGGGAACAATCATCAGCAGCGCCAGCCTTGGTATTTCGGCTCGACGGCGGAGGAGGCCTCGAAAGAAGCTATCCAGCTTCGCTATTCATTGATTCCTTATATGTATGCGTACGAAAGAAGTGCATACGAGAACGGCAATGGGCTTGTCCGGCCTCTCATGCAGGTATATCCGACGGATGCTGCTGTGAAAAATTATACAGACGCCTGGATGTTCGGGGATTGGCTGCTTGCAGCGCCGGTCGTGGACAAACAACAGACGAGCAAAGATATTTATTTGCCAGCAGGCACGTGGATCGATTATGCGCGTGGTCAAACCATTGCTGGCGGCCAGACGATTCATTATTCGGTCAACCCGGAGACTTTGACAGATATGCCGCTTTTTATTAAAAAAGGGGCTATCATTCCTACGCAAAAGGTTCAGGATTACGTCGGACAAAGCGCTGTTACTTCCGTTGACGTTGATGTTTTTGCGAACACGACACAATCGAGTTTCACTTACTACGATGATGATGGAACAAGTTATAACTACGAAGGCAGCGCTTATTTCAAACAAAATATGACGGCACAGGATAACGGCACAGGCTCGCAAAGCTTCACATTAGGGGCGAAGAACGGAAGCTACACGCCAGCTCTTCAAACTTATTTGGTTAAG
Organism: Paenibacillus ferrarius; assembly: GCF_002027705.1. Classification (GTDB taxonomy): domain Bacteria; phylum Bacillota; class Bacilli; order Paenibacillales; family NBRC-103111; genus Paenibacillus_E; species Paenibacillus_E ferrarius. Next base: position 10,183 of record NZ_MBTG01000009.1, on the reverse strand, counting down.
CTTCACGGTTCAGCTGCTGCCTCCGTAACGAATAATGCGGCAGCGATGACATCTTATGCCAGCTTGCAAGCCTTGAAAGCGGCTGCCGGCGAAGGTTGGGCTACGGGGAAGGACATCTACGGCGATGTTACGTATGTGAAGGTTGCAGCAGGTTCCGCAACTGCCAAAGCCATTGCGACTTCGGGAACTGCTGTTGTGAGTGCGTCTTCTGCACAATATGAAGCCGAGGATGCATCGCTTTCTGGCGGTACAACGGCTACAAAAGCTACGGTTAATACGAATCATACGGGATATACGGGGACTGGATTCGTAGATGGGTTGGGCAATGCAGGGGCTGGCGTCACTTTCTATCCGAAGGTGAGCACGGGTGGTGACTACAATGTTTCTCTCCGTTATGCGAACGCTTCAGGTGCCGCCAAGTCTGTCAGTATTTTTGTGAATGGAAAAAGAGTGAAATCGACATCGCTGGGCAATCTGGCTAACTGGGACACATGGGCTACACAATCGGAGACGCTGCCATTGACGGCAGGGGTGAATATTGTGACCTATAAGTACTATAGTGAAGCGGGTGATATGGGGAATGCGAATCTCGACAACATCACTGTGCCTTTCGCGCCTGTAGTTGGCAAATATGAGGCAGAAAGCGCAGAAATTTCTGGAGGAGGCACTCCGAACACGAATCACTGGTTCTACAGCGGTGCGGGTTTTGTTGATGGGCTCAGCGCAGCAGGAGCTCAGGTTAAGTACAATGTTAATGTTCCGAGCGCTGGAACCTATCAGGTCGCTTTGCGTTATGCCAATGGAAATAGCGCGACGAAAACACTAAGCACTTACATTAATGGAACTAAATTGGGTCAAACCAGCTTCACAAGCCCCGGAGGCAATTGGAACGTTTGGCAAGACAATGTACAGACGGTCTCTTTGAACGCTGGTGCTAATACGATTGCGTTTAAATACGATGCAGCGGATAGCGGCAACATTAATCTGGATCGGTTACTGCTGTCTACCGCGGCGCCGGGAACGCCATCTTCTGAGCAGAATTTGCTCGACAATCCTGATTTCGAGCGCGATACGAGCCAAAGCCACAATTGGGTCGAGTGGCATCCGAGCACGCAGGCCATTGCATATGGCATTGACAGCGGCTCGACGACCAATCCACCGGAATCGCCATGGTCAGGCGACAAGCGTGCCTATTTCTTCGCCGCCGGTGCTTATCAGCAAAGCCTTCACCAAACGATTGCGGTACCTGTCAACAATGTGAAGTATAAGTTTGAAGCTTGGGTCCGTATGAAGAACACGACCCCAACGACAGCCAGAGCAGAAATCCAAAATTACGGCGGCTCTGCAATTTACGCGAATATCAGCAACAGTGGCGTTTGGAAATACATCAGCGTCAGTGATATTCTGGTGACGAATGGCCAGCTTGATGTTGGCTTCTATGTAGATTCACCAGGTGGAACGACCCTGCATATCGATGATGTGCGTGTGACAAAGCAATAAACCAAAACCAGCGGCTCCCGCATAACGGGGGCCGCTGGTTTGTTTTATTCGAACAAGGATTTGCTCGATGGTAGTAGGATCAAACGCTTTGCAAAGCTTGCTGCACTTCTTGAACGATCGACAAGGCCGCGCTGCGAGCGCTGGAGAAGGCGCGTTCGGCAAGCTCACCTTTGCCTGTACAGCCATCGCCGCAGAAGTAGAAGGGCACATTCTCTATGCGCGTTGGCAGGAGATTGTTCGTAGCAATGTTCTTCACGCTGGCAACCATCGCTTTCTTCGAGACCCGCTTCACTGCGGTCACATCGCGCCAGCCTGGATAATGCTTGTCGAACAGAGCTTCCATTTGCTTATTCTTTTCTTCCAAGTAGGCTTTACGATGTTCGTCGCTTTCGAATTGATCGCTAAGGTAGGCGATGCCTTGCAGCAATTGGCCGCCTTCCGGCACCAAAGTATGGTCTGTTGCGGACACGTCGCTGATGAACAGCTTATTGTCCATATCGCTGATATAGCTGAAAGGTCTGGCGACAACTTGGCTTAAGCCTACGTCATACACCATAACTTCGGTGGCTGTATTGGATTCGTAAGGGGCAAGGAAAGGTTCCCAGGCTGTGCCTTTTAACAGCTTGACGACTTGCTGGACAGGCATGGCGAAAATGACTTTATCAAACGAAAGCTCCCGCGTTTTGGTTTGGAGAAAGAATTTGCGATCAGCGTAGCGCAAGCTCTCGACGCCTTCTTGAAGGGCGATTTCCCATCTGCCTGAGGACGTCAGCTTTTGTTTTAATTGATTGGTAATGACAGCCCAACTGCCTAACACGTAATTAACGGGCTTAGAGGAGAGGAACAGATTGTGGTAATACTCGCTGATCACTGCTCCCGAAACATTGCGAGCATCTTCAGGCGTGATGAAGAAGTTCGAGCAAACGAGATGCTCCCAAAGTTCTTTAACGTCCTCGTCCGCGTTGGATTCAGCCAAATAATCAGCCAAAGTTGCGTAATTTTTTAAATTATGAATGTTTGCGATGATCGCGGCAATTTCGCCTACGAACCGGACTTTTTGAGCCGTGCTGAGCAAATCGGTTTTCAAAAGGTTAATCGCATCAAGCGGCGCAGGTGTAAGCTGGTTATGTTTGGCGTAAAATACTTTGCGCTTGTCCACTTGCTTGGACGAGAACGAAAGGCCCAGTTCCCGTTCCATGTTGGTTAACGTATGGCGATCAATGCCGTAGATGGCATGTGCTCCGTAATTGAGCGTGAAGCCTGCCTTCTCATAAGTAAAAGCGCGTCCGCCAAGCTGCGGGCTGCGCTCGAATAGAATACCTTCGATGTTAGGATTCTCGGATAAGTAAGCTGCTGCGGTCAGGCCGGCGAGACCTCCGCCGATAATGGCAATTTTCATGTTGTTGTCCTCCTTAGGGACTGGATCTACCTGCAATGAGGCGAAAGGCGCTTCGGAACGAAGTCCTACCCATATCCAGGCTAAATTGTTTGTCATCATTTCGAGTAAGTCGGCATTATCCTGATTGCACCAAGTTCGGATCGTTCCTATATACATGCAGACCAGCAAATCGATTTTACGGGGATCGGGCAGCCAATGCAGCAAGCTTTCGGCAAGGATGTTCAGCTGCTGCTGCTCGACCATTTTGACGGTTTCATTTTGTAAGGAAATGGCTTGCAAGCTGCGAATAAGACGGGGTGACATCCCGATGTTAGACGACAAGTCTAAAAATAATCGATTGATATGCCCCTCAAGAGATTGGACCTTGGAAGGAGGCTGTTTGACCCAATCCTGGATTAATTCGATTTGCTTGGTGTAAAGGGCTGAGATGAGGGCGTCTTTACTTTTGAAATAGTGGTAAAAAGTTCCTTTGGATGTATGGGTCGCCGCGATGATATCGTCTACGGACACATTCTCATACCCTTTTTCCATGAACATGGTTAAAGCAACTTCCATCATGACATCTCGTTTTTTGCGGGTAGTGGCTCGCATGAATTGACTCAACCGCTCACTCCGTTCCAAGCATCATTTATTCCTATTATATGCAAAAATAGACCGATAGTCTACAATCGAATTAACCTTTGTTTAAAAACAAAAGAGGAAAGATTAATCTAAACGATTGTTTCCCGTGTGGTACCGCTTTTCACCGTCTATACTTACAATTAGAAAGCGATGAGAGGATGGACTAACACACTTGATTAAAACCGATTTAGGCTGGAATTCATTTTTTGAAAAAGCGTTTGAACCTTATCAGAACGAAGGGTACCAAGCTGGAAGGGTTTCCTTGGAACATAAACATATGTACCGTGTTCTAACCGAATCCGGCGAGATGTTAGCTGAGATTTCCGGTAAAATGCGTCACCTCGCGCTGCGGCGCGAGGATTATCCCGCTGTCGGCGATTGGGTTGTGCTTACCGTTCGGGAAGAGGAGCAGCGGGCGACCGTCCATGCGGTATTGCCGCGACAAAGTAAGTTTTCCCGGAAAGTGGCCGGTCAAGTCACAGATGAGCAAATCGTTGCGACCAACGTGAATACGGTCTTCTTGGTTACCGCACTCAATCAGGATTTTAATATCCGCCGGATTGAACGTTATTTGGTATTGGCTTGGGAAAGCGGAGCAAATCCTGTGATCGTGCTCAGCAAAGCAGATTTATGTGAAAACCCGGAAGCTCTTGCCGCAGAAGTTGAAGCTGTTGCCGTTGGCGTGCCTATTCATATTATCAGCGCCGCCGAGCAGCGAGGATTGGAGCAGTTAGGAGCCTACGTGACATCTGGCCAGACCGTTGCTCTGCTTGGCTCCTCGGGTGTCGGCAAATCTACATTAGCCAATCACCTGTTTGGCAAAGAAATTCTGGACGTTGGGGATATCCGCTTCGGAGATGACAAAGGGAAGCATACGACGACCCATCGTGAGCTTATTGCATTGCCTGGAGGCGGTATTCTCATTGATACGCCGGGGATGCGCGAGCTTCAGCTCTGGGATGCCTCAGATGGGCTTAGCACCTCGTTTCAAGACGTTGAGGATATCGCGGAAAGGTGCTTTTTTCAAGATTGCAAACATGAGAATGAACCCAAATGTGCGGTGAGAATGGCGCTGGATGAAGGGGTGCTTACTTCTGACCGGTTTCAAAGCTATTTGAAATTGCAGAAAGAGCTCGCCTTTATAGCCCGCAAAGAAGACAAGGCGCTGCAAGCGGCCGAGAAAGCCAAGTGGAAGAAAATCCACCAAGCGCAAAAAAAGCAGCATAACCGAATTTAGTCGCTCGCATAAATTGATTTTTATCCTGGCTATGGGTTTGGCAGACGGCGTTTTGCAAGACAGGTTCTGCCGTTAGCCGGACTATTAGCCTTGTCGCTGCTTCCTTATTATTAATAGATACGAGTGCATTTCGCTAGGGAACATCGATCGGAAACGGCGGTGTTTCTTTTTTTTGCAAATGTTCCAATAAAATGTCCTGATCGGATTGGATTTTTTCGATGATTTCCGATAAAATTAAGGGAGAAGGTTACGAAAGTGGAGGGACAAGCTTAATTATGAGTGATTGTATTTTTTGTAAAATCGTCGCAGGTGATCTGCCTTCAAAGAAAGTGTATGAAGATGATCAGATTCTAGCTTTTCACGACATTCAGCCTGCTTCGCCGATTCATGTGCTGATCATCCCCAAGAAGCATATTGTTTCTCTGGCAGATGCGGGAGATGAGGATTGGGCGTTAATCGGTCACATTCAAGGTGCTGCCGCACAAATTGCTAGAGAACTAGAAGTTGAACAATCTGGTTATCGCGTAATTACGAATATCGGAGCAAATGCTGGGCAGATTGTTCATCATCTTCACTATCATTTAATGGCAGGGGCACGATTATCCCCTTTAGGCGTTCATAATTAAGGCTCTCTTTCAAGAATCGAAAGTATTCGATTGACACCCTAATTACTATCACCTATAATGGGATTTGATGAACCGTTTGATCTTAGATGGTCTGTTCGGAGGGAGGGAAAACTGTTGTCAGAAACTCGAGTTCGTAAGAACGAAACTATAGATGCTGCACTTCGTCGCTTTAAGCGTTCCATCGCTAAGGATGGCATTCTAGCAGAAGTTAAGAAACGTAAACACTATGACAAGCCTAGCGTTAAGCGTAAGCTTAAATCAGAGGCTGCTCGTAAGAGAAAGTTCTAGGAGGCAACATGAGCTTAAGCGATCGATTGAACGAAGATATGAAGCAAGCGATGAAGAGTCAGGACAAGTTCAAACTCTCGGTTATTCGAATGGTGAGATCTACCATTAAGAACCAAGAGATTGATCTGAAAAGAGCCTTAGATGACAATGAAGTGCTTGACGTTCTAACTCGTGAAATCAAACAGCGTAAGGATTCCCTCCAAGAATTTACGAAGGCCGGCAGAGATGATTTGGCCGAGGGCCTGAAGGCAGAACTTGTTATTCTAGCTGAGTACATGCCGCAACAGCTTTCTGAGGAAGAAGTGAAAGCCATTGTACAGCAGACCATCCAACAAATTGGTGCTTCTTCCAAAGCGGATATGGGCAAAGTGATGACGGCATTGATGCCTCAGGTTAAAGGACGTGCTGATGGTAAGCTTATCAATCAGTTAGTTCAACAATTATTGGGATAATACAAAATATGTTTGACAAGGCCGAGGGGATATCTATCTACTCGGCCTTTTATTTTTTTGTAAAATGAAACAGTTTGGTTGTTCCAGCGTACATATTAATGATAAGGAAGATTCAGGGAAGGAGTGAAAGATGATGTTTGCTGAAAACTTATCCGCTTTTCTGACTCATCCAGTTACTGCAACCGTACTGCTGTTAGTTGGTATTATTGGAATTGCATTGGAACTGCTATTCTTTAGCGGCGGCTTGCTTGCTTTGGCTGGGGTTGCAGGTTTTGCGCTTTATTTCCTGGGTTTTTACTTGGCGGGTTTCGCTGGGTTTGGGGATTTGGCCGTATTTGGGCTAGGACTTGTTCTGCTTATTTTGGAATTAGTAGTTCCCAGTTTCGGGATACTAAGCGTCTTGGGGGCGATTTGTCTCTTTGGCGGCGTGTTGATGGCTTCGTCCGATCCCAAAGAAGCCGCGCTTATGCTTGGAATCGCGCTGTTGATTGCTATTGTGGTGATTGCTTTTGCAATCAGGACGTTTAAGCATCGTGGGGTATGGAACCGTTTTATTTTGAAAGAGCAGCTAACAACTGACAAAGGCTTTACATCGAGCCCGGATCGGGCGCATTTGATCGGCCTGACTGGAGAAGCCATCACGCCGCTTCGGCCTGCAGGGACGGCGATCATTCAAGGTGAGCGCATCGATGTCGTAACGAATGGAAGCTTTATTCCAATCGGAACATCCATTATTGTGGTAGAAGTGGAAGGATCTCGAGTGGTTGTGAAGGAAATGGAACCAAAACTTGATTAGGAGGAAACAAAATGAATATTGAACCGGGCTTATATTTAGTGCTGCTTGCAGCCGTTATTATCATCGCACTTTCGATTTTGTTAAGTATTGTACCTGTGATGCTGTGGATTTCGGCGCTTGCGTCCGGTGTTCGCATCAGCATTATTACGCTAATTGCTATGAGGCTCCGCCGGGTAACTCCGAGCAGGATTGTGAATCCTATGATTAAAGCGACGAAAGCCGGGATTGATCTCAGTGTGAATCAGCTGGAGAGTCACTTTCTTGCCGGCGGTAACGTGGACCGGGTTGTTAATGCTCTCATTGCCGCACATCGTGCGAAAATTCATCTGGAATTCGAACGTGCAGCAGCCATTGATCTCGCAGGACGGGATGTTTTGTTAGCGGTACAAATGAGCGTTAATCCACGAGTCATTGAAACGCCAAACGTTTCAGCAGTGGCTAAGAACGGTATTGAGGTTAAGGTTATTGCGAGAGTTACCGTACGTGCCAACATAGACCGCTTAGTCGGGGGTGCAGGCGAAGAGACGATTATTGCCCGGGTTGGCGAGGGGATTGTTACAACGGTAGGTTCGAGCGATTCGCATAAGGATGTTCTTGAAAATCCGGATTTAATTTCGCGGACGGTTCTTGGCAAAGGGTTAGATGCCGGCACCGCTTTTGAAATCTTATCCATTGATATTGCAGATGTTGATGTTGGCAAAAATATCGGCGCCCATTTACAGACGGAACAAGCGGAAGCGGATAAACGAATCGCTCAAGCGAAAGCTGAGGAAAGACGCGCAATGGCGGTTGCGGCCGAACAAGAGATGAAGGCCAAAGTCGTTGAGATGCGCGCAAAAGTTGTCGAATCGGAATCGCAAGTTCCGCTGGCTATGGCCGAGGCGCTTCGCAACGGCAAATTAGGCGTCATGGATTATATGAATCTCAAAAATATCGACGCAGATACACAAATGCGCTCTTCCCTTGGCAAATTAAACGACGGCAAGAGTGAGAAAGAATAATAGGTTTATGAGGTGATCTCGTGGAACAACTCATTGAATTTCTGGTGAAGCATTGGTATCTGGTCATCATTGCAATCACCTTTTTGTATCAGGTTGGCGGCAAGAAGCGCGGGAAGCAAGGAGCTCCGCAATCACGAATGCCTTCATTCGGCGAGACGTCTACACCGTCCTCAAGGCCTGTTGAAGCACCGAAGCCAGCCCGGCAAGGGTTTGGTGGGCCGGCTCCACAAAACAGCACAGCGGACGATTTCGGCCGTTCTAACAGCGGCAGCGCCAAAGCCGCAGCGTCAAAGGCTAAAGCATCTCCCTTTGGTTCTTCATCTCAAATAGGTGCTGAAAACTCGCCTATTTATGCAAATACGATCTCTTCACCCAATTCTTTTCCCGAAGAGCTTAAGCAAGAACAACTGCTGCAGGGCGTTGTTTGGGCCGAGATACTGGGTCCCCCAAGGTCGAAGAAGCCTTTACGCAGGTCATAATATACACAAGAGCTGTCCTGAAGTAGATATATCTACTTCAGGGCAGCTTTTTTTTAACATATAAGAATTTATATGTTTCGGGGTTTGGGGTGAGCGAAGCTTACCCCTTATTTAAACATATAAGAATTTATATGTTTCGGGGTTTGGGGTGAGCGAAGCTTACCCCTTATTTAACATATAAGAATTTATATGTTTCGGGGTTTGGGGTGAGCGAAGCTTACCCCTTATTTAAAATTTTTGGTAAAATAGAGGTATGGACCCGAACGTAATGAAGCGAATATTTTTTGATGAACATCGGCATTGGGATGCCTTTGTAGAAAAGCATAAAGAACATATGAGGCCAAATGTCATCAAAGAGGTACAAAAGTTCCGTGGCTGTGGTGATCCTAGAAATGGATTCAAAATTTTAGTCTGTGAAGGATGCCATGACATAAGGAGAGTGCCGTACCGCTGTAAAGGCCGTTTTTGCACAACATGCTCCTGTGGCGAAACGGAAGAATGGAGCCGCGTGTTGATGGAAGATGTCTTCCAAGTCAATCATCGACATGTGGTATTTACCATTGATGAAGGGTTATGGCGCGTCTTTTTGCAGCATCGGAAAATGTTGAAAGAATTCATGGACGAGGCCGTGCGAATCATAAAAGAACATTTTGAAAAGAAACATAAGATTACACCTGGCATCATTGCGGGAATACATACCTTTGGCTCACGTCTGAACTTTAATCCACATGTCCATATGCTGGTGACGATGGGTGGAATGAAATCAAATGGAGAATGGAAAACGTATGATTACGTGCCGTTCGAAATGCTTAGAAAACAGTGGCAAACTGTGGTGTTAAAGCTCATTCGAAGAAGCTTGAACGAAGAAGAGAAGAAACAAGTACAGTCCAGACTGCAGCAAGCCTACTCGGCCAATGGGGAAGGTTTTTATGTGCATGCGCCGAAACAAAAAGGGAACGTAAAGAACCAGCTAGGCTACATAGGACGCTACATAAAGCGACCAGCTATTGCGTTAAAGCGAATCCAGTCCTATGACGGGGAATACGTCGTGTTCAGCTACCACGATAAAAAAAGTGGGGAAGAGAAGACGGAAAAAGTAACGGTCGAAGAATTTATTGCAAGGGTCATACGGCATATTCCGGATGAAAACTTTAAAACAATCCGGTATTATGGGGTCTATTCGCGCAGGCTGAAAAAGGTAAGTAAAATGCTGGTGACAAGTTGGCAAAAAGAAGCAAGGAAGTGGATCGTACGCGCTCAAAGACGTCTGAAGCGCAGAAATTGGAGAGAACGAATACAAAGAATAACGGGTAAAGACCCGCTGGTGTGTCCAAAGTGCGAATGTTACTATGAATACAAGGGGGAAGTCTGTCTAGAAGAAGGCAAACTAACGATTAAATATGCAGTCTGCGAGAGAGCGCGAGGCTGTTTAGAAAGGATGATTCGAGATCTCACCGGGAAGCAAAAAAACAAAAAGCAAAAAGAAGAAACCCCAGTTGTCCCTAAGCAACTACGTGCTGTCGAAACAGACAGTGAAGTATATATGTTTGACTTGTTCGGAAGTGGAAAGCATACCGCTTAATGTCGTGCAAGATTTTGATCGAATGGATCGAGGGGACCGGGCAGTACCGCCACAATTTACATGTGAAAGCTGTGGAGGAGCTATGTATCCAGAGTATTACAAAGGGATATATGGATACGAATACCGGGTCTCAGACCGGTTAGAGAACAAAGAAGTGGAAGGCAGCTCAAAGTAGAATAGAAGAGGGATGGGTGTGAGGGTG